>NZ_CP117437.1:2202500-3577500 GCF_030687535.1 Pseudomonas sp. FP2335
TCGGGTCGCGTAGCTTGATGCCTGCCAGGTCGGGCACCGGCATGTCCAGGGCGCGTCCGGCCAACTCGCCGTAGCCCAGGGAACGCCCGGACGCCGCGTGTACCACGCGACCGGGTTGGGTGCTCAGTTCGGTCAGAGGCACGCCCAACTGCTCGGCGCCAGCCTGCAACAACATGGCCCGGGCCAGCGCGCCCAGGCGGCGCATGGTGGGGTAGCTCATACGCACCGACATGCTGCCGCCGGTGATGCGCATGCCGTTTTCCATCACCACGTAGGCCTCGCCCGGTGGTGCGGCCTCGACGATGAAGGTCGCGGGGTCAGCGTCCAGTTCCTCTCCGACAATCTGCGCCATCGCCGTGTGCGTGCCTTGCCCGCCTTCCATGAAGGGGCTGAGCAATCGCACGCTACCGTCCGGGCGAATCTCCAGGAACGCCGGCACCTGGGTACCGCGTTCCGCCGTCGCGGCCTGCACCCTGGACGTACCCAGGGGCAAGCCGAAACCGATCACCAGCGCACCCACCGCCGTACTCGCCAGAAAGCGCCGGCGCGACAGGTTCACCGGGCCATCGAATAGTTCATCGCGGGTATTCATCAGGCGAGCTCCTGCTTGGCCAGGTCGTCGACCGCCGCATGAATCGCGTTGTAGGTGCCGCACCGGCACAGGTTGACCATCGCCGCGTCGATCTGCGCAGTGCTTGGCTTGGGGGTGTGCTTGAGCAGCGCGGTGGCCGCCATCACCTGCCCGGACTGGCAATACCCGCACTGCGCCACCTGATGCTCGACCCAGGCCGCGACCACGCGCTTGCCCACGGCATCGGCTTCAATCGCCTCGATGGTAGTGATGTCACGCCCGACCACCCCGGCCACCGGGGTCACGCAACTGCGCACCACGTTGCCGTCCACCAGCACCGAACAGGCGCCGCACTGGGCCAGGCCGCAGCCGTACTTGGTGCCGGTCAGGCCGAGGTCATCGCGGATTACCCACAGCAACGGGGTATCGGCATCCGCATCGACCTGATAGGTCGTCTGGTTGATTCGTAATTCCATGGCTCACCTGCACGTCGACGGTAGGTGCGGCCTTTATAGGATCGGGAATGCGCTGGCCGCTTAGTGTCGAACTCTAGACCACCACGCAAGGGGCATGTGCCCGGCCGTCGTCAAATCCAGAGGATCAGGCAAGCATTCGCGAGGATTGTGCCAGTTAGACGATGTCGTCAATCAGGATATGGTGCTGCCCCCGGCTACAGCGTTCGATGCGCGCCTGAACCTTGTACACCGTGCGTAGCATGGCTTCATTGATCACCTCATGACTCGGCCCGCTGGCCTGGGCCGTGCCGTCGGCGATCACCAGCACCTGGTCGGCGAAGCGCAGCGCCTGGTTGAGGTCGTGCAGGGCGATAAACACGATCACCTGGCGCTGGCGGGCGAGGGCGCGCATAAAGCCCAGCACCTGCACCTGGCGATGCATGTCGAGGGCGCTGGTGGGCTCGTCCATCAGCAGCACTTCGGGTTCGCGCACCAGGGTCTGGGCGATGGAGACTAGTTGCTGTTGGCCGCCGCTGAGTTCACCGAGGTTGCGAAAGGCCAGGTCGCGGATGCCCAGGGCGTCAAGCATCTCATCCACGAGCCGCAGTTCGTCATCGTGCACCGTCCAGCCCGGCGCGAGTTGCTTGCGCGCCAGCAGCACCGATTCGTACACCGTCAACCGGGCGCTGGCATTGAGGCCCTGGGGCATGTAGCTGATGCCCTGCACACCCTTGGTCGAACCTTGCAGGATCACCTTACCCGGCCCGTCGAGCAGCCCGGCGATGCGCTTGAACAGGGTGGATTTACCGGCAGCGTTGGGGCCGACCACGGCGACCACCTGGCCGCCGACAAAGCGTGCGGTACTGACGCCGCTGATGATGGTGCGTGGTCCGTAGCAGGCGCCCAAGTCGTCCAGCTGAATACTTACCATGAGTTTTTCTTCCCGCCGAGGATCAGGGAGATAAAGAACGGCACGCCGATCAACGAGGTGACCACGCCAATCGGGAAAATCGCGCCGGGGATCAGGGTCTTGCTCACCACCGAGCTGGCCGATAGGATCAGTGCGCCGGTCAGCAGCGAGGCGGGCAGGAAGAAGCGCTGGTCTTCGCCGATCAGCATGCGCGCGATGTGCGGACCGACCAGCCCGATAAAGCCGATGGTGCCGACAAACGCCACCGGGAACGCGGCGAGCAGGCTGACCATGATCAGCGTCTGCAAGCGCAGGCTGCGCACGTTGATGCCGAAGCTGGCGGCCTTGTCGTCGCCCAGGCGCAACGCGGTAAGGGCCCAGGCGCGCTTGGCGAAAATCGGCAGGGTGATCAGGATCACCAGGCAGATCACCCCCAACTTGGGCCAGGTGGCCTTGGTCAGGCTGCCCATGGTCCAGAACACCACGGCGGCCACCGCTTGTTCGGTGGCAAAAAATTGCACCAGCGCCAGCAGCGCATTGAACGTGAACACCAGCGCAATGCCCAGCAGCACGATGGTTTCGGCGCTCACGCCACGGCGCAGGCTGAGGAAGTGGATCAGCAGCGCGCAGAGCATGGCCATGATGAACGCGTTGAGCGGCACCATGTACTGCGCCGCCAGCGGGAACAGCGCCACACCAAACGCCAGGCCCATGGCGGCGCCGAAACTGGCGGCGGCGGACAGGCCCAGGGTGAACGGGCTGGCCAGCGGGTTGTTGAGGATGGTCTGCATCTGCGCGCCAGCCAGGGACAGCGCGGCGCCCACGGCCACCGCCATCAGCGCGACGGGCAGGCGGATGTCCCACATCACCACGCGCACTTGCGGCGCGGCGGTGTCCGGGGCAAACAGTGCGCCGAGCACTTCACTGAGGCTGTAGCGCGCCGGCCCCAGGGCCAGGTCGAGCAACACACTGCCCAACAACAGCACGGCCATGACGCAGAGGATCAGGCGTTTGCGCAGCACCAGCTGGCGGTAGGCGCTCATGGCTTGAGGCTCACGAAGTAGCCCGGCTCGTAGGGCACCGGCAGGAAGCGCTCGTGCAACTCGCGAAAGGCGGCCTCGGGATCGAGGTCGGCAAACAGCGTCGGGTGAAACCACTTGGCCAACTGCTGGATCGCCACGAACTGGTAAGGGCTGTTGTAGAACTGGTGCCAGATCGCGTGGAACGCTTGCTGCTCCTGGGCCTTGATCCCGGCATAGGCCGGGCGGCCGGTGTACCACGCCAGTTTGCGCCGGGCCTCGGCCATGTCGGCCGCGGGGCCGACGCCGACCCAGTGCCCACCCGGCGCGAACGCCTCCCAGTTGGCGCTGGTGACGACCACCTGGGCCGGGTTGGCGACGATCACCTGCTCGGGATTCAACTGGCCGAAGGTGCTGGGAATAATGCCTTTGGCGATGTTGTTGCCGCCGGCCAGCTCGACGAACAGGCCGAAGTTTTCATTGCCGAAACTCAGGCAGCAATCGTCGGTGTAACCGCCGATACGCTCGATAAATACCGCAGGGCGCGGGGGCTGCTGCGCGGCGATCACGTCGGTGACACGGCGGATCTGCTTGTTGCGAAACGCGATAAATGCTTCGGCCTGCTGCTCTTTGCCGAACAACTGGCCAAACAGGCGCATGGTCGGCTCGGTGTTGGTCATGGGCTGGTTGCGAAAGTCCACGTACACCACCGGGATGCCCAGGGCGTCGAGTTTCTCGATGTAGCGCGCATCCTCGGTGGCGTGCTGCGCCTCGATATTGAGGATGATCACGTCGGGGCGCTGGGAGATGGCTTGTTCGATGTCGAAGGTGCCGTCTTCAAAGCCGCCGAAGGTGGGGATCTTGGCGATGGCGGGGAATTTGCGCAGGTAGGCGTTGTAGGTGTCCGGGTCGGACTGGATCAAGTCCTTGCGCCAGCCGACGATGCGTTCGATGGGGTTTTGCGTGTCCAGTGCGGCCACCAGGTACAGCTGGCGGCCTTCGCCGAGAATCACCCGCTGCACCGGCAGGTTGACCTTGACCTGGCGGCCGAGCAGATCGGTGACCGTGGTGGGGGTGGCAAACGCCGGCATGCCCAGCAACCCGGTGAACAACAGCGCCGCCAGGACGTGGCCGCATCGCACAATCGAAAGCATCATGTAAGCCCTTGCAGGTATCAGAAATCGACCGTGGCCGAGAGGAGGAGGGTGCGTGGCGAGGCCTGGGAGAACGCGCCGTAGGAGGCCACGCCGGACCAGTACTGGCGGTCGAACAGGTTCTGCAGCGTGGCGCGGAATGTGGTCGGTCGCTCGGCGATGCGCGTGCTGTAGCGTACGCCGACATCGATGCGGGTCCAGGGATCGAGGCGCTGGGTGTTGGCCTGGTCGACGTACTGGCTGGCGGTGTAGATCGCGCCGCCGGTCAACGTCAGCCCCTCGACTGTCGGCGTGTCCCATTCGGCCCACAGGTTGGCCTGCACCTCGGGCACGCCGACCGGGGTATTGCCACGGTTGGCGGCGATGCCGCTGCGGGTCAATTGCGCGTCCAGCAGGGTCACGCCACCGAGC
The DNA here is from genome assembly GCF_030687535.1 of Pseudomonas sp. FP2335. Lineage (NCBI taxonomy): Bacteria > Pseudomonadati > Pseudomonadota > Gammaproteobacteria > Pseudomonadales > Pseudomonadaceae > Pseudomonas > Pseudomonas sp. FP2335. The sequence goes on from NZ_CP117437.1 coordinate 2,207,021, forward strand.
AGGCGCGCGCCCTGGGCGACTTCGCCAAACACGCTCAATTCCAGGCCACGGTTGCGCTGTTCGCCCTGCACCGAAAAGCGCCCGGCGGCCAGTTCGCCGCTGGGTTTGTCGATCTGGAACAGCGCCAGGGTCGACATGAAGGTGCCGTAGTCGAGCTTGACCCCGACCTCATGCTGCGTGGACACGTAAGGCGCAAAGATCTCACCGGCGTTCGCCGCGTTGGACGGCGCCACATCGCCCTTGCTCAGGCCTTCGAGGTAGTTGTAGTAGAACGCCACGTGATCCCACGGCTTGAGCACGGCGCCGAACAGCGGCGTGGTCTTGCCATCGTCGTAGGCGCTGGTGACTGCGCCCGCGGTGTTGTAGTTGTTCGATTGGATGCGCTGTTGGCGCAGGCCGACGGTGACCTGCACGCGCTGGTCCAATATCGACAAGGTGTCGGCGATGGCCACGCCGGTCAGCTCGGTGGCCGAGACTTTCGGCGCGTCCGGCTTGGGGATCGACGGCTTGGGGCGGTCGGTGGGGTGATAGATATTCGACAGCACCGAGGCGCCGGAAATGATCCCGCGTGACAGCTCGTCGCGATAACGGCTGGCCTGCACCACGCTGGTGTGGCTGACCGGCCCGGTGTCGAAGCGTACGCGGGCACCGGCGTCCACGGTGTAGCGCTGGACTTCGAAGCGGTAGTAACCGGGTGTGGAATCGGTGTCGCCGGCGGCGTTGATGATCTTCGGCGTCTGGTCGGACATACGCGCCACGGCGGATTTGCCGCCGCCGGCGTGGGCGAACAGAGTGAGGGCATCGTTGAGGTCATATTCGCCGCTGAGCAACGCGGATTTGTCGCGGGTGCGGGACCAGCCCCAGTCCTGGCTGACATTGGTGCGGCCGTTGGCCGCGTTGGGAATGTTCACGCCGGGGGTGATCAGGAACGGTCGGGAAGCGGCGTCGAACTCTTCTTCCTGGGAGATCAGGTCCAGGCTGCCGCGCAGGCGCTCGCCCTGGTAATCCAGGGACAGCGCACCGATGCCGACGTCGCGTGATTGCGCGTCGATCACCGTGTTGCCCTGCTGCACGCCGCCGTTCAGGCGCAGGCCGAAGCGGCGCTCGTCACCGAAGCGGCGGCTGATGTCGATGCGGTTGCCGATGTGGGCGTCCTGCGTGTAGCTGGCGGTGTAGCGGGTCAGGTCTTCGTCGAGGGAGCGCTTGGGCACCACATTGATCACGCCGCCCACCGCACTGTTGGGCGACATGCCGTAGAGCAGGGCGCCGGGGCCCTTGACCACTTCGATGCGCTCGGCGTACTCGGTAAACACGCGATAGTTGGAGGCCACGCCGTAGACGCCGTCGAAGGCCAGTTCGCCGAGGTTGCCTTCGCCCACCGGGAAGCCGCGGATGAAAAACGAATCGACAATGCCGCCGGTCTGCCCGGTGGAGCGCACCGAAGAGTCGCGTTCCAGCAGATCGCCGACGGTGGTGGCCTGCTGGTCCTTGATCAGCGACGCGGTGTAGGTGCTGACGCTGAAGGGCGCGTCCATTACGTCGCGGTTGCCGAGCATGCCCAGGCGCCCGCCGACCGCGACCTGGCCGCCGGAATAGGCTGGCGGCAGGCTGTCGCTGCGTTGTGCCGTGCCGCTGACGGTGGTTTCCGACAGGGTGACCCGGCGTAGTGCCAGGGTGTAGCTGCCGTCTGCGCGCAAGACCATTTCCAGGCCGCTGCCGGCGAGCAGGCGGGTGACGGCCTCCTCGGTCGAATAGGTGCCGGATAGGCCGGGGCTGGTCAGTCCGTCGGTGAGCGCCGGCAGGAACGACAGCGCGATGCCGGCGTCCACGGCGAAGTTCGACAGCGTGGCGCCGAGGGGGCCGGGGGTGATCTGGTAGGCACGCATTGTCACCCCATCCAACTGCGCGGCCATGGCGGCGCTGGTGAGGGCCAGGCTGAGCAGTGCGCTGCGGATCACGAGCATGGATGGGGGGCCTGTGGGTTGGAGTGGGGTTTGATGTGTTTGCCAGTTGAGATTGGGAAAAGTATCAGGGTGGCAGGGGTTTATTTTTGGTGTACGTATCCATTCGGGCGGGTTGAACGGGGTCAAAACTGTGGGAGCGGGCTTGCTCGCGAATGCGGTGGATCAGCCGATGAATGAGTTGGCTGATACGCCGCATTCGCGAGCAAGCCCGCTCCCACATTTGGATCGCCATGTATCAGATGGAACTGTGGTTTGCTCTTGCTCTGGCTTTTGATCTTAGGCACACCGAGCCCAGGCCAGGCGCCGAGTGTTGGGGCGAGGACCTGTTGGTTACTTTCGGACCTTTCCAAAAGTGACCCGCTGTAAGAGCGGAACCCTAAGCCGCCGACAACGTGAGCCAATACCCACTCAAATGCCCACTGACAACCACCGGATATGTCTGCACCAGCATGTTCAACGTGCGCTGTGTATCACTGATGGGAAACGCCCCAGAGATACGCAAATCAGCAATCGCAGGATCACAACGCACAAAACCACGCCGATAACGCGCCAGTTCGGCAACGAAATCCGCCAGGCGCATCCTGTCAGCCATCAACATGCCCTGGGTCCAGGCCCCCACATTACGGTCGGTAGCCGCCACCCCACCAAAGGTCTGCGCAGAAAAGTCCATGCGCTGCCCGGCGTTGACGATCAGCGGTGTGCTCTGGTTGTTCTCGGCCAGCATCACCTTGACCGCGCCTTCGAGCACCGCCAGCTGGGTGAGCGGGCTCAGTTCGCGCACGGTGAAGCGCGTGCCCAGGGCCTGCATGCGGCCCTGGCGGGTGCTGACCAGGAATGGGCGCGAGGTATCCGCGGCGGTCTGCACCAGCATCTCACCTTCGCGCAAGTGCACCAGACGCTGCTGGCTGTCAAAACGCACATCGATGGCCGTATCGGTGTTGAGCGTGATACGCGAACCATCGGCCAGCACCAGTTCACGGCGTTCGCCGACGTGGGTGCGGTAGTCGGCGGTCCATTGCTGGGATTGCGCAAGTTTCCAACTGCCCCAGCCGACCGGCATCACCGCCAGCAACAACGCGAGCTTGCCCAGCGCCGCGCGGCGTTCCGGGTGGCTTGGACGATCCAGCGCCGACATCGCCAGGGCCGGCGGCAGCCCGCCGAGCTTGCTTTGCAGCAACTGCGCCCGGGCCCAGGCGCGATCACGTTCGGGGCTGCTGGTTTTCCAGCGTTCCCACTCGGCGCGTTCGCTGGCGCTGAGGTCGTTTTCGCTCAGGCGCATCAGCCATTCGGCGGCCTCTTCGAGGACATCGGCGGCGAGCGGTGGCTGTTTGCGCAGGCTGAGCATGGGCTTATTCCACCAGCATCAGGCACTGCACAAACGCCTGTTTCATGTAGCGTTTGACGGTGATCAGCGACACGCCCAGTTGCTCGGCAATCGCGTCGTACTTGAGGCCGCTGAGCTGCGACAGCAGGAACGCGCGCTTGACCAGTGGCGGCAGCGCGTCGAGCATCGCGTCGATTTCGTGCAGGGTTTCCAGCACCATGAAGTGGGTTTCCGCCGACGGTGCTTGCTGTAGCGGCGCGCTGGCGAGGGCTTCCAGATAAGCCCGTTCCAACGCCTTGCGCTGATACCAATTGACCAGGATGCCCCTGGCCACGCAGGTCAGGTAGGCACGTGGCTGGTCGATCACCGTGACCTGGGAGGCGAGGATCCGGGTGAAGGTGTCCTGGGCCAGGTCGGCCGCATCCATGGCGTTGCCGAGTTTGCGTTTGAGCGTGGCGTACAGCCAGCCGTGATGCCCGCTGTACAGCGCCTCGATTGCGCGCAGGTGGTGGTTGTGATCGGCGTCGAGGATTTCGCTCATGGCGCACATCCGTGCAATTGAGAAGTATTCCCAATGCTAAGGGACAACCCGGCGTGAACGCAACGCGAGAATCGCAAGCAGTGCCAGCCCATACGCCGCGCAGACGAACAGGTAGGTATACGCCAGGCCATACACCTGGCTGAGCAGGCCACCGATGGCGATACCGGCAATCGAGGCGAATTGCGCAGTGCCCTGGGCGATCCCCAGCACGTGGCCCTGGCTTGAGCTGTCGGCGCTCTTTGAAATCAACGCCATCAGCACCGGCGTGGTCGCCCCGAGCAACACGCCCCACAGCAGGTAACCGAGGGCGAACACCAGCGGGTTGCGGGTGATGCCGGCGATGCCGGTGAGCGCTATGCACGCGAGTACCACCCAGGCAATGCGCCGCAGGGAATCGCCTTGGTCACGCCCTTCGAAATGCCGCGCCCATGTCGTTGCGCTCAGGATGAAACCCAATGCCAGCAGGCCGTAGCACAGGCCGACCCAGGCGTTGCTGACGTTGAATGTGCTGCTCACATACAGCGCGAACGAGGTCTGCGGCAGCATCCGCGCCAGCAGCAGAATGCCCATCACCACCAGCAGCGGCAGCAGCGCCGAACCGCGCCATACCACGGCGCTCGACGCGCTCACGGGTTTCTTCTGCGGCGGCACGTCCGGCAGGCTCAGCGCCGCAACCAGCGTGCACACCGCGCAGAGTGCCGAGGCGCTGAGGTTGATCCAGAAAAACGTCGCGTGATCGAGGATCAAGCCGCCGACCACCGCACCGAGCAGCGAGCCGACGTTGGTGGAGATCTGCAACAGCGCAAACAACCGCGCGCGCCGGGCCGGCGCCTCGATACTTACGCCATACGCCTGGGCCGGGGCGATATACCCGGCACACGCGCCCTGCACAAAGCGCAACAGCAGGATCGCCCAGATGTCGCTGATCAAGGCCAGCGCCAGTTGGGTCAGGGTCAGGCCGATCAGGGCGCGGATCATCATCAGCTTGTGGCCATGACGATCACCGACGCGTCCCCAGAACGCGCTGGTCAGCAGGATGCCGAGCATCGGCCCGACGTACACGGCGATGCTGGCGAAGCTGAACAACGCATCGGAGTCGGTCAGCCCACGCAAGTGCACTGGCCAGAACGGGCCGCTCATTTCCATCGCGCCCATCGACACGAGCTGGATCGCGAACAGCAGGGAAATCAGGATGCGGGTCGGTGGCATGGATCAATCTCGTTGTAAAAAAAACGGCGGGGGGCTGATACTTTTTCGTCGGTTGGCTGGCATCAGGAGTAATTCTCATCTTCTCTCGATGCAAGGACCCCACCGTCATGCCCGTTGCCAGCCGGTTAACATTCGCCATTCGTACCGCCCTGTTGTTGGCCGCCGCCAGCAGCAACGCCTGGGCCGCCACCGCCGAGCCGAGCGACGACAGCGCGCAGAGCCTGACCCTTGACGCGACGAACGTCAACGCCGTGTACAACGGCCCCAGCGCCTTGCCCGAGGTGCTCGCCGGCGGCCAGGTGGCGCGGGGCGCGCGCCTGGGCATGCTGGGCAACAAGGACGTGATGGACGCCCCGTTCAGCGTCACCAGCTACACCGCCAAGACCCTTGCCGACCTGCAAACCGTGACCGTCGCCGACGCACTGGAGCGCGACCCTTCGGTGCGTTCCACCGGGCAGAACGGCGGCATCGTCGACTCGTTTTTCATCCGTGGTTTCGCGATTGGCGAGGGCAACCTCGGCGAGCTGGCCTATGACGGCGTCTACGGCGTAGCGCCCAACTACCGCGCATTTACCGAGTACGCCGAGCGCATCGAAGTGCTCAAGGGGCCGGGGGCGCTGGTGTACGGCATCTCGCCCAACAGCGGCGTCGGCGGGGTGATCAATATCGTGCCCAAACGTCCGCTGGACGAGGACCTGACGCGCTTTACCGGCAGCTATGCGTCGGACAGCCAGGTTGGCGGCCACCTCGACCTGAGCCGCCGTTTCGGCGCTGAAAACCAGTTTGGCGTGCGCTTCAACGGCAGCCTGCAAGGCGGCGACACGGCCGTGGACAACCAGCATCGCGACGTGGGCATCGGCGCGATTGCCTTGGATTATCGCGGCGAGCGCCTGCGCCTGAACCTCGACTACCTGAGCCAGAAGGAAAGCTGGGAGGGCGCCTCGCGTCCGTTCACCATTCAACCGGGCGTGCAGGTGCCGTCCGCGCCGAATGGCCGCACCAGCCTGCCGCAGAAGTGGGGCTGGTCGGACACCAAGGAGCAATCGTTGCTGTTCGGCGGCGAATATGACCTGAACGACAACCTGACGGTGTTCGCCCACGCCGGTGGCGGGCGTTCGGATGTGAAGCGCCTGTCCGACCAGGTGCCGCGCATCCTCAATGACGCCGGTGACACCAAAAACACGCCGGGCTATTACAAATTCAACGTCGACCGTTCGACGGCCGACATCGGCCTGCGCAGCCTCTTTGCCACCGGCCCGGTGACGCATACCACCACACTGATGGCGAGCCGTTATAGGGATGAGCTGTCGCGGGGCATCATCAACGGCAAGGACATTTACTCCAACATCTATCACCCGGTGGACACGCCCCAGCAGTACATCAACACGCCGAAGGTGCTGCGCATTTCCGAAACCGAGCTGTCCGGCGTGGCGTTGACCGACACCCTGGGCCTGTTCGAAGACCGCCTCCAACTGACCCTGGGCATGCGTCACCAAGCCATCGAATCGCGCAACTACAACAGCACCGGCGGGGTCAGTGCGCGGTATGACGCCAGCGCCAATACGCCGCTGCTGGGCGTGGTGGTCAAGCCCTGGGATGACGTGTCGCTCTACTACAACTACGTCGAAGGCCTGAGCAAAGGCGATGCCGCACCCGGTACGGCGAGCAATGCCGGCGAGACCTTTGCGCCCTACGAGTCCAAGCAACACGAACTGGGCGTGAAGTATGAACACGGCCGCTTCATGACCAGCGTGGCGTTGTTCCAGATTGAAAAGCCCAGCGGCGAAGTCGGTGCCGGCAATGTGTTTTCGGTACAGGCCGAGCAGCGCAACCGTGGTGTCGAGCTGAGCCTGTATGGCGAAGTGGCGCCCGGCACGCGCCTGATGGGCGGTGTGACCTTTCTCGATGGCGAGCTGACCCAATCCGCCACCGCCGCCAACCGTGGCAACAAACCCGTGGGCGTGCCGGACATCCAGGCCAACCTCTGGGCCGAGTGGGACACGCCGGGGCTGGAAGGTTTCACCCTTACCGGCGGCGCGATCTATACCGACCGCCAGTACGTCGACCAGGCCAATACCCAGCAGTTGGATGCGTGGACGCGCATCGACATGGGCGCGCGCTACGCGACCAAGATCGAAGGGCGGCCTACCACCTTCCGCGCCACGGTGCAGAACGTGTTTGATCGTGAATACTGGTCGGGGGTGGCGTCGTACGGCGCTTTCTCGCCGGGTTATCCGCGCACGTTGCAGCTGTCGGCCAGCGTGGATTTTTGAGGCCAGCGTCAACCACGAATGTCGATATCAGGCACATTCGTGCCGCCCTCAGGCTATTTTCGCGCAAGCCGGCCCGCGTAAGGTGACTCATCATTAAGAGATGATGATCGCCTGACTGATCAGTCAGTACGCCTCAACGTCGATCACCGAGAATAAAAACAACGATGAATAGCCTGAGTTCCAAGGATTTGAACGGTCAATTGGCGCAAGGCTTCAAGCCGCGCCATGTCACCATGTTGTCTATCGCAGGGATTATCGGCGCAGGGCTGTTTGTCGGCTCCGGGCACGCGATTGCAGCGGCGGGCCCGGCCGTGATGCTGGCCTATCTGTTTTCCGGGTTGCTGGTGGTGCTGGTCATGCGCATGCTTGGCGAGATGGCGGTGGCCAACCCAGACACCGGTTCGTTCTCGACCTATGCGGACCAGGCCATCGGGCGCTGGGCCGGCTTCACCATCGGCTGGCTGTACTGGTGGTTCTGGGTGCTGGTGATCCCCATCGAAGCCCTGGCCGCCGGGCATATCCTCAACCAATGGTTCCCGCAGATCGACGCTTGGCTCTTTGCCTTGCTGTCGATCTTTTTGTTGGTGGTCACCAATCTGTTCAGCGTGTCCAAGTACGGCGAATTCGAGTTCTGGTTCGCCATGGCCAAGGTGGTGGCGATCATCGGCTTTATTGGCCTGGGTTTTGCCGTGCTGATGGGCTGGATCCCCGAGCGCGAGGCCAGCGGGCTCGGCCGCTTGATGGAGGAACACGGTGGGTTCGCGCCGAATGGACTGTCGGCGGTGGTCGGCGCGTTCATTACCATCATGTTCAGCTTCATCGGCACCGAAGCGGTGACCATCGCGGCCGCGGAGTCCAGCAACCCGGCGCAGAACATCGCCCGCGCGACCCGTTCGGTGATGTGGCGTATCGGTGTGTTCTATGTGTTATCGATTTTTGTGGTGATCTCCGTGGTGCCCTGGGATGACCCGTTGCTGGCGTCGGTCGGCTCCTACCAGCGCGCACTGGAACTGATGAACATTCCCCACGCCAAGCTGCTGGTGGATGTGGTGGTACTGATCGCCGTGGCCAGTTGCATGAACTCATCGATCTACATTGCGTCGCGCATGCTGTTTTCCCTGGGCAAGCGCGGCGATGCTCCCGCGCTGATGAAAAAGACCTCGGCGGCCAGCGTGCCCCGGGCCGCGGTGCTGGCCAGTACTGTGCTGGGCGCGGGGGTGACGCTGCTCAGCTATTTCATGCCGGCCGGGTTGTTCCAGTTTTTGCTGGCGAGTTCGGGCGCCATTGCCTTGCTGGTGTACTTGGTGATCGCGATTTCGCAACTGCGCATGCGCAAGATCCTGCAGCGGCGTAACGTGCCGCTGACGTTCAAGATGTGGCTGTTTCCCTGGCTGACGTGGCTGGTGATTGCGTTCATTTGCGGCGCGTTGACGGTGATGCTGGTGACGCCGGAGCACCGCTTCGAGGTGTCGTCGACCCTGGGCCTGGCGTTGTTGATTTCATTCATCGGCCTGATCACCGCACGACATCCCGGACCCGCGCAATTGCCCGTAGCCGCAGCCACCCAACCATGACCACCCGGGCGGTCAACAGCATTGTGTTCTTGCTGCTGGACCAGTTCACGCTGATCTCGCTGGCGTCCGCCCTGGAACCGTTGCGCATGGCCAACCAATTGGCGGGCCAGGAGCTGTATCGCTGGCACACCGCGAGCCTCGACGGCCACCCGGTCTGGGCCAGCGACGGCGTGCCCGTCACCCCGGACGGCTCGATTGTCAGCGTGCCGTCCGCAGACAGCGTGATCGTATGCGGCGGCATTGGTATCCAAGGCACCGTGACCGGCGAACTGCTCAAATGGCTGCGCGGCCAGGCACGCTATTCCAAGCGCCTGGGCGGCATCTGCACCGGCAGTTGGGTGCTGGCGCGGGCCGGCTTGCTCGATGGGCACGAATGCAGCGTGCACTGGGAATGGTTGGCGGCCATGCAGGAAGCGTTTCCACGGGTGAGCGTCAGTTCCAGCCTGTTCACCCTCGACCGTGAGCGTCTCACCAGCTCGGGGGGGACGGCGCCCCTGGACATGATGTTGCACCTGATCGGCCGCGATCACGGGCATGAGTTGTCGGCGGCGATTTCGGACATGTTCGTGTACGAACGCATCCGCAACGAGCAGGACCACCAGCGCGTGCCACTCAAGCACATGCTCGGCACCCAGCAACCGAAGTTGCAGGAAATTGTCGCGCTGATGGAAGCCAACCTCGAAGAGCCGATCAACCTCGATGAGCTGGCCGCTTACGTCGCGCTGTCGCGTCGCCAGCTTGAGCGGATGTTCCAGAAGTACCTGCATTGTTCGCCGTCGCGCTATTACCTGCGGCTGCGGCTGATCCGTGCGCGGCAGTTGCTCAAGCAGACGCCCATTTCCATTGTCGAGTTGGCGGTGCTCTGTGGCTTTGTGTCCACGCCGCACTTCTCCAAATGCTACCGCGAGTACTTTGGCGTGCCGCCCAGTGATGAGCGCTCGGTCACCGACGGTGAGCGCTCGCAGGTGTTGAAACCGATGATTCAACTGCGCCCCGCACCGGCACCGATGAATGTGTTGGAGCAGGCGCGAGGGGAGTCGACGTTTGCCAGTGTCAAAAATCTGAAGTGACGCCGATGTTGGCGTAGCGGGCCTATGAAAAGTGCAACAGTCCCCGCGAAACGTCCATTTCGCCCCACGCCCGCGCTCGCAATACTGGCCACCAACTCCAATAAAAACAGGTGTCCCGATGCAACCCTCCAACTCCCTGCTGGAAGACCTCAAGGCGATCCTGCCGAGCATTGCCGCGAATGCCGCCCAGGCCGAAACCGAACGGAAAGTGCCAGCGGCCAATATCGCCTTGCTTAAAAGCCTTGGCCTGCACCGTGCGTTTCAACCCAAGGCCTACGGCGGCCTGGAAATGTCATTGCCGGCGTTCTGCGACTGCATTGCGCTGTTGGCCGGCGCGTGTGCGAGCACAGCGTGGGCGATGAGTCTGCTGTGCACCCATAGTCATCAACTGGCGATGTTTTCCAAGCAGTTGCAGGACGAGCTGTGGCGGGAGAACCCCGATGCGACGGCCAGCAGCAGTATTGCGCCGTTCGGCCAGGTCGAGGAGGTCGACGGTGGTGTGCTCTTCAGTGGGCAGATGGGCTGGAGCAGCGGCAGTGATCACGCCGAGTGGGCGATCCTGGGCTGTCGCCGACACAACTCCGAGGGCGGCCAGGATTATTGCTTTGCGGTGTTGCCGCGCAGTGATTATCAGATCCTCGACGACTGGTTCGCCGTGGGCATGCGCGGCAGCGGCACCAAGACCTTGAGCGTCGATAAGGTGTTTGTGCCCAACTACCGCATCCAGAAAGCCAAGGACATGATGGAAGGCAAATCCGCCGGGTTTGGCTTGTACCCCGACAGCGAGATTTACTTCACGCCCTATCGGCCGTATTTCGCCAGTGGTTTCTCGACGGTGAGCCTTGGCGTTGCCGAGCGGATGCTCGAAGCCTTTCGCGACAAGACGCGCCACCGCGTGCGCGCCTACACCGGCGCCCAGGTCGGCGCGGCCACCCCGGCGCTGATGCGCCTGGCCGAGTCGACCCACCAGGTCGCCGCCGCCCGCGCATTCCTGGAAAAAACCTGGCAGGAACACGCCGAGCATGGCGCCCGCCATGCGTACCCGTCGAAACAAACCCTGGCGTTCTGGCGCACCAACCAGGCGTACGCCGTGAAGATGTGCATCCAGGCCGTGGACCGCTTGTTTGAAGCCGCCGGCGGCGGGGCGTGGATGGAGAGCAACGAGCTGCAACGGTTGTGGCGCGACGCCCATATGACCGGGGCGCATGCCTACACCGACTACGACGTGTGCGCGCAGATTCTCGGGCGCGAGCTGATGGGGCTTGAGCCCGATCCCACGATGGTCTGAGTCGGCGTTCAATCATAATAATCAGCGCTGCGGCACGGCTGCGGCGCGAGGAGTCTTGCATGTCTACTGAATTCGATTCACGCGCCTTTCGCCGCGCCCTGGGCAACTTTGCCACGGGTGTCACGGTGGTCACCGCCGCGACTGAGAACGGCCAGCAGGTCGGGGTCACGGCCAACAGTTTCAACTCGGTATCGCTGGACCCGCCGCTGGTGTTGTGGAGCATCGACAAACGTTCCAGCAGCCATGCGGTGTTCGAGCAGGCGAGCCATTTTGCGGTGAACATCCTGGCGGCCAACCAGATCGACCTGTCGAACAATTTTGCGCGGCCCCGGGAAGACCGGTTTGCCGGGGTTGACCATGAACGCGGTGAAGGAGGGGCGCCGGTGTTCGCCGACTGTGCCGCGCACTTTCATTGTGAGAAGTACCAGCAGGTGGATGGCGGGGACCACTGGATCATGATCGGCAAGGTCGTGCGCTTCGACGACTTTGGCCGGGCGCCGCTGCTGTATCACCAGGGCGTGTATTCGCTGGTGTTGCCGCATCCGCAACTGGCGAAGGCGGCCTGTTAGTCGACACAAATGCTGACTGACCCACCACTATCGCAGGCAAGCCAGCTCCCACACTTGGATGTGCACCAAACCCCTGTGGGAGCGGGCTTGCCCGCGAAGGCGGCGTGTCAGTCGACACAAATGCTGGCTGACCCACCGCTATCGCAGGCAAGCCAGCCCCCACAGTTGGATGTGCACCATACCCCTGTGGGAGCGGGCTTGCCCGCGAAGGCGGCGTGTCAGCCGACACAAATACTGGCTGACCCACCGCTATCGCAGGCAAGCCAGCTCCCACAGTTGGATGTGCACCATACCCCTGTGGGAGCGGGCTTGCCCGCGAAGGCGGCGTGTCAGTCGATACAAATGCTGGCTGACCCACCGCTATCGCAGGCAAGCCAGCCCCCACAGTTGGATGTGCGCCAAACCCCTGTGGGAGCGGGCTTGCCCGCGAAGGCGGCGTGTCAGTCGATACAAATGCTGGCTGACCCACCGCTATCGCAGGCAAGCCAGCCCCCACAGTTGGATGTGCGCCAAACTCGGCAAACGAGGACACCGCCGATCCCTGTGTTCTGGGATCAGTACACCCCACCTGCTGCGGGTCCAGGGGGGGCAATCTGCTTGAAGCGACCCGCTAGGGTTTGCAGCCCGCGCATCAATACGGTGGTATCCACGCCGACGGCGACAAAAGTAGCGCCCAATTCCAGGTAGCGGCGCGCCAGTTTTTCATCGGCACTCAGAATGCCAACCGCCTTGCCTGCTTTGCACACCCGCGCAATCGCCTCTTCGATCGCCGCTTGTACGTCCGGGTGGCCAGGGTTGCCCCGATGGCCCATGGCTGCCGACAAGTCCGCTGGACCGATGAACACGCCGTCTACGCCGTCGACCGCGGCGATGGCATCGAGGTTGGCCAGGCCCTTGGTGTTTTCGATCTGCACCAGCAGGCACATTTCTGCGTCGGCCTTGTCCAGGTAATCCGGCACGCTGTTCCAGCGCGACGCCCGCGCCAACGCGCTGCCGACGCCCCGAATGCCCTGGGGCGGGTAGGTGATGGCGCGCACCAGCTCGCGCGCCTGGGCGGCGCTTTCAACCATCGGCACCAGCAGGGTCTGCACACCAATATCCAGCACTTGTTTGATCAACGCCGTGTCGCCCTGCACCGGGCGGATGATCGGCTGCGAGGGGTAGGGCGCAATTGCCTGCAACTGGCCGAGCAGGCTGCGCAGGTCGTTGGGCGCGTGTTCGCCGTCGATCAGCAGCCAGTCGAACCCGGCGTTGGCGGCCAGTTCCGCGCAGTACGCATCCGCCAGGCCCAGCCACAGGCCGATCTGCGGTTCACCCGCCTTGAGGCGGGCCTTGAACGTGTTTTTCAGCATCACTACACCCTCAGACAAAGCGGCAGGCAATGCTGCCCAGTTGGTCGTAGTCGACATGGAAGGTGTCGCCCGGACTGGCCGTCACCGGCCGCGTGAACGAGCCGCCGAGGATGATCTGCCCCGGTTCCAGGCTCACGTCGTAGGCCGCGAGCTTGTTGGCCAGCCATGCCACGCCCTTGGCCGGGTGATTGAGCACGGCGGCGCTGACCCCGGATTCCTCGATCACGCCGTTGCGGTACAGCACCGCCGGAATCCGCCGCAGGTCCACGTCGGTGGGGCGTACCGGGCGGCCGCCCATCACCACGCCGGCGTTGGCGGCGTTATCGGAAATGGTGTCGAACACCTTGCGGGTGGCGCCGGTCTGCGGATCGACCTGCTGGATGCGCGCGTCGATGATTTCCAGCGCCGGGATCACCCATTCGGTGGCATCGAGTACGTCGAATACCGTGACGTTCGGGCCCTTGAGGGGTTTGCCGAGGATGAACGCCAGTTCGACTTCCACCCGCGGCACGATGAAGCGTTCGAAAGGGATGTCGGTGCCTTCGTCGAAGAACATGTCGTCGAGCAGGGCGCCGAAGTCGGGTTCGGTGATGTTCGACGAGACCTGCATGGCGCGGGAGGTCAGGCCGATCTTGTGGCCGACCAGCTTGCGCCCGTCCCTGATCTTGCGTGCTACCCATGCGCGTTGGATGGCGTAGGCGTCGTCGAGGGTGATGTCGGGGTAGCTGAGGGAAAACTGCGCGACTTGCTGGCGCGTGCGTTCGGCCGTGTCGAGGCGCTCGGCCGCCAGTTGGATCAAGGTTGAATCGAGCATGACGGGTCTCTCTGCAAAAAAGGATTCAGCGGTTGAACAGCGGGTGCAGGCTGCTGTGTTTGCCGTCGTAGACCTGGCCCGGGCTTTCGTCGATCTGCAGGGTGATGCCGATCGGTCGCTGCAGCAGCAGGTGGCCCAGGTGTGCGTTCAACACCGCCAGCAATTGGTCGCCGACCTGTTGGTGCACCGCTGCACTGCGCCCGGCGCCCATGCGCAGGTTGGCGTAGAGAAAGCCGTAGTCGCCGTTGCCGTCGGCCACGGCGCTGTGGGCGGCGGGGTAGGCCAGCACGCGGGTGCCGCCCTTGGGGAAGACCGCTTTGCCGCTTGCGTCGTGTTGCTCGAGCATGGTGTCGGCAAGTGCCCGGCACAGGCCCGGGATGTCGGCGCAGGGCTCCAGGTCGGCGGTGTAGAGCAGGACTAAGTGGGGCATGTCAGGTCTCTCTGTCAGAGGCGGCTGGTGGAGGCCACGGCAGTGGGGTTGGACGCGCTGGCCGGCGGCGTGGCCGAGCCGTCCTGTGGCGTCACCGGGAAAATCGCGTTGATCTGGCCGGTACCGGAGGCGGCGAAGTAGGGCGTCAGTACTTCGACTTTGGCGTCGTAGTTCGACCAGCCCATGGCCCCCAACAGCATCGCGGTGTCATGCATGAAACCTTCGCCGTGCCCCTTGGCCGCGTACTCCGGGAGCATGCCGCAGAACTCCGGCCACTCGGCGTCCTGCCACATCTGCACCACACGCTGGTCGAGGGTTTCGAGGAACGGGCTCCAGATCCGGGTGGCGAATTCCGGGGCCTGGCCGTTCTGGGCAAAACGGTGTGACAGTGAACCGCTGGCAAGGAACGCCACGGTACCGTCGTAGTGCTCTTGCACCGCCTTGCGCATGGCCCAGCCGAGGCGGGCGCTGTCGTTGAGGTAGTGCGAGGTGCACAGCGCCGACACCGAGATCACCTTGAAATGCTGGTCGGCGTTCATGTAGCGCATCGGCACCAGCGTGCCGTATTCCGGCGCCAGGGTGGTGGCGTGGTGGGCCATGGTTTCCACGCCAAGGCGGTTGCATTCATCGGCGAGGATTTTGCCCAGCTCCGGGTTGCCGGGGAACTCGTACTCCATGTTACTGATGAAGTGCGGCAGTTCGTTGCTGGTGTACAGGCCCTTGAAATGCGGCCCGCAATTGATGTGGTAGTTGGCGTTGACCAGCCAGTGGGTGTCGAACACCACCAGCGTATCGACTCCCAGTTCCCGGCAGCGTCGGCCGATTTCGCGATGCCCGTCGATGGCGGCCTGGCGAAAGCCCTGGCGTGGGCCGGGCAGTTCCGATAGGTACATCGACGGCACGTGAGTGATCTTGGCGGCTAGAGCAAGCTTGCCCATGACGGTTCTCCTGGCGGGGCCCTCGAGGGCCCGGATTCTTGTGATTGGTCTGCGCGAAGGTGGCCGGTGACCCTTGCCGTTTTATAAACCCGGCAGGCTCACGATAGCGAGTCGATCCTCACAGCCCCCAGCGTGGAATGTGATGGCTGCCCATGGAGATGCAGATGTTCTTGGCTTCGGTAAACACCTCGAAGCTGTATTCGCCGCCTTCACGCCCGGTGCCCGAGCCCTTGACGCCGCCGAACGGCTGGCGCAAATCGCGCACGTTCTGGCTGTTGATGAAGACCATGCCGGCTTCGATGCCGTATGCCAGGCGATGGGCCTTGCCGATGTCCTGGGTCCAGATGTAGGAGGCCAGGCCGTACTCGGTGTCGTTGGCCAGGCGCAGGGCTTCGGCCTCGTCCTTGAACTTGATCAGGCACACCACCGGGCCGAAGATTTCTTCCTGGGCGATGCGCATGCGGTTGTCCACGTCGGCAAACACGGTGGGCTGGATGAACTGGCCCTTGGACAAATGCGCCGGCAGATTGGCCGGGCGTTCCAGGCCGCCGGCCAGCAGGTTGGCGCCTTCTTCGATGCCGATCTTGATATAACCGGTGACCTTGTCGTAATGGGCCTGGGTGATCATCGAGCCGACCTGGGTCTTCGGGTCTTGCGGATCGCCGACGATCAGGCGCTTGGCGCGTGCGGCGAACTCGGCGACGAAGCTGTCGTAGACGGTTTCCTGGATAAAGATGCGGCTGCCGGCGGTGCAGCGTTCACCGTTCAGCGAGAAGATAGTGAACAGCGCTGCGTCCAAGGCGCGATCAAGGTCGGCATCGTCAAAAATCAGCACCGGGCTCTTGCCGCCCAGTTCCATCGAGTACTTTTTCAAGCCTGCGGTCTGCATGATCCGCCGCCCGGTGGCAGTGCCGCCGGTGAAGGAAATCGCGCGCACATCGGGGTGGCGTACCAGCGCATCGCCGGCCGTTGCGCCGTAACCCTGAACGACGTTGAGCACGCCGGGCGGGATGCCGGCTTCCAGTGCCAGGCGCCCGAGTTCATTGGCGGTCAGCGGCGACAGTTCGCTCATCTTCAGCACCGCTGTGTTACCCAGGGCCAGCGCGGGCGCGGTCTTCCAGGTGGCGGTCATGAACGGTACGTTCCACGGCGACACCAGCGCGCAGACCCCCACCGGCTGGCGCAGGGTGTAGTTGAGCATCTGGTCGTCGACCGGGTAGCTGTGGCCGTCCATGCGCGTGCAGACTTCGGCGAAGAAATCGAAGTTATGCGAGGCACGCGGGATTAGCACGTTCCTGGTCTGGTGGATCGGCAGGCCGGTGTCGAGGGTTTCCAGTTCGGCCAGGTTCGGCACGTTCTGCTCGATCAACTCGCCGAGCTTGCGCATCAGCCGCGCGCGCTCCTTGGCCGGGGTGTTGGCCCACTTGGGGAAGGCCTGCTTGGCCGCCGCGACGGCCAGGTTGACCTCCTCGGCACCGCCGCTGGCGACTTCACCCAGGGCTTCGCCGGTGGCCGGGTTGTAGTTGGTGAAGGTGTCGCGGCTCTCGACTTCGCGGCCGTTGATCCAGTGCTTGATCATGCTGTGCTCTCTGTTGTTGTGTTCAGCCGCGCGCGGCAAAGAATTCGGATTCGCTGACGATGCGGTTGACCAGGCGGCCAACGCCTTCGACTTCCACCACCACTTCATCCCCCGGCACCACATCGGCCAGGCCTTCGGGCGTGCCGGTGGCGATCATGTCGCCGGGTTGCAGGGTCATGAAGCTGGAGAAGTATTCGATCAGGTAGGGGATGTCGAAGATCATGTCGGCAGTGCTGCCTTGCTGCTTCAACTCGCCATTGATCCAGGTGCGCAGGGTCAGTCGCGACGGATCGGGCACGTCGGCGGCGTCGACGATCCACGGGCCGACTGGGGTGGTGCAGTCGCGGTTCTTCACGCGCAGGTTGGGGCGGTAGTAGTTTTCCAGGTAGTCGCGGATTGCATAGTCGTTGCACACCGTGTAGCCGGCCAAATAGTCCAGCGCGTCCGCCCGCTTGACGTTGCGCGCCGGTTTGCCGATCACCGCCACCAACTCGCACTCGTAGTGCATGTACTTGACGTTTTCGGGGCGCCAGGTCACTTGGTTGTGGCCGGTGTAAGTGCCCGGCGACTTGATGAATGCCAGCGGTTCGGTGGGCGCGTTGAAGGCCAGTTCGGCGGCATGGTCGGCGTAGTTCAGGCCCAGGGCGAACATGCTGCCCTCGGCAGGCGGCAGCCATTGCACCTGATGTTCGGCGAGCAGGCGGCCATCGGCGAGGCGCACGGCGTTGTCGGCTTCTACGGTGACGGTGTGGATCTGGTTCTGATAACGGATGCGTGCGTGTTTCATCGGTGATTCCTCACTCGGCCACGATTGAGTTGCGCAGGCGACCGAGGCCGCTGATTTCCACCACGACGTCATCGCCGGGCACTACATCGACGCGGCCTTCCGGGGTGCCGGTGATCAGCACGTCGCCTTCATGCAGGGTCATGAATTCGCTGAGTTCGGCAATCAGCCGGGGAATGCTGCGCACGAAATTGGCGGTGCTGTTTTCCTGGCGCACTTCGCCGTTGACCAGCAGCTTGAGTATCAGGTTGTGGGCGTGCGGAACATCGCGGGTGGGGATCACCTCGCTGCTGAGTGCACAGAAGCCATCGCGGCACTTGGCTTTGACGGCGGGGCGGTAGTAGCTGTCTTCGGGCAGGCTGAATTCGTTGACGATCAGGTAGCCAGCGACGTGGGCCAGGGCGTCCTGCTCGGCGACGCGGCTGGCGGTCTTGCCGATTACCACGCCCAGCGCCGGGCCGGGTTGCAGGCGCTCGCCGGCGGGGGCGGTCACGGCTTGGCCGTCGGTGGTGCGGGTGTTGGGGGTCTTGATGAACAGGACCGGTTTTTGCGGTGGCTGCTGGTAGGGCGGTTGGTTGAATTCGGCCAGTCGGCTTTGCAGCAGACCGGTGTAGTTCAAGGCAACGCCGAACAAGGTGCCTGTGGCGATTTCGCTGGCGGCGCGGGGCATGCGGATCTCCTGAGTCTGGCTGGGTTGGTTAACATGTTAATCTTATGATTAAGATGTTAACAATGCCTGGGTGGGATTTTTTTTCAGCAGGTCAAGTCAGCGGCGAAAAGATCAATCGCAGCCTGGTCGACGTGTTTGCCCGCACGCCCGGTGTGTATAGCCAGGCTGGTAACGAAAGATTCGCCCAAGTACAAAGTCTCGGTGGGCGGCATCTACCGCTTCAATGAGCGTTTGACCTTGAACACCGACGTTACGTACCAGAGCACGGCGCCGCCGGAGTATGAGTTCGACACGGCAGGCAAGGTGACGGGCGAGCGGCGCAGCGACAACTATGTGCTGGCCAACTTCAGCGGTGAGTACAAGGTCACCAGGAATGTGGCGGTGTCGGGCTTTGTGAAAAATGCCTTCGACAAGGAATACGTGACCAACAACCGTGGCGGCGACATTATCGATGCGGGTGCGCCGCGTACGTTTGGGGTGGCGGTGCGTTACGACCTGTAAGTGGGGTTGGCAGATGTGTTGGCTGGTCTAACGCCATCGGGGGCTTGCCCCCGATGAGGGTGTTACCATCGCCGGCACTTCTCAGTTGTCCGAGGTTGATCATCCACGATGCTGCACGCTTTCACGCAGAACAAAAGCCGCTTGTATCAACGCTATCGCGGGATTCGTGACGGCGAAGAAAAACGCATCGCCGCCGAAGACGAAATCACTTCATTGATTTTTTCGCCACTGGCGTTTTTGCCGGATGTGGCCATTGGTGAATTCTGGCGGGCGTTGGTTGAGTATCGCGAGAAGGCGCTGCCACTGCCATTTCCGGATGGTGTGGTGAGTACCGCCAGCATGGATTTCTGGCTCAAGGATGGGATTGAGCCGGACCTGGTGGTGCGTTTGCACTGGCCGTGCGGAGCGTCGCGAACGTTGATCGTGGAACTGAAATGGCGCTCGCCGTTGAGCCCGCCTGATCAGCTCCAGCAGCAGTGGACGCAGTACCTGAGCGCGGCTGAGCGCGCGTCGGCCTATCACCTGTTCATCGCGCCGGACGTCAGTGCCGGGGAGAGTGCGCTGAGCAATGACGTATGGAACGGCAGGCTCATGCTGCGGCCCTGGCATCAGGTCGCGGACCTGTTGAACGCACTGGACGGCCCGCTGCAAAAGTGGGCCCGACAAGCCTGCGCATTTCTGAAACTGCTGCACATTGCGCCCTTCAGCGGTTTCTCGAAGCTTGCCGCGCCCGAGCTCCCTGAAGCCTTGCCTGGCCAGCCGTTTTTCTGGGCGGGCTTTTCCGGTTTTGATCATCTGACGCCGCCGAATCTGGAGCACTACCCATGTCTGAAATAGGCCAATCGATCCGCAAGGCACAGATCTTTCTCATTGAGGTCGGCGAGGAATGCACGCGGCTGGCGACGGCGATCAAGGCTGAGCTGAGTCGTGCGTTGCATCAGGAGCTGGCAGCGGATTTTTGGACGCCTGCAACCTGGTCTTCGCAGTCCGGCATCTACGATGCCGAGAAGTGGGTACGGCAGGAAATGGGCTACTCGATGCCGATATACCGCAAAGGCAGCAATGACATTTACGGCTATCTGGTGTTGCAGATCAGCCTGAGTGGTTTCGGGACTGATGTGCCGGGTAACGTTGAGCCGTTGGTTCACGTTGGCTTCTGGGCAACGCCTTTGGTGCTGCCAAATTCCGGGTTCTATTTTCCGGTCGAGGTGGAGGGCCTGGCTGTGATTGTCGACCACAGCCGTCTGATCCGCTGGCACTGTGACGACTTCGAAGGATATGAAGATGAGTGGACCTTCAGCGTGCTACTCACATCGTTGAACAGCCCCGCCGATGTCCACAGATGTGTGACTTGTCCTGTCGTCGCCCAATTAACCAACGGTGACGTAGCGCAGGCCTTGCAGCAGGCGAGGGCGGTGCGCTACAGCGACCGGGGCAACGGCAATCTTGTCGTCATGGCCGACTGAGCCGAAACGGCCCCCATTGCGCGGGCCGTTGCACTCACTGCCGCTCAACGAAACGCCGGCACCACATGCTTGATAAACCGCTCCAGCGACTTTTTCTTCTCGGCATGGGGCAAGCTGTTGTCGCACCAGAAACTGAACTCATCCACCCCCAGCCCCTGGCCACCGGATGAGGCCGGCATGCCGCCGGGCATACGGTCGAACTCGACCTGATAGGCGCCACGCGCCAGGCCGACTTCCATGCGGCTGTTGCTGGTCACATCGAGCAACGCGCATTATTGCCAAACGGCAGTGAGGGGGCTCAGATCGCCTGAGGCTTGAAATCGCTGGCCGCCACCGGCATCACCCCTTGCATCAGCGCCACGGATTTCTCCAGGCCTTCGAGGCTGTTGAGCAGCACATCCTCGTGTTCGATGGACAGCCAGCCGTCGTAGCCGGCCATTTTCAGGCGGTAGCAGAACTGTCGCCACCACTGCTCGCCATGGCCGAAACCGAGGGTGATGTAGGACCAACTGCGTGCCGACACGTCCATCAGCGAGCCGTTTTCCAGCAGCGAATCCACCGCCTGCACCGGCGTGTTGAGCAGGGTGTCCTTGGCGTGCACGTGGTACAGCGCATCGCCCAGGGCATCGGCGGCGGCCAGTGGGTCGGCCCCCATCCAGAACAGGTGCGACGGGTCGAGGTTGGCGCCGATCACCGGGCCGATGGCGTTGCGCAGCTTGAGCAGCGAGCGCACGTTGAACACGCACTGGCTGCCGTGCAATTCGAGGGCGATGCGCTCCACGCCGTGGGCCTTGGCCAGGTCGGCGATCTCGCTCCAGAACGGCAGCAGGCGCTCTTCCCATTGGTAGCGCAGGATGGTCTGCGTCTCCGGCGGCCACGAGGCTACGACCCAATTGGGCATGCGGTCGCCGGCCTGGCCTTCGGGCAGGCCGGACATGGTGCACACGGTCTTGATCCCCAGCTCACCGGCCAGGCGAATCGTGTCCTTGAGGCACTGCGCCTGCTCCGGCTGGGTCGGATGCAGCGGGTTGCCGTTGGCGTTCAGCGCGATGATTTCCAGGTTGTGCTGCTCGAAACTGCGGGTGAAATCGCGGCGGGCGGCGTTGCTGTCGAGCATGTGCTTGAGGTTCAAGTGTGGCGCGGTGGACCAGCCGCCGGTGTTCACTTCCAGGCCGGACAGGCCCATGCGTTCGGCGTGCTTGAGCACATCGCCCAAGGGCAGGTTGCCCAGGGTGTCGGTGACAAATCCCAGTTTCATAGCGCGATTCCTGACGGAGTGTTGTGGTTGTTGTGGGGCGATTATTCGCAGCGACCACGCCGTGTTCAAGGCTGAGCAAGGGCAAAGTCTGATGTGAAAACCATCAAATAAGGACGCTTAAAAAACTGCATAAATAGAGGTTTGCGGTTTATAACGGAGGGTATTTACATCATTCAGGATGCGCCGCCATGCCTCAGCAAAGCTCCACGCAACTCTGGAAGGGCCCTACCGTGGAGCAGATCGCCAGGGTTGCCAGGGTCGGCGTCGCTACCGTGGACCGCGTACTCAATAACCGCGCCGGGGTGCGCGAAAATACCCGGCTCAAGGTGCTGGCGGCGTTGGACAAGCTCAAGCAGGACCTGGCCAACGGCACGGCCACCCTGCATATCAAACTGTTCTGTGAGTCGGGGGAAACCTTCAACGCCACGCTGGCCAGTGCGCAGGAGGAGATCAACAGTTCGACCCCCGGCGTGGTGGTACACGGCAGCTACGTGCCGAGCAATCAGGTCGATCCTGCGGCATTGGCCGACCAGGTGCAGGCCGACGGCGCCACGGCCGACGGTGTGATAGTGGTGTGCCGCGAACACCCGGCGATCAATCGTGCCATCCGCGCCTTGTGTCGCCAGGCGATCCCCGTGGTCTGCCTGACCACCGACCTGCCCAACTCGGGGCGCAGTGCCTATGTGGGCAACGATCAATATGCGGCCGGTAGCGTCGCCGGACTGTTGATCGGCAATCGCCTGGCGCGGCAGAGGGCCAAGATCCTGCTGGTCACGAGCATGGCGTTTCGCTGCCAACAGGAGCGGGAAATGGGCTTTCGACGGGTGCTGCGCGCGGAGTTCCCGCACTTGAAAATCGACGAGCGAATGATGTCCGACGACAGCCCGCAGACCACCGCCGAGCAGTTGCTGCGCTATTTCTCCAAGCACGACTACCCGGCGGCAATCTACAACGTGGCCGGCGCCAACCGTGGCGTGGCCCAGGCCATCGGCACGATTCCCGCCGAGCAGCGCCCGGTATTCGTCGGCCACGAGTTGACCGGGCATACGCGGGCGATGCTCGAATCCGGGGTGATGGACTACGTGGTGTCCCATGATTTCGTCGGCGAACTGGCGGCGGCGGTGCGCTGGATTCGCGGTGCGCGGGAAGGGGCGCGGGCCGCTCCGGCGTTTACCCGGGTGTTGGTACACACGCGCTACAACTGCGATTGACGATGAAGACGTAAAAGTCCAGTATGGAATTATAAGTACAAAACAGTTGCAGCAGCGCTTTCTTCTCTCTTGCCAAACCAACAACAACCCGCGAGAACCTCATCATGAAGAAACTCCCCCTCATCACCGCCCTGGCCTTGGGCCTGCTTGCGTCCTGCCCGTTGATGGCAGCCGAGAAAACCCTGCGCATCGGCATTGAAGCGGCGTACCCACCGTTTGCCTCCAAGACGGAAAAAGGCGAGATCGTCGGTTTTGACTACGACATTGGCAACGCCCTGTGCGCGCAGATGAAGGTCAAGTGTGTGTGGGTCGAAGGTGAGTTCGATGGTCTGATTCCGTCCCTCAAGGTGAAGAAAATCGACATGGCCTTGTCGTCCATGACCATCAATGAAGACCGCAAGAAGTCGGTGGACTTCACCCACAAGTACTATTTCACCTCGTCGCGGCTGGTGATGAAGGACGGCGCGGTGGTGGATGACGGCTACGCCAGCCTCAAGGGCAAGACCATCGGCGTGCAGCGTGCGACCACCACCGACCGTTATGCCACCGAGGTATTTGAACCCAAGGGCATCACCGTCAAGCGCTACAGTAATAACGAAGAAATCTACATGGACCTGGCGGCCGGTCGGCTGGATGCGATCTTTGCCGACACCATCCCGCTGAATGACTTCCTGCAGATGCCTCGGGGCAAGGGCTATGCGTTTGTCGGGCCCGAGCTGAAGGACCCGAAATACGTGGGCGAGGGCGCGGGGATCGCGGTGCGCAAGGGCAATGAGGCGTTGGTCACGCAGTTGAACGCGGCGATTGACGGGATTCGGGCGAGCGGTGAGTACCAGAAGATTTCGCAGCAGTACTTCAAGTCCGACATCTACGGCGATTGATGCCCACACAACCCGGCACCCCCTATTGTAGTGAGCGGGCTTGCCCGCGCTGGGTGGCGCAGCCGCCCCAAATCCAGGCACCTCGGTCTTCCTGAAACACCGCGGTGGATCGTTTGGGGCGGCTGCGCCGCCCAGCGCGGGGCAAGCCCGCTCACTACGACCGAGGTGCCTCAATGGCCTTTCAATTCCTTGAGGTGTTTGTAGACCGTCGCCCGCCCCATGCCCAGCACGTTGGCCACGTAGTTCGAGGCGCTCTTGCCTTTGAACGCGCCCTCGGCATGCAGCGCCAGCACCAGTTCGCGCTTGTGGTCGCGGGTCAGCAGGTTGAGGCTCAGTTGCCGCTCGCGCATCCAGGCATGCAAAAACGTGTTGATGCGCTCTTGCCAATCATCGCGAAACAGCGAGTCCGGCTGTGGGATCAGTTTGCTCGGCGAGAGAAACAGGTCCAGCGCCGCCTTGGCGTTTTCAAACAGTGAAATATTCAGGTTGATGCACAGCACCGCCAGGCGCCGACCTGTGTGGTCGTGCAGCACGGTGCTCAGGCTGCGAATTTTCTGACCATCCCAATTGAGCTTTTCGTACGGGCCGATATTGACGTCGCTGATGTCGTCACTGAGCATGTCCTCCAGCGCCGAGTCGTCGCCAATTGCCCGTTTCGACAGGTTGTTGGCGATGTAGTCGACCTTTTGCGAGCGCAAATCGTGCAGCACTGCTTCGGCGTGGGGAAAGAACAGCGTGGCGATGGCGTCGGCCATCGCCCGGAAGTTCTGCATGATCTGTTCTTGTTCGGCGCTGTTCATCAATGGGGCTCCAGGCGTGCGGGGGAGAGCATACCAGCGTCGAGGCCGAACCGCGTCAGTGGCTCCGGCAATGGCGCCCCGCGCACTAGCGCCGCGCTGGCCTGGCCCATGGCCGGGGAGGTCTGGATGCCATACCCGCCTTGGGCGGCCACCCAGAACAGGCCGGGTACCACGGGATCGAAACCTGCAAGCAAATCGCCATCCTGCACAAAGCTGCGCAGCCCGGCCCAGGTACGCGTCGGGCGGCGGATGGTCAGGGTGGTGGCTTCTTCGATCTGGTAGATGCCCATGGCGATGTCCAGCTCTTCGGGTTGGATGTCCTGGGGTTCGGCCGGGTCGGCGTTGGCCGGCGAGCCGAGGAACATGCCGGCGTCGGGTTTCATGTAGAAGGATTCGTCCAGCGCCACCAGCATCGGCCAGTGGTGGCTGTCGACGCCTTCGGGGCCGGCAAAGATGAAGGCCGAGCGGCGCTTGGGTTGCAGGCCGATAGGCGCGGCACCGGCCAGCGCACCGAGCCTGTCGGCCCAGGCACCGGCGGCGTTGATGATGACGGGCGCGCTGTAGGTGGTATCGCCGGTTTGCACCTGCCAGAGGCCGGCGGCGTCACGGCTCAAGCCGATGACGTGGCTGTCGGTGCGCACCTCGCCGCCGTTGCGGCGGATGCCACGCAGGTAGCCCTGGTGCAGCGCGTCGGTGTCGATGTCGCTGGCGGTCGGGTCGTACAGCGCGCCGTGGACTTTTTCGCGGCGCAGAATCGGCATTTTCGCGCAGGCTTCGTCGGCGCTGAGCAGTTCAACCTGTGCCACGGTGGCCTTGGCGCTCAGGTACTGGGCGTTCAATTCGGCCGCGTCGCCGATAAAGTCGACGGTGATTTCGCCCCGTGGCGTCAGCAGCGGGTGTTCGCAGAAACCCGGCGGCGGGTTGTCGAAAAACGCGCGGCTGGCCAGGGTCAACGCGCGCACTTGCGCGGTGCCATAGGCGGCAGTGTAGAGCGCCGCCGAACGCCCGGTGGAGTGATAACCCGGATGGCTTTCACGCTCCAGCACCAGCACCTTGCCGTGCGGCGACAACCAGAAACCCGTGGACGCGCCGGCAATGCCGCCGCCGATGATGATGAAATCTGCGTGGCTCATAAGTGTCTCCAGAGTGCATTGGCCAATGCGATGTCTTCCAGGCCCAGGCCGATGGAGCGGAAGAATACGTGACGGTCGTAGGACGGGCGCGGTACGTGTTCGCTGAGCAGTTCGGGCAGGTCGCCGACGATGTGGCGTTTGTCCCAGCCGTGCTGTTCGGCGGCGATGAGCATTTCCCCGGCCGAGCCTGGGGTGGTCTGGCGATAGTCGCAAAATACCTGCATGCCGTTCAGGGATTCGGGTGGTACTTCGTGGGCGCGCGGGGCGTTGGTGCTGATGGAGGTGATCAACGCCGGCTTGCCCAGGCGGCTTGGATCGATCACCGGCCCGGCGGATGAGGTGCACAGCAGGATCACGTCGGCGTCGTCCACAGCCGCATCGCACGTAGGCGCGATGGTCAGCCGTGGGTCCAGGCTGTTGAGGTAGGCGATGGCCTGCGGTGCAGCTGCGCCCAGGCTTGGCGAAAATACGCGGATGCTTTGCCAGTCCCGGAGGTTTTTCACGTAATGCAGATGCGCCTGGGCCACCTTGCCACTGCCGATTATCGCCAAGCGCCGTGCCGACAGAGGCGCCAACGCCTCCACCGCCAACGCGGTCGTTGCGGCCGTGCGGGCGGTGGTCAACTCGGCGGCATCGCACAGCAGCAGGGGTTGGCCGGTGTGCATCGACATCAACAGCGTCCACGCCGTCACCAGTGGCCCCTGTTCACGCACGATATACGGTGAGGTCTTGACGCCATAAACGCCTTCCTCGGCCAGCACGCCCAGGTAGTTGATGAAGTCGCCGGCACCCTGTGGAAATTCGACTAACTGTTGCGCCGGCTGCACCGCCTGCCCGGCGGCCAGGTCGCGGAACAGCTTGTGCAGGATCTGCGGTACATCGACTTGGGCGAGCAGCTCGCGGGCCTGGGTTTGGTTGATCACTTGAGGCGTGCTGGGCATGGGATGCTCCGTGACTAAACTAATTTGTCCATTATGGACTATTGGTTCTATCCGGCAAGCGCTAAACCTCAGCCTGTGAACCTGAATCCGCCCGACAGTTTGTCCTTCAAATACCCGACCAACACACTCACCGACTTCGGCACATGGGGCGAATACGGCCGGATCAGGTAAATCTCATCGGCAAACGCGCCCTTGAGCGTCCAGTCCTTGAGCACCTGCACCAACTTGCCGCTGGCCAGCGCGGCATGCGCGCTGAAATCCGGGAGCAGGGCGATGCCCAGGTGATTGAGGGCCGAGTCTCGCAGGGCTTCGCTGTTATTGGTGGCGAAACTGCCGGAGATCGGCACCGTGAGGCGTTCGAGGTGTTTTGTGCCGCGCTCGAAGGTCCAGGCGGGCTGGTCGGTGCCGCGTGGGTAGAACAGGCAGTTATGCGCGGACAACTCGCCCGGCTCGCGGGGTTCACCGTGGCGTTGCAGGTAGTCTTGGGTCGCGACCAACACCGAAGTGGTGTCGCACAGCTTCCACGCCACATGGGTTTCCGGCACCTGGAAACCATGGCGCACCGCCAGGTCGTAGCCTTCGGCAGCGAGTGAACTCAGGGCGTCGGATACGTCCAGCTGGATACGCACCTGCGGGTACTGCTGCAAAAAATCCGACAGATGCGGCACCAGTTGCTGACGAGCGAAGGCCACCGGCGCGGTCAGGCGCACCAGCCCGCGAATCTCTCCGACCGAGTCGCGCACCGACGAGAAGCTGCGTGCGATTTGTGCGTAGGCGCTGCGCACTTCGCGGGTCAGCGACAACCCCGCATCTGTCAGGCGCACGCTGCGTGTCGTGCGGGTGACCAGGCGGGTGCCGGTGGCTTTTTCCAGGTCGGAAATGCGCTGGCTCACAGCGGACTTGCTCACACCCAGGCGGGCGGCGGCGGCAGTGTAGGTGCCGTGCTCTTCCAGTACTGACAGCCAGTGGATATGGGTCCACAGCCCTTCGATCTCAGCCTTTTCCATGATGGGATTGTTCGCGTATGTGGACAATAAGTTCAGGATTCTGCTCTGGTTAGGAACAAAGCGAAAGCCTATCGTGTGTCTGACTTACTGACCTGCATGCTACCCACCTGGGATCTACTGCCATGACAACTACAATCGAGCACTACATCAACGACCAGCGCGTGTCCCGCGATGATCGTTATCAGGACGTCTTCAACCCGGCCACCGGCGAAAAGACCGGGCGCGTCGCGCTGGCCAGCCGCCAGACCGTGTCCGAAGCCGTCGCCGCTGCCCAGGCCGCCTTCGCCGGTTGGGCCGACACCCCGCCGATCCGCCGCGCCCGCGTGCTGTTCGAGTACCTGCACCTGCTGCGTGAACGCAAGGACGACCTGGCGCGCATCATCGTTGCCGAACACGGCAAGGTGTTCACCGACGCCCAGGGCGAAGTGGACCGTGGTATCGACATTCTGGAGTTCGCCTGCGGTATTCCGAACCTGCTCAAGGGCGAGTATTCCGACCAGGTTTCCCGTGGCATGGACAACTGGACCATGCGCCAGCCGCTGGGCGTTGTAGCGGGCGTGACGCCGTTCAACTTCCCGGTGATGGTGCCGATGTGGATGTACCCGATTGCCATCGCGGCGGGTAACACCTTCATCCTCAAGCCAAGCCCGACTGACCCAAGCGCGTCGTTGTTCATGGCCGAGTTGCTGCATGAAGCCGGGCTGCCAAAAGGCGTGTTCAACGTGGTGCAGGGCGACAAGGAATCGGTCGACGCCTTGATCGAACACCCGGACGTCAAGGCTGTGAGCTTTGTCGGCTCGACGCCGATTGCGCAATACATCTACGAAACCGGCGCCCGCCACGGCAAGCGCGTGCAAGGCCTGGGTGGCGCGAAAAACCACATGGTGGTGATGCCCGACGCCGACATCGAAAAAACCGTCGACGCCCTGATGGGTGCGGCCTACGGCAGTGCCGGCGAGCGTTGCATGGCCATCTCGGTGGCGGTGCTGGTGGGCGACGTGGGTGACAAGGTCATCGCCGCGCTGACCGAGCGCGCCAAGCAACTGCGCATCACCGATGGCCGCGACCTGAAAGCCGAGATGGGCCCGATCGTGTCCCGTGCTGCCCTGGAACGCATCAGCGGTTATATCGAGCAAGGCGTGCAGGCCGGCGCACAACTGCTGCTCGACGGACGCGACTACGTGCCGACCGAGGCGGGCCTGGAAAACGGCTTCTGGCTCGGCGCGACCTTGTTTGACCACGTGACCAAAGAGATGAGCATCTACCGCGAAGAAATCTTCGGCCCGGTGCTGGCCTGCGTGCGCGTGAGCGACTTCGGCGAAGCGGTGAAACTGGTCAACGAACACGAATTCGGCAACGGCGTGAGTTGCTTTACCCGCGACGGCAACATCGCCCGCGAGTTTGCCCGGCGCATTGAAGTGGGCATGGTCGGCATCAACGTGCCGATCCCGGTGCCGATGGCGTGGCATGGTTTTGGCGGCTGGAAGAAAAGCCTGTTTGGCGACATGCATGCCTACGGCACTGAGGGTGTGCGGTTCTACACCAAGCAGAAGTCGATCATGCAGCGCTGGTCGGAGAGCATCGAGCAAGGCGCCGAGTTCGCCATGCCGGTCTCCAAATAACTGAAGCCTGTACGCGGTTCAACATGTGGGAGCGGGCTTGCCCGCGATAGGGGTGTGTCAGCCAGCCAGTTTGGCACTGATGCACCGCTATCGCAGGCAAGCCAGCTCCCACACTTTTTTCTGCGCCTGGAACGGCGCGCAGGTCTTGGCTTCTCTTGCTCTACTTGAAGGAACTTGGCACGCTCACCCAGCGAGCGAACACAGTTAAGTCAATCAATAGGGAAATGCCACGTTGAGCTGGGTAAAATTCGGAGTATTGCTGGCCTTGCCGGGCGCGCTGCTGTCAGTCCTGAGCATGTACATGGTGCTCAAGGACGACAACAAACTCGAGGCCGATCTTTCCTACCAATACGACAGTGCGCCACGTCTCTTCACCGAGCGCTTGGACACGGTTAAGGAACACCTCGATTACACGCGCCTGTATGACGACATCAAGCATGCCGGCAACGGTGCCCTCAGCCACGAACAGATCAACAAAATTGTTGACCTGAGCCAGGCCCCCTATCTGGCCGTGTTCGACGCGCCGTTCGAAAGGGGACCTGACAACTACCCCGTCAGGCTGTTGATCACCCTCAGGAACACCGGCAGCAAGGTGATCAAGGAAGTGCACATCAAGCTACCTGAGAAAGGCGTCGTTCAGATCCGCGACGAATCACGTATCGATACCCTCAAACCGGATTTGCTGAGCAGCGTGGAGATTCCGGCGATTGTGCAAAACGGCGTCTACCGGATCTGGATTTATTTTCAGGGTGATCTGAAAACGCTCATGGAGAAAGACGTGCACATCGGCTACAGCGATGGCGTGGCACAGGTTCGAGTCTCTGAGGAGGTCATTGGCCTCGACGCGTATATGGCCCGATATGGGGTTTTCTGGTTGTCTATGTTGACGCTGGTTTAGGCGTTGCTGGTCGCCCTCTACATGCTGGTTTCAACTTATAAAGAAGATGAAACCAGCCCGGCGTCACGATAAATGACTATCCCCGTCCACTGGAGAATGCGTTGAAAGCAATCATGGGTATCGCCTTGTTGGGCTCGTTGCTGGCGGGCTGTGCGCCGTCTCACTCGGCATGGACGGGCGTCAGGAACGCGTTTGTCGGCACGCGCTTCGATGCCCACCTCTATGACGACTGCAGCCGCGGCTGTGGCGACTCCTATTGGTCCCCGGTCAACAAGAACAAAGTCTATGACCAAGTTGTGAAGGAGGGCGATGGCCAGCGCTACTTCGTGACCTGGATCCGCGACTGTCGATACTCTGTGCTCGTATCGGGTGAGGGCGTTATCCAGTCGTGGCGCTATGAGAATGAAAACCGTAGCAGCTGTTACATTTTTTGATCGTTCCCCAAATAACCAAAGCCTGTACGCGGTCACACTGTGGGAGCGGGCTTGCCCGCGATGAGGGAGTGTCAGTTAGCCTGTTTGGCACTGATAGACCGCTATCGCAGGCAAGCCAGCTCCCACATGTTTAAACGAGTTTCAGGCAGTTGATGGAGCGATCCACCGTGGTGCGGGCAATCTCCAGCAGGTGCCACACCGCCAGAATCTTCGCCCGTTCGGGGCTCTCCAACTGTTCACCACAATCCAGCGCTGTCGCCGAAGCACTGTCCAGCAAACTGGCGGTGTAGAGCAGGGCGTCTTCGAAACTCAGGTCTTCGTTGACCGAGTGGAAGCCTTGGGCTGGCAGGTAATGGTCGATGGCGCGGTTGAAGGCGGCGCGGTCTTTGGCGGGGTCGATGGGTGGGTCGGGTAGGGCTTTGTTCATGGTGTAACTCCTATTGGGCAATGGAGCTACCGTCAACGCTGCTAAACGTGGGTGGTAGCTGTACGCGGGTTAGCAGACCGGTCAATAGGAAAACCAGCGCACCCGAAGGTGCCCCGCGCACAGCCACCATAAATGCAGATGTGAACCGTGTGCCTATTGAAGTCAGGCTGCTAAACCCGGTCACTGAATTGGCAGTGACGGACCGCAGACTAGCCACCGATTCCAGCAGGCACAAGGCGGCGGGGATTGTCTCGGAAACGTCCTGCAATTTAAAGCGACACGACTTGCTGGCCCTTTACGAACCATGACAAAACTCCAGCAACCCCAGCGCCCTAATGCTGAAATGCAGTCAAAAATGTGGGAGCGGGCTTGCTCGCGAATGCGGTGGATCAGCCAATGAATGAGTTGACTGAACCACCGCATTCGCGAGCAAGCCCGCTCCCACAAGGGTTCTAGGGTGTTTTGGAGAATGGGGGAACTTACCGTCGCCCAGCCCGCGTACTCACATCCACCCAAACCGCCAACACCAGAATGCTGCCCTTCACGATCATCTGCCAGTAACTGTCCACGTCCAGCATCGACATGCCGTTGTCCAGGCTGGTAATCACCAACGCCCCCAGCAACGCGCCATACACCGTGCCCGAGCCGCCGCGCATCGAAGTGCCGCCGATAAAGCACGCGGCAATGGCGTCCAGTTCGCCCATGTTGCCTGCTGACGGTGAGCCGGCAGCCAGCCGCGCAGTGTTGACCAGACCGGCGAGCGCGCACATCACGCCCATGATCCCGAAGATCCACAATTTCACCGCCTGCACGTTGATGCCCGACAGCCGCGTGGCCTCCATATTGCTGCCCACCGCATACACCCGGCGGCCGAACACGGTCTGGCTGGTGACATAGCTGAACACGCCGAGCAGCACCATCAACAGCAGCACCGGCACCGGAATGCCGTCATAGCTGTTGAGGGTGGTGACGAATCCGGCGAGCACTGCGCCGATCACTGCCACACGCACCAGGTCACGCACCATCGAGTGCGCCGTCAACCCATGCAATGCGCGATTGCGGCGCTGTTTCCAGGTCAGGAACAGCGTCAACGCAAACAACAGCACCCCAAGCCCAACACCCACCGCATGCGGCAAATACCCCTGGCCTATGTACACCAGCGACGGCGACACCGGCGCGATGGTGGTGCCGCCGGTGATCCCCAGCAGAATCCCGCGAAACGCGAGCATCCCGCCCAACCCGACGATAAACGACGGGATGCGCAGATAGGCCGTCATGTAGCCGTTGGCCAAACCAATCATCAACCCGCACAACGCCACCAGACTCAGGTTGGCCAGCAATGGCACGTGATACACCACGTCGAGGATCGCCGCCAAGCCACCGAGCAACCCCAGCAACGAGCCTACCGACAAGTCGATCTCGCCGCTGATGATCACCAGCACCATGCCGCACGCCAGAATCCCGGTGATCGCCATCTGCCGCAACAGGTTGGACAGGTTGCGCGGCGTGAGAAACCCGCCCTCGGTCTGCCAGCTGAAAAACACCCAGATCACCGCCACGGCGATGACCAGGGCAAGCATTTTGTAGCGAGTAAACAGCTGTTTGACCTGGTTCATCTACGCGGTCTTCCGATCATTATTATTGTTGTTGTTGTTGTGGCTGAGCGCTGCGGCGAGCACCTGTTCCTGGGTGAGCCCGTCGTTGACGAAGTCGCCGCGCAGTTGGCCGTCGCCGATCACCAGCACGCGGTCGGACACTCCCAGCACCTCGGCCAGTTCCGACGAGACCATGATGATCGCCACCCCTTCGGCTGCCAGCGCGCCCATCAGTTTGTAGATCTCATACTTGGCGCCCACGTCCACGCCGCGTGTGGGCTCGTCGAGGATCAGCACCCGCGGCTTGGCCATCAGCATTTTCGCCAGCACAGCCTTTTGCTGGTTGCCGCCGGACAGGCTGGTGATCGGCAGGAACGGGCTCGCGGTCTTGAGGTGCATGCGCGCGATCTGCCGGTCGATGCTGCCCAGTTCGGCTTCGGTATCGATGCGCGTCAGCTTGGCATAGGTGTCGAGCACGGCCAGGGTGATGTTCTGGCCCACGCCGAAGTCGGGGATGATGCCTTGGCGCTTGCGGTCTTCAGGCACCATGCACAGCCCGGCGCGGATCGATTTGAGCGGTGTGCGGGTGTCGATCCGCTGGCCGTCCAGCCACACCTCACAGCTGTAACGGCCGGGGTAGGCGCCGAACAGAGCCGACACCAACTCGGTACGCCCGGCGCCAACCAGCCCGGCGATGCCGAGGATTTCGCCGCGCTTGAGCGCAAAGGAAATGTCGTCGACGCGTTTGCGCCTGGGGTTGTCGACGTCGTAGCAGGTGACGTTGCGCGCCTCGAAAACCACCTCGCCGACCGTGTGGGGTTGCGTGGGGTAGAGGTTGCTCATCTCGCGGCCGACCATCTGCGTGATGATCTGCGCAATGTCCATGTCGGCCATGGCCGTGGTCGCGATGTGCTTACCGTCGCGGATCACCGCGATGGTGTCGCACACCGCCGCCACTTCATCGAGCTTGTGGGAGATGTATACGCAGGCCACGCCCTTGGCTTTCAGGTCGCGGATGATGTCCAGCAACACCTCGATTTCCGAGCGCGTCAGGGCCGAGGAGGGCTCGTCAAGGATCAACAGGCGCGCGCGTTTATTGAGGGCCTTGGCGATTTCCACCAGCTGCTGGTAGCCGCCGCCGTACTGCGACACCGGCAGCGACACGTTCATGTCCGGCACCTTGAGCTCGCGCATCAGGGCTTCGGCGCGGTGGATCATCGCCGGGTAGTTCATGCGCCCGCCGGGCAGGGTCAGCTCGTGGCCCATGAAGATGTTCTCGGCTACCGACAGGTCGGGCACCAGGGTCAGTTCCTGGTGGATGATCACGATGCCGGCGGCCTCGGTTTCGCTGATGGATTGGGCCTTGAGCGGTTGCCCGTGCCAGAGGATTTCACCGTCCCAGGTGCCGTGGGGGTAGACCGCCGACAGCACCTTCATCAAGGTGGATTTACCGGCACCGTTCTCGCCGCACAGGCCGATGCATTCCCCCGGCCGCACCTTGAGGTCGATGCCGTTGAGGGCGTTGACACCGCCAAAGCGTTTGACGATGCCGTTCATTTGCAGCAGGTAGTCGGCCATGGCGGTCACTGCCCGGCAATCTGCTCTTTGGTGTAGAACCCGTCTTTCTCCAACAGGTCGATATTGGCCTTGGTCAGCGGGGTCGGGGTCAGCAGGATGGTGTCGACCTTTTTGCTGCCGTTGTCGTATTGCGAGCCGTAGGCCGGTTTTTCATTGCGCGCCAACTGCACCGAAAGCTTGGCCGCTTCGGTGGCGATCAGCTTGAGCGGTTTGTACACGGTCATGGTCTGGGTGCCGTCGATCACGCGCTTGACGGCGGCGAGGTCGGCGTCCTGGCCGGAGATTGGCACCTTGCCCGCGAGTTGCTGCGCGGCCAGGGCCTGGATCGCGCCACCGGCGGTGGCGTCGTTGGAGGCGACGATGGCGTCGATCTTGTTGTCGTTGCGGGTCAGCGCGTTCTCAACGATGCTCAGGGCCTCGGTGGGGTTCCATTCCTTGACCCACTGTTGGCCCACCACCTTGATGTCGCCCTTGTCGATGGCCGGTTGCAGCACCTTCATCTGGCCTTCGCGCAGCACCTTGGCGTTGTTGTCGGTGGGCGCGCCGCCGAGCAGGAAGTAGTTGCCCTTGGGCGCCGCTTGCAACACGCCACTGGCCTGCATCTCGCCGACTTTTTCGTTATCGAAGGAGATGTAGGCGTCGATGTCGGCGTTGAGGATCAGGCGGTCATAAGACACCACCTTGATCCCGGCCTTCTTGGCTTCGGCCACGGCGTTGGTGAGGACGGTGGCGTTGAACGGCACAATGACGATCACGTCGACGCCCCGGGAGATTAGGTTTTCGATCTGGGAAATCTGCTTTTGCTCGTTGGCGTCGGCCGATTGCACGAAGACCTTGGCGTCGAGTTTTTCGGCGGCGGCGACGAAGTAGTCACGGTCGCGTGACCAGCGTTCCAGGCGCAGGTCGTCGATGGAAAAACCGATTTTCGGGTGGGCTGGGTCGGCCATGACGGGCAGGGCGAGCAGGGCCAGGGCGGTGGCGATAAGTGTGCGTTTCATGGGTGTGCGTCCTTTTATTGTTGTTGGAAAGACTCAGGTGAAACGGGTTTTTGTAGTGAGCGGGCTTGCCCCGCGCTGGGTGGCGAAGCCGCCCCAAATCCAGACGCCTCGGTCTTTCTGATACACCGCGGCGTCCGGGTTTAGGGCGGCTTCGCCACCCGGTGCAGGGCAAGCCCGCTCACAACGCGTTCAGCGGTAGATGAAGCGGTTGACGATGCCTTCGAGCATTTCCTGGCGGCCGCTTACCGCCTGCGGGTTCAACTCATTGGCAAACGCATGCTCGGCCAGCGACGCCAGGCTAAATTCACCCGCCAGCACCGCCTGGCCCAACGGTTGCTGCCAACCGGCGTAACGCTGGTCCTTGAACTGTTGCAGCCGATCGTTCTGCACCATCGCCGCTGCGCGTTCCAGCGCCAGGGCCAACACATCCATGGCCGCTACATGCCCGTGGAACAGGTCCACTTCGTCCAGGCTCTGGCGGCGCACCTTGGAGTCGAAGTTATAGCCGCCATTCTTGAAACCGCCAGCCTTGAGGATTTCATAGGTGGCGAGGGTCATTTCCTCGACGCTGTTGGGGAATTGGTCGGTGTCCCAGCCGTTCTGCGGGTCACCGCGGTTGGCGTCGATGCTGCCGAAAATCCCCAGGGACACGGCGGTGGCAATTTCGTGATGAAAACTGTGCCCGGCCAATGTCGCGTGGTTGGCTTCGATATTCACCTTGATCTCATGTTCCAGGCCGTATTCATGCAGGAAGCCGAACACCGTGGCGCTGTCGTAATCGTATTGGTGCTTGGTCGGCTCCTGGGGCTTGGGCTCGATCAGCAGGTCGCCCTTGAAGCCGATCTTGTGCTTGTGCTCCACCACCATGCGCATAAAGCGCCCGAGCTGTTCGCGTTCGCGCTTGAGGTCGGTATTGAGCAGGGTTTCGTAGCCTTCGCGGCCGCCCCACAGCACATAGTTGGCCCCGTTGAGCCGGTGCGTGGCGTTCATCGCGCTGAACACCTGGGCGGCCGCCACGGCAAACACCTCGGGGTCTGGATTGCTCGCGGCGCCGGCGGCAAAGCGCGGGTTGCTGAAGCAGTTGGCGGTGCCCCACAGCAGTTTGATGCCGGTCTGTTCCTGATGCCGCTCCAGGTGATCGACCATCTGTGCGAAGTGGTGGCGGTACTCCTTCAACGAGTGGCCTTCGGGGGCGACATCCGTGTCGTGAAAGCTGTAGTAATCGATGCCCAGCTTGGAGAAAAACTCAAACGCCGCCTCGGCCTTGCCGATGGCCACGGCCATTGGCTCGCCGCTGCGCTGCCACGGGCGCTGGAAGGTGCCCACGCCAAACATGTCCGCCCCCGGCCAGACAAAGGTGTGCCAATAACAGGCGGCCATGCGCAGGTGTTCACGCATGGGTTTGCCGAGGATCAGTTTGTTTGCGTCGTAGTGGCGAAAGGCGAGGGGAGCGTCGCTGTTTGGGCCTTCGAAGCGAACCTTCTCGACACCTGGGAAGTACGGCATGGCGTTTTCCTTATTATTCTTGGCGGTGTCTCGATACTAGCAACGGTGTTGGGGCTGGCGATTATGAAAATCACCAAGGGATGGTGCGATTTTGAGTGGTGGGGTCTAGTCTGTCCCGACCGGCCCCAGGACAAAAACAATGAAAACCCTACCGCCCGTGCACCGCATTGCCTTGCTGTTCAACGGCAGCAAAATCTACGACCGCGGCATCATCGCCGGCATCGGCAATTACCTGAGCAGCACCCGCGCCTCCTGGGACTTGTTCCTTGAAGAGGACTTTCTGTGCCGCCTCAAGGGCATCGAACGCTGGCAGGGCGATGGGATCATTGCCGACTTCGACGATCCGCTGATTGGCGAGGCGCTGGCCGGGAGCCGACTGCCGGTGGTGGCGGTGGGTGGTTCCTATGAGGATGCGCGGGCGTATCCGAAGGGCATTCCCTACGTGGCCACCGATAACCACGGCTTGATGAAGCTGGCCTATGAGCACTTGATCGAAGCGGGCCTGACGCGCTTTGCCTGTTTCAGCCTGCCCGAGGCCCAGGCCAATCGCTGGGCCCAGGAGCGGGAAAAAGCCTTTCGCCGCCTGATGCAGCGCGACGGCCTGCCCGTCGAGATCTATCGCGGCCTGGGCACCAGCGCACCGCTGTGGGACAGCGCCGTAGAGCAGCAGATCGCCTGGCTGCAGGGCTTGCCCAAACCCATCGGCATCATCGCCGTCACCGATGCCCGTGCGCGGCAGTTGTTGCAAGCCTGTCTGACCGCCGGGATTGCCGTGCCGGAGGAGGTCGCGCTGATCGGCATCGACAACGACCCACTGACCCGCACGCTCACGCGGGTGCCGCTGAGTTCGGTGATTCAGGGCACCGAAACCATGGGCCGCACGGCGGCGGCGCTGTTGCACCAGATGCTGCATGGCAAGCCGTGCAAGGCCGAGCAGATCCTGGTGCCGCCGGAGGCGATCAATGTGCAAGCCTCCAGCCTGCATCAACCCTTGGGCAACCCGTATGTGATGCAGGCGCTGCTGTTTATCCGCCAGTACGCCTGCCAGGGCATCAAGACCGCCCAGGTGGCAGCGTATGTGGGGGTATCGCGTTCATCCCTCGAGGCGCACTTTCGCCGCGAACGCGGGTGCAGCGTGCATGACGAGATCCTGCGTTTCAAGCTCGCGGCGGCCGCCAAAGGCCTGGAAAACCGTGGCCTGGCGATTGCCGACATTGCGCAGCGTTGCGGCTTCAAGTCGGCGCAGTACCTGCACACGGTCTTTCGTCGTGAGTTTGGTTGCACGCCAGGAGAGTATCGCCAGGGTTAAAAAAGCAGCCCCAGCAAGGCCGCCTTGACGGCCGCCTCGGCCTTGTTGCTGGCCTGGAGTTTGCGCATGGCGTTGACCAGATGAAACTTCACCGTACGGATGTCGATGGTCAGGATCATGCTGATCTCGAAATAGGTCTTGCCCAGTGCCGTCCAGCGCAAGGTTTCTTTCTCGCGCACGGTCAGGGGGCGGTCGATTTCAGGCAGGTATTTGTCAGAGAAAAAGCGTGTCATGGACTCGTGCGCCAACTGCGTCAGCCAGATCAGCTTGTTTTCGACGCTCTCCAGCTCCAGCGCAGAAATATATTCACTGGAGCGTGAAACCGAGAGCAGGCCAATCGCGTTGGGCCCCCGCTGGGAAGACAGGCACCAGCCATGGTTCAGCTGGTAGTGCCGCGCCTCCTCCCAGAAGGCCAATTGTTTGTGCTGTTGCGCGGCGGACCAATGCAGGGGGATGGAACGGGTCAGGCCATGTTCGACGGTAGGGTCCTGGACGAAGTAGTTCTCGCTGACGTACTTGCTTTCCCAGGCGCTCGGGTAGTTCGACAGCAGGACATAGTGCGGTGCGCCCAGCGGCAGCGGAATTCTTAGACCGTAGGAGCAGAATTCAAAGCCCAAGCCGGACGTAATGGCATGCAATTTATTGAATAGTTCATGTTCGGTCGTGCAGCCCGACACTGCCTCGACTAACGTTTCGCGCCAGTCATTCACCAAGAGTTCCTTCCATGCTCGACGCCCGTCATAGCTGGGCGGAGTCGAATTATACAGGCTGTTCCAGGCGGCGGATGCATAGTTTCTGGGGGTAGTCCACCTGCCCATTCGGGCAGCTACTCACAAAATCAACGGTTTGCTGTACTCGGCCAATAATATTGGTTGGGTGGTTGGCATGCTTACGGCAGTAACAGGGACAGTGGGTGAACTATTGCCAGGCATGGCGAGTGCCCTGGCGAAGTATCGGTATGAGGTATTTGTCAAAGCCCTGGGCTGGCCCTTGCCGTGCGAAGAGGGGCGTGAGCTGGATGCGTTTGATCGCCCGGATACCGTTTACGTTCTGGCCTGTGACCGTGATCGCGAGATCTTCGGTTGCGCCCGCCTGCTGCCCACCAATGGCCCGTACCTGCTGGGTGAAGTGTTCCCGCACTTGATGGGGGAAAGCCCGCCGCCGTTCTCGGCGGATATTTGGGAGCTGTCACGCTTTGCCATCAGCCAGCCCAAGGGGCAGGTGTTGAGCGCCGAGCAAGCGTGGCAGAACACGGTAAAGCTGGTTCGCGAAGTGATTGATGTGGCGCGCTCCAAGGGCGCTTTTCGCCTGATTGCGTTCAGCGCGGTGGGCAACGAGCGCCTGCTCAAGCGGATGGGCGTTACCACGCGCCGGATCTCGGCGCCGCACCTCATCGACAACCAACGCATCGTGCCATTCTGGATCGACATCGACGACACCACCACCCGCGCCTTGTGCCTCGCGGCCTGAAGCGGGTTATTTATGATTGCGTTGGCCAGAGCCTTGTTGGTGCTGTTGTTGATCGTGTCGAGCTTTCCGTTTTTATGCCTCTACATGCTGATCAACCCGTCGAAGAACCGAAACCTGTACGTGGCCTGCCGAGTCTACGCGCTGATCAATCGCATCTGTGCGGTGCGTGTCGAGGTGCACGGCTTTGACCGCGTACCCACCACCCAACCCTATATTTATGTGGCCAACCACCAATGCAACCATGACGCGCTGATCGTGGCGCAAGCGCTCAACCCCGGTACGGTGATTGTGGCCAAGCACTCACTCAAATGGTTGCCGCTGCTAGGGCAGTTGTATTGGTTGACCGGCAGCCTGTTCATCGATCGAAGCAGCCCACGGGCGTCTATCGAGGGGTTGCGCAAGCTGGCCAGGCGGGTGGTGGCCGACAACACGTCGCTGTGGATCTTCCCGGAAGGCACGCGCACCCATGGCGAAAAGATGCTCGCGTTCAAGAGCGGTGCCTTTCGGCTGGCCAAGGAAATGGGGGTGGGGATCGTCCCGGTGACGATCAGCCCGGCGGTGAACCATATCGCTTACAACGCGTGGCGCAGGACTGATGTCAGCATCGTCGCCCATCCGCCCATCGAGGCGGATGAGGTCACGGCGATGAGCGCCAAGCAACTGGCGAACTACGCACGCGAGATTATCAACAACGCGCTGCCGGTGGCTTAGAAGGTCGCCTTGACCTGCAAACCCAGGACCAACGCGTCGTCGATCTTGTCCCCGGAAAACGCCCCCGGTTCGATGATGTATTGCACATCCGGACGCAAGGTCAGCCACGGCGTGGCCTGGTAGCCGTAGCTCAGTTCGATCAACTGCTCGGCGTTGTTCAGGTTGGGGTAATCGGTACCGGCGTTGAACGCCGCCAGTTCCTGCACCTCACGGCTGCGCGGGTTCGGCACGGCACGCCCGTAACCGAGGGCGAGGGTGTCACGCGGGCGGCCTTCGAACGGTTTGTACAACACCACGCCCGCGCCATACCACTTGCTGAACGGTGAGGCCGCTTCACTGGCCGCCGAGTATTGGCCAAATGCATGCAGCACGCGACCGGCGGATGTATCCGAGGCCCACACGGCCTGGTCGATCAGCAGGTAGTGCCCGCTGCGTCCACTCACTTCCTTGGTGCTGCCGATGCGTTTGACGTCGGAGCTGTCGTAGTAATAACCCACCTTGTATTCGCCCGGCAGGGTGCCCGCGTGCTTGTAGATCAGCTCGATGGGCACCACGGTGCCGGTGGTGTGCTTGGGCGTCAGATGCCAGGCGCGGCTGGAGTTGCCGTTGCTTTGCGGGTCGACGTTGAATGCCGCCACGCGCAGTTGCCAGTTTGGCGAGAGGTCGTATTTGACCCGTGCACCGAGGCGCGCATTCGGGTAGTTGGTCCAGCCGCTGCCGCCGGACATGTTCAGCGGGTGCCCGCAGAAACCGGCGTTCATGAAGTTGCACAGAACGCCGCTGTCGAGGCCGCCGAGGTCGTTGCCCATGGCCATGTAGCCAAGCTTGACGTTCAGCGCCGGGGTGAACAGCGTGCGCTCATAGCTCAACTCGGTGAGGCGGGTGTAGAGGCCGCCGTAGTTTTCCTGGATCGGCAGGCGGTTGCCCACCAGGTCTTCGGAGGCGCTGTTGCCGCGTCGGTCGTTGATGGTCAGCTGGATGCGGTCGCCGTTGTTGAAACCGTAGAGCTTGCCCAGGTCGAACTGCACGCCGAGCTTGAGGTTCTGCGAGTAGCGCGCCGAGCGGTGCATGCCGCCGTGGGCGTTGTAGGCGGTCTCGCCGCTGTAGTCGCCGGTGAAGCGGATGCCTTGTGCGTCGAGCTCGCGGCGCAGGCCGCCCCAGTCGCCGGTCAGGGTGCTGTCATCGGCTTGTACGGGCAAGGCTGCGCCCAGGGCCAGGCCGAGCAGCAGGCGCCCCAGGGACGTGTGAGAAGTGAGGGTCATGCGGGTTCTTCCAGACAGAAAGCGCGGTGCAGAGGGCACCGCGCTTGATCGAGGGGTTAAGGCAGGGCGTAGGCGATCACGTAGTCGCCACGGTCAGTGGACTGGCGTGCACCGCCGGCGGTGATCACCACGTATTGCTTGCCGGTTTTCGGCGAGACGTAGGTCATCGGGCCGCCTTGGCTGCCGACGGGCAGGCGGGCTTTCCAGATTTCATCACCGTTGGCGCTGTTGAAGGCGCGCAGGTAGAAGTCCTGGGTGCCGGCGATAAAGATCAGGCCGCCTTGGGTCGACAGCGTGCCGCCGAGGGTCGGCAGGCCGATCTTGATCGGCAAGTGCATGCGGATGCCCAGGGGGCCGGTGTCTTCAACGGTGCCCACCGGCACTTGCCACGCGACCTTCTGGGTCTTCATGTCGATCGCGGTCAAGGTGCCGAACGGCGGCGCCTGGCACGGAATACCGGCCACCGACAGGAAGCGGTTTTTGTTCACGGCATACGGCGTGCCCTTGAGGGGCACGGCGCCCATGCCGGTGTTCAGCGCTTCGCCGCCGGACGCGGCCTGGGCCTTGTTCTGCGACGGTATCATCTGGATCCACAGGCCCAGGCGCATGTCGTTGACGAAGATAAAACCGTGCACCGGGTCGGTGGAAATGCTGCCCCAGTTCATGCCGCCCA
Organism: Pseudomonas sp. FP2335; assembly: GCF_030687535.1. NCBI lineage: Bacteria > Pseudomonadati > Pseudomonadota > Gammaproteobacteria > Pseudomonadales > Pseudomonadaceae > Pseudomonas > Pseudomonas sp. FP2335. The sequence goes on from NZ_CP117437.1 coordinate 2,249,081, forward strand.
GGGAGCCCGGGAAACTCAGGGATTTATCGGTGCCCGGCGCGGTGTACAGGCCGTCGTAGCGCATGCCCTTGAAGTCGATGCGGCACAGCAGTTGGTCGAACGGGGTGGCACCCCACATGTCCGACTCGGTCAGGGTTTGCGCGCCGATCTGTGGCATACCCACAGATTTAGGCTGGGTCGGCGAGTAGGGTTCGTTGGGGATGTTGGCGGCCTTGACCGGTACTTCCTTAACCTCGGTCAGCGGCTTGCCGGTGGCGCGGTCGAGCACGTAGATCTGCCCGGCCTTGGTGCCGATCACGACTGCAGGCACGGCTTTGTCGGTGCCGGGTGCAGTGAAGTCGATCAGGCTTGGCTGCATCGGCAGGTCGAAGTCCCACAGGTCATTGTGGACGGTCTGGTACACCCACTTTTCGGCGCCGGTGGAGGCGTCCAGCGCGAGGACCGACGCGCCGTATTTGTGGTTCAACTGCGTGCGTTCAACCCCGTAGATGTCGGTGGACGAGCTGCCCATCGGCAAGAACAGGGTGTTCATCAGCGGGTCATAGGACATCGGCGCCCAGCTGTTTGGCGTGCTGCGCACGTAGGTGCTGCCCTCGGCCGGGGCTTGTTTGTCCTGTGGGTTGCCGGGGTCGAAGGCCCAGCGCATTTGCCCGGTGATCACGTCGAAGCCACGGATCACGCCGCCGGGCATGTCGGTCTGGACGTTGTCCGCCACGCGCCCGCCAACCACCACGGTGGTGCCAGCGATCAATGGCGCCGAGGACAGTTGGTAGTAGCTGTCCGGCACGTTGCCCAGGCCGGCTTTCAGATCCACTTGGCCGTGGGTGCCGAAGTCTTCGCAGAACTTGCCGGTGTCGGCGTCTACGGCGATCAGGCGTGCATCAATAGTGTTGGTCAGCAGGCGACGCTGGCACTGCGCACCGGCGGGGACGCTGGCGGCAATGATCGGTGAGCTGTTGGGCTGGGTCGGCTGGGCAATCGGCGCGGTGGCGTCGAAGTAAGCCATGCCACGGCAACGCTGCCACACCGCCGACTTGGCGTTGACGTCGTTCTTCCACAGCTCTTTGCCGGTGTCGGCGTCGAGGGCGATCAGGTTGTTGTGCGGTGTGCAGATGAACACCTTGTTGCCGATCTGCAGGGGCGTCAATTGGTCTTCGGCGCCGTTGCCGTCGCTGAGGGCGACGTCACCTGTGTGGTAGGTCCACGCCACTTTGAGTTTGTTCACGGTGTCACGGTTGATCTGGTCCAGCGCGGCGAAACGGCTGCCGCCTTCGGTGTTGCCGTAGTGCGCCCAATCTTTCTGCGCATCGGCCGCCGCCACCGGGGTGATGCCCGGACCGGCACCCGTCGGCGCGACGCTGGGGTGGGCGACAAACATATTGCCCGCCGCCACTGCCACGCCGACCGCTAACACGGCGGCGACGCCATACGCGCCACGCGCCGGCTTGCCGGCCAGCAGCGGGTAAACCAGTGCCACCACCATGCCGATGGCCGCGAACATGAACAGCCGCGAGAACAGCGGCCAGAACACCAGGCCCACATCCGCCACGGCCCAGATCGCCGTGCCGACCAGGAACGCGGCGAACAGCCACGCGCCGGCTGGTTTCTGCCGCGCAATCAGCAGCCCGGAGACCGCCATGGCCAGGCCGCCGATCAGGAAGTACCAGGAACCTCCAAGGCTGACCAGCCTGGCGCCGCCAACGGCCAGCGCCACGCCGAGCAGGGCGATGATGACGCCCAATCCCAGCAGGAGAAATCTAGAGGCGCCCGTGGCGCGTGATGCTTGTTTCATGTCGACAGCACTCAAGGTGAATGGCAAAGAGAGAATGTTAGCAAGATAAGTAACTGGTTAGTACATTCTTACGATAAGACGTAAGTAGCAGGTGATGTGATGATTCAAGCAGGGAGCGCGGCGCTTTGCCGGAAAAGACGCGATGTTAAAAAATGTTAGATTGAAAAAATACTTCACATAATCTGTTCATTGGTGGATGATCGATAGCAATTCCAACGCGGCTCGCCGGTGTGGCCTCAGCCGCCGTTTTCCCCTGGAGTACCCCATGAATAATAAGAATGTTGGTGTTGTCGGTCTGGGCGCGATGGGCCTGGGCATTGCCCGCTCGCTGCTGCGCGCCGGCTTCAATGTGCATGCCTGTGACGTGCGTGACGCCGTCACCCGGCAGTTCGCAGGCGAAGGCGGGGTGGCCTGCACGTCTGCGGCGCAGATGGCCGAAGCCTGCGATGTGATCATCACCGTGGTGGTTAACGCCGAGCAGACCGAAACCGTGTTGTTCGGTGAAGGCGGGGCGGTGGCGGCACTGCGTCCGGGCAGCCTGCTGATCGGCTGCGCCACCGTGGCGCCGACCTATGCGGTTGACCTCGGCCAGCGCCTGGCGGAGCTGGGCCTGTTGTACCTCGATGCGCCGATCTCCGGCGGTGCGGCCAAGGCTGCCGCCGGTGAAATGACCATGATGACCTCCGGCCCGCACGCTGCTTACGCCAAGGCTGAGGCCGTGCTGGCCGGCATGGCGGGCAAGGTCTATCGCCTGGGCGATGTCCATGGCCTGGGCTCCAAAGTCAAAATCATCAACCAGTTGCTCGCCGGCGTGCACATCGCTGCGTCTGCCGAAGCCATGGCCCTGGGCCTGCGCGAAGGCGTCGACGCCGATGCCTTGTACGAAGTCATCACCCACAGCGCCGGCAACTCGTGGATGTTTGAAAACCGCGTGCCGCACATTCTGAAGGCGGACTACACGCCGCTGTCGGCGGTGGATATTTTCGTCAAGGACCTTGGCCTGGTGCTGGATACCGCCCGCGCGAGCAAATTCCCGCTGCCGCTGTCGGCCACCGCACATCAGATGTTCATGCAGGCCTCCAGTGCCGGTTTCGGCCGCGAGGACGACTCGGCGGTGATCAAGATTTTCCCCGGCATCGACCTGCCGACCGCCAAGCCCGACTCTGTTTAAGGAACGCGTCATGACGACTGCCAACGCGCGCCCATTGCTGGGCTGCATCGCCGACGATTTCACCGGCGCCACCGACCTTGCCAACATGCTCGTGCGCGGTGGCATGCGCACGGTGCAGAGTATCGGCATCCCCAGTCGCGAAGTCGCGGCCGGGCTGGATGCGGATGCAATTGTCATCGCCCTAAAGTCGCGCACCACCCCGGCAGCCGAGGCGGTTGCTGAATCCCTGGCCGCACTGGACTGGCTGCGCGCACAGGGCTGCGAGCAGATTTTCTTCAAGTACTGTTCCACCTTCGATTCCACCGCCGCGGGCAATATCGGCCAGGTCAGCGAGGCCTTGCTCAAGGCCCTGGGCAGCGACTTCACCCTGGCGTGCCCGGCGTTTCCGGAAAACGGTCGGACGATTTTCCGTGGCCACTTGTTTGTGCAGGACCAACTGCTCAGCGAGTCCGGCATGCAGCATCATCCGTTGACGCCGATGGGCGACGCCAATCTGGTGCGTGTGCTGCAAAGCCAGACCCAGCTGCCGGTCGGCCTGCTGCGTTACGACGCGATTGGCGCCGGGGTCGAGGCGACCCGCGCCAAGATCGCCGAACTGCGTGCGCAAGGCGTGGGCATCGCCATCGCCGATGCGCTGTCGGACCGCGACCTCTACACCCTGGGCAGTGCCTGCGCGGACTTGCCGTTGCTGACCGGCGGCTCGGGCCTGGCATTGGGCCTGCCGGACAATTTCCGCCGCGCCGGCAAATTGCGTGACTTCGATGTCGCCACGTTGCCCTCGGTCAGCGGCGGCGAAGTGGTGTTGGCGGGCAGTGCATCGGTAGCGACCCTGGGCCAGGTGGCAGCCTGGCAGGAAGCCGGGCGCCCGGCGTTGCGCATCGATCCGCTGGCCCTGGCGGCCGGTGAACCGGTGGTGGCCCAGGCCCTGGCGTTTGCCCGCGACAGCGCGCATACCGTGTTGATCTACGCCACCAGCACCCCGGCCGAGGTCAAGGCGGTGCAACAACAATTGGGCGTCGAACGCGCCGGAGCCCTGGTGGAGGACGCGCTGGGCGAGATCGCCAGCGGCCTGCGCGCAAGTGGCGTGCGGCGCTTTGTGATCGCCGGCGGCGAAACCTCCGGCGCGGTGGTCAAGGCGCTGGGCGTCAACCTGTTGCAGATCGGCGCGCAGATCGATCCGGGCGTGCCGGCTACCCTCAGCGGTGGTGCCGAGCCGTTGGCGCTGGCGTTGAAATCGGGCAACTTCGGCGGGCGCGATTTCTTCGCCAAGGCCCTCGCGCAACTGGCCGGAGGTGCGCAATGAGCGGCATCGACGAACAGGCCCAGCGCGACGAAATCTGCGAGGTTGGCCGCAGCCTTTATCAGCGCGGCTACACCGTGGGCAGTGCCGGCAATATCAGCGCGCGCCTCGACGATGGCTGGCTGATTACGCCGACGGATATCTGCCTCGGGCGCCTGACCCCGGCCGCCATCGCCAAGGTCAACCTGAAAGGCGAGTGGGTCAGCGGTGAAAAGCCGTCCAAGACCCTGGCCCTGCATCGCCAGGTGTACGACCGCAACCCTTCGGTGGGCGGTGTGGTGCATACCCATTCGACCCATCTGGTGGCGCTGACCCTGGCCGGGGTGTGGCGCGCGGACGACATCTTGCCGCCGCTCACGCCGTATCAGGTGATGAAGGTCGGGCACATTCCCTTGATCGGCTACCAGCGCCCCGGCTCCCCAATGGTTGCCGAGCAAGTTGCACAACTGGCCAACAGCGTGCGCGGTGTGATGCTCGAACGCCTCGGGCCGGTGGTCTGGGAAAGCTCGGTGGCCAAGGCCAGCTACGCCCTGGAAGAACTGGAAGAAACCGCGCGGCTCTGGTTGATGAGCAACCCACGGCCCGCGCCGCTGGACCAGGCTGCACTGGATGAACTGCGCGAGACGTTCGGCGCGCACTGGTAACCCCAACATTGCACGCGTTGCCCCGAGGCCCTGGTCAGGGACTCGACGGCCCCGGCTTGCGTAAAAAACAATAACAACAGGACATTTTCGAATGAGCCCACTGATTTTGATGTTGACCGCCGGTGCGGGTATCGCGCTGTTGCTGTTTCTGGTCCTCAAGTACAAATTCCAGCCGTTTGTCGCGCTGATGCTGGTGAGTATCGTGGTGGCCCTGGTTGCCGGGGTGAAACCCGCCGACCTGGTCGCGACCATTGAAGGCGGCATGGGCAAGACCCTTGGCCATATCGCGATCATCATTGCCCTGGGCGCGATGATCGGGCGCATCATCGAACTCTCCGGCGGCGCCGAGGCCCTGGCCAAATCGCTGATCGAGCGCTTCGGCAACAGCCGCACGCCGCTGGCGCTGACCATTGCCGGGTTCATCATCGGCGTGCCGGTGTTCTTTGAAGTCGGGGTGATCATCCTGATGCCGCTGGCCTATGGCGTGGCTCGCCGCGCCCGCAAACCGCTGCTGATTTTTGCGCTGCCGATGTGTGCGGCATTGCTGACCGTGCATGCGTTCCTGCCACCCCATCCGGGTGCCGTGGCGGCCGCCAGCCAACTGGGGGCGGACCTGGGGCGGGTGCTGATGTTCGGCCTGCCGATGACCGCATTGCTGTGCTACATCGGTTATCGCGTGGCGGGGCGCATGACCCGCCGCTTCTACCCGATGACCGACGACATCCGCGCCGAAGTCTACGGCCCGCACGTGACCAACGCCGACTTGCAGGCCTGGAACAATGGCGGCCAGCAGGCCGTACAACAAGCGGCCGTGGCCGAGTCCCACATGGGCCTGGAAGAATCCACCAGCGCCATCGCCGCCAAGCTGCCGGCGGCGCCTGCACCGGGTTTTGGCTTGATTGTCAGCCTGATCCTGCTGCCGATTGTGTTGATCCTGTTGGGTACCCTGGCGACTTCGCTGTTGCCGGTCGAGTCGACCTTGCGTGGAGTGATGACGGTGCTCGGCGCGCCGCTGGTCGCGCTGCTGATCGACACCTTGCTGTGCGCCTGGCTACTGGGCTCGCGCCGTGGCTGGAGCCGCAGCCAGGTGTCGGATGTGATTGGTTCGGCGTTGCCGGGCGTGGCCATGGTGATCCTCATTGCCGGTGCCGGTGGTGTGTTCGGCAAGGTGCTGGTGGACACCGGCATCGGCGCGGTAGTCTCCGACATGCTGCGTACCACCGGCTTGCCGGTGCTGGCCCTGGGCTTTTTGTTGACCATGCTGCTGCGTGCGGTGCAGGGTTCCACGACTGTGGCGCTGGTGACCACGGCCGGGATCATCAGCCCGTTGATCGTCACCCTCAACCTCACGCCCAACCACCTGGCGCTGCTGTGCCTGGCCATGGGCGGTGGCGGGCTGGCGATGTCGCATATCAACGACGCCGGCTACTGGATTTTCACCAAGCTCGCCGGGCTCAACGTGGCGGACGGTCTGCGCACGTGGACGGTGATCACCACCTTGCTCGGCACCTTGGGGTTCTTGATTACCCTAATGATCTGGCCTTTTGTCTGACTTCCAGGAGTTCCCATGCCTCGCTTTGCTGCCAACCTGAGCATGCTGTATCCGCAACACGACTTTCTCCAGCGGTTCGCCGCGGCGAAAGCCGATGGGTTTGATGCGGTGGAATACCTGTTTCCCTACGACTACAGCGCGGCCGAGCTCAAGCAGCGCCTGAGCGACAACGGTTTGGTCCAGGCCCTGTTCAATGCACCGCCGGGTGACTGGGCGGCGGGGGAGCGCGGCATCGCCACGCTGCCGGGGCGCGAGGCCGAGTTTCGCCTGGGCTTCGACCGCGCGCTGGAATACGCCGCCGTGCTCGGCAACGACCGCATCCACGTGATGGCCGGCCTGTTGCCGTCGGAAAGCCTGCGCCAGCGCCACCACGCCGTGTACCTGGAAAACCTCGCCTACGCCAGCGCCGCAGCGGCCCGGGTCGGGGTGACGGTGTTGCTGGAGCCGATCAACACCCGCGACATGCCGGGGTTCTTCCTCAACCGCCAGGACCAGGCCCAGGCCATCTGCCGTGAAGTGGGGGCGAGCAACCTCAAAGTGCAGTTCGACTGCTACCACTGCCAGATTGTCGAGGGGGATGTGGCGACCAAGCTGCGTCGTGATTTCAACGGCATCGGCCATATCCAGATCGCCGGCGTACCGGACCGCCATGAGCCGGACTCGGGCGAGTTGAACTACGGCTACCTGTTCGGCCTGATGGACCAGTTGGGCTACACCGGCTGGGTTGGCTGCGAGTACCGGCCAAGGGGCGACACCTCGACGGGCCTGCAATGGTTGCGTGATCTGTAACGGACCCGCGTTCGGCAAGCCCGCTCACTACGGGTTTTATCAGTTTGGCTGGGTTGGCAGCATCAGCTCGATGCCGCGCTTGCGGATGCCGTCCGCCGCCGCCGGGGCGAGCGCGTCGTCGCTGATGATCACGTCGAACGGTTCCAACCCGGCAATCCGGTACATGCTGAAGGTGCCGTACTTGGAACTGCTTGCCACCAGCACCACCTGCGCCGCCGATTGCATGGCCACTTGCTTGACCTCGACCTTCAGCGCCGAGGGGGTGGTGATGCCACGGTGCAGGTCCCAGGAGCTGGTAGACATGAACGCGATGTCGGTGACCACCTGACGCAAGGTCGCCACCGCCAGCCCGCCGACCGAAGAATGGTTGTCATGGTCCAGCTGCCCGCCGGTGTGGATGACGGTCACCTGCTGCGCATCCATCAAGGCCTGCACAATGCCGAAGTCGTTGGTCACCACCGTCATCCCCGACAGCGCCTTGATATAGGGCACGATCTCCAGGGTGCTGGTACCCGCATCCAGGTACACCGTCATGTCCGCGTGCAGCAAACGCGCGGCCAGGCGCGCCATGGCCTGTTTCTGCGGCAGTTCCACCACGGCCTTGGACTGATGGCTCGGCTCGCTGTGCAACTGGCTGGCGATACGCACCCCTCCGGTGACCGAATAGGCCCGGCCTTCCTGCTCCAGCAGCGCGATGTCGCGGCGCACGGTCATGTGCGAGCAGTCGAACATCTCCATCAGCTGGTGCACGCTCATCACCTGATGCTTGCGCAACTGCCGCAGGATTTGCTCGCGACGCTGCTCGGGAATCATCGGGGTGCTGCTGTCGGCAGCAGTGTCCTTGGGGTTGGGCATTGGCGTTCCGGGTCGGTCTGGGGGCTGGTGCACATAGTAGCGAATACACGCAGCGTTCGCCTGCTCCCTGCAGGCGAACCCAGGCTGAGGTTATCTAGTATTTGAACCGGCCCACCAACCCCTTGAGCTGCCCCGAAATATCCGTAAGCCGGCCTGAACCGGCCTGCGCCGAGTGGGCGAAGCCTTCAACCAGTTGCGCATCGGCATGAATCTGCGCGATGTGCCGGTTGATCTCTTCGGCCACCTGGTGCTGTTCTTCGGCGGCGGTAGCGATCTGGGTGTTCTGGTCGCGGATCGAGTCCACCGAGCCCAGAATCTTGTCAAAGCTGTCGCGGGCCTGCTGGATGCGATCCACGCTGGTCTGCGAGACCAGCAGGCTGCCCTGCATCTGCAAGGTGACTTCCTGGGTGCGCCGGGCGAGGTTGCCCAGCAGGCTGTCGATCTCGCCGGTGGAATCGGCGGTGCGGCGGGCGAGGGCGCGCACTTCGTCGGCCACCACCGCAAAGCCGCGACCTTGGTCGCCGGCGCGCGCGGCTTCGATGGCGGCGTTGAGCGCGAGCAGGTTGGTCTGTTCGGCAATCGAACGGATGGTGTCGAGGATGGTGTTGATGTTCTGGCTGTCCTGCTCCAGCAACTGCATGGTCTGGGTCGACTTTTGCAGGTCTTCGCTGAGCTTGAGTACGCTGCCGGTGGCTTCGCCGATGTGCTGCTGGCCGTTGTGTACGTCGCGGTAGCCCTCATCGGCACTGGTGGCGGCGGCGCTGCACGAGCGTGCGACTTCGTTGGAAGTGGCGACCATCTCGTTGAACGCGGTGCTGACCAGTTCCACGGCTTCGCGCTGGCGGCCGGCGGCCTGGTTCATGTTGTTGGCGACGTCGCTGGTGTCGGCGGCGGCGCTTTGCAGGTCGTTGGACGCACTGCCGATACGCTGCACCAACTGCGCAATCGCGCCGAGGAACTGGTTGAACCAGCCGGCCAGGGTCGCGGTTTCGTCCTTGCCTTGCACGCTGAGTTTGCGCGTCAGGTCGCCTTCACCTTCGGCGATTTCCTGCAGGCCATCGGCCACGCCGCGGATCGGCCGCACGATCATGCTGGCGAAACTCGCACCGACGAGGGCGAACACCACGGCCAGCGCGGCGGCGATGGCGGCGATCAGCCAGGTCAGGCTGGAGGCGCCGGCCATCACCTCGTCGCGCTTGATCAGGCCGATGAAGCGCCAGCCCAGGTCTTTGGAGCTGACCACGTTGACCATGTACGGCACGCCGTCGATCTCGATCTGGGTCGCGCCGTCAGTGCGCTTGGCCAGTTCGGCGTATTGCGGGCCGAGGTCGGCCAGGGGCTTGAAGTTGTGCTTGGCATCGCTGGGGTCTACCAGCACGTTGCCGTTGCCTTCCACCAGCATCAGGTAACCGCTGTCGCCCAGTTTGATGTTGCGCACCAGTTCGGTGAGTTGCTTGAGCGACACGTCCAGGCCAACCACGCCGAGGATGTTGCCGGTGGCGTCGGCAACGGTGTGCACGGTGCCGATCAGCACCACATCGTCCGGCGCCCAGTAGTACGCCCCGGTACGCACGGTAGTGCCCGGTGCGGCGATGGCGGCTTTATACCAAGGGCGCACGCGTGGGTCGTAATTGTTCAGCTTGGTGTCGTCGGGGTAGCTGGCGTAACCGCCGTCGGCGAGGCCGAGGGACAGGTAGGCGGTGCTGGGATGGCTTTTGGCGAACTGGTCGAAAATCGCCAGCAGCTCTTTATTCGTTTGGGTCAGGGGGATTTGCGCGGCGTCGGCACCGGCGTAGCTCTTGAGGTCTTTGGCCGCGACAACGCGCGGGTCCTTGGCCACATATTCAACGTTCTGGCTGATGCCGTCGAAGAATTGCTTCATGCCATTGTCGATCTGGCGGATCTCGCGGCTACTGCTGTCGAGGAAGTTGGCCACGGCCGCATCCCGCAGGTTCAGTACCACCAGCACGGCCACCAGGATCACCGGCACGCATGCGATGGTCGCAAACGCCCAGGTCAGCTTGTGTTTGATATTCATGACATCTCCCGCAGGGTACTTATTAGAGTTGGCAAGGCGGAGAAAAGCAGCGAAGAGCGTCGCATGTGTTGTTTTTAGGGGGGATTGCCCATGCGTACCCCCCATATATCGACCAGCAGGGCACGCACTTTAGGCTTTGGGCAGCGTTTAGCCGATACGCTCGCCACCCAGTGCATCGCGCTGCATCGATTGCAGGTTTTTTTCAATGGTTTCGCAGATGGTGTCCATCTGGATCTGGTGTTCGCTGGAGTAGAACGGGCTTTGCAGGTCGGTGCCGATACGCTCGATGGCCAGCAGCATGAAGCCCACTACCGTGGAGGCCAGCGGGGTGAACCAGCCGAGGGATTCCACCAGGCCCACAGGCACGATCAGGCAGAACAGTGAAATGAAAAGGCGCGGGAAGTACACGTAGGGGTAGGGCAGTGGGGTGTTGGCGATGCGCTCCATGCCGCCCTGGGCGTTGGACAGGTCCACCAGGGTCGATTCCAGCCGCGCCAGGCGGATGCTGTCGAGGTGGCCGGCCTTGTACTCCCTGGCGAGCAACGTCGCCGAACCGGTAAGGATGTCGTTGGCAAAATTGTTGGTGGCGCCGCTGCGGGCAAACTCATCGGCGGGGATAAACGCACGGACCTCGTCAGGGCACGGCTGGCCCTTGAGGTGCGCGGCCAGGCAATTCACATAGGCCACATGCCGACGCAGCAGGGTGGCCTTGACCGGGTTCACTTCGTCGTCCGGGTCATCCAGCAGCGTCAGCACCTGGCGCGCAAAGCTGCGCGAATTATTGACCATCGCCCCCCACAGCGTGCGCGCTTCCCACCAACGGTTATAGGCGCTGCTGTTGCGAAAACTGATCAGCACCACCAGCGCCGAGCCGAGCAGGGTCAAGGGCATCAGCGGCAGGTTGATCTTGTAGGTGAGGAACAGCATGAAGTCCACGGTGACGGCGACGTCCCACAGCAACAGCCAGAACAGGGCCCAACCGACGTAGCCCATGGTTTTGATGATCAGGCGGTATTTCTTGATGATGGCGGCTTTCAAACGACGACCTCGCGACGAGCGGTGGGCAACAGTGCCTTAGCTCGGACGCGGGGTAGGGGGGAAAGGTTCGCTGCTGAAACGTTTCTTATTGCTGGGCGAGGATGCTGGCGAGCAAGCCCGGGAAGCGGGTTTCCAGCTCATCGCCGCGCAATGAGTTCATGTGCGTGGTCCCCACATTGCGCGTCTGCACCAGCCCGGCATCGCGCAACACACGAAAGTGGTGGGACATGCTCGACTTGGGCCGCCCGCCATCCAGTTCGCCACAGCTGGCTTCGGCAACACCGGCCAGGCAACGCACGATTTCCAGGCGCACCGGGTCGCTCAGCGCGTAGAGCACGCGTTCGAGGGTGAGGTCTTGGACAAGGGGGTGTTTGAAGGCTCGCATGAAACGAATCATAACAGGGGGCTATCGCTGAATACTATAGTTCGATTACCATCGAACTATCGAATCAACCACCCCCTTGCTGGAGTCGTCCCATGGCCGCCTTGTTCGAACCGTTCAAACTCAAAGACGTCACCCTGCGCAACCGCATCGCCATCCCGCCGATGTGCCAGTACATGGCCGATGACGGCATCGTCAACGACTGGCACCACGTGCACCTGGCCAGCATGGCCCGTGGTGGGGCAGGGCTGGTGGTGGTCGAGGCCACCGCCGTGGCGCCGGAAGGCCGTATTACCCCGGGTTGCGCGGGGATCTGGAGCGATGCCCATGCGGCCGCGTTTGTGCCGATGGTCAAGGCGATCAAGGCTGCCGGCTCGGTGCCGGGCATCCAGATCGGCCACGCCGGGCGCAAGGCCAGTGCCAACCGCCCGTGGGAAGGCGATGACCATATGCCCGCTTCCGACGCCCGCGCGTGGGAAACCATCGCGCCGTCGGCGATTGCCTTTGGTGCCAACCTGCCACAAGTGCCTCGCGCCATGACCCTGGACGACATCGCCCGCGTACGCCAGGACTTCGTCGACGCCGCCCGCCGTGCCCGCGACGCCGGTTTTGAATGGATCGAGCTGCACTTCGCCCACGGCTACCTGGGCCAGAGTTTCTTCTCCGAACACTCCAACCAGCGCACCGACGCCTACGGTGGCAGCTTTGACAACCGCAGCCGCTTCCTTCTGGAAACCCTGGCCGCCGTGCGCGAAGTCTGGCCGGAAAACCTGCCGCTGACCGCGCGTTTCGGTGTGCTCGAATACGACGGCCGTGACGAGCAGACCCTCACCGAATCCATCGAACTGGCCCGTCGTTTCAAGGCCGGTGGCCTGGACCTGTTGAGCGTCAGCGTCGGCTTTACCATCCCGGACACCCATATCCCGTGGGGCCCGGCATTCATGGGTCCGATTGCCGAGCGCGTGCGCCGCGAAGCCGGTATCCCGGTGACTTCGGCGTGGGGGTTTGGCACGCCGCATCTGGCGGAAGAAGCCTTGCAGGCCGGGCATCTGGACCTGGTTTCGGTCGGCCGTGCCCATTTGGCTGATCCGCATTGGGCGTACTTTGCGGCCAAGGAACTGGGCGTGGAGAAGGCGTCGTGGACCTTGCCGGCGCCTTACGCGCATTGGTTGGAGCGCTATCGCTGATTGGCGATAACGCCAAGGCTGGAAAAAATCCAACGGTGGGAGGGGCTTGCTCCCTCCCACCGTTGCTTCGCGTCAAGCCGATACAAAGTGGTTACCCGAAAAATAGTGAATGAGAACGCATATCAATTGGTCTACGATTGGTATAGCATCGCGCCGCGAAAATCTGGCAGCTATGCCGCTCCATTTGGCTCATTCACTAGGTTCATCATTCATGCGTCGTACCCTGGTTTCCATTTGTGTGCTTCAGGCGTTTTCCCCCTTCACCTGGGCAGAAGTCGCCCCGACCGACAAAGCCAGCGTGGAGTTGCAAGCCACCTCCATCACCGGCACCGCGGACTACGAGACCGCCCAAGGCCCGGTCAAGGGATACCTCGCCACACGTTCCGCCAGTGCGACGCGCACCGACACCTCGATCCATGAAACCCCGCAATCCATCAGCGTAGTGACCAAGGATGCCGTCGAAGACATCGGCGCCACCCGCCTGCAAGACGCGCTGGACTACGCCGGCGGCGTCGGCCGTGCCAACAACTTCGGCGGCCAGGGCCTCACTACCTTCACTGTGCGCGGTTTCACCACTGGCGAGTTCTACCGCAACGGGTTCCCGATCAACCGTGGCTACCCGAACATGCCGGACGCCAACACCATCGAACGCCTCGAAGTACTGCGCGGCCCGGCCACTATGCTTTACGGCCGTGGCGACCCAGGCGGCACATTCAACGTGGTGTCCAAGCAACCACTGCCCGAGCGCACCGTGACCCTGGGCAGCCAACTGAATGACCAAGGCATGAAGCGCGGCACCCTCGACGCCTCCGGCCCGCTGGATGACGAAGGCCGCCTGGCCTATCGCCTGAACGTGGTGGGCGAGGGCGGCGAGACCTTTCGTGATCATGTGGAAACCGAGCGCTACGGCGTGACGCCAGTGATCACCTGGCAGGCCAGCGACGACACCAAGGTGATCTTCGAAGGCGACTTCATGCGCAACAACCACCCGCTGGACCGTGGCCTGACGCGCTTCGCCAATCAAAAAGGCACCGCGTCCCGCGATACGTTCTGGGGCGACAAGGATGTGGGCAAGCTGCACAACGACAACAGCATGGCGCAGTTGCGCTTTGAGCATCTGCTGAATGAGAACTGGACCTTGGGCGGTGGATTCCAGTGGTTGGATGGGACGTTGCAGGGCAATGCTATTGAGGCCAACGGTCCCGCCAGCCTGAACGCCGACGGTCGCACCCTGCAACGCAACTTCAACTACCGCAAGCTGGAATGGACCGACAAAGACACCCAGCTCAACCTCACCGGGCATTTCTCCGCAGGCGGTTTCGAGCACACCTTGCTGACCGGTGTCGAATTTGAAAACTACGACTACAAATCGATCATCCAGCGCTCCAGTGCGGCGGCTGGCACTTACCCCATCGACATCTTCGATCCGGTCTACGGCCAGGCACGTCCGCCGCTCACCCGCACACCGACCCATGACAAGGAAAACCTCAAGACTTACGCCGCATTCGTGCAGGACCAGGTTGCGCTCACCGAGCGCCTGAAAGTGCTGGCCGGCGCGCGTTTCGAGCGCTTCGAACATGACTACGAAAGCTATGTGAGCGGTGTCAAACCCTGGAGCGCCGCGGACAACGCGGTCACTCCGCGCGTGGGTGTGACCTACGACCTCACCGACACCGTAGCGATCTACGCCGACGCTGCGCGTTCGTTCAAGCCAAACACCGGCGCGGCCCGCGTCGGTGGCGGGTTCGAGCCGGAGAAGGGCAAGTCCTATGAGATGGGTGTGAAGTGGGAAGCACTGGATCGCCAGCTGAGCGTCGATGCCGCGATCTATCAGATCGAGAAGAAAAACGTCCTCGCCACCGACCCGGTGGATTCGGCCTTCAGCGTTGCCGCAGGCCAGGTGCGCAGCCGTGGTTTCGATCTCAACGTGGCGGGCAACCTTACGCCGCAATGGCGGGTCATCGGCGGCTATGCCTATGTAGACGCCGAAGTCACCAAGGACACCACGCTCCGCTCCGGCACCCGCCTGATGAACATCCCGCGCAACAGCTTCAGCCTGCTCAACGTGTACGAGTTCCAGGACGGCACGCTGAAGGGCCTTGGCCTGGGTGCAGGTGCCAAATACGTGGATGAGCGCGCAGGCCAGACGGCAAACACCTCGTTCGCCATGGATGCCTACACCGTCGTCGACCTGCTTGGCTACTACAAGGTCAACGACAAAGTACGCCTGAACCTCGACGTGAAAAACCTGTTCAATCGCGAGTTTGAAGAAGGTGCGTTCGGTAATATCTACGCCTACCCCGGTGCCCCCCGCACCGTCCAGGTCGGCATCGCCTACACCCTGTAAAACCCCGCGCGGCTTGCAGCCAATTGCAAGCCGCGTCACACCCCTGACAAATCCCCGCCGATAAGCATTTACGTCCACCCCCATTCGATGAGAAAAGCATGTCCATTTTCCCGGATATGGACATCTCATGCCTCGTTCAACCCTGATAGCCCGTGTGCTTTTCACGCTGGTGGTCGTCCTGGCGCTCTGGTACTGCTGGATTCTCATCAGCGCCACCCAGCAAATCGGCGGCGCCAGCCCCGCTCAACAGACCCTCGGCACCTTGCCCGGCGTGCGGCCACGGGCGGTCGCCAAGGACTGCACCGGGGTGGTGGTGACCGCCCAGGGCACGTGGCTGGTGGGGCGCGTGGAAAATGAATATGAACAGCTGGCGCCGTCGGCCGAGCGCATCGACCTGAATGGGTTGGTTGCCGGCAAACCACGGGACACGTCCCAAACCAGCGTAATCGCGCGCTTGGATGCCGACGGCGTGTTCAAGCCGGTAGCACAGGTCAGTGGCACGGCGTGCCTGGTGACGAGTGCAGAAGGTGCAAGGGTTGTGCTGTTGACGGACATTTATCGGGCCGACGATGGGGGCGCCCAGAACGTGGTGTTTCGCAGCGATGACCAGGGCAAAAGCTGGGCGTGGCTGCGTGACGGGTTTTTCCCAGACGTGAGCGGTGCGGCCACCACGATCACGCCGTACTTCTACGGCAAGGACGAGGTCTGGGCCTGGCGCTGGGCCGACGACATCGAGCCGCTGTCCGGGGTGTTTTACTCCGCCGATGGCGGTGCCCACAGCACGCCGATCACGGTGACAGAGCCGCTGGCAGTGACCGCCGACTACGTGCGCAGCCAGCATCCGGACATCCAGGAGTGGCGCGACTCGGTCGACCAACTCACCCACGTCCTGCAAGTCAGCCCGCAGCGTGCGTTTATCTGGGTGTCCCAGCGTTATTGGGCCAGCCATCCCGATGGCAAGAGCGATAACCTGGCGTTCAGCGTCACCACCCGTGTGCAGGTGCAACGCGTGGCTGGGCAGTGGCAAGTGGAGAACCTGCAGCGGGACAACGGCCTGTATATCTCCGAACTGGCCGACAACGGCGCCGGTCGTGTGATCGGGCTGATCGACCAGGGCTCCAGCGGTCGCACGCTGGTCGCCGAGCTGGACACGGGCAGCCTGGCCTGGAAACCCCTGGGCGAGTTACC
Organism: Pseudomonas sp. FP2335; assembly: GCF_030687535.1. Lineage (NCBI taxonomy): Bacteria > Pseudomonadati > Pseudomonadota > Gammaproteobacteria > Pseudomonadales > Pseudomonadaceae > Pseudomonas > Pseudomonas sp. FP2335. The sequence goes on from NZ_CP117437.1 coordinate 2,265,364, forward strand.
CAACGTGTTCTCCCCACTGCCCGCCAAGACCCGGGCGTTCGGGCTGTGGGTAGGACGCAACAGCCTGCTGGTCAACACCTACAGCGGCCACCGTCCGCCGCGTTGGCTGTATTGGTGGAGTGAGGCGAACATCTCGGCCGACGCGGTGTTCTATTCCCAGGACTGGGGCCAGTCCTGGAAACGCCTGGCGTTGGACGGCTACATGGGCGTGCGCGGGTTTGAGGGGAAAAGCGACCGGGTGATCTGGAGCCAGCAGGATTACGGCGCCGACACCGTCCTCAACACCTACCGCTTGCACTAAACCCCGTAGTGAGCGGGCTTGCCCGCGCCGGGCGGCGAAGCCGCCCCAAATCCAGCCCCCCGGTTTTTCTGAAACACCGCGGCGCACCGTTTGGGGCGGCTTCGCCACCCAGCGCGGGCAAGCCTGCTCACTACAGGGGGGTGAGGACGTTCATGACGGTGTCCAGCGCTACGCGTGTGTCGTCCAGTTGCACCAGAGAGGCATGCCGCGCACCCAGTGCGTCGCGGTTCTGGATCGCGGTGAGGATCGCCTTGTGCCGGGGCAGGCTCAGGCCCTGGATGTCGGGGCGGCGGTTGGTGATGTTGATCGATTCGCGCAGCGGCAACGACAGCATGTTGCACATGTAGGCCAGCAGGTCGTTGCGCGTGGCGTCGGCGATGGCGCGGTGGAAGTCCAGGTCGGCCTGTAGCAGCTCCTCGTGGGTCTTCGCGGTTTCCATGCCCAGGTAGGCTTTTTCGATGGTGGCGATGTCTTCGTCGGTAGCCGTGGTCGCGGCCATGGCGGCGATTTCCGGTTCGAGGATGCGCCGCACACCGGCCAGGGTGTTGAAGAATTCGCTGTGGGGCGTGGACTGCATCAACCAGGACAGCACGTCCGGGTCGAGCAGGTGCCATTTCAAGCGTGGCCGTACCACCGCGCCGACCCGTGGCTTGGAATACACCAGGCCCTTGGCGCTGAGCACCCGCGTCGCCTCGCGCAACACCGAGCGGCTGACCTTGTACTCCTCGCAGAGCGTGGCCTCCAGGGGCAGCTTTTCTTCGGGCTTGAAGCGCCCGGAAACGATGTGCATGCCCAAGTCCTGAACGATCTGGGCATGCATGCTCTTGCGCGGCTTGGGCGGCTGGTGATCCATAACGACGGGGAGGCTCTGGCTTAAAGACGCCGCATCATAGCATCCCAATTAGTGGGAATGCCGGGGGACTTCCGCCCCTCGGCAGCCCACCAGGAAGTCAAAGTCGCAACCCTGGTCCGCCTGCAGCACATGGTCGATGTACAGCTGGCGATAGCCGCCGACGATCAGCTTCTGCGGCGGTGCAAGATCGGCCATGCGCGCCGCCAGTTCGGCGTCGGGGATGTCCAGGTGCAGGCGGCCGTTGGCGCAGTCCAGCTCGATCCAGTCACCTTCCTGCACCGTGGCCAACGGCCCGCCAGCCGCCGCTTCCGGCGCCACGTGCAAGACCACGGTGCCGTACGCGGTGCCGCTCATGCGCGCGTCGGAAATCCGCACCATGTCCGTCACGCCCTGTGCCAGCAGCTTGGCCGGCAAGCCCATGTTGCCCACCTCGGCCATGCCCGGGTACCCCTTCGGCCCGCAGTTCTTCATGACCAGAATCGAGTTGGCATCCACGTCCAGTTCCGGGTCGTTGATGCGTGCCTTGTACATGTCGAAGTTCTCGAACACCACCGCACGGCCGCGATGCTGCATCAGTTCCGGGCTGGCGGCCGACGGCTTGAGCACCGCACCCAGCGGCGCCAGGTTGCCGCGCAAGACGCAAATGCCGCCGTCGGCGCGGATCGGGTTGTCGAGCGTGCGGATCACTTCATCCCTGCCGTAGATCGGTGAGTCCTTGGTGTTCTCGCCGAGGGACTTGCCGTTCACGGTCAGCGCATTCGGATGCGGGATCAGGTTGGCTTCACCGAGGCGGCGCAACACGGCGGGCAGGCCGCCGGCGTAGTAGAACTCTTCCATCAGGAAGCGCCCCGACGGCTGCAAGTCGACGATGGTCGGCATGCCGCGGCCCATGCGGGTCCAGTCGTCCAGGTCGAGTTCGACGCCGATGCGTCCGGCGATGGCTTTGAGGTGAATCACCGCGTTGGTCGAACCGCCGATGGCCGCGTTCACGCGGATCGCGTTTTCAAACGCCTCTTTGGTGAGGATCTTCGACAGCTTCAAGTCTTCACGCACCATCTCCACCGCACGCATGCCAGACATGTGCGCCAACACATAACGTCGCGCATCCACCGCTGGAATCGCCGCGTTGTGGGGCAGGGAAGTACCCAGCGCCTCGGCCATGCAGGCCATGGTCGAGGCGGTGCCCATGGTGTTGCAGGTGCCCGCCGAACGCGACATGCCGCCCTCGGCCGCGAGGAAATCGTCCAGGGTAATCGTGCCGGCCTTGACCTGTTCGCTGAGCTGCCAGACCACTGTGCCCGAACCGATGTCCTGGCCCTTGTGCTTGCCGTTGAGCATTGGCCCGCCGGTGACCACGATGGCTGGCACGTCGCAACTGGCGGCGCCCATCAGCAGGGCGGGGGTGGTCTTGTCGCAGCCGGTCAGCAGCACCACGCCGTCAATCGGGTTGCCGCGAATCGCTTCCTCCACGTCCATGCTCGCCAGGTTGCGCGTGAGCATGGCGGTAGGGCGCAGGTTGGATTCGCCATTGGAGAACACCGGGAATTCCACCGGGAAGCCACCGGCCTCGATCACGCCGCGTTTGACGTGCTCGGCGATCTGGCGGAAATGCGCGTTGCACGGGGTCAACTCCGACCACGTATTACAGATGCCGATGATCGGTTTGCCATGGAACTGATGGTCGGCAATGCCCTGGTTCTTCATCCAGCTGCGGTACATGAAGCCGTTCTTGTCGGCAGTACCAAACCACTGGGCGGAGCGTAGGCCGGGCTTTTTATCAGACATGATCGATTCTCTTATTGTATGACTATATGTTCTATGCGTGCTTAAACATAAGCGCAAAATCGCTGCTTTGGAAGAGTTGTTTTGCAAATAGTCCTACTATATAGTCTTTCTCAACTGAGGTATGACCCTGGCGGATTTTCGCGAGAGGCGTCCCCCGAGCTTCTATAAAAACAACAATCCGGAGATCGACCCATGAGCCAGGAACTGCGGCTTATTCGGCGCATCACGCTGAAACTGATTCCCTTCCTGATCCTGCTGTACCTGATCGCCTACGTGGACCGTTCCGCCGTGGGCTTCGCCAAGTTGCACATGGGCGCCGACGTCGGCATCGGCGACGCCGCCTATGGCCTGGGCGCGGGGCTGTTCTTTATTGGCTACTTCCTGTTCGAGATCCCCAGCAACCTGATGCTCGACCGCTTCGGCGCACGGCGCTGGTTTGCGCGGATCATGATCACCTGGGGCACGATCACCATCGGCATGGCCTTTGTGCAGGGCCCGCACAGCTTCTATGTGATGCGCTTTCTGCTCGGCGCGGCGGAGGCGGGGTTCTTCCCTGGCGTTCTGTACTACATCACCCAGTGGTTCCCGGTGCGCCATCGCGGCAAGATCCTCGGGTTGTTCATCCTCTCCCAGCCCATCGCAATGATGATCACCGGCCCGGTGTCCGGTGGTTTGCTGGGCATGGACGGCATCCTCGGCCTGCACGGCTGGCAGTGGCTGTTCATCGTCATCGGCACCCCGGCGATCCTGTTGACCTGGCCGGTGCTGCGCTTCCTGCCGGACGGGCCCAAGCAGGTCAGCTGGATGAGCGCCGACGAGAAGGCCTGGCTTACCGGCGAATTGAACAAAGACCTGCAAACCTACGGCCAGACCCGCCACGGCAACCCGCTGCATGCCTTGAAAGACAAACGCGTGTTGCTGCTGGCGCTGTTCTACCTGCCGGTGACCCTGAGCATCTACGGGCTGGGCCTGTGGCTGCCGACTCTGATCAAGCAGTTCGGCGGCAGCGACCTCACCACGGGTTTCATCTCCGCCGTGCCTTACCTCTTCGGCATTATCGGCCTGCTGATTATCCCGCGCAGTTCCGACCGCTTGAACGACCGCTACGGCCACCTTGCGGTGCTCTACGTACTGGGTGCCATCGGGTTGTTCTTCAGTGCCTCGCTCAGTGTGCCGGTGCTGCAAATGGCCGCGCTGTGCCTGGCGGCATTCGCGATGTTTTCCTGCACGGCAGTGTTCTGGACCTTGCCGGGGCGCTTCTTTGCGGGGGCCAGCGCGGCGGCGGGCATTGCGTTGATCAACTCGGTGGGCAACCTCGGCGGCTATATCGGCCCGTTCGTGATCGGTGCGCTCAAGGAATACACCGGCAACCTCGCTTCGGGCCTGTACTTCCTGTCCGCTGTGATGGTGTTCGGCCTGCTGCTGACCGGCGTGGTCTACCGCCTGCTGGAACGCAAGCACGTGCTGCCCGCCGACCAATTTGCCGCCAGCGCCCGTGGCGCCACACGTACTTGATTCAAGGAGAAAAGGCATGCGTTTAGTTCAGTTTGAAGTGCACAACAGTGAGCGTCGGGTCGGCGTGGTGCAGGGCGCGCAATTGCGCGAAGTGCAGGGCGCCCGCAGCGTGCGGGAATTGGCCCTGGCCGCCATCGAAGCCGGCGTCGGCCTGGCGCAACACGTGAACAGCCTGGGCCTGGGCGTCAGCCACGATTACGCGGCATTGCTCGCCGCGCTGAAAATTCTGCCACCGCTGGATCACCCCGACCCCGCTCACATGCTTATCAGCGGCACCGGCCTGACCCACCTGGGCAGCGCCTCGGCCCGCGACAAGATGCACCAGGCCGGTGACGACACCGCCCTGACCGACACCATGCGCATCTTCAAATGGGGCGTGGAGGGCGGCAAACCCGCGGCCGGCCAGGCGGGTGTGCAACCGGAGTGGTTCTACAAGGGTGACGGCAGCATTGTCGTGCGCCCCGGCGCCGCGTTCCCGGTGCCACCCTTTGCCGAAGACGCCGGTGAAGAGCCGGAAATCGGCGGCCTCTACGTCATCGGCCCGGACAGCCGGCCTTATCGCGTCGGCTTCGCGGTGGGCAACGAGTTCTCCGACCACGTGATGGAGCGCAAGAACTACCTGTACCTGGCCCATTCCAAACTGCGCAGTTGCAGCTACGGCCCCGAGCTGCGCATCGGCGAGCTGCCCGCGCATTTGTCGGGCAGCAGTCGCATCCTGCGCAACGGTGAAGTGATCTGGCAGAACGAGTTCCTCAGCGGCGAGGCCAACATGTGCCACAGCCTGGAAAACCTCGAATACCACCACTTCAAGTACCGCCAGTTCCTCACGCCGGGCGATGTGCACGTCCACTTCTTCGGCACCGCCACGTTGTCATTCGCCGACGGTATACGTACCCAACCGGGGGATGTGTTCGAGATCAGCCAGGCCGAATTCGGCGCGCCGTTGGTCAATAGCGTCGGCAGCAGCGATGCGGCATTCGAACCCGGCCACGTCCTCACCCTTTAAGGAGCCCCTCATGTCCCAGTTTCTCGGCCACAACTACATCGGCGGCCAGCGCAGCGCCAACGGCAGCGTCACACTCAAGAGCGTCGACGCCAGCACCGGCGAAGCCTTGCCCCAGGATTTTTACCAGGCCACCGCGCAGGAAGTTGACGCCGCCGCCAAGGCCGCCGCGCAGGCCTACCCGGCCTACCGTGGATTGAGCGCGGCGCGGCGTGCGCAGTTCCTCGATGCGATCGCCGATGAGCTGGATGCGTTGGGCGATGATTTTGTCGAGCTGGTCTGCCGCGAAACCGCGCTGCCCGCTGCCCGCATCAAAGGCGAGCGCGGGCGCACCAGCGGCCAGATGCGCCTGTTCGCCAGTGTGCTGCGGCGCGGTGATTTCTACGGCGCACGCATCGACAAGGCGTTGCCGGAGCGCCAGCCACTGCCGCGCCCGGACCTGCGTCAATACCGCATCGGCCTGGGCCCGGTCGCGGTGTTTGGTGCGAGCAACTTTCCCCTGGCGTTTTCCACGGCCGGCGGTGATACCGCGGCTGCGCTGGCCGCAGGCTGCCCGGTAGTGTTCAAGGCCCACAGCGGGCACATGGCGACCGCCGAGCGCGTGGCAGACGCGATTATCCGCGCCGCCGAAGCCACCGGCATGCCGGCCGGTGTGTTCAACATGATCTTTGGCGCGGGCGTCGGCGAGGCGCTGGTCAAGCACCCGGCGATCCAGGCCGTGGGCTTTACCGGCTCGCTCAAGGGCGGGCGTGCGTTGTGCGACATGGCGGCGGCGCGGCCGCAACCGATCCCGGTGTTTGCCGAGATGTCGAGCATCAACCCGGTGCTCGTGCTGCCCGAGGCGCTCAAAGCCCGCGCCGAAAGCATCGCCCGCGACCTGACCGCCTCGGTGGTGCAGGGCTGCGGCCAGTTCTGCACCAACCCTGGCTTGGTGATCGGCATCGCCTCGCCAGCCTTCACCGCGTTCACCCAACAAGTGGCGCAATTGATCGGCGATCAACCGGCACAAACCATGCTCAACGCCGGCACCCTGGGCAGTTATGGCAAGGGCCTGGAAAAACTCCTCGCACACCCCGGCATCGAGCATCTGGCGGGCAACCCGCAGGCGGGCAATCAGGCGCAGCCGCAGCTGTTCAAGGCTGATGTGCGCCTGTTGATCGACGGCGATGAAGTGTTGCAGGAAGAAGTCTTCGGCCCCACCACGGTGTTTGTCGAAGTGGCTGATCAGGCTCAGCTCAGTGCCGCTTTGCACGGCCTGCATGGTCAGCTCACCGCGACCCTCATTGGCGAACCGAATGACCTGCAACAGTTCGCCGAACTCACGCCGCTGCTGGAACAGAAAGTCGGGCGCATCCTGCTCAACGGTTACCCCACCGGCGTCGAAGTCTGCGACTCGATGGTACATGGCGGCCCGTACCCGGCAACGTCCGATGCCCGTGGCACCTCGGTCGGCACCCTGGCCATCGACCGCTTCCTGCGCCCCGTGTGCTTCCAGAACTACCCTGATAGCCTGCTGCCCGACGCGTTGAAAAACGCCAACCCGTTGCGTATCCAGCGGTTGGTGGATGGCACGCCATCGCGTGACCCGCTGTAAGACGCAGACCTGAGAACAACAACAATCCAGGAGGCAACATGTCGTTTCACGCCGTTACCGCACACCGTGCGCAACTGGGGGAGAGTCCGTTCTGGGACGTGCCCACCCAGGCGCTGTACTGGGTCAATATCGCCGGCAAGCAGGCGCTGCGCCTGATGGGCGGGCAGTTGCAGGTGTGGCAGTTGCCCGAGCATGTCTCGGCGTTCATCCCGTGTGAGCGCGGCGATGCGTTGGTGACGTTGAGCAGTGGTGTGTATCGCCTGGATCTGGTCACCGAAGCCCTGACGTTGTTGTGCGTCGCCGACCCGCAGCCGGGCAACCGCAGCAATGAGGCGCGCTGCGATGCCCGGGGGCGCCTGTGGCTGGGCACCATGCAGAACAACATCGGCGAACAGGGTGAAGACCTGCCGATTACGCGCCGTTCCGGCGGCCTGTTTCGTATCGATGCCGATGCGCAGGTCACGCCGTTGCTCGGCGGCTTGGGCATCCCCAACACCCTGCTGTGGAACGAGGATGCCAGCCTGGTGCACTTCGGCGACAGCATGGACCGCACGCTGTACCAGTTTGCAATCCGGCCGGACGGCCAGCTCGACCCCGCGCAGGCGTGGTTCGGCGCCCACGCACGTGGCGTGCCGGACGGCTCGGCGATGGACGTTGAAGGCTACCTGTGGAATGCGCGCTGGGATGGCAGTTGCCTGCTGCGTATCGCGCCAGATGGGGAGGTGGACCGCATCATTGAACTGCCTGTCAGCCGTCCCACCAGTTGTGTGTTTGGTGGGCCGGACCTTACCACCCTGTATATCACCAGTGCCGCCAGCCCTTTGGATCACCCGTTGGACGGTGCCGTGCTGGCAATGGAAGTGGATGTACCCGGAAAGCCTTGCACGCGTTTCGCCGGATAACGAGCGAGCCTGAACTGTGGCGAGGAGCAAGCGCCCTCGCCACAAGAACCGTTCTACCTAAAAACAACAACAAGGAGTCACCCTATGAATCGTCGTCGTGGTATCCGTTCCCTGTGCGCCGCCGCCGTAGCGGTCTCGGCCATGAGCTTGAGTGGGCTGTTGCTGGCCGCTGAAGAAGTGAAGATCGGCTTTCTGGTCAAGCAGGCTGAAGAACCGTGGTTCCAGACCGAATGGGCCTTCGCCGAAAAAGCCGGCAAGGACCATGGGTTTACCGTGATCAAGATCGCCGTGCCCGATGGCGAGAAAACCCTTTCGGCCATCGACAGCCTCGCGGCCAACGGCGCCAAGGGCTTTGTGATCTGCCCGCCGGATGTGTCCCTCGGCCCGGCCATCGTCGCCAAGGCCAAGGCCAACGGCCTCAAAGTCATTGCCGTGGATGATCGCTTCGTCGATGCCAAGGGCGCCTTTATGGAAGACGTGCCGTACCTGGGCATGGCGGCCTTCGAAGTTGGCCAGAAACAGGGCGCGGCCATGGCGGCCGAAGCGAAAAAACGTGGCTGGGACTGGAAAGACACCTACGCGGTGATCAACACCTTCAACGAACTCGACACCGGCAAGAAACGCACCGACGGCTCGGTCAAATCCCTGGAAGAGGCCGGCATGCCCAAGGAGCACATCCTGTTCACGGCGGCCAAGACCCTCGACGTCCCCGGTAGCATGGACGCGACCAACTCGGCCCTGGTCAAGCTGCCCAGTGGCGCGAAAAACCTGATCATCGGCGGCATGAACGACAACACCGTGCTTGGCGGCGTGCGCGCCACCGAAAGCGCCGGCTTCAAGGCGGCCAACGTGATCGGCATCGGTATCAACGGCACCGACGCCATCGGCGAGCTGAAAAAGCCTGACAGTGGTTTCTTCGGTTCTATGCTGCCGAGCCCGCATATCGAGGGCTACAACACCGCGAAAATGATGTTCGACTGGGTCACCAAGGGCACGGAACCGGCGAAGTACACCGCCATGGATGAAGTGACGCTGATCACCCGCGACAACTTCAAGGAAGAACTGACCAAAATCGGGTTGTGGCAATGACCGCTGCGGCCCTGCGCTTTGACGGCATCGGCAAGACCTTTCCCGGGGTCAAGGCGCTGGATGGCATCAGCTTTACCGCCCACCCCGGGCAGGTGCACGCCCTGATGGGCGAGAACGGCGCGGGCAAGTCGACGCTGCTGAAAATCCTTGGCGGCGCCTACATCCCAAGCAGCGGCACAGTGCAGATCGGCGCGCAGACCATGGCCTTCAAATGCGCCGCCGACAGCATCGCCAACGGCGTGGCGGTGATCCACCAGGAACTGCACCTGGTGCCGGAAATGACCGTCGCCGAAAACCTGTTTCTCGGGCATTTGCCGTCGCGGTTCGGCGTGGTCAATCGGGGCTTGCTGCGCCAGCAGGCCCTCGCTTGCCTCAAGGGCCTGGCGGATGAAATCGACCCGGCCGAAAAGCTCGGCCGCCTGTCCCTGGGCCAGCGCCAACTGGTGGAAATCGCCAAGGCGCTGTCCCGTGGCGCGCATGTGATCGCGTTTGACGAACCCACCAGCAGCCTGTCGGCGCGGGAGATCGACCGCTTGATGGCGATCATCACGCGCCTGCGCGACGAGGGCAAAGTGGTGCTCTACGTGTCGCACCGCATGGAAGAAGTGTTCCGCATCTGCAACGCGGTGACGGTGTTCAAGGACGGCCGCTTCGTGCGCACCTTCGACGACATGAGCGCGCTGACCCATGACCAGTTGGTGACGTGCATGGTCGGGCGCGACATCCAGGACATCTACGATTACCGCCCGCGTGACCACGGCGAAGTGGCGTTGAAGGTCGACGGTTTACAAGGCCCCGGCTTGCGTGAGCCGATCAGCTTTGACGTGCGCAAGGGCGAGATTCTCGGGCTGTTCGGCCTGGTCGGGGCAGGGCGCACCGAACTGTTGCGCCTGCTCAGCGGTTTAGAGCGCACCAGCGCCGGTCGCCTGGAGCTGTGCGGCGCGCCGCTGCAACTGCGCTCACCGCGCGATGCCATCGCCGCCGGGGTGCTGCTGTGCCCGGAAGACCGCAAAAAGGAAGGCATCATCCCGCTGTCCAGCGTCGCCGAGAACATCAACATCAGCGCCCGTGGCGCCCATTCGGCGTTCGGCTGGTTGTTGCGTGACGGCTGGGAAAAGGGCAACGCCGAGCACCAGATCAAGGCGATGAAGGTCAAGACGCCGAATGCCGAGCAGAAGATCATGTACCTCTCCGGCGGCAACCAGCAGAAGGCCATTCTCGGCCGCTGGCTGTCGATGCCGATGAAGGTGCTGCTGCTTGACGAACCCACCCGCGGCATCGATATCGGCGCCAAGGCCGAGATCTACCAGATCATCCATAACCTCGCAGCCCAGGGCATTGCGGTGATCGTGGTGTCCAGCGACCTGATGGAAGTGATGGGCATCAGCGACCGCATCCTGGTGCTGTGCGAAGGCGCGCTGCGCGGCGAACAAACCCGCGCGCACGCCACTGAATCCAACCTGCTGCAACTGGCCCTGCCGCGCAGCCTGGCGAACTGAGAGAGAACCATGACCACTCAACACAACACGCTGCCCACGGCACGCAAACCCCTGGATGTGCGCGCACTGCTCGACAACTGGGCGATGCTGCTGGCGGCGGTGAGCATCTTTTTGCTGTGCGCCTTGCTTATCGACAACTTCCTTTCACCGCTGAACATGCGCGGCCTGGGCCTGGCGATTTCCACCGTGGGCATCGCCGCCTGCACCATGCTGTTCTGCCTGGCGTCCGGGCACTTCGACCTGTCGGTGGGCTCGGTAATTGCCTGTGCCGGGGTGGTCGCGGCCATCGTGATGCGCGATACCGACAGCGTGTTGCTCGGCATCGGCGCGGCATTGCTGATGGGCCTGGTTGTCGGGCTGATCAACGGCATCGTCATCGCCAAGTTGCGGGTCAACGCGCTGATCACCACCTTGGCGACCATGCAGATCGTGCGCGGCCTGGCCTACATCTTTGCCAACGGCAAGGCGGTGGGCGTGTCCCAGGAACAGTTCTTCGTGTTCGGCAACGGCCAGTTGCTGGGCGTGCCAGTGCCGATCCTGATCACCATCCTGTGTTTCCTGTTCTTCGGCTGGCTGCTCAACTACACCACCTACGGGCGCAACACCATGGCCATTGGCGGCAACCCGGAGGCCGCGCTGCTGGCCGGGGTGAACGTGGATCGCACCAAGATCCTGATCTTCGCCGTGCACGGCCTGATCGGCGCGCTGGCCGGGGTGATCCTGGCGTCACGCATGACCTCTGGCCAGCCGATGATTGGCCAGGGCTTCGAGCTGACCGTGATCTCGGCCTGCGTGCTGGGCGGGGTGTCGTTGAGTGGTGGGATTGGCATGATTCGGCATGTGATTGCGGGCGTGTTGATTTTGGCGATCATCGAGAATGCGATGAACCTGAAGAACATCGACACGTTCTACCAGTACGTCATCCGTGGCTCGATCCTGCTCTTGGCGGTGGTCATCGACCGCATGAAACAACGCTGACTCCAAGCCATGTGAGGAACCAAATGTGGGAGCGGGCTTGCTCGCGAATGCGGTGTATCAGATTCAAATGTGTTGACTGACACACCGCATTCGCGAGCAAGCCCGCTCCCACAGTTTTAGTCCGCGGTGAATCTGAAAATGGTGTTCTGGGTGTAGGTCTGGCCTGGGTTCAGGCGGGTGGATGCAAAGTTCGGCTGGTTGGGCGCATCCGGAAAATGCTGGGTCTCCAACGTAAACCCACTCCAATGCAGATACGTCTTGCCGGCTTTACCCTTCACCGAACCATCGAGGAAGTTGCTGGTATAAAACTGCACCCCGGGCTCCGTGGTAAACAGCTGCAAGCGCCGTCCCGACTCAGGATCACGCACTTCGGCCGCCAGTTTTTTCACGTCGCCCTTGCTATCCAGCGCCCAGTTGAAATCAAACCCACCGCTCTTGGGCTCGGCAAACTTGAGCTGCGGGTGATCGTCCTTGATGCGCTGCCCAATCGGCGTCGGCGTGAGGAAGTCCATCGGCGTGCCCTTGACGGGCGCCAGTTCGCCGGTCGGGATCAGGGTGGCATTCACCGGCGTGTAATGGCTGGCGTGCAGGGTGGCGACCTGCTTGAGAATGTCGCCATTACCCGCGCCGGCCAGGTTGAAGTAGCTGTGGTTGGTCAGGTTGAGCACCGTGGGTTTGTCGGTGGTGGCCTTGTAATCGATGTGCAGTTCGTTGTTGTCGTTGAGGCGGTAGGTGACTTCGGTCTTGAGGTTGCCGGGGAAGCCCATCTCGCCGTCCTTGGACAGGTAGGTGAGGGTCACGCCCACCGAGTCCTTGGCCTTGATTGGCGTGGCGGTCCAAACATGTTTGTCAAAGCCCTGGGCGCCGCCGTGCAACGCGTTGGGGCCGTCGTTGAGCGGCACTTGGTAGCGCTTGCCGTCGAGTTCAAACGCGCCGCCGGCCAGGCGATTGCCGAAGCGCCCGATGGTCGCGCCGAAAAACGCCGTGCCGGCCTGGTAGCCCTGCACATCGTCGAAGCCGAGCACCACGTCTTCGACCTTGCCGTGTTTGTCCGGCACCTTGAGCGCCTGCAACACGCCGCCGTAGGTGATCACCGTGGCTTGCATGCCATGGCTGTTGCGCAGGATGTACTGTTCGACGGCGGTGCCGTCGTTGGTTTTACCGAAGGGTTTGTGCTCGCTGCTCAGGCCTGCCGCCTGGGTGCCGCCACTGGCGATCAGCATGGACATGGCCAGGCCCGAAAGCAGGTATCGAGGGTGCTTCATGGTCGAACTTCCTTTTGTTGTTTTGAGTGGAATAGTTCTACTAATGTGCGATATTTTGTCTGTTGGACAGCGAATTTATAGCCTTTAAACAGGTTTTTGCAAAATAAAATAAGACTAATTAGACGAGGCAGCATTTTATGACCACCACACACGCCGTTTACCCCGACCTTGAAGGCAAGACCGTGCTGATTTCCGGCGGCGCCTCGGGCATTGGTGAATTCATGGTGCGCGCGTTTGCCGCCCAGGGTGCCAAGGTCGGCTTTGTGGACCGCGCCCAAAGCCAGGGCGAACGCCTGGCGGCGTTGTTGAGCTCACGGGGGCATACGGTGGAATTCGTGCAGTGCGACATCACTGATGAGATCGCCTATAAGGCCGCCATCGCGCGTTTCGAACACTCCCTGGGGCCGATCACCGTGCTGGTGAACAATGCCGCCAATGACGTGCGGCACACCCTGGAAGAGGTCGACTCGGACACCTTCGACCGGCTCATCTCGGTGAACCTCAAGCACGCTTTCTTCGCCGCCAAGGCCGTAGTGCCGATGATGAAAGGCGCGGGTGGCGGGGCGATCATCAACCTCGGTTCGGTCGGCTGGATGATGGCCTCGGCCGGCTACCCCGTGTACGCCGCCAGCAAGGCTGCCGCCCACGGCATGACCCGTGCGTTGGCGCGAGAGCTGGGGCCGAGCCAGATCCGCGTGAACACCTTGGTGCCGGGTTGGGTGATGACCGAGAAACAACTGGCGATGTGGGTCGATGATGACGCCAAGGCACTGATCAGCCGCAGCCAATGCCTGCCGGGCAGCGTGCTGCCGGAACATATCGCCGACATGGCGTTGTTTCTGGCCTCGGATGCGTCGGCGATGTGTTCGGCGCAGAACTTTATCGTGGATGGTGGGTGGGTCTGATCTTCAATCTTCCAGTCAACAAAGCACTCATGTGGGAGCGGGCTTGCTCGCGAAGGCGGTGTACCAGTCGGTAAATCCAGTAACTGACACTCCCCCTTCGCGAGCAAGCCCGCTCCTACACAAACTCACTCCTACAGGTGGGTAGGGGGTGTTTATTCGATGGGGTATTTCTTGAAGGCAGGGTGTTGCTCCAGTCGCTCTGCCAGGCGTTGCAGGTTGGGGAATGCCTGGGCATCGACCACCGACGCCACGGTGTACTGGCTGAACGACCACGCCACCGCAGCCGTAAGGCTGGCTTGGTTCAGCGCGTCACTGTCGGCCACGTGCTTGTCCAGCAACGAATACGCCGCGAGCAATTGCCCCGTGACCCGCTCCAGCCATGGCGCGTGCAACTTCTCGGCGGGGCGCAGGTTGTGTTCATAGACGATCTGCACGCTCTTCTCGCAGGCCGCCAGCGCCAGGCCCAGCACTTGCAAGTCATGGGCGCGTGCCTTTGGGGCCTGGGGCAGCAGCTTTTTGTCGGCCGGGGCCAGGTTTTCCAGGTAATCCAGGATCAGGCTCGAATCCATCAACACCGTGCCATCGTCCAGCACCAGGGTTGGGGCCTTGACCACCGGGTTGATCTGGGAGAATTCGTTGAAGGTGCTGAACACCGACAGCGATTGATGCTCGAATGCCACCCCATACAACTCCAGGGAAATGGCCACGCGGCGTACGTAGGGCGAGTCCAGCATGCCGATCAATTTCATGAAGCCTCCATTGCTCACAACGTCATTGGCCCAAGAGAGTAAGGGCAGGCGATAGGCCTGCGCAATATCGGACGTCAATGGGTAAGATGGCCTACGAATTCGTTGATCGTAAACGCCTATGGAGCAGTCAGCATGACCGACTACGTACCCCCGAAAGTATGGACCTGGGACACCGAAAACGGCGGCACCTTCGCCAGCATCAACCGGCCCATCGCCGGTGCTACCCATGAGAAACAACTGCCGGTGGGCAAACACCCGCTGCAGTTGTATTCCCTGGCCACGCCCAACGGGCAGAAGGTCACGATCCTGCTCGAAGAGCTGCTGGCCCTGGGGCACAGCGGTGCGGAATACGACGCCTGGCTGATCAAGATCGGTGACGGCGACCAGTTCGGCAGCGGGTTTGTCGGCCTCAACCCGAACTCCAAGATCCCGGCCTTGCAGGACCGCAGCGGCGCCACGCCGATTCGTGTGTTCGAGTCCGGCGCGATCCTGCAATACCTGGCCGAGAAGTTCGGTGCGTTCTTCCCCACTGAACCGGCGGCCCGGGCGGAGTGCCTGTCGTGGTTGTTCTGGCAGATGGGCAGCGCGCCTTACCTGGGCGGTGGGTTCGGGCATTTTTATGCGTATGCGCCGAGCAAGATGGAATACGCGATCAACCGCTTCGCCATGGAAACCAAGCGTCAACTCGACGTGCTGGACCAGCGCCTGGCAGTCAGCGAGTACATTGCCGGAGATGAATACACCATCGCCGATATTGCGATCTGGCCTTGGTACGGTGGTTTGGTCAAAGGCCGTTTGTACGGTGCGGCGGAGTTTTTGTCGGTGCATGAATACAAGCATGTGCAACGTTGGGCCGATGCGATTGATGCACGGCCGGCGGTGCAGCGTGGGCGTAGGGTGAACCGGATTTCCGGTGAGCCGCATGAGCAACTGGCCGAGCGCCATGACGCCAGCGATCTGGATTGACGCAGTTGTAAAAGGTGGGCGCGGGCTTGTGTGTGGGAGCGGGCTTGCTCGCGAATGCGGTGTATCAGTCGACAAATCCACTGACTGGCACGCCGTCTTCGCGAGCAAGCCCGCTCCCACAGTTGGATCTGCACATATCAATCTATTGGTAGCGTTGCTCGTAGATCGCGACCTGCTCGGGCTTGATCAGCTCAAACGGCACCCACACCTCTGACTCAATCGCTTCACCCTTGATCATCCTGATCGCCGACTCCACGGCTTTGGCTGCCTGGGCTTTTGGGTCCTGGAACACTGACGCCGCCAACAACCCACGCTTCACCGCCGCCAAGCCATCCGGCAAGCCATCGATCCCCACAATCGCCACTTCGCCCTTGGCTTTCCCCGCCTGCTGCAACGCCATCCCGGCGCCGATCGCCATTTCGTCGTTGTTGGCGACAATCGCATCGAACTGCGTCCCCGCCAGCAGCCAGTTGCTGGTCAGGTCCATGCCCTTGTTGCGTTGCCATTCGGCGCTCTGCTGCTCCACCACCTTAATCCCGGGATAGTCCTTGAGCACCTGCCTGGCGCCTTCGGTGCGGTCGTGGGTCGCGTTCTGGGCGAGGTCGCCCATGATGATCGCCACATTGCCCTTGCCGCCCAGTTTCTCGGCGAGAAAGCGCATCTGCAACTGTCCGGCCTCGATGTCGTTGGAGGCCACGGTGACCACGCCCTTGGGCAGGCTGCGCTCATCCGGGTGGCGGTTGACGTACACCAGCGGCTTGTGGGCGGCCACGGCGGCGCGGGTCATGTTGGCGGTGGCGGAGGTGTCCACCGGCAGCACAATCACTGCGTCGACGTTCTGGTTCAGGAAGCCTTCGACCTGATTGAGCTGGCGCACCACATCACCCTGGGCGTCTTCGAACTGGATCTGCACGCCCTGTTGCCTGGCGGCCGTTTCCAGGCCGTTGCGCACGTAGGTCATGAAGTTGTCGTCGACCCGGGCAATGCTCACGCCGATGCGGTAATCGGCGAATGACCAGGGGCTGACCAGCAGCAACAGCGAGGCAACAATCAACGAGTAGCGGTTCATAGGGGGGTTCCTTTTATTGTTATAGGGTGAACGCTTGGCGGAATCGCTCCAAGGCCAGCTCGCTGTCGCCGCTGGCCCAGCCTTCGAGGCCGACCACGCCGCGGTAGCCCATGGCATGCAAGGCCCTGGCAATCGCAGGGTAGTGGATTTCACCAGTGCCGGGCTCCTTGCGCCCCGGTACGTCGGCGACCTGGATTTCGCCGATCGCGCTGCCGGCGCGCTGGATCAGCTCGATCAGGTTTCCTTCGCCGATCTGCGCGTGGTACAGGTCCAGGTTCAGCTTCAGGTGCGGGCTGCCCACCGCCTCGATCAGCGCCAGGGTGTCCTCGGCGCGGGCGAACGGCGTGCCGGGGTGGTCGACCGCGGTGTTGAGGTTTTCCAGCAGAAACACGCGGCCGGCGTCTTCGCCCAGGCGGGCGATTTTTTCCAGGGTCTTGCAGGCGCTCAACCACATGCGCCCGCTGGTGTGGCTGACCGGCTGCACGGGCAGGCCGCCGTCACCCAGGCCGGTGCCGTGCAGGTTGAGGCTCGGGCACTTCAAACGTTCGGCAACGCCAAGGGATTCGCGGGCGCTGTCGAGCAATCGGCGGATGCCGTCGGGGTCGGTGAGGGTGCCGCTGATGTAGCCGGTCATCGAGGTGAAGTCGGCGCCGGTGGCGGCCAGGGCGCTGATGTCCTTGTCGGTCCAGTTCCAGATCTCGGCACTGAAGCCCAGTGCATGGATGCGCTTTACGCGCTCGATGAAGGGCAGTTCGAGAAACACCATCTCGGCACTGATCGCCAGTTTGAACGGGCTCATACCGCCACCGCCTGGCCTTGCTGGAACGACTCGATACACGCCCGCGCAATCGCCAGGGCGGCGCGGGCATCTTCACCGCTGGCCAGGGGTTTGGCGCCGCTGCGCAGGCAATCGGCGAAGTGGTTGAGCTCGGCAATATAGGCGTCGCGCAGCAGGTCGGTGTCCAGGCGTTGGGTATCGGCCTGGATACCCTGGGCCAGGTAACGCACCAGGTCGGACTCGTTGACGCCGCCCATGGTCAGCATGCCCGCGCTGCCGAACACTTCGCCGCGCACGTCGTAGCCATACACGGCCTGGAAGTTGGCTTCGGCGGTGGCAATCGCACCGTTGTCGAAGCGGATCGTGACCACGGCGGTGTCAAGAAAGCCTTTGCTCTTGTACTCAGGCGCGATCAACGCGTCGGCCATCACGTGCACTTGCACGGCTTCGGCGCCAGGGTTGAGGTAGCGCAGGGTGTCGAAGTCATGGATCAAGGTTTCGAGGAAGATCACCCATTGCGGCGAGGCCGCTGGGTTGTTCAGCGCCGGGTCGCGGGTCAGCGAGCGCAGCAACTGCGGGGTGCCGATACGGCCGGCGACGACATCGAGGTGGGCGGTGCGAAAACTCTTGGCGAAGCGCCGGTTGAAGCCAACCTGCAACGGCACACGGGCATCGGCCGCGGCGGCGATGGCGCGGTCGGCTTCATCGAGGGTGATGGCCATGGGTTTTTCGCAGAAGATTCCCTTGCCGGCGCGGGCGGCGCTGATCACCAGTTCGGCGTGGCTGCGGGCGGGGGCGGCGATGAGTACGCCGTCGATGTCCGGGTCGTCGAGCAGTTGTTGCGGGTCGGTGTAGACCTTGGCCACGCCCAGCTCGGCGGCGAGGCGGGCGGCTTGGCCCGGCGTCGGATCGGCAATCGCCACCAGGCTGGCGCCGGGGATGTGCCGTGCGGCGGTCAGGCCGTGGAAGCTGCCCATGCGGCCGGCACCGATCAAGCCCAGGCGGATGTTCTGTGTAGTCATGCAATTACCCCTTTTTTATTGTTGGCCTCAGGACGGTCCTGATCGGCAAGGAGGTAAGAGCAAAGCTTGTGCCAATTTGTAACGTGTTGATAGTTAACGATTAATTATTACTAATAAACAAAATGTGTTGATTTAAATGACATGCCTATACTGACATGTCGAAATTATGAACACGGACCCCTCCCCATGAGCATGACGTTCAGCGTGCAAGACCTCGATTACCTCACCGCCCTGGGGCCCGCCGCGCTGAACGATGGCCCCGTCGCGGCGCTGGAGCAGGCGTGGCGCGCTTGCCAGGGCGGCGAAGGCGCACGCCCGGCGGCGGTACGGCAGGTGATCTGGGATTCATGGCGGCGCAGCGTCGCGGCGGGGATCGACCCGGCGGACGCCAGCTATCGTTTTGTCGGCGCCGACGCCCTGGCCGCCACATTGGCTGCCCACCGCGTGCTGATCACCGCCGCCGCGCAAGTCATGCACGGCCTGTTGGCCTACAACCCGCGTGGGCACATCAACCTCACCGACGCCGACGGCACCACTCTGTATTTCTGCGGGTTGGACATCACCCCGGTGGGCAGCCGCCTGCTGGAGTCGGTGCAAGGCACCAACTGCACCGGCCTGGCCCTGGCCGAGGATCGTCTGGTGTACGTGCTGGCCGAAGAAAATTTCGCCAGCGGCCTGCGCGAGCGGCGCATGCACTGCGCTGCCGCGCCGATCAAGAATGCCCAGGGCACGACCCTGGCCATGCTGACCCTCACCGCCGAGCCCGGCTGGTTTCACTTCCACACCCTGGGCACCGTGCAAGCGGCGGCCGAAGCCGTGTCGCGGCAGATGGCCCTGCAAGCGCTGCTGGAAGAACAGCAAACCGTCCTCGAAGTGCTCAACGAAGGCCTGGTGGTGCTGGATGAACGCGGCTGCATCAAGGCGCTCAACCGTTATGCCCGGCAATTGTTCGGGGTCGGCCTGGAGCTGATCGGCCGCCCGTTCCAGCACCTGGGCCACAGTGAATTGAGCGACTCCCTGGGTGAGCCGGTGCGCGACCTCGACTGCACCTTCCACCTGCACGACCGCAGCCAGCTCGCCTGCCTGGTCTCGGTGTGCCCGCTGGAGCAGGGCGGGGTGATCGTGTCGCTGCGCGAGAACCGGCGTATCCGCGAAATCACCCGGCGCATCATCAGCACCCAGGCCCGCTACACCTTCGACACCATCCAGGGCAGCTCGCGGGCGATCCAGGACGCGCTGCACCTGGGGCGCATCGCCAGTCGCAGTGACGCCACCACCCTGATCCTCGGTGAAAGCGGCACCGGCAAGGAGCTGTTCGCCCAGGCGATCCACAACGCGAGCGAGCGCCACAACGGCCCGTTCGTAGCGGTCAACTGCGGCGCGATCCCTCGTGACCTGGTGCAAAGCGAACTGTTCGGGCATGTCGAAGGGGCATTCACCGGCGCGACGAGGGGCGGTTCGGCGGGCAAGTTCGAGTTGGCGGATGGCGGCACGATTTTTCTGGATGAGATTGGTGACATGTCCTTCGATGCCCAGGTCAGCCTGTTGCGGGTATTGCAGGAGGGCGAAGTCACCCGTGTCGGCGCGAAAAATTCGCGGCAGGTCGACGTGCGCATCATCGCCGCGACCCACCGCAACCTCAGCCAGGCGGTGGCCGAAGGCGCATTTCGCGAAGACCTTTACTACCGCCTCAACGTGTTGAACCTGACCGTGCCGCCGTTGCGCATGCGCCGCGAAGACATTCCCTTGCTGGCACGGCATTTCCTCACGCGCTGTGCTCGCTCATTGCGTAAATCGGTGCAGGGGTTTGCGCCGGATGCGCTGGCGTTGCTCACGGCCTACAGCTGGCCGGGCAATGTGCGGGAGCTGGAAAACAGCATCGAGCGCGCGACCAACCTGGCCATGGGCGAGTTGATCCAGCCGATTGATTTGCCCCTGGACACCCGCCCGCGCACGCCCATGCGATTGCCCGAGCCGCCACCTGCCCAGCAACTGAGCAGCTTCGAGATGCACGCCATCGTCGCCGCGCTGCAGAGCACCGGCGGCAACATCCGCCTGGCGGCGCGGCAACTCAATGTGTCGCGGGGCGGGCTGTACAACAAGATGAGCCGGTTCGGCCTGAATGCCGCGGATTTTCGCAATCATTGAGCCTCGCACCGATCAAACTGTGTGTCAGGTGCAGATGTTTTCCGAGGTGACAATCTGCGGCGGTATGTGCACTCGATGCCGCACCGGATCGAACGCCTCGGCGGTCTGCAACTCCACCATCAATTGCACCAGCGCCGTGGCCGTCAGCTTTGGTTGCGAGTCCATCGCCACATCGATCAACCCCTGCCTCAACGCCTGGCGCGACAGCTCGGTGGACTCCTGCAAGATGCAGCACAGCGCCGGGCGCTTGGGCAGTTGCGCAAGGGCGCTGATGATGCCGTCGCCACCGCCGCCCACCACGCACAGGCCGCGCAGGTCGGTGTGGCGGGTGATCAGGTCGAGGGTGGCCTCTTCGGTGATGTCGCAGTTGTCCAGGTTGATCAGCGGCTCCAACGGCTTGAGCCCCGGCGCGTGTTCGGCAAGGTAGCTGTGCAGGCCTTCGACGCGGGCCTGGTGGCCGAGGAAACGGTGGCCGCCGAGCAAGATCCCGACGCTGCCTTTGCGGGCGCCGCAGGTGCGCGCGAGCAACCAGCCCATGGTGCGGCCGACCACGTGGTTGTCCTGGCCCACGTAGGGCTCAAGGGCTTGTTCGTGGATGTCCGATAGCAGCGCCACCACCGGCACGCCGGCGGCGCGGATCTGCGCCAACGTGGCATTGATCAGTGGATGGGCGAAGCTGACCACGGCAAGGCCGTCGCACTGCACCGCGAGTTGTTCGATCTGCGCAGCGATCACGCTCGGTGTGCGCTCGACGATGTACTCGAACTGGCAGGTCAGGTTGGCCCCGGCGTGTTGCTGCGCCGCCTCGGCAATCGACTGCGCCAGGGTGGCGTAGAACGCCTGGGCGGTGGCCAGCAGCAGGATGCCGAAACGGTAGGTCGGCCGCCGTTCGCGAATGCGCTGGCCGATCAGCCGCGCGGCGAAATAGCCTACGGCTTCGGCCGCCTGGAACACCTGCTCGGCGGTATCGGGATTGACCGGCGCACGCGCATTCAAGACCCGGTCGACGGTGGCCACGCTGAGGCCCGCCTGGGCGGCCACGGTGGCAATGGTTGGGCGTTTATGGTTGTTCATGGCAAGCCCTTGATGCGTCTTGATAGAAAACTATCAAGCCCCGCTGGGCCTGGATGATAGCTTGATAGGGAATGGATTCAAGGCCTTGAGGGCGATTTAGCGCTTCTCTATCGTGGGTTTGGCAAGGCACCTGAACCCCACGCTTGCGGAGAACAATAACAATGCCTGAACACACCGCTCACACCGCCCGGCGCGACTACAGCCTCACTGGCCCCGAAGCCGCCCGCGCCGCTGAAAAAGGCCTGGTCTCGGCCAGCTGGTATCAATCACCGATTTCCCGTAAACGCATGAAAGAACTGATGCAACGCCGCGACGGCCCGGCCTTGCGCGACACCGCCCTGTGGTTCGTCGCGCTGTTTGCCAGTGGCTTTGGCGGCTACTGGTTCTGGGGCTCCTGGGCCTGCGTGCCGTTCTTCATGGTGTATGGCGTGCTCTACGGCACGGCGTCCAACCCGCGTTGGCACGAGACCGGCCACGGCACCGCGTTCAAGACCCGCTGGATGAACGACGTGCTCTACCAGGTCGCCAGCTTCATGTGCATCTTCGAGCCCCACGTGTGGCGCTGGAGCCATGCGCGGCACCACACCGACACCATCGTCGTCGGCCGCGACCCGGAGATCGTCGAGCCGCGCCCGCCGAGCTTTCTGATGATGTGCCTGAGCCTGTTCAACCTGCCCCTGGCCTGGAAAACCTTCAGCGGCGTGGCGCGTCACGCCGCCGGCAAGATGAGTGCCCAGGAGGCCGACTTCATTCCTGAGTCCGAGTGGCCCAAGGTATTCCGCGCCGCCCGTGTCTGGCTGGCGATCTACGCGGTGGTCATCGGCACCGCGCTGTACCTGCACAGCTGGTTGCCGCTGATGCTGATCGGTTTGCCGAGCATCTACGGTGCCTGGCTCGGCTACCTGTTCGGCCTGACCCAACACGTGGGCCTCGCCGAAGATGTGCTCGACCACCGCAGCAATTGCCGCACCATCTACATGAACCCTGTGCTGCGCTTTATCTACATGGACATGAACTACCACCTCGAACACCACATGTACCCGATGGTGCCGTACCACGCCCTCGAGCAACTGCACGCAGAGATCCGCGGTGACTGCCCGCCGCCGTACGCCAACCTTTTCGAGGCCTACAAGGAAATCCTGCCGACGATCTGGAAGCAACGCAGCGACCCCACCTACTTCATCCAACGCCCGATTCCCGGCGCGCCTGTTGTAGTGAGCGAGCTTGCTCGCGCTGGGCTGCGAAGCAGCCCCAATGACGCCCCCGCGTTTTTTCAGACAAATCCCGATAGCTGATCCTGGGGCCGCTTCGCAGCTCTGCGCGAGCAAGCGCGCTCACTACAACAAGCTCGTTCACCACGAGGAACTACCATGAACGATCAATGGATCGACGTCTGCGCCGTGGGCGAAATTGACGAAGAAGACGTGCTGCGCTTCGACCATGGCGCACACACCTACGCGGTGTATCGCTCGGCCGAGAATGAATTTTTTGCCACGGCCGGCCTGTGCACCCACGAGAAAATCCACCTCGCCGACGGCCTGGTGATGGACCACGTGATCGAATGCCCCAAGCACAACGGACGCTTTGATTACCGTACCGGCAAAGCCATGGGCGCGCCGGTGTGCGTCAACCTCAAGACCTACCCGGTACGGGTCGAAGCGGGGCGGGTGTTGCTCGCCGTCACGGTGTGACGATGAACGCACCCTTGATCATCGTCGGCGCCGGCCATGCCGGCGGCCGTGCGGCGCTGACCCTGCGCGAAGAAGGCTACACCGGACGCCTGATCCTGATCGGCGATGAACCGCACCTGCCCTACGAACGGCCGCCGCTGTCCAAGGGGTTGCTGCAAGGCTGCGTGGACCTGGCCGGCTACAGCCTGTGCGACCGCGAGCGGTTGGCCGCGTTGAACATCGAACATATCGCCGCCAACCCGGTGACTCATTTGCAGCCCGAGCAACAGCGCCTGCAACTCGCCGACGGCCGGTGGCTGGCCTACGCCGGCCTGTTGCTGGCCACCGGCGGCCGGGCGCGGCGTTTGCCCCAGGCACAGGCCAACGTGTTGTACCTGCGCACCCACGATGAAGCCTTGGCCTTGCGCAGCGCGCTGCGGCCCGGCACACGGCTGGTGGTGGTCGGTGGCGGGTTTATCGGCCTGGAAGTGGCGGCGACCGCCCGTGGCCTGGGCTGCGAGGTGACGCTGCTGGAAGCCGGGCCGCGCCTGGCGGGGCGGGTATTGCCGCCGGTGATCTCGGCGGCGCTGTTGGCGTTGCATCGCCAGCACGGGGTGGATGTGCGCTTGAACGTGGCACTGGAATCGATCCAGGCCGATGCCGTGCAGTTGGTCGATGGGCAGTTGTTGCCGTGCGACCTGGTGGTGGTGGGTATCGGCATGCAGCCGAACATCGAACTCGCGGCGGCGGCCGGGCTGGAAGTGGGGCAGGGCATTCGTGTCGATGCGCAGTTGCGCACCAGCGCGGCGCATATCTATGCGGCGGGCGATGTGTGTGAGTTCCGCCTCGACGGCCTGTACCAGCGCCAGGAAACCTGGCGCAATGCCGAAGCCCAGGGGCGGCATGCGGCGTTGAATCTGCTCGGGCGCCAGTTGCCTTTCGATGCGCTGCCCGGTTTCTGGTCCGACCAATACGATTGGGGCTTGCTCACCGTGGGCGTGATGACGCCGACTGTGGTCACTCGGCCATTGCCCGGCGGCGCGCTGTTGCTGTTCTACCTGGACGCCGAGTCCCGCATGCAAGGCGCTTGCGGTTGGGCGCCCGGCAACGGCGCGGCCAAGGACATCAAGCTCTGCGAACGCCTGATCGGCGCGCGTATCGCGCTCGACACGGCCAGCCTGGCCGACCCCGAAGTATCCCTCAAACAGTTGCTGCGAGGCTGAGATGCGCCAATTCCTGGTATTCCAATCCCTGTGGGCGATGCAAACCGAGCCCGGCCCTCTGGAAGTGCAACTGGACCGCATCAAAGCTGCGGGTTTCGACGGCATCACCGACCACTACTGGAAGCCCGCCGATGTCGCCCGCCTGCACGCCGCCGCCGCGGCCAGGGGCTTGCAGATCGAGGGCCAACTGTTCCCGCAATCGGTGGATGACCTGGCCGCCGCACTGGATGTGATCAGCCGCTACGGCTGTCACCATCTCACTTTGCAGGCCGACGTGCGCCCGCGTACGCAGTCCGAGGCGGCACGCTTGGTTGAAGGCTGGCAGCGTCTGGCCGAGCAGGTGGACTTTCCGGTGCTGCTGGAAACCCACCGTTATCGGCTGACCAACGACCTGCACTTCACCCTCGATCTGCTCGCGCAAATGCCGGATTTGCAACTGCTGGCCGACCTGTCCCACTACGTGGTCGGGCGCGAACTGCCGGAGCCGGGTGCCGTGGAAGACGATGAACAGATCCGCACGATCCTGCGCCATAGTTGGGGGTTTCATGGGCGTGTGGCGAGCAGTGAACAGGTGCAGGTTTCGCTGGACTTTCCCCAGCACCAAGCCTGGGTGCAGCGCTTCACCGAGTGGTGGCGCTACGGGATCGAAGACTGGCTGGCGCGGCCCGACACGCCGCACAGCCTGTCCTTCACCTGCGAGCTGGGCCCGCCGCCGTATGCCATCACCGGCGCAGACGGTCGCGAGATCAGTGATCGCTGGAGCGAGGCCTTGAAGCTGCAAGCGTTGATCCGCGAAGTGTGGCGCAACTGTCAGAAATGATCTGCTAATCTGCGCGAGTTTAATCTCGCCCTTTAGTCTGGACGTTCACCATGACCCCATCCTCTGTTTTGCCACCTCTGGAACCGCAGTCGGTGTGCCACCCGATCACCCGCAGCGCAATTTTCATGGTCGCTACCTTGACGCCCGGCAATGTCGATACGGTGCGCGCCTGGTGCGCCGACATCGCCGGGTTGGTGCGCTCGGTGGGCAAGCGCGTGCCGGACGGCAATCTCACCTGTGTCTGCGGGTTTGGCTCGGATGCCTGGGACCGGCTGTTCGGTGCGCCACGCCCGGCGGCGCTGCATCCGTTTCGCGAGTTTGGGGTGCAAGGGCGCATGGCCGTCGCGACGCCGGGGGATATCCTGCTGCATATCCGCGCCGAGCAGATGGACCTGTGTTTCGAACTGGCCACCCAGTTGATGGCGGCGCTGGGGGATAGCGTCAAGGTGGTGGATGAGGTCCAGGGTTTCCGCTACTTCGATATGCGCAGCATCATCGGCTTTGTCGACGGCACCGAGAACCCGGTGGGGCGCAAGGCCGAAGGCTTCACCCTTGTCGGTGATGAGGACAGCGAATTCCGCGGTGGCAGCTACGTGCTGGTGCAGAAGTACCTGCACAACATGAACGCCTGGAACGGCCTGACGGTGGAGGCCCAGGAGAAGGTGATCGGGCGCACCAAGCTGGCGGATATCGAGTTGGATGACCAGGCCAAGCCTAGCAACGCCCACAGTGCGCTGACGGTGATTACCGACGAGGACGGCAATGAGGTGAAGATCCTGCGCGACAACATGCCCTTTGGGCGGCCTGGGGCGGGGGAGTTCGGCACCTATTTCATCGGCTACGCGCGCTCGCCGCAGCCGCTGGAATTGATGCTGGAGAATATGTTTGTCGGGCGGCCGGTAGGCAACTATGACCGCTTGCTGGATTTCAGTACGGCGGTGACGGGTGGGTTGTTTTTTGTGCCGTCGGCTGACCTGCTGGAAGAATTGGCCGAGCGAAGCGGCGGCCTCTAAAACAACTCAGTCCAACTGTGGGAGCGGGCTTTTGTGGGAGCGGGCTTGCTCGCGAAGACGGTGTGCCAGTCGCTGAATAGGTTGACTGATCCACCGCTTTCGCGAGCAAGCGCGCTCCCACATTAGATTTCATGTGCTTTCGCAATTGGGTTAGCTCAACAGCCCAGTGCTCACGGCCACAATCAGAAATACCCCCAACAACGCCCGGTAGATCACAAACGGCCAGGTTGAGAACCGCTCCAAAAACTTCATCAGCCCCCAGATCGCAAAAAACGCCGAGACGCTCGCCACCACCAGGCCAAACAACAGATGCGGCCAGGCATGCGCGGGCAAGTCGGCGCGCAGCAGTACCCACAGCTCCTTCAACCCGGCGAGGGCAATGGCCGGCAGGCCCAGCAGAAAGGAGAAACGCGCCGCTTCTTCACGCTTGAAGTTGAGGAACAGTGCGGCGGTGAGGGTGGAACCCGAGCGCGATACCCCCGGAATCAAAGCCCCAATCTGCGCAATGCCGACGATCAACGCATCGCGCAGGCGCATCTCACCCATCTCCCGGGTGTGGCGTGCGCGTACTTCCGCGACGGCCAGCAGCACCGCCATGACCACGCAGGAAATGCCGATCACCATCAACCCACGCAACGGCGAGTTGCATGCGTTCAAGGTCGAAGACAGCGCCAACCCGGCAATCCCGATGGGAATCGTCGCCAGCACAATCGCCACGGCCAGCTTGAACCAGCGGTCGTTGTAGTCGCCCCGACGCACTGCGCCGATGCTGCCGGTGGTGACTTGGCGCACGTCGCGCCAGAAATAGCTGACCACCGCCGCCAGCGCCGCCAACTGCATTGCCGCCGAAAACGCCGAGCCTGGGTCCTGCCAGCCGAGCAGGGCGGGGACCACGCGCATGTGGGCGGTGGACGACACCGGCAGCAGCTCGGTAATGCCCTGGATCACGCCCAGGATGAAGATCTGCAAGTAGTCCAGGGAGGCAAAGCCCACATCCAGGCCGGCGGAACAGACGTTGGTCACGGTGCGTGTCCTTGAGAAAAGGGGGATTTGCGCGAAGTCTATTCTAAATGTTTCAGGAATTTGGCCAGGGCAGGGTAAATCCGCAATCGGTTCAGCAAACAGAAAGGTTGGACAATGTATTGGCCTGCGCGAAGGTTTTGTGAACAATGGCGCCCTGCATTTTTTCACCGAGAGCCCCATGTCCGAAACCACCGTCGAACTGATCCAGACCGGCCCCGAAGCCGCCGAGCTGATCCGCAATCTCTACCAGTACTACGCCTATGAGTCGTCGGACTGGGAACAGGAAGATGTCGAAGGGGACGGCCGTTTCTACATCCATGACGAACACCTGGCGCGCTACTGGCAAGACCCGCAGTGGAGCGCCAACCTGTTGTTGGTGGATGGTTTTATCGCCGGCTTCCTGCTGATCGAAGGCAGCGAGTTGCCCGGCATTGATGCGCTGGAACTGGCTGACCTGTTTATCCTCAAGCGCTACCGGCGCAAAGGCATCGGGCGCGCTATCGCCACCCAGGTGCTGTGCAGTGGCGCATCCAACTGGCTGGTGCGTTTTTATGACCAGGACGAAGTGTCCCAGGCGTTCTGGCGCACGGTGCTGGATAACCTGCCGCGCCCGGTGCAACTGCTTGAACTGGATGACGAACCGCAGTTGGTGAACTACCTGATCACGCGGGTGGCGCTGCATTAAACGCTTGCTGCATTGCCTGCGGCGGCTGGCCGAAGGCGCGCAGGAAGGCCTGGCGCATGCGTTCGCGATCACCGAAGCCGGTTTCGCGGGCGACCACTTCCACCGGGTGGCGGCTGGTCTCCATCAGCGTCCGCGCGGCTTCCACCCGCAGCGATTCGATGGCTTTGGCCGGGGTCTGGCCGGTTTCTTCACGAAACACCCGGCTGAACTGGCGTGGGCTGAGCCGTGCGACATCGGCCAAGGCGTCCACCGACAGATCATGGGTCAGGTTTTCGCGGGCATAGGCCAGGGCCAGTTGCACGCGGTCTGACTTGGGGTCCAGCTCCAGCAGGGCCGACAGCTGCGACTGTTCGCTGCCGCGCCGCTGGGCGATCACCAGTTTGCGGGCGATGCGCCGCGCGAGGTCGCTGCCCAGGTCGTTCTCGACCATGGCCAGGGCCATGTCCACGCCGGCGCTCATGCCGGCGCCGGTCCAGATCTGGCCGTCGATCACGAACAAGCGGTCTTCTTCCAATTGAATCTGCGGGTAGCGCTTGCGAAATGCCGGGGCGTGAATCCAATGGGTGGTGGTGCGCTTGCCTTCCAGCAGGCCGGCGTCGGCCAACACGAAAATGCCCATGCACAGCGATGCAACACGCCGCGATTGGACGGCAGCGGCCTTGACCAATTCCAGCAGGTTGGCCTCCGGCAGGCGGAACTCCATGTAGCCGCCGACGATCAGTGTGTCATAGCCTTCGGCGCGGATCGGCGTGGTGTTCACCGAGAACCCCTGGGAGGTCATCACCGCGCCGCCTCGCTCCGACACCAGGTGAAACTCGTAGGCCGGCTCGCCACGTAGCAGGTTCGCGCACTCGAACACCGAGCCGACACTGAGGCTCAGGCACTCAAAATTCGGGTAAACCAGCAGCGCCACGCTGTGCATCGCATCTCTCCAAGGGCAGGGGAGGTGGAATTGTCCGCGCGCGGCGGGCAAACGGCAACCGCCACCGTGCATGTCCGAAAACCTTGCGGATATGACGTTGTGCCGTGCAACCCAGGCTCCTAAGCTTCAACCCACACTCATCCCGAGGCACTCGACAATGAAAGTATTGATGGTTTTGACCTCTCACGATCAGTTGGGAGACACCGGCCGCAAGACCGGCTTCTGGCTCGAAGAGTTTGCGGCACCCTATTACGCGTTCAAGGACGCCGGTGCCGAGGTGGTACTGGCATCCCCGGCCGGCGGGCAACCACCGCTGGACCCGGTCAGCGACCTGCCGGACTTCCAGACCGAACAGACCCACCGCTTCGCCGCCGACCCGGCCGCGCAGCAGGCCTTGGCCAATACGTTGAAGCTGGATGCGGTCAACGCCACCGATTTCGACACGGTGTTCTACCCAGGCGGCCACGGTCCGTTGTGGGACCTGGCGGAGTCGCCGGTGTCAATCGCGCTGATCGAGTCCTTCGAACGCGCCGGCAAGCCGATTGGTTTCGTCTGCCACGCACCGGGTGTGCTGCGTCACGTCAAGGCAGTCAACGGTGAGCCGCTGATCAAGGGGCGTCGCGTCACCGGCTTCTCCAACTCGGAAGAAGCCGCGGTGGAATTGACCGATGTGGTGCCGTTCCTGGTTGAAGACGAATTCAAGAAACTCGGCGGCAAGTACGAGAAGGGCGCCGACTGGCAATCCTTTGTGATCGTCGATGGTTTGCTGGTCACCGGGCAGAACCCGGGCAGCTCCAGCGATGTGGCCAAGGCGCTGCTGAAACTCACCGCGTAAGTTCATTCATTACCTTTTGATTGGCGGCTCCCGAGGAGTCGCCAAGGCTTTTGCTCGTCCAGGATTTGGAAAACCGCACATGACAGACAATATTCTCAACACCCCACTGCAACTGGGTCGGCACACACTGGGCAACCGCATTGTGCTGCCGCCGTTGACCCGCCAGCGCAGCGCCCAACCCGGTGACATCGCCACCGCCTTGATGGCCGAGTATTACCGCCAGCGTGCGTCGGCCGGCTTCATGGTCAGCGAGGGCACGCAGATCGAGCCCCGTGGCCAGGGGTATGCGTGGACGCCGGGGATCTACAACGCGGCGCAGGTCGATGGCTGGCGCACCGTCACCGACGCCGTGCATGCTGACGGCGGGGTGATCTTTGCTCAGCTGTGGCATGTGGGGCGCGTCTCCCATCACGCGTTGCAGCCAGGCGGCGCAGCTCCGGTGGCGCCGTCGGCGATCCAGCCGAAACAGGTCAAGGCGTTCATCGAAACCGCGCCGGGCGCTGGTGAACTGGTGCAACCGCCAGTACCGCGTGCGTTGGATACGCAAGAGGTCAAGGACCTGGTCGGCTTGTATGCCGAGGCCGCGCGCAACGCGATGGCGGCGGGGTTCGATGGGGTGGAGATTCATTCGGCCAATGGTTACCTGGTCAACCAGTTCATTTCGGCCCATTCCAATCAGCGCGATGACGAATACGGTGGTTCGCTGGATAACCGCCTGCGTTTCCTGCGCGAGATTGTCGCGGCGGTCAGCGATGCGGTCGGGGCGGATCGACTGGGCGTGCGTTTTTCGCCGTTGTTCAGTGGCACCGACCAGGACCGCGTGTACATCGGCCTGGTGGAAGAAGACCCACATCACACTTACATCGAAGCCGTCAAAATGCTCGAAGCGGCGGGCATCGCCTACGTTTCCATTGCCGAGGCGGATTGGGACGACGCACCTCAATTGCCGGAAAGCTTCCGGCGTGCGCTGCGTGACAGCTTCAGCGGCCGCATTATCTACGCCGGACGCTATACCGCCGAGCGTGGCGAGAAACTGGTGCAAGCGGGGCTGGCGGACCTGATCGCGTTTGGCCGCCCATTCATTGCCAACCCGGACCTGCCGCAACGCCTGTTCAATGGCTGGCCGCTGAACCCGCTGCGGGTCGAAGGCATGTACGGGGGGTCGGAGCAGGGCTATATCGATTACCCGACTTACCGTTAAAACGGCGGCCTTCAATACACAGCAAATCAAATGTGGGAGCGGGCTTGCTCGCGAAAGCGGTGGTTCAGTCAAAGTATTTGTGTCTGATACACCGTCTTCGCGAGCAAGCCCGCTCCCACACAAGCCCGCTCCCACACAAGCCTGCTTTTCACATTGGATTTGTGCTGGTTCAGATCACCCGCAATACAATCTTGCCGATATGCTCCCCACCTTCCATCCGCGCATGGGCCTTGTCGGCGTCGGTGTACTCAAACACCTGATCGATCATCGGCAGGCAACGCCCGGCTGACAGCGCCGGCCACACGTGTTCGCGCAGTTGTGCGGCGATGGCGGCTTTTTCATCCGCAGTCCGCGTGCGCAGCAGTGAGCCGGTCACAATCGCGCGTTTGCCGAGGATGGTCAGCAAGTCCACGTCATTGGCCTTGGTGCCGCCGAGAAAGCCCAGCATCACCAGGCGGCCATCCATGCTCAAGGCCTTGAGATTGGTGTTGAGGTACGAGGCGCCCATGATGTCGAGGATCACATTCACGCCTTGGGCACCGATCACTTCGGCGAAGTCCTGCTCACGATAATTGATCGCCTCGGCGCCCAGGTCGCGGATGACCGCACATTTCTCGGCGCTGCCGGCGGTGGCAAATGCCTGGATGCCGAATTCGCGGCACAACATCAGCGCGGTGGTGCCGATGCCGCTGGTGCCGCCATGGATCAGCACGCGCTGACCCTTGTGCGCGCCACCGATGCCAAACAGGTTGGCCCACACGGTAAAGAAGGTTTCCGGGATCGCGGCGGCTTGAAGCCACGACAGGCCCTCGGGAATCGGCAACGCCTGGCCGGCAGGCACCGCGCAATATTGCGCATAGCCGCCGCCGTTGGTCAGGGCGCAAACCTTGTCGCCGAGGGCGAAGGCGCTGACCCCGTCGCCCAGTGCCACCACTTCACCCGCCACTTCCAGGCCGGGAATCAGGCTCATGCCGGGCTTCATCGGGTACTTGCCCGCGCGTTGCAAGGCGTCGGGGCGGTTGACCCCGGCGGCGTGCACGCGAATCAGGATTTCGCCGGCGCCCGGGGTGGGCACGGGGACCTGGCGTGGCTTGAGCACTTCGGGGCCGCCGGGAGTGGTGATTTCAATCAGGGTCATGTCGGTAGGCAGGGTCATTTTGCAAGTCCTGTAGCGGTAAGCGTATGGGTTGGGACCGTAGCGAACGGTCGGCGGTTCAGTTGCAACATACCCAGTTCCAGCATCAGCGCGACCACGATCGCCCCGGCTGCAATCATGAACAACAACCCATGGTCGCCGCCGCTGCTGTTGAACAAGGCTGAATAGGCAAACCCGCTCAGCGCCTGGAATGTCGCGAACGACACCGTTGCACGGCTCCAGGCGAGCTGTTGCTGGTGATGGTCGGGCAGCAATTCATGCACCCGCGCCAAGGCCAGCGGCACGATGCCTGGTGGGAACGAGCCAAGGATCACCGCCAACAGCGCCAGGGCGGTGAACGAGCTGGCGAAGGGCAATAGCCCGACGGCCAGCGCCTGCACCACCAGGACCAGGCGAATGCTGGCGCGGGCCCCGAGTTTGTCAGCCAGGTACCCATAGGTGACCGGCCCGATAATCGAGCCCAGCCCGTACATCACCCAGATCATCGCGCCGACCTGCGGGCCATCCCCCAGGCCACGGGCCACGTAGTCCACCAGGAACACCATGGCCGGCACCAGGCCCGCCGCCATAAAGGCGTATTGGGCAAACAACAGGTACACACCGGCGGGGGTGGGTAGCGGCGCGTGTGCCGGTGGTGCGGGGTCCTGCTGCGTGCCGTGGGGCCATGCCAACCAGCTTGCGGCGGTCAGCACCAATGCCAACAGGCCGAGGCCGAACCAGGTCTGCTGCAGGCCCAGGCGCAACAGCGGCGGCACGAGGGTGCCTGAACCGGCAATCCCCAGGCCGATCCCGAGGAAGATCGCACCGCTTGCCAAGCCCCGCCGCGCTGCCGGGACATGGGGCAGTACCGTCGCCGCCACCAGCACCATGATCGCGCCACCGGCCACCCCCGACAGCAGGCGCCAGCCGAAGAACCAGGCCACCGACAACGGAAAGCCGCAGGCAAAGAACGCCAGGGTCACCGCGACCATCATCAGGCGCAACGCGGTGGTGTTGGAGGTCCGTTGGGCGAGGGGCCGGCCGATCAGCGCACCGATCAAATAGCCCACCAGGTTGGCGGCGCCGAGGTACACCACATCGCTGGCGCTGAACCAGTGGGCCTGGATCAGGCTTGGGATCAGTGGCGTGTAGGCGAAACGTGCCAGGCCAATACTGACCAGGCTGGCACACAGGCCGGCGAAGATCGGCAGCCAGATCGAGCGACGAGCACAAGCGTGGAGGTCATGCATGGGGGCGGTCCTGGGTATTTTTCTCTGGCGCCCAGCATAGCCAGGATTATAGATGCAATAATGCTGCGATTAAGCTTCATACTGATGCATATATGCAGCACTGGAGAAACGCATGAATTGGGACGATGCACGGGTATTCCTCGCGGTTTGCCGCGAATCCACGCTGCGCGGGGCGGCGCGGGTGCTGGGGGTGGACCAGGCGACCGTTGGCCGGCGCGTCAATGCCCTGGAAAAATCCCTGGGCGCGACGCTGTTCCTGCGCACCTCCGAGGGCTACGCACTGACCGCCGTTGGCGAGGCGGCCTTGCTCTCGGTGGAAAAAATGGAACGCTCGGCCCTTGATCTGCAACGCCAGATCCAGGGCCTGGATGAGCGCCTGACCGGCACTGTGCGGGTCAGCACCACCGACTCCCTGGCCATCGACTTCCTGATCCCGGCCATCGCCTGTTTGCACGACAAACACCCCGACGTACGCGTGCAATTGGACGCGTCCACCCAGATCCTCAGCCTGGCCAAGCGGGAAGCCGACATCGCGGTGCGCAACACGCGCCCGGACAACCCCGACCTGATCGCCCGGCGCATCGCCCGTTGGCCGGTGGGCTTGTTTGCCTCCCAAGGCTACGTCGAGCGTCACGGTGTGCCCGAGCCCGGCAGCCTGTTCGACGGCCACGATCTGGTGGTCTATCAACCCTATCTGCAACACCAGAAGGACCTGACGCTGGTGTCCGAGCCGCTGGGCCGTGGGCGCATTGTCGCCGCCTTGAGTTCCAGCCTGCTGGTGCGCCGGTCGATTGCCGCCGGCATCGGCATCGGTGAAATCCCGGTGGCCAGCGGTGAGCGCGACGGCCTGGTGCGCCTGTGGCCGCAGCGCACGCGACCGACGCCCTACGACGTATGGCTGGTGACCCACGCCGATCTGCGCCACACCGCACGGGTGCGGGTGGTGATCGATGAAATCGTCGCGGCGTTTGCCGGCACGGGGGAGTGAGGTCAGCACAGGCTTGCAAGCGTGCGCGCGCGCCTGTCGACAGAATCGACCGCGACAGAAGGTCAACTCACACCGGAGCGCATATGCACGAATCAAAGTATCAGGATCTGGGGCTGTTGTTCCTGCGGGCCAGCGGGGCGTTGTTTTTGCTGTGGGTGCATGGCCTGCCCAAGTTGCTCAACTACAGCGAGCAGTTGAAGCTGATCGAAGACCCGTTCAACCTCGGTGCGCCTATCACCCTGGCCTTGGCGATTTTTGCCGAGGTGCTGTGCCCGTTGCTGATCATTGCCGGGGTGCTGGTGCGGCTGGCGTGCCTGCCGATTCTTGCGGTGCTGTTGATCGCGTTGCTGGTGGTGCATCCCGAGTGGACGCTGTTCGAGGCGCAGTTTGGCTGGTTGTTGCTGATCATCTTCATCACGTTGCTGATCAGCGGGCCGGGGCGCCTGGCGTTGGGCCAACGCCAGGCAGTCAACACGTAGCGCATTGCCTGTGGCGAGGGAGCAAGCTTCCTTGCCACAGGTAGGCTGTTGACCCAGGTTCAGCGCTGGAGGAAGGCCAGCAGGTCTTCGTTCAACTGCTGGGCGTGGGTCGCGGCAAAGCCGTGGGGCGCGTCTTTGTAGACTTTCAGCTCGGCACCCTTGATCAGTTCGGCGGCCACTTTGCCGGTGGTTTCGAACGGCACGATCTGGTCGCCGTCACCGTGGATCACCAAGGTCGGTACGTCGATCTTGGCCATGTCCGGGCGGAAGTCTGTTTCGGAGAAGGCGGTGACGCAATCCACGGTCGACTTGAGCGACGCCATCAGCGCGATCTGCAAGGTCTGGGTCAGCACGCCGTTGGAGACTACCTGGCCCTTGTTGAGGCCATAGAACGGCGTGTTGAAATCACTGATGAATTGCGCACGGTCCTTGAGCAACTCGGCCTTGAACCCGGCAAATACATCAAGCGGCACGCCTTGGGGGTAATCCGCTTGCTGGCCGAAGATCGGCGTCACCGCGCCCAGCAGCACCAGGCCGGCCACACGGGCGCTGCCATGGCGGGCGATGTAGCGCGACACGTCGCCGCCGCCCATGGAGAAGCCGACCAGGGTCACGTCTGTGAGGTCCAAGTGTTCGATCAACTGCGCGATGTCGTCGGCAAAGGTGTCGTAGTCATTGCCGGTCCAGGGCTGGTCCGAGCGGCCAAAGCCACGGCGGTCGAAGGCGATGGTGCGGTAGCCGCGACTGCTCAGGTACTCCATCTGGTATTCCCACATGTCCGCATCCAGCGGCCAACCGTGGCTGAACAACACGGGCTGGCCGCTGCCCCAATCCTTGAAGTAGATCTGGGTGCCGTCTTTGGCAACGAATGTGCTCATGGAAAACTCCTGGGTGGGTGGGAAGAGAACTGTAGTTCACTATTGCGTGAAACCGGACAAAGGGCTTGTACGGGTGTGCTCGGTTGAACGGTTCAGCGTCTATGCTGGTCCACTGACTTCCACTGTCCGATCACACAGGTGAACGAAATGGCCAAGACTTACAGCTACGCCGCGCAGAACGCCAAGGATGCCCTCAAGCCCTACACCTTCGAACGCCGCGCGCCGGGGGCCGAGGATGTGCAGATCGACATCCTCTATTGCGGCGTCTGCCACTCCGACCTGCACACCGCGCGCAACGAATGGAACAACACCCTGTACCCGTCGGTGCCGGGCCATGAAATCGTCGGCCGCGTCACGGCGGTGGGCGCTAGCGTGAAGCACTTCAAGGTCGGCGACCTCGCCGGTGTCGGTTGTATGGTCGACAGCTGTCAACACTGCGCGTCGTGCGCCGAGGGCGAAGAGCAGTACTGCGAGAACGGCTTCACCGGCACCTACAACGGCCCGGTATTTGGTGGCGAAAACACGTTTGGCGGCTACTCCGACAGCATCGTGGTCAAGGAGAAGTTTGTGCTGCGCATCTCCCACGACGATTCCAACCTGGCGGCCGTGGCGCCGCTGCTGTGCGCCGGCATTACCACCTATTCGCCGCTGCACCACTGGAAGGTCGGCCCCGGCAAGAAGGTCGGCGTGGTCGGCCTCGGCGGCCTGGGCCACATGGCGGTAAAGATCGCCCACGCCATGGGCGCCCACGTGACCTTGTTCACCACCTCGCCAAACAAACGCGAAGACGGCCTGCGCCTGGGCGCCGACCAGGTGGTGGTGTCAAAGAACGCGGACGAGATGGCCAAGGTCGCCAACAGCCTGGACTTCATCCTCAACACCGTCGCCGCGCCCCACGACCTCGATGCCTTCCTCAACCTGCTCAAGCGTGACGGCACCATGACCCTGGTCGGCGCGCCGGACAGCCCGCACCCGTCGCCGTCGGTGTTCAACCTGATCTTCAAGCGCCGCAGCCTGGCGGGCTCGTTGATCGGCGGGATCCAAGAGACCCAGGACATGCTGGATTTCTGTGCCAGGCATGGGATTGTCTCGGATGTGGAGATGATCGACATCCAGGGCATCAATGAGGCGTATGAACGGATGCTCAAGGGCGATGTGAAATACCGCTTTGTGATCGATATGGACAGCCTGAAAAAAGAGCGCAACGCTGCCTAGTAACACCGTAAGTCCCAGGTGGAAGCGGGCTTAATGTGGGAGCGGGCTTCCACATGTTTGCTCAGCGCTGTTGCTTAGACCGACAAGTGCTCATACAGAATCGTCGCACCCACCAGCATCAACACCACACCCCGCCAACCATCTCCGCACGCTTGCCCACCACGGTGCCCAGCTTTCGACCCAGCGCGTGGCGGCATGGCCGATGGCCCAGCCGATCATCGGTGTGATGGCTTCAATCACACCAAAGATCAGGCCGCCGCGAAGGCGTCGGTGGACACGGTTACTCCCCAACGAGGGGGGCGATCATAGGCAGGCAAAGATGATTATTTCGTCAAAAGGCTCAAGGCCGTTGCGGCTTGACCGAGTTGCCGAAGGTATTGCCCATGCGCACGCCCGTGGCGGCCGGGGTGGCCAGACCCACCGCGTTCGGCGGGCGTTTTTCGATCGGGATCTGTTGCGCCTCGCGGTTTTTCTTCGCCGCCCTGGTCGCGTCTGTGTCACCGCCCATCTGTTGGCTCAGGCAGCCATAGTCGGGCGCCTTGTAACCATCCACCGACACCTCGGTGCAGGTGCGTGCCGCGTTGTCGGCATGGGCGAGCAGGGGCAGGGCGGTGCACAGCAGCAGGCTGGCGAGGGTCGGGACTAGCTTCATCGGGGCCTCCTGGCAGGCCCGAGGGGTGGGCCGGTTAGGTTTGAAAGTGTAATGCAGCGGGCTTGTCGTCACCGTGATGTTTTTTTTGCTATCACCGTAACATCAGGTTCATAAACTGGCCTCAGGATGACGGTTTTCGAGGACACGTCGGCCGTGCAGCGATGCAGAGCGGGAGGTGAACAGGGGGGCTGGAGGCGCGCCGTTTGCGCCTGGGTCCTGCTGTTGCTGCTGACGGGGGCGGCGTCCGCACAGGCAGAGCCAGCGTTGCTGCTGGACCTGCCGCCCCAAGACTTGGAACACGCCCTGCAAGCCTACAGCCGCGCTACCGGCATGGCGGTGCTGGTTGATCGCGAACTCACCCGGGGTCGGCGTTCCATCGGCGTGCATGGGCGCTTCACGGCGCAGGAGGCACTGGCGATGTTGCTCACCGGGAGTGGCCTGATGGCGCGTTATGCGCGCAGTGACGCGTTCACCTTGCAGGTGCCCGAGGTCAGTCACACCCCCGCGCGGCGTAATGCAGCGCGGATCAACAACAGCTATGCCACCGCCTTGCAGCAAGCCATCGAGGCCAGCCTGTGCCGTTCGCCGCTGACCCGGCCTGGCAGTTTCCGGGCGTTGGTCCAGGTGTGGGTCAGCCCGAACGGGGTGATCCAATACAGCCGGCTGGTCAGCTCCACCGGCGAAGCACAACGCGATGAAGCACTGGTGCGCAACCTGGGTGCGGCGCGGGTCGAACGCCCGGCGCCCAGCTCGCTGCGCCAGCCGGTGACTTTACTTTTGATGCCCGACACAACAGGAACACGCATGGAATGCACAGCAGCGAAGGGAGCCTCGGGCGGATGAAAAATACCGGGCACAGCACGATGGTCAGCTTGTTCCTGGCGTCCTATGAAGACTTCAAGGTGCGTTTGCGCAAGCGCCTGGGTTCGGAGGACCTGGCCAACGACGTGCTGCACGAAACCTACCTGCGGGTCGACCGCATGGACATGCCGCCGAACCTTGCGCAACCCAACGCCTACTTGTACCGCATGGCCCTGAACATCGCCGCCGACCGCCGCCAGGCCGACGCCCGGCTGCTCACCGGCAGCGAGGTCGAAGAGTTGCTGCAAACCGCCGACGAAGCCCAGGACCCGTCGCGGGTGGTGGGGGGCCAGCGTGAGATCCAGTCCCTGGTCAAGGCGCTCTACGAGCTGCCGGCCCGCCGGCGCAAAATCCTGATCGCCGCCCGCCTGGAAGAAGCGCCGCACCTGGAAATTTCCCAGCGTTTCGGCATCTCCACGCGCATGGTCGAGAAGGAAATCAAGGCCGCCCTTGGCCATTGCGCCAAGCGTCTGGAAAGAAAAGTGATTCAGCGGTTCGGTCCCGGGGCCGGAAAACCGTCTTAGTGTCGAGTCCCTGATAAAACCGTGAGTATGTGCGCGCTTGAACATTTTTAGCCTCTCCACCGCCCGGGAAACATCCGCCAGCCCCCTGCATGACGAAGCCCGCGACTGGCTGCTCCTGCTGACCTCGGGCCGCGCCACCGTGGCCGATGCCAAGGCCTTGCAGGCCTGGCGCGAGCAGAGCCCGGAACATGCCCAGGCGTTCGAGCAGGCCAAAGTGCTGTGGCAGCAACTCGGCCCGGCCCTTGAGCAGGCGACGCAGCCGCGTCGCTTCGGCCGCCGTGCATTCCTCGGTGGCGCGATTGCCGCTTCGGCCGCCGTGGTGATGGTGCGGGTGGGGACGCCGGGCGGCTTTGCCGGGCTCACGGCGGACTATCGCACCGAAGTCGGCGAGCAGCGCCAAGTGCTGTTGAGCGACGGCGTGAGCCTGGAGCTCAACACGCAGACACGCATCAGCCGTATCGGGCCGGGCATTGAATTGCTCGAAGGCGAAGTCGAAGTGGTCGCCCACCTGGCGCAGCCGCTCAAGGTCCAGGCCGGCGCCGGTTGGGTGAGTGCGGCCCAGGCGCGGTTCAATGTGCGCAACACTGACCAGACGGTGTGCGTCACCTGCATCGAAGGCTCGCTGTCGGTGGACGTGGGCGGCAACAGCGTCAGCCTGGGCAGCGGCCGGCAATTGACCTATGGCGCAGGGGGTATCGGTGCTGTGGTGGCGGTGGATACCCAGGCTGTGGTGGCTTGGCGCGAGCAGGTGCTGGTGTTCAACAACGCCACGCTGGCCACGGTGGTGGACGAGATCAACCGCTACCGGCCGGGCATGCTGGTGCTGCTCAACAAGCAGCTGGGCCAGCGTCGCGTGCAGGCCCGCTTCAGCTTGCAGCAACTGGCCGGGGTGGCCTTGTTGATTCGCGATGCGTACGGCGCCAAGTGCACGGAACTGCCGGGTGGCGTGGTGTTGTTGAGCTGAGCCGCCTTACTTCAGCGGCCCCACCACCTGCCGATAGCGCTCAACCCCCTGGGGCGTCTGGCGTACCAGGCTGATCTCCAGCCCCAATGGGTCGTCCCGCCGATTGCCGCTCAACTGCCGCCAGCCCTTGTCCTGCTCCCACACCCGCACCTGCAAGTCACTGACGCCCGCCAGCACCATCACCCCATCCACTGCCGCCGGCAGCGGGAAGCGATCCCGTGCCGGTGCGGCGGCGCGGTACAGCGCGTCACCCTTGAGCCACCAGCGCACGCGTTGCAGGCCGTCCCCCAACGCCGGTGCGCTGCGGATCACCTCCAGACGAAAGCCCTTGCTGTCGGAGCTGCGCACAGTCACCGCGGCCAGCCCCTCGGCTTTTGGCGCCTCGGGCGCGGTCAGTTCGACGCTGGCGCGCAGGCTGAGGTCGCGTTGCATCTGGTTCAGCGCCCGCAGCAGCGCCTCGGTCTGTTCAGTGCTGGCCTGCAAGTGCTGGTCGGCACGGGTGACGCTGTCGAGCCCGCGCCAGGCGATCACACTGACCAGCGCCATCAGCATGATCGCCACCATCACTTCGATCAGGGTGAAGCCCCGTTGCACTGCATGAACCGACAAATTGCCTTTGTAGTGAGCGGGCTTATTCATGGCTGGCTCACCACGCGCAGCAGGCCGGCGGGGTCGCGTTGCAGGCTGAGGCTGTGTTGCCCGTCCGACAGCACTACGCGCAGGGGTGGGTTGATCCATTCGGCGTTGAGTACCAGGGTTTGTCGCGGCTCGATGTTGATCTGCATCGGTGTGCTGTCCCACAGGCGCGGGCGCAATGAGCTGTCGCCCTGGAACGCGTCCACGCCCACGCCATCATCGCTGCGCCGGTTGAAGCGATAACCCTTGGCATCCGCGCGCCAGGTGATCGGCCGCCCGTCGGCGCGGGCTTCGGCCTGGGCGATTTGCAGCAGTTGGCTGAGGCGCTCGGCGTCTTTGCGCAGCCGCTGCAGCGGGTCGGGCTTGATGGTCAGGCTGATGGCGGCGCTGGCGATGCCGATGATCACCAGCACCACCATCAGTTCGATCAGGGTGAAGCCTTGCTGTTTCATCGGTCGGCACCTGGAGAACTGGCGAGGTTGTGAAATAAAAAAGTGCGAATTGGCCTGTAGGCTGAGGCCACGGACAAACAGGAGGTCCCCCATGGCATTTCCCCTTCGTGTTTCACCCGCCCATGGCGTGCAGGCCCTGGGCGTGTTGGCGGCGTTGGCTGGTGTCGCCATCTGGGCGCCGCTGCTGCTCACATCCGCCGAATCCAGCACGCCACCGGCCACACCCCAGGCGCTGGCCGCCCGCAGCGATAATCCGGCGTTGCAGTGGTTTTCCAATGTGGCGACGACGCCCCAGGTCAAAGTCACCGGCGTGCTTGCCGGGGCCCGTGGTGCGGTGGCGATCCTCAGCCTCAACGACGGCCCGCCGCGCAGCTTTTTACTGGGTGAACGCCTCAGCCCCGGCGTGCGGTTGACGGCCATCGAGGGCGATGCCGTGGAGATCGAACGTGCGGGCGAGAAGGTTCGCGTCCACCTCGAAAAGCTGCCGGACGGCCCCGCGTTGCCGCGCCTCACTCGGCCATGACCTGCGTCTGCAACCACGCCAGCGGCGGTGCTTCGCGGCTGGCATCAAGCACTCGTACCGCGACCTGAAACAGTCGGCCATCGGCGTTGATGGTTTGTTCGCAGCGCAGCTTCAGGCGGCCCTGATCGCACTCGAACGTCTTCTTGCCGCTGCGCAGCCCGCCTTCCAGGCGCAGCTCCGCCAGGCGACTCTGCGCCGCCAGCAACGCCATGGACTTGTCGCGCAGCAGGCCGTTGCTCTGGGTCATCAAGCCGGCCACGCGCACGGCGGCAGCCATGGCCACGGCAATGATCGCCAGCGCCACCAGCACTTCAATCAGGGTAAAACCGCTCTCGTTGCGACGGCCGTGCATGGCGCTCTCAAACCGGGGAAACAGGCCCGCAGACTAACGCCGCGAGTTGACCGATTGGCGACCGAAACTCCCGAGGATTTTCAATACGACTGACATGTGTTCTTGCAACACTGCGGCCTCGAAATGCACTCAAGCCAAGGAATGTCGAGATGGAAATCGCGCCCCTGAAGTCCCCGATGCAGAGCCGTCGCAGCCAGCGTGGCTTCACGTTGATCGAGATCATGGTGGTGGTGGTCATCCTTGGCATCCTCGCAGCGATGGTGGTGCCCAAGGTGCTCGACCGCCCGGACCAGGCGCGCGCCACAGCCGCCAAGCAGGACATCGGCGGGTTGATGCAGGCGCTGAAACTCTATCGCCTCGACCACGGCACCTACCCGAGCATGAACCAGGGTCTCAACGTGTTGGTGGAGCGCCCGGCCGATGCGAAAAACGGCAGCTGGCGCGCCTACCTCGACCGCTTGCCCAACGACCCCTGGGGCCATCCGTACCACTACCTCAACCCGGGCGCCAACGGCGAGATCGACGTGTTCTCCCTCGGCGCCGATGGCCAACCGGATGGCGACGGCGTGAACGCCGACATCGGCTCCTGGCAGTTGTAAGGCGCGCCATGAAACGGCATTCGCCCACAGCGGCGAAGCAGCGCGGCATGGCGATTATCAGCGCGTTGCTGATCGCCGCGGTGGTAGCGGTGCTGGCCGGCGCCATGCTCACCCGCCAGACCGTGTTCACCCGCAGCCTGGAGGCCGACCAGTTGCGCCTGCAGGGCACATGGCTGTTGCAGGGCAGCCTGGAGCGCAGCCGGCAGATGCTCTGGGAGGCGCGGCAAAAGGATGTGCTGACCCGTCTCGACCAGCCGTGGGCACGGGTGCAGGGCGGCGTGTTCGAAGGGCGCATCGACGACGAGCAGGGCAAGTTCAACCTGCGCAACCTGGTCAATCGTCAGCAGGTGGATACCGAGCAGTTGC
Organism: Pseudomonas sp. FP2335; assembly: GCF_030687535.1. Taxonomy (NCBI): domain Bacteria; kingdom Pseudomonadati; phylum Pseudomonadota; class Gammaproteobacteria; order Pseudomonadales; family Pseudomonadaceae; genus Pseudomonas; species Pseudomonas sp. FP2335. The sequence continues at coordinate 2,308,125 of NZ_CP117437.1, forward strand.
AGGGCTTTGAACGCCTGTGCCGCACGCTGGGCGTCGACCCTGCCGTGAGCCGGCGCATCAGCCAGCGGGTGATCGGCTCGTATGAAGTACCGGCCAAATACCCGATGCTGCGCAGCCTGGACGAGTTGAGCGCAATCGAAGGGCTCGATCCACAACTGTTGCGCCGCTTGCAGGCGTATATCAGCGTGCTGCCCGGCCAGACCTGGGTCAACGGCAATACCGCCAGCGCCGAAGTGCTCAGTGCAGTGGTGCCGCAACTGAGCCTGGCCCAGGCCCAGGGGCTGGTGGCCGAGCGCGACAGCGGGCGCTGGTTTATCAACCGTGGGGATTTCGTCAACCGCCTGCACTTGCCACAGGTCGCTGTGGAATCGGTGCTGGTGGGGATTACCAGTGAGTGGTTTCGCGTGCAGGGCCAGGCGCGGCGTGAGCAACGCCGGGTCACGATCGATGCGTTGCTGCACCGCCCCGAAGACCGCCAACCGCAAGTGATCTGGTCGCGGGTGGGCGTATGAAGCGCCTGCGCATTGGCTTGCCGCCACTGGAGCAATTGAGCGCCGACAGCCAGGTCAAATTCGCCTCGCTTGAGCGTGGCGTGGTGATTGATGAGGGCTACGCCAGCCTGGCCGAATTGCGCAATCGTCGACAGGCGCTGGAGTGCTTTCTGCATCCTCGTGACAGCCTGCTCACCCGCCTGGAATTGCCACCACTGCCCGCGGCGAAAACCGCCGCCGCCGTGGCCTGCGCCGCACAGGCGTTGATCCTCGGTGCGGTGGAACAGATGCACGTGGCCCACGGCCCGCGTGACAGCGACGGCGGTGTGCAGGTGGCGTGGCTGCCCAAGGCCGGGTTGGAGCGCCTGGCCCAATTGCAACTGAAACTGCGCGGCCTGTACCCGGCGCCCTATGCCTTGCCGGTCGGCACGGCGGCGCTGGACGAAGGCTACCTGCTGACACGTGACAGCCTGCAACAAGGCGCGGTGCACCCGTTGGGCCAGCCACCGTTGGATAGGCCGCTGGTGGACGCCGCGCAACGCTGGAGCGGCGCCGTGCCCGGCTGGGGCTTGCACGCAGGCCTCAGTCATACGCCGAGCGGCGGCTGGGGCAGGGCGCTGGCGTGTGTCGCGCTGGCTGTCGCGATCTGGACCTTGGGCCTCAACCTTTACGCGGCGCGCCAGGCCGACGCAGGCCAGCGGCTCAAGGGGTTGATGAGCCAACAGGTGCGCCAGGCGTTTCCCGAATTGCCGGTGGTGCTCAACCCGTTGCAGCAGGCGCGCCAGCAATTGGCGGCGCGCCAGAGCGGCGCGGGTGCCGATGCTGGCCAGCGCTTTTCCAGCCTGCTGCAACTGGCGGGCAGCAACCTGCCATTTATGGTCGCCAGCGTCGAGCGCCTGACCTTTGAACAGGGCCGCCTGCACCTGCAATTGCTCGCCGACACCCGCAACCCGGTAGCCCAGGCCGAGTGGCAGGCCGCCTTGGCCCAGGCCGGGTTTGCCGCGACTCGCGAAGAACACGGCTGGAGCATCGGCCCGGCCGTAGCGGGAGCCAGCGATGAATAAGTGGAAGGCTCGATGGCGTGTGTTCTGGAGCGGCCTGGCCCTGCGCGAAAAACGCTTGCTGAGTGGCGCCGGGCTGGTGCTGGCGAGCCTGTTGACCTGGCTGGTGCTGGTCCAGCCAGCGTTGAAAAAGATCGCTTACTGGCAGGTCGAAACCCCCAAGCTGCGCGCCCAGGCCGAAGCCTTGCAGGTGTTGTTGCAAGGCGTCGCCGCGCCACGCCAGGCCGATGAAGCGGCGCTGCGCCAGGCCCTCGACAGCGCGGGTCTGCAAGGTCATTACCACTTGCAGGCGCAGGCCCCCGGCGGCTGGCAACTGACCTTCGACAACGCCCCGGCCGACGCCGTGGTGGACTGGCTGTTGGGCAGCCCCCGTTCGTTTTCCCTGGAGGTGTCCGCGGCGCGCTTACAGCGTGCCCCGGACGCCCTCGACAACTCGGCCGGCACTGTGTCCGGGACCGTTCGCATGGATCAGGCGCTTGGCGCTAAGGAAGCTTCATGAAGTGGTCAGTCCCCCCTTTCCGTTTGGCCGCGCCGTTGCTGTTGCTGGCCCTGAGTGCATGCAACAGCCCATCGACCAAGCCGTTGCTGGTGGACAGCGAACTCGGCCAGCCCCTGGCCGACACCCGGCGCAGCGGCGGCGACAGCGCGTTGGAGCGCCAGCGCGAACTGGCGCCCAAGCCCGCCGTGCAACATCCGATCACCAGCAGCGCCCGTGGTCATGCCCCGGCGGTGCTCAAGGCACGCAACCCACTGGGTGACCAGCCGGTGCAGCTCAATTTTGTCGACGCCGACATCCAGGCGGTGGTGCGCGCCTTGTCCCGTGCCACCGGCCAGCAGTTCCTGGTGGACCCCCGGGTAAAGGGCAACCTGACCCTGGTCAGCGAAGGCCAGGTGCCGGCGCACCAGGCCTACGACATGCTGCTGGCGGCGCTGCGCATGCAGGGCTTCAGCGTGGTGGACGTGGGCGGCGTCGCCCAGGTGGTGCCCGAAGCCGATGCCAAATTACTCGGCGGGCCGATCTACAGCGCCGGCAGCAGTGGCATGCAGACCCGCACCTTCCGCTTGCAGTACGAAAACGCGGTGAACCTGATCCCGGTGCTGCGCCCCATCGTGTCGCCGAACAACCCGATCAACGCCTACCCCGGCAACAACAGCATTGTCATTACCGACTACGCCGAAAACCTCGCGCGCGTGGCGCAGATCATCAACGGCATCGACACCCCCAGCGCCATCGATACCGACGTGGTGAAAGTGCAGAACGGCATCGCCGTGGACATCGCCGCGATGGTCGCCGAACTGCTCGACACCCAAGGCGCCGACCAGACCCAGAAGATCAACGTGGTCGGCGACCCGCGCTCCAACTCGATCATCATCCGTTCCGGTAGCCCCGAGCGCACCGAGCTGGCGCGCAACCTGATCTATAAGCTCGACAATGCCCAGAGCAACCCGAGCAATATGCACGTGGTGTACCTGCGCAATGCCCAGGCGGGCAAGCTGGCCCAGTCGCTGCGTGGGTTGTTGACCGGCGAGAGCGAGTCCGGCGTCAGCGACGAAGCGCGGGGCAAGCTCAGTGCCATGGGTGGCAATGGCCAGAACACCCAGGGCGGCGCCGCGCAAAACGGCAGCGGCACGCCCGCTGGCAGTGGCGTGCAGTCCAGCTATGCCCAGGACAAACAAACCAGCGGCACCGGGACTACGAAGGATCAAGACACCGCCTTCAGTGCCGGCGGTGTGACCATCCAGGCCGACGCCACCACCAACACCTTGCTGATTTCCGCCCCGGACCCGCTGTACCGCAACCTGCGCGAAGTCATCGACATGCTCGACCAGCGTCGCGCCCAGGTGGTGATCGAAAGCCTGATCGTTGAGGTCGGCGAAGACGATGCCAGCGAGTTCGGGGTGCAGTGGCAGGCCGGCAACCTGGGGGGCAAGGGCGGTTTTGGCGGGGTCAACCTGGGCGGCAGCGGTGTGAACGCCACGCCCACCAGCAAGACCAGCATCGACGTGTTGCCCAAGGGCCTGAACATCGGCCTGGTCAACGGCAGCGTGGACATCCCCGGCATCGGCAAGGTGCTCGACCTCAAGGTCCTGGCCCGCGCCTTGAAGAGCAAGGGCGGCACCAACGTGCTGTCGACGCCGAACCTGCTGACCCTGGACAACGAAGCGGCAAGCATCTTTGTCGGCCAGACCATCCCGTTTGTCACCGGCAGCTATGTGACCGGCGGTGGCGGCACCAGCAACAACCCGTTCCAGACCGTGCAGCGTGAAGAAGTCGGGCTCAAGCTGAATGTGCGGCCGCAGATTTCCGAAGGTGGCACGGTCAAGCTGGACATCTACCAGGAAGTCAGCAGCGTCGACTCGCGGGCCTCGGTGGAGGCGGGCACCGTGACCAACAAGCGGGCGATCGATACCAGCATCCTGTTGGATGACGGGCAGATCATGGTGCTTGGCGGGTTGCTGCAGGATGGCTACAGCCAGAGCAATGATGCGGTGCCGTGGTTGTCGGATATTCCCGGGTTGGGTGCGCTGTTTCGCAATGAAAAGCGCAGTGTGAACAAGACCAACCTGATGGTGTTTTTGCGGCCTTACATCATTCGTGACAGTGGCGCGGGGCGCAGTATCACGCTGAACCGCTATGAATTCATGCGTCGGGCACAGGGTGGGTTGCAGCCGGAGCATAGTTGGGCGATGCCGGATGTGCAGGCGCCGCAGTTACCGTCGGTGGAGAAGGCGATCCCGGGCGGGCAGCAGCGGCCGCGGGCGGTGATTCGGGCGGTGCCGCAGTGATCTTCGGCCAGCGTGGTTTTACGGGGCGATCCCAGATCAAAAGCCAGAGCGCGGCGGCCTTAGAGCCGACCGAAATGGGCGGGATGAACTGGGTCAAAACTGTGGGAGCGGGCTTGCTCGCGAATGCGGTGGATCAGCCAATGAATGAGTTGACTGACACACCGCATTCGCGAGCAAGCCCGCTCCCACATTTGGATCTCCATGTATTCAGATGGAACTGTGCTCTGGCTCTTGATTTTGATCTTAGGCGCCCCGTTAAACACGCTGGCCGGAATTCGACATGGATTATGGGCACACCGAGCCTAGGCGAAGTGCCGAGTGGTGGGGCAAGAGCGTTTTGCTTACTTTTGCGCTTTTCAAAAGTGAGCCGCTGTAAGAGCGGAACCATAAGCCGCCGTTGCCCAAAAAACGGATATGTACACCGACAAACAGGGCCAACAACATGAGCCTACTCCCCTACGCCTGGGCCAAATCCCAACGCATCCTCCTGCGCACTAACGCCGAAGGCCTGCTCCTGACGGTATGCCCCTCAACCCCCGGCTGGTCCATCAGCGAAGTCCACCGCCAATTCGGCCAATCCCCCATCGAACAAGTGCGCGACGACGAACTCGACGGCCTGCTCACCAGCGCCTACGCCGACACCGGCAGCGCCGCCGCCGTGGTCGGCGCGGCAGAAAACGAGGTGGATCTGGACCGCCTGATGCAAGACATGCCCGAAGTCACCGACCTGCTCGACACCCAGGACGGCGCGCCGGTGATCCGCATGATCAACGCCTTGCTGACCCAGGCCGCCCGCGACGAGGCCAGCGATATTCATATCGAGCCCTATGAAACCCACTCGGTGGTGCGCTACCGCGTCGATGGCACCCTGCGTGATGTGGTGTCACCGCGCAAGGCGTTGCACGGCGCGCTGGTGTCGCGGATCAAGATCATGGCCCAGCTCGACATTGCCGAAAAACGCCTGCCCCAGGACGGCCGCATCGCACTGCGGGTGGCCGGGCGGCCGATTGATATTCGCGTGTCGACGGTGCCCACCGGGCATGGCGAGCGGGTGGTGATGCGGCTCCTGGACAAGCAGGCCGGGCGCCTGCAATTGGAGACCCTGGGCATGGAACCGCAGCTGTTGGCGCGCCTCGACACGCTGATCCGCCAGCCCCACGGCATCGTGCTGGTCACCGGGCCGACCGGCAGCGGCAAGACCACCAGCCTGTATGCGGCGCTGGCGCGACTGGATGCGAGTACCAGCAATATCCTCACCGTGGAAGACCCGGTGGAATACGACCTGCCGGGTATCAGCCAGATTCAGGTCAACGCCAAGATCGACATGACCTTCGGCCTCGCCCTGCGCGCAATCCTGCGCCAGGACCCGGACATCATCATGATTGGCGAGATCCGCGACCTGGAGACCGCGCAAATTGCCGTGCAGGCCTCGCTGACCGGTCACCTGGTGCTGGCGACCCTGCACACCAACGATGCGGTGTCGGCGGTCAACCGGCTGATCGACATGGGCGTCGAGCCGTTTCTGTTGGCTTCGTCGTTGTTGGGCGTGTTGGCCCAGCGCCTGGTGCGTCGCCTGTGCCCGCACTGCAAGCAGGAAGATCCGGCCGCGCCCGGTACCTGGCGCCCGGTGGGCTGTGCGCAGTGCAATCAGGTCGGCTACAGCGGCCGCACCGGTATCCACGAGTTGTTCTGCGTCGATGACGACGTGCGTAGCCTGATCCACCAGGGCGCCGGCGAGCAGGACCTGCGCCTGGCCGCCCGCCGCGCCGGCATGTTCAGCATGCGTGAAGACGGCGAGCGCTGGGTGCGCAGCGGCGCCACCGCGCCTGAAGAAATCCTGCGCGTGACACGGGACGCCTGATGAATCGCTATCGCTTCGAGGCCGCCGATGCCAGCGGCAACGTCGAGACCGGGCATGTGGAGGCCGACAGCCAGAGCGCCGCATTTGCCAACTTGCGCGGGCGCGGTTTGACCGCGTTGCTGGTGCAGCTGGAGAGCAACCAGCAGGTCGCCGGCAGCAGCCTGTTCACCCCCAAGCTCTCGGACAACGACCTGGCCTGGGCCACGCGCCAACTGGCAAGCCTGCTGGGTGCCAGCCTGCCGTTGGAAGCGGCGTTGAGCGCAACGGTGGAGCAGGCCGAGAAAAAACACATCGCCCAGACCCTCAGCGCAGTGCGTGCCGATGTGCGTGGCGGCATGCGCCTGGCGGATGCCTTGGCTGCGCGGCCACGGGACTTCCCCTCGATCTACCGCGCGCTGATCGCGGCGGGGGAGGAGTCCGGCGACCTGGCCCAGGTGATGGAGCGCCTCGCCGACTACATCGAGGAGCGCAACAACCTGCGCGGCAAGATCCTTACGGCGTTTATCTACCCTGGCGTGGTGGGGCTGGTGTCCATCGGTATCGTGATTTTTTTGCTCAGCTACGTGGTGCCCCAGGTGGTCAGCGCATTTTCCCAGGCGCGCCAGGATTTGCCGGGGCTGACCTTGGCGATGCTCAACGCCAGCGACTTTATCCGCGCCTGGGGCTGGCTGTGTTTTGCCGGGATCGTCGCTGGTTTCTGGAGCTGGCGCCTGTATTTGCGCAATCCCGTGGCACGCCTGAATTGGCACAGCCGGGTGCTGCGCTTGCCGTTGATCGGGCGGTTTGTGCTGGGCCTCAACACCGCGCGCTTCGCTTCGACCCTGGCGATCCTCGGCGGTGCCGGCGTGCCGCTGTTGCGCGCCCTGGAAGCGGCGCGCCAGACCCTGTCCAACGACCGCCTCGACCGGTGCGTCTGCGAGGCCACCGCCAAAGTGCGCGAAGGCGTCAACCTGGCCCCGGCGCTGGCGGTGGAGAAGGTGTTTCCGCCGGTGCTGATCCACCTGATCGCCAGCGGCGAAAAGACCGGCTCGCTGCCGCCGATGCTGGAGCGTGCGGCGCAGACGCTGTCGCGGGATATTGAACGGCGGGCGATGGGCATGACCGCGTTGCTGGAGCCGCTGATGATTGTGGTGATGGGCGCCGTCGTACTCGTCATTGTCATGGCGGTGTTGCTGCCAATTATCGAGATCAACCAACTCGTCACCTGACCTACTGGCGAAACCCAATCCACATGCGGGAGCGTGCTGGTGTGGGAGCGGGCTTGCTCGCGAATGCGGTGGGTCAGATATGAATTCATTGACTGATCCACCGGATTCGCGAGCAAGCCCGCTCCCACATGGGTTATGTGTGTTCAGCACATTTATCGTGCTCCCGTTCTACCTCGGGTTCCTCATTCCGTCACATCCCAAGGTCTATACGGCCTCCAGCCCCACTCGCTGAAACCTCGCTGTCACCTGCGCCCAAACCGCTCAAAATCATGACCAAAACACCCGAGAATCTTTTTAAAAATCAAGGCGTTCCTCCCGAGGTTTTTTCCTACAACCGTCATCGGAAACTGCGAATTTCTCTCCCATGGTTTTCACCCCTGGCCACCCCCGCACGACGGCTTGGGACCGAAGCCATGGCGTCATGCAAGAGCCATCTACCCCAAACGTACAAACACGACGAAAGGAGCTTCTTCATGTTTAAGCGCAACGTTCTCGCGGTATCAATGACCCTCGCTGCACTGTGCTCGGCACAAGCTGCATTCGCAGACGTAAACGGCGGCGGCGCCACTCTGCCTCAGCCGCTGTACCAGACTGCTGGCGTACTCACCACCGGCTTTGCCCCTTACATCGGCGTTGGCAGCGGCAAAGGCAAAGCGGCGTTCCTCAACAACGACTACAGCCAATTCGGCACCGGCACCAAGAACGTGCACTGGGCTGGCAGCGACTCCAAGCTGACGGTCGATGAACTGCTCAATTACAAGAACGGTCATGAAGCCGCGTGGGGCAAGCTGATCCAGGTACCTTCGGTGGCGACTTCGGTGGCCATTCCGTTCAACAAGGCAGGGACTGCTGCCGTTGACCTGAGTGTCAACCAACTGTGCGGCGTGTTCTCCGGCCGTCTGACCGACTGGAGCCAGATCGCGGGTTCGGGCCGTACCGGCACGATCAAGGTTGTTTACCGCAGCGAAGCGAGCGGCACCACCGAACTGTTCACGCGCTTCCTCAACGCCAAGTGCGCCGAGACCGAGGCATTCGCTGTGACCACTAACTTTGCCCAGAGCTACGGCAACGTGACCAAGAAGGTTCCAGCCGGTTCCGTTTCTGCCTCGGGCAGCCAAGCGGTAATGACTCTGTTGAACTCCACCGACGGTGCCATCACCTACATGAGCCCGGACTACGCGGCCACCACTCTGGCCGGTCTGGATGACGCGACCAAGGTTGCCAAGGTCAACGGCGTTTCCCCAGCACCTGCCAACGTATCTGCCGCCATCGCCCTTGTACCGGTTCCGACTGGCACCAACGTCGCCAACCAGAACGCCTGGGTTCCAACCTTCGCCGCCGCTGCCAGCACTACCGACCCAAGCGTCGTCGCCTACCCGACTTCGGGCTACCCAATCCTGGGCTTCACCAACGTGATCTTCAGCCAGTGCTACGCCAACGCTGACCAGACCACCCAGGTCCGCAACTTCTTCACCCGTCACTACAACCTCAGCGCGTTCGGCAGCAACGATACCGCGATCCGCAACAACCGCTTCGTGCCTCTGCCAGACTCCTGGAAAACCGCGATCAACGATAACTTCCTGACCGCCACCAGCGCCCTGAGCATCGGCAAGTCCAACGTGTGCAACGGCATCGGTCGTCCGCTGTAACCCCGCTTCAACGACCCGCAACACCGATCAGCAACGGCCTGTGCCGTTGCTGATTTTTTTTGCGTTAGCAGCCCTTTATGAACTTTGCATGACAGAAGTTCAGTCGCGCCCCTCGCCAACCGCCTAACCCTCATACGTGAGCATGTCTTGCCCCTGGGCAACTACAAAGAAGGAAGATCCAGATGGTCCGCTGCAAACCAACGGTTCACCGCAAAGCCCAGCCCGTGTTGTTGCTCAAGCCCCTGGCGCAGGCCATTGCCTTGTTGATGGTGGCGGGCAACGCCCAGGCGGCGTCGGCGTTCAGTTCCGGCTGGTTTGCCGATAAGGGCGCGTCCCAGGCGGCCACGGCGGCGCGTACCAGTGGGCAGGTGTCGGGCATTCCGACCTTGAACCAGCAGGCGCGGGCCAATCAGCAGTTGGCGCGTTCGATCAGCACGCTGAACACCAGCGTCGCGGCGATTGCCGCGCAGCAGGCGGCGCAAGCGGCCGGGCGGCAGGCGGCATTGGGGCAGGTGTCGACGATTCCCGATGGCTTGGGCAAGGGCGGTTTGCAGGTCGACAACAGCCTGACCCAGGGCTGGACCAACGCCAAGGGCCCGACCCAGACCCAGGCCGGCGGCAAGACCACGGTGAACATCGAGCAGACCGCCGACAAGGCGATCCTCAACTGGGAGACGTTCAACGTCGGGCGCAACACCACGGTGGACTTCCAGCAGCAGTCCAACTGGGCGCTGCTCAACCGCGTCAATGATCCGAATGCGCGCCCGAGTGAAATCCAGGGCCAGATCAACGGCGCCGGCACGGTCATGATCATGAACCGCAACGGCGTGGTGTTCAGCGGCACCAGCCAGGTCAATGTGCGCAACCTGGTGGCGGCGGCGGCGAACATCACCGATGAGCAGTTCACCCAGCGCGGCATTTACGTCGATGCCAACGGCACCCAGCCGACGTTTACCGATGCGGCCGGCAAGGTTGAAGTCCAGCGCGGCGCAGTGATCCAGACCCACAACGCCGCCACGTCCACCGATGCCGGCGGCTATGCCTTGCTGCTTGGTTCCGAGGTGGACAACGCCGGTACGATCATCACCGCCAAGGGCCAGACCACCCTGGCGGCGGGTGACAGCTTTTACATCCGCAAAGGTGTCGGCACCGCCGGCAACGAGCGTTCCACCACCCGTGGCAACGAAGTGGCGGCTGGCCTCAACGCTGGCAGCACGGCGGGCAAGGTCAGCAACAACGGCCTGATCATGGCCTCCACCGGCGACATCACCCTGACCGGCCACCAGGTCGCGCAGAACGGCGTGGCCCTGGCCAGCACCTCGGTGGATACGCGCGGGACTATCCACTTGCTCAACGCGGCCACTGACACCACTGGCAGTGTCACCCTGGGCGAAGGCAGCACTACCGCGATCCTGCTGGATGCCAGCGCCAGCACCGCGCTCAACAGCCAGCAGGCCAACGGCCTGAGCAAGTTCGATGGCCTGGCCGCCAACCTGATCAACGGGCAGTTCAATCACCTCAGCGCCGTGGCCGACCGCAGCGACCAATCACGGGTCGAGATCGTCAGCGGCGGCACGGTGGACTTCCAGAACGGCTCGATCACCCTCGCCACTGGCGGGCAGGTCGCCGTCAGCGCCGGGCAACGCAGCCTGGTGCGCGACGGCGCGAAGATCGATGTGTCGGGCGCGGTCGGCGTCAAGGTGGCGATGGAAGCCAACAACATCAAGATCAACGTGCAGGGCAACGAGCAGCGCGATGCGGTGGTCAACCGCGATGGCGGGCAACTGATCAACAACGACGTGTGGGTCGACCTGCGTGAGCTGGTGTTTGTCCCGGCCGGCACCAACGGCTATACGACGGATCGCTGGTACACCGCGGGCGGCTTGCTCGAAGTCGGTGGCTACCTCGGCACCCAGGGCCACTCGGTGGGCGAGTGGATGGCCCAGGGCGGCACTGTGACATTTACCGGCAAGGACGTGGTGACCCAGCAGGGCGCGCAGATCAACCTGTCGGGCGGCACCGTGGATGTGCAGGCCGGCAAGATCCGCCTGACCTGGCTCAAGGGGCCGGACGGGCGTTTGTACGAGCTGTCGAAGGCACCGGGCGACATTCTCTACTCCGGCGTCTACAAGGGTTTTGAAGACACCAGTGCGCGCTGGGGCCAGACCGATTACTACTACAACCCCCTGATCGCCCAGCAAAGCCGCCAGGAGTCCGGTTACACCGTGGGCCGCGATGCCGGCAAGCTGGTGATCGGCACGTCAGGCGCGGTGTTGGAAGGCCAGATTCTCAGCGACGTGTTCCAGGGTGATCGCCAGACCCGGGCACCGGCGCTCAACCTTGACGGTTATCAGCAATCCCAGAAAGCGCTGGCCCAGCGGGCGCAGTTGATCATCGGGCAATACACGCCGATCTATGACAAAACCACCGGCACCCTGCGTTATGGTCTGACGCCGATGGCGGAGCAGGTGCTGATCGAGCAGTCCGCGCAAAAGATCGCCGCCGGTATGGACTTGAGCACGGCATTGCCCGCCGAGCGTCAAGGCGCGGTGGTGCTGGACGCCGATCAACTCAATGGCTTCCAGCTGGGCGCGATCAAGCTCGGTGCCAAGCAGGGCATCGCCGTCAATGGCGCACTCAACGTCGCCGATGGCGGCGACATCACCCTCTACGCACCGCGTGTCGAGGTGAACGCAAACCTGACTGCCCACGGCGGCAGCCTGAATCTGGGCAACGTGCTCAACCAGGTCAATCTCAACGGCAACAACGCCGTGGCCGACGTGATCCTGGCGGGCAGCGGGCAGATCGACGTGGCCGAGGGCGTCAAGCTGGACGCCTCGGGGCGCTGGAACAATCTGCTGCTGGACCCTGCCGGTGGCGGCAACGGTGTGGCGTACGTGAACGGCGGCAAGGTCTCGCTGCGCAGCAGCGGCGATGTGAGCCTTGGTGCGGGCAGCCTGGTGGAGGTGTCCTCCGGGGCCACACTTGGCGTCGATCGCAGTGTCAACGCTGGCAAAGGCGGCAGCGCCACCCTGAGCGCCCTGGGCGCGTTGAGCCTCCAGGGCGAGGTGCGCGGTTACGGTGTGAGTGGCGGTGGCACCCTGGCCTTGCAGAGCCAGAAGGTGTTGATTGGCGAAAGTGCCGATCCCCTCGCCACCGGCACGTTGCAATTGGCCGGGGACTTTTTCAACAAGGGCTTTTCGGCCTACGACATCACTGGCAATGAAGGGCTGCTCGTCGCCGACGGCACCCAGGTTGACGTGACGGTGCCGGTCTTGCACCTGGGTGACCAGGCGAGTACCGCGCCCAGTGGCAGTGACCCCGCCAGCGCCATGGCGCGCTGGCTGCCCGAGTTGTATCAGCCGGACGCCGTCAAAGGCGTGCTGACCCCACGGCGCGGCGCCAGCTTGAACCTGACCGCCGGCAACCCGTACATCACGGCTGACAAACTGGCGACCACGGCCCTGACCGTTGGCCAGGGTGCAGTGATCAACGTCGACCCGCGCCAGGCCATCAACCTGCGCAGCGTTGGCCAGTTGACCCTCAACGGTACACTCAACGCCTGGGGCGGCAACGTCAGCCTGGGCGGCCTGGCGGTGACCCCGCAGGTGCTGTTGCAGGCGAATGCCGAAGGGCATGGCCGCTCGATCTGGCTGGGTGAACAGGCCGTGGTCGATGTGTCGGCCCGCGCCGTCAGCGCCGTGGACAACCAAGGGCGCCGCTACGGCGTGGTGGACGCCGGTGGCAAGATCCGCATCGGTGGCGATCTTGACCTGACCACCGGCGTCGCCAGCGCCAGCGACCTGTTTGTGGTGGTGCGTGACGGGGCGCGCCTGGAAGCGTCCGGCACCCAGGCCACACTGAATGTAGCGGGGCAGGGCACGGTGCAGGTCGCCAGCAACGGCGGCACCATCAGCCTGGCCTCCAACAACGGCCTGTACCTGGATGGCAGTTTTGTCGCCCGCGCCGGTGGCGTGGGGGCGGCGGGTGGTAGCCTGGTCGTCGCGTTGCAGAGCCCGAACTACCTCAAGCAGTACGCCAGTAACCGGGTACTCAACGGCCGCGAGTTGATCATCAGCCAGACCCACCAGCCCCTGAATCTGGCGGACACCGCCGAGGCCGCCGCCGACAGCCTGGTCTATGGGCATGCGCGGCTCGGAGCGGACCAAATCAGCGCGGGTGGTTTTGACAACCTGGCGCTGATGAGCAATGGCCTGATGAGCTTCGATGGCGACGTGAACATCGCCATGGGGCAGAGCCTGCGCCTGTTCAGCGCCGCGTATAACCTCAGTGAAGGTGCCGCCGCTGGTTCACGGATCAACCTGTCGGCGCCGTATCTGTTGCTGGCCGGTCTGACGACGCAGACCCTGGACCCGAACGTGCGCCCGACCATCAACCTGGGCAAGCCGTCTCAGCTCGCCACGGCGGCGCAGTTCAATGCTGGTGGCGATCTGATTGATGTGCGCGACAACGTGGTGTTTGGCATGAAGGGCAGCCTGTACCAGGCCGACGCCAGCCTGATCACGGTTGAGCGGCGCGGTTTTGATCAGGTGAACCTCACCAGTCAGGGCGACTTGCGCTTCCTGGCGGGTAGCGTTGAAAACGCTATCGTCGCCGGTATCAACACGCAGTTGCTGACCCAAGGCGACATGACTCTGCGCGCTGCGCAACTCTACCCGGCCACCGAAGTCGGTGCGCGTATCGTCGCCGGCTATTTGGGCGATTCATCCACCGTTGCCCTTGGCCTGGATTTTGACCCCTTGCGCACGTTGACCATCGGCCGTGTCGGCAGCACCGATGCACCGCTGCCTTATTCGGTGTTCGGCCACCTGCAACTGGGTGCCGCAAACATTATCCAGGGGGGCGTGGTACGCGCTCCGCTGGGGCTGATCGATATTGGCAGCACGGGCAGCGAGCGCGTGCAGTTGCTGCCGGGCAGCCTCACGTCGGCGAGTGGCAAGGGCCTGGTGATGCCGTTTGGCGGCACGGTGGACGGCCAGGTCTACCGCTATAACGGCAAGCAAGTGGTGTTTGTCGGGCAAGGCGGGCTCAGTGCCAGCGGTCAGGATCTGGGGATTGGCGTGATCCTGGGCGGCAAGACCGTCGCCGTGCTGCCCGATGCCACCGTGGACCTGTCCGGCGGCGGCGAATTGCTGGGTGCCGGGTTTGTGTCCGGGCGCGGCGGCTCCACCGATGCGCGCTACAACCCGCTGGTGCAAGTGGGCGCCAACGGTGGGTTCAGCCTGCCGGGCCTGTCCACCAACCCGATCTACGCGATTGTGCCGGGGGTGCAGCCCGTTGCCGCGCCTGTGGCGGGGGAGGCTGGGGCGGTCACGCCGTTGGTTGGCCAGCAAGTCACGATCGGCGCCGGTATACCGGGGCTGCCCGCCGGAACTTACACGCTGATGCCATCGACCTACGCGTTACTGCCCGGGGCCTATCGCGTTGAAATGAACGGTTTGGCTGGCTTGGGCGGCGATGGCGCGACCCAATTGATGCGCAACGGTTCGTGGAGCACGGCCGGGCGCTTGTCGATTGCCAATACCGGAATCAGCGACAACGTTGCCAGTCAATTGATCCTGACGTCGGCCGATACACTGCGCCGCTATTCCCAGTACAACGAAACCAGCTATGCGCAGTTCGCCAGGGCGGACGCGGCAAAAATCGGCGTGCCACGCCCCATGCTTGAGGTGGATGCCAAGACCTTGAAACTGGCCTTGCGCACCGGTGGTGGTGCGGATGCATTTTCATTCCAGGGTATTGGCCGCTTCGGTGCAGCGCAGGAGGGTTATGGCGGTACGGTAACGGTAGTCGACACGACCCGTGGTGGCATTGAAGTAGTGGGCGCAGATCGGGCGGCGACCCAGGGTTTTGCAGGGATCACCTTGCGGGCTGACAGCCTCAATGCACTGGGGGCATCGCGCCTGGTCGTCGGGGGCATGACCAGCGTCACGTATGGCCAGTCTGGCAACTTCATCACGTTGGTGGATGGGGTGAACGGCGCCCGCAGCAACATTGTGCTGCGTGAAGGCGCGACGTTGGCTGCGCCTGAAGTGTTCCTGGTCAGTCAAACCGGCTCGATCGTCGTTGAGCAGGGCGCTTCGATCAACACTATCGGCCGAGGCAACGCGGGCTACGACGCCCGTGACGGTTTTATCTACAAGGTCACCAACATGCTGGCGGTGTCCAACGGCCTGCTCAATGTGATCGCGGCGCCGGGCATTGGTGGCGAGGTTAGTGGGGGCATCAGCATCGGCACCTGTAGCACCAGCCCTTGCAGTGGGCAGACCGGGCTGTATTCCGAAGGCAGTATCGTCGCTTTGACCGACGCCTCGTTTGCACTGGGCGATCAAGTGCGCTACGGCACGCGTCACCTCAACCTGGGGGTCAGTGCGATCAACCTTGGCAGCGCCGCTGCGCTCGCCGCCGCAGAAGCCGCGAATCAACGGCCGGCAGGCCTCACGTTGTCCCAGGCACTGCTTGACCGTCTGCTGCAGGGCGATACCCAGTTCGGCGCGCCGGCCCTGGAGACCCTGCAACTCTCGGCCCGTGACAGCTTCAATTTCTACGGCAGCACCTCGCTGGATACTTATGACCCCCTGACCGGCAAATCGCGGTTGAGCAACCTGATGATCTCCACGCCGGCGATCTATGGCGCCGGCGGTGCCAACGATGTGGCCAGCATCCACACCGCCAACCTGATCTGGCAAGGCGCGACCAACCCGGCGGGTGCCGTGGTCAGCGGCGGCGCGGGCACCGGCAGCGGGCGCCTGGACATCAACGCCGACCGCATCGAATTCGGTTACGGCAGCTTTGCCCAGCCGAGCACGACCCTGAACTTCGACCGCCTGGCGCTGGGCTTTGCCAACGTCAATCTGAACGCCAGTGAACGCATCACCGCCAACCACAAGGGCAGCCTGTCGGTCTATCAACAGCAGGGTGCCTATGACGCGGTGAAGGGTTTCACCTACACAGGCGGTAACCTGAATATCCTCACGCCGCTGATGACCGGTGCCGCTGGCTCAGTCAACCGCATCACTGCCGGTGGCGCGATTGATGTGGCGGCGTCTGCCGGGGCACGCGGCAAGGCCGAGGGGCAGGGTGCCGAATTGTCCTTGAACGGCGACAGCATTCGTCTGGCGGGCGCCGTGGTGCTGCCGAGCGGCAAGGTCAGCCTTGCAGCGCGGGGTGATGTGCAGTTGACGGACGCGGCGTTGATTGATGTCGCCGGGCGTGCGATCACCTTCAACGATGTGACCAAGTACGGCTGGGGCGGCGACGTCACCCTCGACAGCCGCACCGGCAATATCCATCAAGCGGCAGGCTCGACCATCGACCTGTCGGCCCAGTACAACCAGGCGGGCACGCTGCGGGCCGTGGCGCTGGATGCGGCGGGCGGGATCGTCGACCTGCAAGGCACGCTCCTGGGCAGCAGCAGCGGCTACTACGACGCGGGCGGCACCTTGATGCCTTATCTGGCGGGCAGCGTGCAGATCCAGGCCCAGCGCCTGGGCAGCAGCGGTGTGCTGGACCAGCAGTTTGCCGACCTCAACAGCCGCCTCAACATCGGCCAGGTGTTCGGCGCGCGCAGCTTCCAACTCAAGCAAGGCAACTTGACCATCGGCAACGGCCTCAAGGCCGGCAACATCAGCGTCTCGGTAGACAACGGCAGCCTGCGTGTCACTGGCCTGGTGGATGCCAGCGGTGAACGCGTGGGCAGCATCAACCTGGCCGGCAAGCACGGCTTGAGCCTGGACGGCAGTGCCGTGCTGGATGCCCACGGCAGCAAACTGCGGGTGGACAGCTACGGCAAGATCATCGACTCGCCGAACCGTGCCATGGTGGTGCTCGGCTCCGGCGACGGGCGCTTGACCCTCGCCGATGGCGTGCGCATCGACCTGCGTCACGGCACCGCCGGTTCGACCCACAACGACGGGCTCGCGCGTGGCAGCCTTGAATTGAACGCGCCACGGCTGATCAATGCCGATGGCAGCAGCAACGACATCGACATCGACGCCCGTGGCCGCCTGGCAATCCAGGGCGCACGCTCGATCACGCTCAACGGCATGGCCACATACGACGATGCGCCCGTGATCAACGACCCGACGGCCAGCGGGCGACCTTATCAGCAGATCGACCAGGCTTACCTGGATGGCAAGCACGCACTGAGCACGGCGTTTATCAACGCGGCCTTGCTCAACTCGGACTTGCTCAACAACAAGCTCGCCGGGCTCAACAACAGCACGTATGCCGATACGTTCCATCTGCGCCCAGGGGTGCAAATCGTCAGCAGCACCCCGGACGGTGACCTGGTGGTACAGGGCGACCTGGACCTGTCCGGCTATCGCTACGCCAGCCTCAACCCGCACACCCGGCAGACCTCGGTGTACGGTTCCGGTGAAGCGGGCAGCCTGACCCTGCGCGCGGGCGGCGACCTGAGCGTTTACGGCAGCATCAACGATGGCTTTGCACCGCCGCCGGAAACCGTGGATGACAAGGGCTGGGTATTGTTGCCCGGCAAAGACTTCAGCGGCGGCGATATCGTCGTGCCGGGCAACGGCGTGACCCTGGCCGATGGCACGGCGTTCCCGGCGGGCAGTACGTTGAACTACGACCTGCCGATCAAGGGCCTGACGGTCGCGGCCGGCACGCGCTTGCCGACGACAGCGGTGTTGGATCAGGCGCTGGTATTGCCTGCCGGTACGGTATTGGCGGCGGCAGTACGGGATGCGTCGGGCAATGTGGTGTATGCCGCCGGCACGTTGCTCGGCGAGGCCACCACGCTGCAACCGGGCACCCAGCTGGACGCCGGCACGCTGCTGAGCCAGGGCACGGCCTTGCGCAACATGCTCTGGCCCAAAGGTGTGCCACTGCCGCAGGTGCATCAGGGCACGCTCTCCACCAGTGTCGTTCTGCTCGACGGTAGTCGCGCCTTGCCACGCGGGGCGTTGATCCCGGCCGGTACCAACATCAAGCTGCCCGACGGGGTTGAATCGGTCCAACTGCGTCCGGAAGTGGCGGGGCGTCAGGGCAAGCTGTGGGCCATTGCGCCGATGCTGGCCGAGGGGTCGCAATCCTGGTCACTGCGTCTGGTGGCGGGCGCCGACACCGACGCGGCGGACAGCCGTATCCTGCAAGCCCATCCACGGGGCGGCGACCTGCACCTGGCTGACAGTCACTACGGCATGTTCGCCAAGGATGTACCGCTCAAGGGGGCCCAGACCTGGACCGCTTACGCGGTCATCGACCTTGCGCTCAACGGGATCACCGTGGTCGAAGGCGACCCGATTGACCAGGCCATCGTTGATATGGTCGGGATGGGTACGATCGAGAATTTCTGTGCCAACTACGGCGCCTATTGCGTGGTCAAGGTCAACCAGCTCTGGACCGAGTCCGCCGCGCAGGAACTGGCGGCGATGGGTATCCATGTGTCCAAGGGCGACGTGATTCAGCAAAGCCTGCTGGACCAACTCAACGTCGGCACCATCGAACAGTTCTGTGCCAACTCACCCACGTATTGCTACCTGCCCAGCAGCAAGGTTGCCGCGCCATCCAGTACCCGCTTCAGCGTGCTGCGTACCGGCACGGGCGACCTGGAGCTGTTGACTGCTGGCGACCTGAGCATGGACTCACTTTATGGGGTCTATACCGCAGGCACGTCCTCCGTCGCGACCCAGGCGGGCGATCCCTACAATCAAGCGCGGACCCTGGGCCGCACTAACACCGTCCTGGCCGATCCTGCCAGCGCCTACGAAAAGTTTGTCAATGGTTCTGCCGACAGCCTGTACCGCGCCTGGTATCCCGATGCCGGCGGCAACCTCACGCTGAACGTCGGCGGGAACCTGACGGGCAATATCACCGGTATCTCCGAGGGCATCGCCGGGCGGCCTGATCCCAAGGACCGTGGCTACGATTCCGCCAGCGTCGGCAACTGGTTGTGGCGTCAAGGCAGCGCCGATGTGGCCACCGGCGGGCAGGCCCAACCCACGGCCTGGTGGATCAACTTCGGCACCTATGCCAGCACCCCTTCGGTCGATCAGATGCTCGGCTTCACCGGCT
Organism: Pseudomonas sp. FP2335; assembly: GCF_030687535.1. Lineage (NCBI taxonomy): Bacteria > Pseudomonadati > Pseudomonadota > Gammaproteobacteria > Pseudomonadales > Pseudomonadaceae > Pseudomonas > Pseudomonas sp. FP2335. Next base: position 2,327,241 of record NZ_CP117437.1, read on the forward strand.
TTGGCACCCTTGGCGGCGGTGACCTGGATGTCAACGTGCGCGGTAACGCCGGGTTGCTGGACAGCCGGACCAACAGCGCGCTCGATCCCGGTTTGAACCCGCGTACCCAAGGCCTGGTATTGGCGGTGGGCAGCACCGGCCGGATGGCCAACGACGGCAGCCTGGTGCTGAACGGCGGGGGCGACTTGCGGTTGCGTGTCGGCGGTACGCTCAACCCGGTTGGTGTGCAGACGACGGATTTGCGCAACGGGGTACTGGTCAACGTGCGTGGCAATGCACAGGTGCAAAGCGGCGCGGTGGGCGGTATCAATCTGACTTACGGCAGCACGACCACCCAGCACAGCCCTGGCGAAACGCGCGCATACGATCCGTTAAAGGCCACCCGTGGCTTGCCGTTGGGCGCAATTACCCTGGTGCCGGGTGACGCCACGTTCAACCTGGCGGCGGCGGGCGATCTGGTGGTGCAGAATGTGCTCGACCCGGGCCGGGGCTCGGTGGCGAACAAGTCCGCGTTTACACGGGGAGCCGAGCGGGGTGTAGGGGACAGCTGGTTCACGTTATGGACGGATCACACCGCGATTGATCTTTTTTCGGCTGGCGGCAATGTGACGCCGAATGTCAGCGGCACTCCTTCTGATCTGGCAATCGTGTATCCCTCGATCCTTCGAGCAACCGCCGCCGGTGGCAGTCTCTACTATGGACGAGCGGTGCGAGAATCCTCGATTGATACTGGCTACATCGCTAATCTTCTGCTCGCCCCAGGCGCCAATGGCGAGTTGCAGTTCCTGGCCAGCGATTCGATTTACGCGGGCGGCATGTTCGTCACGCCGTCTGCGGCCGACCCCGGCATCATGGCCACCCCTTGGCGGCCGGCATTCGTCGGCACGATCAACGGCCAGACAGACGCCGATAGCCACAATATCTCCGACAGCAGCGGCCTGGTGTCGGGGGGTAGCTTTGTCAGTACTATCCCGCGTCCCTTGTTCACCTTTGGTGCCCCGACGGCCTCTGCGGCGGGGTATGTGCCGAGTGCTCCGGCGCGCTTCTACGCGTTGAGCGGTGACCTGATAGGCGTCAGCAGCGGCAGGGTGATTACCTTCTCCACCACAGCTGGAACGCGCAACGCGGGGCAGGTCTGGTACGAGGGCAACGGCGCGGTGCGGATGATGGCCGGGCGCGACATCGTCAGCAGCGGCAGCGCGTTCAACAACACCGTGGGACCGGACTCGGAGCTGCAAACCGGCAACCTGTTCATCCACAACAACCCCAACGATATTTCCATCGTCTCCGCCGGCCGCGACATTCTCTACAGCAACTTCCAGGTCGCCGGTCCTGGTCTGCTGGAGGTGACGGCGGGCGGCAATATCCTGATGTCCGGGCGAGCGGCGGCCAACGGCGGCGAGGTCAGCGTGACCAGCCTGGGGGCGGTGGTGGCGGGCGACAACCGCCCTGGCGCAAGCATCGTGATGCAAGCCGGTGTCGGCCCCAAGGGCCCGGATTACCTGCGTTTCGTCGAGCCCTACATGAACCCCGTCAACCTGGCGCAAGCCGGCGAGTCGATCCAGGGCGCCAAGGTGGCCAAGACCTACGAAAACGAGTTGGTCACCTGGCTCGCCGAGCGCTTCGGTTTTGTCGGCGATAGCACGCAGGCGTTGGCCTATTACAAGGCGCTGCCTGCGGAGCAACAACGGGTGTTCGCCCGTGACGTGTACTTCGCCGAACTCAAGGCCGCCGGCCGCGAGTACAACACCGATGGCAGCGTGCGCCAGGGCAGCTACCTGCGTGGGCGTGCCGCCATCGCCGCGCTGTTCCCGGACAAGGACGTGGCCGGCAACCCGATCACCTACAAGGGCGACATCACCCTGTTCGGCAGTTCGGGCGTGCACACCAACTTCGGTGGCGCGATCCAGATGCTCACCCCGGGCGGCAGCCAGACCTTCGGTATCGAAGGCGAGGCGCCACCGTCCACGGCGGGGGTGATCACCCAGGGTGCTGGCGATATCCAGCTGTATTCCATGGGCAGCATCCTGCTCGGCCAGAGCCGCATCATGACCACTTTTGGTGGCTCGATCATGGGCTGGACCGCCGAAGGCGACATCAACGCCGGGCGCGGTTCCAAGACCACCGTGGTGTACACGCCGCCCAAGCGTGTCTATGACAACTGGGGTAACGTCAGCCTGTCGCCGTCCGTGCCGAGTACCGGCGCGGGGATCGCCACGCTCAACCCGATCCCGGAAATACCGGCGGGGGACATCGACCTGATCGCACCGCTGGGCACCATCGATGCGGGCGAGGCGGGCATTCGGGTGTCGGGCAACGTCAACATCGCCGCGTTGCGCGTGGTGAACGCGGCGAACATCCAGACCCAGGGCAAGTCGTCCGGGGTGCCGGTGGCGGCGGCGGTCAACACCGGCGCCATGAGTTCGGCCAGCGCGGCCGGAGCGGCGGCGTCCCAGGCGGCGCAAGAGGCGGCGCGCAGCCAGCAGGCGGCGGCCAAGCAAGGGCGGCCGTCCATCGTCACCGTGGAGGTGCTGAGCTTTGGCACCGAGCCGGTAGAACGCGGCCCCGAAGACGCGCCGAAAACCAGCGGCTACAACCCCAACAGCCCCGTGCAGGTGCTGGGCGCCGGCCCCCTGAGCGACCAGGCACGGGCGCGCTTGACGGATGAGGAGCGCAAGCAGATCAGTTTGTAGACTTTTTGAAGGACCTCTCGATGTACCTTTGGGGCGATCACTGATCGCCCCGTTTTTTTGTGGGCGATGTGAAGCAAGAGGGTGGGCGCAGATCCAGATGTGGGAGCGGGCTTGTGTGGGAGCGGGCTTGCTCGCGAATGCGGTGGGTCAGTCAGCACATGCATCAACTGATACACCGCATTCGCGAGCAAGCCCGCTCCCACAGAACCCATGCACACATGTCCTGCCGTGCCCGGTCCCGGAAATTGCCTGCGAATCAATCCAAAATGAAGCTTTCATGACAAAAGTTCGGTAGCTCCCACCCGCGCCTGTCTGTCCTATGTAACGCGCTGGATACGATCAAAAGTCGTTGTCGAAGCCGTCAGCAGGACGCCAGGAGTGGGGCAATGGGAACTATGGAACGTTACTCGAAAGTCGGCATGCAGGAGCTCGATCAGCGCCTGTCGAAGATCGTCGAAGCCGCGCGCAAGAAGCCGGTTTCGGTGTACCGCTATGGCGCGCCGTGGGTGTGGATCGTCTCCCAGGACGATTGGCAGGGCGCCTTGAAGGAAGTGTCCAGCTTTATCCCGGCAGGGCATTCGCTGGTGTTGCTGCGCCCGCAGATCGATGAGGTGCTCGACAGCCATCGCGACTGGCTCCAGCCCGAGCCGGGCATGCTGATTGCGCCGCACACCGTGGTGCACATCCTCCTGTTGCAACTGCTGTATTCGGTGCCCAGCGAGCAGCAACTGCACGAGCAGCTCAATTACAACCTGCTGTTCCGTTGGTTCGTCGGCCTCGACCTGAACCAGAAGGTGTGGGGCATTCACGTCCTGCAACGGGACATCGCCAGCGTGCTGGGCAACCCGCGGGCGGTGCAGTTGATCCAGACCATCATCGGTGACGTGTTTTGTGGCGCCTTGCTGCACATGCCGGAGTTCTCGCTGAATTTCGCCTTGCTGCACACCTGGCTGGCCCGGCACAGCCATCTTTCGACAACCAGCAATTGAGCAGGCCAAACGCCGTGCAAACGGCGACGGTGCAAAAACTTGGAAAGTTAGGGGGCGGTGTGGAGCATCTGTTCAAGTCAACGCTGGCGCTGTGCTGCCTGACGCTGTGGGCCCAGGCCCAGCCTGCGCAGGCCGAGGAGGAGGGCGCAGCACGCCGGGTCGACGTCAATGAGTACTTCGTGCGCGGCAACACCGTGCTCGATGCGGCGGCGATTGAAGAGGCGGTGTACCCGTTTCTCGGCCCGCAAAAAACCTTGGGCGACATCGAAGGCGCCCGCGACGCGCTGCAAAAGATCTACCAGGCACGGGGCTACCAGTCGGTGTTTGTCGAGCTGCCGGAGCAGAAGGTCGATGACGGCATCGTCTACCTGCAAGTCAGCGAAACCAAGATCGGCCGCGTACGCGTGGTCGGTGCCAAGCATTACTCGCCAGTGGAAATCCGCGACGAAGTGTCGGCGCTCAAGGAAGGTGCGGTGCCGGACTTCGCCACCGTGCAAACCCAGCTCGCCGGGCTGAACCGTGGCGTCGGGCGTCAGGTCACGCCACTGGTACGCGAGGGCCAGCGCCCGGGCACCATGGATGTGGACTTGCAGGTGGAAGACCAGAATCCCTGGCACGCCAGCATCGGCCTGAACAACGACTACAGCGCCGACACCGAAAAGCTGCGTTCGGTCGCCACCCTGAGTTACGACAACCTCTGGCAACTGGGCCACGCGATTTCCCTGACCTACTTCACCGCGCCCCAGGACAGCGCCAACGCCAAGGTCTGGTCGGGCTCCTACACTGCGCCGCTGGATGATCGCTGGGCGTTGCAGTTCTCCGGCTACCAGTCCGATAGCAATATCGCCACCCTCGGCGGCAGCAACGTGCTGGGCAAGGGGCATTCCTATGGCGTGTCGGCGATCTACAGCTTTCCGAGCGCTGGCGTCTGGGCCAATTCGTTGTCGGTGGGTATCGACTTCAAAGACTTCGACGAAGAAATGAAATTCGGCGCCAGCAGCGACCAGGTGCCGCTCAAGTACGCGCCGTTCACCCTCGGCTACAACGGCTATCGCTACACCGAGCAATCCCAGCTCGGCCTGGGTTTGAACCTGGTGGTGGGCACCCGCGCGTTCTTCGGCTATGGCAGCGATGCCGAAGCGTTCGACCACAAGCGCTACAAAGCCAGCCCCAGTTTCGCCGTGCTCAAGGGCGACCTGAATTACACCTACACCTTCACTGGCGATTGGCAGTCGGCGTCCAAGGCCGCGTTCCAGCTGGCCTCGGGGCCGCTGGTGTCGAACGAGCAATATTCGGCCGGCGGCGCCACCTCGGTGCGCGGTTATCTGGCGGCGGAGCGCACTGGGGACGAGGGCTACTTGCTCTCCCAGGAGCTGCGCACGCCGTCCCTGGCCAAGTACGTCGGCAGCTACGTCAAGGACTGGCGCTTCTACGCGTTTGCCGAAGGCGCACGCCTGCGTCTGCACGACCCGATGCCCGAGCAAGAAGACGAATACAGCCTGGCCAGCGTCGGCCTCGGCACCCGCGCCAGTTTGAGCAAATGGTTGTCCGGCAGCCTGGATTGGGGCTACCCGCTGCTCGATGGACCGAACACCCAGAAACAGGACTCGCGACTGCACTTCAGTGTGCAGGCGACTTTCTGACTTTTTCTTCCGGAGACTCCACCCATGCAACGCCTATTCCTGAGCCTGTTGATCTGCCTGGGCTTCGCGCTCCCGGCCACTGCCCATGCCTGGTGGCAAGACGACTGGCACTACCGCAAACAGATTTCCGTGGACACCACCGCCCAAGGCGCCGCGATCAGCCAGGCCCTGGGCCGCACCGCGCTGCTGGTGCGCCTGCACACCGGCAACTTCACCTTTGACGGGGTGAAGGACGACGGCGCCGACCTGCGCTTTGTCAGCGCCGACGACAAGACCGTGCTCAACCACCAGATCGAGAGCTTCGACCCGCTGATGGGCATGGCCCTGATCTGGGTCGATGTGCCCAAGGTTGAAGGCGGCCAGCGCCAGGACCTGTGGATGTACTACGGCAACCAGAAAGCTGCGGCTACCAGCAACGGCCAACTGGCGTTCGACCCCAACTACACCGCGCTCTACCACTTCGACGATGCCAACGGCACCCCGGCCCGTGACACCACGGCCTATGCCAACACCGCGCTGAACGCCACCGGCGCGAGCATCGACGGCGTGATCGGCCGCGCCTTGCAGTTCGGCGGCCAGCCGCTGCTGTTGCCGGCCAGCCCGTCGCTGCAACACGCCGCCGGCGCGGCGTTCACTTTCAGCGCCTGGTTGCGCCTGGATCAGGCCAGCGGCGAGCAAATCGTCTTCGCCCGTCGCGAGGGTGCGCACAGCCTGTTGCTGGGCTTGAACCAGGGCACGCCGTTTGTGGACGTCGACGGCCAGCGCGCCGTGTCGAGCCAAGCGCTGAACCCCGGCCAATGGCAGCACCTGGCGTTCACCGCCGAGGGTGAAAAAGTCGCGTTGTATGTGAATGGCCGCGAAACCGCGACCCTGGCCGTGGCCGTGCCTGCGTTCAACTCGCCACTGGCGATTGGTGGCGACCTGCCGGACGCCGCCAGCACTCACCAGCCGTTTGCCGGGGCCATCGACGAGCTGCGCCTGTCCAAGGTCGCACGCCCGGCCACGTTGCTGCTGGCCGACGCCAGCGCCCAGGGCGCCGAGTCGAAACTGGTGGCATACGGCGTCGATGAAGAACAGTCCGGTTTTGGTTTCGGCAGCCTGGGCTTTTTGCTCAACGCCGTGCCGGTGGACGCCTGGGTGATCATCCTGGTGCTGGTGGCGATGATGTTCCAGTCGTGGGTCATCATGCTGCGCAAGAACCGCCAGGTCAGCCGTCTCAGCGCGGCCAACGAAGTGTTCCGCGAGCACTTCGCGCAGATCGGCACGCGTCTGGAGATGTATGCCGACGACGCGCAGTTGGCCGAGCGTCTGCAGCATTCCTCGCTGTGGCGCCTGTACCTGGTGGCGGTGAAGGAAATCCGTACGCGCCGCGCCCAGGGCGCTGACACCTCGTCAGTCTCGGCGGCGACCATCGAAGCGATCCGCTGTTCCATGGACGGTGTGCGTACCCGCGAAAACCAGGCGCTCAGCGCCAAGCTCTCGACCCTGTCCAACGCCATCGCCGGCGGCCCGTACATCGGCCTGCTCGGCACCGTGCTGGGGATCATGGTGGTGTTCCTCGGCACGGCCATGGCCGGTGACGTGAACATCAACGCGATTGCGCCGGGGATGGCGGCCGCCTTGCTGGCCACGGCCATGGGCCTGTTCGTCGCGATCCCGGCGCTGTTTGGCTACAACCGCCTGATCACACGCAACAAGGAAGTCAGCGCCGATATGCGGGTGTTCGTCGACGAGTTCATCACCCGCCTGGCGGAGATGCACGGCGAAAGCCAGTCCAGTGAAGCCGCGCATCGCCGCGAGCAGCACGCCGCCGTACCGGCCTGAGGAGTATCAGCATGGCTTCCGTAAACGCCTCCCACGACGATGACGACGATGCCGCCGTCGACAGTATCAACATCACGCCCCTGGTGGACGTGCTGATGGTGGTGCTGGTGATGTTTATCCTCACCGCCACCGCCCAGGTCTCGGGGATCCAGATCCACTTGCCCAAGGCCAGCGCCTCGGTGTCGCTGTCGGAGGCCAAGACCAAGGCCATCTCCGTCAACGACGGCGGCCAGGTGTTCCTCGACGCCTACCCGGTGACCCTCGGCGAGCTGGAAGAGCGCCTGCGCATCGAGAAAGCGCTGAACCCGGATTTCCCGGTGATCGTGCGCGGTGACGCCTTGGTGCAGTACCAGAAGGTGATCGAGGTGCTCGACTTGCTGCGACGGCTGGAGCTGTCCCAGGTCGGGCTGGTCACCGGCAAACCGAGCCAGGGCTGAGCCATGACCGCACAGATCCCGATGCCGCCGTTGCCGGTGAAAAACAAGCCGCCGCTGCGCCCGCTGAAGTGGGGCGCAGGCCTCTTGCTGGGCGCGGTTGCGGCCTGGTTTTTGTGGCAGTGGGCCAATGACATGAGCGGCGTGCGCCGTGAAGCGCCAAAGATCCCGACGATTATTCCGTTGCCGCCACCGCCACCACCGCCGCCGGAAAAACCCAAGGAGCCCGAGCCCCAGGTCGAAGAAAAAATCCCCGAGCCGGTGCCGACGCCTGAGCCGCAAGAGGTCAAGCCAGCGGACGAAGCACCACCGTCGCCGGCCGATGATCTGGCCAACCCGATGCAGATCGACGGTGATGCGCAGTCGGGTAATGACGGCTTCAACATCGGCGCCGGCAAGGGCGGCGGCATGGCCGGTTCCGGTGGCGGCGGCCTGGGTGCGGGGACCTACAAGCAGTACCTGGCCGGTGTGTTCCAGCGCTTGCTGCGCGATGACCCGCAGTTGCGCAATCGCGCCTATGCAGTGCAGGCCGATTTGTGGCTGCGCGGTGACGGGCAGGTCACGCGGGCCGAGCTGGTCAAGTCCAGCGGTGATGCCGAAATCGATGCACAGGTGCTGGCGGCGTTGCGTGCCTCCCACGTGCCGCAACGTGTTCCGGACGCAGTGAAGATGCCGGTACGCCTGTCCTTCAAGGGCCGGCGGCCGGATTGATCGAACCCCTTTTCTACGGTTTTTTACAGGAGTTGCGTACACATGATTTCCCCCGTGAATCGACTGACCCTGGCGGTTGGCATGGTCATCGCGACCCTGGTCGGCCAGGCGACGGCAGCCCCGGTCGCCCCCTCGGAAAACGTCACCGTCAACCTGATCCGCCTGTTGGTGCAGCAGGGGGTATTGACCCAGGACACGGCCAACGGGCTGATCGCCCAGGCTGAAAGAGAAGCCCAGCAGGCGCGCCAGGCCAACGCCGCGCCGGTGGTGGCCGCCGGTCCCGCCGCCGCGCCGGGGGACGTGCGTGTGCAGTACGTGCCGCAAGCGGTGCGCGATCAGATCCGCGATCAGGTCAAGGCCGAAGTCATGGCCACTGCCAAGCAGGAAAACTGGGCACAGCCCAACACGTTCCCGGACTGGGTCTCGCGCATCAGCTTTGACGGCGACATCCGCCTGCGTGACGAGTCGCGTTACTTCTCCGGCAACAACAGCAACCAGATCGTCGACTACGCCAAACTCAATGACACCGGCCCGTATGACGTGAACAAGGACTCCAACACCAAGTTCCCGCCGCTGCTCAACACCACCAAGGACCGCGAGAACCTGTTCCGCCTGCGCGCACGCCTGGGCATGAAGGCGGTGCTGTCACCGGAGTGGACCGCCGGTATCCGCATCGGCACCGGTTCCGACAACAACCCGGTGTCGACCACCCAGACTCTCGGCGGCGGCTTTGGCAAGAAGGACATCTGGCTCGACCAGGGCTACCTGACCTGGAAGGCCAGCGACTCCATGGCGCTGACCGCCGGGCGTATCGGCAACCCGTTCTACTCCACCGACATGATGTATTCCAACGACCTCAACTTTGACGGCGTGGCGGCGATCTTCAACCACAAGCTCAACAGCGAGTGGGGTTTGTTCGGCACCGTGGGGGCGTTCCCGGTGGAATACACCGCGGATGCCGCCAGCAGCAACGGCATCGACAAGGAGGACAGCGAGACCAAGTGGCTGTTCGGCGCGCAGATCGGTGCGGACTGGAAGATCAACCGCAGCAACAGCCTCAAGCTGGCGGGCGCCTACTACCAGTTCCAGGACATCGAAGGGCAGCGCTCCAGCCCGTGCACGCCGTGGGCCGGTGCCGCCGGTTGCGACACCGACGGCACGCGCGTGGCCTTTATGCAGAAGGGCAACAGCGTGTTCCTGCTGCGCGACATCACGCCCAACCCGGCCGACCCGGCGAAGACGCCGAACCCGCAGTACGTGGGGCTGGCGTCCAAGTTCAATGTGCTCGACCTCAATGCGGTGTGGGACAGCGAGCTGCCGAGCGACTTCAAGCTGCGCAGCCAGGCCAACTTCATCCACAACCTGGCCTACGACAAGGGCGAGATGCTCAAGCGCGGCGAAGGCCAGATCGTCAACAACATCAACAGCAACGGTCAGTTTGAAAGTGGCGGCAATGCGCTGATGGTCTCGTTCACCCTCGGCAGTGCACTGGAGATGCGCAAGCGTGGCGACTGGAACGTGTTGGCCGGCTACAAGTACATCCAGCCGGATGCCTTGCCCGACGGCTTCAATGATTCCTCGTTTCACCTGGGCGGCACCAACGCCAAGGGTTACTTCATTGGCGCCAACTACGGGCTGGAAAAGAACGTCTACGCCAGTGCGCGTTGGTTGAGTGCTTCCGAGGTATATGGCGCGCCGTTCGAAGTCGATGTGATGCAACTGGAACTCAACACGCGCTTCTGAGGCGCACAGGAGATGCCACATGAACACGCGAATCTGCGGGCTGCTGTTGTTGTTCATCGCCAGCGGCGCTTGCGCCGAAGGCATGGAAGAGCGCCTGCGCACTCAACTGCGCAGCACTACCCAGCAGTTGCAGGCGCTGCAAAGCGAGCAGGCCCAGGCCAGTGCCGCGCGCATCGCCGCCGAAGCCCAGGCCAAGCAGGCCCAGGCGCAAATCAAGCAATTGACCGCCGAGCTGGAAAAGACCCGTGGCGTGGCCGAACAGATGGCCGGCCAGCAACAGAGCCTGCACAACCAGGCGCAAGCCCAGGTGGCGGCAAGCAACGAGCAGATCGGCAAATTCAAGAAGGCCTATGAGGAACTGCTGGTGCTCGCCAAGGGCAAGGAGGCCGAACGCGCCCGCTTGCAGGCGCAATTGAGCGAACGTGACACACAAGTGCAGCAATGTTCAGTCAAAAATCAACAGATGTACGGGGTGGCCCAGCAGTTGCTGGCGGCCTACGAAAAGATCGATGTGGCTGAGGTGATGAGCATCCGCCAGCCCTTCGCCAGCAGCGCGCGGGTCAAGTTCGAGGAACTGGCCCAAGGCTTTGGCGACGATCTGTACAAGAGCCGTTTCGATGCGCCCCAGGCAACCGCCAATCATTGATAGACAGGGAAGAGATCAGCATGAACGAATTGATTGATAGCGTGACCATCCAGAGTCTCACCGAGCTGTTGCAGGACGCCGGTTACCGGGTCAACCCGAGCGAACAGAACGGTATCGTGCAACTGCTCAGCGCCAGCCAGGGCATCGGCTTTGCCGTGCGCTTCGGCAACCCGGCGGCGGAGCAGGGCAGTTATGTGGACTTCACCTACAGCTGCGCGCTGCGCATCCAGGGCCAATTGCCGCAAGGCCTGGCCGAGGTGTGGAACGCCTCGCGGCGCTTTGCGCGGTTGTCGGTGCAAGGTGAATTTTTGCTGATGGAAATGGACGTGGTAGTGGCCGGTGTGGGCGTCACGCATTTGCGCAGCCAGCTGGAACTGTGGGACCGCCTGTTGCAGGAGTTCATCGTCTACCTGCGTGAGTACAGCCAGCAGGCGGCGCAGTTGCAGGCCGCCGCGCAGGTGGTGGGCGAAGAGGCGAGCGTATTGTGAAAAAGCCAACCCTGATGGTCGGCGCCGGTGCGCTGGCCCTGCTGGTGGTGGCTGTGGGCTTGAGCTTGCGGCCGGGCAGCGACCCGGTGGCGGCGCAACAGCCGGCGCCGGTAGCCGCGACGCCGGCGAGCGGCCCGGCGGTGGCGCGCCTGGGCAACCAGCAGATCGACCTGGCGGAAATGAAAAGCGTGCTGGCGAGCCTGCCGGCCGAGTCCCGCGAGCAATTGCGCGGCAACCGTGGCGCGCTGGAGACGTGGCTGCGCTCGCGCCTGGCGCAAAAAGCCGTGCTTGAACAGGCCGACGCCCAGGGCTGGCGCCAGCGCCCGGAGGTGGAGCAGCAGACCCGTGCCGCCGCCGAGCAGATTGTGTTTCGCGACTACATGCTGTCGGTCAGCCAGGTGCCTGCCGACTATCCCAGTGCGGCTGAGTTGCAACAGGCCTACGACGCCGGCAAGGCACAGTGGGTGACGCCGCCGCTGTATCGGGTGAGTCAGATTTTCCTCGCGGTGAACGACCCGCAGTCCGCCGACGCGGTCCGCCGCCAGGCCCAGGAACTGAGTCGCAGGGCCCAGGCCGCGCCGGCAGATTTCGCCGCGCTGGCCACGCAATATTCCCAGGACCCGAACACCGCCCAGCGCGGCGGCGATTCGGGCATGCAACCGTTGCAGCAGTTGGTGCCCCAGGTACGCGAGGCGGTGGCGCGGCTCAAGGTCGGCGCGGTGTCGGAGGTGGTGCAGAGCCCGGCCGGGTTCCATGTGCTCAAGCTCACCGGCCAGCAACCGGCGCGCACCGCGACCCTGGATGAACTGCGTGAACGGCTCACCGAAGCCTTGCGCAGCCAACGCCAGGAGCAGATCGCCAAGGCGTACCTGGAAGGCATACTCAACACCGCGACCTTGAGCATTGATGGCGCCGAGTTGAACAAGGTGTTGGAGTAACGCGCGACCACCCGCATTGGATGCACAGACCAACAAGACAGGGAGTCTCCCATGGCATTTCTAGAACCGTCCGGCGTCCAATCGCCCGCCCCCTGGCGCGCCGTGAATGAGCCACACCGCACTTGGCAGGCCTTGGCCGGCGAGATCGACCCGGAGGTGGCGCGCTACTTCCTGGTGAGTGCGCGCTGCGGTTGTTTCATGCAGGCGGCGCGCAGCCTGAATATCAAATCGACGTTGTTGCGCAAACGCCTGGCGCAGCTCGAAGAACAGGTGCGGCATGCGCTGTTCACGTATCAGGGCAACGGCTTGGTACTCAGTCGTGATGGCCAGCAATTGCAGGCACAACTGGTCGCCCTGGCCCATGAACGGCGCCTGCCGGTGGTGGAGCAGCCGCTGATCCGCCTGGCCGTGGCCGAACCGATCCTGCACGACATCCTCGGCCGCGACCTGATTGCCTTGCTGCGCCGTAATGCCAGCGTGCGCCTGGAGATCATCTCCATCGACAGCCAGCTGTCGCTGCAAGCGGTGGATGTGGACGTGGTGCTGTGGTTGTCCGACACCGACGGCCCGGCGTGCGGCCCGAGTTTCCCCACTGAACCGCCGCAGTCCCTGGCGCGCCTGCATTACCTGCCGCACATCGCCAAGCGCTACTCACGCCTGACCACGCGCCCGGACAGCGTCGACGACCTCGACGACTACATGTTGGTGCAGTGGCAGCCCGACGTGCAGGTCGAGGCCTTGCACCCCTGGAACCACGTGGTGGAACAACGCCGCGCCGCCGTGGTGCAGGTGCAGGCCTACTCGCTGATGCTGGAAATGATCCGCTGCGGCGCGTGCATCGGCTTGCTGCCACACTACATGGGCAGCTTCGACCGAGGGCTGGTGGCGTTGCCGGGGTTGCTGGACGACAGCATGCAGCGCCAGGTATGGCTGGCGGTGAACGCCCAGGTGCGGGATGCGCAGGCGGTGCAGGTGATTGTGGAGTTGATCGTAAGCACGTTCGAGGGGCGGCGCGAGTGGTTTGCCCTCGGGACTGCTTGAGCGACTGGCATTGGGGTAAGCCCGTTCAAGGGCGTTGCGCTTGAGGGATAAGTGCGCGAGGCTTGCCGACCTGTCTCTGTCGGAGCGAAGCCCGTGCAAGCCACCCGTTTGACCCTGATCTGTCATGCCGTCACGCCCCTGCAAAAACGCGGGCGCTTCTGCGCTGACGAAGCGGTGGCGATGGATTGGCAAGGCGCGGCGCTGTCGCTGGCCGCGCGTTACAAGCCCAGCCGCCGCCTGCTGTGCGGGCCGGAAGCACGCACTCGGCAGACCGCGGGGTTGTTCGGCAGCGATGCGCTGCTTGAAGAGGCCTTGCGCGATGGCGATTTCGGCCAGTGGAAAGGCCAGGACATCAGCCAGCTGGCGATCGATGAGTTGAACGCGTGGCTGGCCGACAGCGCCAGTGCGCCCCACGGTGGCGAATCGGTGGATCAGGTCTGTGCACGGGTCGCGCAGTGGATGCAGGCCCTTGAAGCGCACCCCGGCCATATCGTCGCCGTCACCCACCCCTTGGTGATTCGCGCGGCGATGCTCTACGCCCTGCAGCTTCCGGTGGCGATGTTCTACCGGATCGACGTCGAGCCGCTGTCCAGCACGGAGCTGCGCTTCAATACGGTCTGGCGCCTGCGCCTGGAAACTCACGCCTGAACCGCCGAACATGGCAAAATCCACGCCCCGCAATGAGAGCAACCCATGAAACGCATCCTGATCATCGGCATTGGCGCCGGCAACCCTGACTACATCACGATGCAGGCCGTGAAGGCGCTCAATCGCACCGACGTGTTTTTCCTGATGGACAAGGGCCAGAGCAAAGACAAGTTGATCGACCTGCGCCGCGAGATCTGCGAGACCTACATCACCGAGCCCGGCTACCGCTTTGTCGAGGCCGATTGCCCCGAACGCGTGCGCGGTGAAATTGACTACACCACCGCCGTGGAGGATCTGAACCGCGACAAGCAGCAAACCTTTGAGCGCATGATCAACGAGGAAATGGCCGACGGAGAAGTCGGTGCCTTCCTGGCCTGGGGCGACCCGGCGCTGTACGACAGCACCATTCGCATCCTGCAAGCGATCCTGGCCAGCGGGCGCAGTGAGTTTGAATTCGAAGTGATCCCCGGCATCACCAGCGTGCAGGCCCTGGCGGCGCAACACAAAGTGCCGCTGAACCGTATTGGCCGCTCCATCGAGATCACTACCGGGCGCCGGTTGGCGGCAGGGCAGGCGAGTGATGCGGACACCTTGGTGGTGATGCTCGATGCGCAAGACTCCTACCGCACCGTGGCTGATCAGGACCTGGACATTTACTGGGGGGCCTACCTGGGCACGCCGGATGAGATCCTGATCAGCGGCAAAGTCGCTGAAGTCGCCGAAGAAATCGAGCGGGTGCGCAAGGCGGCACGCCTGGCCAATGGCTGGATCATGGACACTTATCTGTTGCGCAAACCCTGAGGTATCGCCCCATGCTCAAGTTGTTTGCCCTCGCGCTGACCCTGGTGGCCGGCGCCGTTCATGCCGACGATACGCTACACACCGATTTACCGCTGGCGTACCTGGAACAGACCCAGGCTGATGCGCGTAACGCGCCGCTGGTGATTTTCCTGCATGGGTTTGGCAGCAACGAAGAGGACCTGTTTGGCCTCAAGGACGCACTGCCATCCACTTGGACCTACCTGTCGGCACGGGCGCCGATGCCGGTGGATGCGCGTGGCTATCGCTGGTTTGCGAAGAAACCCGGGGATGGCGATTACGACGGCGAGACCGCCGATTTGCAACGCAGCGCCAGGTTGATCGAAGACTTTGTGACCCAGGCCACCGCCAAGTACCACACCCGCAGCGACCGGGTGTTTCTGGTGGGGTTCAGCCAGGGCGCAATCATGTCCTACGAGGTGGGGTTGCGTAAGCCGACGTTGGTGCGTGGGATTGCGGCGTTGAGTGGCAGTGTGTTGCCAGTGCTCAAGGCTGAGCTCAAGCCGGATGCGGCATTGAGCGGGCTGGCGATCTTCATTGGCCACGGCACGCTGGACCAGGCGCTGGCGTATGCGTCGGCGACGAGGGCGAATGAGGCGTTGGTGGGGGTGGGGTTGAAGCCGGAGTTTCATGGGTATATGGGCATGCCGCATACCATCAGCGAGGCTGAAGTGCAGGATTTGAAGGCCTGGCTGGAAAACAGCTTGAAGTGAGCACGGTCAAAAAATGTGGGGCGGGGCCCCACATTTGGTTTGGTGTTGCTTGGCGGGTCGGGTTATTTGCCGCCCGTGATCTGCTTCACCAGCTCGGCATGGCCCTTGGCGTCATCGCCTCGCGAAATCGCCTGGATCACCAGCATGTGGTTGCCCGATCCCCCCAGGAATGTGCTGTTCAGCGTCTTGCCACCGCCCTGTGTCGCGGTGCTGTCCACCTGGCGCAGGCCCAGGCCCTTGAAGGTCAGTTTTTTCTCGCTCTGTTTCTTGAAGTCCGGCAGGGCAGCGCTCTGATCCTTGACGAAGCCGGCCACTGCACCGTCGAGGAACTGTGCGTCGTTATCCTCGACGTTCACCCCGTCGGTCCGTACCGTTTCGGCGACGATCACCACACTTTTCGTGGTCTGGTTGGCGTATAGCGTGCCTTGAGTGGCGGCGCTGGCATCTTCGGCCTTGCTGACCGGCAGGGTGTCGGCCGCGTAGGCCTTGGGCAGGTTGAAGGTGAACTTGCCACCCAGGGTGGAGATGGTCTGCGTGGTCGGCTTGCTGGCGGCGAACACGCTGCCGGCGGCAAGCGCGAGGGCCAGCAAGGCGGCGGTCTTGGTGAAAGTGGCCATGAAGCGCTCCAGGGGTGAACGAAATTGCGGCACATTCTGTCAGAAAAATCGCAATCTCGTTCGCCCTGGGCCTTACACCTTGTCGGACTCTTCTTCGAGCCGGTCCATCTCAAACAATCGCGCCAGTTCCGCCCGGGCTTCCTGGGCGGTCTGCATGACCTTGGCCGCGTCGTCGTACACCGCGTGCTGCGCGGCCAGTACTTGCAGGTCGTGGTTCTTGAAGCGGGTGATGCGCGCATCCGCCTGGGCCTGGGTCAAGCCGAGGCCGACCAGGGTGCGGCGGCTCATTTCCAGGCTGGAGTAGAAGGTCTCGCGCACTGGTGAGGCGTCGAGGTCCACCAGGCGGTGCACGTGCTGGCGGTTACGCGCACGGGCGATGATCTTCATGTGCGGGTAGAGGTTGCGTACCAGTTCGGCGGTCTTGATGTTGATTTCCGGGTCGTCCATGGCGATCACGAAGAACTCCGCCTGGTCGACCTTGGCCGCGTGCAGGATCTCGGGGCGTTGCGGGTCGCCGTAGAACACCGGCATGCCGCCGAAGCTGCGGGTCAGCTCGATGGTTTCCACCGAGGTGTCGAGGGCGATGAACGAGATGTTTTGCGCGCGCAGGATCCGCGCGACGATCTGGCCCATCCGCCCCATGCCGGCGATCACCACGCGAGGCGCATCGCTCTCGATGGTGCGGTATTCCTCGGGCACTTCCACCGGCTTGACCTTGGGCTTGAACAGCTTCGGGCAGACCAACAGCAGCAACGGGGTGACCGCCATCGAGAGGGTGATGGTCAGCACCAGTACATCGTAGAGATGAGGTTCGAACAGGCCCTGGTCGCGACCGATCTTGAACACCACGAAGGCAAATTCACCGCCTGCCGCCAACACCACGCCCAGGCGCAGGGCGCTTTCGCGGTTGAGGTCGCCCACCAGGCGGCCGACGGCGTAGAGCAGGGGTAATTTCAGGCCGATCAGCAGCAGGGTCAGGCCGATCACCAGCAGTGGGCTGCTGAGCAGCAAGCTGAGGTTGGCGCCCATGCCCACGCTGATGAAGAACAGCCCCAGCAGCAGGCCCTTGAACGGCTCGATCTGGGATTCGAGTTCGTGACGGTATTCCGAATCCGCCAGCAGCAGCCCGGCGAGGAAGGCGCCGAGGGCCATCGACACGCCCACCAGTTCCATCAACCATGCGGTGCCGATGACCACCAGCAGGGCGGTGGCGGTGGACACTTCGCGCAGGCCGGTCTTGGCCACCACGCGAAACACCGGCCGCAACAGGTAGCGCCCGCCGATGATCACCACGGCGATACTGCCGAGGATCTGCAACACATGCTGCAAGCCCTGGGCCTCAGTGGTCGGATGATCGCTGCCGGCCAGCAACGGCACCATGGCGATCAACGGGATGGCTGCGATGTCCTGGAACAGCAGAATGGCAAAGGCCAGGCGCCCATGGGGCTGGTTCAGTTCCTTGCGTTCGGCCAGGCTTTGCAGGCCGAAGGCGGTGGACGACAACGCCAGGCCCAGGCCCAGCACGATCGCGCTGTTCCACGACTGGCCAAACAGCCACAAGGCTACAGCGCCCATCACCAGGCCGGTGAGCAACACCTGGGCCAGGCCGACGCCGAACACCGCCTTGCGCATCACCCACAGACGCTTGGGCGACAGTTCCAGGCCGATGATGAACAGCAGCAACACCACGCCCAACTCGGAAAATTGCGCGACGCTTTGCGGGTTACCCACCAACCCGAGGACTGACGGACCGATGATCACGCCAGCGAACAGGTAGCCCAGCACCGCGCCCAATTGCAGGCGCTTGGCCAGGGGCACGGTCAATACGGCGGCGAGCAGGAACACCACCGCTGCTTGTAACAGGTTGCCTTCATGGGGCATTGGGAACTCCAGGATCTTTAGAGCGAATCAACAGGAGCGTATTAGAGCGCTTTTTACATTTCGAGAATTGTGTTTTTGCGGTGAGTGATGCATGTGGCGTGTCCTTGAGCCAGGAGAGCCTGGCCAAACTATTGAATATCAATCAGGCGGCGGTCTCCAAGATGGAGCGCCGCACCGACATGTACATCAGTACATTGCGAGACTACATCCGTGCGATGGGCGGCGACTTGGAGATTATCGCGACGTTTCCAGACGGCCAGGTCAAGATCGATAACTTTGCCTATTGAAGGCTACCCGGCCCTGTGCCGGGTTTGCGTTTCACCGGCCAGCGATACAACCCCACCCCCAACCCCACCAGAATGACAGCCATCGAAACCAGCTCCAGCCAGGAAACCCGCTCCCCAATGATCAGCATCGAACTGGCGATCCCAAACACCGGGATCAGCAGCGACAGCGGTGCCACCGTCGATACCGGGTACGCCTTGAGCAATGAGTTCCAGCCCCAGTAGGCAAAGTGCGTGGCCAGGTAGACCTGGAACAGGATCGAGCCGATGGCCGTGGCGTCCAGGTGGGCGGGCAGGCTTTCGAACGCAGCGTTGCCGTGCATCCACCAGGCCATCAGGAACAGCGGGATCGGTGGAAACAGGCTGGCCCAGACCATGAACGCGAAGATTTCCTTCACCCCTGAGCGTTTGATGATCACGTTGCCCACGCTCCACGCCAGTGCGCTGAGTACGATCAGCATGACCCCCAGCACCGCGTGGCTACCCTCCTGGGTGACGACAATGCCCGCCAGGCCGAGCAAAGTCAGCCCGGCGCCGACCAGTTGGGCGTCACGCAGGGTTTCGTTGAACAGCACCACGCCCCAGCCGAGGGTGAAGAACACGCTGAGCTGGATGATCAGCGAAGCGATGCCGGGGCTCACGCCTATCTGGATGCCGTAGTTGATCACGCCCCACATGCCCAAGCCGAAAATCACCCCGTAAGCCGCTACATAGGCGAAGTGCACGGCGGGGCGTCGGATGAAGAACACCAGCGGCAAGGCGGCGAGGGCGAAGCGGATGCCGGTGAGTACGAAGGGGTCGATACCGCGCAGGCCAAGCTTGGTAATGGGAAAGTTCAAACCCCAGACCAGAGTGACGAGGATGGCAAGTGCCAGGTGTTTCTTGAGCATGGTCGTTCCCTTGAGCTGGCTGGCGTGTCCAAAGGCAACGATGGTAGGCGGCGTTCTCATGGCCCGCTTGCTATGCCAGGTCATGTTTTGACAAAATCGGGCCATGATCCCGACCTTCACCCACGATGACCCCGAAGCCGTAGTGACGCTGCACGAATATGCCTCGGGCACCGTGTTTGCGCGCCACGCCCACAGCCGTGGCCAGTTCGCCTATGCGTCCACGGGGGCGATGAAGATGTTTACCGACCTTGGCAATTGGGTGGTGCCGCCGCAGCGGGCGATCTGGGTGCCCGGCGGCGTGCCCCATGAAATGCACATGCGTGGCGATGTGGTCATGCTCAACACCTATCTCTCTGACGCCGCTGCCCGGCGCGCAGGTTTGCAGGGGCATTGCCAGGTGTTCGAGGTGTCGCCGCTGCTGCGCCATTTGCTGGAGGCGGCACTGGCGATTGATCCGGCGGCGGGGCCCAGTGTCAGGCAGCATTGCGTGCTGACGTTGCTGGTGGATGAAATCGGTGCCATGCCAGAGCTGCCCCTCAGCGCGCCGCTGCCGTTAGAGCCTCGGCTCGCCCGCGCCTGCCAGCGCTTCCTGGACGCGCCCACGCAGACCATCGCCCTCGACACCATGGCCGAATGGTCAAGCATGAGCCGGCGCACCTTTACCCGTCAGTTCCTTGAACACACTGGCATGACCTTCGTGGCCTGGCGCCAGCAGGTGTGCCTGCTGGAAGCCACCGCGCGGCTCAGCCACGGTGCCTCGATTACCGACGTGGCGCTGGCATTGGGCTTCAGCAGCTCCAGCGCATTTACCTCGGTGTTCCGGCGCAACGTGGGGGAGGCGCCGGCGCGCTACCTGGCCAAATCAAGGGCGGCGGCGTTGTTCTGATCGTTCATCGGTCAGGATTCACCGTTGCGCCGGCCACGCTTTGTTACTATCGCCGTCCATCGTCACCAGGAGTCACCGGCCCATGCAGCACCAGTGGGATGAAATGCACCGCACCCGCAAGCCCACCTTTGTGTTGTGTGGCGAGCCCCAGGGGGATGTGCTCAATCTCTACGTTCACGGTTATTCGGCCTTCTTCAACCGTCAGCAACTGGGTAATTTCAAGGCGCAACTGGCGAGTATCGAAGGCTCGACCAATGTGATGCTGTTCTGGCCGGCCGGGCATTTTCTGGAAAACCTGTTCGCGCCGTTCAAGGAGGTGATCGCTGCGATGCTCGGCGGCGGTGGCCTGGGCGCCGCTACCGTGGGGGTGGGCAAGGCGATTGCGTATTTTCTCGACCATTACAAAAGTGTTGAGGCGCGTGTCGACGAAGTCGCCCAGACCCTGTTGCCTGAACTGGCCAACTTTCTGCACGCCGAGGCCCTGCCGGTGCGGCGCATCAACCTGATCGGGCATTCCCTCGGCGCGCGGATTCTGGTCAAAAGCCTGTTGGCCAGCCCTGAGGTGGCTCGTGAACTGCCGTTGAATCACTTGCTGCTGATGGGCGGGGCGATCTGTACGTCGAGCCCATGGGATCAAGTCTCGGCGCCGCTGCAGGGCCGGCTGATCAACTGCCATTCCAGCAAGGATTGGGCACTGGCGATCAAGCCGGACAACGAGCGCTGCATCGGTCGTTATGCCATCCCGCTCACGCCCGCCCTCAAGCCCAAGGTCACCAATGTGCACCTGGCAACTTTCGATCACGCCGCCTACTGGCCGCAGCTTAAAACGGTGGTGCAATACACCGACCTGTTGCAGGAACGGCGCGGCATGATCCGCGCCGACCAGCGCAGCAGCGAGGTGCGCTTTGCCGAAGAGGACGCCGAACTGTTCCCGGCACTGGTGCAGGCGCGGCCGGATGAGTTGAAGTTCCTTGCCGAACTGATGGCGCAAAAACGCAGCGCGTCGATTGATGCCAGCGTGCGCGAGCCGCTGAAACTGGCCATCGAGCTGCAACGCATGGGCGGCGACAGCTTTATGAACCTGGCCCGTGGCCATGGCGTGGGGTATCGACAGATCGCCGAGGATGTCGCGCAACGGCTGGGGATCAAGTTTGATCAGCCGGTTGCAACCGTGGCGTTGGCGGACATCGAGGCACAGGTCGCGCAGCAGCTCATCGAACAATACAAGGGCAAACTCAACAGCGCTGACCGGCAAGCCTTCGACGCCGAACTCAAGGCCGCGGCGCAAAAAGAGCAGGGCTTGTTCAATCGTTTCGACATGGGCCGCTCGGCGACCACGGCGTTGAGTGGCACGGCGCTGGCCGGGCTCACCGGTTTCATCCTGCGGCGCGGTGCGGCCACGGCGATTCCGCTGGTGGGCCAGGCGTTGGCGGCCGCGATGTTGCTGGTGAGCGGGGTGCGTGCATTTTCCGGCCCGGCCTATTCGATTACCACCTTGGCGGTGCTGGTGGTCGGCGTGATCCGTCAGCGCATGGAGCGCGAGGCGCTGAACCAGGAAATGGACCTGGTGGTGCAAGTCGTGGAAGCGTTTGACCTGCCCAGGGACACGGTAATGCGCACGGTCGCGTCCGACTGCTAAGCTGCGCGCCTGTCTAGTGTGTTTGCCTGGGATACCGTGTGAAATTCAGCCTGCCGAAAATTGCCACCGCCCCGTTCTGCCCGCCGGAAGTGGCCGGCTCCGTTGCCGTCGACCCCAAGGCTTCGTTCTTCAAGCGCATGCTGATGTTCGCCGGCCCCGGCCTGTTGATCTCCATCGGCTATATGGACCCCGGCAACTGGGCCACGGCCATCGAGGCCGGTTCACGTTACGGCTACAGCCTGTTGTTCGTGGTGCTGCTGGCCAGCCTGGCGGGGATGGCGGTGCAGTGCTTGTGCTCGCGGCTGGGCATCGCCACTGGCAAGGACCTCGCGCAACTGTGCCGCGAGCGCTACAGCCGGCGCTCTGCCCGCACCCAGTGGGCGCTGGCGGAAATCTCCATCATTGCCACCGACCTGGCCGAAGTGCTCGGCTGCGCCCTGGCGTTTCACTTGCTGCTGGGGGTGTCGCTGACCACCGGCATTGTCATCACCGCCTTCGATACGCTGCTGATCCTGGCCCTGCAGAACCGAGGCTTCCGGCGCCTGGAAGCGATCATGCTGGCGCTGGTGGCGACCATCGGCGTGTGTTTCTTTATCGAACTGGTGCTGATCAAACCGTATTGGCCGGATGTGTTCAGCGGCTTTACGCCGTCACTCTCGGCGATCAGCGACGCTGCGCCGTTGTACCTGGCCATCGGTATTCTCGGCGCGACGGTCATGCCGCATAACCTCTACCTGCACACCTCGATCGTGCAGACCCGTCTGATCGGCAAGGACCTCGCCAGCAAACAGGACGCGGTCAAACTGGCGCGCATCGACACCATCGGCTCGCTGGCCCTGGCCTTGCTGGTCAATGCCGCGATCCTGACCCTCGCCGCCGCCGCGTTCTACAAGAGTGGCCACACCGATGTGGTCGAGATCCAGGACGCCTACCATCTGCTCGACCCATTGGTGGGCGGCGCGTTTGCCAGCATTCTGTTCGGCATCGCCTTGCTGGCGTCGGGGCAAAGCTCGACGTTCACCGGCACCATTGCCGGGCAGGTGATCATGGAGGGTTACCTCAACCTGCGCATTCCCTGCTGGCAACGCCGCCTGATCACCCGCGGCCTGGCGCTGATCCCGGCGTTCCTCGGCGTGTGGCTGATGGGCGATGCGGCCATCGGCAAGCTGTTGATCCTCAGCCAGGTGGTGCTCAGCCTGCAATTGCCGTTTGCGTTGTTCCCGCTGATCCGCATGACCGGAGACAAGCAGCTAATGGGGCCGTTTGTGAACCGGCTGCCGACGCGGGTGTTGGCGTGGTTTCTGTTTACCGTGATCAGCGGGGCGAATGCGTGGTTGATTGGGCAGTGGCTGTTTTAAATCATCGATCCCAATACGGCACGGTCCCAAAACACTCCACAAAGTAATCAATCACCGTGCGCACCTTCAGCGACAACCGCCGGCTCCCCGGCCATAGTGCGGCGATCTGCTGCGGCTCCAGTGTGGTCGCCACTTCGTATTCGCTCAGCACCGCCTGCAAGGTGCCGGCGCGCAAGCCTTCGCCGATCAGCCAGGAGGGGAACACGACCAGCCCAAGGCCTTGTTCGGCGGCGTGGGTGAGAGTGTCGGCGTGGTTGCCGGTGATCGGGCCCTTGACGCTGTAGGGCGTCCAGTCGCTGCCGGCGCGGCGGAAGAACCAGCGTTGTTGGCCGGTGATGCCTTTGTAGGCCAGGCATTGGTGGTGGACGAGTTCGTCGGGGTGCTGCGGTGTGCCGTGTCGGGCCAGGTAGGCGGGGCTGGCGGCGATGCGAAAGCGCTGCGGGGCGAAGATGCGCGCCTGCATGCCTGAGTTGTTGAGCACGCCGATGCGAAACAGCAGGTCGGTGCCGTCTTGCAGCGGGTCGACGTAGGTGTCGGTCTGCTGGATGTCCAGTTGCAGCTTGGGATAGCGTCGGCACAGTTCGCCGAGCCACGGTGACAGGTGGCGCTGGCCGAACACCATCGGTGCGTTGATACGTACCAGGCCGCTGGGTTCGCTCTCCTGTTCCTGCAGGGCCTGGCCGGCGGTTTCCAGTTGTTCCAGCAACAGTCGCGCATGATGCCCGAGCAGGCGCCCGGCCTCGGTCGGGCTGACCGCTCGGGTGTGGCGGTAAAGTAACTGCTGGCCCAGGGCGTGCTCCATCAGCTGGATCTGCCGGGAAATGGAGGAGGGTGCCAGGCTTTCCCGGCGGGCCACTTCGGAAAAGCTGCCGTGGTCGAGCACCGCGACGAACAGGCGCAGCGCCTTGAAACTCAATTCATTCAAACCCATGCATCATGACTCCGTGCTGTGCGTTTTGCGCAAAGGTGTTGTCGGCATGCTCCCATTTATTGCATAGCACGGCCACCGGATAATGCGCGCCATGGTTCCTTTCTTGAAACGCAGGTGATGTATGCAGGCAAGTTCTATCGAGGGTGTGGCGTCGGCCCGTCCGAAACATAACCTTCTGCGGCTGTTGTTGCTGCCGTTGGTGATCCTGGCGGGCATGGGCCTGTCGGTGGAGGCAGGCTTGCTCGGGCCGCTGGGCCAGCAAGTCGGGCATTTGTGGGCGACGTTGAGCATCTTTGGCGTTGGTTCGGCGATCTTGTACGTGCTCTTGTTGTTCAGCGGCCCGCAAAAGGGCCCGGCGCTGGCCGACCTGCCGCGCTGGCAATTGATCGGCGGGTTCCTCGGGCCGATGTACGTGGTGGTGTTGACCCTGGCTACGCCGCATATCGGCATCGCGATGACCATGGTCGCGATTTTGTCCGGGCAGGTCGGCAAGAGCGTGCTGATCGACCATTTCGGTTGGTTCGGCACCGCGCGCAAGCGGGTCAACGGCGAGCGCTGGATAGCCCTGGCGTTGATTGTGGTGGCACTTGTTCTGATTGCACGAGGGTAAGGCGATGAATCTGATTCTATTGTTGGTACTGGTCATTGCCGCCGGTGCGGTATTGAGTGTGCAGGCCGCGATCAACGGGCGCCTGGGCCAGACGGTCGGCGTGTTGCGCAGCAGCTTGCTGACCTTTGCCGTCGGTGCGCTCAGCACGGCGCTGCTGATTTTCTTCTTCGAGCCCGCCCAGGCCGTCAGCTTGCTGGACGTGCCGAAATGGCAACTGACCGGCGCCTTGTTCGGCGTGGTGTACATGTTGGTGATGGTCGGCGCGGTGCCTGTGGTCGGCACCGCCGTGGCGACGGTGGCCGTGATCGTCGGTCAATTGGGCATGGGCATGTTGATCGACAACTTCGGCTGGCTGGGCAACCCGGCGATTGAGTTATCCGGGAACCGGATTGTGGCGATGGTCTGTCTGGCACTGGCATTGGTGTTCATGTATCGCAGCAATACTCGCCAGGCCGACTGATGTGGTCAAAGAAATGTGGGAGCAACTGTTGAGCTTTAGCGAGGCTGAGAAGGCGGTGGCATTGCTGGTAGAGGTGTTGGCTGAACCACCGCTTTCGCGGGCAAGCCCGCTCCCACAGGTGATTGGTGTTGATGGATAGTGAGTGTTCGGCTAGAGATCGCCCAGGCACTGCCAATCCCCAGTGGGAGCTGTCGAGCTTTAGCGAGGCTGCGAAGGCGGCGGCACTGCTGGTAGAGAGGTTGCGCCGCAACCATAGAATCTCCCACACCCACACAATCCCGTTCCCACATCGGAAAATAGCTCGGATTGTCGAGCGTCGCTGATTACCATGAGCACTCACTCCTGACTGATGTGCTCCCCATGGCCCTGGCCGCACCCCCCGACCTCAGTGATCATGCCGTTCCCGTGCAGCCCCTGGCACGCACCTATCCGCGTGGGTTGTATGTGGAGCCCCATAGCCATGACTGGGGTCAATTGCTCTACGCCATGAGCGGCGTGATGTGGGTCGAAACCCCGCGCGAAGCCCTGGTGGTGCCGCCCCAGCGTGCTGTCTGGTTGCCGCCGGGGGTGGAGCATGGGATTCGCGTGGTGTCGGAGTTGCAGATGCGCAATATCTACCTGCGCCCCGCATTGGCAGCGACGCTGGACAGCCAGGTGCAGGTGATCGAGGTCGGCGGGCTGCTGCGCGAACTGATCGTGACCTTGGTGGACGAGGGCGACAGCGGTGATGCCGGCTACTACGACGCGGTGGTGCGTCTGGCGTTGCTGGAATTGCAACGGGCGCGGCGCTCGCCAATCCGCATCGCCATGCCGATGGACGCCGACCGTCGTCTAAGCAATGCGTGCCAGGCGGTGATGGTCGCACCATCCCTGGACATCTCCTTCGAACAACACGCCGCAGCCGCCGGGGCCAGCGTGCGTACCTTGTCGCGGTTGTTCCAAAGCCACCTGGGCATGGGCTTCGCCGAATGGCGTCGCCAGGTGCAACTGGCCACGGCGGTCGCGGAGTTGATCCAGGGCCAATCGGTGAGCAGTATCGCGCGCGCTCTGGGTTACTCGCCAAGCAGTTTCAGCGACATGTTCCGCCGCGCACTCGGTGTGGCGCCGTCGCACTATGTCGGCTGAGGAATTGGCCGAAATCCTGAAGCACTTGGCCGATGCGTGAGGAGGGCGGGCTCTAGACTGAGCCCATCAACCTACAAGGCGCCACCCCATGAACTACCTCATTTCTCTCGCCATCGGCCTGTTTGTCGGCGTGATCTACGGCGCCTTGGACTTCCGCTCGCCCGCGCCGCCGGCCATCGCCCTGGTGGGTTTGATGGGCATGTTGCTCGGCGAAAAGCTCTGGCCCCTGGGTCGGCAGCTGGTCAGCGGTTGGTGGTCCTGATTTCCCTTTTCCCTGCGATGGATATTGGTCATGAAAGCACTGCAATTTTCCGCTACCGGCGACCTCAACGCCCTGCGCTTCGTCGACGTCGCCACCCCGGTGCCGGGCGCCGATGAAGTGCTGGTGCAGATCAAGGCGGCAGGCTTGAACCCCAGCGATGTGAAAAACCTGCTTGGGCGTTTCCCTTACACCACGTTGCCGCGCATTCCCGGACGTGACTTCGCTGGCGTTGTCGTCGAAGGTCCGCAGGCGTTGCTTGGCCAGGAAGTCTGGGGCACCGGTCGCGACCTCGGTTTTTTTGCCGACGGTTCTCATGCCGAATACCTGAAGGTGGCGGCCAACGGCGTGGCCCGCAAGCCCAGCCATCTGAGCTTCGCCCAAGCCGCCAGCCTTGGTGTTCCCTACACTACCGCCTGGGATGCCCTGGAGCGCAGCGGTGTGGGCAAAGGCACGCGCTTGCTGGTGATTGGTGCCAATGGCGCCGTCGGCGGTGCGGCCTTGGCCCTGGCGAAAATCCGTGGCGCCCAGGTGCTGGCGGCGGTACGGCGCCCGGAGCAGGTTGAGGCATTGCAAGGGCAGGGGGTAGACACGATTGCCCTGGGGCAGCCGGAGGACTTGGGTGCACAGGTCAACCGCGTGTTCACCGGCGGTGCCGATGTGATCTTCGACACCACTGGCTTCTGGCTGCCGGCGGCCGTGGCCGGTCTGGCGCCGTTTGGCCGTATCGCGATCATCGCCGCGCCGCTGGACGGTCATGTGCAACTGCCAGCCCTGGCCTTGTACCGCAAGGGCGGGTCGGTGGTGGGGATCAATTCGTTGCTCTACAACTGCGAGCAATGCGCGCGGATGCTGGAGCAGTTCGGGCGGTTTTTTGATGAGGGGTCGCTGCCGCTGCCGACGGGGTTGCGGGAAGTGGCGTTGGCCGATGGTTTGGTGAGCTATGAGGAAGTGAACAGCGGCAGTGCAGACAAGATCATCTTCTTGCCTTAATGCCATTCAAATGAGGGAGGGGCGAGCCCCCTCCCACAGCTTGATCCCTATCAGGCCTCGGGAACGCCGTTTTCCCACGCCGACCAGTTCTTGAGGATCGCCTGTACCAGCGGGTTACCCGTGCGATACAGGTTCTCCAGCGCCGGCACGAACCCACCCTGGTCCGCGTACTTCAGCAGGTTGTCCACTTCGCTGTAGCCCGGATAAGGCCGGTCGAAGTCCGACCCCGCTCGTACCACCGCCAAGCGTTGAATATCCACTAACCCTTCGCGGCTGGCGCGCAGCAGTGCTTCATAGGTGGAGTTGTCCTCCTGCTGGGTGGTGCAGTACTCGCCTTTGTTGTCGGTGAGCAGCTTGGTCCAGACTTCGGCGCGTTCACTCAGGCGTGTGCCGGAGAACCAGGTATTGCCCGCCAGGGTGTCGCAGCGCGTGACCTGCGGCGGTTGATTGGCCGGGGCGGCCGGGTAGTGTTTGCGCCAGGCAGCGGATTCCTTGCTTTCGCTCAACTTAACCTGGTGCGACAGGGCAAACGCCTTGGCCTGCAACTTGGGGTTGAGCTCAAACACTTCGGTCTTGTAGTCCAGCGGCGGCTTTTCGTTCGGGCCTTTGGTGTTGATGCCGATGTAACCGGTCGGCCAATCCTTTGGCGCGTCCCGCGAGTCCAGTTCCCACTGCGTGCCGAACTCCACCAGATAGTGAGCCCAGGCCGCAGTGCCGATGGTGCCATGCTTGGGGCTGATGCCGGCGATCCCGGCGATCAGGAAGTAGCTCTGGCGCAAGTCGAACTTGGGCGACAAGGCCAGCGCCAGGGTCGACGCGGCGGCATTGGTCTGGCCCATGCCGGTCACCAGCAGGCAGACGTCCTGGGTGTTGCAGCGGATTACCGGGTATTCGGCAGAAAGGCCCGGTACGCGGACTTCCTGCTTGAGTTCCAGGCGATCGATCCAGGTCTGTGCCTCGGGGGCGAACATGGTGATCAGCATCACCTTGGGCTTGATAGGCGCATCCGCCAACACCACAGGGGATAGCAGGGCCAGGCCGACGGCCAGCGAGAGACGGGTAAACAGTTTCATCCAAAGCTCCTTGATCAGAATTGATAACCGACGCCGGCGTAGTAACCCCAGCCGTCCGAACGGGCGCGGAAGTTGCCTTCGCCAAAATTCAACTCGCTGCCGTCCTCCCAGTTGCCGCCGTTGTGAAAGTAGCGACCGACCAGGGTGAAGCGCAGGTGGGTGAACGAGTACAGCAGCACGTTGGTTGCCACCAGGGAATTGGCGGTGCGCGCCGGGTTGTCCTTGTGCAGGTCCGAGCCGAAATCGTAGTTGGTAAAGCCGATGTAGGTCAGCGAGGCACCGTTGTCGAAGCTGCTGATGGGCACGATGTATTTCATTTGCGCACGGTAGCCGTCCCACGAGTATTCATTGCTGGCACCATAGTTTTCCCACTGATAACGCCCGTAGAAATTCGCCGACAGGTTGACCCGCGAGTGAGTCTCGATTTCGGTGCCCAGGCCGCTGTACAGCGTGTTGGCGCGGTTGGCCTGGTTGCTGCCGTGGTCGTAGATCCAGTCGAACGCCACATACCATTCCTTGAACGGCCCGATGGCCAGGCTGCGGCCCGCCAGGTAGTCGATGGAGATGCGCGGCTCGTGCTCCATGAACACTGGCGAGCCATGGTCCCACGCGCCTTTGTCATTGCTGTTACCGATGCCGAGGATCTTGGGCACGTCGATGTAGCCATACAGCTCGAACGGCCCCTTGCGGCCGAAGTACTCGTATTCCAGGTAGATGTCGTCGGACGGCTTGGGGCCGAAGCTGATGTCTTTGCTGCCGATAAGTGTCAGGTCCTGATTGAACCAGTCTGACAGGTAAGCGCCTTTTTTCGTCGGGCTGGCTTCCGGGCTCAGGGTTTCGCCCTGTGCTGAGTCATCGACGGGGTTTTCCTGCGCCAAAATGGGTGCGCTGAGTACTCCCGTAACGACAGCCAGTAGCAGGGAAACACCAAGGGCGCAGGGGTGCCTTGAAGTGGAATGCATTGAAAATCCCTATTCGTACGCGGTTTGAACCCAATTCTTCGGGTCGTGGTGAACTTGGCTGGCAAGTTCGTCCCGCAAACGTTTGCACAGGCTGTACCAACTTTGTCTATTGGCTTGAATAAGCAGGGAAAAAGCGTGATTAATCGACCTTTTGGTCAGAATTGACTGGGTGTCATTGTGTCGAGGCGATTGAACAGATGCATCGCGGTTTCCCGGCGGTATTCGCTCGGCGTCTGCTGCATCTCGATGCGAAAGTGCCGGTTGAAATTGGACAGATTGGCGTAGCCCACTTCAAAGCAGATTGCCGCCACCGACATCTCGCTTTGCAGCAACAACCGGCAGGCGCGTTGCACGCGGAACTTGCGCATCAGGTCGATAAAACCGTGGCCGGTGTTGCGCTTGAAGAAGCGCGAGAAGCCCGGCTCGCTCATCTCCAGTTGCGCGGCGATCTCCGACAGGCGCACGTCACCTGTGAGTTCGCGCATCAGGTAATCGAAGGCCTTGTTGATGCGCTCGGCGCTGCGTGCATCCAGGGTCGGCGCGTAGCACGGGCTGGCCAGTGCCTGGACGTGCTGCGCCGGGGCGTGCTTGAGGGTGTCGAGCAGTTGCAGGAACAGGATCAGCCGCTGCAGGCCCTGGGCGCGGCCGATGTCTTCCATCAAGGCTGCCGCACGCAGCGCGGTGTCGCCGTGAAATTGCAGGCCGCGTCGGGCGTGCTCGAACAGCGGCTGCAAGTCGCCGAGTTCCGGTAGGGTCTTGCGCAGGGCGAGGAGCGCGGTGCCGTCGAACTGCAGCACCACATCGCGACCGTGCAGGTGTTCGCCGGGGGCCAGTTCGCCAATCCAGTCGTGGGGCAGGTCGGGGCCGATCAGGGCGACATGGCCGGCGCTGAATGCACCGATATAGTCGCCCGCAACCAACTTGCCGCTGCCCTGGCGGATCAGGTGGATTTCAAATTCGGGGTGATGGTTCCAGCGCGCCAGGTCATAGGGGTAGTCGTGTTCGAACCAGCGAAAGCAGTGGTCCGGTTCGGGCAGGATCACTTCACGTTCGGCGGGGCGGTGCTCGAACAGCTGGGCGCGGCTGGCAGGCATGGCGGGGCTTCTTATGATTCTTGGAATCGCTCCAAAATACGCGCCTCGAGCGTGGCCGCGCTACCCCTGTTTTTGCCCGGGACTGATACTTTTTTAACCCGCGAGTGACGGTTAAAAAAGTACCACTCGCGCGTCCGCCATGGGTTTGTGGGGGCTTGGCCAAGCTGCTGTAATCGGCCCTCAACAACAAAAACAACAGGTGGAAACCGCCATGCTCAAGCTTACGCAAGCATTGTTCCTGCTGTCCGGCCTGGCCTCGGCCATGGCCAGTCACGCCGCCGATACCGTGACCATCGCCACGGTCAACAACAGCGACATGATCCGCATGCAGCGTCTGTCCAAGGTGTTCGAAGCGCAGCACCCGGACATCAAGCTCAATTGGGTAGTGCTCGAAGAAAACGTGCTGCGCCAGCGCCTTACCACCGATATTGCGACCCAGGGCGGGCAGTTCGATGTGCTGACCATCGGCACCTACGAAACCCCGCTGTGGGGCGCCAAACACTGGCTGGAACCGCTGACCGGGCTGCCGGCCGGCTATGACGCCGACGACATCTTCCCCTCGGTGCGCCAGGGCCTGTCGGTCAACAACACCCTTTACGCCTTGCCGTTCTACGGCGAAAGCACCGTCACCTACTACCGTACCGACCTGTTCGAGCAGGCTGGCCTGAGCATGCCCGCGCATCCGACCTGGACCCAGCTTGGCGAATTCGCCGCCAAGCTCACTGCCAAGGACAAGGATCAGTACGGCCTGTGCCTGCGCGGCAAGGCCGGTTGGGGCGAGAACATCGCGCTGCTGAGCACCATGGCCAATGCCTTCGGCGCGCGCTGGTTCGATGAGCAGTGGAAGCCCGAACTGACCAGCCCCGAGTGGACCGCGGCGGCCAATTTCTACGTCAACAACCTCAAGCAATACGGCCCGCCGGGGGGGTCCAGCAACGGTTTCAACGAAACCCTGGCACTGTTCAACAGCGGCAAATGCGCGATCTGGGTCGACGCCAGCGTCGCCGGCTCCTTCACCACCGACAAGAGCCAAAGCAAGGTCGCCGACCGCACAGGCTTCGCCGCCGCGCCGACCGAAGTCACCGACAAGGGCTCCTCGTGGCTGTACGCCTGGTCCCTGGCGATCCCGGCCACTTCCAAGCACAAGGACGCGGCGAAAGCGTTTATCACCTGGGCCACCTCCAAGGACTACGTCCAATTGGTCGCCGATAAAGAAGGCATCACCAACGTCCCGCCAGGCACCCGCCAGTCCACCTACAACGACGCCTACTTGAAGGCCGCGCCGTTCGCCCAGGTGACCCTGGAAATGATGAAGCATGCCGACCCCGCGCACCCGTCGGCCAAGCCGGTGCCGTACGTGGGCATCCAATACGTGACCATCCCCGAGTTCCAGGCCATCGGCACCTCGGTCGGCAAGCTGTTCTCGGCGGCGCTGACCGGCGGCATGTCGGTGGACCAGGCGCTGCTTCAGGCCCAGTCCACCACCGAACGCGAGATGAAACGTGCGGGTTATCCGAAATGACTTTGACAGGAGCAGCCATGAAACGACTGGAAGGTAAAAGCGCGCTGATCACCGGCTCGGCGCGCGGCATCGGCCGCGCCTTTGCCCAGGCCTATATCGCGGAGGGCGCCCGCGTGGCCATCGCTGATATAAACCTGCAACAGGCGCAAGCGACCGCCGCCGAGCTGGGTCCACACGCCTATGCCGTTGAAATGGATGTCACCAACCAGACCTCCATCGACGACGCGATTGCCGCCGTGGTGGCCGAGGCCGGCAAGCTGGATATTCTGATCAACAACGCCGCGTTGTTCGACCTGGCGCCCATTGTCGACATCAGCCGCGCTAGCTACGAGCGACTGTTCTCGATCAATGTCGCCGGCACGCTGTTCACCTTGCAGGCGGCAGCGCGGCAGATGGTCCGCCAGGGCCACGGTGGCAAGATCATCAACATGGCCAGCCAGGCCGGACGCCGTGGCGAGCCGTTGGTGGCGGTGTACTGCGCGACCAAGGCCGCGGTGATCAGCCTCACGCAGTCGGCGGGGTTGAACCTGATCAAGCAGGGCATCAACGTCAATGCCATCGCGCCGGGGGTCGTGGACGGCGAGCATTGGGACGGGGTGGATGCGCTGTTCGCCCGGCATGAAGGTCTGGCGCCGGGGGAGAAGAAGCGGCGGGTGGGGGCAGAGGTGCCGTTTGGGCGGATGGGCACGGCGCAGGATTTGACCGGGATGGCGGTGTTCCTGGCATCAAAGGACGCTGACTATGTGGTGGCCCAGACCTACAACGTCGACGGCGGCAACTGGATGAATTAGCGTCGTACCGGGGTGTGGGAAGGGCTTGTGTAGGGGGGCGCTTGCTCGCGAAGGCAGAGTGTCAGTCGCTGGGGATGTTGACTGAGTCACCGCCTTCGCGGGCAAGCCCGCTCCCACAGTTGAGCTGTGTTGTTCGGCAGAACGCGTCAGTCCGCAAAGCTACGGTCGAAAAAGTAGATCTCTCCTGGCTTCAACACTTCCATCGTCGCCTGCGGTCTTCCTCCTTCACCCTGCTTCTTGCGCCCCGTTTCCTGCAAATACCCTGCCTCCGTCAGCTTCATCAGGCGCTGGCGAATACTGGTCTTCAACACCGGCCGCGCCAGCACCACGGAGAATATCGTGGTCGCCTCCGGTGCGCTGAACTCGTCGCCCAGGAACATCAACGGCAGGCTGCTGTACAACGACTTCGACAACAGCCGTTCCTGCACTGCCGCGACGATCAGGTTGTGGTCGAACGGCAGCTTGAGGCCGCCCTCGGCGACGGCATCCAGGCCAAACCAGGCCTGATGCGCGCCCAATTCCACCGCCTGCGCAACGATCGCCAGGTAGTAGGTGGACGACGACCAGCAACGCGGGTCGCGGAACGCATCCCCCACGGTGCCCACCTGTTCGCTCCAGGCCAGCTCAAAACCCACCTTGTCACTGGCGCGCAACCGCTCTAGCGCATCGTTGAGGCTCAGGTCCTGCACGCCGCCATTCACCACCACACCCGGTAGTGCCCAATGCCCGGCGAACGGTTCGGCTTCGCGCCTGTTGAGCAGCAGCTTCAATTCACCGGAGGCGCGGCAGTAGTACAACACGCACAGGTCGATGGTATGCAGGTAGGCGCTGAGTGACATGGAACATCCTTATGAACAGTGGCGGGGCACAGTCTAACGGATCGAACAGATATGTCATGTACTGAGTCCAGCATAGATAAACAAATGTTTCTTGCAATGAAAGTACATGACGTGTACTTTTGTTTCCAGGCCACAGGAGAACCGCCATGACCCTCGCGAAAACCGCCATTGCTTCATTCGACGTCGATGCCCAGAAGAGCTTCACGCCGCTGTGCCCCAACGAACTGCCGGTGGCCGGCGGCGACCAGATCGGCGCCGAGCTCAACTTCATGGCCAGCCTCGCCGGCCATCGTGTCGGCAGCAAGGATGCGCATACCCCGCACGCCCCGTGGGTGGTGGCGCAACACAGCGAGATGCTGCAACCCACCGGCCTGGCCCATGCCGATGTGACCTGGGTCAGCCACTGCGTACCCGGCACCGAAGGCTTCACCTTGCTCGACGAGTTGCCCACCCCGTATGACTACGACTACTTCATCTGGAAAGGCGTCGAACCCGACCTGCACCCCTACGGCGCCTGCTTTCATGACCTGCACGACAAACTGTCCACTGGCGTCATCGAGTACCTCAAAGCCCACGGCGTGAGCCGCGTGCTCGTCGGCGGCCTGGCCCTGGACTACTGCGTCAAGACCACCGCGTTGCAACTGCTCAAGGCCGGCCTGGAAGTGGTCCTGCACCTGCCCGCCTGCCGAGGCATCAGCGAAGAGGGCGGTGTGCAGGCGGTCAACGATCTGCTCAAGGCCGGTGCCGTAATTAGCAGCACCCGCGAAGAACTGGCCGCGATGGCCAGGCGTTAAGGAGAACCACCATGGAAAGTGCCTACGACTACGAATCCCCGGTGATCCAGGGATTGCTCGATACCGACTACTACACCTTCACCATGATGCAGGCCGTGTTGCACCAGCACCCCAACGTCGATGTGGAATACAACTTCATCGTGCGTTCCAAGGAAAAGCTCGGCCACTTGATCCCGCAACTGCGCGACGAACTGGAAAAACTCGCTGGCCTGCAGATGCGTGAAGGCGAGTTGCGGTTTCTGTTCAACCCGCGTTTTCGCGAATACCTCACCCCGGATTACGAGCGTTTCCTCGGCCTGTTCCGTTTCAACCTGCGCTATATCCATGTCAGTGAAGTCGATGGCCAACTGAACATCCGCGTGGTCGGCCCGATGCTGCACTGCATCATGTTCGAACAGCCGGTGCTGGCGCTGGTCAGCGAGTTGCGCAACCGCGACAAGTACCCCGACGTGAGCCTCGAAGACGTCACCCGCAAGCTCTACCAGAAGTTTGACTGGCTGGAGAAAAACCTCAGCCGCGACGAACTGGCCGACCTGCGCGTGTCTGATTTCTCCACCCGCCGGCGCCTGTCGTTCAAGGCCCAGCGCGAAGTGGTCGACATCATGCGCCGCGACTTCCCCGGCCAGTTCGTTGGCACCAGCAACGCGCACCTGGCCTATGAATTCGACTTGCCGCTGATCGGCACCATGGCCCACCAATGGCTGATGGTGCACCAGCAACTGGGGCGCCTGCGTGAGAGCCAGAATGCGGCGTTGGAGAACTGGGTGCGTGAGTACCGTGGCCGCCTCGGCATTGCCTTGACCGACTGCATCAGCACCGATTTTTTCCTCAAGGACTTCGACCTGTACTTCGCCAAGCTCTACGACGGCCTGCGCCAGGACTCCGGTGACCCCATCGCCTGGGCCGACAAAGTATTGGCCCGCTACAAACAACTGGGCATCGACCCGATGACCAAGGACCTGATGTTCTCCGACGGCCTGAATTTCGAAAAATGCCTGCCGATCCTGCGCCACGTGCGTGGCAAGGCCAGGTTCGGTTTCGGCATGGGCACCAGCTTGGCGTGTGATGTAGAAGGCGTCGAACCGCTGAGCATCGTGATGAAACTGGTGCGGGTGCACGGCGAGCCAGTGGTGAAGTTCTCCGATGACCCGATCAAGAATGTCTGCGAAGACGCCTCGTTTTTGCAGTACGCGGCACAGGTGTTCAACGTAGGTAGCGTGGAGGTGTGACATGCAAGAGCGTATTGCGCAGGAACTCAACATCAATCGGCGCTTGGTGGCGGGTGGCGAGCCCGGGGAAATCCAACGACGCATCGACTTCATCAAGACCACCTTGCGCCAGTCCGGCTGCCAAGCCCTGGTGCTGGGCATCAGCGGTGGTGTTGACTCCCTGACTGCCGGCCGCCTGTGCCAACTGGCGGTGGAGCAATTACGCGCCGAGCACTACGACGCACGCTTTATTGCCATGCGCCTGCCTTACAAAAGCCAGGCGGATGAAGCCGATGCCCAGGCCTCACTGGCGTTTATCACTGCGGACCAGGTCGATACCCTGAACATCGCCGCCAGCGTCGATGGCCTGATGGCCAGCCTGAGCGCCACTGAACCCAGCGCCGCCCACATCGACTTCATCAAAGGCAACGTCAAGGCGCGCGCACGGATGATTGCGCAGTACGCCGTGGCCAACCTGCACAACGGCCTGGTGGTCGGCACCGACCACGGTGCCGAAGCGTTGATGGGGTTTTTCACCAAATTCGGCGACGGCGCGTGCGACCTGGCGCCACTGTCGGGCTTGACCAAAACCCAGGTGCGCCTGCTGGCCACGGCGCTTGGCGCACCGGCCAGGCTGGTGCACAAACAGCCCACGGCTGACCTTGAAGAGCTGGTGCCTGGCAAGTTGGATGAGCACGCCTACGGGTGCACCTACGAGGAAATCGATGCGTACCTGATGGGCGAGCCGGTGAGCGAGCGGGTGAGGGGGATACTGCAGGGTGCTTACATGAAGACGGCTCACAAGCGCGCACTGCCAATTACCCCGATCTGACGCTGGAGTTTGCAGGTTTCATGGCGATAGGTCGTTATTTGTCGGCGAAAGCAACGTGCGGGGAGCGAGGAAAGTTAACCGAGAGGTATCGGCAAGCTCATGGGTGCTTGCAGGAACCATTCGACAGCCAGTTGCCACAGAGAGGAGGTCGATCCTGTGCGCGCCAACGAGTGGGGGTCGGCAGTTATCGATTCCACTATTTGAGGTTGTGCCATGTACCATTTAAGTCTTCATCAGGAATCGCTTTTCAATGGCGGTTTTATCCAGCGTAGTGAGCAGCCCGGAATTGCGCTTACCAGCATCTATATGAACGTGCCCAACTCATCAGTGGCCCGTGAGTTCGCCCACAACTTCGATCACTTCCGCAGGTTCGGCAGCGACTTTGTCACGCGTCCAAACCTTGAGTGGGCGGCCGGCCGCCAGCCGATGGGGGATAACTACGTCAACCGGATGACCTCCCTCGCCCGAGAGCTCCTCAGCCGTCCTGAAGTGAGCCAACTGCTGAGTAATCAAGTCAGCCGGGGCGATGCGGACGCTATGATCATGCATTTTGATCAACGGGAAGCTCCAATGCTGCGTGAAGCGCCCAAGTACCACTGCAGTGGCTTGCAGCAGCGGCCCGACGGTCAATTCAACTTTCGCTTGGCCCTTCAAGCCTCCCCGCAACTGCCGGCTTTGGACGGCCAGTACGCCAATCGCAGCCAGTGGAACGGCCCGGCCCAAGATTCCGGGAATCGTCCGTATGCCAATGACTCAAAGGAGGAGTTCTGCAACAAGATACTGGCGCGTTTCAGTGCCTTTGAAGATCCGAATTCTCCGGGCATGATCACCGACAAGTCCCTCAGTGCCGTTGCCAGCGGTTATCGCCTGGATGGCCAGCCCGCCACGCAGAAGGAGGTAGATCTGGCCAATGAACTGCTGGAGCGGGGTGGCTTGTTCAAGGAGCTTGATCAAAGCAGCATGGGCGTAATGGACGGCGCTTTCTCCAGGGGCAATTTGCAGTTCTCGTCGGACAAGTATCGCAATATGGGTGATCACGACCTGCTGCAAGGCGTTAAAGACAACTTCAGGCAATTCACCGCTGGCGCCAACGATAAGTACGTCAACGTCAATGAGTTGAAGGAAGCGGCAGGGCTTATCCCGTCCAATCGTACGTTCAGTCAGGAAGCCCGCCAATTGGCTGCTGAGCTTCTCAAACGTCCAGGCCTGCTACGAGACCTGGACATCGGTATCAAAGTGGAGAGTGGCAAGCCGGGCGCAGAAGACCAACGCTTCGATATCGACAACCTCAACCACATGCTCGGTAAAAGCTGATCGTCAGCGGGTTGAGGCACAGCGATGAGTCGGTGGCCCGGCTCATCGCTGCTGTTATCGGGAACCCGGACCGATCATCGTTTTAGGGCGTAGTAGCGGGCTTGCTCGCGAAAGCGGTCTGTCAGCTGGTGCAACCGCTGACTGATACACCGTTTTCGCGAGCAAGCCCGCTCCCACAGGTGATTGGTGTTGATGGATCGTGAGTGTTCGGCTGGAGATTGCCCAGGCACTGCCAATCTCCCGTGGCTGTCGAGCTTTAGCGAGGCTGCGCAGGCGGCGGCACTGTTGGTAGAGGTGGAGCGTTTCATCCTGACCATGGCAGATGAAGGGCGGCAAGCTGCGGCGTTCTGCATTCCTCGTTACTGGATTGGATCCATTTGCGGTATAAGCTCGCATCGCGCTTGTGTCACGAGGCTCCGTTTTTCATGCAAAACCCTATGCAACGCCCGCTATGGCAGATCTACCTGATCTTCCTGGCGCCGATGGTGCTATCCAACTTCCTGCAAAGTTTTTCCGGCACGCTCAACGGCATCTACGTCGGGCAGATGCTCGGCACCCAGGCGCTGGCGGCGGTGTCGGGGATGTTTCCCATCGTGTTTTTCTTTATCGCCCTGGTCATCGGCCTGGGGGCGGGCGCCTCGGTGCTGATCGGCCAGGCGTGGGGCGCGCAGGAGACAGGGCTGGTCAAGGTGATCACCGGCGCGACCCTGACCCTGGGCGCATTGGTGGGGGTGATCGCGGCGGTGCTCGGCAGCTTGTTTGCGCGTCCGGCGTTGCAGGCGTTGGGCACGCCGGTTGACGTGTTGGACGATGCGGTCGGCTATGCGCAGATGATGATGCTGATCATGCCGCTGCTGCTGGTGTTCATCCTCTACACCCAACTGCTGCGCGGTGTCAGCGATACGGTGTCACCTTTGCTGGCGCTGATGGTCTCGACCCTGGTCGGGCTGCTGCTGACCCCGGCGCTGATCCGGGGCTGGATCGGCCTGCCGCCCATGGGTATCCAGAGCGCGGTGTATGCCGGGCTGGTGGGTAACGCTTCGGCCATGCTGTTTCTGATCCTGCGCCTGCGCCATAAAAATCATGTGATGGCCCCCGACCGTGAACTGCTGGCGGCCCTGCGCCTGGACCGCGTGATCCTCGGTAAAGTCCTGCGCATCGGTTTGCCCACTGGCTTGCAGATGGTGGTGTTGTCGCTGTCGGAATTGGTCATCCTTGCCCTGGTTAACAGCCATGGCTCCCAGGCCACCGCGGCCTATGGCGCGGTGACGCAGATCGTCAACTACGTACAGTTTCCGGCGCTGTCGATTGCCATCACTGCATCGATCCTCGGCGCCCAGGCGATTGGCGCGGGGCGGCTGGAGCGTATCGGGCCGATCCTGCGCACCGGGCTGCTGATCAATACTTGCCTCACTGGTGGCTTGATCGTGCTGGGTTACTTGCTGTCGCACTGGTTGCTTGGCCTGTTCATCACCGAGGACGCGGCGCGGGTGAGTGCCGAGCACCTGCTGCATATCATGCTGTGGAGCATCCTGGTGTTTGGCTTCCAGGCCGTGGTCGGCGGCATCATGCGGGCCAGCGGGGTGGTGCTGATGCCGGTGGCGATCTCGATCTTCTGCGTGCTCTGCGTGGAGCTGCCGATGGCCTATCTGTTCAACGCGCACTTCGGCCTGGAAGGCGTGTGGATGGCGTTTCCGGTGACTTACCTGGCGATGCTCGGGTTGCAGGTCACGTATTACCGCCTGGTATGGCGACACAAGCAGATCACGCGGTTGGTGTGAGTTTAAGGCCGCCCAGCAGCAGCTCCAAACCGAGCAAGCCTTCTTGTAGCCGCGCGTCCGGGTGTTCATTCCGGGCAATCCACAGCGCGGTGCTGACCAGGCTGCCGTTGATCAACTGAGCCAATGCCTGGCTCGGGGCCGGGTGGATCACCCCGGCTTGCATCAAGCCTTCCAGCAGTTGGCGCAGCGATGCCACGCAGTGTTGCTGGGAGCCGGTGTCTCCCAGCACGGCAGGGGCATCCTGCAACACGATGCGCTGGATCTCGCTGTCCTGGGCCATGCCCAGATACGTCCGGCAGCGCTCACAGAAGCCCACCCAGGGGTCCAGGGCCTGGTCGGTGATGTGCTGCAAACGCGCATCCATCTCGCTGTCGAGTTGCGCCACCACGGCAGCCAATAGACCTTTCTTGTCACCGAAGTGATGGTACAAGGCACCGCGGGTCAGACCGGCGCGGGCGGTAAAGTCGTCCATCGAGGTGTTGGCGTACCCTTGAGTGGCAAACGCCTGGCGCGCGCTGGCGATCAGCCGGGCGCGGGTGTCTTCGATCATTTCAGCACGGGCTCGGCTCATGGGGGGCTCGTTATGGGCAAGTGAGTGATTGACATACGGTGCGTATGTTAAGCATGATTCGTCACATACGTATCGTATGTATTTTGCCTTGATCGCTTCAAATGGCAAACCCCAAGGCGCAGAAGAAGAGGTCAAGAAGAGATGGCAAACCCCTATGCCGCGTTATTCCAGGTGCCAGGCGCGCGGGCTTTTGTGCTGGCCGGCATGCTTGCGCGCATGCCGGTGTCGATGACCGGCATCGGCCTGATCACCATGCTCGCCCAAGTGCATGGCGGCTATGGCCTGGCGGGCTCGGTGGCGGCGGTGTTTGCGTTGGCCACGGCATTTTGTGCACCGCAGGTTTCACGGTTGGTGGACCGTTATGGCCAGGGCCGGGTGCTGCCCATCGCCGCGTTGATCGGCGGCGGTGGCTTGTTGATGGTGCTGCTGTGTACCCGATTGCAGGCGCCGGGCTGGACGTTGTTCCTGTTCGCCGCCCTGGCCGGTTGCATGCCGAACATGTCCGCCATGGTGCGGGCGCGCTGGACCGAGTTGTACCGTGGGCAACCCAAACTGCAAACCGCGTTTGCCCTGGAATCGGTGCTGGATGAGGTGTGCTTTATCATCGGCCCGCCGATTTCGGTGGGCTTGAGCGTAGTGCTGTTCCCGGAGGCCGGGCCGCTGGTCGCCGCCCTGTTGCTGGCGGTGGGCGTCACCACCTTTGTGTTGCAGCGTGAAACCGAACCGCCCGTGCATGTGCACCACGACCACCACAGCGGCTGGTTGATCGCGTCGCCATCCGTGCTGATCCTGA
This sequence comes from Pseudomonas sp. FP2335, assembly GCF_030687535.1. Lineage (NCBI taxonomy): Bacteria > Pseudomonadati > Pseudomonadota > Gammaproteobacteria > Pseudomonadales > Pseudomonadaceae > Pseudomonas > Pseudomonas sp. FP2335. The sequence goes on from NZ_CP117437.1 coordinate 2,368,078, forward strand.
TGATCCTGCTGCTGGCCATGGGCGTGATCGTCGGCGTGGTGGACGTGGTCAGCGTGGCCTTCGCCCAGCACCAGGGCCAGCCGGCGGCGGCGAGCATTGTGTTGTCGGTGTACGCCATCGGCTCGTGCCTCGCCGGGTTGGTCTTTGGCACGCTCAAGCTCAAGGCGCCGCTGCCCCGGCAGTTCCTGTATTGCGGCGTGGCCACGGCGTTGACCACCTTGCCGCTGTTGCTGGTGACCAACATCCCGGGGCTGGCGGTGACGATCTTTATTTCCGGCCTGTTCTTCGCGCCAACCCTGATCGTGTCCATGGCCCTGGTGGAGCGCATCGTCTCACCCAGCCGCCTGACCGAAGGCATGACCTGGCTGATCACCGGCCTGAGCATCGGCGTGGCCATCGGTGCCGCCAGCTCCGGCTGGATGATCGACCACTTTGGCGCCACCAGCGGATTCTGGGTGGCGTTGGTGGCGGGGGCAGTGGTGGCGGGGTCAGCGGTGCTTGGGTATCGGCGATTGGGCTGATCAGCCAATCGTTGGGAGCGGCTGTGCGCAGTGATGTTGTAAAAACTCGTTCAATGCCTGGCGTGTCAGGTCATCTTCGATGGAGCCAATGTAGCCGTTGTGTTTCAGTCGGTTGTTCACTGAATCAGGTCTTCTGATTTCAATTGTTCGATGATCTGGCGCCGAACCTAGTGTTTCAGTTCGTTGATGACACTCGGTAGCACGCCTTTTACCCCGCGCTAATTTTTCCCTCTCCGGTTCGTTTTATAGGGACGACGTGCCTTTGTGCTTCCCGCCTATTGCTCCGGACTCCAAGAAATGAACGCTGAAGACTCCTTGAAACTTGCTCGCCGGTTTATCGGGTTGCCCCTGGAAAAACGCCAACTGTTCCTGCAAGCCTTGCAGAAAGAAGGCGTGGATTTTTCCCGGTTTCCGATTCCGGCAGGGGTGGAGGCGGGGGATCGTCAGGCGCTGTCCTACGCGCAGCAGCGCATGTGGTTTCTATGGCAGTTGGACCCGGCCAGCGGCGCCTACAACCTGCCAGGCGCGGTGCGGCTCAAGGGCGCGCTGAACCTCGGCGCCCTGGAGCAGGCGTTCGCCAGCCTGGTGGTGCGGCATGAAACGTTGCGCACGGTGTTCCAGCGCGGCGCCGATGAGCAACTGCTGCAAATCGCCACGCCGACCTCGCTGGTCATTGAGCAGCTCGACTTGAGCGCCCTGGACGCTGCCGAGCGCGAGCCGGCCGTCAATGCCGCCGCGACCCGTCAATCACTGCTGCCGTTCGACCTGGAGCACGGTCCGCTGCTGCGCGTGCAACTGCTCAAGCTCGACGCGCAGGAGCATGTGCTGTTGCTGACCTTGCACCACATCGTCTCCGACGGCTGGTCGATGAACGTGCTGATCGACGAATTCATCCGTTTCTACGACGCCCATGAACGCAACGAAGCGCCGCAACTGCCGCCACTGCCGATCCAGTACAGCGACTACGCCCTGTGGCAACGCCGCTGGCTGGAAGCCGGGGAGCAGGCGCGTCAGCTTGAGTACTGGCAGGCACGCCTGGGCGATGAACATCCGGTGCTGGAACTGCCCACCGACCGCCCGCGCCCGGCCATGCCCAGCTACCAGGGCACACGGCATAACTTTGCGATCGAACCGACGCTCGCCGCGCAACTGCGCGGTTGCGCGCAACAGCACAACGTCACGCTGTTCATGTTGCTGCTGGGCGCCTTCAACGTGCTGCTGCATCGCTACACCGGCCAGGGCGACATCCGCATCGGCGTGCCTATCGCCAACCGCAACCGCAGCGAAGTCGAAGGGTTGATCGGTTTCTTCGTCAACACCCAGGTGCTGCGCACCGAACTCAGCGGGCAAACCCGCGTCGGCGAGTTGCTGCAAGCCATCAAGGAACACGCGCTGGGCGCCCAGGATCATCAGGAACTGCCCTTCGAGCGCCTGGTGGAAGCCCTCAAGGTCGAGCGCAGCCTCAGTCACACGCCGCTGTTCCAGGTGATGTACAACCACCAACCGATGGTGGCGGACATCGCGAGCATCAGCACCGCCTCGGGCCTGGAGCTGGCATTGGTGGAGTGGCAAGGCCGCACCACCCAGTTCGACCTGACCCTCGATACCTACGAAAAATCCGGCACCCTGCATGCCGCATTGACCTACGCCAACGACCTGTTCGACGCGCCCTCCATCGCGCGCATGGCCGAACACTGGATCAGCCTGTTACGCGCCATGATTGCCGATGGCCAGCAACGCATCGGCGAGTTGCCGATGCTCGCGGCGCAGGACCAGCAGGTGTTGGTCCACGCCTGGAACCACACCGCCGAGGCCTATCCGACCGAGCGCGGCATTCATCAATTGATCGAAGACCAGGTGCAGCGCACGCCGCACGCACCGGCGCTGGTGTTTGGCGACAACCGCCTGACCTACGCCCAACTCGACGCCCGCGCCAATCAACTGGCCAACCTGTTGCGCGAACGCGGTGTCGGCCCGGATGTGCTGGTGGGCATCTGCGTTGAGCGCTCCATCGAAATGGTCATCGGCCTGCTGGCGATTCTCAAGGCCGGTGGCGCCTACGTCCCGCTGGACCCGGAATACCCCCGGGAACGCCTGGCCTACATGATCGAAGACAGCGGCATCACGCTGCTGCTCAGCCAGCAGCGCCTGCTCGCGCAACTGCCGGCCGAGGGCCTGCAGGTGATCGCCCTGGATCAGGCGGCCAGCGCACTCGATGGCTACAGCACGGCATCCCCTGCGGTGCAGGTCCAGGCGCTCAACCTCGCCTACGTGATCTACACCTCCGGCTCCACCGGCAAGCCCAAGGGCGCCGGCAACAGCCATCGTGCTTTGGTCAACCGCCTGTGCTGGATGCAGCAGGCCTACGCACTGGATGGCAGCGATGCGGTCTTGCAGAAAACCCCGTTCAGCTTTGACGTCTCGGTGTGGGAGTTCTTCTGGCCGCTGATGACCGGTGCGCGCCTGGTGGTCGCCGCCCCTGGCGAACATCGCGAGCCGGCGCGGCTGATCGAGACCATTGGCCGCCATGGCATCACCACGTTGCACTTTGTGCCCTCGATGCTGCAGGCGTTTATCCACGAGCCGGGCGTGCATGCCTGCGCCAGCCTCAAGCGCATCGTGTGCAGTGGCGAAGCCTTGCCGCTGGATGCGCAAACCCAGGTCTTCGCCAAACTGCCGCAGGCCGCGCTCTACAACCTGTACGGTCCCACCGAGGCCGCCATCGATGTGACCCACTGGACCTGCATCGATGAAGGCGCCGACAGCGTGCCCATCGGCCGGCCTATCGCCAACCTCGCCACCTACGTGCTCGACGCCCAGCTCAATCCGGTGCCGGCGGGCGTGTCCGGCGAGCTGTACCTGGGCGGCACCGGCCTGGCGCGCAGTTATCACCGGCGCCCGGCGTTGACCGCCGAACGCTTTGTGCCGAGCCCGTTCGCCGACGGCGAGCGCCTGTACCGCACTGGCGACCGCGTGCGCCAACGCGCCGACGGCGTGATCGAATACCTCGGTCGCCTCGATCATCAGGTCAAGCTGCGTGGCTTGCGTATTGAGCTCGGTGAAATCGAGACACGCCTGATGCAGCACCCCGCCGTGCGCGAGGCGGTGGTGCTGGTGCAGGGCGGCAAACAATTGGTCGCCTATCTCGTCCACGCACACGACGAGCCCGTCGACCTCAAGGCCTGGCTGCTCGGCAGCCTGCCGGAATACATGGTGCCAACCCACTTCGTGGCCCTGGCCAAACTGCCGGTGACCGCCAACGGCAAACTCGACCGCAAGGCGCTGCCGCTGCCGGACACCGCGCCGCAACAGGCTTACAGCGCCCCGCAAACCTCCCTGCAAATGGCGTTGGCGGCGATCTGGGTTGATGTGCTGGGCGTCGAACAGGTCGGCCTGGACGACAATTTTTTCGAGCTCGGCGGCGACTCGATCATCTCCATCCAAGTGGTCAGCCGCGCCAGGCAGGCGGGGCTGCGCTTCAGCCCGCGCGACCTGTTCCAGTACCAGAGCGTGCGCACGCTTGCGCTGGTGGCGAGCTTCGAGCAGGCCACGCTTATTGATCAAGGTCCGGTCAGTGGCGATGTGATCCTGACCCCGGTGCAGCAAGCCTTTTTCGCCCAGGCGATCCCGGTGCGCCAGCATTGGAACCAGTCGCTGCTGCTGACCCCGCGCGAGGCCTTGGAGCCTGCGCGTCTTGGCGCGGCGTTGATCCAGGTGATCAACCATCACGACGCCTTGCGCCTGCGCTTCACCCAGCAGGCCGATGCTTGGCAGCAGGCCCACGCCGAGCCCGTGACGGATGCGCCGTTGTGGCAACGTCACGCGCACACCGAGGCTGAACTCACCGCCCTGTGCAATGACGCCCAACGCAGCCTCGACCTGCAACATGGCCCGCTGTTGCGCGCCGCGCTGGTCACGCTGGCCGATGGCACCCAGCGCCTGCTGCTGGTGGTGCATCACCTGGTGATCGATGGGGTGTCGTGGCGCGTCCTGCTGGAAGACCTGCAACAGGCTTACCGCCAAGCCGCCTTGCCGGCAAAAACCAGCGCCTATCAGACCTGGGCGCAGCGGTTGCAGGCCCATGCACACCACCTCGACGCGCAACTGGCGTATTGGCAGGCGCAAACGGTCGATGCCGAGCTGCCGTGCGACAACCCCCAGGGCGGCCTGCAACAGCGCCTGGGCGACAAGCTCGAAATCCGTCTCAGCAGCGAACACACCCGCCAACTGCTGCAAGACGCCCCGGCGGCCTATCGCACCCAGGTCAATGATCTGCTGCTGACCGCGCTGGCGCGGGTAGTCGGGCGTTGGAGCGGCCAGCACGCCGCGTTGATCCAACTCGAAGGCCATGGCCGCGAAGACCTGTTCGACGGCGTTGACCTGACCCGCACCGTCGGCTGGTTCACCAGCCTGTTCCCGGTGCGCTTGCAGGCCGAAGGCGAGCTGTCGAGCGCGATCAAGTCGGTCAAGGAGCAACTGCGCGCCGTGCCTGACAAGGGCCTGGGCTATGGCCTGCTGCGCTATCTGGGCACTGTGGAGTCGCGCGAAGCCCTGGCAGGCCTTGCGGCACCGCGAATTACCTTCAACTACCTGGGGCAGTTCGACCGCCAGTTCGACGAGTCCGCGCTGTTCGTCCCGGCCACGCAAGGCAGCGGCCAGGCCCAGGACGACGAAGCGCCGCTGGCCAACTGGCTGACCCTGGAAGGCCAGGTCTACGGCGGTGAACTGAGCCTGAACTGGGGCTTCAGCCGCGAGATGTTCCAGCGCTCGACCATCCAGCGCCTGGCGGACGACTACCGGCAGGAACTGCTGGCGTTGATTGCCCATTGCGTCGACCCGCAACACGGCGGCCTGACCCCGGCCGATGTGCCCCTGGCGCGCCTGACCCAGCCGCAACTGGACGAGCTGGCGCTGCCCACCCGGGGCGTGCAAGACCTCTACCCATTGTCGCCGATGCAGCAGGGCATGCTGTTCCACAGCCTGTATCAACAAGGCCAGGACGACATCTACGTCAGTCAGCTGCGCGCCGACCTTGTGGGCCTGGACGTGCCGCGCTTCCAGCAGGCGTGGCAACAGGTGCTGGCCCGGCATGACATGCTGCGCACCGGCTTTGTCTGGCAGGACGCGCAAACCCAGCCCCTGCAAGCGGTGTACCGCGAGGTGGGCTTGCCGTTCATCGAGTACGACTGGCAGGCGCGCGCCGATCAGCCAGCCGCGCTGGACGAACTGAGCGAGGCGACCCGCGCCGAGGGTTTCGTGCTGGAACAGGCGCCGCTGCTCAGCCTGAAACTGGTGCGTACCGGCCCCGGCCGCTTCCATCTGATCTACACCAACCACCATATCCTGCTGGATGGCTGGAGCCGTGCGCAGTTGTTCGGCGAAGTCTTGCAGCACTACGCCGGCCAGCCATTGCCCGCGCTTCATGGGCACTACCGCGATTACATCGGCTGGTTGCAGGCGCAGGATGGGGCCCTCAGCGAAGCGTTCTGGAAAGACCAACTGGCCGCGCTGCACACCCCGACGCAACTGGCGCGTGGGGTCTCGACAGCGCCCGCAGCGGCCAAGGGCAGTGAGCATCTGGCCCTGAGCCCGGCGCAGACCGCGCAACTGAAAGCCTTCGCCCAAGCGCACAAAGTCACCCTCAACACCCTGGTGCAAGCGGCCTGGCTGCTGTTGCTGCAACGCCACACCGGCCAGGACACCGTGGCCTTTGGTGCCACCGTTTCCGGGCGCCCGGCCGGTTTGCCGGGGGTAGAGCAACAGGTCGGCCTGTTCATCAACACCTTGCCGGTCATCGCTACGCCGAGCCCGCAGCTGTGGGTCGCCGACTGGTTGCAACAGCTGCAGGCGCTCAACCTGAGCCTGCGTGAACATGAACACACGCCCCTGTTCGACATCCAGCGCTGGGCGGGGGCGGGTGGTGCGGCGTTGTTCGACACCCTGTTGGTGGTGGAAAACTATCCGGTGTCCGCGGCGTTGGCCCACGGTGCGCCCGCCGGGCTTGGGTTCAGCAATGTGCAAAACCTGGAGCAGACGCATTATCCGCTTACCGTGCTGTTGGGCGCGGGTGCGGTCCTTGAATTCGAATTCAGCTTTGATCGGCAACTGTTCGGCGCTGGCGAAATCCGCCAGTTGGCCGAGTCTTTCCAACACCTGCTGCACGGCTTGAGCCAGGCCACGCCGCAACGCCTGGGGGATCTGCCGGCGCTGACCGACACCGTCCGCCAACAGGTGCTCCACGACTGGAACGCCACCGCCCGCGACTACCCGTTGCAGCGTTGCGTGCATCAACTGATCGAGGATCAAGCGGCCCTCACACCGGATGCCCCGGCACTGGTGTTTGCGCAGCAGCGCCTGACCTACGCCGAACTGAACCGCCGCGCCAACCGCCTGGCGCACCGCTTGATCGAAGCCGGTGTCGGCCCGGATGTGCTGGTCGGCCTCGCGGTGGAACGTTCGGTTGAAATGGTCGTCGGCCTGCTCGCCGTGCTCAAGGCCGGCGGCGCCTACGTGCCGCTGGACCCGGAATACCCACGCGAACGCCTGGCCTACATGCTCGACGACAGCGGCGTGAAACTGCTGCTGACCCAGGCGCATCTAGTGGCGCAACTGCCGATTCCCGAGGGTTTACAACGCGTGGTGCTGGGCGATTCAACGTTCGAGGGCTACAGCGAAGCCAACCCCGGCATCGCGCTGGACGGCGACAACCTCGCCTACGTGATCTACACCTCTGGCTCCACCGGCCAACCCAAAGGTGCCGGCAACCGCCACTCGGCACTTGCCAACCGCCTGCACTGGATGCAGCAAGCCTACGCGCTGGACGTCAGCGACAGCGTGCTGCAAAAGACCCCATTCAGTTTCGACGTGTCGGTGTGGGAATTCTTCTGGCCGCTGATGACCGGCGCGCGCCTGGTGGTCGCCGCGCCCGGTGATCATCGCGATCCGGCCAGGCTGGTCAGCCTGATCAACGCCGAGCACATCACCACACTGCACTTTGTGCCGTCGATGTTGCAGGCATTTTTGCAGGAACCGAGCGTTGCCACCTGTCACACCTTGCACCGCATCGTGTGCAGCGGTGAAGCGCTGCCGGTGGACGCCCAGCAGCAAGTCTTCGCCAAGCTGCCGCAGGCCGGGCTCTACAACCTGTACGGCCCGACCGAAGCGGCCATCGACGTGACCCACTGGACCTGCATCGACGAAGGCCGCGATGCCGTGCCGATTGGCCGTCCCATTGCCAACCTCGGGTGCTACATCCTCGACAACAACTTCGAGCCGGTGCCGGTGGGCGTGCTGGGCGAGTTGTACCTTGGCGGCGTCGGCCTGGCCCGCGGTTATCACCGCCGCCCGGCGCTGACCGCCGAGCGTTTTATCGCCCATCCTTTCATCAGCGGGGAACGCCTGTACCGCACCGGCGACCTGGCGCGCTATCGCGACGACGGCGTGATTGAATACGCCGGGCGCATCGACCATCAAGTCAAGCTGCGTGGCCAACGCATCGAGTTGGGGGAGATCGAAGCGCGCCTGCTGGAACACACCGCGGTGCGCGAGAGCGCCGTGCTGGCGGTCGACGGCCAGTCTCTGGTGGCCTACGTGGTGCTGCATGCCGCCGCCGAGGATTGGCGTGAAGTGCTCGGCGCCCATTTGGCCGAGCACCTGCCGGACTATATGGTCCCGGCGCAATGGTTGTCGCTTGAGCGCATGCCGTTGAGCCCCAATGGCAAGCTGGACCGCAAGGCTCTGCCGAACGTTGAGGTGCAAGCGCGTGAATACCTCGCGCCGCACACGGAGCTGGAGCAACAGGTCGCCATGATCTGGGCCGAGGTGCTCGGGGTGGCGCGGGTTGGCCTGAACGATCAGTTCTTCGAACTGGGAGGGCATTCTCTGCTGGCGACCCAGGCTGTCTCGCGCATCCGCCACGGCCTGGGGCTGGATGTGGGCTTGAAGGCGCTGTTCGATCAGCCGGTGCTGGGGGATTTTGTCCGCGCACTGACCGACGTGCGGGTTGAAGACAAGCCGATCCAACGCGTTGAACGCGAGCGGCCGCTGGCCCTGTCCTATGCCCAGGAACGCCAGTGGTTCCTCTGGCAACTCGACCCCCACAGCGCGGCCTATCACGTGCCCAGCGCCCTGCGCCTCAAGGGCCCGCTGGATCAGGTGGCCCTGCAGCGCGCCTTCGACACCCTGGCGGCGCGCCACGATAGCCTGCGCACTCACTTGCAGCAGGACGCCGAGCGCACGGTACAAGTGATCAGCCCCGAAACGCGCATCGCTCTGCGCGTCGTCGATGCCGATGAAACGCGCCTGAAAGCCTTGGTCGAAGCCTGTATCACCCAGCCGTTCGACCTGCGCCAGGGCCCGCTGCTGCGCGTCAGCCTGCTGCGCCTGTCAGCCGATGAGCATGTGTTGGTGCTGGTGCAGCACCACATCATCTCCGATGGCTGGTCGATGCACGTGCTGGTCGACGAACTGGTCCAGCTCTACGCCGCCTACAGCCAGGGGCAAACCCTGCAACTGCCGGCGCTGGCGATCCAGTACGCCGACTACGCCGCCTGGCAGCGCCAATGGATGGAAGCGGGAGAGAACGCCCGCCAGCTCGATTACTGGCGTGAACGGCTCGGCGGCGAACAGCCGGTGCTCGAGCTGCCGTTCGACCACCAGCGCCCGGCCGTGCCGACCCATCGCGGTGCGCGGCTCAATGTGCCGTTGCCGGCGGCGCTGCTCGACAGTCTCAAGGCCCTGGCCCAACGCGAAGGCGTGACGCTGTTCATGTTGTTGCTGGCGTCCTACCAAGTGCTGCTGCATCGCTACAGCGGCCAGCAGGACATCCGTGTCGGCGTGCCCATCGCCAACCGCAACCGGGTCGAGACCGAGCGCCTGATCGGCTTCTTCGTCAACACCCAGGTGCTCAAGGCCGAGATCGACGGGCACACCAGCGTTCGTGAACTGCTCGCCCAGGTCAAACAGCGCGCCCTTGAAGCCCAGGCCCACCAGGACCTGCCGTTCGAACAACTGGTGCAAGCCCTGCAGCCGGAGCGCAGCCTGAGCCTGAGCCCGCTGTTCCAAGTGGCGTTCAACCACCACATCAGCCTCGCGGGCGAGCACTTGCGGCGCCTGGGCGAGTTGACGATCAGCCCGGTCGGTTGGGATGAAGCGGTCGCCCAGTTCGACCTGACGCTGGACATCGAAGAGTCCCAGACGCACCTGCTAGCGTCCTTGAGTTACGCCACCGATCTGTTTGAAGCCAGCACCATCGAGCGCATGGCGCGGCATTGGCAGAACCTGCTGCAAGCAATGGTTGCCGATCAGCAGCAGAACATCGGGCAGTTGAACCTGCTGGATGCCGATGAGCAACAGCACATCCTGCAACTGTGGGACCGCAGTGAGTCCGGCTTCTCAAGCGCTCGTCTGGTGCATGAACTGTTCGCCGACCGCGCCCGTGAAAACCCGCAGGCGGTGGCGGTCAAGTTCGACACGCAAACCCTCAGCTACGGCGAGCTGGATCGCCAGGCCAACCGCCTGGCCCACGCGCTGATCGCCCGTGGCGTCGGCCCCGAAGTGCGGGTGGCGATTGCCATGCCGCGCAGTGCCGAAAGCCTGGTGGCGTTCCTCGGCGTGATGAAGTCCGGCGGCGTGTACGTGCCGCTGGACATCGAATACCCGCGTGATCGCCTGCTGTACATGATGCAAGACAGCCGCGCGCAATTGCTGCTGACCCACAGCCGTGCGGTGCCGCAACTGCCGATTGCCGAGGGCCTAGAGGTGCTGGCAATCGATCGCACCGAGGACTATGCCGAGACCGCGCCAGAGGTGGCGTTAGACGGCGACAACCTTGCCTACGTGATCTACACCTCCGGCTCCACCGGCATGCCCAAGGGCGTGGCGGTTTCCCACGGTCCATTGGTGGCGCACATCATCGCCACTGGCGAGCGCTACGAAACCGGTCCGGCCGATTGCGAACTGCACTTCATGTCCTTCGCCTTCGACGGCTCCCACGAAGGCTGGATGCACCCGTTGATCAACGGCGCCAGCGTGCTGATCCGCGATGACAGCCTGTGGCTGCCGGACTACACCTACGCGCAGATGCATCGCCACAACGTGACCATGGCGGTGTTCCCGCCGGTGTACCTGCAACAGCTGGCCGAACATGCCGAGCGCGACGGCAATCCACCGGCGGTGCGGGTCTACTGCTTTGGCGGGGATGCAGTGGCGCAGGCCAGCTACGACCTGGCCTGGCGTGCGCTCAAGCCGACTTATTTGTTCAACGGCTACGGGCCGACTGAAACCGTGGTCACACCGCTGTTGTGGAAAGCGCGCAAAGGCGACCCTTGCGGTGCCGTCTATGCACCCATCGGCACACTGTTGGGCAACCGCAGCGGCTACGTGCTGGACGCCCAGCTCAATCTGCAACCCATCGGCGTCGCCGGCGAGTTGTACCTGGGCGGCGAGGGCGTGGCCCGCGGCTATCTGGAGCGCCCGGCGCTGACCGCCGAACGCTTCGTACCGGACCCGTTCGGCAAACCCGGCAGCCGTGTGTACCGCAGTGGCGACCTGACCCGTGGCCGCCCGGACGGCGTGGTGGATTACCTCGGTCGTGTCGACCATCAAGTGAAAATCCGAGGTTTTCGCATCGAACTGGGTGAAATCGAAGCGCGCCTGCGGGAACAGGACAGCGTGGGCGAAACCGTAGTGGTGGCCCAGGACGGCCCGACCGGCAAGCAACTGGTGGCCTACGTCGTCCCGGCTGATGCCGCCCTGGCCAGCGAAACCGAGTTCCGCGACACCCTGCGCCGCGCCCTGAAAGCCCGCCTGCCGGATTACATGGTGCCCGCGCACTTCATGTTCCTCGCGCAAATGCCCTTGACCCCCAACGGCAAACTCGACCGCAAGGGCCTGCCCGAACCGGACGCGAGCCAGTTGCAGCAAAGCTACGTGGCCCCCGAAACCGAGCTGGAGCAGCAGATCGCCGCCATCTGGGCCGACGTCCTGCGCCTGGAACAAGTGGGCTTGAACGACAACTTCTTTGAGGTCGGCGGCCACTCGTTACTGGCCATCCAGATCACCTCGCGGGTCCAGGCCGAGCTGGGCCTGGAAGTGCCGCTGGTGGAGGTGTTCCAGACCGAAACGCTGCGCGCCTACGTCCAGGCCGCCGCCACCTTCCGTGCCGGCAGCGCGGAAGACTTTGATGATCTTCGTGACTTTTTGAGCGAACTAGAGGCGATTTGAACCATGCTTTCCAACCCTAACATCGACCTGGTGTCGCGCTTTCTTCGCCTGCCTCTGGAACAACGCCAGCAGTTCTACCAACGTTTGCAAACCCGCGGCATGAGCTTCGGGCAACTGCCGATTGCCCCGGCCCGCGAGGCCGGTCAACCACTGCCGCTGTCCTACGCCCAGGAACGTCAATGGTTCCTCTGGCAACTGGACCCGGACAGCGCCGCCTATCACATCCCCGGCGTGCTGCGCCTGAGCGGGCGCCTGGATAAAAGCGCCTTGCAGCGCAGCTTTGATCGCCTGCTCGAACGCCATGAAAGCCTGCGCACGCGCCTGCATCTGGAGGGTGACAACCGCTCCCAGGTGGTGCTGGCCCACGCCGTCGTCGATATCATTGAAAGCACGGTTACCGAAGACGGGTTGCAAGCGCGGGTGCAGGCACTCATCGCCGAGCCCTTCGATTTGCAGCACGGTGCCTTGTTGCGCGTAAACCTGCTCAACTTGGGCGAAGACGAGCATGTGCTGGTGTTGGTGCAGCACCATATCGTCTCCGACGGCTGGTCGATGGGCGTGATGGTGCAAGAGCTGATGCAGCTCTACGCCGCCTACAGCAACGGCCAGGACTGCCAGTTGGCGGCACTGCCGATCCAATATGCCGACTACGCGCTGTGGCAGCGCCGCTGGATGGAAGCGGGGGAGAAGGAGCGCCAGCTCAGTTACTGGCGTGAACAACTCGGTGGCAGCCAGCCGGTGCTGGAGTTGCCGTTCGATCACCCACGCCCGGCGCGCCAGAGTTATCGCGGCGCGCGTCAGGATGTGGCGCTGGAACCTGCACTGGTCGCCGGGCTCAAGGCTTTGGCGCAGCGCGAAGGCGTGACTCTGTTCATGCTGTTGCTGGCGTCGTTCCAGACCCTGCTGTACCGCTACAGCGGCCAGTCGGACATCCGCATCGGCGTGCCGACTGCCAACCGCAACCGCGCTGAGACCGAACGCCTGATCGGCTTTTTCGTCAACACCCAGGTGCTCAAGGCCGACCTCGACGGTCAGATGACCTTCCGCCAACTACTGGCCCAGGTCAAAGAGCGCACGTTGCAGGCCCAGAGTCACCAGGACCTGCCGTTCGAACAACTGGTGGAAGCGCTGCAACCGGAACGCAGCCTGAGTCACAACCCGCTGTTCCAAGTGATGTTCAACCACCAGGCGCAAACTCGCACAGCCGTGGGCGAGCAGCAACTGTCGGGGCTGGGCGTGACCTCCCTGGAGTGGGCAAGCGAGAGTGCGCAGTTCGACTTGAGCCTGGACACCGAAGAAACCGACCAGGGCTTGTGGGCATCGTGGACCTTTGCCACCGACCTGTTCGCAGCCGCCACCGTGGCGCGCATGGCGCAGCATTGGCAAACCGTGCTGCACGCGATGGTTGCCAGCGCGGGCAGCCGCCTGGCGCAACTGACGTTGCTGGCCGACGGCGAGCAGCGCGACTTGCTGAACGATTGGAACAACGGTGGCGCAGCTTTCGAAAGCCCGCTGGGTGTGCACGGCCTGTTCGAGGTGCAAGCGCAACGACGTCCCGACGCCATTGCCCTGTGCCTGGATGAGCAAACGCTGACCTATGCCGAGTTGAACCGTGAGGCCAACCGCTTGGCCCACTACCTGATCGGCCAGGGCGTCGGGCCGGAAGTGATGGTCGGCGTGGCAGTGGAGCGTTCGTTCGCCATGGTGGTCAGCCTGTTGGCGATCCTCAAGGCGGGCGGCGCCTACGTGCCGCTGGACCCGCAATACCCGCGCGACCGCCTGCTGCACATGCTCGAAGACAGCCATGTGCGTTTGGTGGTGTGCCAATCCGCCCAGCCATTGCCGTTGCCCGCCGAGGTGGCGAGGCTCGACATCGACAGCGCCAAGGACGCGTTGCAGCGCTGTGCCGAGAGCAATCCGCAGGTGCCGGTCGACCCGCAGAACCTGGCCTACGTGATCTACACCTCGGGCTCCACCGGCAAGCCTAAAGGCGTGGCGATCAACCATGCGGCATTGACCGAGTTTTCCGGGATTGCGGCCGGCTATTCGCGGTTGAGCGAGGACGATCGCGTCCTGCAATTCGCCACCCTGAACTTCGACGGTTTCGTCGAGCAGCTCTACCCGGCGCTGACCCACGGCGCGACCGTGGTTCTGCGCGGTGCCGAGCTGTGGGACAGCGGCCGCCTGTACGCGGAGATCATCCGCCAAGGCATCACCCTGGCGGACTTGCCGACGGCGTACTGGAACCTGTTCCTGCTCGATTGCCTGGCGGCGGGGCCGCGCTCTTATGGGGCGTTGCGCCAGATCCATATCGGCGGCGAAGCGATGCCGTTGGACGGCCCGGCGCAGTGGCTCAAGGCTGGCCTTGGCCACGTACGTTTGTTGAATACCTACGGCCCGACCGAGGCCACGGTGGTGTCGAGCGTGCTGGACTGCACCCGTGGTGAAGAAACCATCGGCGCCACCGCCAGCCCGATTGGCCGTTCGTTGCCGGGGCGTGCGCTGTACGTGTTGGACCGTGACCTCAACCTGGCACCGTTGGGCGCCGTCGGCGAGCTGTACATCGGCAGCCAATGCGGCCTGGCCCGTGCTTACTTGAATCGGCCGTTGCTGACTGCTGAACGTTTCGTCCCCGATCCTTTCGGCGGCGACCGCCTGTACCGCACCGGCGACCTGGCGCGTTATCGCGCCGATGGCGTGATCGAATACGTCGGCCGTGTGGACCATCAGGTGAAAATCCGTGGTTTCCGTATCGAACTGGGGGAAATCGAAGCCCTGTTGCTGGCGCAGGACGGTGTGCGCGAAACCCTGGTGCTGGCGGCTGACAATCAACTGGTGGCTTATCTGGTTGCTGCCGAACAGGACGCTGAAGCCCTGAAAGCGCTGCTGCGCGAGCAACTGCCGGACTACATGGTGCCCGCGCACCTGATCTTCCTCGAGCGCATGCCGCTCAACCCGAACGGCAAGCTGGACCGCCAGGCCCTGCCCAAGCCGGACGCCAGCCAGGCGCAACAGGATTGGGTTGCGCCGGTCACTGAACTGGAGCAACACATCGCGGCGATCTGGGCCGAGATTCTCGGCGCCGAGCGCGTCGGCCTGAACGACCACTTCTTCGAGATGGGCGGTCATTCGTTGCTGGTGATGCAAGTGGTCTCGCGCCTGCGTCAGGTCCTGGCGCAGGAAGTACCGTTGAAACTGGTGTTCGAACAACCAAGGCTGGCCGGTTTCGCGGCGGCAGTGCAGGCGCTGGAAGGCCGCGAACAGGCGCCACCGCTGGTAGCGCGCAATCGCCTGCAACCGCTGCTGTTGTCTTACGCCCAGGAACGCCAGTGGTTCCTCTGGCAACTGGACCCACACAGCGCCGCTTACCATATTCCCAGTGCCTTGCGCCTGACCGGCCAGTTGGACTGTGAGGCCTTGCAGCGCAGTTTCAACAGCTTGATCGCGCGCCACGAAAGCCTGCGCACCTATGTGCAGCAGGAAGGCGAGGGCGCGGTGCAGGTGATCGGTACTCAGGTCGCGCTCCCCATCGAGCTGGCCGACATCGACGAGGCTGACCTGCATGCGCGGGTCGCCGCCGAAATCTCACGCCCGTTCAACCTGCAACAGGGCCCGCTGTTGCGCGTGACCTTGCTGCGCCTGGCGGCCGATGAGCATGTACTGGTGTTGGTGCAGCACCATATCGTCTCCGATGGCGCGTCGATGGCGGTGATGGTCGATGAACTGGTGCAGCTCTACAGCGCCTACAGCCGCGGTGATGTGCCGCAACTGCCGGCCATGCCGATCCAGTACGCCGACTATGCGCTGTGGCAACGCGACTGGATGGAAGCCGGCGAAAGACAGCGCCAGTTGAGCTACTGGCGCGACCTGCTGGGCGGTGAGCAGCCGGTGCTGGAATTGCCGTTCGATCACCAGCGCCCCGCCCAGCAAAGCCATCGCGGTGCGCGTCTCGACGTGCCGTTGCCGGCGGCGCTGGCGGCAGACCTGAAAGCCTTGGCGCAGCGCGAAGGCGTGACGATGTTCATGCTCTTGCTGGCGTCGTTCCAGACTCTGTTGCACCGCTACAGCGGCCAGCAGGACATCCGTGTCGGCGTGCCCATCGCCAACCGCAACCGGGTCGAGACCGAGCGCCTGATCGGCTTCTTCGTCAACACCCAGGTGCTCAAGGCCGACATCGACGGGCAAACCACCGTCGCCCAACTGCTGCAGCAGGTCAAGCAACGGGCGCTGGACGCCCAGGCCCACCAGGACCTGCCGTTCGAACAACTGGTGCAAGCGCTGCAACCGGAGCGCAGCCTGAGCCTCAACCCGCTGTTCCAGGTGATGTTCAACTACCAGACCGACGGGCCGCGTGAACCGCTGGCGCTGGCGCACCTGAGCATTGAAAACCTGGCCTGGGAGCGGCGCACCGCGCACTTCGACCTCGACCTGGACACCCATGACAGCCGCGACGGCCTGTGGGCATCCCTGGGTTACAGCACCGATCTGTTTGAAGCCAGCACCATCGAGCGCATGGCGCGGCATTGGCAGAACCTGCTGCAAGCGATGGTTACCGATCAGCAGCAGAACATCGGGCAGTTGAACCTGCTGGATGCCGATGAGCAACAGCACATCCTGCAACTGTGGGACCGCAGTGAGTCCGGCTTCTCAAGCGCTCGTCTGGTGCATGAACTGTTCGCCGACCGCGCCCGTGAAAACCCGCAGGCGGTGGCGGTCAAGTTCGACACGCAAACCCTCAGCTACGGCGAGCTGGATCGCCAGGCCAACCGCCTGGCCCACGCGCTGATCGCCCGTGGCGTCGGCCCCGAAGTGCGAGTGGCGATTGCCATGCCGCGCAGTGCCGAAAGCCTGGTGGCGTTCCTCGGCGTGATGAAAGCCGGCGGCGTGTACGTGCCGCTGGACATCGAATACCCGCGTGATCGCCTGCTGTACATGATGCAAGACAGCCGCGCGCAATTGCTGCTGACCCACAGCCGTGCGGTGCCGCAACTGCCGATTGCCGAGGGCCTTGAGGTGCTGGCGATCGATCGCACCGAGGACTATGCCGAGACCGCGCCAGAGGTGGCGTTGGACGGCGACAACCTTGCCTACGTGATCTACACCTCCGGCTCCACCGGCATGCCCAAGGGCGTGGCGGTTTCCCACGGTCCATTGGTGGCGCACATCATCGCCACTGGCGAGCGCTACGAAACCGGTCCGGCCGATTGCGAACTGCACTTCATGTCCTTCGCCTTCGACGGCTCCCACGAAGGCTGGATGCACCCGTTGATCAACGGCGCCAGCGTGCTGATCCGCGATGACAGCTTGTGGCTGCCGGAATACACCTACGCGCAGATGCATCGCCACAACGTGACCATGGCGGTGTTCCCGCCGGTGTACCTGCAACAGCTGGCCGAACATGCCGAGCGCGACGGCAATCCACCGGCGGTGCGGGTCTACTGCTTTGGCGGGGATGCGGTGGCGCAGGCCAGCTACGACCTGGCTTGGCGTGCACTGAAACCGACGTACCTGTTCAATGGTTATGGCCCGACGGAAACCGTGGTCACACCGTTGTTGTGGAAGGCCCGTCGTGGCGATCCATGCGGCGCCGTCTACGCACCGATTGGCACCTTGCTGGGCAATCGCAGTGGCTACGTATTGGATGCCCAACTCAACCTGCAACCCATCGGCGTGGCCGGTGAGCTGTACCTGGGCGGCGAGGGCGTTGCGCGGGGCTACCTGGAACGCCCAGCGCTCACCGCCGAACGCTTCGTGCCGGACCCGTTCGGCAAACCCGGCAGCCGTGTGTACCGCAGTGGCGACCTGACCCGTGGCCGCCCGGACGGCGTGGTGGATTACCTCGGTCGCGTCGACCACCAAGTGAAAATCCGCGGCTTCCGTATCGAACTGGGGGAAATCGAAGCGTGCCTGCGGGAACAGGACAGCGTGGGCGAGACCGTCGTCGTCGCGCAAGACAGCCCGACCGGCAAGCAACTGGTGGCCTACGTCGTGCCCGCTGATGCGCCGCTGGCCAACGAAACCGAGTTCCGCGAAACCCTGCGCCGCGCCCTGAAAACCCACCTGCCGGATTACATGGTGCCCGCGCACTTCATGTTCCTTGCCAAAATGCCCCTGACCCCCAACGGCAAACTCGACCGCAAGGGCTTGCCGCAACCTGACGCCGCGCAGTCCCAGGGCATATGGGTTGAACCGGTCACCGCGTTGCAGCAACAAGTCGCCGCGATCTGGGCCGATGTGCTCGGCGCCGAGCGCGTCGGCCTGACCGATCACTTCTTCGAGCTGGGCGGGCATTCGCTGCTGGCGATGCAGGTGATCTCGCGGGTGCGCCAACTGCTGGCGCGGGAAATCGCCCTGCGTACGCTGTTCGAACAACCGCAACTGGAAGGTTTCGTGTTGGCCTTGCAGGCCCTGCAAAGCGATGAAGCGCCGTTGGCTCCAGCGATGCTGGCCGTGGACCGTGATCAACCGCTGAGCCTGTCTTACGCCCAGGAACGCCAGTGGTTCCTGTGGCAGTTGGAGCCTGAAAGCGCGGCCTATCACGTACCTAATGCCTTGCGCCTGACGGGTGAGCTGGACCGCTCGGCGTTGCAACGCAGCTTCGACAGCCTGCTGGCCCGTCATGAAACCTTGCGCACCGTGTTTGTCAGCGCCGGCGAGCGCACCCTGCAACGCGTGCTGCCGGTGGCCACCCTGCACATCGACAGTCTGGCACTCGATAACCCGACTGCCGAGCAGGTGCAGGCGCTGGTGGAAGCCGAAATCGCCCGCCCGTTCGATCTGCGCCAGGGCCCGCTGCTGCGGGTCAAGCTGTTGCAACTGAGCGCGCAGGAACATGTGCTGGTGCTGGTGCAGCACCATATCGTCTCGGACGGCTGGTCGATGCAGGTGATGGTCGATGAGTTGGTGCAACTGTATGCCGCCTATAGCCAGGGCCATGACGTGCAGTTGCCCGCCATGCCACTGCAATACGCCGATTACGCGCTGTGGCAGCGTGCCTGGATGGACGCCGGTGAAAAGCAGCGCCAGCTGAGTTACTGGCGCGAACTGCTGGGCGCGGAGCAACCGGTGCTGGAGTTGCCCCTGGACCATCCACGCCCGGCCGTGCAGAGCTATCGCGGCGCACGCCTGGATGTGGCGCTGGAGGCGAATGTGGTCGCCGGCCTCAAGGCCTTGGCACAACGCGAAGGCGTGACGCTGTTCATGCTGTTGCTGGCCTCGTTCCAGACCCTGTTGCACCGCTACAGCGGCCAGTCGGACATCCGCATCGGCGTGCCGATTGCCAACCGCAACCGCGTGGAAACCGAGCGTCTTATTGGCTTCTTCGTCAACACCCAGGTGCTCAAGGCTGAAATCGACGGGCAAATGAGCTTTGCCCAGGTGCTGCAACAGACCAAGCGCCGTGCGCTGGAAGCCCAGGCGCATCAGGACCTGCCGTTCGAACAGTTGGTGGAAGCGCTGCAACCGGAACGCAGCCTGAGCCACAACCCGCTGTTCCAGGTGATGTTCAACCACCAGTCCGAGCTGCGTGTGCAGCGTGGCGAACAACTGCCGGGCCTGCGCCTGGAAGGGCTGGAGTCCAATAACCATCCGGCGCATTTCGACTTGAGCCTGGACACCCAAGCCTCGGCCGATGGCCTGTTTGCCACGCTGACCTACGCCACCGACCTGTTTACCGACGCGACCATCGCGCGCATGGCCCAGCAC
This sequence comes from Pseudomonas sp. FP2335, assembly GCF_030687535.1. NCBI lineage: Bacteria > Pseudomonadati > Pseudomonadota > Gammaproteobacteria > Pseudomonadales > Pseudomonadaceae > Pseudomonas > Pseudomonas sp. FP2335. The sequence continues at coordinate 2,387,526 of NZ_CP117437.1, forward strand.
TGGCAGCACTTGTTGCACGCAGTGGCCGCCGATGCGCACAGACGTGTCTGCGAGTTGCCGCTGCTGGCCGGGGTCGAGCAAGTGCAATGGAACAACGGCGCTGCTGCATTCCAAAGCCCGTTGGGTGTGCACGGGCTGTTCGAGCGGCAAGCGCAACGCCGTCCCGACGCCATTGCCCTGTGCCTGGATGAGCAGACGCTGACTTACGCCGAGCTCAATCGCCAGGCTAACCAGCTGGCGCATTACCTGATCGCTGAGGGGGTCGGCCCCGAGGTCCTGGTCGGTGTCGCGGTGGAGCGTTCGTTCGCCATGGTGGTCAGCCTGTTGGCGACCCTCAAGGCGGGCGGCGCCTACGTGCCGCTGGACCCGCAATACCCGCGCGAACGCCTGCTGCACATGTTGGAAGACAGCGGCGTGAGCCTGGTGCTGACCCAATCCCACGTACCAATGCCGTTGCCCGCAGGGCTGCGCAGCGTTGCGATTGATCGGGTGGCGCTGGACCAGTGTGCCGAAGGTAATCCGCAGGTAGCAGTTGAACCGCAGAACCTGGCCTACGTGATCTACACCTCGGGCTCCACCGGCAAGCCTAAAGGCGTGGCGATCAACCATGCGGCGTTGACCGAGTTTTCCGGGATTGCGGCCGGCTATTCGCGGTTGAGCGAGGACGATCGCGTCCTGCAATTCGCCACCCTGAACTTCGACGGTTTCGTCGAGCAGCTCTACCCGGCGCTGACCCACGGCGCGACTGTGGTTCTGCGCGGTGCCGAGCTGTGGGACAGCGGCCGCCTGTACGCGGAGATCATCCGCCAAGGCATCACCCTGGCGGACTTGCCGACGGCGTACTGGAACCTGTTCCTGCTCGATTGCCTGGCGGCGGGGCCGCGCTCTTATGGGGCGTTGCGCCAGATCCATATCGGCGGCGAAGCGATGCCGTTGGACGGCCCGGCGCAGTGGCTCAAGGCTGGCCTTGGCCACGTACGTTTGTTGAATACCTACGGCCCGACCGAGGCCACGGTGGTGTCGAGCGTGCTGGACTGCACCCGTGGTGAAGAAACCATCGGCGCCACCGCCAGCCCGATTGGCCGTTCGTTGCCGGGGCGTGCGCTGTACGTGTTGGATCGCGATTTGAATCTGGCACCGTTGGGCGCCGTCGGTGAGTTGTACATCGGCAGCCAATGCGGCCTGGCCCGTGCTTACTTGAATCGGCCGTTGCTGACTGCTGAACGTTTCGTCCCCGATCCCTTCGGCGGCGACCGCCTGTACCGCACCGGCGACCTGGCGCGTTATCGCGCCGATGGTGTAATCGAATACGTCGGCCGTGTGGACCATCAGGTGAAAATCCGTGGTTTCCGTATCGAGTTGGGGGAAATCGAAGCCCTGTTGCTGGCGCAGGACGGTGTGCGCGAAACCCTGGTGCTGGCGGCTGACAATCAACTGGTGGCTTATCTGGTCGCTGCCGAGCAGGACGCTGAAGCCCTGAAAACGCTGCTGCGCGAGCAACTGCCGGACTACATGGTGCCCGCGCACCTGATCTTCCTCGAGCGCATGCCGCTCAACCCGAACGGCAAGCTGGACCGCCAGGCCCTGCCCAAGCCGGACACCAGCCAGGCGCAACAGGATTGGGTAGCGCCGGTTACTGAGCTTGAGCAGCACATCGCGGCGATCTGGGCCGAGATTCTCGGCGCCGAGCGCGTCGGCCTGAACGACCACTTCTTCGAGATGGGCGGTCATTCGTTGCTGGCGATGCAAGTGATCTCACGCCTGCGTAACCTGCTCGGGCGTGAGGTGCCGCTGCGCAGCCTGTTCGAGCAGCCACGCCTGCAAGGGTTTGTCGCCAGCGTGCTGGCCGATGCCGTGAACACACAGCCACTGGCGCCGCCGATGGTGGCGGTAGGGCGTGAGCAACCGTTGCCGTTGTCGTATGCCCAGGAGCGCCAGTGGTTCCTCTGGCAACTGGACCCACACAGCGCCGCTTACCATATCCCCGGCACCCTGCGCCTGAAGGGGCGCCTCGACACGGCTGCGTTGCAGCGCAGTTTCGACACCCTGGTCGCCCGCCATGAAAGCCTGCGCACCCATGTGCAACAGGACGGCGAGCGCGCGGTACAGGTGATTGCGGCGCATGCCGAGGTCGAGATCTCGTGTCGTGATGTCGATGAGGGTGACGTGCTGGCCCTGGTCGAAGCACTGATCGCCGAGCCGTTTGACCTGCAACGCGGCCCGCTGATGCGCGTCAACCTGCTGCGCCTGGCCGAGGACGAGCATGTGTTGGTGTTGGTGCAGCACCACATTGTCTCTGATGGCGGGTCGATGCAGGTGATGGTCGATGAGCTGGTGCAACTGTATGCGGCCTACAGCCGCGGCCAGGACCTGCAACTGCCTGAACTGGCGCTGCAATACGCCGATTACGCGAGCTGGCAGCGCGACTGGATGGATGCCGGCGAAAAACATCGCCAGCTCGACTACTGGCGCGAGCGCCTGGGTGGCGAGCAACCAGTGCTGGAGCTGCCGCTGGACCACGGCCGCCCAACCCTGCAAAGCCATCGCGGTGCGAGCCTGGACATCAGTGTGCCGCCGCGCTTGCTGGCGGCGTTGCGGCAAGTGGCGCAGCGTGAAGAAGTCACGCTGTTCATGTTGCTGCTCGCCTCGTTCCAGACCCTGTTGCACCGCTACAGCGGCCAGTCGGACATCCGCGTCGGCGTGCCGATTGCCAACCGTAACCGTGAGGAAACCGAGCGGCTGATCGGCTTCTTCGTCAACACCCAGGTGCTCAAGGCCGACATCGACGGCCAACTGACCGTCAGCCAGCTGCTGCAACAGGTCAAGCAACGGGCGCTGGAAGCCCAGGCGCACCAGGATTTGCCGTTCGAACAGTTAGTCGAAGCGTTGCACCCTGAGCGTAACCTGAGTTTCAACCCGTTGTTCCAGGTGATGTTCAACCACCAGACCGAGACCTCAGAGCCGGCGCAACAACTGCCGGGCCTGCACGTCAGTGGCCTGGAATGGCAAACCCGCACCGCACAGTTCGACCTGAGCCTGAGCACCCAGGAGTCGAGCGATGCGCTATTGGCTTCGCTGATCTACGCCAGCGACTTGTTCGACGCCGCCACGCCGGCCCGCATGGCGCGGCACTGGCTGAATCTGCTGGAAGGCATGGCCGGTGATGGGCAACAGCGCATCGGCCAGTTACCGTTGCTGGATGCGCTCGAGCAGCAGTCAGTGGTCCACGACTGGAACGCCACCGCCCAGGTTTACCCGCTGCAACGCGGTGTGCACCAGCTGATCGAAGAACAGGCCGCACGCACGCCGGATGCGCCAGCCTTGGCATTTGCTGAAATACGCCTGAGCTACGCTGAGCTGAACCGTCGCGCCAACCGCCTGGCCCATCGTTTGATCAGAGCCGGTGTGGGCCCTGACGTGCTGGTCGGCGTGGCAGTGGAGCGCTCCATCGAAATGGTCGTCGGCTTGCTGGCGATCTTCAAGGCGGGCGGTGCCTATGTGCCGCTTGACCCGGAATATCCACGCGAACGCCTGGCCTACATGCTTGAAGACAGCGGCGTGACACTGCTGTTGACCCAGGCGCACGTGTTGGAACAACTGCCGATTCCAGCAGGGTTGCACAGCGTGGTGCTGGGTGAGTCGTGGTTCGAAGGGTATGGCGAGCACAACCCAGGCATCGCTATCGATCCGGAAAACCTCGCCTATGTGATCTATACCTCCGGTTCCACCGGCCAGCCCAAAGGCGCAGGCAACCGACATTCGGCACTGACCAACCGCCTGTGCTGGATGCAGCAGGCCTATGGTCTGGATGCGCGAGACACGGTGCTGCAAAAGACCCCGTTCAGTTTTGACGTGTCGGTGTGGGAGTTCTTCTGGCCGTTGATGACTGGCGCACGCCTGGTGGTGGCAGCGCCGGGTGATCATCGCGATCCGGCCAGGCTGGTCAGCCTGATCAACGCCGAGCAGGTCACTACGCTGCACTTTGTGCCGTCAATGTTGCAGGCGTTCCTGCAAGACCCGGCGGTATCGACCTGTCATAGCCTGCAACGCATTGTGTGCAGTGGCGAAGCGCTGCCGGTGGATGCCCAGCAGCAGGTCTTTGCCAAGTTGCCTCAGGCCGGGCTGTATAACCTGTATGGCCCGACGGAAGCGGCGATTGACGTGACGCATTGGACTTGCACCGATGAAGGCAGCGATACCGTGCCGATCGGTGAACCCATCGCCAACCTGCGTACCCATGTGCTGGATGCGCAGTTGCTGCCGGTGCCGGTCGGGGTTGCCGGTGAGTTGTACCTGGGCGGTGAAGGCCTGGCGCGCAGTTATCACCGGCGTCCGGCCTTGACGGCCGAGCGCTTCGTGCCGTGCCCATTCCAGCGCGGCGCACGCTTGTACCGCACCGGCGACCGCGTTCGCCAACGTGCCGACGGGGTGATTGAGTACCTCGGGCGCCTCGATCATCAGGTCAAGTTGCGCGGCCTGCGTATTGAGTTGGGTGAAATCGAAGCGCGCCTGCTGGAGCATCCGTTGGTGCGCGAAGCCACGGTGCTGGTGATCGATAGCAAACAGCTGGTGGGCTATGTGGTGCTGCACGCGGCCGACGCGGAGTGGCGTGCGCACGTCAGCGCGCACCTGGCCCGGCACTTGCCGGATTACATGGTGCCGGCGCAGTGGGTGGTGCTCGAGCAGATGCCGCTGAGCCCCAACGGCAAGCTGGACCGCAAGGCGCTGCCCAAGCCGGATGCCCATGGCCGGGGGGGTGAATTCGCTGCGCCGCAAACGGCGTTGCAGCAGCAGATTGCGTCGATTTGGGCCGAGGTGCTCGAGGTTGAGCGCGTTGGTTTGCACGACAATTTCTTTGAATTGGGCGGCCATTCGTTGTTGGTGCTGATGCTCAAGGAGCGGATCAATCGGCTCTGCGGCGCGGTGCTGGCCGTCAATCAGTTGATGCTCAACCCCACGGTGGCCGGGCAAGCCCGTTGTATCGAGGGTGATGCACCAAGTTCATTGATTGTGCCGCTCAACAGCCAGACCCAAGGCACGCCGCTGTACTTGTTCCACCCAAGTTTCGGCTCGGTGCATTGCTACAAGCCAATTGCTTTGGCATTGCGTGAACAGCGGCCGGTGTTCGGGATTATTTGCCGGGCGCTGGTGGCAGAGGACGGTGCAGTGCCGGGTTGGACGCAGATGGTCGAGGACTACGCCCAGCAACTGTTGAGCGCGCAGCCTCAGGGCGCCTTCAGACTGGCGGGCTGGTCGCTGGGTGGGAACCTGGCGATGGAAGTGACGTACCTGCTGGAGCAGGCCGGGCGCACGGTGGAGTTTGTCGGCTGGATCGACGCGCCACCGCCGGCACGGTTTACCGCGTTCTGGGAGCAGGGCGCTGCACCGTCGCAGCCGCAACTGAGTGCGGTTGAACGCCGGGCGCAGATGTTGGAGGTGATGTTCCCCGCGCATGCCGGGCAGGTCCAGGCGCAATGGCGCCAGGCGCAGCAGGCTCATTGCAATGAGGAGCAACAGTGGCAGCACCTGTGCGATTGGGCGGATGCGACGCTGGGCGCCAGCTTCCAGGCGCTCAAGGCCGAACTGCAAAGTGGCGGTGAAACCGAGCGTTCGTGGGCGATCAAGCAGATCCTCGATGAGCGTTTGCAGGCCACCGACTTCCGCGCGATCAAGGCGCCGGTCAGTTGCTGGTGGGCGGCACGTAGCGAGGCGGGGATGCACCAGGCGCTGATCGAAAGTGGTTTGCGCGAGGTGATTGGGCAGGCGGGGATCGAGCGCTCGGTGGTGATCGACACGACTCACCATCGGATTGTTGATAACGCTGAGTTCATCAAAAGCCTGGTGGCGGCCCTGGCATAAACCGTCATTGTAGTGAGCGGGCTTGCCCCGCGCTGGGTGGCGAAGCCGCCCCAAAACGGTCCTGCGCGGTGTTTCAGACAGACCCAGGTGTCTGGGTTTGGGGCGGCTTCGCCCCCCGGCGCGGGGCAAGCCCGCTCACTACAGATTGCAATTTCAGGGTGACAAAAAAAAGCCCCGTATCTCGCGATGCGGGGCCTTGGCGGCGGCTCTGACATAAACCGTCATTGTAGTGAGCGGGCTTGCCCGCGCTGGGTGGCGAAGCCACCCCAAAACGGTCCTGCGCGGTGTTTCAGACAGACCCAGGTGCCTGGGGTTGGGGCGGCTTCGCCCCCCCCGGCGCGGGGCAAGCCCGCTCACTACGGATTGCAATTTCAGGGTGACAAAAAAAGCCCCGTATCTCGCGATGCGGGGCTTTTGTTTTGGCGCCGGGTTTAGAAGTTGTAGCGGGTGGTGACCATCATGTTGCGCGGGTCGCCAGGGTAGGCGGAGTCATAGAAACCAATGTTGGTGTAGTAGTTCTTGTCGAACACGTTGTTGACGTTGAGGGTAGCCGACAGGTTCTTGGTGATCTGGTAGCGCGCCATCAGGTCCACCAGCCAGTACGGGTCTTGGGTGAGGACTTCGGAGCGGCGCAGGCCGGAGTTGCGGATCGACTTCCAACCTTCGCTCTGCCAGCGTGCGCCACCGCCGATGGTGAGCTTGTCCAGCGGGCCGGTGAGTTTGTAGGTGGTGTAGAAGTTGACCTGGTCTTCCGGTTCCCAGGTGGAAACCTTCACGCCGCTGTCGTCGCGGGCAACCTTGTGGGTGTAGCCCGCCTGCAACTGCCAGCCGGTGGCGATTTCGCCGGAGATTTCTGCTTCGTAGCCCTTGGTCTTGGATTTGATGCCGTAGTAGGCCGTATCGTTGCCGGGAACTGAGTTGTGCTCGCTGTCGAGTTCCGGACGGTTTTCTTCGTGGACTTCGAAATACGCGAGGCTGGAATTCAAACGTCCATTGAAGAATTCACCCTTGAGGCCGATCTCGTAGTTCTTACCTTCGTCCGGCTCAAGCATTTTGTCTTCGCGGTCGAAGTAGTCGGTCTGCGGCTGGAAGATCTCAGTGAAGCTGGTGTAGGCGGTAAAGTTATCGTTGAGGTCGTATGTCAGGCCGGCATAAGGCACGACTTTACCGCTCTCCTTGGACTTGCTGGTGCCGGTGACTTCGTAGTTGGCCAGGCGCGCGCCGAGCAGCAGGTGCATTTCGTCGGTCAGGCTGAAGCGGCTGGTGAGGTAAGTGCCGGTCTGGCGAGTGCTCTGGTCGAGTTTGCGATATTGAACCCACTCTGGCTCCGGAATGTCGCCGTCCCAGTTATAGAAGTCAGCAGAGTTGGTGCCGGGAGCAAAGACGGCGTTGTAGCTCTTGCCCGTCCATTTGCTGGTCGAAATGGATTGGCCCACCACCAACTCGTGCTCACGACCAAACAGTTCAAAAGGCCCCGTGGCGTAGGCGTCAAGGCTGTCTCCGGTGGTTTCGCCAGTGTGTTTTTTTGCAAACAGCGAGCTCTGGTTGCCGGAGTCCTGAGAGAGGGCGCCTAGCGGTGCATGGTAGCCGTTGATCTGGTGGTTGTATTGGCCTTTGGCGACCCAGCCATTGGCGAAGCTATGTTCCAGAGTGGCGAAGGCTGTACGGCTGTACTGCGCCCACGAACCCCATTTCGGGCCGTTGTTGAACGAGCGTGGCAAGTCCAGCTCCTTGCCTTCTGCGTCGAAGATCATGCGGCTGCCGGTCCAACTGGAACCTTTCGGGTCGCTGTCCTGGTAGTCGGCGCCTACGGTCAGCAGGGTGTCCTCGTCCAGGTCGGCTTCAAGAATTCCGTAGAAAACACTGGTCTTGCGCGAGTAGTGGTCGAGGAACGAGTGCTTGTCTTGATATGACGCAACCGCTCGACCACGAATATTTCCAGTTTCAGTCAGCGGGCCGCTTACGTCGATCTGGGAGCGGTAGTTGTCCCAAGACCCGGCGCCCAATTCGACGCTACCTTGGAACTCGGACGTCGGCTTCTTGCGGATCAAATTGAGCGTGCCGCCTACACCGCCAGCCCCGGTCAACAAACCGGTAGCGCCCTTGAGCACTTCTATGCGGTCATAGATGGCCATGTCGGTCAGCGTCTGGCCAGCCGAGTATTGGGCGTCGCGCAGGGTTGGAATACCGTCGTATTGGAAGGTATTGATGGAAAAGCCGCGCGAGAAATAGTTGGTACGCTCACTGTCATAGGTCGACACGGTAATGCCGGGGGTGTGGCGCATCACGTCGTCAATCGAGTTCAGGCCGAAGTCATCCATGGCCTGGCGCGTGACCACCGAGATCGATTGCGGCGTTTCCCGTGGCGTCAGCACCAGGCGCGTGGCGGTGGCGATGGTGCCCGGGGTGTAGGAACCGGTGCCTTCGGTCACCGTGCCGAGTTGGTTGGCCGTCACTTGGGTCGCGCCCAGTTCCAGGCCGGAACCTGCGTGGCTGCTGATACTGATGGTGTTGCCTTGCAGGCCATACCCGACGCCGGTGCCTTTGAGCAGGGTGCTGAGGGCGCGGTCCGGGTCGAATTTGCCTTTGACGGCGTTGCTGCGCTTGCCTTCCACATCCGTCGGGCTGTACAGCACTTGCAGGTTGGACTGGCGGCCGAACGCTTGCAGTGCGCTACCCAGGGACTGGGCCGGCACGTCGATCTCAAGTTCCTGTGCCTGTACATAGCCGGCAATCGGCAGCGACACGGCCAGCGCCAGCGCGCCGGGCAACAGGTTGAAGTTCAGTGCCCGTCGCATCGATAGCGCTTTGCTCAGGGGGCTCAGACCGAGTCGTACTGACATGAATACTTTCTCTTCTATGTTTTAGTGGGCAGATTATAGATGTTTATTGAGTCTGGTTCTCATTACCACTAGTGAGACGTTCCTACTTGAAAAAACCGGAAAGTTTTTTTCATGCCGGTTCCAATTCATGCACGACCTTGCCCGCACGCAGGCGCACCAACTGGTCGGCGATGTCGAAATAGCGGTCGTCGTGGCTGATCACGATGATGGTCTTGCCCAGGCGCTTGAGGTCCGGCAGCAGCTCGGTATAGAAAATCTTGCGAAAGACCGGGTCCTGGTCGGCGGCCCATTCGTCGAACACCAGCACCGGGCGCTCTTCGAGCCAGGCGTTGACCAGGGCCAGGCGCTTGCGCTGGCCGGTGGACAGGTCGGTGGTGCTGAACACGCCGTCCTTGACGCTGACCTTGTGCGCAATCTCCAGGCGCTCGAGGTACTTGGTCGCGCTGTCCAGCGACTGCGTGGCGCTGCCCTGTACCAGGTCATCGAACAGGTAATAGTCGGCAAATACGGTGGTGAACAACTGGCGATAGTCATCGCGCACCGGGTCGGTGACGGTGTCGCCGTTGAGGCGGATTTCTCCGGACTGGGGTGGGTACAGACCCAGCAACAGCTTGATCAGGGTGGTCTTGCCGCAGCCGTTTTCGCCGACGATAAACACGATGTCGCCCTGCTTGATGCTCAGGTTGATCGGCCCCAGGTGGAACGGCTGGCTGCCTTCCACCGGCGGCGGGCTGTAGCTCACGTCGCGCAATTCCAGGCTGGTGACCACCGGGTGGGGCGCCTCGCTGGCGTCCATCAACAAGTGCGGCTCGGGGGATGAGAACCGCTCGGCCAGTTCGCTGATGCGCGCAAACGCGATACGCGCCTTGCCGATGATCGGCAGGTAACCCACCACGTGCTCCAGCGGGCCTTTCATGTACAGCAGCACCAGTACGAAACCGGTGATCACCGCCGGGTCCGGATTGGGGCTGTAGGCCTGCATCGCCAGGGCCAGGCCGATGACCACGAAGAACAGCATCGAGCCGAAGGTCTTGGCGACGATATAGATGTTCACCGAGCGCACCTGGATGTCGCTGATCTGGTCGGCGGTTTCCTGGATGCGATGGGTGTTCATGCGATAGCGCCGTGGCCGGTGGATGCGCAGCTCCTTGGCGCCCGAGGCGATTGCCGAATAGTAGCGTTGCAGTTCGTCTTCGAGGTCACGGGCCTCGTCAAAGCCGCGAATGCCCTTGGCGCCGGCGATGAACTGCACGCTGCAACCGATGGCGATGGCGACGATCATCAGCAGGAACATCGGCACCGACAGGTACGCCAGGTAGCCCAGGCAACCCAGGGTCACGGTGGTGGCGATGGCCAGCGGGGTGAAGGCAAAGGAGAAATCGCTGATGGTGTCGACGTCGTGGGTCAGTACCGGGATCAGGCGGTGGGAGCGGTAACGCTCGATCTGTTCGATCGGCGCCGACAGCACTTTCTCGCCCAGTTCCTTGCGCAACGCGGCGATGATGCGTTGGCCGACATAGTTGGTGCCGATGTCGGACACGATCGAACTGGTCAGGGCCAGCACGCACAGGGCGGCAAAGGTCAGTACCACGCCTTGGGTCATGCCGGTGGAGGAGTGCAGGGCGTTGTTGATGGTGGCCAGCAAAAAGGTGATGGCCAGGCCACCTGCCATGCCCAGGGCGACGGACACCGTCACCAGGGTACGAAAAGGTCTGAGCAATGCGAGCAGACCATTGAAGGCGCCGCGCTTGGGGTCGGTCATAAATACTTCCCGGAGAGTGAATAGAGGGGCTGGGCACACAGACCCTTACCCATGACAAACGAAGCGTGGTGGCGAGTATTTAGCGCGATGTGCCCGGTGGTGCCGGCGGCAGATAAATTGGCGGCGGGCTGGTTCGTTCTTGTGATGTAGGCGCACGCGTAAACACGCAGCGCGCAGTCCATCCAGCGAGAGCGAAACAATGTCGAAGAAGAATCTGGTGTACGTGTGGTCCCTGAGAAATGCTGCCGCCGACAAGGCCGGGCAGCCGGTGGCCTACAAGGACCACGAGCGCTACATGAAATCGGTGCTGGAGTTTCTGGTGGGTTCGTTGAACGACACCCCGCTGGGCGAGGCCTACAACCTGGTGGGCGTGGTGTACGACGATGACGAACAGAACCCGCGGGACCAGCAACTGGTCAAGGACTACGGCTTTGCCTACCAGCCTGGCCGCCAGTGGCTGTACCCGGCGGACCTGCGGGTGCAGGGCCGGCTGGTCAATGACTTGTTGTTGAGTGTGCCGTCCACCTATCGCCGCTTGCCACGGGGCAGCGCCGAACACATCGCCGGCAAGCAGGATTTCGAACGGCGCTTGCATGACACGCTGGTGGAATTGAAGGCTGACATCGTGGTGCTCGATGGCTTGCTGGTGATCCTGGATGAGCTGGTGCGACCGGGTGCGCCATTTGCGCGGCGCATCATGAACATTCACCCCGGTATTACCCGCATCGAATCGCCGTACGAGCGCCGCGGCGCGTATGCCACGTGGAATGCGTTGTACGGCGCGCGCGGGCTGACGGTGACGGATTGGGCGACAAAGGCCACCACGCCGTCGGAGCCGCTGTACCTGACCGGCGCATCGTTTCATTACGTGGATAACGGCATTGATTCGGGGGAGGTGTTTCACGACGTCTTGAAGACCGAGATTTCGCCTGAGGACACCATCCTTGAGCTGCGTTGGAACAACTTCAACAACAGCCTGTTCCCGGCGTTGCATGAAGGGTTGGAGCTGTTGGCAAAAATCTGAAGCGGGCACAGTTCAAAATGTGGGAGCGGGCTTGCTCGCGAAAGCGGTGTGTCATTCACCGGAAATAGTGACTGACACATCGCTTTCGCGAGCAAGCCCGCTCCCACACAAGCCTGCACACATTTGAATCTTCAGTGCTTCAGAGTTCGCGCACTACCCGAAAACCAATCCAGTCCCCCCGCGTCTGCGGGTAGATATTGTTGCGGTTGCCCGAGCGCGAAAACACGGGCGCCTCGCCCCAATCATTGCCGCGAATGACGTAGGCCTCGCAGGTCTGTTCTGTCCAGGCGCTGCCATCGGACGGCGCACCTGCGTAGTTCTCGTGGTAGCAGTCGGCAACCCGCTCGTAGACATTGCCGTGCATGTCATACATGCCAAACCCATTCGGCGCGTAGCTGCCCACCGGCGAGGAATAGCTGTAGCCATCCGCCGGGCCGTAGGTGTTGGCGTGCCCGGCGATGCTGTAACCCTTGCCCTCGTCAAACGGGAACGGGAAGGGCCCCTTGGTGCCGGCCCGCGCGGCGTATTCGCGTTGGGCTTCGCTGACCATGTGGTACTGCTGGCCGGTCTTTTTCGACAGCCAGCTCACGTACCTCTGGATGTCGTCCATGTCCATGCATACCGCCGGTTGGCGTGGGCCCTGCGGGTAGCGCGGTTTGCTGGCGATGCATTCGCGGCCGGGGCGGGTGTCGCCGTCAGCGATTTTTACCCCGGTCTGGCGCACGTAGCTGTCCCACTCGCTGGCGGTGATGTGGAAGCGGCTCATGGCGAAGGGCTTGGCGAAGGTCACAGTGTGCATCGGGCCTTCGTCAGGCTCGCGGCCGACTTCATCCTCGGGCGTGCCCATGGTGAACGTGCCCGCGGGCAGCACCACCATTTCCGGGCAGTCCTTGCAGTCCTTGAACACTTTGCCCGGCTGCGGCGTGGCAGCCTGGGCCAGGCCTGGCAGCAGGGCGCCGCAGGCGGCCGCCAGGGTCAGGGCGGCCAGGGGGTTGAATCGGGATCGCATCATGAGGGCCTCTGGTCAAAAGGAAAAATGCACGTCACAGCCGTGGGCTCAGCAGGGCCATGAAACGCTGGATCTCGTCGGAGGAATTGAGCAGCCCGGGCGCGGTGCGGATCACCGGACCGGCATCGCGGTCCACCGCATCGATGACAACACGCTGTTTCATCATGTAGTCGGCGATGTCGCTGCTGTCCTGGCCCTTGACCCGGAAGAAGGTGAAGCCAGCCGACAGTTCGGCGCTGCGCGGCGTGACCAGTTCGATCTGCGGGAGGCTCAGCAGTTGGTCTTTAAGCTCGGTATTGAGCGCATGGATACGCGCCTGTACCTGCGCCTTGCCCAGTTGCAGGTGCAGCTTGAAGGCTTCATCCGCCGCCCAGCGGTGTTCGAATGCGTGGAAGCCACCAGGGGTCATGGTGGTGGCGAAGTTGGTGTCTTCGGAAAAGGTCGGCACCATCGGCGTGATGTACTTGTTTTCGCTCTCGCGGGCGCAGACCAGTCCGGTACCGCGCGGGCCGAACATCCATTTGTGGGTGCCGGCGATAAAGAAGTCGCAGTGCATGTCCGGGAAGTCGAGGTTTTCCACGCCAAAGCCATGCACGCCATCGACCACGTAGAGAATGCGGTCGTGGTCGTCGCGGTGGCGGTTGTGTTCAGTCACCAGTTGGCCGATCTCGCCGATGGGCAGCTTCACGCCGCTGCCGGACTGCACCCAGGTCATGCCCAGCACGCGGGTATTGGGGCGGATATTGCGCTGGATATTGCCGAGCACTTCGTCCGCCGAGAGGCGGTTGGCGTGCTCGAACAGCTTGAACCGGCGCACCTGGGTACCTTGCTTGCGCACGCGAAAATCCAGCACGTTCTGGGTCGCGTAATGCTCGTGCACGGTGGTGAGGATCTCTTGGTCGGCGCGCAGCTGGATGCCGCCATAGATCATCGCCAGGCCCTCGGACGTGCTGCCGGTAAGGGCGATCTGCGCGGGTGCGGCCTGCAAATAACGACCGGCCCATTCGCGCACCTGGCCTTCGCGCTTCCAGGTTTCTTCCAGGCCCCAGTCCATCGCCAGGCCGGGGTTGCGGTCGATCTGCAGGCGGTAGCGCTCGATGGCGTCGCGCACCGGTTTGGGGTGTGACGCCACGAGGAAGTTGGAGAAGTGCAGGTAGTTCGGGTCCTGGTTGAACAGTTGCTTGAGATCCGTCCATGGATGTTTCGCCGCAGGCGCGGCAGTGACGGCCAGCGCCTCGGGCAGCAGCGACAGGCTGGCGGCGAATAGCCCGGCCTGCTTGAGAAATGTACGGCGGTCGGTCATGGACGTGCTTCTAGGTGATTAGCGATTGGCCAAGGGCTTGGCGGCTTTTTGTACCTGGTCCCACACGCGCAGGAAGTTGCCACCCCACAGCTTGGCAATGTCAGCTTCGGAGTAGCCCCGCTGGATCAGCTCGGCGGTGACGTTGCGCACCTCGCCGACGTTCTCCCAGCCGTCGATGCCGCCGCCGTCGTTGAAGTCCGACGAGATGCCGACGTGATCAATGCCGATCTTGCGTACCGTGTAGTCGATGGCGTCGCCCCAATCCTTGAGGCTGGCCTTGGGTTCTTCCTCAAGAATGCCGTACAGGCCCTGGGCGTACTGGCCGAATTTCTGCTCGGGCCAGGCGGCGATGATTGCGTCGCCGGGCATCAGCGCCATGGCGAGGTTTGGCAGCGGTGGCAGATCAAAACGTGCGCGCAGGCTGTTGAGCTTGTCCTGGGTCGGCTGGCTCAGCGGTCGCAGGTACGCCGAGAACCCGACGACTTGCACCACGCCGCCGCTGTTCTTGATCAGTTGCAGTTCCTTGTCGCTGAGGTTGCGCGCGATATCCACCGACGCTCGCGGCGCCGAGTGGGACGCGACCATTGGCGTGCGGCTCAGCTGTGCCACCTGCTCCAGCGCCTTGGTCGACATCTGCGACACGTCGATGATCACCCCCAGGTCGTTGAGGCGGTGCACGGCTTGCTGGCCAATCGGCGACAGGCCTTCGAGGGCGTCGGTGGAGTCATTGAAAAACGGCAGTGGGCGCGATGAGTCGGACCACGCGTTGTTGCCGATATAGCTGAAGCCGAACATGCGCATGCCACGTGCGGCCCACAGGTCCAGCTGATTCAGGTCATTGCCCAGGGGGTAGGCGTTGAGCATGCTGATAAAGATCGCGAATTTGCCTTCGCCATGCAGGCGCCGGAAATCGTCCGGGGTGTAGGCAATGCCCACTTGGTTGGGAAAGTCGCGGACCATGCCAGAGATGATTTTGTAGCGCACCTCCTGCTCGTGGCGCGCTTCTTCGACAAAACCGTCGGTGGGTTTGTGCGGGGCGTTGGCGCCGTTCCAGATCTCCGGCCAGCCGAAAATCGTCAGCGCCGCTCCCGACAAGCGTCCGCGGGCAGCCTTGGCCAGGTCGAACTGGCCGCTGCCGTCCTTGTCGGCCTCGCTGCCGACACCGCCAAAATCCAGGGGCACGGTGATATGGCTGTCGAACGACAACAGGCGATCCTGCATTTCATTGGCCTGCTTGATCACTGCCAGCGGGTAACCCGCATTGCCCCTGAACCAGTGATCCCAGGCCAGGAAACCGGCTGCGGCGCCGATGGCCAGTGCCAGTGGCAGGCCGATATACAGCGCCTTTTTCGAACGTGGTTTTGTCATTGCCATCTCAGTCAGTTGAGGCCTTTGCTATCAAGGAAGGACGAGCGCTGGACGCAGAAATTTAGGCGGTGCGCCAAGTGCGGTAAATTTCCCCGGCCTGCAAACGTTCTAGCTCTGATTAAGCCGTTTCCTAAGGTAGACAATGACGATCTCTCGACGTGGGTTCATCGCAGGCCTGGCGCTGACCGGCGCGGCTGTGCCAGCGGCCTTCTATGCCCATCGCGAGCTGACGCGTGAAGAAGAATTCCCGATCACTCCCGGCGAAGCCACGGTGGACTTGGCCGACACTGCCGGCCAGCACCTGGCGAACAGCCTGCGCGGTGTTTGGAGCCTGCGCCTGGAAGGTCGCGACGCGGGTCTCAAAGGCCTGCCGCTACAGGGCCTGGAACTGTTGCTCGACATCGCCCCACGGGGTCGTGGCCTGCGTGGCTACCTCGACACCGCAGCCAACCTGCGCGCCACCGGCGAACCGCGTTACCGTGTCCTCGGCGACCTGCTGCCGGGGGAGGGCGCCACGCTCTACTGGCGCCTGATCGACCGCGACGCGCCCGGTGGCGTGCCCGCCTACGAATTCAAAATGACCCTCGACGAAGTCTGGGGCGTGTTTGGCAACGCCGGCAGCGGCACCCTCAGTGGGCAGATTCTCAACCTCGATCGTCCCCTGGCCTTGACCGAACGCGACAACCGGTTTATCGCGCACAAGCAACTGTTTCCCGAAGCCCGCGAGCGCATCGGCCTCAATCCGACCCTGCTGGCCTGGCTGATCAGCGCCGAACACCGGTTATTCCACCAGCTCTGGCACGCGACCCGTGACCAATGGCACAAACTCTCCGAAGAAAAGCGCGATGCCCTGCGCGGCATCGGTTGGCAACCCGGCCCCCGCGGCCAGGAGCGCGATGCGCGCGGCAAACACAAGGACCGCAACGGTTCGGGGATCGATTTCTTCTTCATGCATCGCCATATGCTCGGCACCGCGCGTTCGATGCAAGACTTGCCTTCGTGGCCCGAATTCCCCGCACCGCAGCCTGCACTGGAGCGTGATCGGCTGGGTTTCGTGCGTTACTTCGACAACCACGATGGCTTTGCCTTGCCGCCCACCTGGTCGGCGCCGGATGACCCTGACTACACCCAGTGGGTCAGCGACATCAAGGCGGCCGAGACTTACCACAGCAACTTTCAAGTGTGGGAGTCCCAATACCGCGACCCGCGCTACCTGGCCAAGTTGACCCTGGGCCAGCTCGGTTCCGAGATGGAATTGGGGCTGCACGACTGGCTGCACATGCGCTGGGCCTCCGTGCCTCGCGACCCCTCCAACGGTGGCCCGGTGCCCTTCGCCCGCGATCCCTCGGACTTCGCCGCGCGGTGGTATGCCGCGGAAAACGACTTTCTGGGCGACCCGTTCTCATCCCATGTAAACCCGGTGTTCTGGCATTTTCATGGCTGGATCGACGACCGTATCGAGGACTGGTTCCGTGCCCATGAGCGCTTCAATCCGGGTGAGGTCAGCCGGCTTGAGGTCAACGGCGTAGCGTGGTTTGCCCAGGGGCGTTGGGTAGAAGTCGGCGACCCTTGGCTGGGCCCGGACACCCACGGCTGCAGCACCACACCGGGGTTGCAGATGGGGCGGTCGATGGAGATGGACCCGGAGACCATGAAGCTGGCATTGCGCATTACTTTCGGTGCAGAAGATGACGCGCTGAAGGGATTGTTCAAGCGGGTGCCAAAGCGGCCCTGGTACGCGCGGCATCTGAAGGTGAAAAGTCGGGAGGCCTGATCCCGACTTACCCTATTACAACTATTACGATTTCAACCGACCGCAGCCGGACGCTAATGTGCCGGTTGCGGTGTGAGTCGTGCCTCGCTTTTTAAGCGTTCTTCTCATCGAATGCCTCGCCTTGGGTTTTCTCGCGTTTGTAGGCGTTGTGATTTCTAACGCTAGGAACACTCTGTCTGTATAGGTCTTGCCTCATCGGTTTGTTTTGGGTTTTCCCTGGATTTACTCTTCTTCTGACAGCTGTTTCATATTTTTTTGTTTATGAATAAATAAAAAGTTGAAATAGAGTTTATCTGTGCGGTTTGTAGGATGCATCCTCAAAGCTTTGTGGAAAGTTCCCGCGCATAGTTCGGGGGCTGGTAAAAAATGTCTGGGATACTTCATTCTTGCGGCGACAGAGCGCGCCAGTGATGGCCGGTTATTATTTTGCCATACAGCAAGGGATGAAGTTATGACGCTAGATAGTTTTCAGAATGAAGTGCCCAAGGCGCGGGTCAATATCAAACTGGACTTGCATACCGGCGGCGCCCAGAAAAAAGTCGAGTTGCCCCTGAAGTTAATGGTGATGGGGGACTACAGTAACGGCAAGGAACAACGCCCACTCTCGGAGCGGGGCAAGATCAATATCAATAAAAACAACTTTGACAGTGTTCTCGGCGAGTTCTCGCCGGGGCTGAAACTGGTGGTGGAAAACACCTTGCCGGATGACGCATGCGACACCACTGTCGAGTTGAGCTTCCAACGCCTGAAGGATTTCGAACCGGAGCAGGTTGCGCGGCAAGTCCCGCAGTTACGTGCACTTCTGGCCATGCGCAATCTGTTGCGCGATCTCAAATCCAACTTGCTGGATAACGCGACCTTCCGACATGAGTTGGAGCGCATTCTCAAGGACGACGCGTTAAGCGCTGAACTTCGTACCGAATTGGCCGCGTTGGCGCCTAAAACTAATTGATGTCCATGGATTTGAAAAAGGAGTTTTGAGCATGTCCGTAGAACAATCCGGTTCGCAATCCCATGGCAGCACCGTACTGTCGGAAAACAACAGTGGAGTCTACGCCACACTGTTCAGCAAAATTAACTTGAGTCCCGTGGCGGAGTTAGGCGGGCTCGAGGTGTTTCAAAATACCGAGGCACTTTCCGATGTGTCTGCCGATGAGCGGGTTACCGCCGCGGTCAATGTGTTCCTGCAGTTATTGAAACAGTCAGCCCATAAGGTCGAACGCCTGGATAAGGTGCTGTTGGATGAGCATATCGCCTCGTTGGATCGGCAGATAAGCCGTCAACTGGATGCGATCATGCACCACCCGGACTTCCAGCGCGTCGAGTCGACCTGGCGTGGGGTGAAATCGCTGATCGACCAGACGGATTTCCGCCAAAACGTGCGTATCGAGCTGCTGGACATCAGCAAAGACCATCTGGTGCAGGATTTTGAAGACGCGCCGGAAATCGCCCAGAGCGGTCTCTACCTGCATACCTACACCCAGGAATACGACACCCCCGGCGGTGAGCCAATCGCTGCCGCTATCTCCAGTTACGAGTTCGACCGCAGCCCACAGGACATTGCCCTGTTGCGTAACATTTCCAAAGTGGCCGCGGCTGCCCACATGCCGTTTGTGGGTTCCGTCGGGCCTGCATTCTTTGGCAAGGCATCCATGGAGGAAGTGGCCGCGATCAAGGACATCGGCAACTACTTCGACCGCGCCGAATACATCAAGTGGAAGTCGTTCCGGGACAGTGACGATGCGCGCTACATCGGCCTGACGATGCCGCGTGTGCTGGGGCGTCTGCCCTATGGTCCCGACACCCTTCCCGTGCGCAGTTTCAATTACATCGAAAGCGTCAAAGGCCCGGACCACCACAAGTATTTGTGGACCAACGCCTCCTTCGCGTTTGCCGCCAATATGGTCAAGAGCTTTATCGCCAATGGCTGGTGTGTGCAGATCCGTGGACCGCAGTCCGGTGGTGCGGTGACCGAGTTACCCATCCACTTGTACGACCTGGGCACTGGCAACCAGGTGAAGATTCCCTCGGAAGTCATGATCCCGGAAACCCGCGAATTCGAATTTGCCAACCTCGGTTTCATCCCACTTTCCTACTACAAGAATCGCGACTATGCGTGTTTCTTCTCCGCCAACTCCGCGCAGAAACCTGCCCTCTACGACACCCCGGATGCCACGGCGAACAGTCGTATCAACGCGCGCCTGCCCTACATCTTTCTACTGTCACGCATCGCCCATTACCTGAAGTTGATCCAGCGCGAAAACATCGGCACTACCAAAGACCGGCGCTTGCTGGAACTGGAGCTCAACAAGTGGATTGGCGGGCTCGTGACTGAAATGACCGACCCTGGCGATGACTTGCAGGCTTCACACCCGCTGCGCGATGCGAAGGTGACGGTGGAAGACATCGAAGACAACCCGGGCTTCTTCCGCGTCAAGTTGTACGCCGTGCCGCATTTCCAGGTGGAGGGCATGGATGTGAACTTGTCGCTGGTTTCGCAAATGCCCAAGGCCAAGGCTTGAGTCAATCGTAGGGAAACGATGCCATGAAGATCGATCGCCCTCTGTGGGCTTGCGGCGTATTGCTGTCGGCGCAGCAATTCCAGCAACAAACGCGTTGGGAGGCCTGGGCCAACGTACAGCTCGCTCATCTGAGCCTGGCGCACCCTTGGGGCGTCCAGGCCGTCGGGTTTGATTTGGAAGCCTTGCGCCTGGGCAAACTCAAGGCCACCCAGTTGTGTGTATGCCTACCCGACGGGACGTGGATCGACACCGATTGCGTCGACCGCCTGCCACCTGCCTTGGGCTTGGCCGATGAGGTCCAAGCTACGCTGGTGCATGTGGCATTGCCGCTGGAGCAGGCCAATGGCAACAACTGTCTGTTTGACGGCGGCAACAGCGACCGGCCGATCCGTTATCGCCAGGACTGGCGCGAGGTCCAGGATGTCTACAGCGATGAACGGCAATCCATCGCGGTGCTGGAGCACGCGCTGAGCCTGCGTTTGCACAGTGACGACAACGCGGACTACGTGACCTGTCCCGTTGCGCGGCTGGTCCGTGACGGGCAGGGTGCCTGGAGCCTTGACCCGGTCTACGTGCCGCCGCTGCTCAGCTTTGCAGCGCATCCGGGTTTGTTGAGCCAGTTGGATAACCTGTTGACCCAATTGGCGGCCAAGCGGCAACGGCTCATGGGCATGCGGCGCGAGAGCAATCAGCGCATGGCCGATTTTGCCGTGGCCGATGTCTCGCTGTTCTGGTTGCTCAATGCGTTGAACACCTACCAACCGGTCCTGGCCGATCTGCGGAGTTTTCCGGCGCGTCATCCCGAACAGGTCTACCAGGAACTGATCAAACTCGCCGGCAGCCTGTTGACGTTCTCATTGGAACACGAAATCGACAAAGTGCCCGCGTATCAACACGGCAACCTGGAAGCGGTGTTCGCACCGCTGATGAACACTATTTCGCTGTTGCTGGAAGCCAGCCTGCCATCGCGGGTCGTTGCCCTGGAGTTGGAGGCACAGGGCGCCAATCGTTGGCAGGTGCAACTGCATGATCCCCGCCTGCGTGAGCGTGACGGTGCGGATTTCTATCTGTCGGTGCGCAGCCGTCTGTCCGCGGCGCAGTTGCAGGATCAGTTTGCGCAGCTCTGCAAGGTGGGCACGCCGGACGCGGTCGACTACCTGATCAACGCGGCGCTCGACGGCGTGCCATTGCGGGCCCTCAGCCATGTGCCGGCAGCGATTCCGCTGCGCCTGGAAAACCAGTATTTCGTGCTTGATTTCAGCCATCCCAAGGGCCAGGCGGTACTGGACGCAGGAGTCTGTGCGTTCTACGTCCCAAGCACATTGGTCGACGTCAGGCTCGAACTGTTTGCGGTGCTGCGCGCATGAACCAGATCAATTCAAACGGTCACGACACCCCACCTGCGGACGTTGATGAGCTGCTGCAGGACACCTACCTGCTGGTGGTTGAGTTGCGTCAGGGCGTTGCATCCGAGGGCCTGCCGGAGTTGTGGGGAGTATGTGTCGCGCAGGTCGAGCAGGTTCGACAGCGGCTTGCGTCGGCGGGCATGACGAAGCGCGCAGTCGATTACATCTCCCATGCGCAATGCGCGTTGCTGGATGAGACGGTGCTGACGTATGGGAGTAAGAACGATCAGGCCGCGTGGGCAAAACCCCTTCAGGCCAAGTTTTTCAACCACCATCAGGCTGGCGAGTTCCTGTACGAGGACATGCAGGCAGTGTTACGCGAACCGGCACCGGACCGGCAGGTCCTGACGGTGTTCCATCGCGTGCTGATGTTGGGTTTTCAAGGTCGTTACCGCGACCTGAACGACCCTGAGCGTCAACGCTTGCTGCACGCGCTCAACGCCCATGTGCCGCCCTTGAGGCTCAACCAGAGCCTTGTCACCCAGGCGCGTAGCGGCGCCATCTCGGGCTTGGGCTGGTTGCAGTCGCCGCTGATGCATGTGCTGGCCGCCACCGTGGTACTGGCCGCAACGTGGTGGGGGTTGGATCAACTGTTGAGCGATGCGGTTGCGTTGCTCCTGCCTGATCAAGCGTGAGGGCCCGATGACGATCTCCTCTCATCGACTGCTGGTGCTGTGGGCAGGAGGGCTGCTCCTTGCGTTGCTGGCGATCATTCCACTCACCGTCTGGGTGCGGGCGGCCGGGCTTGTCCTAGGGCTGTGCGGTATCGGGTTGGCATGGGTGGCCGTGAACCGCCGGGCATGCGTGTTGCGCGAATCGGTGAAGCTGGGTGGCAACGTCGCCTTGCCGGCGGCGTCCTTCCGGCATCCGGTGGTACTGGTCTGTGGTGATGGCCTCGATGCGCTTTTTGGCCCGGTGTGCGTTGAGCAGTTGAGCCTGCGGGAGACTCCCTCGGGTTGTTACGTGCGGGTACCCAGCCTTGGGCAACTGCCGCTGATCTGCGACGGCATCCTGGCTCTGCGGCCCGGCTGGGGCGCCCAGCTGTGCGTGATGTTTGTCGTGAACCCCGGTGCACACAGCGACAGCTCGGCGCTGCTCGGTCGAGTGCGAGCCCTCGGTTACCAGGCCACCCTGGCACGCAAGCGAGGTATCGCGCTGCCATTGCTGCTGGTGAGTTACCTGCAAACCGTGCAGGGCGCCGAGCCGTGGTTCAGTTGGGAAGGCGGCAAGGCCGAGGCTTATGTCCGCGATATAGACCAGTGCGCCACGCTGAGTGAGTGGCAGCATCAAGCCGCCGACCTGCCTGAGCAGTCCGCACGGTTGCACGCTTGCGTTCAGTTGGGGAGTGTCGCCGGTTGGCTGCAGGACAAGGTGTTGCCTTGTCTCGTTCATCACGACACGGATGTCGCCAGCGTGTGCGCGTTCAAAATGGTCTCGGTGCTGCCCCGGGCGGTGGAGGGCAACCTGTGGGGTCAATGGCTTGCTCACAAGGTGGCGTTGGTCGATGGCCGCGTGATCGATGCGACGGCGACATTACCTTTTCCAGATGCGTTGCTTGGTGTGCTCAAGCGCCATCCGTCGCGTACCCCGCGGCAACGGGCAAGCGTCGTGGCCTTGTGGTTGTGGGTAGCTGCCAGCGCGGTCGCGCTGGCCAGCTCAGCCTGGCAGAACACCTTGTTGCTGCGCCAGGTCAGTGATGACCTGCGTCGCTATACCTCGATTCCGCCGCCGACGCACCGAGAACAGCGTGCGTTCCTGCTGCACGAAGACGCCGTCACTGCACTGCGCCAGGCCGCCCAACGGCTGGATACCTACTACCGACAGGGTGCACCGCTGGCCTTGGGACTGGGCCTGTATCGCGGCGAGCATCTGCGTGCCCCGTTACTCGCCGTGTTGGCCGCCCATGTCGAGCCGCCACCGACGGTTTTGCCCACGGGACCGGCGGGTGTGGTGCGGTTGGACAGTCTTTCGCTGTTTGCCAGCGGCAGCGCCCGACTCAAGCCGGGCTCGACCAAGGTGCTGATCCGTGCGCTGGCCGGCATCCAGGCACAGCCTGGCCAGTTGATTGTGATCGCGGGGCATACCGATGCCACCGGCGACGCCGAGAAAAACCGCCGGCTGTCCTACGCCCGGGCCGCTGCCGTGCATGGCTGGATACAGCAGATGAGCGCAATCCCCGACAACTGCTTCGCGGTGCAGGGGTTCGGTGCCAGCCAACCGATTGCAAGCAACGACACGGTAGAAGGGCGCGCAGCCAATCGTCGTGTCGACATCCGTCTGGTGCCTGAGGCAGGGGCGTGTTCACGCGCTGTTCCAGGACCTGACGGGCAACCTCCCGTCGCACATCGCGACGTTTAATGTCCAAGAAAAGGAGCTTCACATGGCAATTCCCGTTTACCTCTGGCTTCAAGACGACGGTGGCGCAGAGATCAAAGGCTCGGTGGACGTGCAAAAGCGCGAAGGCAGCATCGAGGTGGTCGCCCAGGACCACAGCCTGTACATCCCGACCGACAACAATACCGGCAAGTTGACCGGTACGCGGGTGCACACCCCATTCCTGTTTTCCAAGGAAATCGATGCCTCCAGCCCGTATCTCTATAAGGCTGTCACCACCGGGCAAACCCTCAAGAGCGCCGAGTTCAAGTGGTATCGCATCGACGATGCGGGGCAGGAAGTCGAGTACTTCATCACCAAGCTGGAGAACGTCAAGGTGGTGAAGGTCGCGCCAAAAATGCACGACGTCAAAGACCCCAGCAAAGAGAAACACAACCATTTGGAGCAGATTGAGCTGCGCTACGAGAAGGTCACCTGGACCTACAAGGACGGCAACATCATCCACTCCGATGCCTGGAGCGAACGCCAGAGCGCGTGATGTACCTGCACCACCAGGCGATTTGCCGGTGTGCTGGGTTGAGCGTCCGCTCGCGGGCGCTCAGCCAAACACATCGCGTTTCAACCTGACGACCCAGCCCCTTTGGCGAGGATGTATTGCGTATGGCCCAGAACTCCACCCGTTTGCTTCGTCGACTCAACCCTTTCTGCGCGCAGGCGTTGAGTGCGGCCGCGTCCCTGTGCCAGGGCAGCGGCCACGCGCAAATCACCATTGAACACTGGCTGCTCAAGCTGCTGGGCCAGGGGGAGGGCGACCTCACGGTCATCGCGCGGCGTTACGAATGGAATCTGGAGGCACTGTGGTACGGCCTGCTTGAACACCTCGACGGCCTGCCACGCAGCGTGCAGGGCAAGCCGCAGTTGTCCGCGCCCTTGCAGCAATTGATCAGGCAGGCCTGGTTACGCGCCTCGCTCGACGACAACAACGACAGCCTGCGCTCGGTGCATCTGTTGGGCGCGCTGATGGAGACGCCCGGCCTGTTGGCCTGCGAAGCCGCCTGGCCATTGCTCAGTCTCGGTGAGGCACAGTTGCAGCGGTTGATGGGGCTGTTGGACCAGGTCTCCGAAGAGCGTCCGGCGCTGCAAGAGACTGTCGAACCGCAGTCCATTGAACCGAAGGGTGATGATGCCCGGTCGGCAACGTTGGACAGGTTCACCAGAGACCTCACCGCCAAGGCCGCACAAGGAGAGATCGACCCGGTGTTTGGCCGTGACGATGAAATCCGCCAGGTCATCGACATCCTCAGCCGTCGGCGTAAAAACAATCCGCTGCTGGTGGGCGAGCCTGGCGTCGGCAAAACGGCCTTGGTGGAAGGCCTGGCATTGAGCATTGCCCAGGGGCGGGTGCCTGACAGCCTCAAGTCAGTCTGCGTACGCACTCTTGACCTGGGTTTGTTGCAGGCGGGTGCGGGCGTCAAGGGCGAGTTCGAGCAACGCCTGAAAAGCCTGATCGATGCCGTGCAACAAGCCGACAGCCCGGTGCTGCTGTTCATCGACGAGGCCCACACCCTGATCGGCGCCGGCAACCAGGCCGGCGCTGCCGACGCCGCCAACCTGCTTAAACCCGCGTTGGCCCGTGGCGAGTTGCGCACCATCGCCGCGACCACCTGGAGTGAGTACAAACAGTACTTCGAGCGCGATGCGGCCCTCGAAAGACGTTTTCAAATGGTCAAGGTCGACGAGCCGGACGACGCCAATGCCGGCCTGATGCTGCGCGGCCTGAAATCGCGCTACGCCACTCACCATGGCGTGCATATCCAGGACGCGGCGGTGCAAGCCGCAGTCAGCCTGTCACGGCGTTACCTGACCGGGCGCCAACTGCCGGACAAAGCGGTCGACCTGCTCGACACCGCCAGTGCCCGCGTGCGCATGAGCCTGGATTGTGAGCCGCAAGCGCTGGTCCGGCTGAAGGCGCGGCAAGCGGCGCTGGAACTGGAGCGTCAGGCATTGGAGCAAGACCAGGCCCTCAGCGGCGGCGACGTTGGCGAGCGCCTGGGGCTGATCGACGTGCAATCCGCGGATTTGCAGCGCGAGCAAAGCGCACTGGAGCAGCAATACCGGCAAGAGCGTCAGTTGGCCGAACAACTGATGAGTGCGCGCCGGATGCAGCCACCACAACCGGGCACCTGCGCACGGCTACAACGGGAACTCCATGCCATTCAAAGCGAGCAGCCGCTGCTGTCACTGGATGTCGACGTACGCAGCGTGGCCCACGTGATTGCCGATTGGACCGGCGTTCCGCTGGGCAGCTTGCTCAAGGACGAACACCGCAGCCTGTTGGCGCTGGAGCAGCAGTTGGGGCAGCGGGTGATCGGCCAGGCTCCGGCGCTGAGCGCATTGGCACAACGGCTGCGCGCGGCCAAGACCGGCCTGACCAACGAGCATGCACCGCTGGGAGTGTTCCTGCTGGTGGGCACCAGCGGCGTGGGTAAGACCGAGACCGCCCTGGCCCTCGCAGACAGCCTGTTCGGCGGCGAAAAATCACTGATCACCCTGAACTTTTCCGAGTACCAGGAAGCCCACACCGTCAGCCAGCTCAAAGGCTCGCCGCCCGGTTACGTCGGCTATGGCAAGGGCGGTGTGCTGACCGAAGCCGTGCGGCAGCGGCCCTACAGTGTTGTGCTGTTGGACGAGGTCGAAAAGGCGCACAGCGACGTGCTCAATCTGTTTTACCAAGTGTTTGATCGTGGATTCATGCGAGACGGTGAAGGGCGCGAGATCGACTTTCGCAACACCGTCATCCTCATGACCTCCAATCTCGGCAGCGACCTGCTGTACGACTGCTTGCAGGCCCAGCCCGACGCCCCCGACAGCCTGCTGCACGAACAACTGCGGCCCATCCTGCGCGAACACTTCCAGCCGGCCTTGCTTGCACGGTTCCAGACGTTGATCTATCGACCGCTGCAAGCCGACGCACTCAAGCGCATCGTCGCGCTCAAACTGGCCCAAGTGGCCAAGCGGTTGCGTTTCCACTATGGCCTCGACTGCCGGTTGGGCGACTCACTCCACGACGCCCTGGTTGCCGCCTGCCTGTTACCGGACATGGGCGCGCGCAACATAGACAGCCTGCTCAACGAACAAATCCTGCCTGTTCTCAGCCAGCAACTGCTGGAGCGGCGCGCGGCGCAGCAGCGGTGCCAGTGCGTGAGTCTTGAGTTCAGTGAAGAGCAGGGCATCTGCCTGAGTTTCACGGACGACGATGCTGCGCCGCAAACCGCAATCATGGAGGCGTGAGATGAGTGTCTTCTTTGATCACAGTCGACACACATTACGGGTCAACAATGTTGCCGCGCCGCTTGAGGTTCTGGCCTTTGCAGGAGAGGAGGGCCTGAGCCAGCCGTTCAAGTACCGCATCGAATTCACCAGCCCCGACCTCGACCTCGCCGCCGACTCCATCCTCGGCCATCAAGCCAGTTTCAGCCTGCACGCCCCACCACAAAAACTGCCGCTGCTGAGCTTGTCGCCACCCAAAATCAAACCCCTGCGCACCCTGCACGGCGTCGTCACCACCTTCGCCCGCCAATCCGGCTCCAACGACCAGGCCACCTATGCAATCACCCTGCAACCGCGTCTGGCCCTGCTTGAACGTGGCCGACAGTTGCGTATCTACCAGCACCAATCCGTGCCCGAGATCGTCGAACACATCCTGCGCTGCCGCCACGCTTTCGAAGGCCAGGACTTCCTGTTCACCCTCAAGCGCGACTACCCCCGGCGCGAACAGGTCATGCAATACGGCGAAAGCGACCTGGCTTTCATCAGCCGGCTGCTCGCCGAAGTGGGCATCTGGTATCGCTTCACCAGCGACGAACGCCTGCGCCTAGAGGTCGTCGAGTTTTTCGATAGCCAGCGCGGTTACCAATTCGACGTCGAACTGCCATACCGCCCGCAATCCGGGCTCGGCAGCAGCGGGCAGGACGGCGTATGGGCTTTGCAATCGAGCCACCAGGTCGTCGAGCAACAGGTCAGCGTACGCGCCTACCACCACCGCGACGCCAGCGCCCACCTGAACGGCGGGATCGAGCAGAGCCGCGGCGGGGCCTACGGCGATGCCTACCACTACGCCGAACCCTACAGCGTCCTCGGCAACCGCCTCGATCAAGACGAAGACCTGCCATGCGAAAGCGGCTACTTCTTCGCACGCCTGCGCCACGAGCAGTACCTGAACCAGCAGACCCGCCTGAGCGGCCTTAGCAGCAGCGCCACCCTGGCGCCGGGCCAGGTCCTCAGGATCAGCGGCGGCGCACCCCAGGCATTCCAAACCGGCGCAGTCATCACCCGCCTGACCACCCAGGCCGCGCGCGACCGCAGCTTCGAAGCCGCCTTCGAGGCCATCCCCTATTCAGAAACCCTGTGCTTTCGCCCGGCCCCACACGCCAAACCGCAAATCGCCGGCACCGTCCCGGCCCGCGTCACCAGCCCCCAGGCCCACGACCCTTACGGCCACATCGACATGGAAGGCCGCTACCGCGTCAACTTCCTGTTCGACCGCGACACCTGGAAACCCGGCGAAGAAAGCCTGTGGCTGCGACTGGCCCGGCCCTACGCAGGCGACACCCACGGCCTGCACCTGCCATTGATTCCCGGCACCGAAGTGGCCATCGCCTTCGAACAAGGCGACCCGGACCGCCCCTACATCGCCCACGCCCTGCACGACAGCCAGCACGTCGACCACGTGACCCTGCGCAACTACAAACGCAACGTGCTACGCACACCGGCCAATAACAAACTGCGCATGGACGACACGCGGGGGCAGGAGCACATCAAGCTGAGCACGGAACACAGCGGCAAGAGCCAGTTGAACCTGGGGCATCTGGTGGATGCGCACAGGCAACAGCGTGGTGAAGGGTTCGAGTTGCGCACGGATGGGTGGGGCGCGATCCGGGGTGGGAAGGGGGTGTTTATCAGTGCGGATGAGCAGGGTAAGGCGCAGGGGCAGCAGCTTGAAATGGGCGCGGCGATGGCCCGCTTGGAGCAAGCGAGTGAGCAGTTGGACGCGCTCTCCACTGACGCTCTGGCGGCGAATGCCGATCCGGCGGACGTGCAGGCGCAGTTGACTTTACTCAAGCAAGACCTGGAACGACTCAAGTCGTCCGTGCTTCTACTCAGCGCTCCCCAGGGCATTGCCCTGAGCAGCGGGGAGCACCTGCAACTGGCTGCGCAGGGCAACGTGATGATCAACGCCGGGGCTGAGGCGGATGTCAGTGTGGTCAAGCGCTTGTTTATCGGTGTGGGGCAGGGCGTCAGTCTGTTTGTGCGCAAGTTGGGGATCAAGTTGATCGCCAACGCCGGCCCTGTGCGTATTCAGGCACAGAACGACACGTTGGAACTGATGGCGCGCAATGGCTTGGAAATCATCAGTGCTGAAGATGAAATCCGCATCGTCGCGAAAAAGAAAATCAGCCTGAATGCAGGTGGTAGTTACATCACCCTGAATCAAAGCGGGATCGAAGCTGGCACCCAAGGTGACTTCAATATCAAGGCTGCAGATTTCCAATTCCTGGAGCCCTCCCGGCAGTCGCTGGAAATGCCACAGCCCCCTCAACTGACCGAGCATAAATCCGTGCCCTCTGGGCTTACGGGTTTCTCTGGCTGATCCCCTTGCGAAACCAGGAGTGAACTACGCCATGGCCAACTTGTTTTCTCGGTTTTTCGAGCTCTTCATTCCCGCTCGACACACGCCGATCTACTTGCCCGACTCGCCCACGGCGCAGAGCCGCTCTGCTCATTCAACTGCGCCTGCGCCAACACCGTTACCACTGAAGAACTGGAGCCATCCCTTCAAGGACAAAGCTCATCCGCTTCTGCAACTGACCCAAATGGCCAAGGCTGCAGCAGGTTACTACCCCGTGGGACGCAATGGCCTGTGGCACGGTGGCGTGCATTTCGACGGTGGCACTGCGGGGACTCTGGATCAATCCGGCGTGCATTGCCTGGCCGATGGTGAAGTGGTGGCTTATCGCATCGATCAGCACTCGCCCAGCACGACCTACTTCTTTGAACAACTGACGGTGAAAAAGCCGTTTTCACGCAACTTCGTGTTGGTGCGCCACCGTCTTGAGGCGCCCAAAATCGAGGGCAGCCCAGACACCCCGCCAAGCCTGGTGTTCTACAGCCTGTACATGCATTTGCGCGACTGGGCGGTGTACCAGGCGGATCCGGCCATCGTACGGCCGGGATTCTGGCCCGAGGCGCAAACGCGTCGGGTCAAGGCCACGGCAAGCGATACCCACCCCGATTATCCCGGTCAGCAGGGTCTGAGCGTGTTCGGCCAGAGGCGACGTGGCAAAGCCCTGGCCCTGTTGCCTCGGGGCATGGAAGTGACGGTCAGCGGGGAAGGGGAATACCGTAAGGTGGAGGGCACCGATGGCCCTGACGTGTTGAAAGATGCCGACGGTCGCCTGCAAGGTTATGTGGCCTATGAATATCTGGTCGCGTTTGGCGAGGACGTGTATCGGATCGGGGCCAGTGCACTGAATGTCCGCGCCGCAGCGAGTGCCAATAGCGACGTCCTTATGCGCTTGCCCCAGGGCACGGAAGTCTGTGTCAGCGGTGAAGGTGCCTTCCGTAAATTGGAGCGCGTAAACCAGTATGTTCACGCCGACTCTCTGGAAGGCGAGCGCGAGCCGGTAGCGGATCGCATCGTTGTCCTCCAACCGCCCATCGCGATCAAGGCCGCCGACTTGATCGGTCACATCGGCCTATATCAAGACTGCACTGCTGATTACCCGGAAGAAAAACTGCATCTGGAAGTGTTCAGTGGCGATGACGTGGAAACCTTCATCGAGGATTGCCGCGCCTGGGCGGGGCGACTGCCGGCGAGCAGCAAAACCTGGCTGAAACTTGCCAAGGACACTGCCGTGGTGGCGCATCAAGCGTACTTCAGTGCAACACAACCACCGTCTCTGAACGCGGCCAACACCCCCAGCGATGCTGATTTGTGGGTGCCCAAAAGCCTGCTCGACGGGTTTCCCTCTGAGAAAAAAATCCAGGTAGCGGCGATGCCGGGTCGCAAGGCCTGCAACTGGTATCGGCTGGAAGGCCTGCTTCACGACGCAGACGGTAACCTGCTCGACGGTTGGGTTTGCGAAGAAGTCGGCGTCACTCCTTGGGTCAGTCCCTGGTCATGGGATGGCTTTGAGGTGATCTTCAACTACGACACGCCGCGCCAGGCCCTTGCCTCCTTCTTGCGTGCGGCCAACCGTTTAAGTGCAGAGCAAATCGAACACCACGGCGCCTTGGCGGACATGGCGGATACCGGCCCGCTCAAGACGCGGCTCTACGACCTCATCGACCGCAACCGCGATGGGAGCATGAGCGCCGAAGAGTTGCAGTCCGCGATGGCGTTACCGGCCCATGCGCAGTCATTGGCGCAACTGATCATCTTTTATGAAAGCGAGTGGCGTCATGCCCCAAGTAAGTGGGATGGGTTGGACGAGATATTGGGGCATAACGGCTCGACACCGCAGCTGAATTGGGTGGCGGAGAAGAGACGGATCAACGCGATGAGTTGGTGGGATGAAGTGGCGGTTGGGGTTGGGCTGCCAGGGCATGGGCAGGTTTATCACTTGCATCCGCTGGGGTTGGTGGGGAAGTTCTATACAAGCAAACATAAAATCACAGTAGAACTATTAGAGAAGATAACTGGTAAATCGGGTGGCTGGTTCACCGGGAAAGGCGCAGGCCGCGCATTTGCTGAAATGTTCAAAGTAAAGTATCCGCAAATATATAACTATGATAAGTCCCGGTTTGTTGGTGAGCTGAATGATGCACTTGAGCGGTACGGGATCATAACGCCACATCAACAGGCGCACTTTGTTTCGCAATGTTTTCATGAGTCTGCGGCCTTCGAGACGACAGTTGAATTTGGTTCCGGCGTGCAGTATGACCCTGGAAGGCATTCGAGTGCAGTGGCTAACGGTAATACAAAGGTTGGTGATGGTCCGAAATATAAGGGTAGGGGCTTGATTCAGCTGACATGGAAAAATAACTACACCTCTTACTCTAACTACCGGAAGGTAGACTTTGTAGTGGATCCGGAAGCGCTAGCTTCCAATATGTTTAATGCGATAGACGTTTCGTGCTGGTATTGGCGGTTTAGCGGAGCTGTCACTAGGAAATATGACGCGCGGGGCGATATTAACGTTTTGGTAGATCATGAGCCTGGCAACGTTCAGCTAGTAACTCGCGCAGTGAATGGCGGTGACAATGGTCTGCATGAGCGTATGAAAATATATGAGGAAATTCGGAAAGAATGGGGACTTTCATGATGCAGGTTACGACGTATGTGTTGAGGGTGTTTGGGGTCGTACTTTTTTGTGTTTTTTCATGTGTAAGCTATGGGCAGGCAGAGTCGCCTGTCATTAGCGTAATTAGTCGTGTGCCACTCTTGTTGTCGGTTTCCGTGAAGGGAGAAACGTTCGCGGTGTCTCCATCACAACAATTTATGCGCGACGTTTTTGAGATGTATGAGGATGTGTATGTTGAAGATATAACTGGTGATGGTGTGGCAGAGGTGTTTTTTCGTTTGGAAGGGCGCGGCGCTAATGCGTGCTACAAAGTATTGACTTACATAGAACGTAATAGGTCTCTAGATGAGTTGCTTTTTTCTGGGGGTGATCTATGCAATTACAGGGTGGAAAGTGGTCGCGTTGTGAGTTCTTATAAGAATGGTGCGGTGTGGATTGAGGATGTTTACTTTTTTCGAGGTGGGAGGTTTTTGATTGAACTCTCGGATAGCTGTTTAGGGTGTGGTGAGGTGACGCGCAGAGCGCACAGGCGTGATGGTTCATTTTCTACCTTCTTAGTGTCCGATGATATGAGTGTCGAGGCTAGAGCTCCATTTGTCGCTGAAGTGAAGTCTCTAAGGGCATGGGTTTTTTCCTCGCCAGAGGCTGCAGGGCCAACCGAAAAATATCTGATGGCGGGAGATAAAGTTACTTTTTTGAATGTTGAGAGTGTGGGCGGGGAGGAATGGGTTGAATTTAGGTTTTCAAAAGATTCCGACCCTGAGGGGTGGTTGAGGTGCAGCGATGTTGGTGGGTGTGATTTTGGTTGATTTATACTGTGAAATTAAAGTGTCGGGGTTGGTATAGAGGCGAGTATAAAAATGGTTAAGTATCTGATTTTTGTTTTTTTCTATGTTTTTATGTTGCCGGCACTTGCGCATGAGCGCTCATGTGATGAAGTTGGCGGTGGGCGGGCTTATCGACCAGTCGAACTTGACGGAGTTGTTGCGTGCTTTGTATACGTGGAAATACCAAAGGAAAAACAAGAGCAGCTGTCGCGTGACCCTGACGGTATTGCGGCTTACTCAGTATCTAAATCTGAGGGGGCGATGCTTGTTTATGAGTTTCCGTATGCAGGGACAAAGGGCAGGATTAATGATGTGTTTTCGCTTTCTGTTGGCGATGTAGGCGGGAAAGTGTTGTTTGTGATTCATAGTGTAGAACCACCAAAGTCCTGGGATGTTGCCAGTGATATTTACGATGTGGCTGTGATGAGGGTTCAAGTCGGTCGACTTGTTAAAGATGAAAAGCTTTCTCGGTTTTTTAGTCTGGGGGGGGACTTGCTTGGTGCGCATGGGAGAAGTGGTTATATATATCCCTATAAGGAAAGAAGTGCAGTGGTTGGCGTTGTGCGCTCTCCACTGTTTGATTTTTTATCTGCGTCTTCCCCGGTGGTTGGTGTGGTTAAAGAAAAAACATTCCTATATAGAGGAGGTGTAGAGCCTTCCGAGCAAGACCCGAAGGGCATGTATTTGATAAGCGGCGATGAAGTGATGCTTGAAGATTCAACGGCAGGCTGGTGCAAGATTTTGTATTTGGGGGGAGGAAAGGAAATCAAGCGATGGATGCAATGCAAGTCAGCGACTTTCAGCAAACGCTAAGTTGCCAGCGCGATTGCTGCTGGTCATTGTTGGTTTAGTCAAGTCTTTAATTTCTACTGGTCGGAAGTTTCCATGAAAAACATCATCCGCATCGGCGATAAAACAACCAGCGGCGGCACAGTTCTATCAGGCTCTACCACGATGATTTTCAGGGGCATAGGCGCGGCACGCCAAGGCGATCTCGTAAGTTGCCCAACTCCTGGTCATGGTCAAACGGTTATTGCCGAGGGGCATCCCGCATTCCGTGACCATGGTCTTCCGGTCGCCTTCGATGGGCATCGGTGTGCTTGTGGCTGCGCGTTGATTTCGTCACTGCCTGCCGTGAGTGCGCGTTAGTCATGCCTGTCAGGTTGGATCAAGTGCCTGCTCAAGCTTCCAGACCCGTTCGGCCGGGGAAAGGGTGGTGGTTTGCAGGTTTACCGCTGTTTCTGCTCTTGCTGGGTGTGGGTGGGGTGTTTTTATTCGGCGCTCAACTACTGCGTCAGAACCCGATTGGTTTTCTGGGGCTGGCGGTGGGTATTCCACTGTTTGGTTGGTGTCTTTTGGGGTTTGGACGTGCCTTGTTGTACCTGTGGCAACAGCAAGTTGCCGATGGTTGGGATATGGCCCGCGAAGAGGATCTTGTTCACAAACTCCGGCGCGGTCGGCGTGTTCTACGGGTGTTGGCGGCGAACCATCACTGGATCGCGGGTAGTACCGAAGAAGCCCCTGGGCTGAGGCTACAGAGAGTACTGACGCAAGTACTTGCTGACCTTGTACAGGTGCTGGAACAGGTGCCTGGAAATACGCCATTGGCCGTATTGTTCGAAACAGAGAGTGCTCTGCCGGAGGCTGTGTCGCGACAAGCATGGCGACAAGCGTGGAGCCTCTGCGGAATTCGGCAGTCGGTGGTTCCTGTTCAGAGTGGCGGCCTGGATGCCTTGGACTATTGGCTGGACCATCGCATTGCTGATCAGGCGTTGCTCTTGGTGGTAACGGTTCAGTTCATGCCGGCACAGCCGGAAGGCAAGGCTGAAGTGGCGACCGGGACATTGTTCGCAAATAGCAGGGCGCATCAGGCGTTGCCTTACAAAGCCTGTCTGCATCGCCCGGAACAGGCGCGTGAGGCAAATGACGATGCTTTGCTTTATGCCGCACGCCAGGCACTGGAATGGGCGCCGTTGGATGCGCAACCCGTCGAGCAGATCTGGCGAGTGGGAGTTGATACCGAGGCAGGTTCGCAGTTGCTTGCGGTATTGGACAAAGTGCCGATTCCGGCAATGCACAAGAAAAGATTTAACGACTTGGATGCCTCACAGGGTAACCCAGGCAGAGCATCACCTTGGCTGGCGATTGCCTTAGCCACCCAGGCTATCGAGTGCGGTGTCGGATCGCAGTTCATCTTTAGTGGTGACGGCAATGGAGCGCATGGGCTCTGGTGCATGGTTTTGACACCCATGGAATCATTTTCGAAGTAGGAATTTCGGATGCAATTTCGACGGATTGTTTGGTTAGTCGTTCTATTGTCCGCGCTGCTATTGGTCGGTGCGGCACTGGGCATATTGCTTTGGCGTTATCCCGAATTAGTCGGGATACGGCCCGGCAGTGTTGGGCAAATCATCGGTTTGTGGTTGATGTCGGCTACGACTTTACTCTTGATGGCGTTCTTGGTGGCCTACCATTTTCTGGGTCATCAGTTGGGGCGTTCGGCTTACCAGCGACAGGCGCCAGACGACATGTCCGAAGGTGTTGTCACTGAGCCTCGTGATATTCAGCAGGCGCAGTGTGTCGATTTGTTGAAAAAGCATTTGCATGATCGTTATGGTTTTTTCTGGCGTCGAAAGGTGCGCCTGATGTTGGTGGTGGGTGAGCCTGAGCATATTGAGGCTGTTGCTCCCAATCTTGGCGCGCAACGTTGGCTGGAAGGCCGGGATACCGTCCTGTTATGGGGCGGCCGTGCTCAAGCAGAGCTGAGCAAGTCGTTCGCTTTGCAATGGGTAGGGCTGAGCCGCTGGCGCGCATTGGACGGGGTCATCTGGGCACTGGACCAGGTGCGTTGTGTTGATGACGCCTTGATGAGCACAGGTACAAGCCAATTGCAGCAATTGGCTCAAAGCCTGAGTTGGCAGTTACCGTTGCATTTTTGGCAGGTTTGCAACAGCCACTGGCCTCAGGGAGCGCACAACTTGCAACCCGTGGGTTGTCTGTTGCCGACACGACTTGATGGCCACGTGATGCAGGGCTGTTTGGAGACTTTGCTGGTGCCCCTGCGTCACATCGGCCTATCCAACATACACGCTGATCTAAACCACGACTTCCTACTACGCCTCTCCCGCGACCTGCACTCGGAAGGGATTACCCGTTGGCGCCAAACACTTGCACCGCTACTAGGCAGGCGTCCCCACGGCATACCACTGCGCGGCCTATGGTTCAGCCCACCCATCCAACCCGTCGAAAACTGCCCCAAACACATCTGGCCCGTCCCCCCAGCCTGGCAAGGCATCGTCAACGACAAACCCGCGCCGCGTCGCCTTGGCTGGAGCGCGCCCCGAATCGCCTACACCCTGGCGCTATCCATGACCCTACTGTGGACCGCAGGCCTGCTCCTGTCTTTCAGCCAAAACCGCACCCAGATCAGCCGCGTCCAAACCGTTCTCCACGCCCTGCAAACCACGCCCCAAGGCGACGCCCAACTGTTGGCCCTCAACGAGCTGGTCGACGAGCTGGCCCGCCTGGATTACCGCGCCGTTCACGGCACGCCTTGGTATCAACGTTTCGGCCTCAATCAAAATCAATCACTGCTGGCAACCCTCTGGCCCCACTACGTCGAAGCGAACAACCGTCTGATCCGCGACCCCGCAGCCGCCATCCTGCACCAGCAGCTCTCGGCGTTGCTCAAACT
The DNA here is from genome assembly GCF_030687535.1 of Pseudomonas sp. FP2335. NCBI lineage: Bacteria > Pseudomonadati > Pseudomonadota > Gammaproteobacteria > Pseudomonadales > Pseudomonadaceae > Pseudomonas > Pseudomonas sp. FP2335. The sequence continues at coordinate 2,423,554 of NZ_CP117437.1, forward strand.
GGCTCCGGACAACCCGCAGCGGACAGCCGGGGCTTACGCCCAACTCAAGGCTTACCTGATGATGGCGCGTCCGGAAAAAGCCGATGCCGCCCTCCTGCTCAAAACCCTCAACGAACTGGAACCCGCTCGCGCAGGCATCCCCCCCAACCTGCGTCAGTTCTACGCTGAACACTTATCCGCCAACCCCTCCTGGCGCATTCCGCTCGACCCCCGCCTGGTGGCGCAAGTCCGCCAGCTTCTGCTGCTGCAACTGGGCCAGCGCAACGCCGAGGCGAGCCTCTATCAGCAAGTCCTCGATGATGCCGCCAATCACTATCCCGATCTGGGCCTGCACCAACTGGTTGGCGACACCGATGCCTTCGCGCTGTTTGCCACCGATGCCAGCGTGCCCGGGGTCTTCACCCGGCAGGCCTGGGAGGGGCAGGTGCGCCAAGCCATCGAGCGGATTGCCGAGGCACGGCGTGAGGAAATCGACTGGGTGCTCAGCGACAAACCGACGGACCTCGATTCCCGGCTGAGCCCGGATCAACTGCGCGAGCGCCTCACCGAGCGTTACTTCCAGGACTACGCCAGCGCCTGGCTGGGCATGCTCAACAGTCTGCGCTGGCAGGCTGCGGGCAGTCTGGATGAGGTGATCGACCAGTTGACGCTGATCAGCGATGTACGCCAATCGCCGCTGATTGCGTTGATGAACACCCTCGCTTACCAGGGGCAGGCGGGGGCGCGGACGCCAGCCCTGGCGGACTCATTGGTGAAGTCTGCGCAAAAGCTGATCGGGCAGGACAAGGCGCCGTTGATCGATCAGTTGGCCGATGTGCCCGGCAGCCCGCTGGACGCGACCTTCGGGCCGCTCCTGGCGCTGCTCGACAAACGCAACGATGACGGCCTGAGCCTGCAAACATTCCTCACCCGCGTGACCCGGGTGCGCCTGACATTGCAGCAAGTCAGCACCGCGCCCGACCCGCTGGAAATGACCCAGACCTTGGCGCAGAGTGTGTTTCAAGGCCGCAGTATCGACCTCACCGACACCCAGTCCTACGGCAGCCTGCTGGCCGCCAGTCTTGGCGCAGAATGGGGCGGCGTGGCGCAGACGTTATTTGTGCAGCCGCTGGAGCACGCCTGGCAGCGCGTGCTGCAACCCTCGGCAGCCGGGCTCAACAGCCAGTGGCAGCGTTCGATCGTCAACCATTGGGACAGCGCCTTCGCCAGTCGTTACCCGTTTGCGGCCAGCGCCAGCGACGCCTCCTTGCCCATGCTCGGACAGATGATCCGCGCCGACTCCGGACGTATCGAACGCTTCTTGCAGCAACAATTGAGCGGCGTGCTGCGCAAGGAGGGCAATCGCTGGCTGGCCGACCCACGCCACAGTCAGGGCTTGCGCTTCAACCCGCAGTTCCTCAGCGCAATCAACCAACTCAGCGATCTGGCCGACGTGCTGTACACCGACGGCGGCATGGGCCTGCGCTTTGAACTGCAAGGCAAACCGGTGCGCGATGTGGTGCAAACCCGCTTCATTCTCGATGGCGAACGCCATGATTACTTCAACCAGAAGGAGAGCTGGCAGCGCTTCAACTGGCCGGGGCGTAGCGATTATCCCGGTGCGAGCCTGAGCTGGACCAGCGTGCACAGTGGCGAACGCTTGTTCGGTGACTTCCCCGGGACCTGGGGCCTGCTGCGCCTGCTGGAGAAGGCCCAGGTCACGCCGCTGGACGATGCCGACAGCCGCTACCGCGTGGTGCTCAAGGCGCCGGATGGCTTGAATCTGGTTTGGCATCTGCGCACCGAACTGGAGGCCGGACCATTGGCGCTGCTCAAACTGAGGGGGTTCAAATTGCCCCGGCAGATTTTTCTCGGCGAGCGCGGGATCGACACGCCGTATGCGCAAAACGGGAGCTTGCCATGAGCCTGCGAACCTTGATCGATCGCTGCCTGGGAGGAGGTGATGCACCTTCCTTCGCCAGTGCACAGATGAGCCACTGGCAACCCTGGCTGTTGCCCATCAGCGCTGCATCCAGCGTCGGCGAAGACCCGGCCTATCACGACGACTTCCAACGCATGCGCGAAGAGGTCAACAAACTGTCGGGGGCCGATGCCGAACAGGTCGCCGAGCTGGCGCAGAACCTGTTGCTCCATCGCTGCAAGGACCTGCGCGTGGCCACCTATTACTTATGGGCACGCCTGCACAAAGACGGCGAAGCCGGCCTGGCCGACGGCCTGTGTTTGCTCGCGGCCCTGGTGGAACGCTTCGGCGCCACGCTGCTGCCCGCCAGGCCCAACAGCCGCAAGCTGGCATTGGAATGGTTGGCCAGTGGCAAGGTGCTGGACCTGCTGTTGCTGTACCCGGAAGTGGTCAAGGCCGAAGCCAGCCGTACCGCCGCAGCATTGGCCTGGCTGGAGCGGGGCGTGACGGCGTGGCCGCAGGCGCAGCGGCCGCTGCTGGGCCCGTTGTATGACGCGTTGAGCGCCAGGCTCGCGCAGTCCGGCGGCATGGATGCACTGGTGCCGCAGAACAGCGCCAGCCCGACGTCGCCTGCACTGCCCGCGCCAGTCATAAGATCCGGGCGCGACCTGCTGGACAGCGGCCGTGCACTGGCCGTTTACCTGCGCGAGCAACCCCAGGGCTGGCTGGCCGCCCACCGCCTGATGAAAAGTCTGCGCTGGGACACGGTGCATCAGGCGCCGCCGCAAGAGATCAATGGCAACACGCGCCTGGCGCCGCCGCGTGCGGACTACCGCGCCCAGCTCAAGCGCCTGTACCTGCAACAGGGCTGGACCGAGCTGCTCGATCAGGTCGAGCGGATTTACGCCGAGGGCGTGAACCATTTCTGGCTCGACCTGCAGTGGTACCTGTACCAGGCCCTGAGTCGGCAACCGGCGCCGCAGGATGGCTGGGCTGATATTGCCAAGCGCGACCTGGGCATGTTCCTTGAGCGCCTGCCGGGGCTGGAAGAACTGCGCTGGAACGACGGCAGCCCGTTCGCCGATGAGACCACCCGTGAGTGGATCGCCCAGCACGTCAGTGGCAATCGCCCCCAGACCTGGATTCCGGTTGCGTCCGCCGCGCCCACGACGGACCCCGACGACATCCTGCCCCTGGAAAGCGAAGCACTGGCCCAGGCCGACAGCGACGGCGTGGACCAGGCCCTGGCCTGGCTGGCGGCGCGCCCAGGCATCCACACCGGGCGTCAGCGCTGGCTGTTGCGCCTGTTGATGGCGCGTGTCGCCGAACAGCATGGCAAGGGCGAGCTGGCCATCCACCTGCTGGGCGAACTGGATGCCACCGCGCAACGTCAGGCCCTGGCCGAGTGGGAGCCCGACCTGCATTTCGAGGTCAAGGCGCGCCTGCTCAAATTGCTGCGAACCAAAGCCCAGCGCAACGACGCCGACAAACCCACCCTGGCCCGCAGGATGGAGGCCTTGCAGGCGGCGCTGGTGGCCATCGATCCGGTACGCGCTGCCGTGCTGTGTGGCTGAACCTCAACAATCAGGATGATAGTTATGGACATGGACAATCTGACATTGCGCTACTTCGACGCCGAAATGCGCTACCTGCGCGAAGCCGGCAAGGAGTTCGCCGACGCGTTTCCCGACCGCGCTGCCCAACTCAACCTGGACAAGCCAGGCGCGCAGGACCCTTATGTGGAGCGCCTGTTCGAAGGCTTCGCGTTCTTGATGGGACGCCTGCGGGAAAAACTCGACGACGATTTGCCGGAGCTGACCGAAGGGCTGGTCAGCCTGTTGTGGCCGCATTACTTGCGTACGATTCCATCGTTGTCGGTGGTCGAACTGGCGCCTGAACTCGAACAGATGAAACGCAGCGAGCAGATCGCCCAAGGCTTCGAAGTGTTGTCGCAACCGATCGGGCCACAACGCACCCGGTGTGGTTTCACCACCACCCAGGACCTGACCCTGCGGCCGCTGGCCCTGACAGCGCTGGGGCGCGGCTACGAAACCGACGGTCGCTCGCGCCTGCGCCTGCGTTTCGCCTGCGGGCCGCAGGCCGACTGGAGCCAGATCGACCTGAGCCGCCTGCCGTTGTACCTGAATGCCGATGCACCCCTGGCCAGTGCGTTGCATCAGGCGCTGACCCTCAACGTCCAGGCCCTGTACCTGCGCTGGCCAGGCCAGGCCGAACGCCAGCCGCTGGCAGCGCATTTCAGTGCCAAGGGCTTTGCCGATGAGGACCGGCTATGGCCCAAAGGCGATAGCGCCTTCAGCGGCTACCAGTTGCTGCTGGAGTATTTCGCCTTTCGCGAGAAATTCATGTTCGTGACCCTGTGTGGCCTGGAGCAATTGCAGATCACACCCGGCACCGCCTGGTTCGAACTTGATGTGGTACTGCGCGAGCCTTGGCCGCACACGTTCGACTTGAACAGCGAACACATCCGGCTGCACGCCGTGCCGGTGATCAATCTGTTTGCGCTGGAAGCCGACCCGTTGACCCTGGCGCCCCTGCAAACCGACTACCTGCTGCGGCCGATGCGCTTGCAGGACGGGCATATGGAGATCTACTCGGTGGACCAGGTCACTGTCTCGGAAAACGCCGAGCGCCAGGATTACGTGCCGTTCACCAGCTTTCGTCACAAGGGCGGCATGCTGCGCGCCGATGCGCCGGAGCGGTATTTCCATACACGGCTCAAGCGCGCGCCCAATGGCCTGCACGACACCTGGCTGATCCTCGGCGGCGAGGGCTTCGACAAGGACCGCCTGCTCGAACACAAAAGCCTGTCGCTGCGCCTGACCGGCACCCACGGCCAGTTGCCGCGCAAGGCCCTGCAAAGCACCTCTCTCGACAGTGTGGTGCAGTCCACCCAGGTCGGCTTGCGTGTGCGCAACCTGTGCGCGCCGACCTTGCCCTGCTACCCGCCGAGCCGCGACCGCTTTCACTGGCGGGTGCTCAGTCACCTGGGCTCGAATTTCCTGCCAATGCTCGATAACGCCGAAGTGCTGCGCGGCACCCTGGCGCTGTATGACTGGACGGGCAGCGAGCTGAACCGCCGGCGCCTGGCCGCGATTGTCGAAGTCAGCCATCACCTGGTCCAGCGTTTTGACAAGGGCTTGCTGCTGCGTGGCGTGGACATCGAAATCGTCCTGGATGCCCGCGGCTTTTCAGGGGAGGGCGACATCAGCCTGTTTGGCGAGATGCTCAACCGTTTTTTTGCCCTCTACGCTGATGTGCATCTGTACACCCAGCTCACGCTGGTCCTGCAACCGACTGGAAAGTGCCTGCGATGGAACGAGAACCACAATCAGCGTATTCCCGGCTGACCGCCAGCGGTTTACTGGAGGCCATGGCAGCGCCGGTGGCCGAGGCCAACCTGTATCGCTTCTGCCAACTGCTGGAACAGGTGTTGCCCGGCCACCCGCCCTTGGGCAGCACTGCGCACCCGGGCGATGACGTCGTGCGCTTTCGGCCCGACCCCGGCATGGGGTTTCCGGGGGGCGAACTGCGGGCGATTGAAAGCGCGGGCGAGCACCCCGAGCGCCCGGCCACGGTACGCACCCGTTTGCTCGGGTTATACGGGGTGGATTCGCCCCTGCCCAGCGCCTACCTGGATGACATCGCGCAACGCCGTGAAGGGCATGAAGCGCTGCAAGCCTTCCTGGATATTTTCAACCACCGGATCTTCACCCAGTTCTATCGGATCTGGCGCAAGTATTCCTACCCGGCCACGTTTGAAGCGGGCGGCGCCGATGCCACTTCGCAGTGCCTGCTGGGCCTGGTCGGCCTGGGCATTCCGGGCACCGCTGCGCAGATCGGTACGCCGGTTTCGCGTTTTCTGGCCTTGCTCAGCGTGATGCGTCTGCCCACGCGCAATGCCGAAGGCATCGGCGCATTGGTCAAGTTGCTGGCCCCCAACACCCTGGCGCAAGTCACCGCGCATTGGCCGCAGTACATCGTGCTCGCGCAGCCAGCGCGCCTGTGCACGCGGCGCCCGATGCGCCTGGCACAACAGGCGCCGTTGGGGCCGGTCGCCCGTGATGCCAGCAGCCAACTGCGCCTGGCGCTGTATACCGAAGACCCACAGCAAGCCCGCGACTGGCTGCCCGGCGGGCAGTTGCACAGCGATCTGCTGGTGCTCCTGCGCGTCTACCTGGGGTGGCGCTGCACCGCGAAGCTGCAATTGACCCTGCCGCTGCGCAGCCTGCCGACGCCAGTACTGGGTCGCGCGCCGCTGCGCTTGGGCATGACCGCCGTGTTGGTGCCCGGCGGCGACGCCCAACCGCAGCAACGCCTGACGATCAACTTGGGCCGCTATCAAGGCCTGTCGATAAACCCTTGCAACCGGGAGACACAGCATGTCGCGTACCCTTTTTAGCCTTGTGATGCTGGCGCTGCCCCTCGCCGGGTGTGGCCTGGCCCAGACCGTGGCGGACGGCACGGCGTCCGCCGCCCAGGCGATTTTCTACAAGCAGGTGAAAACCCTGCACCTGGATTTCAGCGCGCGCGCAGCCCTGAATACCGACACCGCCGACATGAATGCGCTGTCGCTGCCGACCCTGGTGCGCGTGTACCAGTTGCGTGACGACACCGCTGTAGCGCGGGCGACCTACGAAGGCTTGCTGGGCGATGACGAGCAACTGCTGGCCGGCGCATTGCTGGACAAACACACCCTGGTGGTGAAACCCGAGGAGGGCGCACCGCTCAGTGTGCCCCTGCACAAGGACGCGCGGTTCGTCAGCGTGGCGGCCTTGTTCCGCAGCCCGGATACCCGCGCCAACAGCTGGCGCCTGACCTTGGCTCGCGATGAACTGGACCCCGAGCGGGTGCGGGTCATCGAGTTGGGAGACAACCGCTTGCGCCTGCGTCCGTTGGCAAAGGACTGAACCATGGGCGAATCCAACCCGTCGTTGTACGAATTGCTGCTGCAGAACTTTGCCGGTGAGTTGCCGCTGCATCAGGTCAGCGAAGCACACCAGCACACCCTGTCAGTCCTGGACAACCTGCAGCGCATCCTCAACAGTCGCGCCGGTGCCCTCAGCCATTTGCCCGACTACGGCCTGCCGGACATGGGCCTGATCCTGCAAGGCCTGCCCGCCACAGCCCACAGCCTGATCGGGATCATGGGCGACACCTTGCTCACTTATGAACCGCGCCTGGCGGCAATCGCCATCGAGCTGTTGCCCCAGGCGCTGCCCGGGCACCTTGAGTACGCCCTGGAGCTGCAATTGAAGGATGGGCAGCGCGTGAGCGTAGGCACCACCCTGGCACCCACGGGCGACGTCACGCTGCGGGCGTTGAAACCGGGCGCCGCCCCAGAGCGATAAGGAGCACCCCATGAGCGCAGTGTTTGAAACGCATATCCAGGTCGGTGGCGACCCGCGGCACCTGGCCGAATTCACCGCCGTGCACGCCGAGATGGCCAAGCTCGGCCATCCTGCCCGCCCGGATGTGGACTGGGCGAGGGTGGAGCAGGGCTGTCTGGCGCTGTTCCAGAGCAATGGCGTGGAGCTCAACAGTGCGTGTTTCTACACCTTGGCTCGCGGCCAGCGCCACGGGCTGGAGGGCATCGTCCAGGGCGTGGTGCTGCTCACGGCGTTGGTGGGCGAGTGGTCGCGCTTGTGGCCGCCGATGGTGATGGTGCGCCAGACCTTGCTGGAGTGGTTGTGCGAGCAACTGCAACGGTTGGTGCGCAGCCTCGCGGGGGTGTCGCCAAGCGTGAGCGTGCTGCTGCAGTTGGACGTTGAATTGGCGCGTTTGCAGGCACGTCTGCTGCCGCTGCTTGGCGGGCCGTTATTGACGTTGGAGTCGCTACGCCAGCAGGTCGGCCAGTTGAGCCAGCGCTTGGAGCCGCAACGGCTGCCAAGCGCAATGGCCCCGGCGTGGCCAGCCCCCGTGGTGATCCTGCCGCCGCCAGCCCTGCCAATGCGCAAGCCGCGCCGGGGGTTGTGGCTGGGCGCCGGGGTGCTGGCGACGGCCATGGTCACCGGGCTGTGGCTCAGCGGGGCAGACAGTGACAAGCCGTCCCTGCCCGAGCCGATCCGGCTGGACAGCCTGGCGCTGTTCGACCCCGGCAGTTCAACCCTCAAGCCCGGTTCGACCAAAGTCCTGATCAACGCCTTGGTGGGCATCAAGGCCCAGCCGGGCTGGCTGATCGTCATCGCCGGGCACACCGATGCGAGTGGCACCGTCGAGCACAACCTGGCTCTGTCCCACGCCCGCGCCAGCGCCGTGCGCGATTGGATGCAACGCATGGGCGACCTCGCCGACAGCTGCTTTGCCGTGCAGGGGCTGGCCGCCAGCCAACCGATTGCCAGCAACCAAACCGAGGCCGGGCGCAGCGCCAATCGGCGCGTGGACATTCAACTGGTGCCGCAGGTGGGCGCGTGTGAGGAGCCCGCACGGGCGCAGGAATAACCCGCGCCGCAGCCTGAATGCGACTTGTCCGCGCTTCCCATGTCACCCCCCCCATCGGTCAAATCCCTTAATTTTCCAGCCCTACCGGACGCCCCTCCAGGCGTGCGGCTGCGTCCGCATTTTTTAACCGGCACCACCCGAGCCAAGCGGCAGCTGAAAACGGACTTTCTCCTCAACCGTGACGTATCAGGCAGGTTACCTCCCATGCAGTTCAGCGAATTACTGGCAGCGATTTCCACCCATGCGATCCGTCTGCAACTGGAAGAAGGCGACCTGATTATCCTCGGCGATGACGAGGCACTGGACGACGTGTTGTGGGATCAGTTGATCGCGCACGAACCGCGCTCCCTGGCGTTGCTGCTGTCGTTGATCGCGGTGATTTCGCTGCTGTCGTACGCCCTGGGCTCGATCGTCACAGCGTTTGCCTGTTCGACGTTGATCGGGATTGTGTTCGGCTTTGTGCCGGCGAGGAATGTGGCGCGGCTGGACCCGATTGAGGCGTTGGCGCGGGACTGATCTCTTTTGGATGATAAAGATCAACTGTGGGAGCGGGCTTGCTCGCGAATGCGGTGAATCAGTCTGCATATTCAGTGACTGACACACTGCTTTCGCGAGCAAGCCCGCTCCCACACAAGCCCGCTCTCATATTTAGAACTGTGTTGGCTCAGACATCCGTGGTTTGCTCTGTTGAGTACATCCACCGCAACAACGAATGTCGTCCACTGATCCCCAGCTTGATCGACGCGCGCTTGAGGTAGCTCTCAATCGTGTTGACCTTCAACGCCAACTGCTCGGCCAACTCCGGTGCGGTACGCCCGGCCAGCAGGCCAACGCACACTTCCAGTTCACGTTTGGACAGGGTCAGCCCCGATTGCACCAGGCGCTCTTCGATGCGTCGGCGCAGGGTTTCGAGGCCTTGGTTTTGCGGCGCCGTCCCATCGTTGTCCAGGCGGCACGGCTGGATCGCGGCGATGTGCTTTTCCACCATGGGCAGCAGCAGGGTGGAAAAGTCCTGCAGCATGCTGCGCTCCTGGGCGGAGAAGTTGGCCGACTGGTGCGAGCGGTACACCGAGAGCACGTAGCGCACGTCGTCCTTGTGACGGGTGAGGTGCATTTGCGCGGCCGGTTGTTCTTCGCCCATGGTCGCCACCGAATCGGTGTAGACCGGGCTGATGGTGCGACGGGTGTGGCCGTCGGAGCTCGCTCGCAATTGGCTGATATGGGTGGCGTCCACTGCCAGTTGGGTGAGGATCAGGTCATGCAGCATGCGTGGGAAATGGCGACTGCCGGTGCTGGCGATGACCTTGCCTATATGTGGGAACAGGTGTGAGTTCATCTGCTTCGTCCATGAGTTTCGAGTGCAGGTATTCAGCCATGACGCGGCGGGAATCAACGAATGCTAGTGCGAATACCCCACAGTGAGAGCGTTTCCCGCCGAGACGTATGCTAGTACAGCCTGGCGCCGGGAAGGGGATCCAATCCGGATTAATCCAGATTAAAACCGCATAACGGTAGTCGGACCCTTCCGACCACCGTTAAGGAAACGAGCTACGGTTTATTTCAGCGCATGCTCAACCGTTGCCGTATGACGCGGCGCAGCCCGCGTGCATTTGGCCAGGGCCTGCTGCACATCCGCCAGTAGGTCGGCGATGTCTTCCAGGCCCACCGATAAACGCACCAGACCTTCGCTGATGCCGTGGTGTGCACGCTGTTCCGGGGTGTAGGTGGAATGGGTCATGCTGGCCGGGTGTTGGGCCAGTGATTCGGCGTCGCCCAGGCTGACCGCACGGGTGAACAGCTTGAGTGCATTCATGAAGCGCCGACCGCTGTCGATGCCGCCCTTGAGTTCGAAGGCGATCATGCCGCCGGACAGTTTCATCTGGCGCTGCGCCAACTCGTACTGTGGGAAGGATCGCAACCCTGGGTAAGTCACCCACTGCACGGCCGGGTGGGCGTCCAGGGCTTCGGCGACGGCCTGGGCGTTGGCGCAATGACGGTCCATGCGCAGGGCCAGGGTCTTGAGGCCGCGCATCAGCAGCGCCGCATCCTGCGGTGACATCACTGCGCCGGTCAGGTCCTTGAGCCCTTGCAAGCGGATGCGTTGCGCCAGGGCGAGGCTGCTTACGGCGATACCGGCGGTGATGTCGCCGTGCCCGCTGAGGTACTTGGTGGCCGAATGCACCACCACATCCGCGCCCAGTTCCAGCGGCCTTTGCAGATAGGGCGTGCAGTAGGTGTTATCGACCACCACGGTGATATTCGGTTGCGTATGGGCGAGGGCGGCCACGGCGGCGATGTCCACCAGTTGCAGGGTGGGGTTGGCCGGGGTTTCGCAATAAATCATGCGCGTGGCGGGGGTGATTGCGGCGCGCACGGCGGCGAGATCGGTGAGGTCGACATGGCGCACCTTGATGCCGAATTCGCCGATGCCGTGGTGCAACAGCGCAAAGGTGCAACCGTACAGAGTCTGGCTGACGAGCACTTCATCGCCGGGGCGCAGTAGGGTCCAGAACGTGGCGGCAATCGCGCCCATGCCGGAACTGAACGCCACGGCGGCCTCGCCGTTTTCCAGGGTGGCCATGCGCGCTTCGAGCAACGCCAGTGTGGGGTTGGAAATGCGCGTATAGAAGTGGCCGTTGGCTTCACCGGCAAAACACGCAGCCCCGTATTCGGCGGTAGGAAAGGCGAAGGTGGCGGACAGATAGATCGGCGGCACGAGCGCGCCGTGGTGGTCCTTGGGGTCATAACCGTGATGGATGGCGCGGGTCGAAAAGCCGAATGCATTGTGTTTATTGTTCATGTCGGGCGCTCCTTATTTCCTACAATGCTATGCTCATAACCGCAGATGAACGTTGCAAAGTTTGCTGCCAAAACACCGCCTCAAGGCATGAAAAACCGATAAAAATAAGGAATAGGGGCACATTATGCCTGTGAGTCTGGATCGCACCGACAAAGCCCTGTTAAACGCGCTGCAAGGTAACGCCCGCCTCACCGTGGCCGAGTTGGCCGAGCGTGTTTCCCTGACCACTTCGCCGTGCTGGCGGCGGGTGCGCAACCTGGAGGAGAGCGGGGTGATCAGCGGCTACCAGGCGATCCTCTCGCCCAAAGCGCTGGGCTATGGGGTGACGGCGTTCGTGAGCATCATGATGGAGAGCCATACCCAGGAAATCGCCCGTGCATTCGAGCAGCGGCTGCTGGCGATCCCGGAGATCGTCGCGTGTCATAACGTCTCGGGGCGCTATGACTTTTTGCTGGAAGTGGTGGCCAAGGACCTTGAGTCGTTTGGCGAATTTGCACGGGAAGTGTTGCAGACGCTGCCGTGTGTCAAAGAGATCTATTCGAGCTTTTCCTACAAGTCGGTGCGGCCGTTGCGGGTGATTCCCTTGCCCCAATAACGCACATACCAACCCCGTATCGAGGCGATAGGGCGGGGCAGCCTAAGCTAATTCTAAAAAGTTATTTATTGAGGTTTTTTAAGATCATTTAGATTGGTTGCTCCCACCATAGACGTTCATGGAGTGAGCCGCCGATGTCCCAGCTTCAGTCAATCACCACCTTGCCGTTGCTCGACTTGTCGCAGCTCGACGCAGGCCCGCAGCAGCGTCAGCAGTTCCTCGATGAGCTGCGGTTTGCCGCGCGGCATATCGGTTTTTTCTACCTCACCGGCCATGGCATCGACGCGGCGCTGCTGGCCGAGGTGCAGCAGCAGGCGCGGGCATTTTTTGCCTTGCCCGAGGCCGACAAACTCGCCGTCGGCATGCTCAACTCGCCACATTTTCGCGGCTACAACCGTGCCGCCTCGGAGATCACCCGTGGCCAGCCGGACCTGCGCGAACAGTTCGATGTCGGTGCCGAGCGCGAGCCCTTGAGCGTGGCGCAACACCCGGCCGCTTGGGCCCGGCTGCAAGGCCCCAATCAATGGCCGGCGGCGTTGCCTGAGCTCAAACCACTGGTGCTCGGCTGGCAGCAGGCGATGACCCAGATGGCCTTGCGCCTGTTGCGTGCCTTCGCCCAGGCCCTGTCCCTGCCGGAAAACGCCTTTGACGCGCTGTACGGCGACAAACCCAACGAACACATCAAGCTGATCCGCTACCCCGGCCGCCATGCACAGCAAAGTCGCCAAGGCGTCGGCGCGCACAAAGACTCGGGGTTCCTCAGCTTCCTGCTGCAAGACCAGCAAGCCGGCTTGCAGGTGGAAGTGGAAGAGGGCCGTTGGATCGACGCGTCGCCGCGCCCCGACACCCTGGTGGTGAACATCGGCGAATTGCTCGAACTGGCAAGCAACGGCTACCTGCGTGCCACCGTGCACCGGGTGGTCTCGCCGCCGCTGGGCAGCGAGCGTTTGTCCCTGGCGTTTTTCCTCGGCGCGCAACTGGACGCAGTGGTGCCGGTGTACCAGTTGGCGCCCGAACTGCTGCGCGACGCCCATGGCCCCGAAAGCGACCCGCGTAACCCGTTGCTGCGCGACGTCGGTTGGAACTACCTCAAAGGCCGCCTGCGCTCGCACCCCGACGTCGCCCAACGTTTTTATACCGATGCCACGCTGCCCCAAGCACTGTCCGCCTGATCAGGAGATCACCCCATGTTGAAAAAAACCGCGCTTTCCCTGGCAGTGTTGCTCGCTTCATTCAGCGTGTCGGCCGCCGATGCCTTGCGTGTTGCCGCCGACCCGATTCCCCATGCGCAGATCCTCGAATATGTGCAGAAACTCGACCCGGGCCTGAACCTCAAGATCATCGAGATTCCCAGCGGCGTGAACTCCAACGAGCTGCTCGCCCACGGTGATGTGGACGCCAATTACTTCCAGCACTTGCCGTACCTCAATTCCCAGGAGCAGGCGCTCGGCCAGAAATTCAGCGTCGCGGCCACTGTGCATATCGAGCCGTTGGGCATTTATTCGCGGCGTCACAACAGCTTCGCTCAAGTGCCGGACAAGGGCACCGTCGCCGTGCCGAACAACGTCACCAACCTCAGCCGCGCGCTGTACCTGCTGCAAGCCAATGGCCTGATCAAGCTCAAACCGGGTTTCAACGATGCGGCCAAGGACCAGGCCACGCCGAAAGACATCGCCGAGAACCCCAAGCACCTGAAGATCCTGGAGATCGAATCACCGCAAATCCCCCGTGCGCTGGACGATGTGGACCTGGCGGTGATCAACGGCAACTTCGCCCTTGAAGCCGGCCTGGAACCGGCCAAGGACGCGCTGGGCCTGGAAGCGGCCAAGGGCAACCCCTACGCCAACATCCTGGTGACTACGCCGAAACTGGCCAAAGACCCGCGCATCGAGCAGTTGGCCAAGGACTTGCGTTCGCCCCAGGTGGCCAAGTTCATTACCGAGAAATACGCCGGTTCGGTGATCCCGGTGGCGGCCGAATGATCGTTGTCGACGGCGTCAGCAAAACCTACGCCGACGGCCAGCCGGCGGCGCTGGATAACGTGTCGTTGCAGATTGCCGACGGTTCGATCTTCGGTATCGTCGGGCGCAGCGGCGCGGGCAAGAGCACCTTGCTGCGTTGCCTGAACCTGTTGGAACGGCCGAGCGCCGGGCGCATCCTGATGGATGGCCAAGACCTCACCCAACTCACGGGCAAGGCGCTGCGTGCGCAACGCCAGCGCATCGGCATGATCTTCCAGGGCTTCAACCTGCTGCATTCGCGCAACGTCGCGGATAACGTCGCGGTGCCGCTGGAGATCGGCAATGTGCCCAAGCCCGAGCGCGCGGCGCGGGTCGCCGAGTTGTTGGCGTTGGTGGGTTTGAGCGACAAGGCCCAGGCGTTTCCTTCGCAGCTCTCCGGCGGGCAGAAACAGCGCGTCGGCATTGCCCGTGCATTGGCGGCGCGCCCGGCGTATCTGTTGTCGGACGAGGCCACCAGCGCCCTGGACCCGGAAACCACCGCATCGATCCTTGAGTTGCTGCGTGACATCAATCGGCAACTTGGCGTGACCATCGTGCTCATTACCCATGAGCTGGAGGTGGTCAAGGCGATCTGCGACAGCGCGGTGTCCCTGGCCGATGGCCGCGTCGTGGAAAGCGGCACGCTGCTGCAACTGCAGGCCGACCCCGCGTCGCGCCTTGGTCGTTCGCTGGCGCCGAGCCTGCAAGTGGCGAGGGCGGTATGAAGACCGATTGGAATGACATCCTGCAATTGCTGCTCAATGCCACCGGCGAAACCCTGTACATGGTGCTATTGGCCGGGTTGTTTACCTTGTTGATCGGCCTGCCCCTGGGCGTATTGCTGTTTATCAGCCGTCGCGATGGCCTGCTGCCGTTGCCGCGCCTCAATCGTGCGCTGGGCGCGGTGATCAACCTCGGGCGCTCGTTGCCGTTCGTGGTGATGCTGATTGCGTTGATCCCGCTGACACGGCTGATCGTCGGCACGACCTTGGGCAGCACGGCGGCGGTGGTGCCTATCACTATTGGGGCCTTTCCGTTTTTTGCACGCATCGTCGAAACCGCGTTGGACGAAGTGGACAAGGGCCGCATCGAAGCCATCGTGGCCATGGGGGGTGACATCCGCCATGTGATTTTCAAGGTGTTATTGCCCGAAGCCTTGCCGGCGCTGGTGGCCGGCGTGACGTTGACCCTGGTGATGCTGATCGGTTTTTCGTCGATGGCCGGGGTGATCGGCGGCGGCGGGCTGGGGGACTTGGCGATTCGCTACGGTTATCAGCGCTTCAACAACCAGATCATGGTGGTCACGGTGGTTGTGCTGGTGCTGCTGGTGCAGGGCGTGCAAAGCCTGGGGGACCGCTGCGTGCGCTCACTGGCCCATCGTCGCTGAGCCGTCACTGATGCGCCGGTGAAGCCTTGAGCAGCAAGGCCTCGAATACCTGCTGCGCCTGGGGTTCATCGCTGTGGGCCACGTTGAAGCGCATCGAGTCGCGGCGCGTGGGGTCGTAACCGAACAAGGTGCCTGGCGCCAGCACCATGCCCTGTTTCAACGCGTCCTGGGCCAGCAGTTCGCCGTTGACGCCCGGTGGCAGGTGCGCCCAGATAAACATCCCGCCTTCATACGGCGTCGGCAGTTCGCAACCGCAGCGCTTGAGCCATTGCTCGACCCGCGCACCGGCCTCGATCAAGCGTTGTTGCATGCGCTTGCGATGCTTGGCGTAACTGCCTTCGCTGAGCATGCGGTACACCACCTGCTCGAACAGTTCGGACGTTACGCCGCCGCTCATCAACTTCATATTGGTCAGGTTGGCCGCCAGTTGCGGCGCCGCCACCACATAGCTGACGCGCGTGTTGGCGCTGAGGATCTTGGAAAACCCCGACAGGTAGGTGACCTGCTCCAGCCCGGCCAGTGCGGCCAGGTGCGGTGGCGGGTTGGGATGCAGGTCGCCGTAGAGATCATCCTCGACGATATGGCAGTGGTACTGCCGGGTCAGTTGCAACAGCCGGAACGCCTGGCTCGGGCTGAAGGAGTGGCCGGTGGGGTTGTGCAGCACGCTGGTGGTCAGGTACAGGCTGGGGCGGTGTTCGGCCAGCAGCTGTTCGAGGGCGCTGAAGTCGAAGCCGTCGGGGCGCCGTTCGATTGTCAGCACCTTGACCCCATGCAGTGCCAGGTTGGCGTGGAAGTTGAAGTAGCACGGCGCGTCCAGCAGCACCGTGTCGCCAGGGCGTGCGAGCAGGCGCATGAGCATGTCCAGGCCTTGCACAGTGTTGGGCGTGGTGATGATTTGCTCCACCGGCACCGACACGCCTTCACCGTGGAGCTTTTGCTGCAAGGCCTGGCGCAACGGTAACAGCCCGGCCGGGGTGCCCATCCCGGCGATGCGCAACGCCGGTGCACGCACCACGCTGCGCAGGGTCTGGCGGATGGCCTCGGTGTCCAGCCAGGCTTCTGGCAAGTGGCCGCCGCCGGGGCGCAGTTCGCCATAGACCGTAGCCAGGGGACGGCGCAGCACGCTGAGCAGGTCCTGGGGCAGCAACTCGACCCAGGTCGACGAGGCGGGGCGGGTGCTGTCCACCGCGACGAAATAGCCACGGCCTTGACGGGAGGTCAGCAGGTTGCGTCCGCGCAGGCGATCGAGCGCTTCATTGAGGGTGAACTTGCTGACGCCCAGGGTCTGGCTCAGCTCGCGCACCGACGGCAACGGGCTGCCCGGTGCCCATTCACCGTTCGCGATAGCCTGGCTGAACGTCTCGACGATCTGTTGCACTTTGGGCGTGCCCGGCACAAAAGCGATGGCGGATACCAACATGCAGCTTCCTTATCTTTGCTGGTGATTTTACCGGTAAAGTCCGGGCGGATTAGGCCTGACTTTACCTGCCCTGCGCAACGCCGCTTGCCTAGACTGCAAGCCTTCTCCTCCAGGGCTGACCGCCATGACCAGCGCATTGACGCTTTCTTCGTTTGTCTATTTCCTGCTGTTTTGCGCGACCCTGACCTTCAGTCCCGGCCCCATGACCCTGCTGCTGTTGAGCCTGGGCCTGCGCGACGGCCTGCGCCGATCACTCCCGGCGCAGCTTGGCGCCAGCGTGTCGTACCTGATTTCGATCCTGATCTTTGCCGTGGGCTTTTCGGAACTGATCAAGGGCAACGTGGCGATTACCCAGGGCATCCAGTTGGTCGGCGTGGCCTATATCCTGTACCTGGCGTACAAACAGTGGACCAGCAGTGGCGTGTCGCTGGATAAGGCCGGCGCCGTGGAAGGTGCCCGCAGTCTGTTCGGCAAGGGCCTGCTGACCGGGTTTTCCAACCCCAAGGCGATCATCATGTTCAGCGCCGTATTCCCACAGTTTGCCGGGGCAGGGGAGCACAGTTCGGCGTCGGACATCGCCATCCTCGGGCTGACCTTCCTGTTGCTGCAATTTGCCAGTGGCTGCCTGTATTGCTACTTCGGGCAGCGCATCAAGCATGTCCTCGAAAACCCCAAGCGGCGTGTGTTGCTGCAACGGGTCACCGCCGTGGTGCTGCTGGGCGTCGCATTGATGCTGGCGCGGGGCTTTTCCCACTGACTGCGGCGAGCTTATAAGGGGTGGTGGCGATTTGCCGTTACCCTGTTAGACTCCGAGCAATACTTCAGGATTGCACCTCACCATGGCAGCCGTCGGAGGAAAGGGACTTCCGCTCGCTTCGCGCTTGTATAAATCCCGCACCCTGGGGCTGACGCTCGGCTTTGTGTGCGTGGCGTTTGCGATGTACCCCCTGGACCCGCACCCGTGGGTATGGGCGCTGATGCTGGTAAACGCCTTCGTCTGGCCGCACCTGGCGTTTCTGCTCTCGCGACGTGCCGAGCATGCCCTGGGCAGCGAACGCCGCAACTTGCTTATCGACTCCTTTTGCGGCGGGTTCTGGGTCGGTGCCATGCATTTCAACCCGCTGCCAGCGGTGACCAGCCTGTCAATGATGACCATGAACAATGTCGCCATCGGCGGCGCACGCTTCATGCTGGCTGGTTGGGCCGCCCAAAGCCTCGGCATCGGCACAGCGCTGCTGCTATTCACCCCGGCGTTCATCGGCGTGACGACCCAGGCCCAACTCTACGCCTGCTTGCCGCTGCTGATGCTCTACCCCATGGCACTGGGCTGGATCTGCTACCGCCAGGCCGCCACCCTGGCCCGGCACAAACGCGAACTGCTGGCCCTGAGCCGTACCGACAGCCTGTCCGGCCTGCTCAACCACGGCGCCTGGAAAGACCAGCTGGAAATCGAATTCCAACGCTGCCGCCGCAACCAGACCGGCGGCGCCATTGCGCTGATCGACATCGACCACTTCAAGACCATCAACGACACCTACGGCCACGTTACCGGCGACATCGTCCTGCGCCAACTGAGCAAAGTCCTGCGCCAGAACCTGCGCGCCACTGACCTGGCGGGGCGCTACGGCGGCGACGAATTCTGCGTGATCCTGCCAGGCATGCCCCTCAACCTTGCGACGGAAGTGATGGACGCCTT
Source organism: Pseudomonas sp. FP2335 (assembly GCF_030687535.1). NCBI lineage: Bacteria > Pseudomonadati > Pseudomonadota > Gammaproteobacteria > Pseudomonadales > Pseudomonadaceae > Pseudomonas > Pseudomonas sp. FP2335. The sequence continues at coordinate 2,441,811 of NZ_CP117437.1, forward strand.
GCGTGATCGGTTCAACGCGCTGGCCTATGCGCAGGACCCGACATTGCGGGCCAGCTTGAGCATCGGCTTGGCGCCGTACCAATCGACGCACGCGGATTCAATCAGTTGGCTGAGTGATGCTGACCTGGCGTTGTACGAAGCCAAGAGCAGCGGGCGTAATCGCGTCAGCTCAGTACAAGTAAGTTGGTTGCGGTCCCTGTAGTGAGCGAGCTTGCTCGCGCCGGGCTGCGAAGCAGCCCCAACAAGCACGACCCGGACCTGATTGAAAAACGCGTTGCCTGGGGTGGGGCCGCTGCGCGGCCCGGCGCGAGCAAGCTCGCTCACTACAGGGTTTGGTGGTTTTACCAGGTTGATGGGTCTTCTTGGCTGGCTTTTTGGAGGTCATCTTTCCAGACTTTGTTGGCGAGTCGGTAGATGTCGGCGAAGAAGCCTCGGGGGTCGGCTATTTCGGTTTCGTCCCAGGCCATTGTTTCGTACTTGTCGTGATCGCTTTCGAATTCTTTGGCGAAGTCAAAATTTGGATCATTCAGTGCATCCCTGAGTGCGGACATCAATACAAATCGGTGCCTGTAAGAGAGGTACATAAGGTCGCGAAGCACAAAGGAAATTATTATTTTTTCTCTGTCTTCTTCATTGTTTTGGTCGTACTTCCATAGCTCCCTGCCGATTGTATTTTCAAGGTCGTATATCGATAAGGCTCCTAAAACGTGGGAGATATTTGGGATGTAAGGCGCATCCATAAATGGGCACTTCAGCATTGCATCCTCACTTAGGAAAAGCTGTAAATGGTCGGGTTTGGTTGTTTCTATCAAATCGGATCTCTGCTTTGTCCATATTTTCCACGTACGTTGGGTTGTTTATATTTCTATTGTTAGGTTTGTAGCCTCTTCCTGCACCGGGTAGTTCGACCACTACCACGGGGTTACCGCGCGCATCAAACCCTGTTGGTGATATTGAGCTATCCTTCATTCTTCCCATTGCCTTGTTTATAGCGTGAAGCTGCATTTTCCAAGTTTTAAATTGTGAGCTTGAGCTGATCCGTTCGAGTTCGCCAGTTGTTGGGTTTGTACCGTCGATAGAACGTTGTCTCAACGTGTGATTTGGTATGTCTGGACTATGTTTTTCTGCTGTGTGCATGTTGTAATTCGTCTCAAATTCCAGAACTTTTTTCTTTGCATTTTTTCTGTTAGTTCATCTATTTTCGCCCGTCGCTCAGTTCGCGTCAGCTGAGGTAAAGCGGGCTCACCTTCATTAACGTTAGGCTTGGGAGCGGCAACGGAAGCATTGGGCTTACAATTGTCACCAGGGCAATTGCTTAGCCCTAACGGATACACCCACCCCGTAGGATTGGGCACATACCGATACCCATTAATCCCACCCGCCAGCTTCACCGGGTCCGGCGTCAGATAACGCCCAATATCCGGATTGTAGTAGCGATGCCGGTTGTAGTGCAGCCCGCTTTCTGCGTCGAAATATTGGCCCTGAAAACGCAGCGGGTTATCGATTGTTCCCACGTCGAGACGGGCTATTTCACCGTAGGCGCGGTAGTGCGCAGACCAGACGATTTCGCCGTCGGGGTTTGTCAGTTCCTGGGGTGTTCCAAGGTGGTCCAGTTGGTAGTGGTAGGGTTTGGTGTCGTTGGGACCGAAACCTTCCAGCAGTGCCAGCGGGCGAAAGCTGTCCGGTTCGTAGAGGTAGCTGCGATGCCGTTCCGCGTGGTGTTCGGCGATCAGTTTGTCGCCTTGCCAGAAGAACTCCGTCGTCACGCCTTCAACGGTTTTGCTGATGCGTCGGCCAAACGGGTCGTAGCGGTAGCTGGCGCTTTGACCGTTGGCGGTGGTGACGCTGATTAATCGATGCTGACAGTCGTAGCGATACTCGGTGACAAGCTGCTGCCCCTTGCCGCGACGCTCACGGATCAGGTTGCCAAACGCGTCATAGTCGTAATGCCGATCCCCCTGGATCATCAACCGATTGCCCGCCACCACGTCCGGGCCGGTGCGGTTTTGCATGAGCAGGTTGCCGGCCGGGTCGTGTACGAAACGTTCCTGGTGGTCCTGGGAATGGTCGGCGCGGGTGAGGCGATTGAGTGGGTCGTAGCTGTAGTGGTGTTCGCCTTTGCGGGTGTCGAGGACGCGGTTCAGGTTGCCGGATTTGTCGTAGTCGTACTGCCGCCGGTAGAGGTGGTTCTGCTGTTGGGTGACAGTGTGGGCATGCAGCCGTTGCTGATCCGCCAGTACCGCATGCCCACCTACGTCAATGATTACCACGGCTACCTGATCGAGGCCGCTGCCGGGTTACTGGACAACGCCAGCCCGGAAGAGCGTATTCGCCTGGAGGCGGAGGACGAGACGGGGTATCGCGTCGGCCATGTGGAGAAGATCTATGCGGCGTTCATGAGCCCGGGGTCGGTGACGGAGCGGATTCACTTCTTTTTCGGTGAGTATCAACCGGCCGATCAAGTGGGGGCAGGCGGTGGATTGGAGGCGGAGGGCGAGGATATTGAGGTGCTGGAGTTGGGGTTTGAGCAGGCGCTGGGGATGGTGCAGAGTGGGGATATTGTGGATGGGAAGACGATTATGTTGTTGCAGCATCTGGAGTTGCGGGTGTTGAAGGAGGGGGGGGAGTCGGATGAATGGGCGGACTTTGAATCGGTGATTTCTTGCCCCACGGATTGCGCTTTTTGGTGAGTTCAAGCTGTGGGGGGGCTTGTTGGTGAAGGTTATAGTACTCAGATATTTGTTGGATATAGGTTTGCACGGGTAACTCTTATTTCAATAAAACCCGATTTTTGAGTGATTGGTTCGCTTAGTTCAATGAAGATTAATGAGTCCTCTAGTTTGAGTGCCACCCATTCTTCGTCTGTGTTTTGGGCCATTTCAGCCGTTATATGGGTCGCGCCATTGATGATGGCGATATGTGGTGATTTGCGAGGTGATGCTGTGAGGTTTTCCCCCCAGGAAAAAAGCTCATCCAGATCGAACTCGACATCCAATTCCTTGCCCGCTATGGGCTGAATGCCGATCCATGCGGCGGTGCCACTTCCAGCGGATGAGAGGAAGCTCACATGGATAGTGTTCTTGATGGAGCGGACTTCGGTGACACGTATTTTCATTTTGTTTTTCGATAGTGGATTTTTTCGGTCTTGCTGGCAGTGTTGCTTTTTGGGTTGGGATAGCAAGGTCCGCATTGTATTTGCAGTATTTATATTTTTTGGGTTCTGTTTATGTAGTGGTGAACGTCCTTGATGTTTATTTTTTTAAATAAGCTTTCTATTGTGTCTAGTATAACTATATTTTTCTTCGTTGCCTGGTATATGAACTGGGCGGCGGCATGTGTTTCTGAATCGTAAAATCTACATAGCAAGTTGTCAGTCGACGACGCTAGGAATGTGCTTATGTTGTCGGGTGTGATTTGACTTTCAAATATTGTCATTTGAGACCAGAGTTCATGTATTTCATGAGTGTTTTTTTGAATTAGCAGAAGTACGTCGTGGGAACCTTCAAATGCTAGGTTTTCTATCTCTCTTGGGTTGCTTGGTCGGTTTTTGATTGTGGAATAGATGTTGGTTTTTTCGTTTTTCTTGCACAGGTCTCCGGCTTAAAGTGTTTTTGTTGCGTTTTTTATGAATAGATATTCTTCGGTTCTTGAGTTGAAGGTGGCAGTCGTTGATGAACGCCACTCTCTTTTGAAGGGCCATTCTGATGAAAGGTTTTCCATTATGTTGCACCATGACGTCCAGACGCTTTGAAAGTCATGGTCTATTAATGTCGTAGTGGTGAAACGGGTGTCTTGGGTTGGCTGTATGCTTTCCCAAGGTCTTACTCCGATTTCGTTTATATATACGGTGCTCATTTTCTATCTCTTGAAGTGTGTGTGAGTCGTTGATAGTCTTCAAAGGGTTCTTGATTCTGCTGTATTTTCGGTAATGGAATATGATCCGTGATATGGCGGCTCTGATCACCAATAAGCTCCCGGTAGACTCGGGCAGGCAATGGGGTGCACCAAGTACAGGCGTCTAGCCAGGGAGGGCTACTACATTGCTCGAGCCGCGAGAGTTCTGCTCTTCAGCGGCATATAGTGTTTGCGAAGTCTAGGTGTCCTTCAAATGAGATGCAGGCAATCCAAGCTAATGAGTTCTGCAAAATGTAAGTGTGTTGAGGTGATTCAGAAAAAATCCTGAGTGTTTGGTCTATGTGTTCAACGTTTACTAAATAAGCATCGTCACAAACTGAGTCGCCGATAAATATAAGTTCGCCGTCGGCGACTGCGTTAATTTTGTCGGCAAACATAGAAAGCGCCGCGCTTGATGAGGTTGATCCAAAACTGATGCTGTTTTCCAAGGAGCTCCAAGCAATTTGGCTTCCAGTAAAAGGGATGTGTTCATTTATTTTCCTGATTATTGCAGAGTGCTCAGTTTTGGAGAGAGTGCTGGAGTTTATATTAGATTTTTTTAGGTCTGCGATCAGTTCTTCGTCTAAATAGCTCATTGAGGAATACCCACTCGTGATCGGCTGACGGGCAATAGTAGTAGTGAGCGAGCTTGCTCGCGCTGGGCTGCGAAGCGGTCCCAACAAGGACGACCCGGACCTGACTGAAAAAATGCGTTGCCTGGGGTGGGGCCGCTGCGCGACCCAGCTCGCTCGCCACAGGTTTTTGGGGACTAGGAAGGTTTAAATCTCCACAGCACTGTAGCCGCCAGCAACCACTATAAATATCACCTCTCCACCGTTGCTTGATGTGAAGCAGTAGCTGATTCCTGTCTCACCTAGCTCCAGCCGTTCTGCCTCTTTGGAAAGAAACGAAGTTTTCTCTTCGTACATATCGCATATTTCTGCGCCAACAGCGCTCACACCTTGAAATGCGATGAGACCTTCAAAAGTTATCAGCCATGATTTTTCTTGCCAGTCTGTGAACTCCAACAAGAGGGTATTTCGGTTGCAGGTTATTTTTTCAATTGTTCCATCAGAGACGGGGAATTTTGTCATGTCAGATTCCTGGGTGTCGTTCGCCCGGCAAGAAGCCTGTCCCGTGTTCGGGGTCATAATTTTCGGGTTTTACCTTCAATAACAGTTTTTGTTTTTCAGCCTGCTTCCAACTCAAATTATTCGGTTTGAGTACTATGTGGTAGTGCTCTCCATGATGTCTTGGCGCATAGGGGCCTTTATCTCCTGGATGGCTTTCAAACCTTATTCGAGTATCGCTGTTGGGTCTCCATTCCATTCTTTGAGTATCGTGCTTCGTCTTGGAGACTCTAGGGACTACGCCCAAGACAGTTGTTAAATCATTCGGATCACTTGGGAACCGTTGGTGTGCAGCCGGTAGAGGTGGTGCACCCTCATCGACTTTTTGTTGTCGTGCAGGATTTTCATCTCCGAGTAATTGCGTGCACCTTTTTCCACCCGGACATGTACTCAACCCCAGTGGGTCAACCAACCCCGTAGGGTTAGGCACATACCGATACCCATTGATCCCACCCGCCAACTTCACCGGGTCCGGCGTCAGATAACGCCCAATATCCGGATTGTAGTAGCGATGCCGATTGTAGTGCAGCCCGCTTTCCCGATCGAAATATTGGCCTTGAAAACGCAGCGGGTTATCGATTGTTCCCACGTCGAGACGGGCTATTTCACCGTAGGCACGGTAGTGCGCAGACCAGACGATTTCGCCGTCGGGGTTTGTCAGTTCCTGGGGTGTTCCAAGGTGATCCAGTTGGTAATGGTAGGGTTTGGTGTCGTTAGGGCCGAAACCTTCCAGCAGTGCCAGCGGGCGAAAGCTGTCCGGTTCGTAGAGGTAGCTGCGATGCCGCTCCGCATGGTGTTCGGCGATCAGTTTGTCGCCTTGCCAGAAGAACTCCGTCGTGACGCCTTCAACGGTTTTGCTGATGCGCCGGCCAAAGGGGTCGTAGCGGTAGCTGGCGCTTTGCCCGTTGGGGGCTGTGACGCTGATTAATCGATGCTGACAGTCGTAGCGATACTCGGTGACAAGCTGCTGCCCCTTGCCGCGACGCTCACGGATCAGGTTGCCAAACGCGTCATAGTCGTAATGCCGATCCCCCTGGATCATCAACCGATTGCCCGCCACCACGTCCGGGCCGGTGCGGTTTTGCATGAGCAGGTTGCCGGCCGGGTCGTGTACGAAACGTTCCTGGTGGTCCTGGGAATGGTCGGCGCGGGTGAGGCGATTGAGTGGGTCGTAGCTGTAGTGGTGTTCGCCTTTGCGGGTGTCGAGGACGCGGTTCAGGTTGCCGGATTTGTCGTAGTCGTACTGCCGCCGGTAGAGGTGGTTTTGCTGTTGGGTGACGGTGTGGGCATGCAGCCGTTGCTGGTCGTCGTAGTGGTAGTGACTTAGCAGTTGGCCTTGCTGGCGTTGACGTTCCTGGCCGGATTTGAACAGGTGTGAGGTTAGGGTTTCGCCATTCAACTCGACGGTGGCGAGGTGTCCCCCCTTGGCACGGTTGAACACCACCCGGTTGTTGTCCGGCAGGCGCAGTTGGTGCAAGTGGCCGCAGGCATCGTAGGCATAGCGCAAGGTGCCCCAGCCTTGGTGTTCGGCAGTGAGTCGGTTTTGTGCGTCGTACTCGTAGGCCAGTGCCCAATGCCCGTCGTCGACGCTAAGCAGGTTGCCTTGGGGGTCGTAGGCGTAATCCACAACACTGCCGTCGGGCAGGGTTTTTCGTACGAGGCGCCCGGCGAAGTCGCGCTCGTAGCGGGTGATTAGCTGGCTGCCGGCATCGCCGTGTTCGGTCTTTTCTTGCAGGTTGCCGTTGAGGTCGTAGGCATACGTCGTGCGCTGGCCGTCAAAGCCGATTTCCTGCTGGATCAGGCCGTTGGGGTAGTACTGCAACCCATAGGTTTCACCGGCTTCGTTTTCAATCGAGGTCAGCAGCAACCGGGTGTTGTCGTAGCGGTACTTGACCTGGCTGCCATCGGCGTTGATCCGCCGGCTGATCAGGTGCAGGCCATCCGCATATTCATAGCGGGTGACGTGCCCCAGTTCATCGCACTCGGCGGTGACTTTTCCGTAGGCGTTGTAGCTGTATTCGCGGGTGGCGCCGTCCGGCAGTACCACGCGAATCATCCGACCCACGCTGTCCCACTGATACCCGGTCAGCGCGCCATGTTCATCCTCGCGGGAGACCAGGCGGCCTACGTCGTCATAGCGATAGCGCTTGATGCCGTCATTCGGCAACTGTTCCTCAACCCGCTGCCCACGCTCGTTCCACACCAGCCGATGGCAACTGTTATCGGGATACCAAACCCCCGTCAGCTGCCCATGTTGGTTGTAGCAGTAGTCCGTGACATGGCCGTCAGGATCAGTCCGGCGGGTGACATCGCCCTGATCGTTACGCTCGTATTTCCAGACCGCGTCGCCACGCCGGACTACCCGTACGAAGCCGTTGTCATGCTCGTAGGACGTCGGTTGATCATCCCCGGGAAACACCGCGACCAGGCGTCCGGCGTCGTCATATTGATAGGCCGTCACCGCGCCGAGCGGGTCTTGCTCGACTGTCAGGCGTCCTTTGTCGTCGTAGGATTTGTAGTGAGTTGCACCCTCCGGATCGACCCGCTGCACCAGCCGTGCACGCCCGTCGTGGACGTAAACCTCCTGGCTGCCATCGGCGTTGAACAGCGTGACGCGGCCGTCGTCGTCCCAGGCATAGCGCGTGTCCATCTGGGAAAAGCTCGCCCAATGCCGGACACAGCGCGCCGCCTTGCCGGAACGTTCCCACGCCCAGAAGAAACTCGCCCCACCGGCCAGGCCACGTTCAACAATCACGTGGTTGTCGTCGTAGCGATACACCTCGCTTTCGCCTACGGCGTTGGTCGCCGAAACCAACCGACCGATGTCGTCATAGGTGTAGGAGACGACGCTGTACTCTGTCGCCCAAACGTAGGGGCCAGCGCCCTCGGCGCGCTGAATCTGGTAGTCCACCGCAACAATGCGGTGCGAGGCGTAGCGCAAAAGCAGCGAACGCCCGACACCGTTGTCCAGCCGCTCGATGCGCCCCAGCACATCCCGGCAAATGCGCAGCCGGTTGTCATACGCATCGCTGATGGCTGTCAGCAAGCCGTCTTGAAAGTGGTAGAAACGTGAGGCCTGGGCCAGTACCAATTCACCAGGTAAATGACCCAAATAAATGGCCGCTTCGGCCAGGCTATTGGTGATCGCGGGCCGAGAGGCCGTCGGCAAGGGCAACAGCGTCGAGCGGTTTTCATGATCGGTCCACACCACCGAATCACCGGAAACCACCAGCCGGTGGGCCAGCGCATGACTCCAGCCAAACCCCAGCCCGCAGTCCATTTCCACGGCACTGGTGCGATACAGCCGCGTCCATTCGAACGACAACACCCCGTCCAGCACACCGTCGGTGAGGGTCAGCAACTCTTCGCCGGTGACCATCGACACCGGGCAGCCATGGGTCGCGGTTTTATCCGCAGCCGCAGCGGCATCGCCGTTGGGGTTCTTGCCCGTGGCGGGCACATCATCGACAGGTTCTTGCCGCACCAACGTCGTGTGCTGCCTGGACTTGCTCCGCACCGCCGTCACCGGGTTGGAAACCAGCTCGGTCCCGGCCTTCAACTGCGCACTCGGCACCCCCGAAATCGGCGTCGCGGGACTGCCCAGCAACACCGGTTTGGCTGCTTCGACATGCGCCTCCAGCTTCGATCCTGCCAACTGCTTGGCCAAAAACTCCAGCCACTGGCGCGCCCGGCCAGACTTGACGTGCCCGAGTACCTGAACACCCAGGCGCACCACAACGCCCATCACACCGGCGACCCGGATCAGCAGCAGGGCGATGAGCACCTCGCTGGTGATTTCGCCCATCAGTTCGCTCATCTCTTGCGGCGGCAGCAGGCGCATCCAACTGACCATCGCCGACAGGTAGATGAACAGCAGCGGTTCATCGCTGAGCACCAGCAAACCCTTGGCAATGCGGTCTTGGCCCAGTGCCAGCAGGTCGTCGAGTTCGGTTTGGGAGAGGTAGTGCAGCAGTTTTTCGCTGTTGGGCTTGAGGTCGGCCAATAGCTCATACAGCTGTGGGATGTTGTCCCACAGGTTGTAAAGCGCCTTGCCCATGCCAGTCAGAAACGCCGTTTCTTCCAGCCGGCGGCGTGCAAGCGGGCTGGCATCCGTGTAGTCCTTCCACTGGGCTTCGAATGTGTTGGCCCACGCTTCGCGCAGGCGCGCTTCCAGGTCGAGGATCACGTCCTGGTAGGACGCATACAGCACCTTGAGGTGATCCTTGGAAATATTGGGGTAGAAACTGAGCCGATACTGCTGGTTGCGCTCACACTCGGTGATTTCGAGGATGCCGCTGGGGCCGATGGTCTTGTGAATCGGCTCGCCCAGTGGGCCGCCGTTGGGATCAACGCGTTGCAGCATCACCGGCGTGTTGCCGATGGGTACGAACCGTGTGCTCTGGAACAGGTGCACCAGGGTCAACGTGCCGTTGGCCTGGCATGTGGCGAGGGTGCTGCTGGGAATGATGGAGCGGTTGACTGGCGCAACCAGCGCCACTTCATCACCGACCTTGAACACCTGCTCGACCTCCAGCGCCGAAAAGCTCCAGAAGCTTTCAGCCCAGTCGTCAAAGGTGTTCAGGCATTTGCGAAAATCGTGTAGGACGGCCTCGACATCGACCGTCTTCGCATCCATTGGGGTCAGGGCCAGCCTGCCAATGGCCGGGTTCACGAAACGGCCCTTACAACATGAAACTCCATCTGCAATCCCTCGCACTGTGAAATCAGGCGAGGGACTTTGCAGAGGATTTCAGGGCAGGGGAGTAGAGCTTATCCGGCGCTAGCGTGGGACGTTTCGACAACTGGCGTCTTCTGTCGCCCCAGCACCAGGCTGCACAGCGCTGGCAGGAACAACAGCGTCAACAGGGTACCCACCAGCACCCCGCCGATCAGCACGTAGGCCAGGGACGACCAGAACACCGACAACGTCAGTGGGATAAACGCCAATGCCGCCGCCAGCGCGGTGAGGATCACTGGCCGTGCACGGCGTACCGTGGCTTCGACAATCGCCTCGCGGATCGCCATGCCGTGTTGCTGGTTCTGGCGGATCTGGTCGGTGAAGATCAACGTGTTACGCATCAAGATCCCGCCAATCCCGATCAGCCCCAGAATCGCGTTGAACCCGAACGGCTGGTTGAACAGCAACAAGGTCGGCACCGCGCCAATCAAGCCCAGCGGTGCGGTGGCGAAGACCATGAACATCACGCCGAACGAGCGCACCTGGAACATGATCACGGTGAGGGTCAGCAGGATCATGATCGGGAACAGTGCGGCCAGGGCGACGTTGGCCTTGGCGCTTTCTTCCACCGGGCCACCGATGTCGATGTGGTAACCGGCAGGCAGTTGGGCGATCAACGGTTGCAGGTCTTTGTAAACGGCCATTTCCACGTCGGGCGGTTGTACGCCGTCGATGATGTCGGCGCGAACTTCGACAGTGGTGGTGCGGTTGCGGCGCTTGAGGATCGGCTCTTCCATCACCGCCTGGAAATGCCCGACCTGGGCCAGCGGCACGGCGGTGCCGGCGCTGTTGGTGAGCGTCATGTTGCTGAGGTTGCCAAGGTTTTCGCGCTGGCTGCCTTGGGCGCGGGCAACCACGGACACGGTGCGGTTTCCTTCGCGCACTTCGGTGATCGGGTTGCCGCTGAGCAGGGCGTTGAGCTGGGACTTGACCTCGTTGGGGGTGAAACCCAGCAGGCGCAGACGGTCTTGATCGAGCACCAGGCGGTAGCCACTGCTGCGCTCGCCCCAATCGAGGAAGGCGTCTTTAGTCAGCTTGTTGGCCGCGACGACTTTGCGCACGTCTTCGGACACGCTGCGCAGTACCTCCACGTTGGGACCGGAAACACGAAACACCACCGGGAACGGCACCGGCGGGCCAAACAGCAATTGCGTCACGCGAACGCGGGCGGAAGGGAATTCGCCTGCCGCAATTCGCTCGCGCATGCGTAGCTTCAAAGCATCGCGCGCGTGGGAATCCGCCGTCTGTACGATCAACTTGGCAAATGCCGCGTCAGGCAATTCCGGGTTCAGTGACAGAAAGAACCTTGGCGCACCGCCGCCCACGTAAGTGTCGACCAGGCGGGTTTGCGGTTCTTGCAACAGGGCTTTTTCCAGCTGCGCGGCCACCGCTTCAGTGCTTTTGAATGCGCTGCCGGGGGGCATGTACACCTCCAGGATCAGTTCGGAGCGGTCGGAGTTGGGGAAGAACTGTTTTTTCACCGCGCCCATGCCCAGCCCGCACAACACAAAGGCCGTCACCACCAGACCAGTGACCAGCCAGCGATGTCGTACGCAGCGTTCGACCAAATCGCGCAGCCGCTGGTAATAACGTCCGGCATAAATGGCGTCATGCCCGCCGGGTACCGGCGTGATGTTCGGCAGCAGTTTCACGCCCAGATAGGGGGTGAACACCACCGCCACCAGCCAGGATGAAATCAATGCAAAACCGACGATCCAGAAGATGTTGCCGGCGTATTCCCCGGCGCCGGAGCGGGCAAAACCCACGGGCAGAAAGCCGATGATCGTCACCAATGTACCGGTCAACATCGGCGCGGCGGTGGAGCTCCAGGCAAAGGTTGCGGCGTGGATCCGGTCGAAGCCCTCTTCGAGTTTCACCACCATCATTTCGATGGCGATGATCGCGTCGTCCACCAGCAGGCCCAGGGAAATGATCAGCGCGCCAAGGGTGATGCGATCAAATTCGCGGCCGGTGAGCAGCATGATCACAAACACCACCGACAGGGTCAGCGGCACCGCGGCGGCCACCACCAGACCCACGCGAAAGCCCAGCGCCAGCAGGCTGATCAGCATCACCACGGCCAGGGCGACGAAGAATTTCAGCATGAATTCGTTGACCGCCAGGCTGATGTTTTTTGCCTGGTCGGAGACTTTCGCGAAGTTGACGCCCAAGGGCAGGTCTGCCTGGATTCTGGCTTCCTGGGCCTTGAGGCTCTTGTCCAGTTCCAGGCCGTTCCAGTGTTTTTCCATGATCACGCCGAGCATCAGCGCTGGGTCACCCTGGTGGCGGATGCGGTAGCTGGGCGGGTCTTCGTAGCCGCGGCTGACGGTGGCCACATCGGCGATGCGCAGCACGCGGCCGTTGACTTCCAGCGGCACGTTTTCGATCAGCGCCAGGCTGTCGAAGGCGCCGTCGATACGGATGTAGGCCCGCGCACCGGCGGTCTCGACAAACCCCGACGGCGCCACGGCGTTTTGCGCGGCAAGTGAGGTAAAAATCTGATCCGGCTTGATGCCCAGGGTTGCCAGGCGCTCGTAGGAAAACTCGACAAATACCCGCTGCGCTTGTTCGCCGAGAATATTGACCTTCTTCACCCCCGGCAGATTGAGCAAACCCTGGCGCAGTTCTTCAGCCATTTGCACCTGTTGCCGGTGGGGCAGGTGTTCGGCTTCCAGTGCGTACAAGGCGAAGTACACGTCGGAATATTCGTCGTTGAACAACGGGCCGATCACGCCCTTGGGCAGCTTCGCGGCTTCGTCGCTGAGCTTTTTGCGGGTTTGGTAGAAGAGGTCCTGGATCTCGCCGGGGCGGGTGGACTCTTTGAAGGTCATGCGCATTGACACAAAGCCCGGCTGGGCGATGGTCTCGACGCGGTCGTAGTAGTCGAGTTCCTGCAGGCGTTTTTCCAGGCGGTCGGCAACTTGTTCCTGCATTTCCGCGGCAGTGGCGCCGGGCCAGGCGGCGGTGATGGTCATGACCTTGACGGTAAACGACGGGTCTTCGGCGCGACCCAGTTTGCCGAACGAGAAGATCCCCGCGGCCAGAATCGCCAGGATCAGGAACAGCGTGACGGCCCGGTGTTTGACCGCCAGTTCGGAGAGGTTGATGCCGCGCATGCTCAGTGGTCCCTTTTGTGGTTGAGGGCCAGTGCCTGGGCGGGTAGCAGGCGCACCGCATCACCGCTGTGCAGCAGGTGGGCGCCGAGGGCGACGATGAGTTGGCCAGGGGCCACGCCGCTGTCGAGCAGGGCGTCTTCCTGGCCGAGACTGACAACGTTGACCGGGGCGAAGCTGACGCTGTCGTCCGCGCCGATCAGCCACACGCCGGTGCCTTGCCCGGCGTCGTGCAAGGCGCCGATGGGCACGCGGGTTTGCACGGCCTGGTCGTTGCCTTGCAGGCGCAGGGTGATCGTCGAGCCGAGGGCGAAACGATCGACGGTGCCATGCAGCACGTAGCGGGCGCGGTAGGTGCGGGTGGCCGGGTCGGCACTCGCGGACAGCTCGCGCAGGGTGGCGGTGACCGCCTGGTCTGGCGCGCCGAAGGGGAACGCCAGGGCGCGCTGGGAGGCTTGGTCACGCCTGTTTTCCGGCAGGTTGACGATGGCTTCACGGGCGCCGTCGTGGGCCAGGCGTGCGACGATCTGACCTTCGGCGACCACTTGGCCGCGGTCGACCCGCACGTCGGTGAGGATGCCGTCGCCATCGGCCTTGAGCACGGAGTAGGTGCGGCGGTTCTCGATCTGGCTGGCGTCGGATTGGGCCGACGCCAACTCGGCTTCGGCGACGCGCAGGTTGGTCGCCGCTTGGTCGAAGATCTGCCGCGACACCGCGCCAGTGGTGGCCAGGCGCTGGTAGCGGTTGGCATCGTCACGGCGTTGGCGCAGTTGGGCCTGGGCGGCGTTGACGCGGTTCCTGGCCGAGCGCAGGGCCAGATCGAAGTCGCCGATGTCCAGCACCAGCAGGGTGTCGCCACGGGACACGTGTTGGCCGGGATCGACTTTGCGCTCGATGACCTTGCCGCTGACCCGGAAGCCCAGGTCGCTTTCCGTCCGCGCCGCAACCACGCCGGTGTAGGCGCTTTGCTGAGTGCTGGCGGCTTCGACTTTGGCCGCGAGCACCGGACGGGGCTGGGGAACTTGGGCGGCAGTGTCGGCCTGGCTGTTGCAGCCGCTGAGCACGATCAGCAGGGCCAGGGCGGTGAGAGGGCGCAGGGGAGGAGAGTTCATGGCGGGCTCCGGGGGATTGTCGCTGTAAATTACGGGCGTAATATTTCGACAAATATTATGCTCGAAATATTAATTGGTCCAGTCCTCTGTGGAAGTGGGGTTATCGTTCCGCCAGTAGGACAGTAAAGGTTGTTTTTGCCGTCTAGCGCTCAATTGCTACCGGATTTAAGGTGTATCCACTTTGGAGGAACACCATGAAAAAACTCATCGGCATCTACACCAGTCCACGCGGCCATTGGGTCGGCGACGGTTTTCCGGTGCGCACGCTGTTTTCCTACGACAACCTGGGCAAACACATCAGCCCATTCCTGTTACTGGACCACGCTGGCCCGGTGGATTTCACCCCGACCACTGAGCGTCGCGGCGTAGGCCAACACCCCCATCGCGGCTTCGAAACCGTGACCATCGTCTACGACGGCGAAGTCGAACACCGCGACTCCACCGGCGCCGGCGGCATCATCGGCCCGGGCGATGTGCAATGGATGACGGCCGCCAAAGGCATCATCCACGAAGAATTCCACTCCGAAGCCTTCGCCCGTAAAGGCGGCGCGCTGGAGATGGTGCAACTGTGGGTCAACTTGCCCGCCAAGGACAAAATGGCCGACGCGGGTTACCAGACCATCGTCGACACGGATATTCCGCTGCTGCCATTGGCGGATGACGCCGGGCAGCTGCGCTTGATCGCCGGGGAATTCGCCGGGGCCAAAGGCCCGGCGCGGACCTTTACGCCGATTGATGTGTGGGACTTGCGCCTCAATGCAGGTAAACCAGTGACCCTGGACCTGCACGTCGGGCGCAACAGCGCGCTGGTGATCCTGCGCGGTACGGTGCTGGTCAACGGCGAAAACGTCGCACGCCAGGGGCAGTTGGTATTGTTTGAGCGCGATGGCCGCCAAATCAGCCTGGAGGCCAATGACGATGCCAAGGTGTTGTTGCTCAGTGGAGAACCGATTGACGAACCGATCGTAGGGCATGGCCCGTTTGTGATGAATACTGAGCAGGAAATTCATCAGGCGTTTGAGGATTTCCACTCGGGTCGGTTTGGGCGGATGTAGGGCTGATAACCTATCGCATAACTGTTGTGGGCAAGTCCATGCTAAAAGGGCAGCCCCTTAATCAGCGTTCAAAAGTTATGCGATGTTGAAACGATCGGATGAGAACTCTGATAGAGAAAGACAGGGTTGTTGGCCGACAGCCATGTTGGCCAACGCATCGCCGATTGATGGTGCGAATTTATATCCATGTCCTGAGCAGGCAGATGCGAAATAAGTTGCCGTCAGTGTTTTAGAGTTTTCGATCAGAAAAGACTCATCCGGGCTCATTGTATAGAAGCAGTTCTTTGCTTGTGCTGGCAAATGCTCAAGTTTCGGGAATAGGGTTTTAACAATATCGGAGATCTCGGCTATATACTGCTGCTGGACTGGAACATTCTTCCAGTCAGGAATGGCTGGGTCTTGTTGTCGATTGTGAAAGCCGATTTTTACACCGGGCTCATTACTGATGATAGAAGGGACACCGTAGAGAATAGCTCCGTCGTTACGTTCATAGAGGAAGACAGGGAAGTGTTCTTTAGAGAATAGCTTCTCAAAGCCCATGTTTGGCTTGAACCAATAAACCGGAATTCGACGTGGTTCAATGCGATTGTTGAGCTCCGGTAGAAAGTTGTTGGTGATCCATGGTCCCGTAGTTAAAACTATCGATTTTGCATGATGTGTGCGTCCGTTTTTTGTTGTTACTCGTATGCCGGCATCATGATTTTCGATTTTTACGACGCTGTCACCAAATTCAATCATCGCGCCCTGTCTTACGGCTTCGTTCAACATTCCCAGTCTAGCGTCGCTAGCTGAAATCGCATACGCACCCGGCTCGTATACCACACGGATGTTATTCCGAAAATCAAATGCAGGTAAGCGCGCCCTAGCTGTTGATGATGTCCAGATCTCGTGCTCAATATTTCCTTGAATTGCAGTTTTTATACTTCCGGCCACGACGCTGCTAGAGGTCGGGCCAATGAAAACTCCTCCTGTATCAAATAGAATTTGGTGCCCTATCTGCTTTTCTAGTTCGTGCCAAAGCAAGTTGGCATGATTAAGTAGCGGGAGGTATTTTTCGCCCTCCCAGTAAGCGCGTCGGAAGATTCTTGACCCCCCTTGTGAGGAACCGTAACGATGTGTGGGGCCAGAAGCGTCAATGCCTAGAGCGCTAGTGCATTTTGGCGCGGCTCTCCACAGAGTGGCTGCGCCCATTATTCCAAGTCCCACAACGATTAAATCAAGCATGTGTTTCACGTGCGGCTCCTCTTTTTTGGTTGTCGGGAGGCTATTGTGTCGTATGTGATAAGTGCCCCCAGAATAATTATTGTCGTGATTAGAGTAATCAGGGAGGTTGTCGGCATGTTTTGTTTTTCGGAAGTGAGTGATATCGTTATGAGTGTAAGTGGTAGTGTGAGTTGCAGGGCGCCAGTGAGTGAAAGTGGTATTTTTCCAGTCGCGTAAGAAAACATGAATAGGGGAACTGTGGAAACAGCGCCAGCCAGCCAGATTATATTTGATGACTGTGGGGGTAGTTCGTGGGGGTATGGAATAGTGAGATTGAAAAGTAAAAAAGCTGGCGGTAAGCAGAGTGTTAAAAGCACGGTTTCAATAAATAATCCATTTGCAGCGGTTAGTGGGGTGGATTTTTTTATGTATGTATAAAGTCCCCATGTTATGGCTATCAATAGGTAGGTCGAGTGGTTTATATTTTCCGTTAGTGAAATAAATAGTGCGATGCAGCCAAGTGTGGTCAGGAGGGATGCTGTTTTTTGTGTGCTGATCGGCTCTTGATAAATTACGATGCCTAGTGCGATTGAAATGAAAGGAGCCAGTAAATAGCCAAGCCCCGTTTCCAGAATATATCCATTGATAGATGACCAGATAAATGTGGCCCAGTTTGCGGCAATGAAGAGTGACGCAAAGAAATGTCGAAGAACTGTTCTTGGCCTCAAGATGTTTAGCGGGTGAGGGGGGCGAAAAACTAAAATACAAATACTGAGGACAAGTGCGGAGAGTATTATTCTGTAAACGACTAAGGTTGTGGGGGTTACGTCGCCAAGCGCTCGCCAGTAAAGTGATGATGATCCTAGGATGAGGTTTGCGAGCACCGATAGAGTGATCGGTAGTACTTGACGATTAATGTTTTCTTGTGGCGAGTTCATGATGGGTGTTTCGGGTTATGAGTAAATTGAATGATTTCATATGACCAAAAGATATTTCCGTTGTTGTCAATGGAGTACGCGGCCTTGTTTTGCCTTTCCCAGTTTTCGAATTCTTTTTTCAAGTGTTCACTTAGTGTTTGCCACTGATTCGAGTAGTGGTTAAGTGGGAGTGTGTGGCGCTCAACAAGTTTGTGCAGTAGAGGCGGGTTGTTGTTATGTCTGCGGTTGTATCGTTCTAATACATCACGTATCCCTATCAGCGAGTTGAGACCGACGATCGCTGTTCCCGTAGGCTCTAGATGTCTCGGGAGATCTTCAAGGAAACGCATGATGACCGCGTCACCGTAGAACATCGCGTGGATCGGCAATTGTGCGGTCTGATTTTTTGTTTCCAACCGTTGAACGAGTGAGCGAGAGGGCGTTCGCCAGCCGGGGGGGTTGAATACGATCGTTTGGTATTTTCTTTCAGGGAGGTTGGCGAAAAGGTCGCTTGCAAAAAAAGATATTTTACTGTCCTTGAAGTTTAAGTGTTCGTTGATTTTTGCCTGTTCAATTGATCTCGCGGAAATGTCGCTGGCCGTGATGTCTTTATTGCCAAGTTGGCGTACCAATAACGCATGAACACCACTCCCCGTACCCATATCCAAAAAACTGCTATTGAGTGCTCCAGAGCTCAATGACTGCACCAGGTAATGGCCCAGTCTGACACCTGCCAAACTTACTTTGAAAACGTCGGGGGTATCAGTTAGTATCAAACATTGACCTAGGCCGAAGTATAATTTATATGTGCTTTTCAATGTGCTCGGGGGTTCGTGGGTTAGGTGGTAGCTCGCTATTCCGTGATCAATCAATCCTTGCATTTTCAGTCTCCTTGGCCTAGTGCTGTTGAGCGCTCTCTAGCCTGTTTTAACCCGCAGACAATAATTTCTCGAAGTTTCTGATGGTTAAAGAAATTTATCGCCTGCATTGTTGTTCCTTCAGGTGTTGTGACTTTTTCACAAAGTGTCATTGGTGGTGATTGATTGGCTTCAAGAAGAGATGTAGTTCCCCGCAGTGACTGAATTGTCATGGAGGTACCTTGTTCTTTATTGAATCCGGCAAAAACAGCATACTCAATAAGGGCCGCCGCAAAATAGGAAATATATGCAGGGCCTCCGCCAATCAAAGCCGTCGCGGAGTCAATGAGTGCTTCGTCCTTTATCATCATGACTTTCCCTAGGCTTGAAAAAATCACCTCGGCCAGCCGGATGGTTTTCTCTGTTGCTTCAGGGGCGAACGTCAGTGCGGTCAAGCCTTGGTTGATGGCGCATGCGAGGTTCGGAATGGCTCTGCAGACTTGTACTGTATTGAGCTGGGCCGCGAGCTCGGGCGTAGATATGCCGGCCATGACTGATATTATTGCACCGTCAATTTTCTCAAGCTTCGATATTTTTTTTGAAAGCGCTTTGAACGATTGAGGCGGAATTGCGAGGATTATACAATCTGACTTTAGAAGTTTTGGCAGGCCTTCGACTGTATTGACACCCATTTTAGTCATTTCATCCCTGCGTGCAGCATCAGGGTCAATAGTCGTTATCGATATGTCAAGGCTTGAACGTTTCAAACCAAGTGCAATGGCGCTTCCCATATGGCCCGCGCCTATAATTGTGACCTCAATTGTTGTCTTGGTCATCATGAGTTCTCTGTTTGTCTGATGGGTATTGCTCTCCTGTATGTTTTCAGATTCATCCAAAGTTTGACTGGCATCAAACCTTGAGCTTCCTAAAGGTGTGTAGTCCATTTCTGGTGTAATTAAGTTTTGGCAACGGATACGGCTATGACTATTTGCTGGACGGTTTGGGTAGGTTTGCGAGAGTGAAGCAAGTTTCAGAACTTTCCGAAAGATCGCTCCTGTATCTAATCTGAGACCTTTTATAAGTCGATCATGTGCTTGCAGTCTTGAGTGTCCAATGATCGGACGGCTAAGTCGGTACGTCGCACCCTAGCCCCACATTTTTCCCCGCGCTATACCCCACATCTCGATTTCATGCGATCTTCTCGCCATTCGCCCTGGAGTCGCCTGGATGCCCTCATTTATCTCCGATCACCCCATGCTCTGTGCCCTGGGGCTGATCTTTATCGACATCGCCGTCTGGCGTCTTATCTCCGCCGACCTCGCCAACTGGAAGCTCGCCGCGCGGCTGGTGATTTTTGCGGTGTTCAGCGCCGTGCTGTTCAACGATGGCATGAACCCCATGCTGGTTGCGCCCTACGCCGACAACACCGCACTGCACATGGCCGCGACGGCCTTGCAGATCGGCTGGTGGCTGTTCGCGGCGCGTACGCTCACGGTGCTGCTTGGCGCGTTGATGATGCAGCGGGTCGGTCACACCGGGCGGTTGTTGCAGGATCTGCTCGGCGCGGTGATTTTCCTGATTGCGATCATCGCCGCTCTGGCCTACGTGCTCGACCTGCCGGTCAAGGGCGTGCTGGCCACCTCCGGTGCGGTGGCGATCATTGTCGGCCTGGCGCTGCAAAGTACTTTGAGCGACGTGTTTTCCGGGATCGTGCTCAATACCACCAAGCCCTACCAGCTGGATGACTGGATCTCCATCGACGGCACCGAGGGCCGTGTCACCGACATCGATTGGCGTGCCACGCGCCTGCAAACCTCCCAGGGCAGCCTGGCGGTGATCCCCAATTCCCTGGCGGCCAAGGCCAAGATCATCAACTTTTCGCGCCCGGCGGATATGTTCGGCCTGGCGGTCAGCCTGCAAGTCAGCCCCCATGCACGCCCGCAAACGGTGATTGAGGCCCTGGAGCGGGCGATGCAAGGCTGCCGACCGTTGCTGGCGAATCCGGCGCCCAGCGTGGCGTTCAAAACCAGCGGCAGCGCGGGCGTGGAGTATGAAATCAGCGGCTTTGTGCCGGCCATGAGCCTCAAGCGCGAGGTACGCAACCAGCTTTACGACCTGGCTTTCCGTCACCTGCAATCGGCGGGTGTGAGCCTGTTGTCCGCCACCGAAAGCAGCACGCCAGCCACTGCATCGGCGGCGCGGGCGCTGTTGGAGCGTTCGTCGATTTTCTCGACCCTGCGCCAGGAAGAAAAAGACACCTTCAGTCAGAACATGACCCTGCACACCTATCGCACCGGCGAGATGATTCTGGCGGCAGGGGAGGTCAGTGATCATCTGTTCATCATCGAGTCCGGCGTGGTCTCGGTGATGTTGACCAAGGGCGGCCACAAGTTCGAAGCCGGGCGCATGGGGCCGGGCGAGGCGATTGGCGAGGCGGGAATCCTGTCGGATCAGGCGGCGCTGGCGGACTTTTCGGCGAAGACCTTCTGCACCCTGTACCGCATCGAGAAGGAATACCTCAAGCCGTGCCTGGATGCGCGGCATGACATCAGCGAGGCGATGAAAGCGCTGTTGGATTTCCGCCTGCACGCGGCGCAGGCCCTGACCCAGGAAACACCCGTGGTGCCGGTGAAGAAGGGCTTCTTGCAGTGGCTGAAAAAGCGCGGGCTCTAGGCCCGCGCTCGCGTTCGATCAGAAGTTCACCGTGGCACTCAGGCGCGCGGTCAGTGGCGCACCCTGGAACAGGTAGTCATCGCCCAGGTACTCGCCTGCGTCGCGCCAGTAGCGCTTGTCGAACAGGTTGTCGACGCTCAGGCGCAGCACCGTCTCATAGCCGTCTACCTTGGTGGTGTAGCGGCTGCCCACATTGACCACTGCGTAATCGCCGACTTCCACCGTGCCGTCGCGGTTGGCGGCCTTCTTCGCGCTGTACTGCACGCCGCCGAGCACCGCCAGGCCGTTGACCCACGGCAGCGCGTAGTCGGCGTACAGGCTGGCGCGCAGCTTGGGCACGTTGAGCGCCTGATGGCCTTCGTATGCCGGGGTGCCGCTGCCGGTGACCCGTGCACGGATCGCCGCCACGCTACTGGAAATCTGCAGGCGTTCGGTGGCCCAGCCATTGGCCGACAGCTCCAGCCCGGTGTTTTTCTGCTCGCCTTGTTGCACGTAGTTGAACGCGCCCGTGCCGTCCGGCTTGGCGTACTGGTAGGCCTGGCGGGTCTGGAACACGGCGGCGGCGAAGCTGATGCGGCGCCAGTCGTATTTCACCCCGGCTTCGAGCTGGCGTGAGGTGGTGGGGGCCAGGGTTTCGCCGTCGTTGATGGTGGTCCATGGCGCTTCACCGCCCAGGGACAGGCCCTTGCTGTAGCTGGTGTACAACGACAGGTTTTCCACCGGCTTGTAGATCAACGATGCCTGGGGCAGGAATTCGTATGTCTGGGTGTGGCGTTGCTGGTTGCCGAACTCATCAAACGCCTTTTCATCCAGGCGCACTTCGCGGCCTCCGAGGATGGTTTGCCATTGCTCGTTCAGGCGAATGCGGTCGGTGACGAACAGGCCGTACTGGCGGCTGTCGAGGCGCCGGTGCTTGTCGTTCAGCGGTACGTCGGTGGGGGTGAAGGTCGGGGCATCCACATTGATGTTGGAGCTGCCGATGTATTCGTTCACTGACTTGCGCTTGTCGATCACCCGGCGAAAGGCGCTGGTGCCGAAGGTCAGTTCATGGCCCAGGCTGGCGGTGTCGAACAGCCCGGTCATGGCCGCCTGCACTTCGTCGTCACGACGGGTGTCGTCGGGGCTGCGGTAGTCGTAGACGTCGTAGTCGCCGGTGGGGCCGAAGGTTGCGGTGCCGCAATCGGTCACGTAGAAGCAGCCGTAGGCAAACGAGCTGTAATCGTCAATCACCACCTTGCTGCGCGCCGCGCTGACGTTGCCTTTCCACTGATCACTGAAGCGGTACTCGAACTTGCCGTTGAGGTTCAGCGAATCGATCCCCACCGGCTTCGAGCCGCTCTGGTGCCCCAGCAGTTTTTTCGGCGAGGCGTCGTTCGGCACTTCAGTGCCGCCGAGCAACTGGTAGCCCGGCACCGAGCGCTGTTGCTTGTTCTGGTATTCGGCGTCCAGTTGCAGCACGGCGTCGGGGCTGATGTTCCAGTCGAAGGCCAGGGACAGGAAATCGCGCTGGCCATTGGCGTGTTCCACATAGGAATGCAGGTCTTCATGGGCGACGTTGGCACGCAGGCCGAATTGCTTGTCGCTGCCAAACCAGCCGCCGACGTCGGTGGCGATGTAGCCGCTGCCGCGATCATCGGTGGACACCGTCACCGAACGCACATCTTCCGGGCGCTTGGTCACGTAGTTGATCACGCCGCTGGGCTCGGAAATGCCGCTCTGCAAACCGGCCAGGCCCTTGAGCACCTCGACCTGCTGCTTGTTTTCCAGGGCGACGTTCTGCTCGCCGGTGATGGTGCGCCCGTTGATCTTGTAGCTGCTCGCCGCGTTCAGCGAGAAGCCGCGCACCACAAAGTTTTCGTAGTAGCCGATGGGGGCGTAGCTGTCGCCCACCGACGCGTCGTTGCGCAACACCTCACTGAGCAGGCGTGCTTGCTGGTCCTGGATCAACTGCGCGTTGATCACCGCGATCGACGCCGGCGTATCGAGCAGAGCGGCTTCGCTGAAGCCGCTGACCGACGCGGTTTCGCTGCGATAGCCGGTTTCATCCTGGCCCAGAACGTTCACCGCCGGCAGCTCCAGCTCGGCCGCGAGGCTGCTGCCGATGCCGCCACTGAGCAGCAGGCCGAGGGCGAAACGTGAAGTGACGACGGGACGAAAACGCAAAACCATGGGGGCAGGGCCTTAAAGCGCGGGGCGGGGGGCGCATAAGCTAGGCATAAGTGCACACTTTTACAAGGCTTCGAGAATGATTCGCGGCTTGAGACAACCCGTCTCAGCCCTCACGCCGATCCAGCTGGACCTCGACAGCGGGCGTGCACAGCTGCGATAGACAAGGCTTCTCTCACTGTTGCAGGAGATTGTCATGGGTATCGCTGGAAAAGTTGCGCTGGTCACCGGCGCCGGGCAGGGCATCGGCCGGGCCATTGCCCTGCGCCTGGCACAGGACGGGGCCGACATCGCCCTGGTGGACATCAACGGCGCCAAGCTCGAAGCCGTTGCCGCTGAAGTCGTGGGCCTGGGCCGCAAGGCGTCGGTATTCGTCGCCGACGTGTCCAAGCTTGAGCAAGTGGTGGCCGCGGTGGAGCACGCGCACCAGACCCTGGGAGGCTTTGACATCATCGTCAACAACGCTGGGGTGGCGCAGATTGATTCGCTGCTGGAGGTCAGCCCGGAGCAGGTCGAGCGCACCTTGGGCATCAACGTGCAGGGCGTGCTGTGGGGCATCCAGGCCGCCGGCAAGAAATTCAAGGCACTCAAGCAAAAGGGCAAGATCATCAATGCCTGTTCCATCGCAGGCCATGAAGGGTTTGCGCTGCTGGGCGTGTACTCGGCGACCAAGTTCGCGGTGCGTGCGCTGACTCAGGCGGCGGCCAAGGAACTGGCGAGCGCGGGGATTACCGTGAATGCGTATTGCCCCGGCGTAGTGGGCACGGACATGTGGGTAGAGATCGACAAGCGCATGGCGCAGATCACTGGCGCCGAAGTCGGGGCGACGTACAAGAAGTATGTGGATGGCATTGCATTGGGCCGGGCGCAAACGCCAGAGGATGTCGCGGGGTTGGTCTCCTACCTGGCTGGGCCGGACGCGGATTACATGACCGGCCAGGCGCCATTGATCGACGGCGGCCTGGTCTACCGTTAAGCCTCTAGGTGGGCTCGGTCTAATGTGGGAGCAGGCAAGCCAGCTCCCACATTTTGATCCCATTGTGTCAGGTGGTTTTGTTGGGCATGTCGATACCCAGCTGGTTGACTCGGCGATACAGGGTTGCCCTGGAGATCCCCAGCGCCTGCGCCGTCGGCAGCGGCTTCCAGCGATGGCGGATCAACGCATCGAGCACCAACTGGCGCTGCGGGCTGACGCTTTCTTCAACCCCCACCGCCACCTGTTCCCCACGCACTTCCACTGGCAGGTCCGTCACTTGCAGCGTGTCGCCGTCACACACCGCGCAGGCATACGCCAACACGTGCCGCAGTTGCCGCACATTGCCCGGCCAGGCGTAGCCCAGCAGTAACTCCAGCGCGGTGCTGGCGATACCCACAGGCTGCGCTTGCTGCTCCAGCAACCGATTGATCAACGCCAGCTTGTCGGTACGCTCACGCAAGGGCGGCAGGCAGAAACGCGCGCAGCCGAGGCGGAAGTACAGGTCTTCACGAAAGCGCCCCTCACTCACCAACCCCGCCAGATCGCGGTGGCTGGCGCAGATCACCTGGATGTCCACCGCGCGGGTTTTCGCCGCGCCCAGTGGGGCCACTTCGCCTTCGGCCATCACCCGCAGCAGGCGCGTTTGCAGCGCCAGGGGCATGTCGCCGATTTCATCGAGGAACAAGGTGCCGCCGTCGGCCTGCACCAACAGCCCCGGCATGCCCTTGCTGGATGCGCCGGTGAAGGCCCCGGCGACGTAGCCAAACAGCTCGCTTTCAATCAGGTTCTCGGGAATCGCCGCGCAGTTCACCGCCACGAACGGCCCGTGACGCCGGGCGCTGCGTTCATGCAACTGGCGGGCGAACACCTCTTTGCCGGCGCCGGTTTCGCCTTGCACCAGCACCGGCAGGTTGCGGTCCTTGACCCGTACGGCCAGGCGCAGGTGTTCTTCCACGCGCGCATCGACCTGCGGGGCAACCGCTGCCCGTGTCGGTTTGCGCCGCGGCGCGTTGATGCGAACGTGCAGCGCGCCCGGTTCCCCCAGCAGCTGCAGTTGTTGGGTTGATTGCTCGCTGACGGCGCGCAATGCATCCAGGTCAAACACCTCGCCGATATGTTCCGGCACTTGGCCAAAGCGTCGCCGCAACGCCTGGCGCGCCTTGCTGTTCAAGGCGTGCAGGCGCCCGTCGCGGTCCCAGGCCAGCAACAGATCGGGCTGGCTGTCCACATACCCCGGCGTGCTGTGGGCTTGTAGCACCCAATGCTCGCGGGCGCTGTGCATGAAGAAGGCGTTTTCGATGGCCTCGGCACTTTGCGCCACCAACTGCCGCACCAGGTGCTGGCTGCGCCGGTCATCCGGGGATTTCAGCGCCGAGGCGTCCATGACCCCGAGCAGGTTGCCCTGGGGGTCGAAGATCGGCGCGGCGGAGCAAGTCAGGCCGATGAAGGCCGCGCGGAAGTGATCGCGCTTGTGCACCGTCACCGCCGCCTTGCTGGTCAGCACCGTGGCCACGCCGCAGGTGCCTTCTTCGGCTTCCGACCAGCAGGTGCCCAGGTACAGGCCGGCCTTGCGGCAGTCGGTGCGGATCGAAGTGTCCACGCGGTGGTCGATGGTCTGGCCCTGGGCGTCGGTGAGCATCACGCAATAATCGGCCTGGCGCACACGGTGGTGCAGTTGGCCGACGGCTTCAGCGGCGATGCGCATGAACAGTTCGGCGCGCTCGCGGCATTCCTTGAGCAAGGGTTCACTGAGGATGCGTGGCCCCTGCAAGGAACCGGGGTCGAGGTGATGTTGTTCCATGGAGCGCCGCCACGAATCGAAGATCAGCGACGGCACCGGCGCCTGGGGCAGGCGGTCGGCATTGCGGACCACGCGACTGACGCAGTCGACGTGTTCCCTGGAGTTCGCGGCGAGCATAAGGCCTCCGGTTCTCGATCTTTGTTGTTATGCCCGCCATTAAGCGCGCATGCGTCGGGTCGGACAAGCGCGGCCTGACCAACAGCCCGGGATGAGACGCGGCGTCTCAGCAAGCCTGAGACGCGAGCTGCGCGGTGCAATCTGCCGTCTCATTCTGCGGTGGCTTACCGCACCGCCACAACTGCTCTGGATCAAGGCTTTGCCAGGTTTTTTCGCGCCTTGGCACAGGCTGTGCTGAAGGCCCTGTAGCTGAATACCCTCAGCCTTTTGTGTGTCGAGACAACCTGGAGAACAACAAGATGTCCACTCACCTGTCCACCGATCAATTGCTGCATGCCTACACCGTGATGCGCACCATCCGTGATTTCGAAGAGCGCTTGCACGTGGAATTCGCCACCGGCGAGATCCCCGGTTTCGTGCACCTGTACGCCGGCCAGGAGGCCAGTGCCGCCGGGGTCATGGCCCACCTCAACGATGAAGATTGCATCGCCTCCAACCACCGTGGTCACGGTCACTGCATCGCCAAGGGCGTGGACGTGTTCGGCATGATGGCCGAGATCTACGGCAAGAAAACCGGCGTGTGCGGCGGCAAGGGCGGCTCCATGCACATTGCCGACCAGGAGAAGGGCATGCTCGGCGCCAACGGCATCGTCGGCGCGGGTGCGCCGCTGGCGGCCGGTGCCGCGCTGGCGTCCAAGCTCAAGGGTAGCCAGGGCGTGGCGGTGGCCTTTTTTGGCGACGGCGGCTCCAACGAGGGCGCGGTGTTCGAAGCGATGAACCTGGCCGCGATCATGAAGTTGCCATGCCTGTTCGTTGCCGAAAACAACGGTTATGCCGAGGCCACCGGCTCTGGTTGGTCGGTGGCGTGCAAGGACATCGCCGAGCGTGCCGTGGGCTTTGGCATGCCGGGGGTGATTGTCGATGGCAATGATTTTTTCGCCGTGCACGCCGCCCTCGGCGTTGCCGTCGAACGTGCGCGCAAGGGCGAGGGGCCAACGTTGGTGGAAGTGAAACTGAGCCGCTTCTACGGCCACTTCGAAGGCGATGCGCAAACCTATCGCGGCCCCGATGAAGTGAAGAACCTGCGCGACACCGCCGACTGCCTGGCGCTGTTCCGCCAACGCTGCACCGCCGAGGGCTGGCTGGAAGCAGCGCAATTGGAGCGCATCGACGGCGAAGTCGCGCAACTGATCGAAGACGCCGTGCGTCGCGCCAAGTCCGACCCCAAGCCCCAGGCCGCCGACCTGCTCAGTGATGTCTACGTCGCCTACCGCTAATAACAATAATCCGTGGAGAGAATCTTATGGCTCGCAAAATCAGCTATCAGCAGGCAATCAACGAAGCCCTGGCCCAGGAAATGCGCCGTGACAAGAGCGTGTTCATCATCGGCCAGGACGTTTCCGGTGGCACCGGATCGCCCGGCGAACAAGACGCCTGGGGCGGTGTGCTCGGCGTGACCAAGGGCCTGTACCCGGAATTTCCCGAGCGCGTGCTGGACGCGCCGCTGTCCGAGGTCGGCTACGTTGGCATGGCGGTCGGCGCCGCCACCCGAGGCATGCGTCCGGTGTGCGAATTGATGTTCGTTGACTTTATCGGTTGCTGCCTCGACCAACTGCTCAACCAGGCGGCCAAATTCCGCTACATGTTCGGCGGCAAGACCACCACGCCGCTGGTGATCCGCGCCATGTACGGCGCCGGCCTGCGCGCGGCGGCCCAGCATTCGCAGATGCTCACCTCGATGTGGACGCACATCCCTGGCCTGAAGGTGGTGTGCCCGGCCACGCCGTATGACGCCAAGGGCATGTTGATCCAGGCAATCCGCGACAACGACCCGGTGATCTTCCTTGAGCACAAGATGCTCTACAGCCTGCAAGGTGAAGTCCCGGAAGAGCTCTACACCGTGCCCTTCGGCGAAGCCAACTTTGTACGCGAAGGCAAGGATGTCACCCTGGTGACCTACGGGCGCATGCTGCATGTCGCCCTGGAAGCCGCGACCAACCTGGCGCGCCAGGGCATCGACTGCGAAGTGCTGGACCTGCGCACCACCAGCCCGTTGGACGAAGACAGCATCCTCGAAAGCGTGGAAAAAACCGGGCGACTGGTGGTGATCGATGAGTCCAACCCACGCTGTTCCATCGCTACCGATATCAGCGCGTTGGTGGCGCAGCGCGCGTTTTCTTGCCTGCGTGCGCCGATTGAAATGGTCACCGCGCCGCACACGCCGGTGCCGTTCTCCGATGCGCTGGAAGACCTGTACATCCCCAACGCCGCGAAGATCGAAGCCGCCGTGCTGAAGATCGCCGACAAGAGGAATGCCGCATGATCCATACCTTGACCATGCCCAAGTGGGGGCTGTCGATGACCGAGGGGCGTATCGACGTCTGGCTCAAGCAACCCGGCGACCGGGTAGAGAAGGGCGAGGAAGTGCTCGATGTGGAGACCGACAAGATTTCCAGCAGCGTCGAGGCGCCGTTCAGTGGCGTGTTGCGCCGGGTCCTGGCGCTGAGCGACGAGACCTTGCCGGTGGGCGCGTTGCTGGGGATTGTGGTGGACGGTGACGCCAGCGAAGCGGAGATCGACGCGGTGATCGACAGCTTCAATGCCGGGTTTGTGTCCAATGCGGCCGAGGCCGAAGCGTCGGGGCCGAGTGCGCAGAAGGTCGAGATCGGCGGGCGCCTGCTGCGTTATCTCGACCTGGGCGAGGGCGGCACGCCGCTGGTGCTGGTGCACGGTTTTGGCGGCGACCTGAACAACTGGCTGTTCAACCAACCGGCGTTGGCCGCCGAGCGCCGGGTGATCGCCCTGGACTTACCGGGGCACGGAGAGTCGGGCAAGCAGTTGCACACAGGGGACGCCGAGGAGTTGAGCCAGGCCGTGCTCGACCTGCTCGATCATCTGCGGTTGGACCGCGTGCACCTGGCCGGGCATTCCATGGGCGGGTTGGTGTCGCTGACGGTTGCCGACCGCGCGCCCGCACGCATTGCCTCGCTGGCGCTGATCGCCAGCGCTGGGTTGGGCACGGACATCAATGGTGAGTATCTGCAAGGCTTTGCCGAGGCGAACAATCGCAATGCCCTCAAGCCGCAACTGACTCAACTGTTCAGCGATCCCGCACTGGTGACGCGGCAGATGCTGGAGGACATGCTCAAGTTCAAGCGTTTGGAAGGGGTGGATCAGGCGTTGCGCCAGCTCAATGGGGCGCTGTTTGAAGGGGGACAGCAACGGCTGGACCTGCGCCATGTGGTCGGTCGCCAATCGAGCCTGGTGATCTGGGGCAGTGATGATGCAATCATCCCGGTGCGCCATGCACAGGGGCTGGAGGCGCAGGTGGAAGTGCTGCCGGGGCAGGGGCATATGGTGCAGTTGGAGGCGGCTGAACAGGTGAACCAGCTTATGGCGACCTTCCTCAAATCCCAAGCCTGACAACACTCTAAATGTGGGAGCAGGCAAGCCAGCTCCCACAGTTTTTGACCGTGTTTTAACCTTGGCGCCTTAGGGGTTCACTGGGATGGTGCGCTGAGATGCCACATTGTGGAGGGCGCATCAGGACACTTGGTCAGCCTTATGGCATACAGGACGATGGCAGCGTGAGATGAACCTCGATTCGTCTTGCTGCTTGGACGTAGGCGGCTGCAATCATACAGGGATTGGTTGCGGCTATGCACCAGTCCAGATAGGGGGTGGGGTCTATGTATCTGAACGCACTTTGCAAAGGACTGTTATCTCTCTCGAACGCCGATTCGCAGAAATATCCCGGGTGAAGCGGCACACCCTGCACCGATAACGCTACTCCTCCAAAGCAGATTGATGCTGCAAGGCACAGCTCACGCAAATTGCGTCTGCGAATAAATCTCTTCATGGCAACGTAGCTCCTACCGAATCGAAATTGAGCGCGGCATCGGTCGCGTATCCCACTACATAGGTGCCCGAAGGTGAAATGCTATTCAAATAGCTGGTCAGCCCAGGCGTCACCGGCGGTATAGCAACGGTTCCTCCCGAGGGAGTCCAAAAGCACCCGGTCTCGTATTGGCTGGCGTTCACGCAGTTCAAGGCTACGGTGTTGTTGTTGGCAAAACCCGCGGCACTGATCAGATTGTTACCTTGCAGCGGTTGGATGGACTGGACGGTGAAGGAGTTCGTAGGGTCTGGCCAGTAAAGAGGCTTCTCGAATCCAGTCGGGTCCTTGCCATACGCCAATACATGCCCAAGATCATTGATTGCCACGGCGTTGTTCAGTGCATTCAACGGCATCGTCAGGAGCGAAGGGGGGCTGCTTGGCGTGTTCCAGAATGCGGTTTGCCCTGTGTTCGAGGCCGTTCCCGGAAACACGCAGGTACCGACGAATTGGCCCTGATTATTCATGTCTACGGCAAAGCAGTAAGTGGCTCCTGCCGGTAATGCCGGTACAAGAAGGCTGTATCCTCCACCGCTCCACTTAGCAACCTTGATAACGGGCGGCCCGTCTGGTCCTGGGCAATTCAACAGAATAAGCGGGCGACCATCGAATAAGGTGTCGGTCAAATCAACTCCCGCGCAATTGTCGCCCCAGCCTGACACCCGTTCTGGTGTTGCGCTGCCAGCGGTGTAGGTCACCACCGTTGGGGCTCCGTTTGCGCTCAGGCTTCGCGCCACAACCACGCCGTTCTGATTTTGTGCGGTGGGCATCGTTTGTTTGTCAGCCGGGCGCAACAGCGGGAACAGCAAGGTTCCTGGCAGCGGGTTCATAGCTATTGGGGGCGCGGCTGGCGTAGCCGCGTTCCAAAAAACGGCGTAGAAGATACCGGCGTTGCTCGCGCAGGTGCCCACTATCGAACCATTGTTAGCGATAGCGGATACTTGGCAGGGTTTTCCTGTGGCCAATGGTGCCAGTTGTTGCTGGGGGCCTCCCAGTGTTGTCGAGTACCATGGTCCGGTGTTGGCACTGGGCGTGGTCGAACTGCAGCCACCCACGATCTGCCCACTGTCGTTGACTCCAACCGTCTCGCATTGCACTCCGGCGGCATGACCTGAACTGACGTAGGTCGCTGCATTGGCGATCACTCCGTGTCCGCACATCACTACGCCAACACTCAACACCATCGGTAGAATCCGTTGTCTGAACGAGCGTTGCATAATCCGTCCTTCCCTGGCTGAAAGAATCATCTACTGAGGGGAAACCCCGCAGTCCCTTCGACGCCAGTAAACGCCCGGATCGAAGGCGGCACAACTGTCACTTCTGACAGGTACAGGACGAGTTGCCACAAGGCTCGGTGAGTGCCTGGCGGAACCTCTCCACCCACCGCCACAGGTTCGCTTCGAAAACCCGCGAGCCAGCCCTGCAATCCTGCGGGCGACGAATGTGGGTGAAGTCGCCGATCGTGTGGCGTACATTGCTTCACGGCTTTTTTTGCGACAACCGGTGCCGCGTTGCGGGGCGACGGCGGTGGGGGCGTCAGCATGGCGATCTGAATTGTTTTCCATTTTCTGGAGTATTTATCGTGGCAACAGCGTCTTCTGTGATTGAAATCCCTGTATCGGCCGATCAGGTCTGGCAATTGGTCGGCGGCTTCAACAGCCTGCCGGACTGGTTGCCGTTGATCGTCAAGAGTGAGCCGAGTGAAGGCGGGCGTCTGCGTCACCTGACGACCGCCGACGGTGGCGTGATCGTGGAGCGTATGCAGACGTTTGATAACGTCGGGCGTACCTACAGCTACACCATCGAACAATCGCCGTTCCCGGTCAGTGCTTACCTGGCGACGTTGCAGGTTGAAGCCTTGACTGACGCGTCGGCCAAAGTCACCTGGTCGGGTGTGTTCACGCCGGTGGACGGTGTGACGGATGCCGCGGTGGAAGAGCTGTTTGCCGGTGTCTACAAGGGTGGGGTTGAGGCGCTGCGGGCGAACTTCTGACCTGATCTAGCTGGCGCTGCAAGTCCAATGTGGGAGCGGGCAAGCCCGCTCCCACATGGTTTTGTGGTGCCTGGGTTACTCGGGCATGAGCTGCTGCCGGCACTCCAGCACCAACCGCGCACCGCCGCTTTCACTGCTGCCCACTTCCAACTTGAACCCGTGCAAGTTGATGATCGCCGCGACAATCGACAAGCCCAAGCCAAACCCGCCTTGCTGGTCATTTTCATCCACGCGATAGAAGCGCTGGAACACCGCGTTGCGTTCGGCAATCGGGATGCCGGGCCCGGAGTCGTGCACTTCGATGCGGGTGCTGCCGGCGTCGTTCAGCGCACGCAAGATCACTTCGCCGCCTGGCGGGGAGAACTTGATCGAGTTGCTCAGCAGGTTGGCCAGGGCCTCGAACAACAGGGCACGGTCGCCGGTGATCCACGGCAGCGACTCCGGCGTATCGAGCACCAGTTGCAGCTCGCCTTCTTCGGCCAGCGGCAGGTAGAAGTCATGCAGTTCGCGCAGCAGCGGCAGCGGGTCCATCACCAGGAAGCCCGAGCGGCGCTGGTGGTCTTCCAGCTCCGAGATGCGCAGCAAGCCGCGAAAGCGCGCCATCAGGGTGTCGGTTTCCGTGATCGCATCGTCCAGTTTTACCGCGTAGTTGGAGTCCTGTTCGGCCTCTTGGCGGATGCGATAAAGCTGCGCACGCAGGCGGGTCAGCGGGGTGCGCAGGTCGTGGGCGATGTTGTCGCACACGCCCTTGACCTCGTTCATCAGCTTTTCGATGCGATCGAGCATGGCGTTGACAATGGCGGCAAGCATGTCCAGTTCGTCACGCCGATTCGACAGCGGCAGGCGGTGGGTCAGGTCGCCGGCGACGATGGCCTCGGCGCTGGCCTGAATGCCGCGAATGCGCCGCAACGGGCGGCGGCGCAGCAGGTGCCAGCCAGCGGCACCGGGGATGATGGTCAACGACAGCGCCCATAGCAGCGCATGCCAGATGATCCGGGTCACGCCAAACAGCGAACCATTGGCGCGCACCAGCACCAGCCAGCGGCCGTCGTCGGTGTGGGTGGCGACGGCGTCGCAGCTGTCCTTGGGCAACTTGGGGTCGTTGGAGTCGACGCAGTTGGCCAGGGTGTGGATCTTGCCGTCCAGCGGCAGGTCGGGCGGCACGGCGCGTATCGGGCCGCTGAGCGGGTTGAATTGCTCGTCGAACAGGCCGTAGGCGTCCACGCCCTTCATGTCGAAGGTCATGCTGGTGGTCAGCGCTTCCACCAGTTCCTCACCGTCGAAGCGCTGGAACAGGTGCTGGCGTTGCATCAGCGAGTGGCGCGACAAGTCGCTCAGGTAACCGGACACTTCGTAATACAGCACCCCCATGAGGATGCAACTCCAGGCCACGAACAGCGAGCTGTACAGCGCCAGCAAGCGGCTGCTGGACGAGCGCCAGCCCTTAGAGGGGTTCAGCAATGACATAACCGGAACCTCGTACCGTGCGGATCAGCGGCGTGAGGCCCGGTGGATCGATTTTCTTGCGCAGACGGCCGATGTGCACGTCGATCAGGTTGGTGCCGGGGTCGAAGTGATAGCCCCAGACTTCCTCGAAAATCATCATCCGCGAGAGGATCTGCCCGGTATTGCGCATCAGGAATTCGAGCAACTTGTATTCGGTGGGCAGCAGGCTCAACGGCTGGTCGGCGCGGCTGGCTTCGCGGCTGATCAGGTTCAGTTCCAGGTCGGCCACGCGCAGTGCGGTTTCGAATTCCTTGACCGTGCTCTTGCGTCGCAGCAGCACCTCGACGCGGGCGGCCATTTCATCGGAGGCGAAAGGTTTGGTCAGGTAGTCATCACCGCCGGCGCGCAAGCCGCGCACACGCTCGTCGACGTCGGAGAGGGCGCTGATCATCAGGATCGGCGTCGACACCCCGATGGTGCGCAGGGTGGTGACGATGGCCAGGCCATCGAGCTCCGGGAGCATACGGTCGAGGGTGATCAGGTCGTAATCGCCGCTCACGGCGCGGACCAGGCCTTCGCGGCCGTTATCTACCCAATCTACGTCCAGTCCATGGCTACTCAGCTCGGCAACGATCTCGCGGGCTGTTACGGCGTCATCCTCGATGGTCAAAATGCGGGTCATAGGATTACCTGGTGAGCGATTCACACTAGAAGTGCGGACATTTTGCCAAGAAATGCCTGAACGCTTCCTAAATTAAACTTCATGTTGGCGCAACCAACAGGTTTTTTACTGGCTGGCGCTGGTCAATGTGGGAGCTGGCTTGCTCGCGAAAGCGGTCTGCCAGCCAACACACTTGTTTCCGAAAGACCGCATTCGCGAGCAAGCCCGCTCCCACACTGACCGAGTTCGGCTGGAGGTTGCATAACGCCTGCCCGGAGGAGGCTGTTCTTGCAAGTTGCATGGTCCTAGGAAGTTCAAGTTATTTAACTTGTTGAATATATTAGGTATTTGATTTTCAGGCGGCTGGCATGGCGCCTGCACTGTTCCTCCCGAGACATGTAACACCATTTTTCCTGCCGGGAGCAAAACAACAATGATCACATCCTCATCCACGTTGCAAGAATCGAGCACGCGCTCCGGGGTTTCCTGGGGCGCGATCTTTGCCGGGGCCGCTGCTGCGGCGGCCTTGTCCCTGATCCTCGTACTGCTGGGCTTCGGCCTGGGCTTTTCGGCGGTATCGCCGTGGGCCGACAGCGGTATCAGTGCCAAGGGACTGGGCATTTCCACGATTATCTGGCTGGCCTTTACCCAGATCGTCGCGTCGGGCCTGGGCGGTTACATCGCCGGCCGGTTGCGGGTGAAGTGGGCCAATATGCATGGCGATGAGGTGTACTTTCGCGATACCGCCCATGGCTTCCTGTCCTGGGCCGTCGCCACGCTGGTGGCGGCAACCTTGATCGTCGGCTCCGTCAGCAGTGTGGTCGGCGGTGGCGTGAAAGCCGGTGCCAGCGTGGCCTCGGGCATGACCCAGGCGGTCGGTACGGCGGTGAAGGGCGACGACTTCGGCTATTACGTCGACAGCCTGTTCCGCGACAACCGCCCGGTTGCCGTCAGCGATGACGCGGCCCACGGCGTGGTAGCGCGCATCTTCGCCCGCACCCTGAGCAACGACGGCCAGCTCGCCGCCGAAGACCGTGCCTACCTGGCCCAGTTGATCAGCCAGCGCACCAACCTCAGCCAGGCGGACGCCGAGGCGCGTATCGACAAGGTGTATGGCGATGCCCGTAAAGCCGTCGAGGACGCCAAGCTCAAAGCCAAGCAGGCCGCTGATACTGCCGCCAAAGTCGCTGCCTACACGTCGCTGTGGACCTTCATTGCCCTGCTGATCGGCGCGTTCTTTGCCAGCTTCGCTGCCACCTACGGCGGTCGCCGTCGCGATGCCGTGGTGTACGTCGAAACCGAACACTTTGTCCGTTAATTCAAGGAGAACATCATGCGCTCATTACTGCTGTGGTTCCTCGGGGTGCCTATCCCGGTCATCATCCTGATTGCGATTTTCATGCACTAATCCTGAGCCTTACTCGCTCAAAATGTGGGAGCGGGCTTGCCCGCTCCCACATTGGGTTTTGCGCAGGGTCAGCCAACTGACCACCAGTAGTGCACTCGCCAAAGCGGTCATGATCACCAAGGGCTTGGATGTACCATCGGACAACATCCCCGTCGCCCAACTGCTCACCGCCGTCAACAACATCTGGGTAAAAAAGAACAATCCCGACGCCGTCCCGGCAATCGCGCCGTAAGGCTGCAACACCGCCAGCTGACAGGCTGGAATCACCATCCCCACCGACACCATTATCACCACCATCGGCGACACGATCGCCAGCCATTCGCCCGGCAACACGGTGGTCGCCGCCGCGAGCATCATGCTGCCCAGCACATTCAACGCGATGGCGCCTGCGATCAACCGGTCTGGTTCGAACCGTAGCACCAGCCGGCGAAACAGGTTCGCGCCGAGCATGTAGCCGCTGATGGTCGCCGCAAACACCAGGGCATAGGCCGTGGCAGACAGGCCGTAGCCCCGCTGCAACAACGCCGATGACTCTGCAATGAACGGGAAATATGTGCTGTACACGCAGCCGATGGCCAGGGAATAGCGCAGGAAATATCGGTCGCGCAGGAGTTGGCTGTAAATGCGCAACAGATTGCTCGGCGGCGCGGCGGCGACGGCTGGCGGACGGGTCTCGGGCAGGCGGCGATACACCACCAGGCACAGCACGGCGCCAATCACGGCCAGCAGCACAAACAAGCCGCGCCAATCGATGAAGGGCAGCATCAGGCTGCCCAGCACCGGGGCGGCCATCGGCGAGACGGCCATGGCCATGGAGATCAACCCCAGTAAACGCGCCTGCTCGTGGCGGTCGAAGTAGTCACGCACGATCACGCGGCCGATCACCGTGGTGCAGCAACCGCCGAGGGCCTGGAACAGCCGGGCGATGATCAGCACCGTGAGGCTGTCGGCCAGGGCACAGGCCACGGTCGCGACGACATACAGCAGCAGCCCCGCCAGCAGCACCGGGCGGCGGCCGAAGTGGTCGGTGAGCGGGCCGGCCACCAGCAGGGAAATCGCCGAACCGAGGGTGTACAGGGTCAAGGTCAGTTGCAGTTGGCTGTCGCTGCTGTGGAAGTAGTCGGCCATGGCCGGCAGGGCAGGCAGGTGCATGTCCAGAGTTATGCGCGGCAGGGCGATCAGTACCGTCAGCAGCACCAGCCAGAAGCTGGTGGAAAGGGCGCGTTGGGTCATGGGAGGTTTCTTCGCAAGGGGGAGGACTAAAACTCTAGCGGCATTGTGGTTTAATCCTGAGAGCCACTTACGGCTGAACTGACTGGACCACTATGAGCCGCGGAAAAGCTGCACCTGCCCTGGACCTGCCGCGCCCCGACAGCCTGGACACCGGGAAACAGCAGGGCGCCTACGACGCCCTGCGCGCGGCGATCCTCAATCGGCAGTTGCCGGCCGGCAGCCGCTTGCCGTCCACCCGCAGCCTGGCGCAGCGTTGGCTGGTGTCCCGTGGCACATTGGAAGCGGCATTTGATCGGCTGCACAGCGAAGGCTATGTGCAGCGGCTGGCCGGCTCTGGCACGCGGGTGTGTGCGGTGATCCCGGAGCAATTTATTGCAGCCCCCGTGACGAGTGCCGCGCCGCGCCGCGAGGCGGTGCCCGATCAACCGGACGCCGGCGTGCAAAGCCATGTGCCCTTCGTTGCCCGGCGCCCGGATGCCAGCCTGTTTGACTTGAAGGCCTGGGCCCGCTGCATTTCCCGTGGCGTGCTGACGGCGGGCCCGGGCGTGCTCGAAGCGGCCCATCCCGCTGGCCTGCCTGAATTGCGCGCACAGATCGCCGCCTACCTGCGCAGCTATCGCGGCATGCAGTGCGAGGCGGATGAAGTGGTTGTCACCAGCGGTATTCGCCATGCCCTCGACCTGATTGCCCGCACCGTGCTCAAACCGGGTGACACCGCGTGTGTGGAAGACCCCGGTTATCCGCCGGCGCGACGCTTGTTCGGTCTGGCGGGCGCGTATGTCCACGGCATTCCCGTTACCAACGACGGTCTCGACACCGACCAACTCCCTGATACGGCACGCCTGGCCTACGTCACGCCTGCCCATCAGGCGCCGCTGGGCATGACCCTGTCAGTCTCGCGGCGCCTGGCCCTGCTGGACTGGGCCGCCCGCGCCGATGCCTGGGTGGTCGAAGATGACTACGACAGCGAATACAACTACAACGCCGCGCCGCTGGCGGCACTCAAGTCCCTGGACAGTGGCGACCGGGTGATCTACTGCGGCAGCTTCAACAAGAACCTGTTCCCTGGGTTGCGGGTCGGCTTCATGGTGGTGCCCAAGCGACTGCGCCGCTCGCTGCTGCGCACGTTGCAACTCACCGGGCATTCGGTGGGGGCCACGGATCAGTTAGGGTTGGTGGAGTTTCTGCGCAGCGGCGCCTTTGTGCGGCATTTGCGTGCTTCACGCCAGGCGTATCAGGCGCGGCGCGATGCGCTGCTCGCGTGCCTGGTGGAGCATTGTACGGTCAGCGGCCAGCAGGCAGGGTTGCACTTTGTGTTGTGGTTGCCCACGGGTGTGCAGGAGGGCGTGTTTTGCACACGTGCCGCCGAGGCGGGTTTAACACTGCAACCGCTGGGCAAGTTCTGTCATGAAGCGGCATTGCCACCAGCGGTGATCATCGGCTACACCGCGTTGACGCTGGCGCAGATCCGTTTTCACGGCGATGCGTTAGCTCAACTGTTAAGAGGGGGTCAAGATTCACTTGGACCAGCTTGCGCGCCGTGATTGGCGGGATGTTAACGACATTCAAATTGTCATACCTATCAGGCCCTGGCCCTACGCCATGGCGCATCGCTGAGCTTGATCCCGGTACCGGTGATCTACTGGGTTCGCGCACGGATTCTCGATCAGCTGCGCAATTTTTCATTCCAGCAGCGTACACCTGATGTGCCGCTGTAATACCTGTCAGGTTTCACAGTAGACACGTTTTACGGGGGGCTACTAGCATGAGCCGTAGGGTGATGTCCCCTACACAAAGGTAACTTACTGGCGGTAACGGAGGCGCAGATGACTCATTCAGCGAGTGTGACGAATAATCAAACCATCGGAACGGCAGAGGCGGATATACACAATATTGAAATTTTGCCTCCCACCTATAAGTTTAAAGATGATGGTACTAATACACGGATGTGGAGGCGTGATGGAAGAATTTATATAAGTGTTCGGCAAAGCCTTTCGCATATTGGTATGACGGGTCATTTTTTGACGTTTAGGTTTCGCGACTTAAATCCCGGGGAAACTAATGTAACGTTTGATTTTTCAAACCCGTCTGAGATTTTTTCCACCTACACAGTCAATAACCATCAATCCAGTAAACCCCACACGTTCGCCTCCGGAACGATGACGGTTTCGCTTGCCAGTAGCGGTGATCATTTGACGGCGACGTTTTCCGGCAAGGCCTACTCAGGATTGGGCAATGAGGTAACGATCACAGCTGGCGACTTGGATCTGAAAGGTTTTGAAGCAGTGCCGTCGAGTAGAATGACTCCGTCTGGATCAGTCGTCAGAGAAGGGTACATAGCGGGTTTTATCGATGGAGGCCCGGATAGTGTCTCTGATTTTATAGCCACTGATGTGGAGCGGATTTACGTGCCCCAGTGGGGTTCTCAGCCGGCCTACTGGCTAGTTCGCGGGTTTTGGGTTGCCGGGCAACCCGCTGTCACGCGCGTCATCGTTATCACACTCGTTGAGGGTCAGGACGATCCCGAATACGATTTATCCAGTGATGACAAAGCGAGTGTCAGTTATACCATTCACAGCCAGCCCCTTATTGGTTCGGCGTACACGGGTGTTTTGAGATTCAGTGCTCTCCCTGGAACGGGGGAAGCTCGAGGTTCCTTCGATTGCCGCATGCGTGGGAATGCCGCCACTGATTATCAAGTGATTGCAGAATTCTTAGTCCGGTAGTCATTTGGTTTTTATGGCAGCGGTGCTTAAGGATGCCGGGAGGTCGTCTCCCGTTGAATTAATCATCAAACCCAACTTGTTCATGCGACGTTGTGTTTGTGCCAGGCGTTGTTTATGGCGGTGGCGTACCGCTTGGAATTGAAGGTGGATGAGATTCACGAGCAGGTGGGATTCGAGAATTGATCGTCCTCAATCAATAAACGTCTGGCTTTGAATTTTCGTAGGAAAGCCAGGCTCATAAATCCGGTATACCTGGGTCGCATTGAAACCTGACCCCAACCTGGGCCATCCTTAAACATCGCGCTTAACGTAGTAATGACCAACCATCTGAGCAGGTTCCGAAAAGTCAAACGGCCGCGTCCCCCGCAATTGCTAGCGCACAACAATCCGACGCAGCCCCATTGAAAAACGGCCATGATCATCAACTATTATAGGACCGAGGAGCCCACCCCATTGCAGACTTACTGCCATGAAGGATAACTCGGGGTGATCGGTAAAAGTATCAAACTGGCCTTATGAAATTTTAAACGTGAATTTTACCGAAAAATCCGGATAGCCAGCCCCGCTTAATGTGCAGTCAACCGTGCCTTCCGCTGTGCCGGTTTCGGGGCGCGTGACAAAATTGAGCATTCCACTGGAACTTTGGCCATAGTATGAATTGCTCCAGTTAAGGTAAGAAACATATACCTTGTCATTGGGAGATAAATCAAACGAACTGCCAGTTTGATCAGCGTCGAGTTTAATAGCGATAGAATTCACTGCGTGGGGAAAGGAGGCATTTTTCCATTGCCCGGTTATGGTCCACCGCGCCTTGTTTTCAGGCAAAGAAGTTTCCGGCCAGTACTTCAGTTCAACGTCAGTGGCCGTAAAGGTGGGATGAGGGAAGGGGCCACCTCCCACGCTGCCGTGCATAGTGCCTGTACCAAGAAGAGCGGCGCCTTGATAACCGAACGCTGAATCAGGCGTGATAAAACCCTTTAGACTTATCTGGCCAAAGGTAAAAACAGCGTGTTCCTCATTCCAACGAGCCACACCCTGAAAATTACCGTTTAAAGTGTCGCTTGGATCAAGTGCAACGCTCAACGTGCCCTCTTCGAACCTAAATGTTTTATACACCCCACCCCGATTAGCAGCGTAACGCGCCCTGACGTCGGTGGAGTTTGAAAGGTCATAAGTGGCCTGTCCGCCGGGCAGCATATCGGGAACCTCAATGTAAATACTATGGGACTCCAAGTGACCGCTTGAAAAGCGCTCAATAACAAATATGTTTATATTTCCATTGTCACGATACATGCTCACTTCCGCACCCGATTTAAACTTGAAATAAGGCGGAATACTATTGGGGCTGTGAACGTCCGCGGTGACTAGACCTATTGTCTGTCCTCCCTTTTGGTTCGTTGACTGCGTCATCTCATACGTCCTCTATCAGGTTAAACAATGATGTGTCGTCCACACGTCAGATCAACGATACCCCACAAAGAAAACCAAAAGACACTGTCAACATTGACAGGTATAAACCTATCGGTTATCTCGAGCGCCAGTTATAAGCCACCCTGCATGCAAGTTCGCGTATCATTCAGCCCGGTTTTTTTGGGTAGAACCGTATGATCACGCCGAGCGCCGCCGCCGACATCAACCCTTTCAGGCGCTGAACCCTTTGTTTCACTCGCGGCTGCCTGTGTCATATCAACACTTCGCTTATGAGAGACTTAAATCCGCAACTTCTGCTCGACTATAGGGACTGCGGAAACCTCTGAATACTGCTAACTATGAAAGGTATGAGAAGAAGATTTTTTACTACCCATTGAACTAACAAACCGTTGTACGTTGGATTTCGTGCACTTGGGAATGGCCGTTTGAATCACTGGTGATAACTCCAAGGCTGCGTGGCCCCCTCCGCACCCAAAGGCAGCGATGCAGCCCATGAACGCGCCGATCAGCAGGGTAATGAAGGTCCACAGCGAGGCATAGGCAGCCACCTTCGCAGCAGTATCCTCGGCCTGCTTGGCTTTGAGCTTGGCATCCTCAACGGCTTTACAGGCATCGCCATACACCTTGTCGATGCGCGTCTCGGCGTCCGCCTGGCCGGCCTGCACGCTGCCGCCAACGACACTGCTGACAGAACCGACGATCAGCGTTGCGGCCACCAACGTGGCAACGGCCCAGGCCAGGAAGCCATGGGCGGTATCGCGGAAATACACCTCATCATACCTGTCAGAGTTGACAGTAGGCACGCACGGACCTTGTTGATAGGTTGGAGATGAAACTCCAATGCTCCGGAACAGTGAGATTAATCCCATGAACCAGTCCAGCGTTGCTCAATCACTTGAAACTTCGGGCTTTGTCAAAGCTCAGGTTGAAAATCTTCAAGTCCCTCCGGGCAGTCACCGTTTCGATTCGACCACCGGGCAAAATTTTTTATGGCAATCGGGTAATTCGTTCACCGTGCTAAGCCGTCAAGTGTTTCCAGCAGGGCTGTTTAGTGCCCACACGTTCTTCTTTGAATTCTCAGACTTGACTCCCGGAGGAGGGAGTCGGGTATATGATTTTTCAGACTCGACGTCGGTGAAAGGTGATTACTCGGCCACTTATCTGGGTGAGCTGAAGATCTATACGTTCTATGAAGGCACCGTCACGGTAGCCCTGGACAACAATAATCGTCTGAGGGGCAGTTTCACTGGCGTAAAAGGGCGGTGGAATCATGAGGTGATCGCGAGTGAGAACGGCACCTTGGATCTCGCCGGTTTGACAAGGTCGGTCGTGAGTCTTCCCTTCGGCGATCCATCCGTTCTAGGTGTGGGCCAGATGCATGGCAACTTTTCAGGCGGGCCCTTTCCGAGCCTGAGTTTCAGGTCGGATGAGGTGCAAATATCCCGGCTGGAGGGAGACCCAGATATTCCCCTTCCTCCCTACAGTTGGACAAAGGCCAGGCAATTTGATCAGGACCTACCGGTTTATAACACCCTTGTCGGTGTGTTCCTCTCCACGGATGCACTAGGCGATACATTTGATCTTGCGCAACCCGGCGGGGCGCGGATCGAGATTCATCGTATTGCAGACCGACTCTTCGCCCGAAGTATATCTGGGGTCCTGAGCTTTACCTCGCGCCCAGAAAACGATAGGTCAGCGGGTAGTTTCGACGCATCATTCGAGCTGTCTGACGGCACTCGCTTTTCCATGAAGACGCAATTCGATATCTATGATCCCAAATGACGTTCTTGCGCTGACTGCGGGGAGGTGCAATATCTTCTTGCAGTCAGGCTGCAGTATCGCCAGGGTCAATCGTCGAACCCAACCTGCTCATGAATCTCATCCACCTTCAACTCCAAGCGATACGCCACCGCAATAAACAACGCCTGGCACAAACACAACGTCGCGCTCAATGAGCGGAAGGCAAATGACGACCCCTCATTCACCAGCAGCACCGCGTTCGCCCGCTTGGCCAGAGGCGACAGGTTGCTGTCGGTGATGATCAACGTCTTGGCCTGATGGTGCTGGGCGATACGCAGGCAGTGCTGGGTCTCTTTGCCGTA
This sequence comes from Pseudomonas sp. FP2335, assembly GCF_030687535.1. Lineage (NCBI taxonomy): Bacteria > Pseudomonadati > Pseudomonadota > Gammaproteobacteria > Pseudomonadales > Pseudomonadaceae > Pseudomonas > Pseudomonas sp. FP2335. Next base: position 2,484,458 of record NZ_CP117437.1, read on the forward strand.
GGGCGTGAAGCTGATGGCGATCACCAGGTCATTGGCGCGCACGCTGCGCATCTGCTCGCGGTAGCTGCCGCCCAGGCCCGAGATCAAGTGGATGCGCTTGTTGGTGTGCTGCAGGTTGTAGACCAGGTAGTCGGCCACCGCGAACGAGCGGCGCACGCCGACCACGTAGATGTTGTCGGCATTCACCACCAGGTCCACGGCTTTTTCGAAGGCCGCGTCGTCCAGTTCCAGGCCCAGGCGCTCGATGCCGGACAAGGTCGCGTTGACGCACTCGCGCGCCAGGTCGCCGCCACTGGCTTTCTGCGACTTGTTGGCGATCATGCTGCGGATGCGCTGCTGGTAGTTCTGCACCGGCGTGGTCTTGTGGGTATAGGCCTCGCGAAACAGCGCCTGCATCTCACTGAACCCGCTGAAGCCAAAACGCTGGGAAAACCGCACGATGGCTGAAGGGTGCACTTCGCACTCGCGGGCGATGTCGCTGATGCGGTCGACCATGATGCGGTCGCTCTGCTGGCTCATGTAGCTGGCGATGCGCTTGAGCTGGCGCGGCAGGCTTTCGTATTCGTCGGTGATCAGCTGCAACAGGCGCTCGGCATTGATCGGAGGGCTGGCGAGAGCGTCTTGTGAAGGGGTCTCGGGCATGGGCAATCCTTCTGTCTTGTTCGTCTGTTGCGCTGATGGGTGGCGCAAGTCTACAGGGTAGGCGCAAAAAAATACCCCGGCATCACGGCCTGCGTGGCCTGCTGAAACGATGCACGGTGGCTGGCGTGCCCCTATGCTGACGTATTGGAAAAAATATTCCACTAAAAATAATTCTAGAATAAATATTGATTGCTGCCAGCGGACGTTCTAGTCTGCACCCACCAAGAGCGTTTGCCGTCGCCACGGCGGCACAACGCAGGCTGATAAAAATAACAGGAGCCAGCATGGGCCAGACTCGTTTTGCCAGTGGGCGTCAATTGGATCTGATTTGCCTCGGGCGCCTGGGCGTCGACCTCTATGCGCAGCAAGTAGGTGCGCGGCTTGAGGACGTGTCCAGCTTTGCCAAATACCTCGGCGGTTCCTCCGCCAATATTGCGTTCGGCACCGCACGGCTTGGGCTCAAGTCAGCGATGTTGAGCCGGGTCGGGGACGACCATATGGGTCGCTTCCTCGTGGAGTCCCTGGCCCGTGAAGGTTGCGATGTCAGCGGCATCAAGGTCGACCCGGAACGTCTCACCGCGCTGGTGTTGCTCGGGCTCAAGGATCGCGAGACCTTCCCCCTGGTGTTCTACCGCGAAAACTGCGCCGACATGGCCCTGCGCGCCGAAGACATCAACGAAGCCTTTATCGCCTCCAGCAAAGCCTTGCTGATCACCGGCACGCATTTCTCCACCGACAGTGTGTACAAGGCCAGCATCCAGGCCCTGGATTACGCGGCCAAGCACAACGTCAAGCGTGTGCTCGACATCGACTACCGCCCGGTGCTGTGGGGCCTGGCGGGCAAGGCCGATGGCGAGACGCGGTTTGTTGCCGACCAGAATGTCAGCGCCCATGTGCAGAAAATCCTGCCGCGGTTCGACCTGATCGTCGGCACTGAAGAAGAATTCCTGATCGCCGGCGGCAGTGAAGATTTGCTCACTGCGCTGCGCCGAGTGCGTGAACTGACCCCGGCGACCCTGGTGGTCAAGCTTGGCCCGCAGGGCTGCACGGTGATCCACGGGGCGATCCCTGCGCACCTGGAAGACGGTGCGATCTACCCCGGCGTGCGCGTTGAAGTGCTCAATGTCCTCGGCGCCGGCGATGCGTTTATGTCGGGCTTTCTCAGCGGCTGGATCAATGACGCCAGCGACGAACGTTGCAGCCAGTTGGCCAACGCCTGCGGCGGCCTTGTGGTGTCGCGCCACGCCTGCGCCCCGGCCATGCCGACTCCGGCCGAACTCGAATACCTGTTCAACAGCCCGGTGCCGATTACCCGTCCCGACCAGGACGAAACCCTGCAACGCCTGCACCGCGTCACGGTGCCGCGCAAGGCCTGGAAGCAGTTGTTCATCTTTGCTTTCGATCACCGCTGGCAATTGGTCGACCTGGCGCAACGCGGCGGCCAGGACACCACGCGCATCAGTGCGATCAAGCAACTGTTTATCCAGGCCATCGAACGCGTGGAGCGCAAGCTCGCCGAGCAGGGCGTCGACGCCGATGTGGGCCTGTTGGCAGACCAACGTTTCGGCCAGGATGCGCTCAACGCCGCCAGCGGTCGCGGCTGGTGGATCGCGCGTCCGGTGGAGGTGCAGAACTCGCGGCCCCTGGCGCTGGAACACGGCCGTTCGCTCGGCAGCAACCTGATCGCCTGGCCCCAGGAACAAATCATCAAGTGCCTGGTGCAATACCACCCGGACGACGAACCGCTGCTGCGCCTGGAGCAGGAAGCGCAACTCAAGGCGGTGTATGACGCGTCCGTGGTCAGCGGCCATGAGTTGTTGCTGGAAGTCATCCCGCCCAAGGATCACCCGTCCACTTACCCGGACGTGCTGTATCGCAGCCTCAAGCGCTTGTACAACCTGGGCATCTACCCGGCGTGGTGGAAGATCGAGGCGCAATCGGCCGAGGACTGGAAACAGCTCGACGAACTGATCCAGGAACGCGACCCGTATTGCCGTGGGGTGGTGTTGCTGGGGCTGAATGCGTCGGCCGAATGCCTCGCCGATGGCTTCCGGCAGGCCAGCCAGAGCAGCACCTGCCGTGGTTTCGCCGTGGGCCGCACGATCTTCCAGGAGCCGAGCCGTGCGTGGCTGGCCGGGGATATTGATGATGAGACATTGATTCAGCGCGTCCAGGCGACGTTCGAACAGCTCATTAACGCCTGGCGCAGTGCCCGAACCTGAACCCAGTTCCAAATGTGGAATGCAATCAAATGTGGGAGCGGGCTTGCTCGCCAAAGCGGTGTATCAGTCACAGCATCTTTATCTGGCACACCGCATTCGCGAGCAAGCCCGCTCCCACATAAAGCAAATCTCACCCGGCTTAAGTTAGATAAAAACAAAAGGTGCAGCCATGCCCGCAATCCGAATTGGCATCAACCCGATTTCCTGGAGCAACGACGACCTGCCGGCCCTCGGCGGTGAAACGCCCCTGAGCACCGCGCTGAGCGAAGGCAAGGAAATCGGCTACGAAGGTTTTGAACTCAACGGCAAATTCCCCAAGGACGCCAAGGGCGTCGGCGATGTGCTGCGCCCGTATGACCTGGCGCTGGTCTCCGGCTGGTACTCCAGCCGCCTGGCGCGGCGCTCGGTGGCAGAAGAAATCGAGGCCATCGCCGGGCACGTCGATTTGCTCAAACAAAACGGCGCCACGGTGCTGGTGTACGGCGAAGTCGCCGATTCGATCCAGGGGTCACGTATCCGCTTGATCGAACGCCCGCGGTTCCACAGCGAACAAGCCTGGCAGGACTACGCCGACAAGCTCACTGAGCTGGCGCGTTTTACCCTGTCCCAGGGCGTGCGCCTGGCGTACCACCACCATATGGGGGCTTACGTTGAATCCCCGGAAGACATCGACCAGCTGATGCAACGCACCGGCCCGGAAGTCGGCCTGCTGTTCGATTCGGGCCATTGCTACATGGGGGGCGGCGAGCCGCTGGAAGTCCTGAAAAAACACATCGACCGTGTCTGCCACGTGCACTTCAAGGACGTGCGCAAGCCGGTGGTGCAACTGGCGCGCAACCAGATGTGGAGCTTCCCGGATTGCATCGTCAACGGCACCTTTACCGTGCCCGGCGATGGCGACATTGAGTTTGGCGAGCTGCTCGACGTGCTGCTGGCCGCCCGCTACGCAGGTTGGCTGGTGGTCGAAGCCGAGCAGGACCCGGCCGTCGCGCCCAGCTATATCTACGCGAAAAAGGGCTACGACACCCTGCGTGCGCTGCTCACCGAGAGGACAAAAGCATGAGCCTGTTGGTCAAGAGCCACAAACGCGGGCAAACCATGGTCGCCCTCGAAGACGGACGCCTGGAGTACGTGGGTTTCAAAGCCTACCGCTTGAGCTTGGGCGAAACCCTGCCGGTCAGTGCCGGGGACAAGGAGCTGTGCCTGGTGCTGCTCAGCGGCCGGGTGAATATCCAGGGCGAGGGCTTCAACTGGCAGAACCTCGGTGATCGCCAGTCGGTGTTTGAAGACAAATCGCCGTTCGCCGCCTACTTGCCACCCGGCACCGTGGCCCAGGTCACCGCGTTGAGCGATGTGCAGATTGCCGTGTGCGCCGCCCCCGGTGCCGAAGGTTACGAACCGCGCCTGATCCGCCCCGAACAGTGCAAGCGCAGTGTGCGTGGCAAGGGCGCCAACACCCGCTACGTGTGCGACATCCTGCCGGACAGCGAGCCGGCCCATTCGCTGCTGGTGGTGGAGGTGCGTACGCCGTCCGGGCATTCGTCGAGCTACCCGCCGCACAAGCACGACACCGACGACTTGCCGCACCAGAGCTTTCTGGAAGAGACCTATTACCACCAGATCAACCCGCCCCAGGGCTTTGTGTTCCAGCGCGTGTACACCGACGACCGCAGCATCGACCAGGCCATGGCCGTGGAAAACAGCGACCTGGTGGTGGTGCCCAAGGGGTATCACCCGGTCAGCGTGCCGTACGGCTACGAGTCCTATTACCTGAACGTGATGGCCGGCCCCAAGCGCGCCTGGCATTTCCACAACGACCCGCAGCACAGCTGGCTACTGGACCTTTAAGGGGCGCGACATGACCACAACCCGACTGACCATGGCCCAGGCCCTGGTGAAGTTCCTGGACAACCAATACATCGAAGTCGATGGCGTAGAGAGCAAGTTTGTCGCCGGTGTGTTCACCATTTTCGGCCACGGCAACGTGCTGGGCCTCGGCCAGGCGCTGGAGCAGGACAGCGGCGACCTGGTGGTGCACCAGGGCCGCAACGAGCAGGGCATGGCCCATGCCGCCATCGGTTTTGCCAAGCAGCACCTGCGGCGCAAGATCTACGCGTGCACCGCGTCGGTCGGCCCCGGCGCGGCGAATATGCTGACCGCCGCTGCCACTGCCACGGCCAACCGTATCCCGCTGCTGCTGTTGCCCGGCGATGTCTACGCCAGCCGCCAGCCTGACCCGGTGTTGCAACAGATCGAACAGTTCCATGACCTGAGCATCAGCACCAACGACGCGTTCCGTTCCGTGAGCAAATACTGGGACCGCATCAACCGCCCTGAGCAATTGATGACGGCGGCGATCCACGCCATGCGCGTGCTCACCGACCCCGCCGAAACCGGCGCGGTGACCCTGGCGCTGCCCCAGGATGTGCAGGCCGAAGCCTGGGACTATCCCGACTATTTCCTGCAAAAACGCGTGCACCGTATCGACCGTCGCCCGGCCACTGCGGCAATGATCGGCGATGCACTGGCCGCGTTCCGTGGCAAGCGCAAGCCGCTGATTATCTGCGGTGGCGGGGTCAAGTACTCCGGCGCGAATGCTGCGTTGCAGGCGTTCGCCGAGCGCTTCGCGATTCCCTTTGCCGAAACCCAGGCGGGCAAGAGTGCGGTGGTTTCCAGCCACCCGCTGAACGTCGGCGGCATTGGCGAAACCGGCTGCCTGGCGGCCAACCTGCTGGCACCGCAGGCCGACCTGATCATCGGCATCGGCACGCGTTATACCGACTTCACCACCTCGTCCAAATCGCTGTTCAAGCATGCCGATGTCAAGTTCCTCAACCTCAACATCAGCCCGTGCGATGTGTTGAAACTCGACGCGGTGCAAGTGCTGGGCGATGCGCAACTGGCCCTTGAAGCCTTGGCGGATGCGTTGGGCGATTACCGCAGCGGCTGGGGCGAACAGGTGCGCGAGGCCAAGGCGCAGCTCGACGCCGAAGTCGAGCGCGTGCATCAGGTGGAGTACAGCGGCGACGGCTTCGTGCCCGAAGTCGACGACCACCTCGACCGCGCCGTGCTGCGTGAATTCATCGAGCTGACCGGCTCGTGCCTGACCCAGAGCCGCGTGCTCGGTGTACTCAACCAGACCCTGGCCGACGACGCGATCATCGTCGCCGCTGCCGGCAGCCTGCCCGGCGACTTGCAACGCGCCTGGCGCAGCAAGGGCGTCAACACCTACCACGTCGAATATGGCTATTCGTGCATGGGCTACGAGATCAACGCCGCGCTGGGGGTGAAACTCGCCGAGCCAAGCAAGGAGGTGTATGCGTTGGTCGGCGACGGCTCCTACATGATGCTGCACTCGGAGCTGGCCACCTCGATCCAGGAGCGGCGCAAGATCAACGTGGTGCTGCTGGACAACATGGCCTTTGGTTGCATCAACAACTTGCAGATCGGCAATGGCATGGACAGCTTCGGCACCGAGTTCCGCTACCGCAACCCCGAGAGCGGCAAGCTCGACGGCGGCCTGGTGCCGGTGGACTTTGCCATGAGCGCGGCGGCCTATGGCTGCAAGACCTACAAGGTCAGCACCGTGGCGCAACTTGAAGCGGCGCTGGCCGATGCGCGTACGCAAACGGTGTCGACGCTGATCGACATCAAGGTGCTGCCAAAAACCATGGTGCACGGCTACCTGTCGTGGTGGCGGGTCGGCGTGGCGCAGGTGTCGACCAGCGAACGCACGAATGCCGCGGCAAAGAAACTCAATGAACAGCTGGCGAAGGCCCGGCAGTACTAATAACAAGAGGAGTTTTTACATGTCGTTGAAGCTTGGAGTCATCGGTACTGGGGCCATTGGCCGGGACCATATCCGTCGTTGCAGCCAGACCCTGCTCAACAGCCAGGTGGTGGCGGTGACCGACATCAATCTCGAGCAGGCCGCCAAGGTGGTGGCCGATTTGAAGCTGGACGCCGAGGTGTACCCCGACGGCCACGCGCTGATCAACTCGCCGCAGGTCGAGGCGGTGCTTGTCACGTCCTGGGGCCCGAGCCACGAGGAATTCGTGCTCGCCGCCATCGCCGCCGGCAAGCCGGTGTTCTGCGAAAAACCCCTGGCAGTCACCGCTGCCGGCTGCCGCAAGATCGTCGACGCCGAAGTCGCCTACGGCAAGCGCCTGGTGCAAGTCGGGTTCATGCGTCCGTATGACGAAGGCTATCGCGCACTCAAGGCGGTGATCGACAGCGGCCAGATCGGCGAGCCGCTGATGCTGCACTGCGCACACCGCAACCCGACAGTGGGCGAGAACTACAAGACCGACATGGCGATCACCGACACCCTGATCCACGAGTTGGATGTGTTGCGCTGGTTGCTCAACGACGACTACGTGTCGGTGCAAGTGGTGTTCCCGCGCAAGTCGAGCAAGGCCCTCGCGCACCTGCGCGACCCGCAGATCGTGCTGCTGGAAACCGCCAAGGGCACGCGCATCGACGTGGAGGTGTTTGTGAACTGCCAATACGGCTACGACATCCAGTGCGAAGTGGTGGGGGAGACCGGCATTGCCAAGCTGCCAGAGCCGTCCCAGGTGCAGCTGCGCAGTGAAGCGAAGTTGTCCAATGCGATCCTGATGGACTGGAAGGATCGGTTTATCGGCGCCTATGACGTGGAGTTGCAGGCGTTTATCGACAGCGTGCGTGCCGGGCAGGTGGGAGGGCCGTCGGCGTGGGATGGCTTTGCGGCGGCTGTGGCGGCGGATGCGTGTATCGAAGCGCAGAGCAGTGAGCAGATTGTGAAAGTCAGCTTACCTGATCGCCCGCACTTCTACGGCTAACCCCAACCCCAAAGGTGGAATGCAGTCAAAAATGTGGGAGCGGGCTTGCTCGCGAATGCGGTGTCTCAGATACAAAATTTTGGCTGACACACCGCATTCGCGAGCAAGCCCGCTCCCACATTTAGATTGGGCTTTCACTTTGAAAAAGGAGTGTCTGTATGCGAATCGGACTAGTCGGCTACGGCCACGGAGGGCGCTTTTTTCATGCGCCGCTGATTGCAACCTTGCCCGGCGCCACGTTTGTCGGCGTCGTCACACGCTCCCCCGAGCGCCGCCAGCAGTTGGCGAGTGATCATCCCGGCCTCAAGGCGTTTGACTCCATCGGCCAGATTGTCGAAGCCGGCGTCGACACCCTGGTCATCTCCACCACCCTCAAGGGCCGCCCGGCGCTGGTGCTGGAAGCCATCGAGCACGGGCTGACGGTGGTCAGCGACAAACCCTTCGCCGCCAACACCGAACAGGCCCAGGCGCTGATCACCGCCGCCGAGCGCCATGGGGTGAAGCTCAGCGTTTATCAGAACCGACGCTGGGACTCGGACTACCTGACCCTGCGCAAACTGATCGACGCCGGTGCCCTGGGCACCATTACCCGCTTTGAATCCCGCGTGGAGCGCTACGCCCCCCACGCCGTCGGCAATGCCAGCGGCGGCGGTTGGTTGCGTGACCTTGGCAGCCATCTGGTGGACCAGGCGCTGCAACTGTTCGGCCCGGTGGACCGGGTGTTTGCGCAATTGCAGTTCAGCCACGAACACCCGACCGTCGATCACGGCTTCTTTGTGTCCCTGACCCATGCCAACGGGGTGATTTCCCATTTGTGGGGCAGTGCCCTGCAAAACAGCCAGGCCCCGCGTTTTCGCGTGAGTGGCACCCTCGGTTGCTACACCGTCGAAGGGCTGGACGGCCAGGAGGAGGCGCTGTTGGCCGGCAAATCGCCGAAGACCGAAGGCGAGCACTGGGGCGCCGAAGAACATCGGCGCTGGGGCTGGTTCGAACAAGGCGAGGAGCGCGAGCGGGTGCCAGCGGAGAAGGGCTGCTGGACGCAGTTCTATCGCCAGTTGCAACGTGCCGTGGACAGCCAGGAAGCACTGCCGGTGGACGTCTATGACGCGCTGGAAACCACCCGTATATTGGACGCCGCACGCCTTAGCGCGGGGCGTCAGCAGGTGGTTTCAACAAAAATAGAATAAAATTCTAAAACAGGTTGATATGGAAATTATTTTCCAATAAAGTCTTTTCCAGGTTGCATAAAGTACGTCTTGGGCTCGACCCCGGCGACTCAACAAAAACAAGATCAAAAACAACCAGGTACCGTCAGATGAAAATCTTCAACGCTGTACTGCGAGTTTTACGCCCAGCCTCCACGCCACGCGGTCTGCCCCGCGCCCGGCCGTTCTACTTCTCTTTCCTCAATGTGTTGTGCGTCGAAAACCAAGGCGCGTTGGTGTGCTGCATTCCAGGTGCACCCGTCGTCCGGCTGCCTGCCGAGCTCTGATAAACGCAACGTCCAAAAAACCAACAAGAAAGTGGAGACAGACCGTTCATGAAGACCCCGATCCGTTTTACCGCGCTAGCCCTGTCGCTGTTGCTGGCCAGTGGTGCTGCTTCGGCTGCCGATCTCAAGATAGGTGTGAGTATGTCCGCCTTCGACGACACCTTTCTTACCTACCTGCGCGAAGACATGGACAAACAAGCCAAGTCCTACCCAAAGGGTGACGGCGTGCAACTGCAGTTTGAAGATGCCCGCGCCGATGTGGTGAAGCAACTTAGTCAGGTCGAGAACTTTATCAGCCAAAAAGTCGATGCAATCATCGTTAACCCGGTTGATACAGCCTCGACTGCGAACATTATCAAGGCTGCCACTGCGGCGAAAATCCCGCTGGTATTCGTCAACCGTCGCCCTGACAGCGCAACATTGGCCCCCGGCGTAGCGGCGGTAACCTCCGACGACGTCGAGGCGGGCAAGCTGCAAATGCAGTACATCGCGGAGAAGCTCGACGGCAAAGGCAATATTGTGATCCTGCTGGGTGACTTGGCGAATAACTCCACTTCCAACCGTACCAAAGGAGTGAAGGAAGTCCTGGCCAAATACCCTGGCATCAAGATCGAACAGGAGCAGACCGGGATATGGCTGCGTGACAAGGGCATGACCCTGGTCAACGATTGGCTGACCCAAGGGCGCGACTTCCAGGCGGTGCTTTCGAACAACGACGAGATGGCGATTGGTGCTTCCATGGCCCTGAAGTCGGCAGGTAAGAAAGGCGTGCTGATCGCCGGTGTCGATGGCACGCCGGATGGTTTGAATGCGATCACTAAGGGTGACATGACTGTGTCGGCTTTCCAGGATGCCAAGGGCCAAGCGGACAAGTCGGTTGAGACAGCGCGCAAGATGGCTAAGAACGAGCCTATCGAGCAGAACGTGGTGATCCCGTTCCAGCTGATCACCCCCGAAAACGTCAAAGACTTCAAATAACAACAATAAGCCAGCAGGGCAGCTGTGCGGTTGCCCTGCCGATGGAGTACCTCCCTATGCTTGCTCAAGCCACTCTCTCGCAGCCTCCCGGTATCCAGCCAGTAGAACTGGAAGAACCCTACCTGTTGGAAATCAGCAATATCAGCAAAGGCTTTCCCGGCGTCGTGGCCCTGGCCGATGTGCAACTGCGAGTGCGCCCGGGTACGGTGCTGGCGCTGATGGGCGAGAACGGTGCGGGCAAGTCGACGCTGATGAAAATCATCGCCGGCATCTACCAGCCCGACGCCGGGGAAATCCGCCTGCGCGGCAAGCCGATTGTGTTTGAAACCCCACTGGCGGCACAAAAGGCCGGGATCGCGATGATCCACCAGGAGCTCAACCTGATGCCGCACATGAGCATCGCCGAGAACATCTGGATCGGCCGCGAGCAGCTCAACGGCCTGCACATGGTCAACCACCGCGAAATGCACCGCTGCACCGCCGAGTTGCTGGCACGCCTGCGCATCAACCTGGACCCGGAAGAACACGTCGGCAACCTGAGTATCGCCGAGCGGCAGATGGTCGAGATTGCCAAGGCGGTGTCCTACGACTCCGACATCCTGATCATGGATGAACCGACTTCGGCCATTACCGACAAGGAAGTGGCCCACCTGTTTTCGATCATTGCCGACCTCAAGGCCCAGGGCAAAGGCATCGTCTACATCACGCACAAAATGAACGAAGTGTTTGCCATCGCCGACGAAGTGGCCGTGTTTCGCGACGGCCATTACATCGGCCTGCAACGCGCCGACAGCATGAACAGCGACAGCCTGATCTCGATGATGGTCGGCCGTGAGCTGAGCCAGTTGTTCCCGGTGCGCGAGACGCCCATCGGTGAGCTGCTGATGTCGGTGCGCGAGCTGAGCCTGGATGGCGTGTTCAAGGACGTTTCGTTCGACCTGCATGCCGGGGAAATCCTCGGCATCGCCGGGCTGATGGGCTCGGGCCGCACCAATGTGGCCGAAACCATTTTTGGCATCACCCCCAGCAGCAGCGGCCAGATCACCCTCGACGGCAAGGCGGTGCGCATTACCGACCCGCACATGGCGATCGAGAAGGGCTTTGCGCTGTTGACCGAGGACCGCAAGCTCAGCGGCCTGTTCCCGTGCCTGTCGGTGCTGGAGAACATGGAGATGGCCGTGCTGCCGCACTATAGCGGCAACGGTTTTATCCAGCAGAAAGCCCTGCGTGCGCTGTGCGAAGACATGTGCAAGAAGCTGCGGGTGAAAACCCCGTCCCTTGAACAGTGCATCGACACCTTGTCCGGTGGCAACCAGCAAAAAGCCTTGCTCGCGCGCTGGTTGATGACCAATCCACGCTTGCTGATCCTCGATGAGCCGACCCGTGGCATCGATGTGGGCGCCAAGGCCGAGATCTACCGTTTGATTTCCTTCCTCGCCAGCGAAGGCATGGCGGTGATCATGATCTCCTCGGAGCTGCCCGAAGTGCTGGGCATGAGCGACCGGGTGATGGTGATGCACGAGGGCGAACTGATGGGCACCCTGGATCGGTCCGAGGCGACCCAGGAAAAAGTCATGCAGCTGGCTTCCGGTATGACCGTAGTCCACTGACGTACAGAATAAAAAAGGTGATGGGTTATGAACGCAATAACGGATAACAAACCGGCCACTGTGCCGACCAAGACACGCCGGCGCATGCCGACCGAGCTGAGCATCTTCCTGGTGCTGATCGGTATCGGCCTGGTGTTTGAACTGTTCGGCTGGATCGTGCGTGACCAGAGCTTCCTGATGAACTCCCAGCGCCTGGTGCTGATGATCCTGCAAGTGTCGATCATTGGCCTGCTGGCGATTGGTGTGACCCAGGTGATCATTACCACGGGTATCGATCTGTCATCCGGTTCGGTGTTGGCGCTGTCGGCGATGATCGCCGCCAGTTTGGCGCAAACTTCAGACTTTTCGCGGGCAGTGTTTCCAAGTCTCACGGATTTGCCGGTGTGGATCCCGGTGGCAATGGGGCTGGGCGTAGGGCTGCTGGCGGGGGCGATCAACGGCAGCATCATCGCCGTGACCGGTATCCCGCCGTTCATTGCCACCCTGGGCATGATGGTGTCGGCCCGTGGGCTGGCGCGCTACTACACCGAAGGCCAGCCGGTGAGCATGCTCTCGGACTCGTACACGGCCATCGGCCATGGTGCGATGCCGGTGATCATCTTCCTGGTGGTTGCGGTGATCTTCCATATTGCCCTGCGTTACACCAAGTACGGCAAGTACACCTACGCCATCGGCGGCAACATGCAGGCGGCGCGGACCTCGGGGATCAACGTCAAGCGGCATCTGGTCATCGTCTACAGCATCGCCGGCCTGCTGGCGGGCCTGGCCGGTGTGGTTGCCTCGGCACGTGCGGCCACGGGGCAGGCCGGGATGGGCATGTCCTATGAACTGGACGCGATTGCCGCCGCCGTGATCGGCGGCACCAGCCTGGCGGGCGGGGTAGGGCGCATTACCGGCACGGTGATCGGCGCGCTGATCCTGGGCGTGATGGCCAGCGGGTTTACTTTTGTCGGTGTGGATGCGTACATCCAGGACATCATCAAGGGGCTGATCATCGTGGTGGCGGTGGTGATCGACCAATACCGCAACAAGCGCAAGCTCAAACGCTGACCTGGATGCGGGGTTAAATGGGGGAGCGGGCTTGCTCGCGAAAGCGGTGTCTCAGTACAGAATGTACCGGCTGACACGCCGCTTTCGCGAGCAAGCCCGCTCCCACATGGGGTCTATCGCTGATCCGTTCCAACCGTTTGTCTTCTATATAGCTCCACAACACTGAATTTCTTGCTATAAACGCACTCCGATAACCAATCGCCAAGCCCGTCCTGGTGCTTTTAGGGGTTATCTCGGAAAAATTGCCTGTCTTTTCAGTTGCTGCGCCCTCAAGTCGGCCTTAGACTGCCGCCCCTCGTAAATTGAGTGCCGGGTGGCGCTTGAAATGGACGGCGCCCTTCCGAGACCTGCAGAGGTCGGCCGGAACGCTCCCTTATTCGCCTTAATGCACGTATTTTTTATAGAGAAATCAATGACAAAGGAAAAGTTGCTGGCCATGCCGGCGGATGACTACATGAATGCCGAACAGCACGCTTTTTTTGAGCAATTGCTGCAAGACATGAAAGTGGAACACCACGAGCGCATTGAACAGAACCGTATCGCCATTGAAAGCCTGGACACCCCGGCCGATCCGGCTGACGCCGCTTCGGTCGAAGAAGAACGTACCTGGCTGGTGAACGCCATCGACCGCGACCAGCGCATGCTGCCGCAACTCGAACGCGCGTTGGAACGCATCAAGGAAGACTCCTTTGGCTGGTGTGACGACAGCGGCGAGCCTATCGGCCTCAAGCGCCTGCTGATCAGCCCGACCACCAAGTACTGCATCGAAGCGCAAGAGCGCCACGAGCAGATTGACAAGCACCAGCGCCAAGCCTGATGCGCTGAAGCTGGGGGGCGCGCCTGCGTCCCTCCAGGCGATACCCGTTACGCCCCGTCTATTGATCTGCTGCAACGCACCCCACTAAAGGCCCATGGATAATGGCCTGATAGTGGCGTCTAATGCAGTGACAATAATGACAAGCAGTGGGGTGACGAAGATGGCTGGAGACGGATCTCTGATGGGCGCAGCAGTACCACCGCAGACGGTGGTGCGCGGGCTGCCCGGTTGGCTGACGCCGCTCTTGCAGAGCACCGCCCTGGTGCTGGTCCTGCTGGGCCTGGCGTTTGCCGGCCTGTCGATATACCTCTGCCTGCCACTGGCCTTGCTGGTGATCTGGCTGCCTCGCCTGAAAACCCGCACGCCTGCGGTCGCACCTTCCACGGACAGCGACGCCATCGGTGAGCTCACGCGTGACCTGTCCCACACCACCAGCCATAACGCGCTGTCTGCCGCCGGCGTGGCCTATGCGGTCAAGCAACTGGCTGCGCGCCTGCAATCGCAGTTAAGTGCGGCCAAGCAGATCGTCAGCAGCGCCGAAGTGATGATCGGCACGGAGCAGGTCACCTCACAGCTCAGCCGTCAGGCGCTCGGTGCAGCCAGCCAGGCCCATCAACGCAGCACCGAAGGGCGTGAGGTGTTGGCGCAGTCGATCACGCGCATGCATCAGCTCAGCGACCGGGCCAACGCCAGTCGCGAGTTGATCGAAGCGTTGAGCCAGCGCAGCGAGGAAATCCAGCGAGTGACGTTGGTGATTCAGTCCATCGCCAGCCAGACCAACCTGTTGGCCTTGAACGCGGCCATTGAAGCCGCGCGTGCCGGCGAGCACGGGCGCGGGTTTGCCGTGGTTGCCGATGAAGTGCGCGGGCTGGCCGGGCGGACCGCCACCGCGACCGATGAGGTCGGGGTGATGGTCGCCGATATTCAACAACGCACCGCCCAGGTGGTGGAGCAGATTCGCCAACTGTCGACCGACCTCAATACGGGTGTGGAGCAGGTCGAGCATGCCGGTGAACAGCTGTCGAGCATCGCCAGCCTGGCGTCGGATGTGGAAGGGCAGGTCAATGAGATCGCCCAGGGCACCGACACCAACCGTGCCCAGTTGGACAGCCTGTTCCATGCCGTGGAACAAATGCGCAGCGACCTGACCGTGAGTGACCAGCAAACCCGTCAGCTGGCCGACGCCGCCGTACAGATGGAAGGCCAGGCCGAAATCATCAGTGAGCGCTTGGCCGAGGTCGGGCTGGATGACTATCACCAGCGCGTCTACGACCTGGCCCGTGAAGGCGCCAGCCGCATTGCCGCGCAGTTCGAGGCCGATGTGGAGCAAAACCGCATCAGCCTGGATGACCTGTTCGACCGTAGTTACACGCTGATCCCGAATACCCATCCGAGTAAGTACCACACGCGGTTTGACGGTTATACCGATCAGGTGTTGCCGGGGATTCAGGAGGCGTTGTTGCCGCGTCACGAGGGGTTGGTCTTCGCTATTGCCTGCACTCCCCAGGGCTATGTGCCGACGCACAACAAGGCGTTTTCCCAGGCCTTGACCGGGGATGCCCAGGTGGATGCGGTGCAGAACCGCACCAAGCGCAAGTTTGACGACCGCACCGGGATTCGCTGTGGCAGCCACCAGCAAGCGGTGCTGCTACAGACGTATACCCGCGATACCGGCGAATTGATGCATGACTTGTCAGTGCCGATCATGGTCAAGGGCCGGCACTGGGGTGGGTTGCGGCTGGGCTACAGGCCGGAAGGCGTGTAGGCGCGGGGAGGGGGCCGTCGAGCGGGGTTCAGGAGGTCAATGCCCCTGAATCGACGGCAGTCTTGAGGGCCAGGGCGGATTCTTTGCCCGCGACGGCGGCAGCTTCTGCAGTCTTGAACCAGCGGTCCTTTTCCACCTGATGCGTGGTGACCGTTTTCAGCGGTGGCTTGGCGCGCATCACGATGACCGCCTGGAATTCTCCGTCTATTTCCCTCGCATCGCCATGGATGAAAAACTCGCCAATATCAAATTCCGTCACGTATAGCCTTCCCTTCAAGGTAACTGCACAGATGAGACCTGACCCGCAGAGGGGCAAACTTCAATCGACGGGCCAGTATGGCAGTTGTTGGTGGGTGGCGGCGCGGTAAAGTCATCCAGGTGACGAAACGAGGCCGCCCCGTTGCAGTGTGGCTTCCAGTTCCTTGGCCAGTTGGCAGGCCTTGATATGGTCGCTGCGAAACCCCAGCACACGGCCGCTGGTGATTTCGCGGATATGAAAGAAGTTACGCCCCGCCGGCACAACTTGGTAAAGAACCGAATTCGAGTACCCGTATAGGCCTTGCACGCAGTAGTATTGGCGCTCGTCATGCAGTGTCGAGCGAGTGTGGCAAGACGTAGCATCGTGTTGACGTCGTTGCATGGTCAGCTCCTGTCGATCGATTGTGTTGATGCAACTGCAGCGTTTCGGGTGGTTTTGACCCGTGTTGCTGTTTTAGTATTGTCGTCGGCGAACGATGTCTGGTTCCCCACCTGGGTATTTTGTTTAAGGTGGGCTGTCGGAAACCGCGTTTTTTATTTGGGTTATTCTCTGAAGCGGTGCGGTCTCTATTCTCGAGCCGTCAAACCTGTGATCTGCTGTGATACATGGTGTCCTCGCCCGAGGTTCATTGGGTACGTCTGTACCAGCCGTATGGCTCAGCAGCGGGATCTTCTTCAGTTTTTCAATGAATGTGTTGTGTGATCGTGCCGTAACGGCCGGATTTTTGTGCTGCCCGCTGTGGCGGTCAGCACTTCTTTTGATGTGGGGGCGTTTCCTTGGCAGTCAGTAATCTGGATATGCACGCGTTATTCGTGCTGGGTGATTTACGCGCAAAGTTGGTCAAGCAGTTTCAATCCCGTTTTGTTTACATCACTGAACAAACGCCGGAAGGTATTTACATCGCCGAAATCGATACCGAAACCGCATTGGTTGTCGATGACAAACCGCGCCTGGAACTCAAGGTCGGCGACCATTTTCGTGCGGCCGTGCTGCCCAGCCGTGAAGGCGGCAAGTTTGAATTGAAGTTCCGCGACATTAAGTTGACGGTATATGGCCTGGGCGATTACGCCTTTGTTTCGTCGGCTGAAGGCCAGGGTATCGTGTTCAAGGAAGGCCATAGCGTCATGCTGGTGTTTGCCGCCAATGAACAATTGCAGGAAGGCCTGACCAAAACCCTCAAGGCCGTGACCGGCAAGGCCGCCAAGTGGCGCAAGGGTGAGCTGGTGACCTTCAAGGCCAGCGAGTAGTTTGTAAACGCAATGTGTAATCCGTTTCTCCCGGAACCTCTACTACAGTTGAGTTGACTTAACTATTCAGAGGCTTCGCGCGTTGGCAGCAAAGCCGTCCGCTATGGCTGCTAAACATGAGGTGCGAAGGCATGAAAGGATTGAGATCGCTGTTGGCCGTGTCGCTGGCGACACTGGGCCTGTCAGTTGCAGCATTGCCGGTGTCGGCGGCCCAGGCGCCGATTCATTTCGCCGACCTGAACTGGGAGAGCGGCAGCCTGATCACTGAAGTACTTCGGGTTATCGTCGAGAAGGGCTATGACTTGCCTACCGACACCTTGCCCGGCACCACCATTACCCTGGAAACCGCACTGGCCAAGAACGACATCCAGGTGATCGGCGAAGAGTGGGCCGGTCGCAGCCCGGTGTGGATCAAGGCCGAGGCCGAAGGCAAGGTGGTGGGCCTGGGTGATACGGTCAAGGGCGCCACCGAAGGCTGGTGGGTGCCGGAATACGTGGTCAAGGGCGACGCCGCCAAAGGCCTCAAGCCCCTGGCACCGGACCTCAAGCGCGTGCAGGACCTGGCGCGCTACAAGGACGTGTTCAAGGACCCGGAGTCTCCCGGCAAGGGGCGCTTCCTAAACAGCCCGATCGGCTGGACGTCCGAGGTGGTCAACGCACAGAAGCTCAAGGCCTACGGGCTCAGCGACAGCTACGTGAACTTCCGCAGTGGCTCAGGCGCGGCGCTGGACGCCGAGATTGCTTCGTCGATCCGCCGGGGCAAGCCGGTGCTGTTCTACTACTGGTCGCCGACGCCGTTGATGGGGCGCTACAAGTTGATCCAGTTGGAAGAACCGCCATTTGATGCCGAGGCATGGAAGACGCTGACGGATGCGGACAATCCCGAGCCGAAACCGACACGGTCGTTGGCGTCCAAGCTGAGTATTGGCGTGTCGACGCCGTTCCAGAAAGAGCATCCGCAGATTGCCGCGTTTTTCTCCAAGGTCGAGTTTCCCATCGGGCCACTCAATCAGGCGCTGGCAAAAATGAGCGAAAACCACACGCCTCCACGGGACGTGGCCCAGGCGTTCCTCAAGGAGCACCCTGAGGTGTGGAAGGCGTGGTTGACCGAAGAGGTGGCGCAGAAGGTCGAGGCAAGCCTGAAGTAAGTGTGGGAGGGGGCTGGCCCCTCCCGTATTGGCCTGTGTTCCGGGCTCAGAACTGAGTGTTTACGGCCAGTTCGAAGGTCCTTGGCGACCCCAGGTAATACGCCGGTGACACATGGGCAAACTCGGCATACACCTCATTCGTCAGGTTGCGCACCCGCGCCGTCACCGAGGTGTGCTGATCCACCTTGTAGCGCAGGAACGTGCCGAACAACGTGTAGGCTGGCACTGTCTGGGTGTTGGCGTTATCCGCATAAACCTCGGCGACATACCGCGCGTCCACACCCCCTTGCCAGTCCTCGGCAATATCGTAGGTCAGCCACAGGTTGCCCACGCGCTTGGGGACGTTGGTCGGCGTATTGCCCTTGCGTGACACCACAGCACCGCTGGCGAGCTTCTCGTTGAACTCGTCGTATTCGGCGTCCACCCAGGCGAAATTGCCTTCGGCGAGCAGCCGTGGAGTGATGCGCATTGAACTGGCCAACTCAATGCCTTTGGACGACTGCGCACCCACCGGGATGCTGTTGGTCGGGTCCAGCGGGTCGGTGACGGCGAAGTCCTTGCGTTCGATCCTGTAGGCGGCAACGGTGGCCGCGCCACGTCCATCCAGATAGTCGAACTTGCTGCCCACTTCCCATTGCTTGCCGGTCGACACATCGAACACCTGGGTCGTGGTGCTTGGCTGCTCGGCGGCGGTGCTGTATTGCACGTACACATTCGCTGACGGGATGAACTGGTAGGTCAGGCCGACGCGCCCGGTGAGCGGCTCCCAGCTGCGCTTGAAATGCCGTGGACTGGTGGCAGTCAGCGTGCCGTGGTTGGTCACGTCCAGGTTGATGGCGTCATAACGCAGGCCGGTGAGCAGCGACAATTTGTCGGTGAGGCCCAGGCGGTTTTCCACGAACAGCGCCTTGGTGGTGACCTCGTTGGTCTTGTCCTTGTTGAAGCCGGGCCTGGTGCCGGGGATGGCATAAAAATGCCCGGGATCGAAGTTGTTCGGGTCGACCGCACTGTTGCCCGCCGCGCGCAGCGGGCTGTTGGTGGTGCTGTTGAGCTTGTACTCGAAACCGCCAGACCAGGTGGTGGAAAGGCCGAAGACGCTGGCGTCGTGGCGCAACTCGAACTGGTTGCCCTGCTGCTCGCCCTGATGGCGCACCTGATAGGCGGTCGAGCGGTTTACCGCGCTGTTATCGGCGTTGTACTGATAGGTCTCCAGGTTGCGGTAATCGCGCTGGCTGTCGAGGTGATAAAGGGTGTTTTTCAGCGTGGTGCTGTCGTTGAGCCGGTAGTCGATGATCGAGCGCAGCCACACCGTGCGTTGCTCGTAACGTCCGTCGGCGACGTTGTAGTTGTTGAAGCGGTTGTGCTTGTCGATCTTCAACTCGCCGGCCTTGGGGTTGAGCACCGGAGTGCCCCAGTAGGGACTGTCCTCATGTTCGTCCTGGTATTCCACCGCCAGGGTGTGGGACAGGTCCGGCGTGAGGTCACTGAGCAGGGAAAACGCCATGCTCCAGGCGTCCCGTTTATCACGGTCGATGTAGCTGTGGTTGGTGTTGCGGCTTACATCCAGGCGCGCGTAGTGCTGCACCTCACTGCCTGGCTCGGTCAGGGCGTGGTTGAGGCCCAGGGCCATGCCAGCGGTGTCGTAGCTGCCGTAGCTGAGTTGGCCTTGCGCGGCCTGTTCTTCACGGCCGGCGAGCTTGGTCACGTAATTGAGCGAGCCGCCCACGGAGCCGGCGCCATTGATCAGCGAGGAGGGGCCGCCGACCAGTTCTACGCGGTCATAGATCCAGGCATCCACCGGACGTGCCAGGCCGGTGGCGACGTTGATGCCGTTGAACATCTGGGTGATCTGGCTGCTGGTAAATCCACGATAAGAGACAAACCCGCCAAACCCCGGCGGTGCACTGGCATTGACGCCGGGCAGGGTGTTGGCCGCATCGCGGAACGTCTTGGCACCGTGGCGTTCGATGTCGTTGCGCTTGGCGATGGCCACCGATGCTGGAGTTTCCCGGACGCTCAGCCCGAGCCGCGAGGCCATGCCGCTGGATTGATCCAGGGTCAGGCCGGGGTCGGCGCTTGGTTCGCCAGTGACAGTGGTCGGTGCCAGCTCGACGGCCCAGGCGCAGAAGGGCAGGCAGCCGAACAGGCCCGCCAACAGGGGTAAATGTTTCATGGTTGAATCCTGAAAAACTTGGCTTGAAAACAATGCACGACTGTCCGTCACCCCTTGGGGATGCGGTGGTCAGTGCCGATCAGATAGCGAAGGTGTCAGGCAACAGCGGGCGGCGCGCGGGGATGCGCCGTGGGCCAGGTAAAGCGGGCAGGGATGTCAGCGGCGAGTACCACGGCCGGTGGTGGCGCGTGGGGTTGTGGCAACACCGCCACATTCAGGCTGGAATTGAGCGCCGGGCCCATGCCTCCACTGGAACACAGCGGGCAACCGAACGCCTTGGACAGCGTCGGCAGGCTCTCATCCGTGGAGTTGGCAGGCGTGGGCGCCTGGGTGCGCGGGTCTACCGTGCAGAACTGGCCGCCGATGCCGTTGAGTTGCATCCCGACCATCTGCCCGTGACCGATACTGCAGGCGAACACATTGAACAGGACGCAGCAATAGAGCATCCAGGCAATGAGCGAGCGGTCGGTGCGGGCGAATTTCATGGGGCGGCACTTTACCATCAGCCACCGACGAAATACCTGCAAAAAAACGCAGGGCGACTATCCTTGTTCGCACATTTTCAGGGAGAGCCAGCCATGAGCTTTGTCATTGCACGATGGATCGTCGCTATTTTCACGGGTATCAGTATGGTGCACCTGTACTGGGCGGCGGGTGGCAAACTCGGGTTCCAGGCCGCCATTCCCGAGCTGCCCGGCGAATTCGCCAGCGGGCCGCGACCGGCTTTCATACCGTCGGCACTGATGACATTCCTCGTAGCGATGGGCCTGGTGGCGATTGCCTTGCTCGTGTGCCTGCGCGCCGGTTTGTACTTTTCCGCGGTGTCCCATGGCGCGTTGCAATGGGGCATCAGTGCGATAGCGCTGGTCATGTTTGCCCGGGCGATTGGGGACTCGGAGCTGGTGGGTTTTTTCAAAAAGGTCGGCGGGTCGCGGTTTGCCAGGTTGGATACCTATGTTTATTCGCCGTTGTGTCTGGTGTTGGGGCTGGGGTTGTTGGTCGTTGCGTGGGGGTGATCGCGCTGTGTGGGGGTGAAAGGCCACGCAAAAAGTCGATCCAAGCGCTTGCGGCAGCACCCGGCGAATAAAAACGCCTCTCATTCTTGCCCGATTTGCCGAGCTGCCCGTCATGGTTAATAGAACCTCTATTACCCAGGACCTCCCATGTCGCTTGCTCGTCCCTTGCACCCACTGGCCCTGTCAGTGGCGATGGCTTTTGCCGCTATGCCGCTGCTGAATACCCCGTCCGCCTTTGCCGCAGACAGCCGCAGCAGCGTGCGCAGCTTCTCGATTCCCGCCAGTGATTTGAGCCAGGCGCTCAACAACTTGGCCGAGCAGGCAGGCCTGGTGCTGGCGTTCGATGCGGGCTTGACCCGTGGTAAACGCAGCGCTGCGTTGAGCGGGCAGTACGACACTGAGGTGGCGCTGACCCGATTGCTCGCTGGCAGCGGCTTGCAGGCGCTGAAGATCGCCAATGACCGCTATCGCCTGGAGGCCCTCCCCGATAACAGCGGGGCGGTGGAGTTGCAGGCCACCACGATCAGCGGCGGCTATCAGGCCCAGAGCCCCGTGGGGCCGGTGGCGGGTTATGTGGCCACCCGCAGCCTGTCAGGCACCAAGACCGACACCGCCGTGATCGAAACCCCGCAGTCGATCTCCATCGTCACCAAAGACCAGATGCGCGCGCAAAACGCCGAGAGCCTCAACCAGATCCTGCGCTACGGCGCCGCGGTGGTCCCGGAGAGCCGTGGCGCTACGGCTTCGCGGCTGGACCAGTTGACGATCCGGGGTTTCTCGCCGGCCACCTACCTCGACGGCTTGCGCATGCCCTCCAGCCGTGACGCTTCGCCGCAAAAGGACGCCTTCGACCTGGAGCGCGTGGAAGTGCTGCGCGGCCCGGCGTCGGTGCTGTACGGGCAGGGCACACCCAGCGGGGTGATCAACATGGTCAGCAAGCGCCCGCTCGACACGCCGTTTCATGAGGTCGGCGTGGAATATGGCACCTTCAACAAGAAGCGCACCACCTTCGATCTGAGCGGCCCGATTGATGATCAGGGCGTGTATTCCTACCGTGTGGCCGGGCTTTTCGACGACGCCGACGGGCAGGTGGAACACACCGAAACGCGTCGCCAGTCGCTGTCGACGGCCTTTACCTGGCGCCCGGACGACGCCACCTCGCTGACCCTGCTGGGGCACTTCCAGAAGGACCCCAAGGGCGCGTCCTACGGCTCGGTGCCCGCCTGGGGCTCGGTGTTGCGCAGCCCCACCGGGCGCAAGATCGATGTGGATTTCTATGACGGCGAAAAAGACTTCGAGAAAAGCGATCGCGAGTACTACTCCATCGGCTACGCCTTCGAACATCACTTCAACGATGTGTGGACCGTGCGCCAGAACGCCCGTTACCTGCGCAGCGAGGGCCGCTACCGTAGTCTCTACAGCAACAACCTGCTGAGCGATTACCGCACCATGCAGCGCGCCACCATCGCCAGTGACGTCAACCTGGACGCCTACACCCTCGACAACCAGGCCCAGGCCAGATTCGACACTGGCCCGCTGCAACACACCTTGTTGATGGGCGTCGATTACCAGAACACCAGCACCGACACCCTGCAAGGCTCGACCCGTGTCGGTGCCGGGCCGACCCAGGATATTTTCGACCCGGTGTATGGCCGTCCGGTCGCGACCCCGGCGTACACCACCGACGGTACCTCCCGCAGCGAGCAGACCGGCGTTTATCTGCAAGAGCAGATGAAGTGGGACAACTGGGTGCTGCTGCTGGGCGGCCGCTATGACTGGGCCAGTACCGACAGCACTACCAAAACCCTGAGCAGCGGCGCCAAGAGCCAGTCGTCCCTGGACAGCAAGGCGTTCACCGGCCGCATTGGCCTGGTCTACCTGTTCGACAACGGCCTGGCACCCTATGCCAGTTATTCGGAGTCCTTCAGCCCGCAGTCGGGTACCGGCTACGGCGGTTCGGTGTTCAAACCGACCGAGGGCAAGCAGTATGAAGTCGGGATCAAATACCAGCCGCCGGGCAGCAACAGCTTTATCACCGCCGCGATCTTCGACCTGCGCCAGACCAATGTACTGACCACCGACCCGGACCCCACGCACCTGTGTGGCAGTGGCCGCTGCCAGAGCCAGGACGGCGAAGTGCAATCCCGTGGCTTTGAGCTGGAAGGCAAGGCCAGCCTCAACGATAACCTGGACATCAGCGCGGCATATGCCTACCTGGATAACCGCATCAGCCAGTCCAACAACACCGTGCAATACACGCCTGTCACCGACATCGGTGTAGGCCCGGCCCTACCGGCCAAAGGCACCAGCACCTACGGTGTGCCACGCCATACCGCGTCGGCGTGGGCGGATTACACCTTCCGCGACGGCCACCTCAAGGGCTTCGGCGTCGGGGCCGGGGCGCGTTATGTCGGCTCGTCCTGGGGCGACACGGCCAACACCCTGAAAGTCCCGGGCTACACCTTGTTCGACGCGGCGGTGCACTACGACATCCCGAACCTCGCCAACCTCAAGGACAACCTGCGCCTGGCGCTCAACGCCACCAACCTGGCGAATAAGGAGTACGTCGCCTCGTGCTATTCCTACTCGTGGTGCTGGTATGGCTCACAGCGCACGGTACAGGCGAGTGCGACTTATCAGTGGTGATAAGGCAATTTAATGGCCCCTCTGTAACCAAATCCTCGCCAGAATCGCTTTTATTTTCAGGTGGTTAGGTGGGGATGCAAATGCGCACTGTTGGAATCATGCTTGTCGCCTGCTCGTTGGCCGGCGGCGCGGCTGCCGTGCAGGCCCGGGAGCTGCGTGAAGGTGACAAGTACATGTGCAGTTGGGGCGCGGGCACGGCCGCCAGGGCCCAGGAGTTGAAGCTCTCGGGTGTGTCGCTGTATGCGGCGCGGCAGAAAATCCAGACCCTCAAATTCAACAAGTCGTGGATGCGCATGATGGCCATGGGCATCACCGAGCAGACCTACGACAGTCGCTCCCGGCTCAAGCCAGAAGCGATTCGCCAAAGTTTCTATCAGGATTGCGTGCGCTACAAAGTGGCGCGCAAATGACCGGCTCAGTGCGACAGCGGTGAGCTGACGTCTTCCTGGAAATACACCTTCGCCGTTTCAATAAACCGTCGATTGGCCTGGGACAGGTATTCGCTGCCTCTCCAGCACAGGTTGAAGTGCATGAACTGCGCGGGCTCGAACGACACCCCGGCCACGCCCGGTTCCTGTTGTTGCACCGAGCGCAGCAGGGTGGAAACCCCCATGCCATTGCGGGTGGCGGCAATGACCAGCGGCACGAAGTTGCTTTCCAGGGCGATGTTGAAGCGCACGCGGGCAGCGTCGCAAAAGGCGTCGAGCAAGTGCCGTTGCAGGAAGGTATTGTCGAACACCAGCAACTGCTCGCCACGCAAACCCTCGGCCGTGACCGACGCCGCGCTCGCCAATGGATGCTGCTCATGCATGCACAGCACCATCTCATCGCTGCCCAGCAAGACCGACTCCCAGTCCGGGTCGACGCGACGTGACTCCAGCAACGCTACATCAATATCCCGCGTTGCCAGGCGTGCGCTGATGTCATCGGCGCTGCCTTCCACCACATGCATGGCGATGCCGGGGTAGTGCGCGCGAAATTGCATCAGCAACTCCGGGATATGCCGGATGCCGTACATCGGCGGGATGCCGACGCGGATTTCACCGCTGTGCAATTGCGTCAGGTCCTGCAACTCGCGGCGGGCCCCGGCCAAGCCTTGCAGGCAGGCTTCAGCGCGGGTGAGGAACAGTTGGCCTTCCGCCGTGACACTGATCTGCCGTGTGGCGCGGTTGAACAGCGCCACCCCCAGCTCATCTTCCAGGCGGCTGACTGCCATGCTCAGCGCCGGTTGCGCCACATGCAACGCCTGCGCGGCCTTGGTAAAACTGCCTTGGCGGGCGATCTCGACGCAGTATTCCAGGGCTTTCAGATTCATCGGCTCTCGCATAACAATGTGTGATGTTGATGTTCACAAATGGATATTTTTTGTGATGAGCGCGAGTCTATAACCTGTCGGCACACTTCTCCATGCCGGATCTCAACATGACCTTCAACCTTCGCCAGTATTGGCTTGTCACCCTGATCGCGGGCACCTTGGGCGGCAGTTTTGCGCAGTGGCTCGGCTGGCCGCTGCCCTGGGTGATAGGTGCTTTGCTGGCTGTGCTGATCGGCCGCTGCGGCGGCGCGAGGATGGCGCAAATTCCCCATGGGCGCCAAGCGGGCCAGTTGATTGTCGCGGTGGCGATTGGCTGTTATTTCACGCTGCCGGTGATGCAGCAGGTGGCGGCGCACCTGGGGCTGATTGTCACGGCGGTGCTGTTGACGCTGGTGCTGGCATTGGGCTCGGTGTGGCTGCTGAACCGCTCTGGCGTCGCCTTCGGCACGGCGTTCTTCGCGCTGATGCCGGCCAACTCCACGGAGATGGTTCACCTCGGCCGTCAGCGCCAGGCGGACACCAGCTTTATCGCCGCCGCCCACAGTCTACGGCTGCTGCTGATCCTGCTGGCCGTGCCTGCGCTGGCCAGCCTTGGCCTGGCTCATCCTGTGATGGCTGCGCCATTGCCGGTGATCTGGCCCTGGTTGATCTTTCTGCTGGCTATGAGCCTGTTGGCCGCTATCGGCTTCAAGCGCTGCAACCTGCCCAACCCTTGGACATTCGGGCCGTTCCTGATCTGTGCGGTGGGGGTAGGGTGTAACAATTTGTCGATGAGCATGCCCGGTTGGCTCAGTGGTGTCGGCCAGTTGCTGATCGGGTGTGCGCTGGGCGCCGCCTTCGAGCGGGATTTTTTCCGCCGCGCACCGGGGTTTCTCGTCAAGGTGCTAGCGTTGTTGATTGGCTCGCTGGTTGCGACCGCAGCCGCCGCGTGGGCGTTGGGCACGTGGCTGCAGATGCCATGGTTGTCGCTGGCCCTGGGCATGATGCCCGGCAGCGCACCTGAGATGAGCCTGACCGCTGAGGCGCTGGGGCTGGCGGTTACATTGGTGACGGCGATGCAGGTGATCCGAATGCTGCTGATCCAGGCCGCGTGCCTGCCGGTGTATCGGCTGTTGAAGGGGCATGCAAGCGCCAACGAAAAGCCTGTCTCTGTGTAAGGCCGGCGCTTTACAAAACCACGACAATTGCTGTGTTTCTATTTGCATACAATTGCACGCTTCGTCGCAGATAGAACAGGTCGTCACGGGGCCATGTACCAGCCAGAGCCTTCATCGCCAAACAGCTTGCGCCACTATGCGGTCGGCGTGCTGTGTGTCGCGGTGCTGTTGGGCGGCTACTTTATGCATATCAACGCCAGCGCCGATCGCCATCGGGCCGAGGCGGCCGAGCGTCTGCTGCTTTGTCGGCAAATGGAGCGAGTCGCCAGCGCGACGATGACCGACGCTATGAAACTGGGCGACAGTTGCAGGCAATTGGGTGCACAAGCGCCAGAGAGTGTCACCGCGCCTTAGTTAATAACCATTTTTTATAAGGGGGAATATAGGTCGCAAGTATCACGCTTACTTGCACCAAAAAGTGGCATTTGTATGTCGGCCGCCTTAAAAAATGTGTGGTTATTGAATGACTTACGACTGTTTTAATCCGACGAAAGGATTAAAACAGTCTTGTTACAGCTTTTTACAATCGCTACTATAGTCGGGCGTTCACCTCCCACGGTTTATGCATTTTTAAATCCCAAGTTTCCATCAGCTACTTGGGATTTTTTTTGCCCGCGATTTGACCTCGGCGTCAAACTTCAATATCGGCGAACTCTGCGCGCATCCGTCCATTGTGTTTGGCCTTGTAGAGTAATTTGTCGACCTGCTCGACAAACCCCAGCATCGAACTGGCAGGCCTGACGATATGAGTGCCAACCCCGAGGCTCAAGGTCAGCAGCCTGGACACCGGCGAAAACCCGTGTTCGATCTGGCGTTGACGCATCAGGTGCAGGCAGCGTTGCGCCACCAGCCTGGCCGAGGTTGCATCGGTCTCCGGCAACAGCCACACAAACTCTTCACCGCCGATCCGTGCGATGAAATCCCGTGGACGGTTGGCCGCCTGCGCCAATGTATTGGCCACCTGGCGCAGGCATTCGTCACCCTTGATATGGCCGTAGTGGTCGTTGTACTGCTTGAAAAAGTCGATATCGAGAATGATCAACGACAGCGGCAACTGGCTGCGTTGGGCGCTGGTCCATTCGCGTTCGAGCACGGTGTCGAACATGCGGCGGTTGGCGATGCCGGTGAGGCCGTCCTGGAAGGAGTATTCCTCCAATTGCTTTTGCAGGCGGATCAGGTGTTCCTCGGTCTTCTTGCGCTCACTGATGTCGAACATGAACCCGATCAGCGCCTCCACTTCGCCATCCTTGCGCACCACATGCACCACATCGCGGATCCACACATAGTCGCCGTTCACCGTCAGCGCACGGTAATCGGCCTCGTGGTCTACGCCGGCGCGCGATTGCGACACGCAAAAATTCACTACGTACTCGCGATCGTCCGGGTGCATGCGCGCGACCCAGTCATCCACACTGACCCAGCTTTGCGGCGTCCAGCCCAGCAGTGTTTCGATCTGCGGACCGATGTAGCTGAAGGTCATGCTCTGCCAGTCGATCCGCCAAGGGATCGCCTTGGTCGATTCCAGCAGGGTTTTGTAAACGTCGCTGTCGGGCGGGCTCGGGGGATCGATGCTCATGGTCGGCTGCTCGGGGAGTGGCATAAAGCCAGAGCGTCTGGTGATCGCGGGTGGGAGTCAAGTTTTCGTCAGGGCAACAGACGAGAGGTCACGTGCTGGCTTTCTGGCGCCGGCCCGCCAGCGCTTGGCGGGAAAATATGAGACGTGGCTGGCACTTTGAAGCAATTGCCTGGCGCTGCCGAAAAGCTCATCTACGCTTGCGCCATCGAACAGCAGGGTAGAACCCAGGGAAGGGGGCTTATCATGATCTCAATCGCCGACTTCAATCGCATCATGGCTTCAGGCTTTGTACCGCTTTCCTGTGAGTGCACCCTCAATAGCGATGGCTCGCTGCGCATCAGCGTGTTCGAGCCGGTCTCCGGTCGCGTCGAGTTGCTGCTGACCTGCGTGTCCCCCGAAGGTCTGGACAGCATCCGTTCCATCTCAAACCTTATCGGTGAGCTGCGCACTGAACTCAAGGCCGGGCGCCGCGGTTTTGCGGCGGTGGGTTAGCTGTTGACGCTGGCGGTGGTGGTCGACACCGCGCCGTAATAGCGCCAGCAGCAATGCCGGTGCTCGGGCACGATCACGCAGCCGCTCAGGCTTGCGATCAATAGGGCGGCAACGAGCATGTAAAGGCGACGGGACATGGCATTTCCTCTTGGTGTGGGGTGCGTCATCTATTGAACGTCGCCACCG
Organism: Pseudomonas sp. FP2335; assembly: GCF_030687535.1. Classification (NCBI taxonomy): domain Bacteria; kingdom Pseudomonadati; phylum Pseudomonadota; class Gammaproteobacteria; order Pseudomonadales; family Pseudomonadaceae; genus Pseudomonas; species Pseudomonas sp. FP2335. The sequence continues at coordinate 2,513,069 of NZ_CP117437.1, forward strand.
GCACACATCCGTCGCACACCTTTCAAACATTTCATCCAGCGTTGCCGGCCCGTGGGCAATACTTCCTCTTACGCACTGTGCGGAAAAAACCTGCGTGTCCTGCGACGGATTCTGCAGCACGTGCCGTTCAACCCATCAGCAGCGGACATTTTCGTTCGTCACCTGAAGGAGTTGCCATGAGCACACTGGCCCGATTGCGTTATGCCTTGCTGATCCCGCTGACGTTCGCCGCGTTTGTCAGCACCCCGACGTTTGCCCAGACCGAGATCATCATTCGCCAGGCGCCGCCGGTGGAGCGGGTCGAGGTGATTCCCGCCGGGCGCCCCGGTTATGCCTGGGACCGTGGCCACTGGCGATGGGAACGCGGCGCCTACGCCTGGGTACCGGGCCACTGGCAGCCGGTGATGCGCAACGCACGTTGGCAGCCAGGGCATTGGGAATCCCGCGGGCCGAACTGGGTCTGGCGTGAAGGACGTTGGATGCGTTGAAACCTGCCACTTAGCCTGCGGACCGAGAATTACCCGATTGAAAGACACTGATCCGGACGTAGAGCTGCTGGCGCGTATCGGCAACAACGAACCTGCGGCCGTCAACGAAATGGTGACGCGCAAACTCCCGCGTTTGCTCGCGCTCGCCAGCCGGATCCTGGGGGATGCCGACGAGGCCAAGGACGTGGCCCAGGAGAGTTTCCTGCGGATCTGGCGCCAGGCAGCCAACTGGCGAGTGGGCGAAGCGCGGTTCGACACGTGGTTGCACCGGGTAGCGCTGAACCTGTGCCGGGACCGCTTGCGCCGGCGCAAGGAGCGCCCGCTGGACGCGGATGAGGCGCTGGAACTGGCCGACAGCGCCCCGTCGCCGGAGGAGCAACTCGAAGCCGCCGACCGCAGCACGCAGATGGCCGCCGCGTTGGCCGCGCTGCCCGAGCGTCAGCGCGAAGCGATTGTGTTGCAGTATTACCAGGAGCTGTCGAACATCGACGCCGCCGCGCTGATGAACATCAGCGTCGAGGCACTGGAGAGCCTGCTGTCACGGGCTCGCCGTCAGTTGCGCAATAGACTTGCCGACACACCAGGGCTTGCCCGCCCAGGAAGGGAAAAACCATGACGCCCGAACGATTCGCCCACTTGGCCGACGCCTACGGCGCCAGCCTGCACCGCTGGCCGCTCGCTGAACGAACGGCCGCCCAGGCCCTGCTCGACAGTGGCAACGCCCACGCCCGCGCAGTGTTGCGTGAAGCCAGCTGGCTCGACGGGCAGTTGGATGCCCATCAACTGGCACCTGCCGACCCGGCGCTGGCGCGGCAGATCCGCCGATCCGCACCGCCACGGGCATCATTGCTGTCGCGTTACGCCAACTGGTGGTCATCCGCCAGCCTGGTGGGCGCGGGTATCGCGGGCATCGTCGCCGGCGTGCTCGTGGCGTCGATGAGCGTGCCGCTGCCGATGCTGTCCTCGGAGGTGCTGCCCAGCGTGTTCGATCAGGGCGATGCTGAAGTGGTGTTTTCCGTCAACGCCGAGGAAGCCGAGCAATGACCTCAAAGTCGCTTAAACCGTGGTTGCTGGTCTCGGTGTTGCTCAACGTGTTTTTGCTCGGTGGGGTGGGCGGTGGCCTCTACCATTGGATGGCCATGGCCAAACCTGCCGAGGCCGTGGTCAACCAGCATGGGTTGCGCCAGGCGATGTTCAAGCTGCCGCCGGAGCGTCGCAGGGAGCTGCGTCAACTGTTGCGGCACAACCGCGCCGACAGCCAGCCGTTGATCATGGCCGGTCGCGAAGCACGGCTGGGGGTGATCCAGCAACTGCAAGCGCCGACGTTGGACCGCGAGAGGCTGGTGAGTGAGTTGGCCAAGGCGCGTGAGGCCGATGCGGCATTGCGGGCGTTGGTGGATGCCACGCTGGCTGAGTTCGCGGGCAATTTGCCCCAGGACGAGCGGCAGAAACTGGTGGAAGCACTGTATTCGCGAGGGCAGGCCAAAGCCAAACAGAAATGAAGACTACAGGCGTCGCAAGAAGGATTTGACGATATGGCGGGTGGCCTCGGTGGTGTCCAGTTGATCCATCGCGGCATAGGCGTGCCAGAGGCAATCGACTATTTCATTACAAGGTTTTGCATCGGCGACGTTGACTACCGAGGCCTCGAACACATGATGCAGGGTGTCGCGGGCCTTGAGTTCCTGTAAGTACAGCAACCCGTCCACGTTCAAGCCGGTCTCTTCTTCCAGCTCCCGCGCGGCTGCGCCGACCGGGCGCTCGCCACGTTCGACCTTGCCGCCAGGCAGTGCCCATTTTGATCTGGCCTTGCGCACGAAGAGGATATGCCCCTCGTGTTCGCAAATGACCGTTGCGCGAATTTTCATCGTCTGTGCCCCCGCAGGTGGATGATTGTCATAAAAGTGTAATGCAATTGTCATGCTAAGTGCGGCTGGCGTGGGCCTCGGGGTATGTGGATACTGCGCCCTTGATGAAAACGGACGAGGAAAACAGATGAACACCGTGCGGTGGGGCATGATCGGTTGCGGCAGTGTCACTGAGTTAAAGAGTGGACCCGCTTTCTACAAAGCGCCAGGTTCGGCCTTGGTGGCCGTGATGGGGCGCCGTGAAGCGGCGGTGCGCGATTATGCAACACGCCACGGCATTGCGCGTTTTTATACCGACGCCCAGGCGCTGATCGACGACCCCGAGGTGGACGCGGTGTACATCGCCACGCCGCCTGCCAGCCACCTTGAATACAGCCTTATGGTGGCGGCGGCCGGCAAGCACTGCTGCGTCGAGAAGCCCATGTCGATGAATGCCGAGCAGAGCGCGTTGATGCAGCGCACGTTCGAGCGCGCCGGGTTGCATCTGTTTGTGTCGTACTACCGCCGCTCCTTGCCGCGTTTCCAGCAGGTACGCGATTGGCTGCAAGCAGGACGCATCGGCGAGTTGCGTCACCTCACCTGGACCCTGTGCAAGCCGCAGGCCGTTGCGGACGCCCACGCCGACAACTGGCGCACCGACCCGGCGATTGCCGGTGGCGGCTACTTTGCCGACCTGGCCAGCCATGGCTTCGACCTGTTCCAGTACCTGGCTGGCGACATCATCGAAGTGGCCGGTTTTACCTCGCGCCAGGCCGGCCGTTATGCCGCGGAGGATGCGGTGACCGCCAGCTGGCGTTTTGCCTCGGGCGCATTGGGCATGGGCTGCTGGAATTTTGTCGCGGACCGACGTGAAGATCGTGTCGTGTTGATCGGCAGTCAGGGGCGTATCGAGTTCTCGGTGTTCGATGACCAACCCTTGCGGCTTGAGGGGGATACGTGCGAGGTCCTGGAGGTGCCGTGCCACGCACATATCCAGTGGCACCACGTGCTGGCCATGAACGCGCATATCCGTGGTGAGGCGCTGCATCCATCGTTGGCGATCGAGGCATTGAAAACCGACCGGATCCTGGACGCGGTGCTACAACGCAACCCCCATCACCCTGGGTAAGCACGATAGGGTTTATTTTTTCAAGGAAGCACACCGATGAAATACTGGATGCTGTTGTGGTTGGCCCTCGCCACAAGCGCAGGCGCGGCTGCGCGTAGCCAAGGCACGCCTGGGGAGTTTGATTTTTATGTGTTATCGCTGTCGTGGTCGCCGACGTTTTGCCTGACCCACCCGGACAACGAGCAGTGTTCGGGCAAAGGCTACGGCTTTGTGTTGCATGGTTTGTGGCCGCAGTACGCGCGGGGCGGCTGGCCGGCGTCGTGTGCGCCGCAGTCGCGCTTGAGCCGCGAGGAATTGGACAAGGGCGCGACGTTGTTTCCCACACGAGCGCTGCTCAAGCACGAATGGGCCAAGCATGGCACCTGTTCCGGGCTTGAGCCGCTGGACTACCTGGCCAAGACCGACCAGGCGCTGGGCGTGGTGGTGATTCCGCCGCAATTGCAACCGTTCAACACGCCACCGGCGTTGCCGGCCCGCGAGATCGAGGCGTTGTTTCGCGAGAGCAACCCGCGCCTGGGCAACCATGGCCTGGCGGTGATCTGCAAGGGCAAGGTGTTTTCGGAAGTGCGCGTGTGCCTGACCAAGGATCTGGCGTTCGCCGGTTGCCCGCGCAGCGTTAAAAGCCAATGCCGCGACGGCGACATCCGCATTCCGGCGCAGCGCTAAGGCAACCCGCACATTCCCTTGATCAATGGTTGAGATACACCGGGCTGTCCGTGGACAGCGACGCCTTCACCCCGTGGCTGGTGTCGCTGACCAGCACTTCTTCACGGCCTTCGGCCAGTGCTTGCAGCGTGAGGGCGACCACTTCCTGGGGCGTGCTTTTTGGGGCCTGCACGTCGGCGACCATGTCGGTGTCGATGTAGGCGGGGTGCACGCCGATGACCAGGGTGCCCTGTTCGCGCAATTCGCCGCGCAGTCCGTTGGTCAGGCCCCACTGGGCGGATTTTGAGGTGCTATAGCCCCCGGCGCCCGGTGGGCTCAGCCAGCTCAATACCGAGAGCACGTTGATCAGCGCGCCGCCGCCCTGGCGGGCCAGGATCGGTGCGAACCCCCGGCTCACGCGCAGGGTGCCGAAGGTGTTCACGTCAAAATGCTGTTGCAGGTTTTCGACGCTGTCGTCGGCCAGCAGCGAGCCGTACTTGAGAAAGCCCGCATTGTTGACCACCACGCTCACATCGGTGCACTGCGCGGCAGCCCGTTGCACACTGGCGGCATCGGTGATGTCGAGGGCAATCGGCGTGCTGCCGGGGATGTCGACGCTGGCGGGATCACGCGCACCGGCGTAGACCTTGGCCGCACCCGCTGCCAGCAACGCGGTGACGAACGCTTTGCCCAGGCCACGATTGGCGCCGGTGACCAGTACCACTTTTCCACGAATGTCCATGCTGAACTCCACGCTGCAAAATAGGTTTAATGATGAAACCGTTTTTATCCTGCGACTATCGGTCCTATAATGCAACCATATTTTTCAACTGGCTGGAGGCCTGACCATGAAACGCAAATGCCTGGAAGGCGACTGCTGCCCGGTGGCCCGTGCCCTTGACGTGGTGGGCGACTGGTGGACGCTGCTGATCATCCGCGACGCGTTTGCCGGCGTGACGCGCTTCGGTGATTTCCAGAAACACCTGGGCGTAGCAAAAAATATCCTCGCCGCCCGGCTCAAGGAGATGGTTGAGCAGGGCCTGTTGCAGCTCAACGAAGTCGGCGCGCGCAACGAGTACCAACTCACCGACAAGGGGCGCGCGCTGATGCCGGTGCTGGTGACGCTGGCGCAATGGGGTGAGGCCCACACTCAGCCGCAACTGCTCGGCACGCGGCTGCTGGATGCGCATTCGCTCAAGCCGCTGCGCAAGGTCGAGATCGTGTCTGAGGACGGCCGCGTGCTGGGTGTTGACGACGTCGTCACCCAAGCGCCTGCGCCGTAACGCCCCGAGGGGCATTTTGTTCAATACCTGGCGCGTGCCGCCCTTTACCGTGACGTCATCCTCACCGTCACAGAAAAAGGGAATTGCAATGAGCTTGATCATTTCCATGGCCGCCTTCGCCCTGGCCACCTCCATCACACCGGGCCCGGTCAACGTGGTGGCCCTCAGCTCCGGTGCGCGCTTTGGCTTTGCCGCCAGCCAGAAGCATGTATTCGGCGCCGCCGCAGGGTTTACCTTGTTGCTGGTGTTGATCGGCCTGGGTTTGCACGAAGTGCTGGTGCGCTGGCCGTTGCTGACCCAGTTGATCCAGTGGGGCGGGGTGGTTTTCTTGCTGTGGATGGCTTGGAAACTGGCGTGCGACGATGGCCGCCTGCAAGCCGATAACGCCGCCACCGCGCCGTCGATGCTGTACGGCGCCATTATGCAATGGCTCAACCCCAAGGCCTGGCTGGCCTGCGTGGCAGGGATGGGGTTGTTTGTGGCGGATGGCGACGCCGCTCAAGTGTGGCTGTTTGCTGCGCTGTACCTGGTGATCTGCTACCTGTCGGTGGCCTGCTGGGCGTATGCCGGGACCTTTTTGCGGCGCTACCTGGGCAACCCGCAGGGCGTGCGCGTGTTCAACCGTTCAATGGCCGCGTTGCTGGTGGCCAGTGTGGGTTATTTGCTGATGGCTTGAGCACATCGCGGTATTGCCCCGGCGTCGCCGCAAAATGCTGTTTGAACGCCCGCTGGAAATGCGCCTGGTCGGCGAAACCTGCGGCCAGGGCCACATCGGCGATCAGTTCGCCCTGACGCAGTTGCGTGCGGGCGAACTGGATACGTTGGTTGATCAGGAACGCATGGGGCGTCAACCCGTAATACTGCTTGAACGCACGGATCAGATAGGACGGCGACAGTTCGGCGGCCAGGCAGATGTCTTCCAGTTTCAAGGCGCAGGTGCAGTGCGCGCGGATGTACTCGGCGGCGCGCTCCAGCTTGTGGTTGACCTCGCGCAACGGTGCGTCGGACGGGTTCAGGCGCTGCTGCACCTCAGTGAAGAAACCCACCAGCGCGCTTTGCTTGTGCAGGTGCTCGGCCTGGGTATCCACCAGGACCCGGTACAGCTCCAACAGCCCAGCGTAGAGCGCTTCATCGCGCACGTAGGGGATGTCGAACGGCCGGTAGCCCTGGTCGGTGCTGAAGCCCAGTTGGTGCTGCAATTCGGTCAGCCAGGGCGTATCGATGTACAGCATCTGATAGGACCAGGCCTCGTTACGGATCGGATTGCACGCGTGCACATCGCCAGGGTTCATCAGTACCACCGTACCGGCGCTGATCTCGAAGGTGTCCGTGCCGTAGTGGTAATAGCTGCGCCCGCTGGTGATCGCGCCGATGGAAAAATGCTCGTGAGCGTGCCGCGCGTAGGTGACCTTGCGCCCGTCGGCGATGGTGCGCGCTTCGATAAACGCCAGCGCAGGGTCACGCCAGAAGTGCGGGGCGGTGGAAGGGGTCATGGCGGGCATTCCCTGGCGAAGAACCGAATAGGCGGACCGGCAGCGTTATACAAAATCGCGCAATGTTCAAGGCTTCAAGATTGCGCGAGTGTCATCCGGTGCAGGTCGTCGGCCCTGGGGTATTGGCTTCAGGTCAGAAGTCCCATTTGGTCGCCCGTTGCAGGCTGCGGGGCTCGCCATAGAAACCCGTGCCGAATCGCCGCCGTTGAGGCTGTCGTTCAGGTTGGGCACGGTCAAATGTGGGAGCGGGCTTGCCCGCGATGGCGTCCTGTCAGTGCCGAATCTGTCGAATGACACACTGCAATCGCGGGCAAGCCCGCTCCCACACAAGCCAACTGCCAAAGGTTGAACCGTACGGGTCAGGCCGGTACGAGGAAGGCGGCTTCCAGCAACTGTCGGGTGTAGGGGTGTTGCGGGTCGGCGAAGATTGCCTTTGCATCGCCTTGCTCCACCACCTGGCCTTGTTTCACCACCATCAACTGATGACTCAATGCCTTCACCACCGCCAGATCATGGCTGATAAACAGGTAGGTCAGGTTGTACTTGGCCTGCAAGCTGCGCAGCAGTTCCACTACCTGGCGTTGCACCGTGCGGTCCAGCGCCGAGGTGGGTTCGTCCAGCAGGATCAACCGTGGCTTGAGCACCAGGGCGCGGGCGATAGCGATGCGTTGGCGCTGGCCGCCGGAGAACTCGTGGGGATAGCGATGCCGGGATTCCGGGTCCAGCCCGACCTCCTTGAGCGCCGCGATAATCGCCGCTTCCTGCTCGGCCGGCGTGCCCATCTTGTGAATGCGCAGGCCCTCACCGACGATCTCGCTCACGCACATACGCGGGCTCAAGCTGCCGAACGGGTCCTGGAACACCACCTGCATTTCCCGGCGTAGCGGGCGTACCTGCTGTTGGGTGAGTGAGTCCAGTTGCTGGCCTTCGAAGCGAATGCCGCCCTTGCTGGCGATCAGCCGGAGGATCGCCAGGCCAAGGGTGGATTTCCCCGAGCCGCTTTCGCCAACGATGCCCAGGGTTTGCCCTTGGGGCAGGCTGAAGTTGATGCCATCCACCGCCTTGACGTAATCCACGGTGCTGCGCAGAAAGCCTTTCTTGATCGGGAACCACACCTTGAGGTCATTCACTTCCAGCAGGGGTGGGCCGACCACATTGGTGGCCGGTCCGCCACTTGGTTCAGCCGCCAGCAATTCCTGGGTGTAGGGATGCCGGGGCGACTGGAACAGCGTTTCGCACTCGGCCTGTTCAACGATGCAACCCTTTTGCATCACGCACACGCGGTGGGCAATCCGCCGTACCAGGTTGAGGTCGTGGCTGATCAGCAGCAAGGCCATGCCCAGGCGCGCCTGCAACTCCTTGAGCAATTCCAGGATTTTCAACTGCACCGTCACATCCAGCGCAGTGGTCGGTTCATCGGCGATCAACAGCTCCGGCTCGTTGGCCAGCGCCATGGCAATCATCACCCGCTGGCGCTGGCCGCCGGACAGCTCGTGGGGCAGGGCCTTGAGGCGCTTGTGCGGTTCGGGGATGCCGACCAGCTCGAGCAACTCCAGGGTGCGCTGGGTGGCGACCTTGCCTTGCAGGCCCTTGTGCAGGCCGAGCACTTCGTTGATCTGCTTCTCGATCGAGTGCAGCGGGTTCAACGAGGTCATCGGCTCCTGGAAGATCATCGCGATGCGGTTGCCGCGAATATGCCGCAGGGATTTTTCCTTCAGGGTCAGCAGGTCTTGCCCCGCATACCCAATGGTGCCAGACGGATGCCGCGCCAGCGGGTAGGGCAGCAAGCGCAGGATCGAGTGGGCGGTCACCGATTTGCCGGAGCCGCTTTCGCCGACCAGGGCCAGGGTTTCGCCGCGCTTGATGTCGAAGCTGACGTTGTTCACCACGCAGTGAGCGTGTTCGCCGGTGACGAACTCGACGCTGAGGTCGCGGATTTCGATCAGATTGTCCTGATTCATCTCATTTCCTCGGGTCGAAGGCATCGCGAGCGGACTCGCCGATAAACACCAGCAAACTCAACATAATCGCCAGCACGGCGAACGCACTCATGCCCAGCCACGGCGCTTGCAGGTTGGATTTGCCCTGGGCGACCAGTTCGCCCAGGGACGGCGAACCGGCCGGCAAGCCGAAGCCGAGAAAGTCCAGCGCAGTCAGGGTGCCGATGGCGCCGGTGAGGATGAACGGCATGAAGGTCATGGTCGAGACCATTGCGTTGGGCAGGATATGGCGGAACATGATCGCGCCGTTCTGCATGCCCAGCGCCCTGGCTGCCCGCACGTATTCAAGGTTGCGCCCGCGCAGGAACTCGGCACGTACCACGTCCACCAGGCTCATCCAGGAGAACAGCAGCATGATCCCCAGCAGCCACCAGAAGTTGGGCTGCACAAAACTGGCGAGAATGATCAGCAGGTACAGCACCGGCAGCCCCGACCAGATCTCCAGGAAACGCTGCCCGGCCAGGTCGACCCAGCCACCGTAAAAGCCCTGCAAGGCCCCGGCGATCACGCCGATGATCGAGCTGAGGATGGTCAGCGTCAGGGCGAACAGCACCGACACGCGGAAGCCGTAGATCACCCGCGCCAGCACATCGCGGCCCTGGTCATCGGTGCCCAGCAGGTTGACGCTGGATGGCGGCGCCGGCGCGGGCACTTTCAGGTCGTAGTTGATGCTCTGGTAGCTGAACGGGATCGGCGCCCACAAGGTCCAGGCGTCCTTGGCCTTGAGCAGCTCCCGGATGTACGGGCTCTTGTAGTTGGCTTCCAGGGGGAACTCGCCACCAAAGGTCGTCTCCGGGTAGCGCTTGAGCGCGGGGAAGTACCAGCCGCCGTCGAAGTGCACCGCCAGCGGCTTGTCGTTGGCGATCAGTTCCGCGCCCAGGCTCAGTACGAACAGGATCAGGAACAGCCACAGCGACCACCAGCCACGCTTGTTGGCCTTGAATCGTTCGAACCGGCGGCGATTGAGGGGGGATAGGTTCATCTCAATGCTCCCGGCTGGAGAAGTCGATACGCGGATCGACCAGGGTGTAGGTGAGGTCGCCGATCAGTTTCACGATCAAGCCCAGCAGGGTGAAGATGAACAGCGTGCCGAACACCACCGGGTAGTCGCGGTTGATCGCGGCTTCAAAGCTCATCAGGCCGAGGCCGTCGAGGGAAAAGATCACTTCCACCAGCAGCGAGCCGGTGAAGAAGATGCCGATGAACGCCGAAGGGAAACCGGCGATCACCAGCAGCATCGCGTTGCGGAACACGTGGCCGTAGAGCACGCGGTGGTTGGTCAGGCCCTTGGCCTTGGCGGTGACCACGTACTGCTTGTTGATCTCGTCGAGAAAACTGTTTTTGGTCAGCAGGGTCATGGTCGCGAAGTTGCCGATCACCAGTGCAGTGATCGGCAGGGCCAGGTGCCAGAAATAATCGAGGATCTTGCCGCCCCAGCTCAACTCGTCGAAGTTGTTGGAGGTCAGCCCGCGCAACGGGAACCAGTCGAAATAACTGCCACCGGCAAACACCACGATCAACAGGATCGCAAACAGGAACGCCGGGATCGCATAGCCGACGATGATCGCCGAGCTGGTCCACACATCGAAGTGGCTGCCGTGGCGCGTGGCCTTGGCGATCCCCAGGGGGATCGACACCAGGTACATGATCAGCGTGCTCCACAGCCCGAGGGAAATGGACACCGGCATCTTTTCCTTGATCAGGTCGATGACTTTGGCGTCACGGAAGAAACTGTCGCCGAAATCCAGGCGCGCGTAATTCTTGACCATGATCCACAAACGTTCCGGCGCCGATTTGTCGAAGCCGTACATCTTTTCGATTTCCTTGATCAGCGCCGGGTCCAGGCCCTGGGCGCCGCGGTAGCTGGAACCGGCCACGGCGACTTCGGCACCGCCACCGGCGATGCGGCTGGTGGCGCCGTCAAAGCCTTCGAGCTTGGCGATCATTTGCTCCACCGGGCCCCCGGGGGCGGCCTGGATGATGACAAAGTTGATCAGCAGGATGCCGAACAGCGTGGGGATGATCAGCAACAGGCGGCGAAAGATATAGGCCAACATTTAATCGCCTCCGCTCGCCGGATCGGCGCTCGTCTGGGGGGGAACGGGCGGTTGCACATTCGGTTTGCTCCACCATGTGGAGATACCGACGTCGTACAGCGGCGAAACCTTTGGATGACCGAGATTGTTCCAGTAGGCCACGCGGAAGGTCTTGATGTGCCAGTTGGGAATCACGTAGTAGCCAAATTGCAGCACGCGATCCAGGGACTTGGCGTGGGCGATCAGGCTGGTGCGGGTGTCGGAATCGATCAGTTGCTCCACCAACTGGTCGACGGCCGGATCTTTCAGGCCCATGTAATTGCGGCTGCCGGGCTTGTCGGCGCTGGTCGACTTCCAGAACTCGCGCTGCTCGTTACCTGGCGAGGAAGACTGCGGGAAACTGCCCACCAGCATGTCGAAGTCCCGCGAACGCAGGCGGGTGACGAATTGGGAGACGTCGACCCGGCGGATCACCAGGTCTATGCCCAAGTCCGCCAGGTTGCGCTTGAACGGCAGCAGGATGCGTTCGAATTCGGTCTGGGCCAGCAAGAACTCGATGACCACGGGTTTGCCGTTGGTGTCGACCATCTTGTCGTCGACGATCTTCCAGCCGGCTTCCTGTAACAGTTGGTAAGCCTCGCGCTGCTGCGCACGGATCATGCCGCTGCCATCGGTCTTGGCCGGTTCGAAGGCCTCGGTGAAGACTTGCGGCGGGATCTTGTCGCGCAGCGGTTCCAGGATCGCCAGCTCATCCGGGCCGGGCAGGCCGGTGGCGGCCATGTCGGAGTTTTCGAAGTAGCTGCGGGTGCGCGTATAGGCACCGTTGAACAGCTGCTTGTTGCTCCACTCGAAATCCAGCAACAGGCTGATGGCCTTGCGCACGCGCACGTCCTGGAACATTGGCTTGCGCACGTTGAATACGAAGCCCTGCATGCCGGTGGGGTTGCCGTTGGGGATCTGTTCCTTGATCAGGCGTCCTTCGGTCACGGCCGGGACGTTATAGGCGTTCGCCCAGTTCTTGGCGCTGAACTCGGCCCAGTAGTCGAATTGCCCGGCCTTGAGCGCTTCCAGTGCGACGGTGGCGTCTCGGTAGTAGTCGGTGATGCGCTGGTCGAAGTTGTACAGGCCCTTGTTGATCGGCAGGTCCTTGCCCCAGTAGTCCTTGACCCGCTCGTAGCGTACGGAACGCCCGGCCTTGACCTCGGCCACCTTGTAAGGACCGCTGCCCAGCGGGAATTCGAGGTTGCCCTTGGTGAAGTCGCGGGTGGCCCACCAGTGTTTCGGCAATACCGGCAGTTGGCCGAGGATCAGCGGCAGTTCGCGGTTGTTGGTGCGCTTGAACTTGAACAGCACGCGCAGCGGGTCTTCGGCGACCACTTCGTCGACATCGGCGTAGTAGGTGCGATAGAGCGGGGTGCCGTCCTTGATCAGGGTCTGGAAGCTGAACACCACGTCATCGGCGCGCATCGGGTGGCCGTCGTGGAAACGCGCTTCGGGGCGCAGGTAGAAACGCACCCAGCTGTTGTCCGGGGCCTTCTCGATCTTGCCGGCGACCAGGCCGTATTCGGTGAACGGTTCGTCAAGGCTTTGGGTGGCGAGGGTGTCGTAGATCAGGCCGATGTTGTCGGCAGGCACGCCTTTGCTGATGAACGGGTTGAAGCTGTCAAAGCCGGCCAGGCTGGATTCCCGGAAGGTGCCGCCCTTGGGGGCGTCGGGGTTGACGTAGTCGGTGTGCTTGAAGTTTGCAGGGTATTTGGGCGGTTCGTTGTAGAGCGTCAACGCATGTTGCGGGGCGGCGTGGGCCGCGCTGCAGAGCAGCAGGCCGGCGAACAGTGCAGGTCGCAAAGACATCATTGGGCTTTCTCCGAAGCTTTCAGCCACCACGCGCTCAAGCCCAGGCTGTAGGGCGGCGTGGTGACAAAGGCGAACCGGTTGCGGTACGCCAGGCGATGATAGTTGAGATACCAGTTGGGAATGCTGTAGTGCTGCCACAGCAGCACCCGGTCCAGGGCGCGGCCGGCGGCCAGTTGCGCGTCGCGGGTCTGCGCGGCCAGCAGTTGTTCCAGCAGGTGATCGACAATCGGGTTGGCGATGCCTGCGTAGTTCTTGCTGCCCTTGATCGTGGCCTGGCTGGAGTGGAAGTACTGCCACTGCTCAAGGCCCGGGCTCAAGGTCTGGTTGAGGGTGATCAGGATCATGTCGTAGTCGAATTGATCCAGGCGCTGCTTGTACTGGGCGCGATCGACGGTGCGCAGGCGCGCGTCGATGCCGATGCTGATCAGGTTCTCGACATAGGGTTGCAGGATGCGTTCCAGGTTCGGGTTGACCAGCAGGATCTCGAAGCGCAGCGGTTGCCCGTCCGCGTTGAGCAGGCGTTGGCCGGACAGCTTCCAGCCAGCCTCGCCGAGCAGGGCCAGGGCGTGGCGCATGGTGTCGCGGGGGATGCCGCGCCCGTCGGTCTGCGGCAGGCTGAACGGCTGGGTGAAGAGGTCAAGCGGCAACTGGTCGCGGTAGGGCGAGAGCAGCAGCCATTCATGCCCGATCGGTACACCCGTCGCCGAGAATTCGCTGTTGGGGTAGTAGCTCAGGGTGCGCTTGTAGGCGCTGCTGAACAGCGTGCGGTTGGTCCATTCAAAGTCGAACATCAGGCCAAGGGCTTCGCGGACCTTGGCCTGGCTGAAGGTCGGGCGCCGCGTGTTCATGAACAGGCCCTGGCTCTGGGTCGGGATCTGGTGGGCGATCTGCGCCTTGATCACCTCGCCACGGTTGACCGCCGGGAAGTTGTAGCCGGTCGCCCAGTTCTTGGCCTGGTGCTCGATATAGATGTCGAATTCGCCGGCCTTGAAGGCTTCGAAGGCCACATCGCTATCGCGGTAGAACTCGACTTCGACCTTGTCGTAGTTATACAAGCCCTGGTTGACCGGCAGGGCCTTGCCCCAATAATCCTTGACCCGTTCGAACACCAATTGCCGGCCCGGGGTGACTTTGGTCACGCGGTATGGCCCGCTGCCCAGCGGTGGCTCGAAGGTGGTGGCCTTGAAATCGCGGTCTTTCCAGTAATGCTGGGGCAGTACGGGTAACTCGCCCAGGCGCAGGATCAGCAGCGGATTGCCGGCGCGCTTGAACACGAAACGGATGCGATGGCGGTTGAGGATGTCGACCCGCGCCACCTCTTGCAGGTTGGTGCGGTATTGCGGATGGCCTTCGGTCAACAGAGTGCGATAGGAGAATGCCACGTCATAGGCGGTAATCGGGTGGCCATCGTGGAAGCGTGCTTCCGGGCGCAGGTTGAACACCACCCAACTGCGGTCTTCGCTGTATTCCACCGATTGGGCAATCAGCCCATAGCTGGAGGTGGGCTCATCGCCGGAGGGCGCGTATTGGCCGGTGCCGACCATCAACGGTTCGTTCAGCTCATTGACGCCGTATTGCAGGAAGTTGGGCGTTGAAACCGGGCTGGAACCCTTGAACGTGTAGGGGTTGAGCGTATCGAAGGTGCCAAAGGCCATGACCCGCAAGGTTCCGCCTTTCGGCGCTGCGGGGTTTACCCAATCGAAGTGGGTGAATTTGGCCGGGTATTTGAGTACGCCGAACTGCGTGTAACCGTGGCTCTCGGTAATCGTCGCGTTCGCGGCAAAGCTCAAGGCCAGACTTATTAGTAGAAGGAGGGGACGCTTCAAATCAGGGATCCGATCCAGGCAGCTTGGGCTTTATGATCGGTACAGTAACAGCTTGTTCCGGTTGGAAAAAGGTTGTTGGTAGGGCGAGCCGAGGGCTTGATCTATGTGAAAAGCATATGTGAGAGCTGGCTTGCCTGCGATGGCATCGGCACGGCACATCTGAAGCACCGAGGTGATGCCATCGCAGGCAAGCCAGCTCCTACACAAGCCAGCGTCCATATAGTCAGTAGGCGGGCTTAGCGTGGGCCTGAAACCACCAGCATCTGCCCCGGCTTCAACGCCTGGCCAGTGCGCGGGTTCCAACGCTTGAGATGTTGCATCTCGACGTTGAATCGCTTGGCGACGATGTACAGCGAATCGCCTTTCTTGACCTTGTATTGCACCGGTTTCTTGCCGTCGGCCTTGGCCACCAGCTTGCGGGTGTCCTGCATCACCAGGGTCTGGCCGACCTTGAGCTGCTGGCCATTGAGCTTGTTCCAGCGCTGCAGGTCATGCACGTCGACCTTGTTCGCCTTCGCGATCAGCGTCAGGTTGTCGCCACTGCGTACTTTGTAGCTGCGGGTACGGCCAGCAACGCGCGCGGTCTCGACTTCGTCGAACACCTGCTTTTTCGGCCGCATCGCCAGCAACTCTTCTGGCTTCATCGTCGAAAGGGTGCTGGTGAGCAACTGCGCCTTGGAACTCGGCACCAGCAAATGCTGCGGGCCATCCAGGGTGGTGCGTTGTTTCAGTGCGGGGTTGAGCTGGAACAGTTCGTCTTCGTCGATCTCGGCCAGCGCCGCGACCCGGGACAGGTCCATGCTCTGCTTGACTTCAACCACTTCGAAGTACGGCTGGTTGGCAATCGGGTTCAGGTTCACGCCGTAGGCTTCGGGCGCCAGCACCACTTGGGAGAGTGCCAGGAACTTGGGCACGTAGTCCTTGGTTTCCTGGGGCAGCGGCAGGTTCCAGTAGTCGGTCGGCAGGCCAAGCTTCTCGTTACGCTCGATGGCCCGGCTCACCGTGCCTTCGCCAGCGTTATAGGCGGCGAGTGCCAGCAGCCAGTCGCCGTTGAACATATCGTGCAGACGGGTCAGATAGTCCAGGGCGGCAGTGGTGGAGGCGGTGATGTCACGGCGGCCGTCGTAGGCGCGGGTCTGGCGCAGGTTGAAGTAGCGCCCGGTGGAGGGGATGAACTGCCACAAGCCGACCGCATCGCTGCGCGAATAGGCCATTGGGTTGTAGGCACTTTCGATCACTGGCAGCAGCGCCAGCTCCAGGGGCATGTTGCGTTCTTCAAGACGTTCGACGATGTAATGAATGTAGAGGCTGCCGCGTTCCCCGGCGCTCTCCAGGAAGGATGGGTTACTGGCGAACCATAGGCGCTGTTGCTCGATGCGCGGGTTGACGCCTACGCCGTCCTGCAGTTGGAAGCCTCGTCGCATACGCTCCCAAACATCCTGGGGCACTTCGGGAGCCGGCTTTTCCGAAAGCCAGATGACGGGTTTCTGTTTGATCTTGGCGCTAAGATTTGGCTTGGGTTGCACGGTGGATTGTGCGGTGAAATTGCTTGATTGGCAGCCCGCCAGCGTGGCGGACACAGCCACCGCCACAGCTTGAGCCAGGCGGGTCAATGCGTCTGAATGGTTGGATTTACGAATAGATGACGACATTGGCTGGAAGTAAGTTCCGGGCAAAAATGTCGGGCGATTCTAGAAACCCGTTTGGTTCCGGTCAACCATTCAGAAATTACGTATCAGATTGCGTTGGCTTAGAACTTATCTTTCCAAGCCCTCAAGCTAGCAAACACCTCGGCCCCAGAGCGGTTGTCACGCCCGTTCCGTTCGTCTGCTTTTTGTTTAACGGATGTTTCAGCGGTGCGCAAAAAAGGATTGGTGCGTTTTTCCAGCGCCAGGTTGGAAGGCAGCGTGATCTCGCCACGAGCGCGCAGTTGGCGAACGTTTTCCACCCGTTCGGCGATGTCCGCGTTGTGCGGTTCCACCGCTTGGGCAAACTTGAGGTTGCTTTGGGTGTATTCGTGGGTGCAGTACACCAATGTATCGGCGGGCAGGGCGGCCAGGCGTTCCAGAGAACTGTGCATTTGCTCCGGCGTGCCTTCGAACAGGCGCCCGCAGCCGGCGGCGAACAGGGTGTCGCCACAGAACAGTACGCCTTGGTGATAAAAGGCGATATGGCCGAGGGTGTGGCCGGGCACTGCATAAACGTCGAAGTCCCAACCCAGCGCCGTGATGCGGTCGTTATCGTGGAGGGCCACATCCCGCGCCGGGATATTTTCGTTGGCCGGGCCGTAGACCTTGGCCCCTGTAACACTTTTCAGTTGCTCGACACCACCGACATGATCATGGTGATGGTGGGTGATCAGGATGTCGCTGAGCTCCCAGCCGGGGTTACGTTCGAGCCAGTCGAGCACGGGCGCGGCATCGCCGGGATCGACCACGGCGCAGCGTCGGGTCCGAGAGTCTTGTAACAACCAGATGTAGTTATCGGTGAAGGCGGGCAGGGCACTGATCTGTATCATTCTTCGATTCGCCAAGCTGAACACATTGGTGCATCTTAGAACGTCTAGGCGAGTTGGAGAATGCAATGACTGATAAAGCGTTCGCCCAGGCCGATCCTGAGTGGCTGGCACTGATCAGCGCGGCCCGCGAATGGCTGTCCGGGCCGATCGGGCAATTTTTGCTGGATGAAGAACGGCGCATGCTCGAAGACGAGTTGGGCCGGTTCTTTGGTGGCTACCTGGTGCATTACGGCCCGTCGGCCGAGACTCCGCCCTCGGCGCCGCAGGTGCAACGCAATGTACGCCTGGGCGCGCCGCTGCCGGGGGTGGAGATTGTCTGCGAGGAGCAGGCCTGGCCGCTGAGCGAGCATGCCGCCGATGTGGTGGTGTTGCAGCATGGCCTGGATTTCTGCCTGTCGCCCCACGGCCTGTTGCGTGAAGCGGCGAGCAGCGTGCGCCCGGGTGGGCATTTGTTGATTGTCGGCATCAATCCCTGGAGCAGTTGGGGGTTGCGCCATGTGTTCGCCCACGATGGGCTGCGCCAGGCGCGCTGTATCTCGCCCCAACGGGTGGGCGACTGGCTGAACCTGCTGGGCTTCGCGCTGGAGAAACGCCGCTTCGGGTGCTATCGTCCGCCGCTTGCCTCGACCAAGTGGCAGGCTCGCCTGGCCGGCTGGGAACGCCGTGCGGGTACCTGGCAACTGTCGGGTGGCGGCTTCTATTTATTGGTCGCGCGCAAGATCGCGGTGGGCCTGCGGCCGGTGCGCCAAGTGCGACGCGAGCCCATGGGCAAGCTGGTGCCGATGCCGATGGCCAAGGTCAACCGCAAGCAGAGCGAACCGTAAACCTTTTTTGATTTCAGACCGAGCAACCGATGACCGATAGCGTAGAACTCTTCACCGATGGCGCCTGCAAAGGCAACCCGGGCCCTGGCGGCTGGGGCGCGTTGCTGGTGTGCAAAGGCGTGGAGAAGGAACTGTGGGGCGGTGAACCGAACACCACCAACAACCGCATGGAGCTGATGGGTGCCATCCGTGGCCTGGAGGAGCTCAAGCGCCGTTGCAACGTGCTGCTGGTGACCGACTCGCAATACGTGATGAAAGGCATCAACGAGTGGATGGTCAACTGGAAAAAACGCGGTTGGAAGACCGCCGCCAAGGAACCGGTAAAAAATGCCGACTTGTGGCAGTTGCTCGACGAGCAATGCAATCGCCATGACATTACCTGGAAATGGGTGCGCGGCCACATCGGTCACCCCGGCAACGAACGCGCCGACCAACTGGCCAACCGGGGTGTGGACGAAGTGCGGGGCTACAAGCAGGGCTGATGCCGGCTCACGTGTTAACATCGTGCCCTTTGACACACACCACACCGTTGAGAGCTGAACCCTGATGGCCATCCGATCTGTTGTACTCGATACCGAAACCACCGGCATGCCGGTGACCGACGGCCACCGGATCATTGAAATCGGCTGTGTCGAACTCATGGGTCGACGCCTCACCGGTCGTCATTTCCACGTCTACCTGCAACCGGACCGTGACAGTGACGAAGGCGCGATTGGCGTCCACGGCATCACCGACGAATTCCTCAAAGGCAAACCGCGCTTTGCCGAAGTGGCCGATGAGTTCTTCGAATTCATCAACGGCGCCCAGCTGATCATCCATAACGCGGCGTTCGACGTAGGCTTCATCAACAACGAATTCGCCCTCATGGGCCAGACGGATCGTGCGGATATTTCCAAGCACTGCTCGATCCTCGACACCCTGATGATGGCCCGTGAGCGGCACCCGGGCCAGCGCAACAGCCTCGATGCATTGTGCAAGCGTTATGGCGTCGACAACTCCGGCCGTGAACTCCACGGCGCCTTGCTCGACTCCGAGATTCTTGCCGACGTCTACCTGACCATGACCGGCGGGCAGACCAGCCTGTCCCTGGCCGGTAACGCGTCCGATGGCAGTGGTTCGGCGGAAGGTTCGGGCAACCGCCCTTCGGAAATCCGCCGCCTGCCGGCGGATCGCAAACCGACCACCATCATCCGCGCCAGCGAGCAGGATCTGGCCGAGCATGCCGCACGGTTGGAAGCTATTGCCAAGTCGGCGGGTGCGCCGGCGTTGTGGACCCAACTGAGCGAACAGTAATCCCAGGCGGAATGCCATCCAACATGTGGGAGCTGGCTTGTGTGGGAGCGGGCTTGCTCGCGAATGCGGTGGATCAGTTACAGGGTTGTTAACTGACACACCGCATTCGCGAGCAAGCCCGCTCCCACATTTGATCTATATCGGCTTCGAAATCTTCATTCGCTACATCCGCTCCCAGCTTCTACCCTTGAGTGCATAGCCCTCAGGACTACAAGCACTCATGTACAAAGACCTGAAGTTCCCTGTCCTTATCGTGCACCGCGACATCAAGGCCGATACCGTTGCCGGTGACCGGGTCCGCGGCATTGCTCGGGAGTTGGAACAAGAAGGCTTCAGTATTTTCTCTGCAACGGATTACGCCGAAGGCCGGCTGGTGGCTTCTACCCATCATGGCCTGGCGTGCATGCTGATCGCCGCCGAAGGCGCCGGGGAAAACACTCACCTGCTGCAAAATATGGTCGAACTGATCCGCCTGGCACGGCTGCGTGCGCCCAACCTACCGATCTTTGCCTTGGGCGAGCAAGTCACCCTGGAAAACGCTCCGGCCGATGCGATGAGCGAACTCAACCAGTTGCGCGGCATTCTCTACCTGTTTGAAGACACCGTACCGTTTCTGGCCCGCCAAGTGGCCCGCGCTGCCCGTGGCTACCTGGATGGCCTGTTGCCGCCATTCTTCAAGGCGCTGGTGCAGCACACGGCCGACTCCAACTATTCCTGGCACACTCCCGGCCATGGCGGCGGCGTGGCTTATCGCAAGAGCCCGGTGGGGCAGGCGTTTCATCAGTTCTTCGGGGAAAACACGCTGCGCTCGGACTTGTCGGTCTCCGTCCCGGAGCTGGGCTCGCTGCTGGACCACACCGGCCCCCTGGCCGAAGCCGAAGCCCGCGCTGCGCGTAACTTCGGCGCCGACCACACGTTCTTTGTGATCAACGGCACATCTACCGCGAACAAGATTGTCTGGCACTCCATGGTCGGCCGTGACGATCTGGTGCTGGTGGACCGCAACTGTCACAAGTCGGTGCTGCATTCGATCATCATGACCGGCGCGATCCCGCTGTACTTGTGTCCCGAGCGCAACGAACTGGGGATCATCGGCCCGATTCCCTTGAGTGAGTTCAGCCCGGAGTCGATCCGCGCGAAGATCGATGCCAGCCCGCTGACCCGTGGCCGTGCGCCGAAAGTGAAGATGGCAGTGGTTACCAACTCCACCTACGACGGCCTGTGTTACAACGCCGAACTGATCAAGCAGCAACTGGGCAACAGTGTCGAGGTGTTGCACTTTGACGAAGCCTGGTATGCCTATGCGGCGTTCCACGAATTTTTCGCCGGGCGCTACGGCATGGGCACTTCGCGCACGCCGGGCAGCCCCCTGGTGTTCACCACCCATTCAACGCACAAATTGCTGGCCGCATTCAGCCAGGCGTCGATGATCCATGTGCAGGACGGCGGTGCACGACAGCTGGACCGCGACCGTTTCAATGAAGCGTTCATGATGCATATCTCCACTTCGCCGCAGTACAGCATCATCGCTTCGCTGGACGTGGCCTCGGCCATGATGGAAGGCCCGGCCGGGCGTTCGTTGCTGCAAGAGATGTTCGATGAGGCCCTGAGTTTTCGTCGCGCCCTGGCCAACCTGCGCCAGCATATCGCCGCCGAAGACTGGTGGTTTTCCATCTGGCAGCCGCCCTCCGTCGCGGGCATCGATCGGGTTGCAACCGCCGATTGGTTGTTGCATCCCGGGGATGATTGGCACGGCTTTGGCGATGTTGCCGAAGATTACGTCTTGCTTGACCCGATCAAAGTCACGCTGGTGATGCCCGGCCTCAATGCCGGCGGCGCGTTGAGCGATTGCGGGATTCCCGCTGCAGTGGTCAGCAAATTCCTCTGGGAGCGTGGGCTGGTGGTGGAAAAGACCGGGTTGTATTCCTTCCTCGTGCTGTTTTCCATGGGCATCACCAAGGGCAAGTGGAGCACCTTGCTCACCGAGTTGCTCGAATTCAAGCGCAGCTACGACGCCAATATCAGCCTGGCCAGTTGCCTGCCATCGGTTTATGCCCAAGGTACGGCGCGCTACCAAGGGCTGGGATTGCGCGACCTGTGCAACCAATTGCACAACTGCTATCGCAGCAACGCCACCGCCAAACACCTCAAGCGCATGTACACCGTGTTGCCGGAAATTGCGATGAAACCGGCCGACGCATACGACCAATTGGTTAGAGGTGAAGTGGAAGCGGTATCCATTGACGCCTTGCCAGGACGCATTGCAGCGGTAATGCTGGTGCCTTACCCGCCGGGCATCCCGCTGATCATGCCGGGGGAGCGCTTTACCGAGTCGACGCGGTCGATCATCGACTACCTGGCGTTTGCTCGCACGTTCGATAGCAGCTTCCCTGGTTTTGTCGCGGATGTTCACGGGTTGCAACACGAAGACGACGGCAGTGGTCGTTGTTACACCGTCGATTGCATCAAGGGTTAAGGATGTTTATGCAAGCTGTAATGAACCCGAAGTATCCAGGGCTCAGTGTGCGGGTCGCCGACGAAGGCTTCGATGCCTACGTGTGGGGCAATGACTTCAGCTTTGAGGTCAGCGGCTACAGCGTGCCCGAGATGGGCGCGCGGGTCGATCAATGGCGTGTGGAGCGTATCCTGCCGTACCGCAAGTGTTATGGCATCGATCCGGAGGAGTTCGCCAGTTTCCGCGATGCGCCCGACAGCGCGGTCTTCATGGCGTACCTCGACGACCGGGCGGTGGGGCATATCGTGGTCAGCACCAACTGGAATGGTTTTGCCCATGTCGATGAGCTGGCGGTGGCCTTGCCTGCGCGGCGCCACGGGGTGGCCAAGGCGTTGCTGGATGTGGCGCAGTTCTGGAGTCGCAAGAAAAACCTGCCGGGCATGATGCTGGAAACCCAGAACAACAACCTCGGGGCTTGCCGCTTGTATGAGCGTTGCGGCTACGTAATGGGCGGGATCGACCACTTGCGCTATCGCGGCATTGATCCGCAGACCCGTGAGGTGGCGATTTTCTGGTATCGGCTGTTCAAGACCGAAGTCGACAAACCTTAACCGGCCAACAGGCTTTCAGCCTTCTGCGTGACGATCTCCAGCAGTGCGTTCAGTGCTGGGGACGTCACGCCGTCCTTGAGGGTCAGCGCATACAGGTTGACCATCACGGGCGGTGACAGCGGGCACGCATCCAGGCCCGCGTCGCGTGCGCCGTACGCGGTGAAGGGGTCGACAATCGCCAATCCTTCTCCCGCTTCCACCATGCTGCGCATCATCTGGTAGGTCTGCACGCGGGTCTGCACCACGGGCAGCGGGCGCAAGGCTTGCAGCTTGGCGTCCAGCAGACGGCTCAGCGGGTCCTGGCCTTCCAGGCCGATCATTGACTGGCCTGCCAGATCTTGCAGGGCGATGTACTTCTGCTTTGGCTTGAGCCAGCCGTGTGGCGCGAGCAATTGCAACTTGCCCTGGGCCAGCACGCTGCTGTGGATTTGCGGGTGTTCGGGGTTATGCAGGCTCAGGCCGACCTCGGCCTCGTGCAACAGCAGGCTGCGGACGATGTCGCGGGTCGGCTGGCTGGACAGGTTGCACGGGGTGTCCTGGAAGCGTCGGCGCAGCAGCGCGATGCTTTGCGGCAACAGCTGATTGGCCAGCGGTGGCGTGCACAGGGCGCGCAGGGGTGGGGCGTGATGGTGCTTCAAGCGGCTGGCCAGGCGTTGCAGCGGCTCCAGCGCTTCATATACATGGGCGATTTCGGCTTGCAGTTCCAGGGTTTCCCGGGTGGCCTGCAAGCGTCCGCGCACACTGGCGAACAACATGAAACCAAGCTGTTGCTCGGCGTCCTTGAGCGCTGCGTCCACATCGCCCACGCAGAGTTGCAACCATTCGGCGGCCGTGCCGAGGTGTCCGGTCTGCAAGATGGCCTGAATCACTTCGATATGACGTAAACGCATCGCCGGAGTCTATGTGCAGCGCGCCGGGGATTCAATAGAATGGCTGCGCTGATCAACAACGACCAAAGCCGGCTAGCGGCACTTACAACAAGAACAGGTCTGGTCTCATATGCCTCTACCCTCGATATTCTTCGGGGTAACGGCCAAGCAGCTGGTGGTCCTGGTGACCGTTGGGTGCGTGGCTGCTTATCTCTTCAACAGTCATGACGACACCGCGCCGGACAACCTGGCCCTTGAAGCGTTTGTCCGCTCTGAGGAGCAGGTGATCGAGCAGGTAGGCGCGGTGCTGGATATTGCGCTGGTCAGGCAGGTGGTCGCGCACCCCAGCAATAACGCAGCGGGCTACACGCGTTCGATGTATGCGGTGGAGGGCGAGCGGGGCAAGTTGCTGGTGACGCTGAAGGAGGCAGCGGGGGGCCGGGAAATCGAAGTCACAGAGATCCGCCGCCCCTGATCACCCCAGCCCAGCCAACGCCATGCATGGCCAGGACTGGGCTGGTAGGCAGGGCGAGGTCTTACGAAGCGAGGGTAGTTTGCGACTCGCGCACGATAATGATGCCCGACTGAATCAACTTGAACTCATCGCCCTCCAGCTTTTCTACACGGTCGCCAATGGCCAGCTTGTAGGTAGTGGTGGGCGTCGAGCCTGCCAGGTCGCCCTGCGCCGGATTGGATTCCTGGAACTCATGCACCGAATACACGCGTCCCTCTGCGTCTCTGGCATGAAACTGTCCGACTAGTACTGCTGCCATCTGTTTAGAACCTCTGGAGATAATCACTCGATTTGCGGTTCTGTAGACCGTTATGGAGCGGTGTAGTTTACCTACGTTAAAAAAATACTATTCGCTGGCGATTTCGGATGAATCCTACAAGGTGGGGCGTTTGGAGGATTATCAAAAACCTTCTGGTGAACCCGCCGCGAAGACTCTATAACTACAAGCTCCTTTATTCAGACGTCGGGAAAACCTCCATGAGCAAGGTCTACACGATTGCCGTCCTGGTTGGCAGCTTGAGAAAAGAGTCGATCAACCGCAAGGTCGCCCTGGCCCTGGCCGAACTGGCCCCTGCCAACCTCAGGTTGAAGATTGTCGAAATTGGCGATTTGCCGCTCTACAACGAGGACATCGACGGTGCAACACCGCCGGCAGCCTACAGCACTTTCCGTCAGCAGGTGAGTTCATCCGACGCGGTGTTGTTCGTGACCCCGGAATACAACCGTTCCGTGCCTGCGCCGTTGAAGAACGCGATTGACGTGGGCTCCCGTCCATACGGCCAAAGCGCCTGGAGTGGCAAGCCGGGTGCGATCATCAGTGTGTCGCCAGGAGCCGTCGGTGGTTTCGGCGCCAACCATCACCTGCGCCAATCCCTGGTGTTCCTTGATGTACCGTGCATGCAGCAGCCGGAAGCCTATGTGGGCGGCGCGGGAAGCTTGTTTGATGAGGCCGGAAAGCTGTCGGAAAAGACCAAGCCATTCTTGCAGGCGTTCATCGACGCTTATGGCAAGTGGGTAGCCAAGCAAACAGCCTGACTTGGCAATGAGATGAGAAAGTGGGAGCGGGCTTGCTCGCGAATGTGCTGTGTCAGTCAACGATGCGTTCACTGATCCACCGCATTCGCGAGCAAGCCCGCTCCCACATGGGGTTTAGCGCAGCCAGTTCGTGCGTGCCAGCTCAATGACCTCATCGCCACGGCCACTCATCACCGCCTTGAGCATATACAGGCTGAACCCCTTGGCCTGCTCCAGCTTGATGCTCGGTGGCATCACCAGTTCCTGAGTCGCGGTCACCACGTCCACCAACACCGGCCCATCATGGGCCAGTGCGCGACGCAGTGCCGGTTCCAGATCTTCTGACTGCTCCACGCGAATCCCCAGGATGCCCATGGCGTTGGACATGGCGGCAAAGTCCGGGTTTTTCAGTTCGGTGCCGGCATCCAGATAACCTGCGGCTTTCATCTCCATGGCGACAAAACCCAGGGATGAGTTGTCGAACACCACCACCTTGACCGGCAGTTTCAGCTGGGCCAATGAAATGAAGTCCCCCATCAGCATGGCAAAGCCACCGTCGCCGGACATTGAAATAACCTGCCGACCTGGAAACGCCGCCTGCGCGCCAATTGCCTGGGGCATGGCGTTGGCCATCGAGCCGTGGTTGAACGAGCCGATCAGTCGACGCTTGCCATTCATCTTCAAGTAACGCGCGGCCCACACGGTGGGCGAGCCGACGTCGGCGGTGAAGATCGCATCGTCGTCCGCCAATTCGCTGAGCAGGCGCGCCACGTATTGTGGGTGGATCGGCCGATTGGCCTTGGACGGTTGCGCCAGGTCGTCGAGGCCTTGGCGGGCTTTCTCGTAATGCTTGAGCGAGGTCTCGAGAAAGCTGCGGTCGGCCTTGCGGGTCAGGCGCGGCAGCAGGGCAGCGATGGTTTCGCTGACGTCGGCGCAGATGCCCAGGTCCAGGGTGGTACGGCGCCCCAGCGCTTGTGGGTCGCGGTCGACCTGGATGATCTTCGCATCGGTGGGGTAGAACTGACGGTAAGGGAAGTCCGTGCCGAGCATGATCAAGGTGTCGCAGTCGAGCATCGCATGGTAGCCGGAACTGAAGCCGATCAGGCCGGTCATGCCCACGTCGAACGGGTTGTCCCATTCCACATGCTCTTTGCCGCGCAGGGCGTGTACCACGGGAGCGCCGAGGGCGTCGGCCAAGGCGACCACTTGATCATGGGCACCGGCACAACCGCTGCCGCACAGCAGGGTGGTTTTCTGACTGCTTTGAAGGATTTCGCTGAGGCGTAGCAGGTCTTGTTCCGCTGGCAAGGTGCGCGGTGCGTGCAGGGCCGGCCACGGTTTGAGCTTGTCTTCCACTTCCAGCAGCGACACGTCGCCCGGAATCACCACCACCGCGACGCCGCGATTGAGGATCGCCGAGCGCATGGCGCGATGCAGCACGTGGGGCATCTGCTCGGGGCTGGTCACCAGTTCGATAAAGTGGCTGCATTCCTTGAACAGTTCCTGGGGATGGGTTTCCTGGAAGTAGTTCAGGCCAATCTCGGTGGAGGGAATCTGCGCCGCGATCGCCAGCACGGGTACGTGGTTGCGATGGCAGTCGAACAGGCCGTTGATCAAGTGCAGGTTGCCGGGCCCGCAACTGCCGGCACACACCGTCAACTCGCCGGTGGCAGCGGCCTCGGCACCCGCCGCGAAGGCCGCGACTTCCTCGTGGCGCACATGCATCCACTCGATACTCTCCATGGTGCGCAGAGCGTCGGTGAGGCCATTGAGGCTGTCACCGGTCAGGCCCCAGATGCGCTTGATACCCGCCTGTTCAAGCGTGGTCGCCAATTGCTGGGCCAGGTTGATTTTCGCCATGAAAAACTCCAATCGTCAGTGAGGTTAAAAACTGCTGATCAATAGGGGACAGTTCGATCACGGCGAATGCTCCGCCTTTATTGTGAAGACTGCGCCATGGCCGCACGGTACTGCCGAGTGCGCCTGGCCAGAAACCATTGGTCACGCACCAGCGCCATGCACGGCGCTACCTTGGCGCTTGGCGCGCGACCGTGGCTGAGGCGGCGCATCTGGTGACGCACCACCGCAAGGATGGCCAGGGACGCCAGAGGCTTGCGCTTCCAGTCCATGGGCTCGAGTTGCGGGTTGGGGTCGCGCCCTTCACTCCAGTGCTGGATCAACTGCGGCTCCAGGGTCAGGGCGGTGGCGATGCCGGCCATGGCGATGCCGCTGTCGAGCACCTGTTGCACGATCGCCAGGCGGCGGATGCCGCCGGTGACCATTACCGGCATCCTGGCGATACTTGCCAATTCAGTGGCCATGTCCAGGAAATACGCTTCACGGGCCAGCGTGCGCCCGTCCCGCGCTTCGCCCTGCATCGCCGGCGCTTCATAGCTGCCGCCGGACAACTCCAGCAGGTCGATGGGCAACGGGTTGAGCATTTCGACCACGGCGCGCGCATCGGCCTCTGCAAAACCACCGCGCTGGAAGTCCGCCGAGTTGAGTTTGAGCGCCACGCAAAACGCCGGGCTGACGCTGGCGCGCACCGCGTGGATCACTTCCAGCAGCAGGCGTGCACGGTTTTCCAGCGAGCCACCCCAGCGGTCGTTGCGATGGTTGCTCAACGGCGAGAGAAATTGGCTCAGCAGGTAGCCGTGGGCGCCGTGGATTTGTACCCCGGTAAACCCGGCCTTTTCGGCGAGGCGGGCGCTGGTGGCAAAACGCTTGATCACCTCCTGGATGTCGTCTTCGGTCATGGCCTGTGGCTTGGCGAACATCTTCGAGAATCCACCCAGGTCGAGGGCTACCGCAGACGGCGCCATGGCTTGCTGGTGCAGGTTGGCCGGGGTCTGGCGTCCGGGATGGCTGAGTTGCATCCAGAACTGCACGCCCCTGTCGCGTGCCACAGCGGCCCATTCGCGAAAACTGTCCAGTTGCTGCTCGTCTTCCAGGGCCACGCCACCGGGGCCGGTCATGGCGCGGCGGTCGATCATCACGTTGCCGGTGATCAGCAAGCCGGGCTCGCCCTCGGCCCAGGCCTTGTACAGTTGCTTCAATTCGCGGGACGGGGCCTGTTGCGCATCGGCCATGTTCTCTTCCATCGCGGCTTTGGCGATGCGGTTGGAGATGATCTGGCCATTGGGCAGTTGCAGGGCTTCAAAGGGTGACATGGGTTGACTCCTGAGCGGGGGAGGCCTCAGGCTAAGCTTAAAGTTAACTTTAATGTCAAGCAGGTGATGGTGATGAATATTGGCGAGCTGGCAAAGCAGAGTGGGTTGGCGGCGTCACGTATCCGCTTTTATGAAGCGCAAGGCCTGATCAGTCAGGTGGGGCGCCAGTCCAACGGCTATCGACGTTATTCGGCCGAGGCGTTGCAGACCTTGCAACTGATCCAGAGCGCACAACAGGCGGGCTTCACCTTGCAGGAACTCAAGGCGTTGATGCCGGCGCCGGGCGAACACAAGCGCGAAGAGCTGATCGAGGCATTGGAGCGCAAGGTGGCGCAGATTGAGCAGATGCAGGCGCAACTGGCCCACAGCAAGGCCCAGTTATTGGGTGTGATCGAAGCGGTTCGGGCGCAGCCTGAAGGCGTGCCGTGCTCCATGGGGCAGAAGCAGGTGCTGGCGTCGACCCAATTCAATGGATAAAAAAAGCCCTGGCAGGCCAGGGCTTGATCATGCGCTGAAACTCAGCGGCGACGGAACAGTGGCAACGGTTCATCCGTTGCAGCCTGGTACGTCACCGAGAAGTCCTTGAGGCTTTCCAGCGCTTCGTACGGGTCTTTGTCGGCGCGCAAGGCGAAGGCATCGAACCCGCAACGGTGCAGGTAGAACAACTGATCGCGCAGGATGTCGCCAATCGCACGCAGCTCGCCTTTGTAACCATAGCGGTCACGCAGCAGGCGCGCGTTGGAGTAGTTGCGCCCGTCGGTGAAGGCCGGGAAGTTCAGGGCGATGACCTGGAAGTGTTCCACGTCGTCGCCGATTTCTTCAGCTTCTTCATCGGCGTCCAACCATACACCCAGGCCGCCGTCGCGGGCCTTGAGTGCATGAGCGTGCTCGCGCCACAGGGCCAGCGGCACGATCAGGTCGTCGCAGTTGGAGATGCCGTCAAAGCTCGCGTCCTTGGGCAGCAGGTGCCAGGTTTCGTCGAGGACTTCGTTGTTCTTAATGATTCGCTGCATAGACGCGCTCCTTGAACAGGTCAATGCCGATGCGCTGGTAGGTGTCGATGAAACGCTCATCTTCGGTGCGCTGTTCGATGTACACGTCGATCAGCTTGCCGATCACCTCGGGCATGGCTTCCTGGGCGAAGGACGGGCCGAGGATCTTGCCCAGGCTCGCGTCGCGGCTGGCGCTGCCACCCAGGGACACTTGGTAGAATTCTTCGCCTTTCTTGTCCACGCCCAGGATGCCGATGTGGCCGACGTGGTGGTGGCCACAGGCATTCATGCAGCCGGAGATGTTCAGGTCCAGCTCGCCGATGTCGAACAGGTAGTCCAGGTCGTCGAAACGGCGCTGGATAGATTCGGCAATCGGGATCGACTTGGCGTTGGCCAGGGAGCAGAAGTCGCCACCCGGGCAGCAGATGATGTCGGTCAACAGGCCGATGTTCGGCGTGGCAAAACCACCTTCGCGCAGTTCGCCCCACAGGGTGAACAGTTGGCTCTGCTCAACGTCCGCGAGAATGATGTTCTGCTCGTGGGAGGTGCGCAGTTGGCCGAAGCTGTAGCGCTCGGCCAGGTCGGCGACGGCGTCCAGTTGCTTGTCGGTGATGTCACCCGGCGCAACACCCGTAGGTTTGAGCGACAGGGTCACGGCAACGTAGCCTGGCTTCTTGTGCGCCAGGGTGTTGCGGCCACGCCAGCGGGCGAAACCCGGGTGCTCTGCGTCGAGGGCGGCGAGTTCGGCGTCCTGATTGGTCAGGGCCTTGTACTCGGGGTCGACGAAGTGCTTGGCGACGCGATGTACTTCGGCTTCGGTCAGAGTGGTCTGGCCGCCGCGCAGGTGTTCCATTTCAGCGTCGACTTTCTGGGCGAACACCTCAGGGGTCAGCGCTTTTACCAGGATCTTGATCCGGGCCTTGTACTTGTTGTCACGACGGCCGTAGCGGTTGTAGACCCGCAGGATGGCGTCGAGGTAGCTCAACAGGTCCTGCCACGGCAGGAACTCGTTGATGAACGCGCCGACCACCGGGGTACGGCCCAGGCCGCCACCCACCAGCACACGGAAGCCCAACTCGCCAGCGGCGTTGTACACCGGCTCCAGGCCGATATCGTGTACTTCGATGGCAGCACGGTCCGAGGTCGAGCCATTGATGGCGATCTTGAACTTACGCGGCAGGTAGGCGAATTCCGGGTGGAAGGTGGTCCACTGGCGGACGATTTCACACCAGGGGCGCGGGTCGATCAGCTCGTCGGCGGCAACGCCGGCGAATTGGTCGGTGGTCACGTTGCGCAGGCAGTTGCCGCTGGTCTGAATGGCGTGCATCTGCACGGTGGCCAGTTCAGCCAGGATGTCCGGCACATCTTCCAGCGCCAGCCAGTTGAACTGTACGTTCTGGCGCGTACTGATGTGCGCGTAGCCTTTGTCGAAGTCGCGGGCAATCTTGGCCATCATGCGCACCTGACGCGAGGTCAGTTGGCCATAAGGCACGGCTACCCGCAGCATCGGCGCAAAGCGCTGAACATAAAGGCCATTTTGCAGGCGCAGAGGGCGGAACTCTTCTTCGCTCAGTTCACCTGCTAGGTAGCGTCGGGTCTGATCACGGAACTGCTTGACGCGGTCCTCGATGATGCGCTGATCGTATTCGTCGTATACGTACATATAGGTCCTGTTCTCGGCAAATCTGCGCGCACGGCCGCGCACTCCCAACGGAGCCGCCGCACGATACCAGTTTGCGTTTATGCGCAAAAGTGATGTTTGAGTATATGCAAATAACCAAATCGACTAATGAGAACTGTTATCGCTATACCCACATTTGTCATGCGGGCAATCTTGAACTTTACTGTGGTCGAGTCTTGATGCAGTCACCTAATAAAACCGATAAGAGGCGATGCGATGAGCAACCCAACCAAAGCCCGTAAGCCCGACAGTACCGTTGATGCCTGGGCCATTCTGTTTCTGATAATCCTGGTGGTCGGCACCGCTGTATTCTGGGTGAGCCACCAATAAACGACGTTGATTGAGCCTCGATTGAGCGGTTAATTGCCACTATCATGGCGGCCACTCTTCAAGGCTTGGATAACGATGCTGAAGGTTCTGATTACGTGCATGTGGTTGCTGGGGGCTGCGTATGGCGCAGCGGCCCATGCGACGTCCGTGGTGTTTCTCAACCCTGGTACGTCGACGGAAACCTTCTGGGTCAGCTACACGCAATTCATGCAGGCCGCGGCCAAGGACCTCGGCCTGGATTTGCGTGTGCGTTATGCCGAACGTGATTCCGGCAACACCCTGGCGCAGGCCAGGGACACGCTGCAAGGCCCCGTACGACCCGATTATCTGATGCTGGTGAACGAGCAATATGTAGCCCCACAGATTCTGCGCATGGCCCAAGGCAGCGGGGTCAAGCTGTTGATCGTGAACAGCACGCCAACCCCCGACCAAGTGCAGATGCTCAATGAGCGCAACGACGCTCACTGGATCGGCAGCCTGGTGCCCAACGACGAAGAAGCGGGCCATATGATGCTCGTCGATCTGGTGCACAAGCATGGGCCGATAGCCCCCGGCCAGACCCTCGACCTGCTGGCCTTTTCCGGCGCGAAGAACACGCCGTCCGCACAGTTGCGTGAACAAGGTTTGCGCCGTGCATTGGCGCAGTATCCGCAAGTGCGCCTGCGTCAGTTGGTTTATGGCGAGTGGAACCGTGAGCGGGCTTTCGAGCAAGCCACTCAGTTGTTCAAGCGCTACCCGCAGACGGCGCTGGTGTGGTCGGCCAACGATCAGATGGCGCTGGGCGCGATGCAGGCGCTGCAAGGCAGCGGGAGGGTACCGGGAAAGGACGTGTTGTTCAGCGCGGTAAACAGTTCACCCGAGATATTGCGGGCACGCCTGGACGGGCGTTTGACGACGTTGGTGGCCGGGCATTTCACCCTGGGCGGATGGGCGCTGGTCTTGATCAGTGACGATGCCAAGGGCGTGGATCTGGCCGCCCACGGCGGGCGCGATCGCCAGGCCGCGCTGTTCCAGTTGATCGATGGCGTGCAGGCCCAGCAACTGTTGGGGCCGTTGCCGGCGGTGAATTTTCGCGCACTGTCGGCCAAGGGCAAGCCCGAGTCCTACCGCTACCCGTTCAGCCTGCAACTGCTGCTGCATTAAACCCCGGCCAGTAGCAGTACCAGTTTGACGATGCCAAACAGCGTCAGTGCAAACACCGCCGTGAACAGGATACCCAGCAGCACAAAATGACTGGGCTTGCCGTGGGTAAAGTCGCGGGCGCGGTTCTTGCCACTCTGCACGCCAAAGGCCGCCGCCATGACGCTGTGCAGCATCTGCCAGAAGGTTGGAGGCTTGTTGTTGACTGGATCGTCCATACATCCCTCGACACAAGGTGTGTGAGGGACAGCATAGCCGACGATCCTGCGAATGTAGTGAGCGGGCTTGCCCCGCGCTGGGGGGCGAAGCCGCCCAAAATCCAGGCGCCTCGGTCTTTCTGATACACCGAGTTGCCTGGGTTTGGGGCGGCTTCGCCACCCAGCGCGGGCAAGCCCGCTCACTACAAGGGCGTGCCCAGGAGTTGGGCGGGAGATCAGTTGTCGTAACCCAGGTTTGGCGCCAACCAGCGCTCGGTCACGGCCAGGTCCTGGCCTTTGCGTGCGGTGTAGCTGGTGACTTGGTCCTTGTCGATCTTGCCCACGGCAAAGTACTGCGCCTGCGGGTGCGCGAAGTACCAGCCGCTGACTGCCGCCGCCGGGAACATCGCATAGTGCTCGGTGAGGAACACGCCGCTGCGGCCGGCCTCCATCTCACGTGCCTCTGGGTCGAGCAATTGGAACAAGGTGCCTTTCTCGGTGTGATCCGGGCATGCCGGGTAACCCGGGGCAGGGCGGATGCCGCTGTACTGTTCCTTGATCAGTGCTTCGTTGTCCAGTTGCTCATCCTTGGCGTAACCCCAATAGTCCTTGCGCACTTGCTGGTGCAGCCACTCGGCGCAGGCTTCGGCCAGGCGGTCGGCCAGAGCCTTGACCATGATCGAGTTGTAGTCGTCGCCCGCGTCCTGGTAAGCCTTGGCGACTTCTTCGGCGCCGATGCCGGCGGTGGTGATAAAACCACCCACGTAGTCGGTCACGCCGCTGTCTTTTGGCGCCACGAAATCGGCCAGGGAGAAGTTCGGCTTGCCGTCGGTCTTGATGATCTGCTGGCGCAGGTGATGCAGGGTCGCCAGCGGCTGGCCGTCGTCGCCGTAGACCTCCAGGTCATCGTCCTTGACCTGGTTGGCCGGCCAGAAACCAAACACCGCGCGGGCGCTGATGAGTTTTTCGTCGATCAGCTTCTTGAGCATTTCCCGGGCGTCGGCGTACAGCGTGGTAGCGGCTTCGCCTACCACTTCATCGGTCAGGATGCGCGGGAACTTGCCTGCCAGGTCCCAGGAAATAAAGAACGGCGTCCAGTCGATGTACTCGGCCAGAACGTTGAGGTCGATGTTGTCCAGTACCTTGGCGCCAGTAAATGTCGGCGTCACCGGGGTGTAGCTGCTCCAGTCGAACTGCGGCTTCTTGGCAATGGCCGCCGCGTAGCTCAGGCGTTCGGTGCGGGCACTGCGGTTGGAGGTGCGTTCGCGCACTTCCACATACTCTTCGCGGGTGCGCTCGACAAAACCGGCCTTCAGCTCCTTGGACAGCAACTGCGTGGCCACACCCACCGCACGCGAGGCGTCGGTGACGTACACCACGGCGTCGTTGCTGTACTTGGGCTCGATCTTCACCGCCGTGTGCGCCTTGGAGGTGGTCGCGCCACCGATCATCAGCGGCAGGTGGAAGTCCTGGCGCTGCATCTCACGGGCCACGTGCACCATCTCATCCAGCGACGGCGTGATCAGGCCAGACAGGCCGATGATGTCGCACTTCTGCTCCTTGGCCACCTGCAGGATCTTCTCCGCCGGCACCATCACGCCCAGGTCGACGATGTCGTAGCCGTTGCAACCAAGCACCACACCAACGATGTTCTTGCCGATGTCATGTACGTCACCCTTCACCGTGGCCATCAGGATCTTGCCCTTGGCTTCCGGCTTGTCGCCTTTTTCCAGTTCGATGAAGGGGATCAAGTGGGCCACGGCCTGTTTCATCACGCGGGCGGATTTAACCACCTGCGGCAGGAACATTTTACCGGCGCCGAACAGGTCGCCGACGATGTTCATGCCGGACATCAGCGGGCCTTCGATCACTTCGATCGGGCGCGCGAACGATAGGCGCGACTCCTCGGTGTCTTCGACGATGTGGGTGGTGATGCCCTTGACCAGTGCATGCTCCAGGCGCTTGTTGACTTCCCAGCCGCGCCACTCCTCGGTCTCGGCTTCTTTTACGCTGCCGTCGCCCTTGTACTTGTCGGCGATGGCGAGGAGGGCATCGGTGCCGTCCGGGGTGCGGTTGAGCACCACGTCTTCCACGGCGTCACGCAGCTCGGCCGGGATCTGGTCGTAGATCTCCAGCTGGCCGGCGTTGACGATACCCATGGTCAGGCCGTTGCGAATCGCATGCAGCAGGAACACCGAGTGGATCGCCTCGCGCACCGGGTTGTTGCCACGGAACGAGAACGACACGTTGGACACGCCACCGGAGGTCAGCGCATACGGCAGCTCGTCGCGGATGTAGGCGCAGGCGTTGATGAAGTCGACGGCGTAGTTGTTGTGTTCTTCGATACCGGTGGCGACCGCAAAAATATTCGGGTCGAAGATGATGTCTTCCGGCGGGAAGCCGACTTCATTCACCAGGATGTCGTAGGAGCGTTTGCAGATTTCCTTCTTGCGCGCTTCGGTGTCGGCCTGGCCGGCTTCATCGAAGGCCATCACCACCACGGCGGCGCCGTAGCGCTTGCACAGCTTGGCGTGGTGGATGAACTGCTCGACGCCTTCCTTCATGCTGATGGAGTTGACGATGCCCTTGCCCTGGATGCACTTCAGGCCGGCTTCGATCACGTCCCACTTGGAGGAGTCGATCATGATCGGCACGCGGGAGATGTCTGGCTCGCCGGCGATCAGATTGAGGAAGGTCACCATGGCCTTCTTCGAATCGAGCATGCCCTCGTCCATGTTGATGTCGATCACCTGGGCGCCGGCTTCTACCTGCTGCAGGGCGACTTCGAGGGCTTCGGTGTAGTTGTCTTCCCGGATCAGCCGGGCGAACTTGGCCGAACCCGTGATGTTCGTGCGTTCGCCGACGTTGACGAACAACGAGCTGCGATCGATGGTGAACGGTTCCAGGCCCGACAGGCGGCAGGCCTTGGGGATGTCCGGAATCGGGCGCGGCGCATAACCGGCCACGGCCTGGGCGATGGCCTCAATATGGCCTGGCGTGGTGCCGCAGCAGCCGCCAACGATATTGAGGAAGCCACTCTGGGCGAATTCTTCGATGACCTTGGCGGTTTGCGACGGCAGTTCGTCGTATTCGCCGAACTCGTTGGGCAGGCCGGCGTTCGGGTGCGCGGAGACGTGGGTGTTGGCTTTGTTCGACAACTCTTCCAGGTACGGACGCAGCTCGCTGGCGCCCAGGGCGCAGTTGAGGCCCACGGAGATCGGCTTGGCGTGGGCCACCGAGTTCCAGAACGCTTCGGTGGTCTGGCCCGACAGGGTGCGGCCGGAAGCGTCGGTGATAGTGCCGGAAATCATGATCGGCAGTTCGAGGCCCAGTTCTTCGTACACCCCTTGCACGGCAAAGATCGCGGCTTTGGCGTTGAGGGTGTCGAAGATGGTTTCGATCAGGATCAGGTCGGCGCCGCCCTCGATCAGGCCTTTGGTGGCTTCGGTGTAGTTTTCCACCAGCTCATCAAAGGTCACGTTGCGATAGCCGGGGTTGTTCACGTCCGGCGACAACGAGCAGGTACGGCTGGTCGGGCCCAGCACGCCGGCGACGAAGCGCGGCTTGGCCGGGTTTTCCAGGGTCTTGGCGTCGGCGATCTTTCTCGCCAGGCGTGCGCCTTCTACGTTCAGCTCGTAGGCCAGTGCTTCCATGCCGTAATCGGCCATGGAAATACGCGTGGCGTTGAAGGTATTGGTCTCAAGGATGTCGGCGCCGGCATCCAGGTAGGCTTTTTCGATACCGCCGATCACGTCCGGACGGGTGAGAACCAATAGGTCGTTGTTACCCTTGACGTCGCTCGGCCAGTCGGCGAAGCGTTTGCCACGGTAGTCTTCTTCTTCCAGTTTGTAGCTCTGGATCATCGTGCCCATACCGCCGTCGAGGATCAGGATACGTTCCTTGAGGGCTTGATTAAGGGCTTGCAGACGAACGCTACGATCGGACATGGGACTACTCTAGGTCAGGCATTACGGAGGGCGTGAATCATAGCAAACCTGTGCCGATTTGGAGCATGTGCAGGTTTTGCATGAATATCGTTCATG
This sequence comes from Pseudomonas sp. FP2335, assembly GCF_030687535.1. Lineage (NCBI taxonomy): Bacteria > Pseudomonadati > Pseudomonadota > Gammaproteobacteria > Pseudomonadales > Pseudomonadaceae > Pseudomonas > Pseudomonas sp. FP2335. Next base: position 2,549,321 of record NZ_CP117437.1, read on the forward strand.
TTGGCAGGGGGTGTGGCCCGGTAGAATCACCGGCAAATTTTCAGCGCACGCATTGAATCGGGACCGGATACATGTCACTTCGTCTTATCGTCAGCGCCGTTCTGGCCTTGATCGCCAGTACCGCCCAGGCTCAAGGGCCCGCCCCGGCGATTTCCTATACCCGTGATGTTCAGCCGATCTTCACCGAGAAATGTGTGGCGTGCCATGCCTGCTACGACTCGGCCTGCCAGCTCAACCTGGGCAGTGCCGAGGGTGCGGCGCGTGGGGCGAGCAAAGTGCCGGTGTATGACGGCGAGCGCAGCCAGGCCACCCCGACCACCCGATTGTTCTATGACGCCTTTGGCAAAGCCGCTTGGCAGCAGAAAGGCTTCCATTCGGTGCTGGACGCCCAGGGCAGCCAGGCCGCGTTGATGGCGCGCATGCTCGAACTGGGCCACAACGCGCCGCTGCAGCCCAATGCCAAATTGCCTGAAGAGATCGTGCTGGGGCTCAACCGCGAAAACATGTGCGCCATGCCCGGCGAGTTCAATGCCTATGCCGGCGCCCATCCCAAGGAAGGCATGCCATTGGCTGTCACCGGCCTGACCGATCAGCAATACCAGACCCTGCAGCGCTGGCTCGCGTCCGGCGCGCCGATTGATGAGCAGGGCTTGGCGCCGAGTGCCAAGGAAGCCCTGCAAGTGCAGCAGTGGGAGAACCTGCTCAACCAGCCAGGCGCCCGTGAGAGCCTGGTGGCGCGCTGGTTGTTCGAGCATTTGTTCCTCGCTCATATCTATTTCGAGAACGGCGAGCCGGGGCATTTCTTCCAGTGGGTGCGTTCGCGCACGCCCAGTGGCCAGCCGATTGACCTGATCGCCACTCGCCGGCCGAATGATGACCCGGGCACCCGCGTGTATTACCGCCTGTGGCCGGTGCAGGGGGTAATCGTGCATAAGACCCACATCACGTGCCCGTTCAGTGCCGAGAAAATGGCGCGGATCAAGGCGCTGTTCTACGCCGGCGACTGGCAGGTCAATGCCTTGCCGGGTTACGGGCCGGGCCGTCGCGCCAATCCGTTCGAAACGTTCGAGGCCATACCGGCCAAGGCGCGTTACCAGTTCATGCTGGATAACGCCGAGTACTTCGTGCGCACCTTTATCCGCGGGCCGGTCTGCCGTGGACAAATCGCCACGGACGTCATCCGCGACAACTTCTGGACCCTGTTCCAGGACCCTGACCACGACCTGTACATCACCGATGCGCGCTATCGTGGCCAGGCCACGCCACTGCTGGCCATGCCGGGGCAGAACGACGACGTCGGCAGTGTGCTCAGCCTGTGGCTGGCCTACCGCGACAAGCGCAACGAATACGAGGCCCTGCGCCGTGACAGTTATGCCGATGTGCCGCCGCCGAGTTGGTCGAGCCTGTGGGCCGGTAATGACAACGCGTTGCTGAGCATCTTCCGCCACTTCGATAGCGCCTCGGTGAACAAGGGCTTGATCGGTGAAGTGCCGCAAACGATGTGGTTGTTCGACTATCCGTTGCTGGAGCGCACCTATTACCAGTTGGCGGTGAACTTCGACGTGTTCGGCAACGTTTCGCACCAAGCCCAGACACGCCTGTATTTCGACCTGATCCGCAACGGTGCCGAGCAGAACTTCTTGCGGTTGATGCCGGCGAACTCCCGCGACGATTTCCTTGATGACTGGTATCAGAACAGCGGCAAACTCAAGTTGTGGCTGGACTACGAAGCTATTGACGACGACAAGCCGAGCGGCTTGCACCTGGACGCCAAAGACCCGAAACGCGACTTCGCCAACCAATTGCTCAGCCGCTACGGCGACCTCAACGCCAGCCCGGACCCGATCAACCGCTGCAACGGCGCCTACTGCTCGCGTGACGGCATCAATCCGGCACTACAGGATGCCGAGCAGGCCCTCAGCCGATTGACCTCACGCCCGGCGGCGGGGCTCAAGGTGATCGACCAATTGCCGGAAGCGACGATGCTGCGCATCGAAACCAGCAATGGCAAGCGCGTGTTCTATAGCATGCTGCGCAACCGTGCCCACAGTAACGTGGCGTTCCTGCTGGGTGAGGCCTATCGCTACCAGCCGGGCCTGGACACCGTGACCATCTATCCCGGCGTGCTGAGCAGCTACCCGAACTTCATGTTCAATATTCCGGCGCAGGATGTGCCTGAGTTCGTCGCCGAAATGGAGCGGGCCAAGGACGCCGATCGCTTTGAAAAAATCGTCGATCATTGGGGTGTGCGTCGCAGTCATCCATTGTTCTGGCAGTACTTCCACGATTTATCACAGTACATCCGCGAAACCACGCCGGTGGAAGAGGGCGTGCTGGACATGAATCGCTATGAAAACCTATAAAGGTGTCAGTGATCCGCTCATCCCTCTAGGCGGGTGCTGAAGCAGTCGGATATCTACCATGCAGCAATGGAAAAGGTACCCCGAAGATGCTGGTTTCAGTGCAGGCACTACGCGCCTTGGCGGCTTGGGTTGTGGTGGGGCATCACTTCATCCAGGTGTTTTTCAACTTTGAGGTCGATACCCCGCTGGCCTATTTGTTCGCCGATAAAGGTGCCATCGGCGTGGACGTGTTCTTTGTCATCAGTGGCCTGGTGATTTTTCTCGCAACAGCCGACAAGGCACTGACACCAGGGCGTTTCATGCTCATGCGCGTGGCCAGGATCGCTCCCGCGTATTGGTTCTATACGCTGCTCATGGCGTTACTGGTCATGACGGTGCCTTCGATGTTTCCAGAAACGTATGTGGTGCCCAGCCATGTGCTGCAGTCGCTGCTGTTTATTCCGGCTGAACACCCTGGCGGCTTTGGGCGTTATCCGCTAGTGGATGTCGGCTGGACCCTTAACTTCGAGATGCTGTTTTATGGGCTGTTCGCCCTGACCTTGTGGTTTCGCAGGGCCTACCGGTTGTGGATAGTCGCCACACTGCTGTACCTGGTGTGTGGCGTAATCAGCCCCGCCTTTGACCTGTTTGGCGGTTTTTACCGCAACGACATTGTCCTCGAATTCCTGATGGGCATCGTCATCGGCATGCTGTATCACCGTGGCCTGTGCCGAGCCCCGGCGTGGTTGCCGTTGCTGGGTATCGTGGCGGCCTTGGCCGCGATTTATCACGGCGCGGACGTTCCGCGCGCGCTGGAGTGGGGGGTGCCCAGCGCGATATTGGTCATCTGCTTTGTCACGCTGGAGCCTTTTTTTCGTCATTCGCGTGTCCTGAAGATGCTCGGAGATTGCTCCTACTCGGTGTATTTGCTCCACACCATGGTGCTGTGCGCCGGGCGATGGTTTGCCGAGCGCACGGGCGTTGATCTCTACGTGATGCTGCCCGTTTGCATCCTGGTGACGGCGTTCGCCTCATTTGGCAGCTACCACTGGCTGGAAAAAGCGGCGTACAGCAGGCTCAAGCAGTGGTTGGGCATTGATCAGCCGCCCATCCTTTCCCGACAAAAATACTAGGACTTTGTACCTGCGTAATATTTTGGCGTAAACTGCCGGCAAGCCTGTGAGGAGTTTCCATGACTGCCATAACCATTACCGACGCCGCCCACGATTACCTGGCTGACCTGCTGTCCAAGCAGAACACCCCAGGTATCGGTATCCGCGTCTTTATCACCCAGCCTGGCACCCAGTACGCCGAGACGTGCATTGCCTACTGCAAGCCAGGTGAAGAGAAGCCTGAAGACACCGCGCTGGGGCTGAAAAGCTTTACCGCGTATATCGACGCCTTCAGCGAAGCCTTCCTCGACGACGCCGTAGTCGACTACGCCACCGATCGCATGGGCGGCCAATTGACCATCAAAGCGCCCAACGCCAAGGTGCCAAATGTCAACGCTGACAGCCCGGTGAACGAGCGTATCAACTACTACCTGCAGACCGAGATCAACCCGGGGCTGGCCAGCCACGGCGGCCAGGTCAGCCTGATCGATGTCGTGGACGACGGCATCGCGGTGCTCAAGTTCGGTGGTGGTTGCCAGGGCTGCGGCCAGGCGGACGTGACCCTGCGCGAAGGTATCGAGCGCACCCTGCTGGAGCGTATTCCAGAGCTTAAAGGTGTACGTGACGTGACCGACCACACGCAGAAAGAAAACGCCTACTACTGAGTCAGGTGTTCACTGCGAAGAAAAAACGGCGCCCCGTGAGTGCCGTTTTTTTATGCATTATTTTCAACGCCTTACGCTGTTTTTCTAACAAATTGGTTTAGGTGTGGGAGTGGGCTTGCCCGTATTCCGTCAAGGGCGGTAAAGGTGTGCGTGGCCTGCCCGGTACAGCGACGACTCGCTGAAACTGTCACTGGCCAACACCCGGCCCACCACAATCAGTGCGGTACGCCGAAACCCCTTGGCTGCGACCTTCTCGGCAATATCACTCAAGGTCCCGACCGCCCAATCCTGATCCGGCCACGTCGCCCGGTGCACCACCGCAATCGGGCAATCAGCGCCATAGTGCGGCAGCAGTTCAGCGACGATTTTCTCCAGATGGTTGACCCCCAGGTGAATCGCCATGGTCGTGCCGTGCCGCGCCAGGCTGTCGAAGTCCTCGCCGGGGGGCATGCTGGTCTTATCCGCATAACGGGTGAGGATGACGCTCTGGGCGATGTCCGGAAGTGTCAGCTCGGTCTCCAGTAGCGCCGCGCAGGCGGCCACGGCGGTGACGCCAGGGATGATCTGGAAAGGGATGCCCAGCTCGCGCAAACAGCGGATCTGCTCGCCAATCGCGCCATACAGGCTCGGATCGCCGGAGTGCACGCGTGCCACATCCTGGCCTTTGGCGTGGGCGGTTTTGATCAGTTCGATGATCTGTTCCAGATGCAACTCAGCGCTGTTGACGACGATTCCTGCCTGGTGACCTTCCAAAACCGCCGCTGGCACCAGGGAGCCGGCGTAGATGATCACCGGGCAACTGCGGATCAGCCGCTGGCCTTTTACGGTGATCAATTCCGGGTCGCCGGGGCCTGCGCCGATGAAGTAGACGGTCATGGGGAATTCCTGTTGAAAAGCGGGCGAGCATGAAGATTGCTCATGATCGGGAAGGGCGATTATCGGGATTTTAGTCGGCGCAAGCCAACGCAAAGGTGGCCTGGGAGGTTTTTTTGCGGGTGATCAGCAGGCGCGCAGGGGCGCCAGTGAGGTGCTCGGCCAGTGCCAGGGCGGCGCTTTCGGCGATGCCGTAACAGCCGGTATGGGCGAAAGCGACAGCGGATCTGTGGCTCAGGCGGTCGGCATAACCCCCTAGCCCGGCCGCGCTGAAGCAGTGCAGTGGCAGGTTCAACAGCGCGGCCAGGGCGAGTAATCCGGGTTCATCACGTTTGCGATCAATACTCGCCAAGGCCGTAACGTGCCGGCGCTCGATACCACCCTCGGCGAGGGCGGCGTCGAACAGGCTCAGCAGGGTGTGAACATCACAACCCCGCTGGCAGCCCAGGCCGGCCACCAGGGTCATGCCGAGTATTGATCGTCACGGTTGCGGCGGAACAGCCAGGCGCTGATCAGGCCCAGGGCCAGCCAGAACGCCACGTTGGTCAACTGCGATGCGATCTTGAACTGCGCTTCCAGCGCTTCTGGTGCCAGCATCGAATGCACTTCCGGTTGCGGTGCGCCAATCACGTGGGGAACCACCAGGATTGCCGCCCCCAGTACTTTGAGCAGCCAGTTGCGACCGAATACGATCAGCGCGATACCGGCGGCGGTGGACGCTGCGGTACCGATCCACCACGTCTGGCGCAGTGCGAGGTCGGCGGCAGCCGTGCCCGGTAGCTCAGGCGGCAGCCCCAGGGTCGGTGCCAGTACGAAGGTCGCGTAACCAGCCAGCCCCCATAGCAGCCCTTGGGCGGTGCGGGTTGGCGCGCGCAGGGTGTACAGGCCGGCGAGCATCAGTGCGAAACCGACCGCCACTACCAGGTTGCCACCTGTGGTAGAGAGTACGCGCTGCCAGCCGTCTTCCGGCTCCCAGGCTTCGGCGTCGTGGGTATGGGCAGCGGTGCCGGCGGTATGCTCGTGCATCACCTCGGCAGGGGCTTTTTCAAAGGTTTCCGCCTGCAAAATCAGCGGGGCGACCCAGAAACTTTGCAGCAGGGTCAGCAGCAGGGCGGCCAAAAGTCCGGTGAACCCTGCGGTTTGCGCAATACGCTTGATCATGTCGGCAGGTCTCAATGGCACGGGAACGCGGCGCTGTGGCGGGTATCGTGGGCAGCGTTGTGCACCGCCTCGATATGCGAGAAACCGGCGAAATACACCAGGCACGCGCCGAGGATCGACGCACCGATGGCGGCGGTCAGGCGTTGGCTCAGGGTAGAGGTGCGGCTGGCGGAGTGCGAGGTGCTGCTGATGATCGACATGGCGCGTCCCTTTCAGGTGTCTGGGTGAAACGAGCGCATGAAAACCCCGCGAGCCAGGCACGCAGGGTTCTGAACAGCGCCCGCCCACCGCGGGTTTGTTATCTGATTTTTTCGGGCCGGTCTCCGGGCTTGCGAGGGGCTCAATGCCTGAAAACGTCGCCTTCCCATGCCTTGGGCACAGTGGATATGACGTTTCGCTCGCTTACCGTTGCGGGGGCAGCACCGGACTGTCATGCGTACATGAGTCACCGGTTTCCCGTTTCACCCTTTGCAGGGCACCCGAAACAAGATGTGTAGGAGAGCATGGGGGGGGGAGGGGAGTCAATTGGGATGTGGTTTTTGGTGGTGGTGGTGGTGGTGGTGTACATATCCGTTTCTTCGGTAACGGCCGCTTATGGTTCCGCTCTTACAGCGGGTCACTTTGGAAAAGCCCCAAAGTAACCAAAGGGCTCTTGCCCCAACACTCGGCACCTCGCCTAGGCTCGGTGTGCCCTCACTCCGGCTTGAATCCGTGGGCCGCCGTCATGGGCCATCCCTGGCCCAGGACGGCTAACCCGGCGTCCTGCCGGGTTGCCCACGGATTCAAGCCTGCGTTCGGCCAGCGTGTTTAACGGGGCAAGTGAGATCAAAAGCCAGAGCGCGGCGGCCTTAGAGGCGACCGGCATTTTTTATGGTGTTCACCCTCGACTGTGGGATCTGGCTAGCCTGCGATGCAGGCGACTCGGTACATCAGACGCACCCAGTTGATGCCATCGCAGGCAAGCCAGTTCCCACAGGGGAACCCGCCCGCTTTCTCGATCAGGCCGGCTGTCAGGCCGCCCAAATCCATGTCGGATTAAGGGCACACCGAGCCTGGGCGAGGTGCCGAGTGTTGGGGCAAGAGCCCTTTGGTTACTTTTGGGCTCTTTCCTAAAGTGAGCTGCCGTAAGGAGTCGCCGTTACCTAAATAACGGATATGTACACGAACCCAACCCCATCATTGACCATCCCCCAAGCACTGCGTAGCCTTGCACCCTCGAGGTTCTTCGGCCCAGGCCGAAGCTAAGAAGGGAACGCGGTCCAAGCCGCGGCTGCCCCCGCAACTGTAAAGGGTTCAGTTGACTGCCACGCCACTGCCGACAAGGCGGGAAGGCGCAGCCAGCGCCGGTCGCAAGACCTGCAAGCCCCAAGCCAGGAGACCTGCCTCGCAATCGATTTTTCAATTCAACCGGGCGGGGTGATCCGGTGACGAAATCCGCTGCTGCGCACTGTCGCAGGGCCTATCGTCCCGTATGCCCGCCCCCAAGGGCATCCGATGAAAACACTGGCCAAACTCCCCGTCACCATCGTTACCGGCTTTCTTGGCTCGGGCAAAACCACCTTGCTGCGCCATATGCTCGACAACGCCCAGGGCCGTCGTATCGCCGTGATCGTCAACGAATTCGGCGAGTTGGGCATTGACGGTGAAATCCTCAAGCAGTGCTCCATCGGTTGCACCGAAGAAGAAGCCAACGGCCGTGTCTACGAGCTGGCCAACGGCTGCCTGTGCTGCACCGTGCAGGAAGAGTTCTTCCCGGTGATGCGCGAGCTGGTTGCCCGGCGCGGCGACCTCGACCATATCCTCATTGAAACCTCCGGCCTGGCTCTGCCAAAACCCCTGGTACAAGCCTTCCAATGGCCGGAAATCCGTAGCGCCTGCACGGTTGACGCGGTGATCACCGTGGTCGATAGCCCAGCCGTGGCCGCCGGCACCTTCGCCGCATTCCCGGACCAAGTCGACGCCCAGCGCAAACTCGACCCGAACCTGGACCACGAATCGCCGCTGCACGAGTTGTTCGCCGACCAACTGGCCAGCGCCGACTTGGTGATCCTCAACAAATCCGACTTGATCAGCCCGGAAGACCTGGCCCGTGTGCGCCTGGAAGTCGCCGAAGAACTGCCGCCGGCCGTGAAGATCATCGAAGCCAGCAGCGGCCGTCTGCCGCTGGACGTGCTGATTGGCCTGGGCGCCGGCGCCGAAGAGCATATCGACGCTCGCCACAGCCATCACGATCATCACCACGAAGGTGAAGACGACCACGACCACGACGCCTTCGACTCGATTTCCATCGACCTGCCGCAAGCCGACGAGGCGCTTTTGCTCGACGCCCTGACCCAGCTGGTGGTGCAACACGGCATCCTGCGCGTCAAAGGCTTCGCCGCGATCCCGAACAAGCCGATGCGCCTGCTGATCCAGGGCGTAGGCACGCGTTTCGATAAGCACTTCGATCGCGCCTGGGCTGCCGACGAAGCACGCATCACACGTCTGGTACTGATCGGTCAGGACCTCGATGCGGCGGGTCTCGAAGCGCAACTGCGCGCTGCGCTCAGCGTTTAACCCATGCACCTGCTCAGGACCCAGCCCGGTGGTTTCGTCTCGGACGACAATATTGCCGACCTTGGCCAAACCCCCGCTGAACTGGTGATCCTGTGCAGCGGCGACTCCAGCCTGGCGCTGCTGGCCGAAGCGGCCCAGCAGTTGCCCGACGATTACCCGAGCCTGCGCCTGGCCAACCCCATGCAGGTGCAGAACCACGCCTCGGTCGACCTGTATGTCGACGAGGTGTTGCGCCACGCCAAGGTCATCCTGATCTCGCTGCATGGTGGCATCGGCTATTGGCGTTACGGTATCGAACGTCTGGTGGAGCTGGCCGAACGCGGTGTTCAACTGATCCTGGTGCCGGGCGACGATCGTCCCGACCCGGAACTCAGCGGTTTGAGCACCGTTGGCGCACAAGAACGTGATCGCCTGTGGCACTTCCTGCGCCAGGGTGGCTTGGGCAATGCGCTGGATTTCTATCGCTGCCTGGCCAGCGCTTACCTGGGGCGCGACTATGCCTGGGCCGAGCCGCAAACCCTGCCGCGCACGGCGATTTATCACCCGCACAAAGCCAACCCCCGCTTGAATGACTGGCAGGCGGATTGGCAGGCCGAGTTTCCGGTGGCCGCGGTGCTGTTCTACCGCTCTCACTTGCAGGCGGCCAATACCGGTTTTATCGATGTGTTTTGCCAACGCTTGCAGGCTGCGGGCCTGAACCCGTTGCCGATAGCGGTGGCCAGTTTGAAAGAGCCCGGCTGCCTGACGGTCGTCGAGGACCTGCTCGATGAGGTCGGCGCGGGGCTGATCCTCAACACCACCGGGTTTGCCCAATCCAGTCCGGAAGCGCCGCATTTGCGCCCGTTTCGCCGCAATATCCCGGTGATCCAGGCGATTTGCGCCCAAGACAACGAGCCGGGCTGGCAGGCCAGTGAACAAGGCCTGGGCCCGCGCGACTTGGCGATGCATATTGCCTTGCCGGAGCTGGACGGGCGCATCATCAGCCGGCCGATCAGCTTCAAGGATCTGGCCTGGCGCAGTGAGCGCAGCCAGTCGGATGTGGTGTGTTACCGCGCCGCGCCCGAGCGCATGGATTTTGTTGCCGAACTGGCGCGCCGTTGGGTCGAATTGGCACGGGTGCCGAATGCGCAGAAACGCATCGCGCTGATCCTCGCCAACTACCCGACCCGCGACGGCCGTATCGGCAACGGCGTGGGCCTGGACACACCGGCGGCGACGCTGAACATCCTGCGTGCCCTGCAAGCCGAAGGGTATCCGCTGCCCGCCGAATTGCCCCCGAATGGAACGGCCCTGATCCATGACCTGCTCGGTGGCGTCACCAACGACCTCGACAGTATTGATCTGCGTCCCTGTCACCAAAGCCTGGGCCTGGACGACTACGAGGCGATGTTCAAACGCCTGCCCGAAGCCAATCGCCAGGCGGTTATTGAGCGTTGGGGCGCGCCCCATAACGATCCGATGTTCCGCGACGGCCGCATGATGATCGCCGGCCTGCGCCTGGGCCTGACTTTCGTCGGCATCCAGCCTGCGCGGGGTTATCAGGTGGACGCCAGCGCGGTGTACCACGATCCCGATCTGGTGCCGCCTCATGGCTACCTGGCGTTCTACTTCTGGCTGCGTCACACCTATGGCGCCCACGGCGTGATCCATGTGGGCAAGCACGGCAACCTGGAATGGCTGCCGGGCAAGGGCGTTGGCCTGTCGGAAAACTGCTGGCCCGATGCGCTGCTGGGGCCGTTGCCGAATATCTACCCGTTTATCGTCAACGATCCGGGCGAGGGTGCCCAGGCCAAACGCCGCACCCAGGCGGTGATCATCGACCACCTGATGCCGCCGCTGACCCGTGCCGAAACCTACGGCCCATTGCGCGACCTGGAACTGCTGGCGGACGAGTATTACGAAGCGCAACTGCTCGATCCTCGCCGCGCCCTCGAGCTGCAAAAGGACATCCTCAAGTTGGTGCGCGAAACCCGCATCGACCAAGAGCTTGAACTGGATAAAGAAGCTGACGCCGCCATCTGGCTCCCGCGCCTCGACACTTATCTGTGTGACTTGAAGGAGTCACAGATCCGCGACGGCCTGCACATTTTTGGCGAGTCGCCTGACGGCCGTTTGCGCATCGACACTTTGCTCGCGCTGCTGCGTATCCCCCGTGGTGATGGGCGCGGTGCGCAGTCGAGTTTGCTGCGGGTATTGGCCAAGGCCTTCGAGTTGGGCTTCGATCCGTTGGATTGTGCACTCGCCGAACCCTGGACCGGTCGTCGTCCCCTGGTGTTGCAGAAGATCGACCCGCAGTTGTGGCGTACCGCCGGCGATACCCGCGAGCGCCTGGAGCTCTATGCGGCGCGCTTGATCGAACAGGCTCTGGAAGGCCCGCTTGAGCAACTGGAGGAGCCTGGCTGGGAAGGCGTGAAGGCCGTCATTGAAAGCCTGCGCATCGTCGTTGCGCCGCGCCTGGATGCCTGTGGTCCGGCGGAAATGCGCGGCCTGCTGGATGCCTTGAGCGGTCGGTTCGTGCCGGCGGGGCCGAGCGGTGCGCCGAGTCGCGGGCGCCTGGATGTACTGCCCACCGGGCGTAACTTTTTCACGGTGGACGTGCGCAACCTGCCGACCACCACGGCCTGGCGCATCGGTTTTCAATCCGCCAACCTGATCCTTGAGCGGCACTTGCAGGATCACGGCGATCACCTGCGCCAGCTCGGTTTGTCGGTATGGGGCACGGCCACCATGCGCACCGGCGGCGACGATATTGCCCAGGCCATGGCGCTGATGGGCGTGCGCCCGGTCTGGGCCACGGGCAGCCAGCGGGTGGATGACTTTGAAATCCTGCCGATCAGCCTGCTGGACCGCCCGCGTGTTGACGTCACGCTGCGGGTGTCGGGGTTCTTCCGTGATGCCTTCGCCAACCTGATCCGCCTGTTCGATGCGGCGGTGCAGGCGGTGGCGGCATTGGACGAGCCGGACGATCTGAACCCGTTGGCGGCCAAGGTGCGCAGTGAGCGCGAGGCGTTGCTGGCGTCTGGCCTGGACGCAGAAGCTGCGGCGAAACAGGCCGGCTGGCGCATCTTCGGCGCCAAGCCCGGAGCCTATGGCGCGGGCGTGCAGGGTGCGATCGACGGGCGCCTGTGGCAAAGCCGCGAGGACTTGGCCGAGGTCTACCTGAACTGGGGCGGCTATGCGTATGGCGGCTCCGACGAGGGCACCGCCGCCCGTGGGCAGTTTGCCCAGCGCCTGAGCCAGGTACAGGCGGTATTGCAGAACCAGGACAACCGCGAGCATGACGTGCTCGATTCCAACGACTACTACCAATTCCAGGGCGGCATGCTCGCTGCCGTGGAAACCCTGAGCGGCGACAAGGCCGCCAGTTACCATGGCGACCACAGCCAGCCGGACTTGCCGAAAATCCGTACCTTGAAGGAAGAGCTGAACCGGGTGATCCGCTCCCGCGCCGCCAACCCCAAGTGGATCGAAGGCGTGAAACGCCACGGCTATAAAGGTGCGTTTGAAATGGCTGCGACCGTGGACAACCTGTTCGCTTTCGACGCCACCACCGCGCTGATCGACGATCACCAATACGCGCTGCTTGCCGACGCCTATTTGCTCGACCCCGACACCCGCGCCTTTGTGCAGCAACACAACCCCGCCGCCCTGCGTGACATGGCCGAACGCATGCTTGAAGCCCAGCAGCGCGGCATGTGGCAGGAGCCGGGGGCTTACCGTGAGGCGTTGGAAAACCTGTTGCTGGATATAGAAGAAGACAGCTGATGACTGATATCCCCCATTTCCCGCTGTCCGCCGTGGTCGGCGCCGACGCATTGAAACTGGCGCTGTGCCTCACCGCCATCGACCCGAAGATCGGCGGTGTGCTGATCGAAGGCCCGCGTGGCATGGCCAAGTCCACCCTGGCGCGGGGCTTGGCGGACCTGCTGGTCAGTGGCCAGTTTGTCACCTTGCCGCTGGGCGCGACTGAAGAGCGTCTTGTTGGCACGCTGGATCTGGACGCGGCATTGGGTGAGGGGCGGGCGCAGTTTTCGCCGGGGGTGTTGGCCAAGGCTGATGGCGGCGTGCTGTATGTCGACGAAGTCAATCTGCTGCCCGACCATCTGGTGGATCTGTTACTGGACGTGGCTGCCAGCGGCACCAATCTGATCGAGCGTGACGGCATTTCCCATCGCCATTCGGCGCGTTTCGTACTGATCGGCACGATGAACCCGGAGGAGGGCGAACTGCGCCCGCAACTGCTTGATCGCTTCGGCTTTAACGTGGCGCTGAGCGGGCAGACCTTGCCCACGGAACGCGGGCAGATCATCCGTCGGCGCTTGGATTTTGACACTGACCCCGCGGCGTTCTGCGCGCAGTGGGCCGAGCAACAAGCCGCTCTACAGAGGCGCTGCACCGAGGCGCGAGCGCGGCTTGAGGCTATTGCGCTGGATGACCAGACTTTGGCGCAGATCACCGAGCGTTGTTTCGCCGCCGGCGTCGACGGCTTGCGCGCGGACCTGGTCTGGCTGCGCGGCGCCAGGGCCCATGCGGCCTGGCGTGGTGCCAGCGCCATTGGCGAAGAGGACATCGAGGCCGTCGCCGACTTTGCCTTGCGCCATCGCCGCCAAGAGCAATCTCCGCCGGCCAGCCCGCCGAATCAAGGGCAATCCCCCAAGTCCTCTGACACCTCTCCCGGCCAAGGCCAATGGGGCGACATGCCCGCCGCCGCCTTACCCACGGGCGCCCGACGGGAAGTCCCCTCCTGGCCAAAAAAGCCCTAGGCATTCGCCCTCGACCTGACGCGGGGGCGGATGCCCGACCCAAGGCAGGACGCGTGGACAAAGGCCGGCACGGCAAGGCACGTAGCGCGCAGTACGGCTCGATCAACTGGCCGGGCACCCTGCTCGGCGGCCGCCCGCAATCGCGGGAGGACTTGCTGTTTCACCTGCGCAGCCGCTCGGCCCATGAGCTGTGGCTGGTGATCGTCGATGCCTCGGCCTCCACCCGCCGCCATCAAGCATTGACCGATGCCAAGGGCTTACTGGCCCAGTTGTTTGACGACGCCTATCGCCAACGTGCGCGCATGGCATTGCTGACGGCCAGTGGGCACGCGCCCACGTGGCAAGTGCAGGGTCTGAAGGCCGCCAAAGGCTTGGCGGGCTGGCTGGCCCAACTCGGCGCTGGCGGAGGCACGCCGCTGCTCGCCGCACTGACCGAGGCCGGACATTGGTTGGCGGCGCGGCGTAAACGCTATCCGGCTGAGCAACAGCGCTTGTTGCTGATTACTGATGGGCGACTCAAGGCTATCGACGGGTTGCCCGCGATGGAGTGTCCCGGAGTGCTGGTGGATATTGAGCGTGGTCCGATCAGACTGGGGCGGGCGAAAGCCCTGGCGTTGGGGCTGAATGTGGATTACCGACATATCGATGGCTTGTAGGTGTTGATACGCGACCGGGAAGGGTCGTTCTTTTAAAGTCGAATATTCCGACATTAATCGTTGATAGCCACTCTTTACTCTCTGGGTTTTTACACGCTCAGGAGTGAAGGGATGATTTCCTGCGTATTGTCTGCACTATTTTTTGATCTCAACCTAGGCAGAGCCGCCAGCTTCAATCTGCCGTCGTCCAGGGTCAAAACTCAGCCTCCTCAACTGACCGAGCATAAGTCCGTGGTCTCCGGGTTTCGCTGGCTGTTTCCCTTGCGAAACCAGGAGTGAACCACCCCATGGCCAACTTGTTTTCTTGGTTTTTCGAGCTCTTCAGTCCCGCTCGACACACGCCGATTTACTTGCCCGATGCCCCCGCGGTAGAGAGCCGCTCTGTTCAGTCAGACGCGACTTCGCCAACGCCGTTGCCACTGAAGAACTGGAGCCATCCCTTCAAGGACAAAGCTCATCCGCTTCTGCAACTGACCCAAATGGCCAAGGCTGCAGCAGGTTACTACCCCGTGGGACGCAATGGCCTGTGGCACGGTGGCGTGCATTTCGACGGTGGCACTGCGGGGACTCTGGATCAATCCGGCGTGCATTGCCTGGCCGATGGTGAAGTGGTGGCTTATCGCATCGATCAGCACTCGCCCAGCACGACCTACTTCTTTGAACAACTGACGGTGAAAAAGCCGTTTTCACGCAACTTCGTATTAGTGCGCCACCGTCTTGAGGTGCCCAAAATCGAGGGCAGCCCAGACGCCCCGCCAAGCCTGGTGTTCTACAGCCTGTACATGCATTTGCGCGACTGGGCGGTGTACCAGGCGGATCCGGCCATCGTACGGCCGGGATTCTGGCCCGAGGCGCAAACGCGTCGGGTCAAGGCCACGGCAAGCGATACCCACCCCGATTATCCCGGTCAGCAGGGTCTGAGCGTGTTCGGCCAGAGGCGACGTGGCAAAGCCCTGGCCCTGTTGCCTCGGGGCATGGAAGTGACGGTCAGCGGGGAAGGGGAATACCGTAAGGTGGAGGGCACCGATGGCCCTGACGTGTTGAAAGATGCCGACGGTCGCCTGCAAGGTTATGTGGCCTATGAATATCTGGTCGCGTTTGGCGAGGGCGTGTATCGGATCGGGGCCAGTGCACTGAATGTCCGCGCCGCAGCGAGTGCCAATAGCGACGTCCTTATGCGCTTGCCCCAGGGCACGGAAGTCTGCGTCAGCGGTGAAGGTGCCTTCCGTAAATTGGAGCGCGTAAACCAGTATGTTCACGCCGACTCTCTGGAAGGCGAGCGCGAGCCGGTAGCGGATCGCATCGCTGTCCTCCAACCGCCCATCGCGATCAAGGCCGCCGACTTGATCGGTCACATCGGCCTATATCAAGACTGCGCTGCAGATTACCCGGAAGAAAAACTGCATCTGGAAGTGTTCAGTGGCGATGACGTGGAAACCTTCATCGAGGATTGCCGCGCCTGGGCGGGGCGACTGCCGGCGAGCAGCAAAACCTGGCTGAAACTTGCCAAGGACACTGCCGTGGTGGCGCATCAAGCGTACTTCAGTGCAACACAACCACCGTCTTTGAACGCGGCCAACACCCCCAGCGATGCTGATTTGTGGGTGCCCAAATCCTTGCTGGACGGGCTCCCTGGCGAGAACAAAATCCAGGTGGCGGCGATGCCGGGTCGCAAGGCCTGCAACTGGTATCGGCTGGAAGGCCTGCTTCACGACGCAGACGGTAACCTGCTCGACGGTTGGGTTTGCGAAGAAGTCGGCGTCACTCCTTGGGTCAGTCCCTGGTCATGGGATGGCTTTGAGGTGATCTTCAACTACGACACGCCGCGCCAGGCCCTTGCCTCCTTCTTGCGTGCGGCCAACCGTTTAAGTGCAGAGCAAATCGAACGCCACGGCGCCTTGGCGGACATGGCGGATACCGGCCCGCTCAAGACGCGGCTCTACGACCTCATCGACCGCAACCGCGATGGGAGCATGAGCGCCGAAGAGTTGCAGTCCGCGATGGCGTTACCGGCCCATGCGCAGTCATTGGCGCAACTGATCATCTTTTATGAAAGCGAGTGGCGTCATGCCCCGAGTAAGTGGGATGGGTTGGACGAGATATTGGGGCATAACGGCTCGACACCGCAGCTGAATTGGGTGGCGGAGAAGAGACGGATCAACGCGATGAGTTGGTGGGATGAAGTGGCGGTTGGGGTTGGGCTGCCAGGGCATGGGCAGGTTTATCACTTGCATCCGCTGGGGTTAGGTGGCCGGTTTAGGGGAGCGAGCGGACTCATCGATGTGGACGAGTTCTTGAAACTATATGCAGACGTCCATGTAACCTTCTCATCAGGAACACGTTCGTTGAGTCAGCAGTCCAGAGGGAACTTGAGAAGAGTATTAATTGCTATAAACACCTTCTATGAACCTGCTCAGCATAAGGCGAATTTGTATGAAGTAGCGTACATGCTGGCGACTGTCAGGCATGAGGCATATCACTTTCCCACGGGAGAGTATTTCAGCGAGAGGCCTGAGGTGGGTGGGATTTCTTACTTTAATAAGTATGATCCGGTTCTTGCTTCTGATTCTGCTGGAAGAGAAAGGGCTAAGTTAAATGGAAATACTGAGGAGGGGGATGGGTATAAGTATAGGGGGCGCGGCTGTGTGCACTTGACCTGGAAAAACAATTATCGAAAGTTTTCTGATTTATTGGGGTTTGACTTCGTTAAGGATCCTGATAGGGCGGCAGTGTTTGAGTACTCTGTGCCAATCATGGTAGTGGGTATGACCAATGGGCTTTTTACGGGTAGGAAGTTGGCCCACTATATTAATGCTCAAGGCGTGGATTATCTCTCGGCCAGAAAGATTATTAATGGTGTTGATGAGCAGCGTTTGATTGCTTCATATGCAAATAAATTTGAGGCTATTCTTCGAAAGTCCTCTAGGTTGTCGTTGGAGTTTTAATATGTCTAAAAATTCAGTTTTTTTGCTTTTTTTCTATGCTTGGTGCGATGTTGTTTTAGGAGTGGTTTTGCCGGGGAGTAGTCCAGGAAGTATCGTGTTGCACAATAATGGTCGTGAAAAAATATATGAAAATGTAATCGGAAATAAAGATGGATTTGGTCGTTCGTTGATAAGTGTTAACGGAGCTTCTGCACTGCATGTGAGTTCAAGGTATGACTATTACTATACATTGGTAGTTGAAGAGGGGGGCGTACTAGTCGATTGTGCGTATTTTGATGTGCGAAATTCTTATAATGGAGTAAGGGCATCCGGCGGAGTATGTGGGCTAAGTAAGCCTCTGAATAGCGATTATGATGAGATCGCCCAGGTTTACTCAAATGAATGGAGGTCTTCAATCTTTTCTTTTGATACTAGGGAGGTAATTGAGAGTGGCGAGGGCAGGGACTTTTTGTTGGGGAGGATAGGGGAGGTTGAGATTTTTGATAGATACGTGTCTGCTGATGCTTTGGAAAATGCATTGCCTCAAAAAATTATTCGAAGTCGTTCGGGATGTTTCAACTTTCGTGAAGCTGTTGGCTTTCCGGTCTTACTCGATAAAAATGAATCGGGCTTCCTATATCTTGACGTCCTGCGTTCAGAAGAACCTATGTTGCTTCAGCGGATGGGGGAGCAGGATTTAAAAGATATAGCAGTGGAGAAGTGTCCTTGAAATCGCTCAGGCGCCCCTCGAACTCGGCGTGCTTGAACCCTCCGCGATATAAGCAATTAAAGAATATGTGATGAAAAGATTTTTTATTTGAGTGGGCGGGCGGTCCCTGCTGGCTCTCCAGAAACTTCATTCGAAAATTTGATCGCCTGCGACCCGCCGAATATTGACCATGCACATAGTTGTCGTGAGTTTCTCAAAAAGAAAATGTTTGATTTTGATGCTGTTCAGTTTGAAGTTCTGAGTCAGCAACTGAAACCTCTTATCTAATTTGAGCCTGTGCGGTTGGTTCGACTGTGCATCGATCTGAGCGCTATCTGGCTACCTGTTTTGAGTAGCGTCCCCCACACATCCTCCGAGAAGAGTAGGAAGTTGAAGACGAAAGCTACAAGCAAGGAGCTAACGACTTGGACGCCTCGCTGGGACGCTCCGGTGCGCAATGTGCCTAACCACCCCCCGGCACATCCGGCCAAAGATCCGCCACCAAAAACAACCGCTCCGCCTCTTCCCAATCCCCGTCCATTTGCACCATCCGTACTAACAACTGCGCCGGCGCCATCGGGTCGAGTTCTTCCAGCCACCCCTGCATCTGCGCTTCACTCCACACCTCACTCGCAGGGTAATGTGCTGGCGCCAGCCAGGCATGGCGGGGCAGGGGTTGCCAGCGGCCGGGTTGGCGGGTGCTGGCGAATGCTTGCCAGTCGCGCTGATGCAGCCAGCGTCCGCGCAAATGTTGAGGGTGGGCGCCAAGGGGTTCGTCGGCTTCGCCGGGCCAGGGGTAGAGCAAGTAGCCACCCAGCCATAAATGCGCGTCGAACTGCTGAATATCCAGAGCGGCCAGCGCTTCGCGGCTCTCCGCCCGCGCAGAAATCGGTAATTGGTGTTGGGCCAGGTGCGTCAGCTTGCGGTCCAGCCGATCATGGCAGCCAGGGCCCAGCCACAAGGCGGTGTCTCTACCGTCGCCAGCTTGAGGGCCGAGGTATAGTTTGATCGCCAATTCCAGGTGATGCACGCCATCGCGGTCGCGCAGCAGCATATCCAGCTCCCCGAGGGTATGTCCGGCACGGCGGATCGGCAGGTTGGCGGCCAGCAATTCCACACCGGGCGCGTGCTGCACGGCGAACTGCCACAACCGCTCGTAGTACAGGCCAAGGCGTCGGGTGCGGGACAGACTCAGCCACTGTTGCAGTGCGCTGCTGTCTTGATCGAGTTGACGTAGCCAGCCTTCCAGCAAATGCGGCGCTTTCACCCAATCGCTGCCCGCCAATGGATGGCGTTGCGGCCACGGCGTCTGGCTGAGCATCGGCGGTGCGAGCATCACCCACGCGAGGTCGCGCACCTCAGGGCGGCGCAACTGGCGGGGCAGGTTGTGCAGATCCGGGAACACAGTCATGGTCCGAGCATAGCCGTTTAACCGTGGTGCAGGTGGCTGAGAACCATTGTCATCAAGGCTTCGCGGCGACAAAGGATTTTGCCTGGGGCGGCCTTTCGCCCATAATCGCGGTTTTCCGCCACGCCGCACACCCCGCAGGAGCCCCATGGAGCAGTTTCGCAATATCGGCATTATCGGTCGCCTGGGCAGTACCCAGGTGCTGGACACCGTCCGCCGGCTGAAAAAATTCCTGCTGGAACGCCACCTGCATGTGATCCTCGAAGACACCATCGCCGAAATCCTGCCGGGCCATGGCCTGCAAACCTCGTCGCGCAAGATGCTCGGCGAAGTCTGTGACATGGTCATCGTGGTCGGGGGCGACGGTAGCCTGCTTGGCGCCGCCCGGGCGTTGGCGCGGCATAACGTGCCGGTGCTGGGGATCAACCGGGGGAGCTTGGGTTTCCTGACGGACATCCGCCCGGATGAGCTGGAAGTCGAAGTGGCCAAGGTGCTCGACGGCCACTACCTGGTGGAAAACCGCTTCCTGCTGCAAGCCGAAGTGCGCCGCCATGGTGAAGCCATCGGCCAGGGCGATGCCCTCAATGACGTGGTGCTGCACCCCGGCAAGTCCACGCGGATGATCGAGTTCGAGCTGTATATCGACGGCCAGTTCGTGTGCAGCCAGAAGGCTGACGGCCTGATCGTCGCCACGCCCACCGGCTCCACCGCCTACGCGCTGTCCGCCGGTGGTCCGATCATGCATCCCAAGCTGGATGCCATTGTGATCGTGCCGATGTACCCTCATATGTTGTCCAGCCGGCCGATTGTGGTCGATGGCAACAGTGAGCTGAAAATCGTGGTGTCCAAAGACATGCAGATCTACCCGCAGGTATCGTGTGACGGGCAGAACCATTTCACCTGCGCCCCCGGTGACACCATCACCGTGAGCAAGAAGGCACAGAAGTTGCGGTTGATCCACCCGCTGGACCACAACTACTACGAAGTGTGCCGCACCAAGTTGGGCTGGGGCAGCCGCTTGGGGGGTGGAGGCGACTGATGCTCGATCCCGCGCGTAGCTACGACCTGATTGGTGACGTGCACGGTTGCGCCCATACCCTTGAGCACTTGCTCGACCAAATGGGCTACCACAAGCTGGGCGGCACTTGGCGCCACCCGTCGCGGATGGCGGTGTTCCTGGGCGATATTATCGACCGCGGTCCGCGTATTCGCGAGGCGCTGCATATCGTCCACGACATGACCGAAGCAGGCCAGGCGCTGTGCATCATGGGTAACCATGAATTCAATGCGCTGGGCTGGAGCACACCGGCGCCGCCGGGCAGTGGCAAGCAGTTCGTGCGCGAACACAACCCACGGCATGCGCGGTTGCTCCACGAGACGCTGACCCAATTCGAACAGCACCCCGGCGACTGGCATGACTTCCTCGGCTGGTTCTACGACATGCCGCTGTTTGTCGACGCCGGGCGCTTTCGTGTGGTGCATGCGTGTTGGGATGACGGCTTCATCCAACCTTTGCGTGCGACGTTCCCGGATGGCTGCATCGACCAGCATTTCCTGCAGGCCGCCGCTGTGCCGGGCAGCTTTGCCTGCAACGCCTTTGATCGCCTGTTGCGCGGTACCGACATGCGCTTGCCGGACGGCTTGACGCTGACCGGCGGTGATGGCCTGACGCGCTCGTTCTTTCGCACCAAATTCTGGGAAGACGACCCGAAAACCTACGGCGACATCGTGTTCCAGCCCGACGCACTGCCCGAACCGGTGGCGCGTACGCCGTTGTCGTCCACCGAAAAGAATTCCCTGCTGCGCTATGGCATCGACGAGCCATTGTTGTTCGTCGGGCATTACTGGCGCAGCGGCAAACCGGCACCGATCCGCGAGAACCTGGCCTGCCTGGACTACAGCGCGGTGCTGTACGGCAAGTTGGTGGCGTATCGACTGGACCAGGAAACCCGCCTGGACCCACGTAAATTCGTATGGGTCGACGTTGAGCGACCCGAGGTGATTGTATGAGTAGCGTGGCGGTATTGCGCTTGCCCCTGAGCGTTGACCTGAGCGGTTTCGTCAAGCTGCTGCAACGCATGCAGGTGCCCCATCGCGTCAGCGAGGAAGCGGGCGAGCAGGTGTTGTGGGTGCCGGAAACCATCAGTGACGACGTGCGCGTGTTGTATCAACGCTTTCCTGCCGGTGACCCGGACCAGCAACTGGATATTCCCGAGCAGGCGCCGGTGACGCGCCCAAGCTTTGTGCAGCAACTGCGCCACAGCCCGGTGACCGCGTTGGTGCTGCTGGCGAGCATTATCGTGGGTGCGGTGACCTTGCTTGGTGAAAACCTGCAGGCCATGGCCTGGCTGACGTTTCTGCCGTTTCGCATCATGGGCGAATACATCCAGTTCACGCCGTTGGCCGACAGCCTTGCGTCGGGCCAGTGGTGGCGCCTGGTCACGCCGATGCTGATCCACTTCGGCATCCTGCACCTGGCCATGAACGGCATGTGGTACTGGGAGCTGGGCCGGCGCATCGAAGTGCGCCAGGGCAGCATCAACCTGCTCGGCCTGACCCTGTTGTTCAGCCTGGTCTCCAACTACGCGCAATACGCTTACGGCGGTCCGAGCCTGTTCGGCGGTTTGTCCGGCGTGTTGTATGGCTTGCTCGGGCATTGCTGGATTTTTCAATTACTGTCGCCCAACCCGGCGTATCGTCTGCCCCGTGGGGTGCTGGTGATGATGCTGGTGTGGCTGGTGCTGTGCATGTCGGGGCTGGTCTCGATGATCGGTTTCGGCGAAATCGCCAACGCGGCCCACGTCGGTGGCTTGGTTATCGGTTGCCTGACCGGTTTGCTGGGTGGTGTGTACAACCGCCGCAAATCTTCTATTTGATAAGGAAGAGCTCATGTCCTCTTTTGCTGAAATGATCGAAAACATCACCCCGGACATCTACGCGAGCCTCAAGCTTGCCGTGGAAATCGGCAAATGGTCCGATGGCCGCAAGCTCAGTGCCGAGCAACGCGAGCTGTCGTTGCAGGCGATGATTGCCTGGGAAATCCAGAACCTGCCGGAAGAGCAGCGCACCGGCTACATGGGCCCGCAGGAATGCCAGTCGAAGTCGACCACCGTACCGAACATCCTGTTCAAGTCGGATGCGATCCATTGATTGAAATCGGTCGTGGTGCAGTCAGCAAAATGTCGGCGCAACTCGGTGAGCCGACCGTTCAATACGCGTTTCGCCTGGGCGATGCCGAGGTGCCGGTCAATCCGTTGATCGGCAGCCATATCCGCCTGGAATACCTTGGCGCCATCCATTGCAGCCATTGCGGCCGCAAGACCAAGACCAGCTTCAGCCAGGGGTATTGCTACCCGTGCATGACCAAGCTGGCGCAGTGTGACCTGTGCATCATGAGCCCCGAGCGTTGCCATTACGACGCAGGCACCTGCCGTGAACCGTCCTGGGGCGAGAAATTCTGCATGACCGACCATGTGGTGTACCTGGCGAATTCGTCGGGGATCAAGGTCGGTATCACCCGTGCCACTCAGTTGCCGACCCGTTGGTTGGACCAGGGCGCGAGCCAGGCGCTGCCGATCATGCGCGTGGCGACCCGCCAGCAGTCCGGTTTCGTTGAAGATGTGTTCCGTAGCCAAGTGGCCGACAAGACCAATTGGCGCGCATTGCTCAAAGGCGACGCTGCGTCCGTGGACCTCAAGCAAGTGCGCGATGAACTGTTCACGTCCTGTGCCGAAGGCATCAGCGCCTTGCAGGAACGCTTTGGCCTACAAGCCATCCAACCCGTTACCGACATCGAGCCGATAGAAATCCGCTACCCGGTGGAGCAATATCCCGCCAAGATCGTCAGCTTCAATCTGGACAAGAACCCGATTGCCGAAGGCACGCTGCTGGGGGTCAAGGGCCAATACCTGATCTTCGATACCGGCGTCATCAATATCCGCAAGTACACGGCCTACCAGCTCGCCGTGCATCAGTAGAAGGACACCAAGCATGCGCACCGAACAACCGAAGATGATTTACCTCAAGGACTATCAGGCGCCGGACTACCTGATCGACGAGACGCACCTGACCTTCGAGTTGTTCGAGGACCACAGCCTGGTCCACGCGCAACTGGTAATGCGCCGTAACCCTGAGCGCGGCGCGGGCTTGCCGCCGCTGGTGCTGGATGGGCAGCAACTTGAGTTGTTGAGCGTGAACCTGGCGGACCAGCAACTGACTGGCGCCGATTACCAGTTGACCGACAGTCACCTCACGCTGCAGCCGAAAAGTGAGACGTTTACCCTCGATACCACGGTAAAAATCCACCCGGAAACCAACACCGCCCTTGAAGGCCTGTACAAATCCGGCGGCATGTTCTGCACCCAGTGCGAAGCCGAAGGCTTCCGCAAGATCACCTACTACCTCGACCGCCCTGACGTCATGAGCACCTTCACCACCACGGTGATCGCCGAACAGCACAGCTACCCGGTGCTGCTCTCCAACGGCAACCCGATTGCCAGCGGCCCGGGCGAAGACGGCCGCCACTGGGCGACCTGGGAAGACCCGTTCAAGAAACCAGCCTACCTGTTTGCGCTGGTAGCCGGTGACCTGTGGTGCGTTGAAGACAGCTTCACCACCATGACCCAGCGTGAAGTGGCATTGCGCATCTACGTCGAGCCGGAAAACATCGACAAATGCCAGCACGCCATGACCAGCCTGAAAAAATCCATGCGCTGGGACGAAGAAACCTACGGCCGTGAGTACGATCTCGACATCTTCATGATCGTTGCCGTCAACGACTTCAACATGGGCGCCATGGAAAACAAGGGCCTCAACATCTTCAACTCCAGCGCCGTGCTGGCCCGTGCCGAAACCGCCACCGATGCCGCGCACCAGCGGGTCGAGGCGATTGTCGCCCACGAATACTTCCACAACTGGTCGGGCAACCGCGTGACCTGCCGCGACTGGTTCCAGCTGTCGCTCAAGGAAGGGTTCACCGTCTACCGTGACTCGCAATTCTCTGCCGACATGAACTCGGCCACCGTCAAGCGCATTCAGGACGTGGCGTACCTGCGTACGCACCAGTTCGCTGAAGACGCCGGCCCCATGGCTCACGCGGTGCGCCCGGACAGCTTTATCGAGATATCCAACTTCTACACCTTGACCGTGTACGAAAAGGGTTCGGAAGTGGTCGGTATGATCCATACCTTGCTCGGTGCCGAAGGCTTCCGCAAAGGTAGCGACCTGTATTTCGAACGCCATGACGGCCAGGCCGTGACCTGCGACGACTTCATCAAGGCCATGGAAGACGCCAACGGTGCCGACCTGACCCAGTTCAAGCGCTGGTACAGCCAGGCCGGCACCCCACGTCTGGCTGTGAGCGAGTCCTACGATGCCGTGGCAAAAACCTACAGCCTGACCTTCCGCCAGAGCTGCCCGCAAACCCCGGACAAGGTGGAAAAACTGCCGTTCGTGATTCCCGTGGCGTTGGGCTTGCTGGACGCGCAGGGCGCGGCTATCGCCTTGCGTCTGGCCGGCGAAGCCAGCGCTGGTGCTACGTCACGGGTGATCTCGGTGACCGAGGCCGAGCAGACCTTCACGTTCGTCGACATCCCCGAGCAGCCGCTGCCTTCGCTGCTGCGCGGCTTCTCGGCGCCGGTGAAGTTGAGCTTCCCGTACAACCGCGATCAACTGATGTTCCTGATGCAGCACGACAGCGACGGCTTCAACCGCTGGGACGCCGGCCAGCAGTTGGCGGTACAGGTGTTGCAGGAACTGATCGGCCAGCATCAGGCCGGTCAGCCGCTGCAGCTGGACCAGCGCCTGGTCGACGCGCTGGGCACGGTGCTCAGCGATGAATCGCTGGACCAGGCAATGGTTGCGGAAATGCTCGCGCTGCCAGGCGAAGCCTATCTGACGGAAATCAGCGAAGTGGCGGATGTCGATGCCATCCACGCTGCCCGCGAGTTTGCCCGCAAACAATTGGCGGACAAGCTGCATGACGCCTTGTGGCTGCGTTACCAGGCCAATCGCGAGCTGTCGAAGAAGACCCCTTACGTGGCCGCGGCCGAGCACTTTGCCCGTCGTGCTTTGCAGAATATTGCGTTGTCCTACCTGATGCTCAGCGGCAAGCCCGAGGTGTTGGCTGCGACGTTGGAGCAGTTCGACGCCAGCGACAACATGACCGAGCGCCTGACCGCACTGGCGGTGTTGGTCAATTCGCCGTTTGACGCCGAGAAGGCCCAGGCATTGGCGGTATTTGCCGAGAACTTCAAGGACAACCCGCTGGTCATGGACCAGTGGTTCAGCGTCCAGGCCGGCAGCACCTTGCCCGGCGGGTTGGCGCGGGTGCGGGCGTTGATGGAGCACCCGGCGTTCACCCTGAAGAACCCGAACAAGGTGCGTGCATTGATTGGCGCGTTTGCCGGGCAGAACCTGATCAACTTCCACGCGGCAGATGGCTCGGGCTATCGCTTCCTGGCGGATCTGGTGATCCAGTTGAACGGGTTCAACCCGCAGATTGCTTCGCGTCAATTGGCGCCGCTGACCCGCTGGCGCAAGTATGACAGCGCACGTCAGGCGCTGATGAAGGCCGAGCTGGAGCGCATTCGCGCCTCGGGTGAGTTGTCGAGCGACGTGTTCGAGGTGGTCAGCAAGAGCCTTGCGTAAAGCCCATGGCATTTGATTCGCCACTGGCCGCCTATCAGCACGCCATCGCCGAGCAGGGCTTCGTCACCGACGACGCCCAGCGTCGGGCGGTGGAGGCTTTGCAAGCGTGTCACGAGGCGCTGCATCAAGGCCGTTCACACGTCGCCGGGGTTTACCTGTGGGGGCCGGTGGGGCGTGGCAAGACCTGGCTGATGGACCAGTTCTATCAAAGCCTGCGCGTGCCGGCGCGGCGCCAGCATTTTCATCACTTCATGGGCTGGGTGCACCAGCGCTCGTTTCAGCTCACGGGTATCCACGATCCCTTGCAAGCCCTGGCCCGAGAGTTGGCCCGGGAGGTGCGCGTGCTGTGTTTTGACGAGCTGTTCGTCAATGATATTGGTGACGCCATCATCCTGGGTCGCCTGTTCCAGGTGATGTTTGACGAGGGGGTGGTGATGGTCTGCACATCCAACCAGCCGCCCGACCAGTTGTACGCCGGCGGGTTCAACCGCGAGCGTTTCCTGCCGGGTATCGCGGCGATCAAACAGCATATGCAGGTGGTGGCAGTGGACGGCGCTGAGGATCACCGTCTACACCCTGGCACCGGGCTGCAACGTTATTGGGTGAATCGGCCCGAGGCCTTGGCCGAGGTGTTCAAGCACTTGAGTGAAGGGCAAGCCGTCAGCAAGGGGGCGGTCAGCGTCGGTTATCGTTCGATCATGGCAGTGCAGGCCAGCGAGACCGTGCTCTGGTGCCGTTATGCCGACCTATGCGAGCAACCGCTGTCGGCCATGGATTTCATGCAGTTGTGTGATCGTTACCGTGCGATCTTGGTGGGCGAGGTGCCCAACCTGAGCGCGCAGAAGCGTCCGGGACGCATTGCACGTGGCACTGAGGACGGTGCACAGCGGGTGGCGGCGGGGGATCGGGAGCTACCCGAACTGTCGGTACACGATGACAGCGTGCGGCGTTTCATTGCGCTGGTGGATGAGTGCTACGACCGCAAGGTGCCGTTGTTCATCGAGGCGGCGGTGCCTTTGGAGTGTCTTTACACCGAAGGCTACCTGGAATTTGCATTTCGTCGCACACTCAGCCGTTTGCAGGAGATGCAGTTGCAGCGCTTTGGCATGTGAGAAAAAATCCGCGCACTGCCTTGTTGGTGCGTGTGGATGCGCACAACCTGTGCCGTTTCTGTCGGGTATTGGTAGTAAATCTCCTTCATCTATAGCCTGCGCCGCGCATACAATCGTTCGCCTCAAAGGGAGACGATTCCCGTGTTGTCGCGATCGAGGAAGGCAATGGACACTCCAGACATTCTGGTGCTGCAAGCCAGCTACACCAATACCGTGCACGCCGAGGCCATCAGCCTGGTACTCAACCATTACGCCGAAGACCCGATGGGGGGCGGTCACAGCTTGCCTGCCGACCTGTTGCTGCAACTGCCTGGCGAGCTGGCCAAGCGCCCACACGCATTCAGCGTGCTGGCATTTGTCGGCGGTGAGCCGGCGGGGTTGGTCAACTGCTTCGAGGGGTTCTCGACCTTTGCGTGCCGTCCCTTGGTCAACATCCATGATGTGGTGGTGATGCAACAGTTCCGTGGCTTGGGTCTTAGCCAGAAAATGCTGCAGAAGGTCGAAGAAATCGCCCGTCAGCGTGGTTGCTGCAAGATTACCCTGGAAGTACTTGAGGGCAATGCAGTCGCACAATCGGCGTATCGGAAGTTTGGTTTTGACGATTCGAAGTTTGATCCGGCGCACGGCCGCATGCTGTTCTGGAATAAACCGTTGTAAGTAGTGAGTTGTTAAGCGTGCAAAAAAAAGGCGCCTGAATCTGGCGCCAAGTTTACCTTGGCCAAAGGAGCGGGAAGGCTAAGGGAGTTGCGCGTTGATTAAATCTTCGGTTGTTGCTCGTCACCGCGTTGAGCCGCTTGTTCAGGCTTTGGTTGTTTTGCGTCATTGGCCGCAGTTTGCTCGGCTTTGCCATTGGACTGCTCTTGCATGAGCTTGAAGTTGGCGTAGAACTCCTTCGAACGCTCGGCGCCGCCTTCGGCAAAAGCGGCAGCAGAGGTCAGGGTCATCAAGCCTGCAAGCATCAGCGTAGAGAGTTTCATCGTCGGTATTCCCAGTCGGTTTTGAGGGGTGTCGGTCCGCTTGGACCAGACTCGTGGGGCCGATTATGTGCAGGCTTGATTAAGAGAGGCTTAACTGAGCGGCGTCGAAACTTAACGTTTTTGTTAAATTTCGAAGCGCCGCAGGGCAGGGGGATTAAAGTTTCCAGTCCAGCGCCAGTGTAATAGAGCGTGGGTCGCCCCAATACACGCCGTTATAAAAGCCGACGCGTTCGTAGTACTTTTTATCGAATAGATTATTCACGTTCACCGAAGCCGACACGTGCTCGTCGAACTGGTAGCGCGACATCAAGTTGACGACGGTGTAGGCCTGTTGGACGATCTTGGCGCGTTCGGTGTTCAGGTAGCCCTCATCGTCCCGGCCACCGCTGGGGCGGTCGGCGAACTGGTAGAAATCACTCTGCCAGTTCACTCCGCCACCCACTGTCAGCCCGCGCCATTCGCCCGGCAGGCGGTAGGACGTCGACACCTTGAGCATGTTCAGCGGCACGTTGGTGTTGTTGCGTTGCTTATCACCATTGAGCGAGTGCGTGTAGCTGTAGCCCGCCGTGAGGTTCCAGTCGGGCAGCACTTCGCCCGATACCTCGGCCTCGAACCCTTGGACCTTGCTGCCTTTGCCGCTGGATGTGTAGAACTGTTCGCGGGTCACTGGGTCTGGTTCGGCTGCGTTGTCCAGTTCGGCGACGTTGTCCTGGGTGCTCCAGAAATACGCAGCGGCCAGGTTTACGCGCTCGTTGAGCAGGCTGCCCTTGATGCCGAGCTCATAGTTGCTGCCGACCACGGGCTCAAGGTATTTGCGGCTGACATCACGCACGCTTTGCGGGTTGAAGATGTCGGTGTAGCTGGCGTACACGGTGTACTGCGGCGTGATGTCGTACAGCAGGCCCGCGTAGGGGGTCCACATGTCGTTGTGGGTCTGGCTGGTTTTGGTGGCTTTGGTCAGGTTGAAGCTGGCGTCGTACTCCGGCGACACGCTTTCGATGTCCCAACTGCCATAACGGCTGCCCAGCACGGCGTGCAGTTTGTCGGTCAGGCTCAGGCGCGTGGCGAGGTAACCGGCCTTCTGTTTCTTGCGCGAGTGTTCGCCCTGAAGGTTGGTGGTGCGGTCGGGGAACTTGGCGATGGCGCCCATGTGCTTCCAGTCCTCGATGGTTTCGTAGCCGTCAGGCGTGGTGAAGCGCTGGTAGGGCGAAGCATCGCGCTGCTGGGACTCACCGTAACCCACCATCAGCTCATGCTCGCGACCCAGCAGCGCATAGGTGCCGTTGAGATTCAAATCGACCACGTCCATTTTCGAAGTGCCGACCATCTGGTTGGTCCAGGCGGTCATGCCACTGCCATCCGGATTGGGGAAGCCCGCACCGCCGTAATACACCTTGCCGTCGGTATCGCTTTGTCGATGGGTATAAGCGGCTTTGAGACGCCAGTCGGCCGACAGCTTGTGGTCGATGGAGGCAAAGGTGGTCTTGTCCTTGAGTGGCCAGGAGCTCCAATCTGCCGCCAGGTTGGCCGAGCGCGAGAGTCGTGCCTTGCTGCCGTCGCTGTTCCAATAGGGAAGGGTGCCCCAGGAGCTGCCCTGCACATGTTTGTTCTGGTAATCGAAGCCTACGGCGACCACGGTGTCGTCTGTCAGGTCGCCTTCGAGAATGCCGTAGCCGACTTCCCGTTGCAGCGCGTAATTGTCGCGAAACGACTTGCTGTCGCGGTACGCCAGCACCGTACGCCCACGCAGGCGCCCATCAAATGCCAGTGGGCCGCCGACGTCCAGGTAGCTGTAGTAGTTGTCATGGCTGGCACCGCTGACGCCGGTCTTGGCTTGCCACTGGGCGGTGGGGCGTTTGCGGATCATGTTGACCGTGGCCGAAGGGTTGCCGGCGCCGGTGGTCAATCCGGTGGCGCCCCGCACCACTTCAATACGGTCGTAGATGATGGTGTCGGCGTCTGACTTCATGCGCCCGAAGGTGTTGAGCATGCCGTCGATCTGGAAGTTATCGATGCCGTAGCCACGCGACGAGTAGCCCGCCCGGTCCGAATCCAGATGCTGGACGGTAACCCCGGTGGTCTGGCGCAGTACATCAGTCAGTGTATTGAGATTGAAATCATCCATCTGCTGGCGAGTCACCACCGAGATCGACTGCGGGGTTTCCTTGATCGACAGGTTCAGCCGGGTGGCGGTGCTCATCGAGCCGGTCGTATAGGCCCCGGTGTGCTCGGTGGTGGTGCCAAGGCCTTCGGCGGTGATGCTGGTGCTGCCCAGCTCCAGGGCCTTGCTCGGCGTGGCGTCGGGGTCGGTTTCAGCCAGCAGGTGCGGGCTCAGTGCGGCACTGAACAGGCCGAGGGAGAAGGTCATGGAACGGGTAAAAGGCGCGAACATCGCGGAAGACTCCTTGTCGTCTTTGAGGCCTTCTCGGTAAGAAAAGGCCTTGGCTCAAAGACGAAAGGAGCGCCCGAACTTTAGGGCTGAATGAGAATGATTGTTATCTTTTTGTTGCGAGCGGTCGTTTACTTGGCCACCACATCCGTAGGCTCGGTCTTCTTCGGTTTGATCAAACTGAAATCAATCAACGGCTTCTGCTGGCGCATGTACGGGTTGCCGATCATCTGTGGGCGCGCCTTGAAGCTGTCGCTGACCAGGCTCTTGCTATGGTCCAGTTCGTCGAAACTCAGCCCGGCCAGGTCGGCCCAGGTGTGGATCAACTGCGAGCTGCTGTAGGGCCGCTGCAAGTCGCCGGCAAAGCTCCAGTCGTGGCTTTCGCGCCATTTCGGCGAGGCGTAGGCCATGAACGGAATGGTGTACATCGGTGCCGTCGGCTTGCCTTCGTTGCGCCCCAGGGTGGTGTGGCCGGCGGAATCGAATACGTCTTCGCCATGGTCCGAGAGGTACAGCAAAAAGCCGTTCGGGTCGGTCTTGGCGTAGTCCTTGATCAGGCTCGACACCACGAAGTCGTTGTACAGCACGGCATTGTCGTAGCTGTTGTAGGTCGGCAACTGGTCGTCGCTGATCCCGGCAGGTACGCCCTGGCGGTCGGTGAACTTGTCGAAGGTCGGCGGGTAACGGTACTGGTAGCTCATGTGGGTGCCGAGCAAGTGCACCACGATGAACTTGCGCTCCGCCGGGTCGGCCAGGGCCTTGGCGAACGGTGGCAACACGTCGCCGTCGTACTGGCGGGCGTTCTGGTTGCGGTTGTTGTTCAGGTACACCTGCTCGTCAGCTTGTTCGGAGAAGGTGGTAAGCATGGTGTTGCGCTTGGTCATGGTCTGCTGGTTGGTGATCCAGTAGGTTTTGTAACCGGCCTGCTTCATCACGCTGACGATGGATGGGGTCTTGAGGTACAGGTCCGGGTTCTCTTCGTCGGCGAAGGTGAGGACCTGTTGCAGCGCTTCGATGGTGTAGGGGCGCGGGGTGATGACGTTGTCGAACACCGCCAGTTGATCGCGCAGCTTGTCCAGTTCCGGTGTGGTGTTGCGCGGGTAGCCATAGAGGCTCATGCGCTGGCGGTTGGTGGACTCGCCGATTACCAGCACCAGGGTCGACGGTTGGCCGGCCATGTTGTCCTTCAGATTACGCAGCGGCGGGATCTGGCTGGCGCTGTCGAGCATGCCCTGCATATTGTCCAACTGCTGGGTGTAGCGGTGATAGGCGACGATCATCTGCCACGGCACCGCCGGTTCGATACGGGCTTCGAAGCGATCGAAGGCCTCTTCCAGGGTGTCGCTGCGGGCGATCTGCTTGACCAGTGGGTAGCCGACAATCGCAATTACGATAGCGGCGGCCGCCACCAACGCCTGTCCGCGTGGCAGGTAGACCGGGCGTACACGGGTCCAGAGGAATATGGCCACGGCGGTGTGGGCAATGAACGCCAGCACGATCCACCAGGCGAAGTACTGGGTGGCATATTCGCCGGCTTCAGAGATGTTCGACTCGAACATGATGAAGATGACGCTTTGGGAAAATTCCTGCTGGTAGATGAAGAAATAACCCAGGCTGGCCATGGAGCAGGCCCACAGCACCACGCCAATCAAGGCGGAAAGCAAACGGGTTTGGCGCGGGAATATCAACAACGGGGCCAGCCACAGCGCACTCATGAAGAACGCCTGACGAAAGCCCGCAAAACCGGAAACGCCGGTCAATTGGATCAGAAGTTGAGTAATGCCCGAAAAGTACCAGAAAAACAGGAACAGCCAGCACAGGCCAGCCCAATCAAAGCCTTTCGCAGACTTAGTGCTGCGTTTGAACATCGCCATCCAGCGCTCCAACCCGGTTATTTTTCAGCTGTGTGCAGGGACGCACGCAACACAAGCCACCCTTGCATGGGGTGGCCCTTGGGGGCTGGAGTATCGAGAAGGGGGTGTGAAAACTTTGTGAGTTATTTGTAAGGATTACCTTACGAGGCGCTCAGTGTCGGGGCTGGGGCTTGGCTGAGCTGGCCTTGCAGGTGCGAACGCAGGCGCAGCACTTCCTGCTGCAATTGATCGCGCTCATCCTTCAACTGGCGCAGTTCATCGCGACGGACAGTGACGTAGAGGGTCTGTGGAGGGCGGGTCATCTGTGCTGTGCTCATTGCTTGCCTCGCAAATAGCCGGTGGATCGCGGTGCCAGAACGCTTGATTCGAGGTTCTCGGCATCAGTCGGAAGCAAGTCTGAATTCTTTTTTGCAGCAAGGGAACTTTTTTATTTTTGGTGGTCGTGTGACTTTCGCTGCCGTGATGTTGAAACGATGGCTATTTTTTTGTCATGAAACTGAATGGATCTGTGCGGTTCTGATCCTCATTAGGCGCATTGCGCTATAAACTATGTCACACATTTTTTTAGTAGTTAGGAGCATCAGCACATGCAACTGGGGATTATCGGACTAGGCCGCATGGGCGGGAATATTGCACGGCGCCTGATGCTCAATGGGCATACCACCGTTGTTTTCGACCGTAACGAAGCATTTGTCAAAACCTTGAGCGAAGAGGGCGCCACTGGCGTCGGCGGCCTCAAGGAACTGGTCGCCGGGCTGCAACAGCCGCGTGCCGTATGGGTCATGCTGCCAGCAGGCGCGCCCACCGAAGACACCATCAATGAGCTGAGCACGCTGCTGGAGGCTGGCGATGTGATCATCGACGGCGGCAACACCAACTATAAGGATGACGTGCGTCGCGGCAAGGCACTGGCGGAAAAGGGCCTGCACTACGTTGACGTCGGCACGTCCGGCGGCGTCTGGGGCCTGGAGCGCGGCTATTGCATGATGATCGGCGGCGACACCGAAACCGTGCAGCGCCTGGACCCGATCTTCAAGACCCTGGCCCCGGGCATCGGCAACATCCCGCGTACCAAAGACCGCAAAGACAGCGCTGACCCGCGCGCCGAGCAAGGCTACATCCACGCAGGCCCCGCGGGTTCCGGGCACTTCGTCAAGATGATCCACAACGGCATCGAATACGGGATGATGCAGGCGTTTGCCGAAGGTTTCGACATCCTCAAGACCAAGAACTCGGACAACCTCCCAGAAGATCAACGTTTTGACCTCAACGTCGCCGACATCGCCGAAGTCTGGCGCCGTGGCAGCGTGGTGTCGTCCTGGCTGCTGGACCTGACCGCCGACGCCCTGGCCACCGACCCGAAACTCGACGGCTACTCCGGCTCCGTGGCCGACAGTGGCGAAGGCCGCTGGACCATCGAAGCGGCCATGGAACAAGCCGTGCCGGTGCCGGTGCTGTCCACTTCGTTGTTCGCCCGTTTCCGTTCGCGCCAGCAGAGCACCTACGGTGACAAAATGCTTTCCGCCATGCGCTTCGGCTTTGGTGGCCATGTGGAGACGTCCAAAAAATGACCGCCAACGGCAAGAAGTCCAAGGCCGAACCCGCTCCACCCACCATATTGTTTCTGTTT
Organism: Pseudomonas sp. FP2335; assembly: GCF_030687535.1. Lineage (NCBI taxonomy): Bacteria > Pseudomonadati > Pseudomonadota > Gammaproteobacteria > Pseudomonadales > Pseudomonadaceae > Pseudomonas > Pseudomonas sp. FP2335. The sequence continues at coordinate 2,583,120 of NZ_CP117437.1, forward strand.
GGCGCCCATGGCGACCTGGTCAAGCGCCTGCTGATGCCGGCGCTGTACAACCTCAGTCGAGATGGGTTGCTGGGCGATGGCCTGCGTATTGTTGGCGTTGATCACAACGCCATCAGCGACGCCGACTTTGCCAAGAAGCTCGAGGACTTCATCCGCACCGAGGCCGCCAGCAAGGTCAAGGGCAATGCCGACAATGCCCTGGACCCACAGTTGTGGGCCCAGTTGGCCAAGAACATCAGCTACGTCGAGGGTGACTTCCTCGACGACAGCACCTACGTGGACATCGGCAAGAAGATCGCCGACAGCGGCACCGCCAATGCGGTGTTCTACCTGGCCACCGCGCCGCGCTTCTTCAGTGAAGTGGCGCAGCGCCTGGGCAGCGCGGGGCTATTGTCGGAAACCGAGGATGGCTTTCGCCGCGTGGTCATCGAAAAACCCTTCGGCTCCGACCTGGCCACCGCCGAAGCGTTGAACGCCAGCCTGCTCAAGGTGATGAGCGAGAAGCAGATCTATCGCATCGACCATTACCTGGGCAAGGAAACCGTACAGAACATCCTCATCAGCCGTTTTTCCAATGTGCTGTTCGAGGCATTCTGGAACAACCATTACATTGACCACGTGCAAATCACCGCCGCCGAAACCGTCGGCGTTGAAACCCGGGGCAATTTCTTCGAAAAAACCGGCACCTTGCGCGACATGGTGCCCAATCACTTGTTCCAGTTGCTGGCGATGGTGGCCATGGAACCTCCCGCTGCGTTTGGTGCCGACGCGGTGCGCGGTGAAAAAGCCAAGGTGATTGGTGCCGTGCGGCCCTGGTCCCTGGAGGATGCGCGAGCCAACTCGGTACGCGGGCAATACACCGCCGGTGCAATCGGCGGCAAGCCACTGCCCGGTTACCGCGAAGAAGCCAACGTCGCGCCCGACAGCAGTACCGAGACCTTTGTCGCCCTCAAGGTGATGATCGACAACTGGCGCTGGGTTGGCGTGCCGTTCTACCTGCGCACCGGCAAGCGCATGAGTGTGCGCGACACCGAAATCGTCATCTGCTTCAAGCCTGCGCCTTATGCGCAGTTCCGCGACACCGAGGTGGATGAGCTCAAGCCCACCTACCTGAAGATCCAGATCCAGCCGAACGAAGGCATGTGGTTCGACCTGCTGGCCAAAAAACCTGGGCCGACCCTGGACATGGCCAATATCCAACTGGGTTTTGCCTACAAGGACTTCTTTGAAGTGCAGCCGTCGACAGGCTACGAAACCTTGATCTACGACTGCATGACCGGCGACCAGACCTTGTTCCAGCGTGCCGACAACATCGAAAACGGCTGGCGTGCGGTGCAACCGTTCCTCGATGCCTGGAAGCAGGATGACGGCATCCAGCCCTACAAGGCCGGCGAAGATGGCCCCGCCGCGGCAGACGCGTTGCTGGCCCGTGATGGCCGCACATGGCACTCCCTCGGATGAGTGATGCCGCGATTCATCCCATCCGCTTTATCCTCAGCGACCTGGACGGCACCCTGCTGCATCCCGATCACCGGCCCAGCCAACGCACCGTTGATACGGTACGTGCGTTGCGCGCCGCCGGGGTGTTTTTCAGCCTGGCCAGCGGGCGTCCGCCCAAGGCCATGCTGCCTATGGTCGAGACTTTCGGTATCGATATTCCGGTGGCCGGCTTCAATGGCGGCACGTTGATCAGTCCTGATGGCAGCGTGCTTGTCGCCCATCATCTGCCTGCTGAAGCGGCGCTGATTGCCCTGGCGCTGTTTTCGGCCGCGCCGGACGTCGAAACCTGGGTGTTTGCCGACGGTGACTGGCTGCGCCGCGACCTACCAGGGCCGATGGTGCAGCGCGAGACCGATGGCTTGGGTTATGGCCCGGTCGTAGTGGAGAGTTTCGAGCCGTACCTGGACCGCATCGACAAAATCGTCGCCGCCAGCCTCGATACGCAACGCTTGATTGAACTGGAAGCGCATTTGCAGCCCAGGGTGCAAGGGCTGGCGCAGGTCTCGCGTTCACAGCCGGTGTACCTGGACGTGACGGCGATGCTGGCCAACAAAGGCGAGGCGTTGAAGACCCTGGCCGCCCACCTCGGAGTGCCGCTGGAGCAAACGGCGGCGATTGGGGATGGCGGCAATGACCCGGCGATGTTCCAGGTGGCCGGGTTGTCGATTGCCATGGGGCAGGCCGAGGAGGCCGTCAAGCGTCAGGCCAGCGTGGTCACCGGCAGTCATGTCGAGGATGGCGCTGCCGAAGCCTTCGAGCGTTTCATCTTGTCTGCCGGCCTGCGATAGACAGCTACCACAGGCCCTCTGCGTTATACCTCGATACTGCTGGCCGCCCTTGGCGCCCTGATCGACGGGGCGCCACGACACGACAAGGAGTCGTCCCGTGGCCACGCACGCATCCTCTGCCCTCAATGGGCTCTCGCTGTAGCCGATACCACAAATCAGGCGCCATTTTCTTGCCTGCCCCACGCTGCAAGAAGTGGCAATTGCCGTCTTGCAGCAAAGCTTGGGCAATCAATATCGGTGGTTGGTTATCAACCCGTCTCACCCGGTGCTGATGGAGCCGGTCTACATCTTTGACGGCAAGGCCTTCAAGCTGGCCGGCCACAACAGCCTGACATTGGTCGATGCGTTGATCGAACGATGTGCCACCGGGACATTCGTCGACTATTCCGACGGGACGTTCCTGGCACAAAGTGCGCAGCCGAATTCATCGCTTCCACTGCAGGTCAAAAGCAGTGACGTGGAAGCCTTGATCAATGATCGTGGCCCGCAGTTGCTCGAGCGCTATCAAGAGGCATTGGTCAACTATTGGATGGAATCAGGCACCCACGGCACGGCGCGCTTTCTGTGGGGTGATAGGCAACCGTCGCAGTGTCGTGGAGGAGGGTGAAGTGCAAGCCTATGTCGACGTGCTTGAACCCTTTGACCACCGCAGTATCTGGACTTTCAAGCAGCAAGGTACGCAGGAGGAACCGATGTGGCGGGAAGTGCCTGCACCGCTTGTGAAGGCTGCGGATGAGCTTGCTGCCCATGAGCAACTGGCGAATATCGGCGGTGAAGCCAATCGCTTGTGGCGCGGCGCGGGAAACCAGTTTACCCAGCTCCTCCAGATGGAGGCATTCGCTCGGTTCTCACCACGGCTGGTGCGCAGAGAGTGGTTGAACTATGCGAACAAGATGGTCCGGCAACGAGATTTGCTGATCGATGCACTGAAAGTACCTGCGGCCTCGCCGAAGCATCAGGAACTACTGGAGTTTTTCAAAAACACACCCAGTGCCCTGTATGACGAAGTCATACGCTTTCAGGAGCAGGCGTCGCTGGCCCGTAATCGCATGATCCTTCACGGGGCCCCCACATCGGAGGGCCTTTTGACGTTGTACAAGGCGTGGTTGATCGACGTGGTGGAACTGGACAGCCATGACCCGTTGATTCGCCCATTTGTGGTGCGGCAGCGTTCCTCAGGGCGCGAACTCTGGTTTGCACGTTTTTTCTACGAAGATCAGAGTGCGCGCAACATTGGTTACCACTTTTCCCGAGGACTGCTACTTCGATATGCTGATCGAAATGCCAGCTACCACAAGTTGAAACAACGCACCTCGAACAACCAGCTGCTGATCAATGTTTTACGTTCCAACATTGATCGAGAAGTTGCCGAAACGGTGTTCTTTGGCGAGGACGTCAACCCCGCCGACCAGTAATTACTCCGGCATGGCCCAGGACTGAAGCTGATAGCCACTTTTGTCGAGTTCGGCGCGGGCTTGCAACAGCAGGTCTTCCAGTTGCGCCGGGTCGGTATAGGCGCTGGACGACAGTTGCTTGCTGCCGATACGCGTGTTGGTGCGGTCGATGACGCTCAGGCTGAGGGCGCCATTGCCGTCATGCCAGGCCACGCATTGAAAGGGTTGGAAGGCACGGTCTGCGATCAAAAGAGCTTCGTTGATGCGGAGCGGGGCGTTCATGTGGGTCGTCTCTCTAAATGCCCAATCAAGTGGAGTGCCGTCGGTTGGGCGGGCCGTACGGCGAGTTACTTGTACTGATGCACGATGGCGGGGTACGGGTCACATGTTAGTGTAAGAAAAATCCAACTTTCGTGATGAGTGTCATGTAAGCGGCTGTTTTGAAAGCCCAATGAAAGTTTTCCGGGATGGTAACTTTTTAGCCGTTGGCGTTGGGAGCTGGCTTTTTGCCAACACTTATAGCGAAACGGTACAAGGCGTGCGTCAATATCTTGCTACTGTTGCTATCAGAAGCCACAAACCATTGTTTCTAAATAACTTTAACAATTTTGGCGTCAAGGAATAGTCATGGTTGTTACACCTGTGCAACGTCGCTTGCTGGTGGTTGACCCTTGTGAGGATTGTCATGGGTTGTTGCCCGGTTTACGAACGGCCGGGTGGGAGGTCGACAGCTGTGCCCTGGAAGCCGTCGGAGACCGCTCGTGTGATGTCGGCTTGCTGCGTTTGCAGCCTTATCATCTGGAGCGGCCCGAGGCAGTCAAGGAGCTGATCAGTCGCAGCGGCACTGAATGGATCGCCGTGCTCAGCCAGGACGTGCTGCGCCTGCAAAACGTCGGTGATTTTGTCTGCGAATGGTTTTTCGACTTCCATACCTTGCCTTTCGACGTGGCCCGGGTGCAGGTCACGCTGGGGCGCGCGTTTGGCATGGCGCGGTTGCGTGGTCAGGCCACCACCCCGGTGGACGGGCCTGAACATGAGCTGCTGGGTGACAGCCGTCCCATACGCGAGTTGCGCAAATTGCTCGCCAAGCTGGCGCCCACGGAGTCTCCGGTGCTGATCCGCGGCGATAGCGGCACAGGCAAGGAGCTCGCGGCCAAGACCCTGCACCGTCAATCCCAACGCCACGCCAAACCGTTTGTCGCGATAAATTGCGGGGCGATCCCGGAGCACCTGATCCAGTCCGAGTTGTTCGGGCACGAGAAAGGTGCGTTCACCGGCGCCCATCAACGCAAGGTCGGGCGCATCGAAGCGGCGAATGGCGGCACGCTGTTTCTCGATGAGATCGGTGATTTGCCGATGGAGCTGCAAGCCAACCTGCTGCGTTTTCTCCAGGAAAAACAGATCGAACGTGTCGGCGGCAGCCAGCCCATCCCCGTGGATGTGCGGGTCTTGGCCGCGACCCACGTCGACCTGGAGGCGGCGGTGGAGAAGGGCACTTTCCGCGAAGACTTGTATTACCGGCTCAACGTTCTGCAAGTGGTGACCGCGCCGTTGCGCGAGCGCCACGGTGATGTGCCGATGCTGGCCAACCATTTTTCCCGGTTCTACAGCCAGGAAACCGGACGCCGCCCGCGCAGCTTCAGCGAAAACGCATTGGCCGCACTGGGCCAGCACCCATGGCCGGGCAATGTGCGCGAGTTGGCCAACCGCGTGCGACGCGGCCTGGTACTGGCCGAAGGGCGCCAGATCGAAGCCGCTGATCTGGGATTGCAAAGCGAGCAGGCAATTGTTTCACCGATGGCTACACTGGAGGACTACAAGCACCGCGCCGAACATCAGGCGCTGTGCGATGTGCTCAACCGGCACAGCGACAACCTGAGTGTCGCCGCCCGTGTGCTGGGGGTTTCCCGGCCGACGTTCTACCGGTTGCTGCACAAACACCAGATCCGCTAGGGCGGGTAAACGAAAAGCCCCGCAACGACCCTTATCGTTGCGGGGCTTTTTTTGTCGTGAGCGGTCAGAAGTAATACGGGAATTTCAGGCTGAACGTAAAGTCCGGTGCATCATCCGTCATGCCGATCGCCAGGTTCGGCACGATCGTCAGGTTATCCGACGCGGCAATCGTCATCCCCACGTTGAAGTAGCCGGCGTTGGCATCGCTGGACACTACCGACTGCCAGTCTCCACCGTTGGGCTTGAGCCTGCTCTTGCGCTGGATCAGGTCGGAGACCGAGAACGACATACTCATCTTCTCGTTCAACGCAAACGCTACGCCAACCCCGAGCTGGAAGCTGTCGCCAAGGCTGACCTTGCCGCCGACTTTCTGATTGACGTCACTGCTGATGTCGTCAAACGAGCCCTGGAAGTTGTGGGTGTAGGACAACGAGCCAAACAACACGGCTGGGTCGAAGGTCTTGACCAGGGAAATGCCCGGCGTAACCGACCAGACACCGTTACCCGTCGGCAGGTTCTCCGGCACATACAGGTTGTCGTTGTTGGCCGACTTGACCAGCTTGATCCCGAACGGCTCTTTGCCCGTAGGCGCCTTGACCCGCAACGACACCACCGCATCCGGCAGGCTGGGCGTTTCGTCGAGGAATTTGTAGGCCACGCCAAAGTTGACGTCACCGATGGTTGGGTCGCGGGTCACCGACTCTTCCGACGTGGCGGTGGCATTGTTGCCGGCGCCGGCCGACTGATAAGTCGACTCGCGGTACACCACAGGTACGTTTATGTCGAACTGCCAACGGTTGTCGACGTTGTAGCGCCCGGTCAGGTCCAGCGTCCAGTTGTCGGCCTTGATCCGGTCCAGGTTGATATTGCCGAGGAAGATCGAGTCCAGCGCCAGGAAACCGTTGAGGGTCAACTGGCGCGCATCGTAACGTGCATAGGTGACACCGGTTTCAAAGCTGAACTTGCCATTGCCAAAGAAGCCACTGGCTTCGTTGTAGAGGTTGCTCACACTTTGTGCGGGCGCCGAATCGTCCTTGAGCGACTGGCCATAGGAACTGCCACCGCCGCCCGCGCCACCGGATGCGGCTGCCGCGCCCGTGCCTGCCACGGTAGCGCCGCTGGCTTTCTGGAAGTCCGCAGGGGACTTGGCCAGGCGCCTCGGTGCCGGTGTGGCCGGCTGATCCTCCACTTGGCGTACGCGCTGTTCGAGCACGGCCAAGGCTTTTTGTTGCACTTCGTACCGCTGTTTAAGTTGCAGAAGCTCCTGTTTGAGGGTCTCGATATCGGCATCTGGCGCTGCATACAAAACGGATGCGGGCAAGAGCGTACTTAAGCAGACCACCGCACGTAGCGATAACGATCGATGCATGAAAAAGCCGTCCTTTTCTGAATGCTAAAGTGTCGAGGGTCAGCGTAGTTCAATAACCGAGCGTGCGTAGGCCTTTGAGTTGTTCAAGATTGCAGTTCAAGGCTGGGTTGTTCAGGCTGTTATTGTTCATCACGACGTTAAGTTGGGTCATGTTATTGACGAAGTTGGTATTGCCGGTCAGTACCGTGCCTTGCAGCACAGTGCCGCCACCAATACTCTGGAGGCTGTTGCCCTGGTTGTGATTGGCCTGGATCGCCATCTGCAAGCCGCCATTGTTGGCCGAGACGCTCACCTGACCGGCTGCACTGGCCCCTGTCACCGTGCCGCCCGCCGCCAGTACTTGCCCGGATTGCGCCATGTTGGCGGGGGCGAAGCCGTTGTCGCTGATGGTGATGCCGACGTTGTTGTAGGCGGTGTTGCCATCACCTGCCGAGCGTACGCTCTGCGTCACGCCTTGGCCGCTGCCCAGGCCAGCGCCGCCGGTTACCGTGCCGGTGCCGGTGTTCTGGTTGGTACCAGTGCCAGACGAGCCAGTGGTTTGCACATAAAATTGCGGGGTAATGGTGGTTTTGTCGATCTGCATGCTGGCCTTGCCGGTGATGGTGTCACCGATGGCGTTGGTCCAGGTGCTGCTCATGACAATGCCAAAGCTGATGATTCGCCCTGGCATCACATAACGGCCGCGAAGTTCGGACATCTCCGAATCCTTGAGTTCAATAGGCTTGAACGCCGATGAAGCATAAGCGGGCATTGAGGCTGCCAGGCACATGACCGTCAGCCAACGGTAAGTGTTCATCTTTTGCTCCTGGAGCGTCCTGCTCCTTATTGCGCTTCGTTAAAAGAAGTCGCTTTGGATGAAACCGAAGTCCATCAGCTCGGCGTCGCCGACAGGCCTGAACTCATTCAACTGGTTCTTGGCGGTCAGCGGCAGGGGCGGGTCGAGCAAGACGTTGGCCTTGTCGTAACCTTCGCCCAGTACGGCGAAGACGATGCCGTTCCAGCCTTTGACGAAGTCGTCGTGTGAGTAGCGTTTGTGGCCCAGTACCGGGTCGCCGATGTAGACCCAGTCCTTGTCGGCCCGCTGCATCACCACAAAGTGCTTGTAGCCACGAATTTCCAGCAGGACCACCACGGGGATCTTCACGGTCACCAGGGTCTCTGGTGCAATTTTGTAGCCCCGCGCACGCATGCCGATGCTTTCGAGGTAGCGCTTCATGTCCAGCATCGAAAAGCCCTGGGTGCGGACCAGATCCTGGTCGGCGTTGACCAACATGCCTTTGATGACGTGATCTTCGTCTACGTCGAGCCAATAGCCCTGGCGCAGGATGGTGGCGAGTGCCGCGGCACCGCAGCTGAAATCGGTTTTCTGTTCCACCAGGTTGGCGAACCGGCGCTCACGGATGCTCTCGACCTTCTTGAAGATGACTGCACCGCCAGGCATGGCGGAAATCGCCATGTTGCCTGCCCAGGCCGGGCCGGTGAGCAACATCAGGAGGCTGAGGGTCGCGAGGCGCATGATCGTATGACCTGTTGGACACTGGAATAAAAAAGGGCCTTGTTTCCAAGGCCCCGTTGCATCAGAAGCGCACGCCGCTTTGGCAGACGCTGCAACCTTGGCCAACAGACAGGCTGTTGCTGCCTTGGTTACCCGAACCCGATTGCAGGTTCACACCCACGTTGCCGGAGTTGCGGTTGATCGAGTTGTCGGCACTGGAGTTGTTAGATACGTATTGAGCCTTGTTGCCCCAACCGTACCCGTGGCTGGTAGCGGCAGCATTCAGGTAGTTGTTGCCGAGCGAGTTTTGCTCGGTGTTGGCAGCTGCAGCGATGTTTTTGCCATCAGCCGTGGTGATTGCCAGGTTGTTTTTGCCTTGGTTGCCTTGGCCGGACTGACCGTTGTAGCCCACGTTGCCGGAGTTATGGTTAACGGCGTTGTCCAGCGAGGTGTTGTTTTGCGTGCCTTTGTTGACGAAGTTGTTCAACCCGCTGTTTTGGTTCACATCGACTACAGCGAACACGGTGGCAAAGTCGCCTTTGGCACTGGAGATCGCGCCAGAGTTGTCTGCTTGGTTGCCGCTGCCAGCCTGGACGTTAACCCCGGTGTTACCGCTGTTTTCGGTTACCGAGTTATCGGCAGAGGCGTTGTTTTCGGTCTTGGTGTCGTCAAACTTGTTACCGATGCTGTTTTGCACATCGGTCACCACGGAGGCAACCACGCCAGTGGGTTGCGGAGCTGGGTGCCAGCCACCACCACCTGCTTGAGCAGCTGCTGCCATCAGTGCGGCGAGAGCGAAAACCATTGGTTTCAGAGCCATTTGAGGTTTCATGGTGTTTCTCCTTGCTTCTAATTAGTTGGTTAAGTGTTGGTACGGTCTAACTAGTGCTATCAAGCAGTTACTTGATAGTGATGCCCAGGGTGTTAGCCACTCGGTTCCCCACCCCGGCACTCTGGTTCACCTGTATCACTCCTCGGCTGCCGGTGAAGGCCTGGTCGCTTGTCACGACCTGGCGGCTGCCAGTGGTGGGGGTGAGCCCTGAGTCGGTCGCCAGCGTCGTGGTGTTCTGTTGCACCAGGACGCTGTCGTCGATGCTTTGCGGGGCAGGGTTTACGCTGATCCGCACGGCATTGACTTGTTGGTTATTGGCCCCGGCCGACTGGTTGACGCCCAGTACACCGTTGCCGTTGGTAAAAGAGTTGCCCTGAATCGCCGCCTTGGCGTTCGTGGACGGGTCAACACTGCCATCCATTCTCTGGATATTGAGTGTGCTGGCCTGGCCACCGAGCGTGATCGCCCGGTTGTTGGCCTGTTGCTGCTGATTACCGGCCGCTTGGTTGACCGATAAATTGCCGGTGTAGTCAGTGCCGCTGTTGTTGATCACGGCGCTGTTGTCGGCCATGGCGCAGGCACTGCCCAGCAGCGCGAGAAGGAGCAGGGAACGGTTCATTGTTTGCCCCCCAGCATGTTGCCGAGATTGTTCAAGGGCGCCATGCCGCGCTGGATCGAATCGCTGATCTGCCCGCCCATGCTGCTGCCCGAGCCGTGGCCGGAGGAAGCGCCGGCGCCGAGGGTGGACATGCTGTTCTGCGTCGCACTGACACCGGAGAAATTGCCGGTTGGCTGCAGTGCCGTGCGAGTGATGCCCAAGCCGCTGTTGACGCCGCCAAAGTCACGGTCAGTCAATTCGCCGGACATGGCGTTCAGAATGTCTTTGCTGGGATTGGCATTCGCCGTGTTGGGATAAGGATCGGGCCCGAAGGACGCGCGGCCATACATGTGCGCCTGGACGTCGCGGCCGGTCACGATCACACCGTCACCCGCATAGCTCGGAACACTGATACCAACGCTGAGTACACAGCTGATCAGCAGAACGTTCATCGAACCTTGAGTGAATGTGATCACGGCGATATTCCTTGTTCTTCGCGCTGACCCTAAACAGCGCTGTAAGGGATAGAGCAGAAGGCGTGCCGCTTTTTAATTGTTGTTGTTATTCAATGGCTTGCGTATTTCACGCAGCAAAGTGCTATCGGCGCTGTTTCACGGATGAGACACCTGCCCGCCAGGTGCCCACCGCCGGCCACACCGTAAACGTTTCACCCAGCTGTATCAGCGCTGTAACAGCACACATGACAAAACCGTGAATCCGCGCTGCATGGGCGGTTCAGGGCAGGGAGGTGTTTCAAAAATGGACACTGCAGACGCAAGGGCGCCCGGTCCTGCAGGCAGGGCTCAGCCTTTCGGCGCTTTACGCGGGATGGAATTGAGTACGGGATTGCCGTCCTGGTTCTGGGTCAGGTAGACCGGCAGGACCTTGGGCAGCGAGGGGATGAGATTGTTGACTTCATTGATGTTGTAGATACCGCCGATGCGGATCGCGCCAGTGTTGGCATCGGCCAGCATCACCGCCTTGTTGAGGTAGCGGTTGATCAGCGGCAACGCGTCGGCCAACGCCAGGTTGTCGAGCACCAGCTTGCCCTGGCGCCAGGCCAGGGCCGTGTCATTGGCGTTGAACGCCTGGACCTGCGGTGTCGCGTCGCCCAGGCGATAACTGGCCTGCATGCCCGGCGTCAGCGGTACGCTGCCGTGCACCTGATCGCTGGCGATCTGTACCGAGCCTTCGAGTAGCATCACCCGCACCTGATCTTCGTACTTCCAGACGTTGAACTGCGTGCCGGTTACGCGTACCTGACCTTCGCCAGCGCGTACGATGAATGGATGGGTGCTGTCATGGCTGACCTTGAAAAACGCCTCGCCTTTTTTCAGGACGACCCGGCGCTGATCCTTGTAATTGCTGAAGACCAGCTCGGTGCCCAGGTTCAACTCCACCTGGCTGCCGTCACCCAAGGTCACTTGGCGCAAGCCGGTGGACGCCTCGAAGCGTTCGTAGGAACTCGGCAGCCAGCCGGCTTCCCAGCCGGTGAACGCCGCCACGGGCAGCGCCGCCAGGCAGATTGCCGCGGCTATCGCGTACTGGCGCAGACGCCTGCGGGGCTTGAACGGCACTACCGCTGCCAAGGCTTCGTTGCGCGGCAGGTGGTCGGCAACGTCCCAGATCTCCAGCATGGCCGCGTATTCAAAGGCGTGCAGCGGATCAGCATCGTGCCACTGTTCAAAAGCCTGACGCTCGGCGGGCGTGCAATCGTGCGCGTGCAAACGCATGCACCAATGCGCGGCGGCGTCGGTGATCGCGTCATATTCGGCTTCTGAAAGAGACTTTTCTGTCATTTAAACGTCCTGATTTCCCACATTCTAACCTCCCAGGCATGGGCCGAGAACTGCCATCATGGTGATTGCACGCCAATTGGAACTTATTCTCGTTTGTGGCTGCCTAAAAATCTCAGGACATTCTTACAATGGAGAACGAATATGCTGAAGAAAACCTTAGTCGCCCTGTGTGCAACCTCCGCGCTGCTCAGCGCTGGCGCCGCCTTGGCGGACAAGCCGGGGGCGGGCTGGATCCCGATTGAAAAGGCGATCGAAGTCGCCAAGACAAAGGCCGGTTATATCGAGGTCTATGCGGCCGAAGCCGATGACAATGGCTACTGGGAAGTCAAAGGCCGCAAATCCGATGGCACCGTCTATGAAGCGCGCATCGATGGCGCCTCCGGCAATATCCTGCGCGACCAGAAAGACTGACGCCCTCCAGGGGGCCGTTTCAGGCCCCCTCATCCAACTCGCGCCCCAAGTGACTGATCAGGTACGTCAGCGAATCGGCATTGGCCAGGATCGTATCGATACGCTTGTCCGCGTCACTCATGAAGATATGCCGCGCATCATCCAGCGTCTTCGCGCCGGTCAGTTTGAACACCCGGTCGCGCCCGTGCACCCCGCCAAATCGACCCAGGTCTTCCCAGCGTTGCGACAGACTGTCCCAGGTCTTGAATAACAGGCTCGCTGGCGTCAGCGTCGACAAGGCGGTGGTGCGCAAGTCCGACAGGTCGGTGTACAGCAACTGGCCGTGCAGGGTGCCGACGTTGATCAGGTCGTGGAACGGACGCATGCTGTCCAGGTAGGCCAGGTCTTCGGTGTTGCATTTGAAGTGCGAGATCTCATGCATGATGATCGTCGCGCGGGCGTGGGCAGAGATGTTGAATGGTGTTTTCAAGCGGTTCTCATACACGTCCATCTGCGGGTCGAAAAAGCGATCCAGCAGGTAGATTTTTTTCTGCACATCATCTGGCAGGGTGAATGCGTAGGTGTCCCGCGGGCTCCAGCGTGCGGTGCCGGTGACAAATCGACCTGAGTCGAGGTTGGTCAGGGTCGGGTCTACCAGCGCATCGAGTATCTCGTCCACGCGCTGCTCGATTTTTTGCAGTTGCGAGGGGCTGAAGCTCAGCACCCCGAACATCTCGGTCAGGAACAAGCCGACGCGCGAGCCCGGTTTAGGGGCCGTGGCGAACTGCACGATATTGCGCTTGCAGGTCACCGCGTAATACGTCGCGACGTTGAGGCCTTCGTTGATGCACTGGGCCTTCCACGGCGAGAGCGCGGTGATGGCCGGTAGCCCGACGGCCTCGATATTGATGGCATCGCGCTCAGCCGAACGGGTTTGCCTGCGGCCGATGTAACGCGACAACGTCGGGCCGAGGCGTGGATGGTGTTGGGATAGGTCGAACACCCATTCACCTCGTGCGTTGCGTTCGACATACGGGCCTATTTCTTCGTCGAGGACAATCCGCCAACGCGCGCCGGCTTTCGTCACCGGGTACACCTTGCCCGCCACTGGTACGTAGGTCCGCTTGCTCACAGGGTGCGAGTACGGTTGCTGCGGGGCGCGACGTTGCAGGTCTATCAGTGAAATATCGACATTTTCAAAGTGCCGCAATCGGGTGCGCAAAGGGTCGGTGATGTCCAGGGTCTCCAGGGTGGTTGCTGCGCCAGGGCCGGCTTCATCCGGCATCTCGGGCGCGGGGCCGGCGGGAGGATGGCGTGGCTTGAACGGCTGGTCGAGGCGACTGCGCAGTAAGGCCAGGGTCGCCACGCCCTGGATGAAGGGTCTCATGCCTTCGGCCCAGCGTTGGTTTTGCAAGCTTTCCGCTGACGCCTTGAACAGCTTGTAGCTGCGCCACACCGCAAGCGGGTACTGAAGCTTGCCGCTGATAAATTGCAGGGCCATGGGTATACCCTTGCCGAACAGGCTGGTGACAGCGTCCCAGGCACTCTTGCCGTTGGGGTCAAATTGGCTGCCAAGCATTCTTGCCAGCTGTTGCGTGTTGTCATCGAACAGCAGCGGCAGCAGGTTGCCGCGCACCGGCGACGAGGCCAGGCCCAGATCGCTGGAAGGGCTGCGCGCGTGCGCCTGCATCAAATGCCGATAGGTGGCGCGCTGGGGATCGTCCAGTTGGCGAATTACCCAGTCCTGCAAAGGTCCCGGACGGTTGAGTTGGTCGAGCAGGTCCTCCTCGCGGGGGAACTCTGTCAATGTCTGCGTCGGGCAGTAGGGGGCGTACAGCACCTGGGGCCCGGAGGCCCCGGTGTGTGGGCCGATCAGGTAAATGCCCCGGGCCCTGGCCGGCGTCGCGCCAGGCGTGGCCACCAGTTCCAGTGGCCGAATCATCGCGGTCACCCCGCTGACACTCGCCCGTGCTATGGCATCCGGCATATCAAAGACCTGTTGCACAAAGCTCCAGGCCGTCGCACTCAAGCGTTCTTCGAGTTTTTCTTCGTGGGCATGGCTCAACAGCTGCCACGGTAGCTGCTGGCAGAACAACGCTTTGCGCTTACGGGCATCTTCGGTGTCTGCGCTCAGGTGGGTATCGAGCAAGGCGCGGTAAGTCTTGGCGATGTCCAACTGGCGAATCAACTGCACCAGCGCCGCACCGTCCAGGGTCGGGGGCAGGGGTGTGCGGGTGCGCGAAAACGGTTTGAGCGTGTCGGCCAGCAGGTGTGGCAGGTGGCGTTGGGCAAAATCGGTGAGGCTCTGGCTATGGCCGTTGAGCATGACTCGCGTGGGGATCAGGATGTCATCCGGGTCCAGCCCGAAGCCGTCAAACCGAGCGTTGAGCAGGGCGCGCAAGGCGCTGGCGACGTGGTCGCGCAGGGGCGGCAGGGCGTGCAGGTAATCCCGGTCATCGGGGGCACTGAGGCGGTATTGCTCAAGCAGCTCGGCATGCCGCTGTTGCTCCTGGGCTGACGCCATGCCCAGCCAGACGGGCAATGCTTGTTGCAGAACCATCGCACGGGCGATGTCGGTGGCGCGGCCCAGGTTGGAAGGTGCTGCACGCAGCATTTGGTTGTCCAGGCAGTCCTGTAACTGTCGGGGCCCCAGCGGCGCGGCGAGCCAGTAGTCGATGGCGTTGAGGCTGTAATCGAGGTAGCTCTGCTGGCGATTTTCCAGGAAGTGTTCGTCGATACGTTGCAGCGGGCCGAGCTGGAAGGTTTGATGAGGCCAGCGCAGGCCGATCGGCAGGTTATCCAGCAGCATCAAACGGTCATCGGCGGTTGACAGGCGCACCGCGAGACTGTCGCGCAGGGCCTGCACCGATACGAACGCTTCATGTCCCAGTTGCGGGGTCCAGAGCACGGCTTGCCCCGAATGGTCCGGGTCCAGGCCACCGCGTTCCGTGAGTACAAAGCAGTTGGCCAGGGCGTGCGCACGCTCGTCGGTGCCGACCTTGAGGGTCAAGCCAAACGCATCCGGCAGAAAGCCCTTGAGGCCGTGCCGTTTGACGCGGGTCATGCTATCGGGGCGCAACACCGTGTCGACAATCGCCTGGCTCGCCGGGCTTAGGGTTTTGTTCAGCAGCCGCAGCTCGGCTTCACTGCGCAAGCCCAGCATCAGCGCGTCGTTCAAGGCATCTTGATGGCTTCGCAGGAACAGGCGCGGCAGCATGCGGATGTCGTGATTGCTGAACGGCGCCAGGGTCTGTTCGATCACCGCATTGAAGGTTGTACCGTTCAAGCTGTTCCAGCGGCTGGAGAAGCCGGCGCGGTGTTTGCCATAGAACCCTAACTGCGGCGTCTCTTCCACAGGTGGGGCTGCATGACTCAAGCGCTGGATAAAGTGATCGACCATGCTCACAGAGGTCAGGGGCTTGCGGTCTTCCTTTTGCCGGGCTTCGGTGGCGTAGGTGTTCACGTAGACGTCATCGGCGTGCAAGGCCAGCGAGCGCTCGTTCAACTCTTTGTCCAACGCCTGTGTCGCCAGCGTGCGTAACGTGGGGTGCTCGCGCCGGCGCATCGCCAGTGCCGCGTCGGCGGCGCGCAAAGTGAGCAACTGTTGTTTGGCACGTTCGGCTTGCACCGTGGAAGGGCGGCCGTTGTCGCTGGAGACAGGGTGTGCGCTCCAGCGTCCCTGCGCGTCCAGCGCCAGCAAGCGACTGTCGAGCATGTGGCGCAGGTCCAGCGCACAGTCGAGCAACGCTGCCAGGTCCACCGCCCCTTCACTGCGTCGATATACCGCGAGGGCGTGCTCCAGGTTGCTCAATTGTTTGGCGGCGATGTCCTGAACCATTTCGCCGAACACGTCTGCGAGTACCGGCACGCCGCTGATCTGCACTTGATCCATGCCGATGTACACGCTGCGTTCGTCCAGCGACAGAAAGTTGAGCAGTTCATCCTGATGCCCGGCGGCCTTGAGCATCTCGAGCAGCGTATCGTTGAGGTCGGCGAGGTCCTTGAGCAGCTGCAACCCGCGCGACTGGGTGTACAGGTAGGCGTGGGTGTCATTGATCAACAACGTGGCAGCCAGTTCCACGTAATGTTGATAAGGCGCGTGGATCTTCACCTTGTCGATGTTCAGGTGTGCGTGCCAGGCGCTGCGTGCAGCCTGGTCCGGAAGAAAGGTGGCGAGCAGTTGGTGGCTTTCCTCGGCCGACAGGATGCCGTTCTGGCGCTTGAGCAGCAGGTCGACGCGGAACTTGTCACTCATCACCTGGGCAAACAGCCCCAGCCGTGAGCGGCCGCCGCCGATGTCTTCATTCCACCACGTCAGCAACAGGCTGCTCAGCAGTTTGGACAGAATCCCGGCGGTTTGTTCGATCAGGCTTTCCCACTGCCGCTGATCGGCTGCCAGCTGCGCGGCGGTGAAGGCGTGAGTGTCATGCCGTGGGTTGGTGAATGTGCGCGTTTGGCTGCCGGGCCACGCCTGCTTGAGGTAGAACTGCAACAACACCTCACTCAAAGGGACAGAACTGGTCCACTGCGAAGCGTCTTGGTGGCGTGTGTTGACGCGTGTATCGCGCTGATCCAGGCCGGAGAAGTACGAGCGCGCCATGATGCCGAGCAGCGTATCGAGCATCCATGACAGGGTTGGCGTGGTGCGCAATTGCGCCAGCATGTCCTGCGCATTCTGATGCTGGCAGGCCTGCAGGGTATGCTCCTGATCCTGCATGACGGCGCCGTCGATGATCGAAGATGTCAGGGTGCAGGGCTGGTCTGGGGTGAATCTGGCACGCTGAGATATTGATAAAAAAATAATTAAATCAGTACGTTGGCTTTGTATATTGATGCGCTTGTTTAACTCTGTAAGTAGCTCGTCGCGGCTGTCGAATACCTCAATCCCGCCATAGGGCGTGTACAGCAATGCCTTCTGGCCATCGGGGCTGGGGCTCATGATGAATGCCCCAGCCAGTGGGAGCGCGGGCTGGTCCTTCATGCTGACCTGCAATTTCTCCACTTGCATGGGGTACTTGCGCAGTTCGGTGTTCTGGCGGGCGTGATCGGTGGCGTAGTACAGCGTGTGCAGCCAGTCGAGGTCGTTGAGTGTCAAACCCAGGGCTTGTTCGCGCTCGGTTGGCTGTTTCCTCCTGACTGGCTGCAGGAACTCGTTGAAAAAATAGGGTGGGGTTACGCGCGCCATCGTTTGCTCCGTGTCGGTCAGCGTCTGGAGCGGCAGGGTAGGAGCCTCGGCTTGGCATACGGCGGTAGATAACTGCTGCAAATCCCGATGGGTTATCAAACGGCGATTGACAGCCTGTGCTGTCGGCGTTGTTTAATCCCAGGCCTGGGTTTCCAGTCTTGTCGCCCCTTCCAATCATAAAATCGGAGCTACAGATGTCTGCGCAGTCCTCGCAACTTGGCAGTTCCCATGCTCGTATCCGCTTCACCGACCTGGTGGCACTGCTGCAACGCATTTTCGAACGCCATGGCACCTCGCCCCACGTGGCGGCCGTGCTGGCGCACAACTGCGCGATGGCCGAGCGCGACGGCGCGCACAGCCACGGCATTTTCCGTATCCCCGGCTACCTCAGTACCCTGGCCAGCGGCTGGGTGAACGGCAAGGCCGAGCCCGTCGTTACCGATGTGGCCTCGGGGTTTGTCAGGGTCGACGCCGGCAACGGGTTTGCCCAGCCGGCGCTGGAAGCGGCGAGGGCACTGCTGGTGGCGAAGGCCCGCAGTGCCGGGATCGCGTTGCTGGCGATTCATAACTCCCATCACTTTGCGGCCTTGTGGCCGGACGTCGAACCGTTCGCCGAAGAAGGCCTGGTGGCATTGAGCGTGGTCAACAGCATGACCTGCGTGGTGCCCCACGGCGCCGACCGTCCGCTGTTCGGCACCAACCCCATCGCCTTTGCCGCGCCGCGTGCCGACGGTCTGCCGATTGTGTTCGACCTGGCCACCAGTGCGATCGCCCATGGCGACGTGCAGATCGCCGCACGCAAGGGCGAACGCCTGCCGCCGGGCATGGGCGTGGATGGCCTTGGCCAGCCGACCCAGGACCCCAGAGCCATTCTTGAAGGCGGCGCCTTGCTGCCGTTCGGTGGCCACAAGGGCTCGGCGTTGTCGATGATGGTGGAGTTGCTCGCGGCAGCGTTGACCGGCGGCAATTTTTCCTTCGAGTTCGATTGGTCCGATCACCCCGGCGCACGTACGCCCTGGACCGGCCAACTGTTGATCGTGATCGACCCGAGCAAAACCAGCGGCCAGGCGTTCGCCGAGCGCAGCCAGGAACTGGTGCGGCAGATGCATGCGGCGGGGTTGCGGCGGTTGCCGGGGGATCGGCGCCATCGCACGCGGGCGAAGTCGCTGGAGCAGGGGATCGAGATCGAGGCGCAGCAATTGCACGAGTTGCAGGCGCTGGCCGAAGCGTGAAAGCGGGCTGCGCCAGTGGCGCAGCCCGGCGTACTCAGTTGCGGCGACCGAGCAACAGGCCGACCACCAGGCCAAAGCCTGCGGAAATGGCCACGGTCTGCCAAGGGTGGCCACCGATGTAGGTTTCGGTGGCATCGACCACCGGCTTGCTGCGTTCACGCACGCTGGACACCGAGTCCAGCGCCTGCTTGAGCTTGATGGCAACCTGCTCGCGCAGGGTTTCGCCTTCTTCGCCCACCAGGGATGCGCTGCTTTTGAGCAGTTTGTCCGATTCTTCGATCAGCGCGGTCAGTTCGCTGAAGGCTTGGTCCTTGATTTGGTCTTCGACGGCTTGGGCAGCGGTTTTGCGGGCCATTGTGTGACTCCTTGCGAGTGAATGTGACAGTGAACAATGGAGTATCGGGCGGCGGCAAAAGTTGCGTTTTTTTTGCCGCCGCCGGGTCTTGGGCAAAATCCGAATCAGGAAATTTGGACCTACAGTGTAAGATGTCGCCTATTTGTGCAGCAGGTATTTCAACATGAGCTTCAATCTGGCCAACAAGACCCTCGCCGAACGTGCCGAGCTGGAAGATGAAAAGTCGCGCCTCTACGACCTGTGGCAAACCAACCTGGGCAAGGCCAAGGGCGAAGCGGCGCGCTTGTTCGGCGAGCGTGCCAAGCGCAAGGGTAAATGGGCCGAGTGGGTCCGCGCCGAACTCGACGGCATGTCGCCGCCGGAGTTTTCCAACATGGTGCGCAGTGAGGTCAACAAGTTGATGGCAGCGGCTAAATAAAGCTCGCCACGATCGCTTCACGCACTTTCAGTAACATCGGATCCAGCTGTGCCTGGGTGCGCCAGCCCAGTTCCACCGGGTAGCGCGGCAACGCCAGCGGGCACGGCAGCATACGCAGGCCGCTCATCTGCGCGATGGCCTGCGCCGCATGCCCCGGAATGGTCGCTACCGCCTGGCTGCCCTTGAGCAGAAACGGCAGCGCGGCAAAGTGGCTGGTGGACGCACACACCTGGCGGCTCAAACCCTGGGCCGCCAAGCCCTCGTCGGTAATCCCGATAAACCCGCCGGATGACACCAGCACATGCTCGCGGCTGACGAACTCGTCCAGGCTGATGCCCGCCTGGTCCGAGTCCAGCAGGCAGCGGTAATCACCTTCTCCCAACACCTGGCGGCTCAGCCTGCCCTGGGCAAAGCCGCCCGCCGTGATCGCCAGGTCCAGGCTGCGGTCGAGTAGGGCGCCGGCGACGATCTGGCTGTGGGTCTGACGGAAAATCACCCGCAGTTTCGGCGCCCGTTGTGCGATGGCTTGTATCAGCCGGCGGCCGTAAGCGATTTCGAAGTCATCGGACAAACCCAGCACCACCGAGCGCCCCTGATATTGCTGGTTATCCGGGTTGACCATGGCCAGGCTTTGCCGGCAGCGTTCCAGGGCCTCGCTGATCAGCGGTTTCAGTTGATTGGCGCGCAAGGTCGGCGCCAACCCGCGGCCGGTGCGCACGAATAACTGATCCTCATACACCTCACGCAAGCGCCGCAGCCCGGCGCTGACGGCCGATTGCGTGACGCCCAGGCGCAATGCCGCACGGCTGGCGCTGGATTCGTCGTACAGGGCTTCGAAGGTTTTCAGTAGGTTCAGATCGACCTTGGCGATATTCATTTGGCTCATATCATTCAGCAGTGAACTGGGCTTTATTCATGATCGAGGCTGGCGGGAGAATGGGCAACCCCATTTTCCGGAGTGATCGTGATGCCTGTTTCGACTGTAGCTGCTTTGCAAATCGGTTCTTTGCCCGGCGGCAAGGCTGACACCCTTGCGCAAATCCTCGGTTACGAGGACGAGATCCAGCGCAGTGGCGCGCAACTGGTGGTGATGCCCGAGGCGTTGCTCGGTGGCTATCCCAAGGGCGAAAGCTTCGGCACGCAATTGGGCTACCGGCTGCCGGAGGGGCGCGAGGCCTTTGCGCGCTATTTTGCCAATGCCATCGACGTGCCCGGCGCCGAGACTGACGCGCTGGCGGGCTTGTCGGCGCGTACCGGCGCCAGCCTGGTCCTTGGTGTGATCGAGCGCAGTGGCAATACCCTGTATTGCACCGTGTTGTACTTCGAACCGGCAGGCGGTCTGGTGGCCAAGCACCGCAAGCTGATGCCCACCGGCACCGAGCGGCTGATCTGGGGCAAGGGCGATGGCTCGACGTTACCCGTGATCGACACGGCGGTCGGACGTGTTGGCGGTGCGGTGTGCTGGGAAAACATGATGCCGCTGCTGCGCACGGCGATGTACGCCAAGGGCGTGGAGGTGTGGTGCGCACCGACGGTGGACGAGCGTGAGATGTGGCAGGTCAGCATGCGTCATGTCGCCCATGAGGGACGCTGCTTTGTGGTCAGTGCGTGTCAGGTGCAGGCATCGCCCGAGGCGTTAGGTGTGCAGATCGCCAACTGGCCGGCGCAGCGGCCGTTGATTGCCGGTGGCAGCGTGATTGTCGGGCCGATGGGGGATGTGCTGGCAGGGCCATTGCTGGGCGAGGCGGGGTTGCTCACGGCGCAGATCGATACCGATGAGCTGGTGCGTGCGCGGTATGACTACGACGTGGTGGGGCACTATGCCCGCCCGGACGTGTTCGAGTTGGTCGTGGATGAACGGGCCAGGCCGGGGGTGCGCTTTATCACTGACTGACATGCACCCGCTGAAAACCTGTAGTGAGCGGGCTTGCCCTCGCTGGGGGGCGAAGCCGCCCCAAATCCAGACGCCTCGGTCTTTCTGATACACCGCGGCGGACCGTTTGGGGCGGCTTCGCCGCCCAGCGCGGGGCAAGCCCGCTCACTACAGGTCCAGGGTTCCGCGGTCAACGAAGCGCATGGTGCCAAACAGCCCGCCCGCCAGCTTGCCCCGCAGCACGTAGGGCAGGTTGTTCAAACTCTGGGTCTGGCTCAGGCCCAGGGTCTGGCGCAACACCGAGAACGCCGAAACACTCACCGGCACCTTCAGCACCGTCTCGGAAAAGCGTGGGATGCTTCCGGCCTGATCGCTCACTCCCGATGCCAACGGGTGGCCATTGACTTCCAGGTCCAGGGCCACGCCGTTGTAGTCGATCGCCGTTTCATTGGGGTTCTGCACCCGCAGCTTCACCAAGAACCGCACTTCCAGCTCCTGGCTTTGCAGCGGTTCGATGCCCACCACGTTGATGGTCACCGGGTCACGGTGCGGGAACAGCGCGCAGGCGCTCAAGGTCAGCAGCATTAGCGTTACAACCATGAGCTTGCGCATACAAAGGTGCTCCTATTTAGTGACGTCCGGGTCTTGCATCACCTTGAGGGTAGAGGACTCCGGATCAAATTCATCTTCTTCCAGCTCTATGAACTCTTCCGGCAAGAAAATGTTCAGCACGATTGCACAGAACGCACCCACGGTAATCGGCGATTCGAAGATGTTGTGCAGCGCCTTGGGCAGGTCGCGCAGCACTTCCGGTACGGCGGCGACGCCCAGGCCCATGCCGAGGGAGATCGCCACGATCAGCACGTTGCGGCGGTGCAGCCCGGCTTCGGCGAGGATCTTGATGCCGGCCACGGCCACAGTGCCAAACATGATCAGGGTGGCGCCGCCCAGAACCGGCTTGGGCATCAGCTGCAGCACCGCGCCGATCATCGGGAACAGCCCCAACAGCACCAGCAGGCCGGCGATAAAGTACGCCACGTAGCGGCTGGCCACGCCGGTCAACTGGATCACGCCGTTGTTCTGGGCAAAGGTCACCATTGGCAGGCTGTTGAAGGTCGCGGCCATCGCCGAGTTGAGACCGTCGGCCAGCAGGCCCGATTTGATGCGCTTGATGTACAGCGGGCCCTTGACCGGCTGTTGGGAAATCATCGAGTTGGCCGTCAGGTCGCCGGCCGCTTCCAACGGCGAAATCAGGAAGATCACCGCCACCGGGATAAACGCCACCCAGTCGAACGAGAAGCCGTATTTGAACGGCACCGGCACGCTGATCAACGGCACCTGGGGCAGCGCCGCCAGGTCCACGCGGCCCATCATCCAGGCCACCACGAAGCCCAGGGTCAGGCCGATGACGATGGAACCCAGGCGCAGGAACGGATTGCTGAAGCGGTTGAGGACCACAATGGTCAGCAGCACCAGTGCCGCCAGGCCCATGTTGCCGGCGGCGCCCAGGTCCGGGGCGCCAAAACCGCCGGCCATGTCGGTGACCGCCACCTTGATCAGCGACAACCCCATCAAGGTAATGATGGTGCCGGTGACCACCGGGGTGATCAATTTGCGCAGTTTGCCGATGAACTGGCTGAGCACCACTTCGATAAACGCCGCAAAAAAGCAGATGCCGAAGATTGTCGACAGAATCTCATCGGTGCCGCCGCCCCGGGCCTTGACCATGAACCCCGCACTGAGGATCACGCTGATAAACGAGAAACTGGTGCCTTGCAGGCACAGTAAGCCAGAGCCGATGGGGCCGAACTTGCGCGCCTGCACAAAGGTGCCGAGGCCCGACACGAACAACGCCATGCTCACGAGATAGGGCACTTCGCTTTCCAGGCCCAGTACGCCGCCGACAATCAGGGTGGGCGTGATGATCCCGACAAAACTCGCCAACACGTGCTGCAGTGCGGCAAAAATCGCGGCAGTGAAGTGCGGACGGTCTTCGAGGCCGTAGATCAGGTCGGATTTATAGCGGGGGCGCGGGGCTTGAGCGTCAGACAAAATGATGGCTCGGGTCAGAAAATGGAGGCGCAGGATGCCAGAAACTGCCCAACGCCAGAAGTGTAAAAAAATATTTATAAAGACCCTGCATAAAACGCGGTTGCTTGCCGATAACGTGGATAGGCCCACCTATCAATTACAACAGTGGTGACCAAGGTCTGAGCAGCGCGTTGTCGCTGACGGATCGTTTCGCGGCAGGGACGCGCGCAAACATTCCATCTGAGAGCATCCTCTATGTCACTTCGCCAACTGAACATTGCCCCTCGCGCGTTTCTCGGTTTCGCCTTTATTGCGTTGTTAGTGATCCTATTGGGGGTGTTCGCGGTCAACCGCATGACGCAGATCCGCCAGTCCTCGGTGGACATGAGCGCCAACCAACTGCCCAGCGTGACGTACCTGGGCAACATCACCGAAAACGTGTTGCGTTTGCGCATCCTGTCATTTCGCGTATTGGTCAACCGCGAGCCGGCCAGCCTGCAGGAAGCGGAAACCCGCATGGCGGCACTGGCCGACAAGGTAAAAACCGCCCAGGCGGGTTATGCGGCGCTGCCTGCCAGCGCAGATGAGGCCGCGCTGTACAAGACCTTTGTGACCACCCTGGACAACTACAGCAAGGCCCAGGCCGACATGCTGGCCTTGTCGCGACAGGGCCAGGTCGAGGAAATGCGCGCCCTGATCAACACGCGGATCAAGGAAGGCACCGACCAGATGGGCGAGCAGTTGAACAAGCTCATCGCGATGAACGCGGCGAATGCCAAGCAAGCCGACGCGGATGCCGGGCAGAGTTACCAAGGCGCAATCATGGGGGTGATTGTGGTCGCGGTCGCCGCCGCGCTGCTCACTGTACTGCTGGCCTGGCTATTGACCCGTAGCATCGTCACGCCGCTGCGCAAGGCTGTGGAAGTGGCCGAGACCATCGCCGCCGGCAATCTCAGCAAAACCATCGAGGACGATGGCAAGGACGAACCGGCCCGGCTGCTCAGCGCCCTGGCGACGATGCAGGCCAACCTGCGCCAGACCATCCAGCACATCGCCGGTTCGGCCACGCAGTTGGCGTCTGCCGCTGAAGAGCTGAGCGCGGTCACCGAAGAAGCCTCCAAAGGCCTGCAACAACAAAACAACGAAATCGATCAGGCCGCTACGGCGGTCAACGAGATGACGGCGGCCGTGGAGGAGGTGGCGCGTAATGCGGTGTCCACGTCCGAAGCATCCGGCCAGTCCAACCAGGCGGCGCGGGCAGGCCGCGACCGTGTGGTGGAAACCGTCGAGGCGATCCAGACCATGACCCACGACGTGCAAAACACGGCCGTATTGATCGAAGGCCTGGCGACCCAGGGCCGGGACATCGGCAAAGTGCTCGACGTGATCCGCGCCATTGCCGAGCAGACCAACCTGCTGGCGCTCAATGCCGCCATCGAGGCCGCCCGTGCCGGTGAGGCCGGACGCGGTTTTGCCGTAGTGGCGGACGAAGTGCGCGCCCTGGCCCATCGCACTGCGCAGTCGACCCAGGAAATTGAGAAGATGGTCGCCGGCATCCAGAACGGCACAGGTGAAGCGGTGCAATCGATGCAGCAAAGTAACCAGCGTACGCAAAACACCCTGGAAATGGCCCGCGCCGCCGGTGTGGCGCTGGAGCAGATTACCCAGTCCATCAGCCTGATCAACGAACGCAACCTGGTGATCGCCAGCGCTTCGGAAGAACAGGCGCAGGTGTCCCGTGAGGTGGACCGCAACCTGGTGAACATCCGCGACCTAGCAACCCAGTCGGCAGCGGGCGCCAACCAGACCAGCGCGGCCAGCCATGAGCTGTCGCGCCTGGCAGTGGATTTGAATGGGATGGTGGCCAGGTTCGTTATCTGACTTGGCGTGAAATGAGATCAATAAGGTGGGAGTGGGCTTGTGTGGGAGCGGGCTCCCACATGGGTTTTGTAGGGTGCGAGGGGTTACTGTCTCCAGGCGGCTGAGTTCACCAGATTTTTTGGCTTTTCACCCGCCAATGCCTGCAGCAGATTGTCCACTGCACACCTGGCCATCGCCTCCCGCGTCTCATGGGTCGCCGAGCCGATATGCGGGGTTGCCACCACATTGTTCAGGCGCAGCAACGGTGAGTCGTGACTCAGCGGCTCACGCTCAAACACATCCAACCCCGCCGCGCGAATCGTGCGTTGTTGCAACGCCTGCACCAGCGCCGCTTCGTCCACCACCTTGCCCCGCGAGATGTTGATAAAGATCGTGTCCGGGCCCATCAAGGCGAACTCCTCGGCGCCGATCAGCTTTTCGGTTTCAGCGGTGAGCGGCAATGTCAGGCAGACAAAGTCGGCTTGCTGCAACAGGTCCTGCAAGCTGCGGTACTGCGCGCCAAACCGTGCTTCCACCAGCGGCTTGGGCGAATGGCTGTGATAGAGCACTGGCATGCCAAAGCCGAAGTGCCCGCGCTGGGCCAAGGCTTCACCGATGCGACCCATGCCAATGATGCCCAGGGTCTTGCCGTGCACGTCGCTGCCAAAGTGCGCCGGGCCGATGTTCTTGTGCCACTGCCCGGCGCGCACCATGTCGGCCAGTTCGACCACGCGCCGGGCGGTGGCGAGGATCAGCGCGAAGCCGGTGTCGGCGGTGGTTTCGGTGAGCACGTCGGGGGTGTTGCTGAGCAGGATGCCGCGCGCGGTCAGGTAGTCGATGTCGTAGTTGTCGACCCCCACGGACACGCTCGCCACCGCTTCCAGTTGCGGCGCGAGGTCCAGCAGTTGCGCGTCCAGGCGCAGGCTGGCACCGAGCAGGCCGTGGGCGGTCGGCAGGGCGTCGCGCAGCTTGGCCAAGCCCGGTTCGTCGAGGGCGTCGATCAACGTGACCTCGGCCTGTTCATGCAGGCGCGCCATCAGCGGTGCGGAGAGTTTTTTGTACAGCACAACGGACTTTTTCATGCGGTCTTTACCTTCAAATCCAGGGTTGGCGCCGGCACGCGATCGCTGGCGCCGGGCTTGAGGAAAATCGTCAGCACCACCGACAGCAGCAACGCACCGCTCATCAGCAGGTACGAGGCACCGGGCGAGCCGGTGCTGCTATTGAGGTAACCCACCAGGTACGAACCGCCGAACGAACCAAGGGCGCCCATGCTGTTGATCAGCGCCATGGCGCCCCCGGCGACGTTGGCCGGCAGGATCTCCGGAACGATGGCGAAAAACGGCCCATACGGCGCGTACATGCAGGCCCCGGCGATCACTAGCAAGGTGTAGGACCACCAGAAATGTTCGGCGCCGAGCACGTAGGACGCGTAGAACGCGATGGACGCGATCAGCAGCGGCGGCCAGACGAAGCGTTTGCGTTTTTGCAGCTTGTCCGAGCCCCAGGACACCACGAGCATGCCAATCACCGCTGCCAGATAAGGCAGCGCCGACAGCCAGCCGGCCTCGACCATGTCCATCTGCAAACCGGCTTTGAGGATTGACGGCAGCCACAGCACAAAACCGTACACGCCAATGCTCCAGCAAAAGAACTGCAGCGCGAGGATGATCACCTTCGGCGAGCGGAACGCCTCGGCGTAATTCTTCACCGCCTTGATGCCCACCTGTTCGGCGGCGAGGGCGCTTTGCAGGCTGTGTTTTTCGCTGTCGCTCAGCCATTTCGCATCGTTTGGTCGCTCATCGGCCAGGCGCCACCAGATAAATGCCCACAACACGGCGGGCAGGCCTTCGATGATAAACATCCAGCGCCAGCTGAAATGCTGCACCAGGTAGCCCGACACCACCGACATCCACAGCATGGTCACCGGGTTGCCAAGGATCAGGAAGGTGTTGGCCCGCGAGCGTTCGGCACGGGTAAACCAGTGGCACAGGTACACCAGCATCGCCGGCATCACTGCCGCTTCGACCACGCCGAGGGTGAAGCGGATCACGATCAGCATGTAGGCGTTGGACACCACGCCGGTCAGGGTGGCCAGGCCGCCCCAGAGGATCAGGCTGACAAAAATCAGTTTTTTGACGCTGCGTTTTTGCGCATAGATCGCCCCTGGCACCTGGAAGAAAAAGTAGCCGAGGAAAAACAATGCACCCAGCAGCGAGGACATGCCCGGCGTGATCATCAGGTCTTCGGCCATCCCGGAGGCAGCGGCGAAGCCGTAGTTGGCGCGGTCCAGGTAGGCCAGGCTGTAGGTGATAAAAACGATGGGCATGATGTACCACCAACGGCGGGTGGCGAGTTTCACGGTTTCCATGGGGTTGCTCCTGAGCTTGTTGTAGTTGTGGCAACAGGTTGTGGGTCAAGCAACGGATTTGACGGTTAACTCTTCACGGGTGGGCAAACCCTCCATGTCACCGCGACTCTGTACGGCCCGGCTGCCGATCCAGTTGCCGCGCTGCACCGCCTCGGGGAAGCTGAGGTTTTCCAGCAGGGCGCTGATCATGCCGACGGCAAAACCATCGCCGGCGCCGACGGTGTCGACCACTTTTTCCACGGGTACGGCGGCGACAAAGCCCTGGTCCAGGTGGGTGCGGTAGTAGGCGCCGTCCGCACCGAGCTTGATCGCCACGGCTTCGGCACCCCGGTCGAGGTAGAACGCGGCGATGTCGGCCGGGTCGTCGAAACCGCTGAGCAGGCGGCCTTCGCCCAGGCCCGGCAAGACCCAGTCGGCCAGGCCGGCGAGGGCATTGATTTCACGGATCATCGTCTGCTGGTTGGGCCACAGCGACGGGCGCAGGTTGGGGTCGAACGACACGCTGCGCCCGGCTTTGCGCATCTGTGTCATCAACTCGACGGACAACTCGCGGGTGGCCTCGGACAACGCCGGCGGAATTCCCGTGGCGTGCAGATGGCGGGCGTTGAGCAAGCCAGGGCTCATCGCCGCGAGCGACAGGTGACTGGCCGCCGAGCCTTTGCGGAAATACTCCACCTGGGGATCGGCACCGGCTTCTTCGCGGGACTTGAACTGAAAGCCGGTCGGATGCAGGGGATCGACGGCCACGTGCCGGCAATCCAGCCCTTCGTGTTTCAACGTATCGACCACAAAGCGGCCAAGGCAATCGTTGCCCACCCGACTCAGCCACGCCACCTTGAAACCCAGGCGCGACAGACCGATGGCGACGTTGCTGTCGGCCCCGGCGATGCGTTTATGAAACTGCGCCACTTGGGCCAGGTCGCCGGTCTGCTCGGCGACAAACATCGCCATGGTTTCGCCAAAAGACAGAATATCGATCTCAGACATGGGCGTTCTCCACGCGAGGTTGGCCCAGCAGGGCGAGGGTGGCGACCTGGTGTGCGGTAACCGCGATCAGGTCGTCGCCTTGCAGCGGGAATTCCACTGCCCGGGCAATTCCTTGGGTCATGTGCTTGAGCAGTTGTTCCCACAGTTGCAGGTCGGTGGCGCCGGGTGGCAGGGCCACGAGTTTGCCGTCCGGGCGGCGCGCCACCGCTTTGCAGTGCAGGTAATCCACATGTCGCCCGAGCAGGCGCGCGGCAGTCAGGGCAGATTGGTCCTGCCACTGCCAGTTGCCGATATCGAAGGTCATCTTGACCGGCAGGCCGAGGCGTTCGACTTCGGTGAAAAAGCGTTGCATCGGCTCGATACGCCCGCCGTGCAGGGTCTGGTCGTTTTCCACCAGCAACTGCACCGGGTGGCGGCTGAGCAGGGCGTGCAGGCTTTCGAGGTCGTTGGTGTCGGTGAAGTAGCCGAGGGAGACTTTCAGCCAGCGCGCACCGAAGGCCTGGGCACGGTCGAGGGTGGCGGCGAGTTCGGCGTTGGGCTGGGCGCGGCCGGCGACCCACAGCTCCAGCGGCGATGAAAACACCGATTGCAAATCGTGTTGCGCCGCGGCTTGAGCCAACTCGGCGGGGTGTTCGTGCGTCAGTAATTCCTCACGCCATTCGATGCGTTGCGCACCGGCAGAGGCGAGCAATTCGACGAAACTCAATTGGCCTTGCTCACGGACCCGGTCGGCGCCGTAGCTGGAGAGGCTGATGGAAACGGGGTATTTATGCATTGTTGTTTACCTCTGAAACCGGTTTCATTTTTATTCACAAAACAAACTGCAGGAGCCGGCAAGCCGGCTCCTACGAGGGGCGGGTCGAGCCTCGAATGATGAGTTGGGGCAGGAAACCCAGGGTGCGCGTGGGATCGGTATCGCCGCGCAGGCGCTTGAGCAAGCAGTCGAATGCGCTGGCGCCGATGGCCTCGGTGGGTTGGGCGAGGGCAGTGATGCCGTTGCCGACCAAGGGATACCAGTCCAGGTCATCCAGGGCGATCAGGCCGACGTCGCCGAACAGGTCACAACCTAGTTGCTTGAGCGCACGGGTGCAGGCCAGCGCGGCAACACCGTTGGCACAAAACAGCGCTTTGGGGCCGGGCTTGGCGAGGAAGGTTTGCAGGTTGGCGTGCAGTTTTTCGTCCAGTTCCAGCACCGCGCCGTTCAAGTCGGGACGGGCCGCGATCTCGGCCTTGAAGCTTTCCAGTCGCTCCAGCCGCGAGCTGGTGCCGTCGGTGGCTTCACTCACCAGCAACAGATCGCGGTAACCCTGTTGTTGCAGGTGCTCAATGGCCATGCGCACCGCCGCCGGGTTGTCCAACCCGACCAGGTCGCTGTGCAACGGCGCGACCTTGCGGTCTACCAGCACCAGGGGCATTTCCCGTTGCAGTTCCAGCAATTGGTCAAGGTGATGGCCGAGGGTGTTCACGATCAGCCCTTCGATGTTGTACGAACGCAGCGCGGCCAGGTGTTGGCGCTCCTGCTCGTCATCGCGGTCGGTGTTGCACACCACCAGGCTGTAGCCGTGCTGGCGGCAGGCGGTTTCGACGCCATGCATCACGGCAATGGAATAGGGGTTGCGGATGTCGGCGACGAGCATGCCGATCAGGCGTGTGCGCCCACGTTTGAGGCCACGGGCCATCTGGTTGGGGCGGTAGCCGAGTTGCTCGATGGCTTGTTCGATACGCAACGCGATAGCGTCGGAGAGCAGGGCGCGGTCGTCGCCGATGAAGCGCGAGACACTGGCTTTGGAAACGCCGGCGTGTTGGGCCACATCTAGCATGGTCACGCGGCTGCGCTGAGCGGCGGAAAATGAAGTCACGGTTGCGCCTTTCTTATTCGATTTGGGATACGACTGAAACCGGTTTCAGAAAACACCAGTCCGCAGGCATCGTCAAGCAAATATTCGCCCAGCCCGCCAATGAAGTGGCGGGTGAAAACGACGAACGGAGTGTGAACCTGTTAGTTCTGACAGTAGTTGCAGACAGGTGAATGGAGTTCAATCGACCTCGTAAAACGTTTATTCGAATCGCCTGAGAGTCAGGCGTGTTTGTATTCTGGGAGGCCTTTATGAACACTGTAGGTTCTGGGCAGTCAAGTGCGAGTGGACCCTCGGGGCCGGCTGGGCCGCTCATTCTGGACGCAGCGGATTTCGTCGACGCGGAGTCGGATGGCTTGATACCCGCCCGATTTTACTTCGCGGACCTTGAGGTCGATCTTCCAACACCCTGGGCGTTTTTACCGACTCCGGGCCGCGACCAGTATGTGGTGTTCGAGTGGGCTGTGCGAGGTGCCCGACCTACTGATGCACCGCCTATTTTGTTGCCAAATCCGCTGACCCCTGCGGATTTTCCTCTGCGTGTGCAAATACCGCAGGCTTTTTTGTTGAGCAGCGCAATTGTTGATGTTCGGTATCGCGTGCATAACCGTACGCCGGACGGCCCGAGTTTTGATATTTCCAGCATCGTAACCATCCGAATCGATCGTGATGCACCAGGTAGCGGAGCGTTGCTACCTCCGGCCATTTATCCTAGAGACCCGATTACCACCTCCTATCTGGACGCCAATCCCCTGGTGCCCATGGAAATTCCAGATGGGTATCTGGACCGTGAGGTGGGCGACGTAGTGCTACTTTATTTTTCTGATATGAATCTGCTGCCAACCGGTGCTCCGACGCTTGTCTCCCCCCCGCTTAGCAGTGCCACTGGCCGGATATTCGTTGATGTGCCCCGCGAGGTTTTCCGCAGTTTTCCAGGGGCTTTGTTCCTCTTCTGTTTCTATCGTCTGATGGACCGCGCGGGCAATGTCAATCCGTTGTTCTCGCAGGTGGCCCGAGTAAGGCTAGAGACGGATCTTCCTGCGCCAATCTACACGCGGCCCAGTTTCCCTCAATCTGAGTCGCATCCAAATCGATATATGACCTGCAGTACTACGCCTGCGATTTGGTTTTATGTCGAAGTGTTCATTCCACCTGATCCAAACCTGCAGGATGGGGACCTGGTTACGTTGCGGTTCCAGGGTTATGGCCAATACCCTGATGTCAACCCGGACCCTTCTGTCGTTGAGACCTTGACGCATTTTTGGGACGGTGTTGCGGATGCCTTGGGGTACAACTTCAGGATTACAGACGTCGAGCGGGTGATCCGACCCTTGAAGAAAAATGCGGGCGGCGAGGCAAGCTATACGGTGTCCAGATTGGGCGTGCCGATGGGTCGTTCTGCTTCCCGGTTCGTGCAGTTCGATCGGGTTGTGCCGACCTCGCCAATACCACCAGATCCTATCTACTGCTGGCTTGGCGGTAATGGTCCTGAACCCTAGGCTCTGCTGTTCTCCCCCTTGAGCGCTTAAGCACTGGGCGCTCGAGGGGGGAGTGTGTAACGAATTTTTCACCAGCGTTGTTTGGCCGAAAGTCAGTCGGACGGAAGGGGCGTGCCCGGGTTTTGGTCTGCCGGTTGTAATGCTCTGGCGGGGCGCGGACCTGTTCTGACGGCTTAGGCGGAGATATGCGGTATCTACATCAACAGCAAGGAGAGTTTGAAATGAGCAGCAATCCGAATACCTCTGCACCTGCGCCGCTCGTCATCAATGCACCCACGATCGCCGAAGCACTGGATGATGCCACTGGTCTTATTCCGGCGATCGTTGCGCCGGTCGGGATAACCGTGGAACTGAGCACTGGGGGGATCTCACGGCCAACCGATTGGATGAGCATCGAAATTCGCGATGTCACGGCGACGCCGCCCACCTGGAGCACGCTGGTGGCGCCCTTCCAGATCAACACCAATCCAGTTCCAGCCATCATCAACCGGTTTGTTGCTGCGCCAGTGCCTGAATTTCGACACGGCTTTTATGAACTCAAAAACACTCAGTACCGTAACGCGGCGGGGGGGATCCCTGGACCTGCCTTTGACGAATCCAACCCCGGCGCATTCGGAGTCGATACCATTGCGCCGTATGCCGTAGCGACCTCGCGCGAACAACCGACAGTCCCGACGTTCAACAATGTGGCGCCGGGGGAGGTTATCGATAATGCGTTTCTGATCCGTGAAGGCGGTGTGGAAATTGGTATCCCTGCGAATACCTTTGGTCCGCAGCCAGGACGCTATGAAGCGGGAGATATGATTAACGTTTATTTCAGCCCGGTCATGGACCCCCGACCAGAGTATTTAGTAAGCGGTCCCGGCGTGCCGATGTTGCCAACCGGCGGCACCTTCTTCCTGTCAGCCGCGCAAATAGTGTTAAGCGGTTTGTACTATATTTTCTACACCATCACGGATCGGGCGGGGAATGTCAGTCGTCCATCTTTTGTTGATTTTCGGACCGTTTCCTTGTTGGCCGACCCCGTGCCGTTGGCGCCTGTACTTCCGCTTGCGCCTGACGATATTGGCGGTGCGGATGATTTGCTCGATATTCCAGATTTTCTGGCAGGCATTGAGCTGCATATTGAGGAGTACCTGAATTTTGCCACCGGGCTGGACCAGTTCGAATGGCAATGGCAGGCGCAACCCTTTGGCCCGCAATCCCCTCCGCTCGTTGACTTTGACGTAATCTTCGACAACATGAATGATGCGATCCGGGCCGCCTACACTGCGGCCCTGGGGCCGCAGACGGTGAGCGTGCGTTATCGGATCGAACGCAATGGCCTGTTTTTTCCATCTCCAGATAAACAAGTGCGCCTCGATTTGTCAGTAGAGGGGCCAGTGTTGCCGATTACGCTTCCGCCAGGCAGCGAAAATCCGGGGCTTGAGCTGGCTCGGGTGTTTGGCGCGGTCACGGCCACCGAGCTGAATACTTTGCGGATTGCCGACGCTGATCAGCCTGTAACCATCAGGATTGAGCTCTGGAATATTCCCGCTCTGCCTCATCCATTGAATGACATTTATCTGTTATGGGGTGTCACCAAAGAACGCGTGGGTCCTTTCAATATCGGAGCAACTGCCCCCGGCACCGACTTTGAATTCACCATTCCATGGGATGTAGTCGCCCGACACGGCAACGGCCCGCAACCTGTCAGCTACGTTGTTACCGGCCCCGGTACCACCAATGAGAACCCATCGGGTGTCACCACAGTCAACGTGATTGACGCCGTAACGGTGGTATTGCCGCCTGCACAGTTCTTGCGCCTTGATGGTCTGGGCGAATGGTCTTGTGCGTCGTTGCTGACCCGTATGCCCGGTTCGCCACCGGTTCTCTATGGGGAGTTGTTCATTCCAGGGGACCCGAGGCTGGTGGCAGGCAATACCGTGGATGTCACGATCACGATCACTAACGATTTCCCAGGGTTGCCAGCAGGGCCATTCATGCTTTCGATTACGACGCCACCATTGACTCCCGCACAGGTGACCAGTGGTTTTAACGTTGAAGTGACGTACCGACCCTTCCTGGCACAGGTGCCGTTCGGGCCTTGTGAGGTGACTTACTCCACGATCACATCGACGGGAGCAACCGGTCACGGTGAATTGGCCGATGTGTACACCGGCTTCTCCAACCCTGACTCTTTCTGCGATCGGGAGCCCTTTGTACCCACACCTTGAAATGCGTTGAAAACTGATAGCACAAAAGGGAAGCCCGGCTTCCCTTTTGTGCATCTTTCCGTTGCTGTTTCAGGCTCTTTGCTCGTTTCGCTATCGCTCAATTGATATGTAGCGCTGACTGTTCAGATTAATCCTACATCAAAGGGTACGTTCACTACGTAATCTCTGCGCCGCACAGGTAAGGCTCCATTCCTAGGGAACGAGTCATACCGTTTTAGAGGCTCTATCCCAGAGAGTGAACCACCATGTCTACGTTAGTTAATTTTGAACTCAAGCCACTGAACAAGATGATGAAACTTCCTGCGGTTGCTTTTTTAATGTTTGCCGCCTCTCAAACAACTGTTGAAGCCGGTCAATTGGTCGGTGAGTCAAAAGTTATTGATTCCAGTGAATTGAAGAATGATTGGCAATTGGATAAGAAATCCGATCTGACGCTTAACGGCGCACGGGCCGGTAATATCCTGGTCAACGATTCAGAACTTACTGTCAATGCGGGCAGCCAGGTCGATGACATTCGTGCAACCCAAGGCTCCACCGTCAGGATCAATGACGCTACGGTTGAATCCAACCACTCGACGTTTGGCGCCGTTCGCCTGGATGACAGTTCTGCTCTTATTCAAGGCAGCACCATCACCAGTAACACAACTGTTGGCCTGCAAGCTTTCCAGAATTTCAACTCGGAAAAAGGCGGTGTTGCTGAGGTCTATAACAGTACCATCCGTGGTCTTCTTGGCGGCGCCATGGCGTATGGGAACAGTGAATTGCACTTCAAGCAGAACACGTTGGTGGAAGGTACGGGCGCCGACAGCTACGGCGTATTGCTTGACGGCGCGACGGCCACGGCCAGCCAAAGTACCATCGTGGGTGGCAAGAATGGCGTGGTATTCAGCAATGATTTCGGTAAAGGTGATATCGGCAAACTGGCGCTGGACAACTCCCATGTCGAAGGTCGTACGGGTTCTGCCCTTGTCGTCAATGGTTATCCTGGCGAGGCTATGAACGTTGAGATCGACGTGCGCAACGGCTCGACCCTGACCGGTGGCAACGGTACGTTGCTGGAAGTCAACGGTGGTGCAACGGCCAGCATGAACGTCGATCACAGTCGCTTGAACGGCAACGTGATTGTCGAGAATGGCAGCACTGCGCACTTGAACCTGCAGAACAATGCGGGTCTCACTGGCCAACTGAAGAATGTCACCAGCCTGAACGTTGGCGACGCGTCGTTCTGGGAGTTGACCGGCGACAGCCAGGTCGGCGCCTTGAGCCTGGCGGGTGGTACGGTGAAATTTGGCGACACCAACGCCTTCTATCAATTGGACCTGGACAGCCTGGAAGGCAATGGCACCTTTGTCATGGGCACTGATTTTGCCCGTGGCGTTACGGATTTCCTGAACATCGAAGGCGAGGCCAAGGGCAACCACAGCCTGTTGCTCGCAGCCAGCGGTGCAGAACCGGTGAAGCCTGAAGAGATCCGCGTGGTACACACCGGAGGTGGTGACGCCAACTTCTCCCTGGTGGGCGACGTGGTCGACGTAGGTGCTTATTCCTACGGGCTGAAGAAGGAAGGCACCGATTGGTTCCTTGACCCAAATAATCGTGTGATCAGCCCTGGTACTCGCTCGGTGCTGGCGCTGTTCAACACCGCACCGACCGTGTGGTATGGCGAGGCCACTTCACTGCGTACGCGTATGGGTGAATTGCGATTTGAGCCAGGTCAGGCGGGTGTTTGGATTCGTGGTTATGGCAATAAATACAAAGTGGCCGAGAGCACGGGCGTGGGCTACGACCAAACCCAGCAGGGCTTTACTCTGGGTGCCGACACGCCGCTGGCCGATAGCCAGTGGTTGGTAGGTGTGATGGCTGGCCACAGTTCGTCCGACCTGAACCTCAAACGCGGCACTTCCGGTAACGTGAAGAGCTACTACCTGGGGGCATATGCCACCTGGCTGGATGATGAAAGCGGCCTGTATTTCGACGCAGTTGCCAAGGTCAACCGCTTCCACAACGAGTCCAAGGTCGGTTTGAGCGACGGCACCTCGTCCAAGGGCAAGTACAACAACACCGGTGGTGGTTTGTCGGCCGAGTTCGGTCGCAACATCAAGCTGGATGATGGCTTCTTTGTCGAGCCGTATGCCCAAGTGTCGACCGTGGTGATCCAGGGCGCCAACTACAACTTGGATAATGGCCTCAAAGCCGAGGGCGAGCGTACTCGCTCAATCATGGCCAAGGCCGGTGCAACGGTTGGGCGTGATATTCAACTCGACAGTGGCAGCGTGGTCCAGCCTTACTTGCGCGCGGCGATGGTGCACGAGTTTGCCAACAACAATAAGGTGTCGGTGAACAATAATGTGTTCAACAACGACCTGTCAGGTTCGCGTGCTGAGTTCGGTGCGGGTGTTGCGGTGAAGCTGTCGAAGAACCTGCAACTGCATGCCGATCTTGAACACAGCAGCGGCGGCAAGGTCGAGCAGCCTTGGGGTGCCAACGTAGGCGTACGTTATATGTGGTAAGCGCCGGTCAATGAAAAACGCCCGTATCGCAAGATACGGGCGTTTTTTTGTGCCCGCAGAAGGGTCAACTGCTCAGATCGAAATCTACATCCAAAACGAAAGCGTTACCGCTGGGGTTGGTGTCAGTGGTACCTCTCAACTGGCCACTGATTTTAATGATGCCTGCACTCAAGCTCAGGATGGTCAATGTTCCGGCGATGCAAGTTACCGTGTAATGTTCCGTGGGCGACTTGACTGCATACCATACTTTGACCTCGGTAAACTCCTGCTTGGACAAGTCGATAACGCTGCCTGTGCGAACATTGTCGGGCAGTTGGATATGTATTTCCTTAATGGTTACGGAGTTGTCCGCATGTCGTGCGTCAATGCTGTAGGTTGCCCGCTCGAAGTCATGTTTTAGTGTCAGTGTCTGAAAAATAACGGGTGACAAATTGATCTTTGCATCGAATTGCCCGGTGGCCATAAGGCGCTTTGGACGTAACAGCTTTTGTTGTGCGGGCGTTAAAGCTTGCTGTTGTGCGGACATGATAGCTTCTCCATCGCTGATGAATGTGCGTGTAACAGAGGTGTCAGCGGCTCTGTCATGAAGCATGAGATAGGAGAGTGTAGGCGCTGTAAACTGTCAACACTAACAGTATACGAATGCAACAGTGTATGAGCGCCTGAGAGTTCAACGACTCTTTGCTACAGAAGTACGTGTTAGCGGCTGCCTGCTGTTAAGGGATACATCTAAGTGGTGACGTTTTAATCAGCTTTTGTACTAATGGACTGTGTGTCAAGTGACAGCGCTGAACCAGACCGAGCCGCTTTTGCGGCGAATGTGCATTAATGGCTAGGGACGCTGTGCGACTCAGCCAAACAGCCCCGCCGCGATATTGATCGAGAAACCGAGGATCGCGGTGTTGAACAGAAACCCGATCAAGGACTGCCCCAGCACTACCTTGCGCATGCCCCGCGTGGCCACACCCACATCCGAAGTTTGCACCGCCACGCCGATGGTGAACGAGAAGTACAGGAAGTCCCAGTAATTGGGCGTCGTCAGGCCTTCGGCAAAACGTAGCGCCGGTTCCTTGCCGTCCCAGGTGTAATACAGGCGGGCGTAATGCACGCTGAAAATCACCCCGATCAGCAACCACGAACCCATGACCGTCAAGCCAGTAAAACCGTAATGCAGCAGACGTTCGGTGGTGGCCAGGTCCTTGCTGCCGACCAGTTCGAAAGTGATGGTCGCCAGGCTAGCGATAGCGGCAATGCACACCGTGAACAGCACCAGCCCGGCGTTTTCATCTTCGATTTCGGCGATGCGTTTGACGTCCGGGGCCTTGGCGCGGATGGTCAGCCACAGCATCAGTATCAGGTAGGTCCAGACACCGGCGTTCCAGCCGATGAGGGTTTTGCTGATGAGGCTGCCGGCGGGGACCAGGATGCCGACGGCAAGGCCGAGCAGGGCGGCGGCGGAGAGGCGAGGGTGGGTGCGGGCGAGGAAGGGCATAGGGACTCACAGCTGACGGCGTGTGAGCAGACTGTACAGGAACGAGAATGCGGTAACTAACCCCCTGTGGGAGCGGGCTTGCTCGCGAAGGAGGTGTGTCAGTCAACTCATTCATTGGCTGACCCACCGCCTTCGCGAGCAAGCCCGCTCCCACACAAGCCCGCTCCCACAAGGGGAACTGCGGTGTTGGGGCTATCGAGGCTTTTTCTTCACGAGTTTCATGACCACC
Organism: Pseudomonas sp. FP2335; assembly: GCF_030687535.1. Lineage (NCBI taxonomy): Bacteria > Pseudomonadati > Pseudomonadota > Gammaproteobacteria > Pseudomonadales > Pseudomonadaceae > Pseudomonas > Pseudomonas sp. FP2335. The sequence goes on from NZ_CP117437.1 coordinate 2,621,352, forward strand.
ACAAAGAACACCGGCACAAACACCACCGCCAGCGTCGCCGTGATCATCCCGCCAATCACCCCCGTACCAATCGCCTGCTGGCTCGCGGAGCTGGCCCCGGTGGCAATCGCCAGCGGCACCACGCCAAGGATGAACGCCAGCGAGGTCATGATGATCGGCCGCAAACGCAGGCGCGCGGCCTTCAATGTCGCGCTGATCAAGTCTTCACCTTGGTCGTACAAGTCCTTGGCAAACTCGATGATCAAAATCGCGTTCTTCGCCGACAGGCCGATGATGGTGATCAAGCCCACTTTGAAAAACACATCGTTGGGCATGCCGCGCAAGGTCACTGCCAACACCGCGCCAAGCACGCCCAGCGGCACCACCAGCAGTACCGACGTTGGAATCGACCAGCTTTCATACAGCGCCGCCAGGCACAAGAACACGATCAACAACGACAGGCCCAACAGCAACGGTGCCTGGGCGCCGGACAAACGTTCCTGCAACGACAGCCCGGTCCATTCCTGACCCAGGCCAGCGGGTAACTGGCTGACCAGTCGCTGGATTTCATCCATCGCTTCGCCCGTACTGTGCCCTGGCGCCGCTTCACCGCTGATCGCAATTGCCGGGTAGCCGTTATACCGGGTCAACTGCGCCGGGCCTTGGGTCCACTTGGCTTCGACAAATGCCGACAGCGGTACCATCTTGCCGGCGTTGTTGCGCACGTGGATCTTCATCACGTCTGCCACCTGGCTGCGCTGGTCGCCTTCGGCCTGCACCACCACGCGCTGCATGCGGCCCTGGTTGGGGAAGTCGTTGATATAGGCCGAGCCGATCGCCGACGACAACACATTGCCCACGTCCGCAAAGGACACGCCCAACGCATTGGCTTGCTTGCGGTCCACCACCAGTTGCACCTGCGGCGCCTCGGCCAGGGCGCTTTCGCGCACGTTGGCGAGGATCGGGCTTTTCTCGGCGGCCGCCAGCAACTCGGTACGCGCCGCCATCAAGGCCGCATGGCCGACGCCGCCACGGTCCTGCAAGCGGAATTCGAACCCGCTCGACGTACCCAGCCCATCCACCGGCGGCGGCAGGATCGCGTAGGCAATCGCATCCTTAAGTTCGCTGAAGGCCATGTTGGCGCGGTCGGCAATCGACGCCGCGGAGTCGTCGCTGCCGCGCTCGGACCAATCCTTGAGCGTGGTAAACGCCAGCGCCGCGTTCTGCCCCGAACCGGAGAAACTGAAGCCCATGATCATGGTGGTATCGCCCACCCCAGGCTCGCCGGTGTTATGCGCTTCGATCTGCTCGGCCACCTGCACCGTGCGGTTCTTGCTCGCGCCGGGCGGCAGCTGGATGTCGGTGATGGTGTAGCCCTGGTCCTCCACCGGCAGGAACGAGGAGGGCAGGCGCATAAACATCAGCCCCAGGCCCACCAGTAGTACGGCATAGATCAACAGGTAGCGGCCGCTGCGTTTGAGGGCATAGGCCACCCAGCCTTCGTAGCGGTCGGTGAGCTGTTCAAAACGCCGGTTGAACCAGCCGAAAAAGCCGCCCTTGGCGTGGTGTTCATCCTTGGCAATCGGTTTGAGCAAGGTGGCGCACAGCGCCGGCGTCAAGGTCAGGGCGAGGAACGCCGAGAACAGGATCGAGGTGGCCATCGACAGCGAGAACTGCTGATAGATCACCCCCACCGAACCGGCCATGAACGCCATCGGCAGGAACACCGCCACCAGCACCAGGGTGATGCCGACAATGGCCCCGGTGATCTGGCCCATGGCTTTACGCGTGGCTTCCTTGGGCGACAGGCCTTCGGTGACCATGATCCGCTCGACGTTCTCCACCACCACGATTGCATCGTCCACCAGGATGCCGATCGCTAGCACCATGCCAAACATGGTCAGCACGTTGATCGAGAACCCCAGCAGCAACATGGTGGCAAAGGTGCCCATCAACGCAATCGGCACCACCAGTGTCGGGATCAGCGTGTAGCGCACGTTCTGCAAGAACAGGAACATCACCGCAAACACCAGCGCCATGGCCTCGAGCAAGGTGTAGACCACCTTGGTGATCGAGACTTTGACGAACGGCGAGGTGTCGTACGGAATCTTGTACTCCACGTTCGCCGGGAAGTAGCGCGACAGCTCATCCATCTTTGCCCGCACCAGGGTCGCGGTGTTCAACGCGTTGGCGCCCGGCGCCAGTTGCACGCTGACGGCGGTGGACGGCTTGCCGTTCAGGCGCGTGGAGAACTGGTATTCCTGGCTGCCGATTTCCACCCGTGCCACATCGCCGATGCGCACGGTAGAACCGTCGGGGTTGGCCTTGAGCACGATGTCGGCGAATTCTGCCGGTGTCGACAGCTGGCCCTTGACCAGGATCGCAGCCGTGATTTCCTGGGTGTTTGTACCCGGCAGATCACCGATGCTGCCCGCTGAAACCTGGGCGTTCTGCGCGCTGATCGCCGCATTCACATCGGCGGGCGTGAGGTTGAAACCGATCAGCTTCTGCGGGTCGACCCAGATACGCATCGCGCGTTCGGCGCCGTACAGCTGGGCCTTGCCCACACCGTCCAGGCGCTTGAGCTCGTTCATCACGTTGCGCGCCAGGTAATCGCTGAGCGCCACGTCATCAAGCTTGCCGTCGTTAGACGTGAGGGTCACCAACAGCAGGAAGCCGGCGGAGACTTTCTCCACCTGCAAACCCTGCTGGGTCACGGCTTGCGGCAAGCGCGGCTCTACCGCTTTGAGGCGGTTTTGCACATCGACCTGAGCCATTTCCGGGTTGGTGCCCGGCTGGAAGGTGGCGGTGATGGTGGCCGAACCGAGGCTGCTCTGGGACTCGAAATACAGCAGGTGATCGGCGCCGTTGAGCTCCTGCTCGATCAGGCTGACCACGCTTTGATCCAGGGTCTGCGCCGAGGCGCCGGGGTACACCGCGTAGATTTCCACCTTGGGCGGCGCGACGTTGGGGTACTGCGCCACCGGCAACTGCGGGATCGCCAGCAAACCGGCGAGCAGGATGAACAGGGCGACCACCCAGGCGAAGATCGGGCGGTCAATAAAGAACTGCGGCATGTCGGATTATTCCTTTGCGAGCTGGCCGGAGGTTGGGCTGTCGTCCACCTCGACTTTTTCCCCGGGGCGGGCGTGTTGCAGGCCTTCGACGATGATGCGGTCACCGGGCTTGAGGCCGTGGCTGACCACCCAGCGATCGTTGATCACCGCACCCAGCTCCACGGGTTGCTGGCTGACGGTCTGCTCGGCGTCCAATAGCAACACCATGGGGATGCCTGCGCTGTCACGGGTGATGGCGCGTTGCGGAACGCTGATGCCTTGGCTGTCGACGGCCTGCTCCAGGCGCACCCGCACAAAGCTGCCGGGCAACAGGTCGAGGTCCGGGTTGGGGAACTCGCTGCGCAGGATGATCTGGCCGGTGCCGGGGTCGACGCTGATCTCGGCGAACAGCAACTTGCCTGGCAACGGGTAGAGGCTGCCATCGTCCTGGATCAGCGTGGCCTTGGCCTGGTCCTGGCCAACCTGCTTCAAGCTGCCGGCACGGAAGGCGCGGCGCAGATCATTCAGCTCACGGGTGGATTGGGTCAGGTCGGCGTGGATCGGGTCCAACTGCTGGATGATCGCCAGCGGCGTGGCTTCGTTCTGGCCCACCAGGGCGCCTTCGGTGACCAGCGCCCGGCCGATACGCCCGGAAATCGGCGCGGTCACGGTGGCGTAGCCCAGGTTCAACCTGGCGCGCTCGACGGCGGCCTTGTTGGCGGCGACTTCGGCGTTGGTCTGGCGCACGGCGGCGCGGGCGTTGTCGTAGTCCTGGCCGCTGATGGCGTTGCCTTCCACCAATTGGCTGTAGCGCTGCTCCTGCAGGCGCGCCTTGAAGGCGTCTGCCTCGGCCTTGCTCAAGTTGGCCAGGGCACTGTCGAGGTCGGCCTTGAACGGGGCCGGGTCGATACGGAACAGCACGTCGCCCTGTTTGACGTCATGGCCTTCCTTGAACACCCGCTGCATCACCACGCCGGCGACCCGTGCGCGCACTTCAGCGATGCGCGGCGCGGCAATGCGCCCGCTCAGCTCGCTGCTGATCGACAGGGGCTTGGCTTCCAGGGTTTCGATGCGCACTTTGGCCAGGGGCATTTGCGGCGCTTGGGCGCCAGAGTCGCCACACGCGCTCAGGGCCAGGGTGAGGGCCAGCAGGCAAAATGGCGCAAACAGATTCTTCGACATGCTCTTATCCCAATAATGAGAGGTGCATCCTAAGGTCACGGGTGGGGGAGTGCTGTGAAGCTATGTAGGGGGTGTGTGAAGAAATGTAAGGTGCCGCCCATAGTCGGCAGAGGACGTATATCCTTGCACAATCCTGCAAACACCAAAGATCGAATAATGTGGGAGCGGGCTTGCTCGCGAATGCGGTGGGTCAGTCACCTGATGAGTTGGCTGGCCCACCGCATTCGCGAGCAAGCCCGCTCCCACATTGGATTTGTGTATGACTTTTAACCGTATCTACTGGAAACACCATGCCCAACATCCTCCTGGTGGAAGACGACGCCGCACTTTCCGAGCTGATTGCCAGCTACCTGGAACGCAATGGCTACCACGTCAGTGTGCTCAGCCGTGGCGATCATGTCCGTGAACGCGCACGCCTGAACCCGCCGGACCTGGTGATCCTCGACCTGATGCTGCCCGGCCTCGACGGCCTGCAAGTGTGCCGCCTGCTGCGCGCCGACTCGGCGGGCCTGCCGATCCTGATGCTGACCGCCCGCGACGACAGCCACGATCAGGTGCTGGGCCTGGAAATGGGCGCCGACGACTACGTCACCAAACCCTGCGAACCTCGCGTGCTGCTGGCCCGCGTGCGCACCTTGCTGCGCCGCAGCAGCCTGTCCGAGCCGCAGGTGGCCAACGACCAGATCATCATGGGCAACCTGTGCATCGATCTGTCGGAGCGCACCGTGACCTGGCGCGAACAGGTGGTGGAGCTGTCCAGCGGCGAATACAACCTGCTGGTGGTGCTGGCCCGGCATGCCGGTGAAGTGCTCAGCCGCGACCAGATCCTGCAACGCCTGCGCGGCATCGAGTTCAACGGCACCGACCGCTCGGTGGACGTGGCTATCTCCAAGCTGCGCCGCAAGTTCGACGACCACGCCGGCGAAGCCCGCAAGATCAAGACGGTGTGGGGCAAGGGCTACCTGTTCAGCCGTTCCGAGTGGGAATGCTAAGCGATGTTTCGTGTACTCCTCAGGCTGTACCTGATCATCATCGTCACCTACAGCGCAGCGACGTTCCTGATTCCCAAGCTGGTGATCCAACTGTTCGAACACCGCTACATGGACTACAACGTCGAGCAGTCGCGGGGCATGCAGAAGCTGATCGTCAAGCAATACCTGCGCGCGCCGGTGGAGCGCTGGTCCCAGGTCACTGAACACCTCAACGCCGATTTCGCGCCGCTCAAAGTGCAATTGCTGTTGCGCCAGGACGCCAGCTACACACCAGAAGAAGAGCAACAACTGGCGGCCGGCAAACCGGTGATCCGCCTGGGCGAATGGGGTTGGATGGAGGACATCAGTTCGCCGATCAACCAACAGTTCGTGGTCAAGCTGACCATCCCGCCCGACCCACTGGACATGAACCTGCTGTATTGGTCGATGAACGTGCTGATCGGCGCCGCGCTGCTGGCGTGCCTGCTGGTCTGGCTGCGCCCGCACTGGCGAGACCTGGAGCGCCTGAAAAGCACTGCCGCACAACTGGGGCGGGGCAATTTGGCGGAGCGTACGCGGATTCCATCAAGCTCCAACATCGGCAGCCTCGCGGCGGTGTTCGACACCATGGCCGATGACATCGAGCACCTGCTCAACCAGCAACGCGATTTGCTCAACGCCGTCTCCCATGAACTGCGCACACCGCTCACGCGCCTGGATTTCGGCCTGGCCCTGGCGCTGTCCGATGACTTGCCCGAGGCCAGCCGCGCACGCCTGCAAAGCCTGGTGGCGCATATCCGCGAGCTGGATGAACTGGTGCTGGAACTGCTTTCCTACAGCCGCCTGCAAAACCCGGCGCAGTTGCCGGAGCGGGTCGACGTGGTGCTCGATGAGTTTATCGACAGCGTGCTCGGCAGCGTCGATGACGAACTGGAGAATCCCGACATCGTCATCGATGTGGCCCTGGACTGCGCCGTCGAACGCTTCAACCTCGACCCGCGTCTCACCGCCCGCGTGCTGCAAAACCTGCTGCGCAACGCCACGCGCTACTGCGATGGACGCATTCAAGTGGGGGTCAAGGTCGGGGCCGACGGCTGCGAGATCTGGGTCGACGACGATGGCATCGGCATCCCGCTGGACCAGCGTGAGCGTATCTTCGAGCCGTTCTACCGCCTCGACCGCAGCCGCGACCGCGCCACCGGCGGTTTCGGCCTGGGGTTGGCGATCAGCCGACGCGCCATGGAGGCCCAAGGCGGTACATTGATCGCCCAGGCCTCGCCGCTGGGCGGCGCGCGCTTTCGCCTGTGGTTGCCCAGCGTGCCTTGACCCTACGATCCCCCAAGGGCTGAACCAGCAGGGCGGTGGGATGCAGGGGGTAAAAACACAAAATGATCTAAAGTCAGATCATATTGATATAAGTCGTTATAAGAAAAATCGCTATCCTGCCGCCAGAAATTTATATGGCCGCAGGTAGCTGTAATGGATGTGGGTAATTTTGGTTTCGTCGTTGCCGGCCTGATCGTGGGTTTTATCGTGGGCATGACCGGTGTGGGCGGGGGCTCGTTGATGACCCCGATCCTGTTGTGGTTCGGCATCAACCCGGCCACTGCCGTGGGCACCGACCTGTTGTACGCGGCAATCACCAAGTCCGGTGGCGTGCTGGTGCATGGCAAGAACAAGAACATCGACTGGACCATCACCGGCTGGCTGACCCTGGGCAGCGTGCCCGCGGTGTTGCTGACCCTGTGGTTCCTCGCCAGCCTGCACACCGACCCCAGTTCGATGAACGCGGTGATCAAGCAGGCCCTCGGCGTGGTGCTGCTGCTGACCGCCCTGGCGATCCTGTTCAAGAGGCAGCTGTTGGCCTTCGCCCAGCGCCATGCCGGCGACAGCTACCACATGAGCCCGCGCAACCTGAACCTGTTGACGGTGGTTACCGGGGCTATCCTGGGCACCATGGTCGCACTGACGTCCATCGGCGCTGGCGCCCTCGGCACCGTGGCGTTGTTTATCCTCTATCCGTTCCTTGCCACGCGGCGCCTGGTCGGCACCGAGATCGCCCACGCCGTGCCGCTGACGCTGGTCGCGGGCCTGGGCCACGCCAGCATGGGCAACATGGATTGGCACTTACTGGGCTTCCTGTTGATGGGTTCGCTGCCGGGGATCTACATCGGCAGCCATATGACCGGCAAACTCCCGGACGGCGTACTGCGCCCGTGCCTGGCGGTGATGCTGATGGCTATCGGCTACAAACTCGCCTTCTAAGACCGTACGCCATTGAACCTGTGGGGCGGGCTTGTGTGGGAGCGGGCTCCCACAGGTTTCACCGAGGCTGGCCTCAGGCTCTCGCCGGCCCGTTGCCGATCTGCCACACAAACGGCGGCTCAGTTCCATTGATCTGCCAATCCCCGACAATCCGCGCCTTGTAGATCACCGGATTGTGCGACGACACTGTGCGCGCATTGCGCCAATGCCGATCCAGGGCCTTGCCCTGGCGGACATCCGATGCCCCCAGTGCATTGAATAATTGGCTGGTGGCGCGCTGGATCAAGTCCGACACCACCACCTGCGCGGTCGCCGATTCAATCTCGGCCGCCACATTGGCTTCGCGCTCCACCGCAGCATCCCCGCCAAACCGCGCCACATAGGCCCGTTGTGCCGGTAGCGTGGCCTTCAACGCGCTGGCCTCGGCGGCGTAGACCAGTGCTGCGACTTCGCCCACCACTTGTTGGATCTGCGCATCCCCGCTGACATGGGGCGCGTTGCCATGGCTGTAGATGCGCTTGCGGCTGCGCACCTGCTCGGCCACGTCAACCAGCGCGGCACGGCCGATCCCGGCCAGGCTGGCTAAGAGGACAAGCTGATAGAACGCGGTCTGGTATTTGAAGCGCGTGGCAAAGTCGATGACGTTTTCAGCCTCTACCACCGCATCGGTAAACCGCGAGGTGCCGCTGCCGGTGGTGCGCTGACCAAAGCCGTCCCAGTCATCGCTGTGCTCCACGCCGGGCTGGCGTGCGCGGGTGGCGGCGATCACATCGCCACCGGTGTCGCTGCGCTGGGCATACACGTCGATCCAGTCGGCGAAAATGCTGCCGGTGCTGTAGAACTTTTCACCGTTGAGTTTCCACTGGTCGCCGTCAGGGCTGACCTGGGTCACCACATCACCAATGGCGACGTTGCCGATTTCGGTCCAGGCGCAGCCAACGATATCGCCGTCGACAAAACGCTTGAACCATAGGTCGCGACCGGCACTCGGCGGCGCGTTGAGGCGGTCTTCGGCAAATGCGAAGTGCCCGCGCAGGGCCTGGGGCACGTTGGAATCGGCGGCGGCCAGTTCGATCAACAGTTCAAACAGCTGCGGCAGGGACGCGCCGCCGCCGCCGTATTCCACTGGCACGCGTACTGCGCCGAAACCCGCCTCCTTGAGCCATTGGATCGGCTCATGGGGCAGGGTGCGGGCCTGTTCGCGCTGCACGGCGCCTGCGGCGATACGCGCGAAGATCGGCCGGAAGCGGGCGGCCAGCGTGGGGTAATCGACGCCGGTGGACAGCGGGTTGATGACGTGGTGTTCGGTCATGGCAAGGGTTCCTGGGCTGTGATCAATGCAAGGGCGATTGCACAGTCCGTGCCGGGTGTGCGGGCCCGTGTTTGCGGGGGCAAGGCCGCCGTGACTGTTGCCCTGGCAACAGCGAATCGACAAACCGGCGTAATCCAGTGCAGTGACGGTTTTGCCCGCCAAGCGCCGCAACCCCCTTGCCACGGGCGTTTGCCCTGGCTGGCACGCTTGCTGCTCAAGCCTTGGGTACATCCCATTTGTACGAGGTAGTGTTCGATGAGTCAGAAGCCTGTGAAATTTGCCTACTGGGTGCCCAACGTCAGCGGCGGGTTGGTGGTCAGCAAGATCGAGCAACGCACCCACTGGGGCATCGACTACAACCGCAAACTGGCGCAGCTGGCGGAAGCGGCCGGCTTTGAATATGGCTTGACCCAGATCCGCTTTACCGCCGGCTACGGTGCGGAGAACCAGCATGAATCCGTGGCGTTCAGCCATGCGCTGCTGGCCGCGACCACCACCCTCAAAGTGATCGCCGCGATCCTGCCCGGCCCGTGGCAACCGGCGTTGGCGGCCAAGCAACTGGCGACCATCGACCAGCTCACCAACGGCCGTATCGCGGTCAATATCGTCAGCGGCTGGTTCAAGGGCGAGTTCCAGGCTATTGGCGAACACTGGCTGGAGCACGATGAGCGTTATCGCCGCTCCGAAGAATTTATCCGCGCGCTCAAAGGCATCTGGACCAAGGACGATTTCACCTTTAAAGGCGATTTCTACCGTTTCAACAACTACACGCTCAAACCAAAGCCATTGGGCCAGCCGGAAGTGTTCCAGGGCGGCAGCTCACGGGCTGCGCGGGACATGGCGGCGCGGGTGTCGGACTGGTATTTCACCAATGGCAACACCCCGCAGGGCATCAAGGCCCAGGTCGATGACATCCGCGCCAAGGCGGCGGCGAATAACCATTCGGTCAAAATCGGCGTGAACGCCTTTGTGATCGCCCGCGACACCGAAGAAGAAGCCCGCGCCGTGCTCGCCGAGATCATCGACAAGGCCGACCCGGAAGCGGTGAATGCCTTTGGCGACGCGGCCAGGCAGGCGGGCAAGGCGTCGCCGGAAGGCGAGGGCAATTGGGCCAAGTCCAGCTTTGAGGACCTGGTGCAGTACAACGACGGCTTCAAGACAAACCTGATCGGCACCCCGCAGCAGATTGCCGAACGCATCGTCGCGCTCAAGGCCGTGGGGGTGGATTTGGTGCTCGCCGGGTTCCTGCACTTCCAGGAAGAGGTCGAATACTTCGGCAAGCGCGTGTTGCCGCTTGTGCGTGAGCTGGAAGCCAACGCCGCGATCAATGTAGTGAGCGAGCTTGCAGGGTAAGGACTTCGAAGCCGTCCGCCGTGACGGCCACGGTGTGTTCCCATTGCGCCGACAGGCTGTTGTCCTTGGTCACCACCGTCCAGCCATCCTTGAGGCTGCGTGTCTTGGCGCCGCCCTGGTTGAGCATCGGCTCCACGGTAAACACCATGCCTTCGCGCAGTTCCAGCCCGGTGCCGGGGCGGCCGAAGTGCAGAACCTGCGGTTCTTCATGCATCTGCCGGCCGATGCCGTGCCCGCAGTATTCGCGCACCACGCTGTAGCCATTGGCCTGGGCGTGGCTCTGGATAGCGTGGCCGATGTCGCCCAGGCGCGCGCCAGGCTTGACCTGGCGGATGCCGGCCCACATCGCTTCGAAGGTCTGCTCGACCAGGCGCCGGGCCTTGGGGGCGACGCTGCCAATCATGTACATCTTGCTGGAATCGGCGATGTAGCCGCCTTTTTCCAGGGTGATGTCGATATTAATGATGTCGCCGTCCTTCAACACGGCTTTGGCGCTGGGCATGCCGTGGCACACCACTTCGTTGATCGAGGTGTTGATCGAGAACGGATAGTCATATTGGCCGAGGCTGGCCGGGCGGGCCTGCAGGTCGTTGCGGATGAAGGCTTCGACGGCGGCGTCCAGCTCCAGGGTGGAGCGGCCAGCGGCGACAAAACCGTCGAGCATGTCGAACACTTGCGCCAGCAGGCGCCCGGATTCACGCATCACAGCCAGTTGTGCGGCGGTCTTGATCATCAACTGCGCCCCCGGATCAGGTCGGGTTTATCCAGCAGCAACTTGTTGATCAGCGCGTTGTAGGGCAGGTCGGGATTGAGTTCGGCGAGCAGGCCGATCTTGATCCAGAACTCGGCCTGGGCGTTGATGGAGCGACCCATCGCGGCGCTGGCCACGCGCAGTTGTTCGTGCAGTTGGTCGGTGATCTTGACGATGCCCATGGGGTTCACTGTGATTGAGTAATATACAAAGCGTATACGTTTCGTATGTTGCGAGTAAACCTTTTGTTGACTCATCCGGCGTCGGCGGTTAATTTCAGGGCATGACCTATCAAGCCTTCCGTACCCAGCCGAGCATGATTATTACCGCCATTCCTCATTTGGCGGGATAGCGCACGGCTGTACCCAAACCCGCCCTAGAGGCGGGTTTTGTTTATCCGTCTCCAGGGCCTTCGACACAACGCCAGGAGACACCCATGAGCACCTTGCTTGAGCACTATGTGAAAAAGATCCTCGCCGCCCCGGTGTACGACCTGGCGGTGCGCACGCCCCTGCAAGCGGCGCCGGCCTTGTCGGCGTTGCTCGGCAATACCCTGCTGCTCAAGCGCGAAGACCTGCAGCCGACGTTTTCCTTCAAGATCCGCGGCGCCTACAACAAACTGGTGCAGCTCAGTGACGAGCAAAAGGCCCGGGGCGTGGTGACTGCGTCGGCGGGCAACCATGCCCAGGGCGTGGCCCTGGCGGCGCGGGAGTTGGGGATCGCGGCGCGTATCGTGATGCCGGCCACCACGCCGGAACTGAAGGTGCTCGGCGTACGCTCCCGGGGGGCCGAAGCGGTGCTGCACGGCACGAGTTTCCCGTTGGCCCTGGCCCATGCGTTGCAACTGGCCGAAGCGTCGGGGTGCACCTTTGTTTCGCCGTTCGATGATCCGGATGTGATTGCCGGCCAGGGCACGGTCGCCATGGAAATCCTGCGCCAGCAGCAAGGTCCGTTGGACGCGATCTTCGTGCCGGTGGGCGGTGGCGGCCTGATCGCCGGGATCGCGGCCTACGTCAAATACCTGCGCCCCGAGGTGCGCATCATCGGCGTTGAGCCCGAAGGTTCCAGTTGCCTGCTGGCGGCCCTGCGCGCGGGTGAGCGGGTGGTGTTGCCCGGTGTCGACGGTTTTGCCGACGGCACGGCGGTGGCGCAGGTCGGCGCCTATGGTTTTGAAATCTGCTGGGACTGGGTGGACGAGGTCATCACCGTCAGCAATGACCAACTGTGCAGCGCCATCAAGCTGATCTACGACGACACGCGCTCGATCACCGAACCGTCGGGGGCATTGGCCGTGGCAGGCATTTGCCAGTACGTCGCGCGCAGCGGCGTCCGTGGGCAGACCTTGGTGGCGGTGAATTCCGGGGCGAATATCAACTTCGATAGTTTGCGACATGTTGCAGAAAGAGTGGCTGCGCAAGCTGTGGCTTGAATCGGGGCGCCGGGTTAAACGTTTAATCGCGGCGGTTCGACGATGTTTTAAACGGCACCGTCCAACTTATATAACCGTGCTGCGCGCTTATGAGGAAAGGTTACAACAAGGTCGGATTTTGCCGAGTAGGCTTATTGACTGTAAACGTCTGCCAGGGTCGGCAAGACGCGGCAGGCCAGTGCCTGCCGGACTCACAACAATCGATTGGCAGTCTCATGAAAGGAGAGGTTGACCATGCTTTCGGAATTGGAACTTCGCAGCATCATTGAAACGAGTTTCCTGCCCAAACGGTGCGAATGCACCAAAGCCGAAGATGCTTCGCTGACGATCAAGGTCTATGACGACCGCGACCGTGACCGGGTGGATTTGGAAGTCAAAGGCATCAACGCCGACAAGCTCGACAGCAGTCGCGCCATTTGCAGCCTGATCACCGGGTTGCGCGAAGACCTCAAGCACAGCCACGCACCCACCCTGCAACGGGTGGCAGCGCGCGGCTACTGATCAGGCTGTGGTTTGAGGGTGAATCACCGAGGATCTATGGGCCTGGATAAACGCCAGGCCCAGCACGATTTCTGTCACCACTGCCAGCAGGATACCCGGGCCGGCATTGCCATTGATCCACTCACTCAGGCCCAAGGCGGCCAGCACAAAGCAGCCGCAGATAAAACCGGTGGTGATGGCGCGGCGTGTGTCGGACGCAGGTGCGTGACGAACGCGGTAAAACATGATGCCAAGGGCCAGGAACAGCGCGGCGTTACGCCGGCAGACCAGCCCCGTGGCACTTGAATACTCGACGTTCCACAACCACAGCAGCCAGTCGGGGCGCAGGCCCCACGTCAATGCGAGGGCGAAGCAGAGCAGGGCGGTAAACAGGGCGAGCGTATGAAAGCGCAGCGGCATGATGAGTCCTTTCGGCCGTGGGGTCAGCGCGCAAGGATAACCTGTCGGCACAGCTAACGCCGCCCTTTGTCAGCACGCTGTTCAATTCTGGGACATGCAGGCATCGGAGAGTTTTTTGTAGCTCACATATTGCTCTGTGCCGGCCTTGTCCAGGAACTTGATATTGGCCTTGATCACCTTGCATTCGCTGGTCTGCGGTTCGTTCATCGAAATGACTTTCTGCACATCCATGGGCATGCCGTAGCGATACGGCACGGGTTCGGCATCGGCGTGTGCCACGCCCGACACGGCGGCCAGCGTGAGGCTAAGGGCGATCAGCAGGGATTGGCTTTTCATGACAGTTCTCCAACAGCAGTTCATTGGCCCATCGAGCTGATGGGCGGACGAGCTCACTGTTGGCCCCAAGCATTAACCATGGATTAATGCCGGGGGTTGCTGACAAAAGCTTCATGTTTAAAAAGCGATTACCTACATGATCGCCGACTTTGTCCTACATCTTCGTGGTATTTAGCCCAGTTGATGACGGTAAGGCAGGTCCGGACCGGTCTTGGTGCAGGTCATCGCCGCAGCCCGGATGGCAAAGCCCATCATGCTATCGATCTGCTCGCGGGACAGCTGTTGCAGGCCCTCTACCGAGTCCATCCCATGCTCGGTCAGCCAAGTGATCAGCGCCGCCTGGAAAGTATCCCCGGCCCCGACGGTGTCGGCCATCACCACCTTGACCGCAGGGGCGGACCAATGGCCGTGCTGGCGGCTGAACACGCTGGCGCCGTCGCCACCGCGGGTCAGGAATACCAGTTGGCAACGGTGTTGCAGCCAGCCTTGCAGGACGCTCTCCGGCGACTGGTCTGGGTAAAGCAGGTGCAGGTCTTCGTCGCTGACCTTGATCAGGTCCGCATGCTGCACCAGCTCGGCGATGCGTGCGCGCCACAGCTGGATGTCCGGCTGCGGGTTGAGGCGTACGTTGGGGTCGAGGCTGATCAGGCGCTTGCCGCTTTCGCGGCGGACCAGGCTGAGCAAAGTGTCACCAACCGGCTGCACCACCAGGGAGTAGGAGCCGATATGCAGGCCACGGATGTCAGCGCCGAGTGGCGGTAGATGGTGGGCCTCCAGCAGGCGGTCGGCGCAGCCCTCGCCACGGAAGTTGTACTGCGGCGAACCATCGGTGCCCACCGCGACCATCGACAACGTGGTCGGCGCGGCAAACTGCACCAGGAACTGCTCGCTCACACCTTCATCCCTGAGCACCTGCACCAGGCGCCTGCCGAGGAAGTCGCTCGACACGCCGCCCAACAATCCCGACTCGACCCCCAGCCGACGCAAACCCACCGCCACGTTGAACGGTGATCCGCCGGCAATCGCCTTGTAATTGACCTTGGACGCCTGCCCACTGGCATCTTCCTCGCTGAAAAAATCGAACAGCGCTTCACCACACACCAGATACATAGTCGTTCGCTCTTAAAGGGTTGCCACGAGCTGCTGGTAGCGCTCGTAAGCCTGTTGATAGGCGCTCACATTGGCCGCTACCGGCACGGTACGGCTGGCCGGGTCGATACTGACGCATCTGTCGCACAGGCTGGCCAGGGATTCGCCAGACTGGCACCAGGCCGCCTGGATCGCCGCGCCCAGGGCGGCGGCTTCGCTTTGTTCGGTACAGATCACCTCGGTGTGCATGATGTCGGCGACCATCTGCCGCCACAACGGGCTTTTCGAACCACCGCCGATCAAGCGGATGCTCTGGCTTTGCAGGCCGGTCTGGCGCAGCAGGTCGAGGCCGTAGCGCAGGCCGAACGTGGTGCCCTCGATCACCGCGCGGCACAGGTTGGCGCGGCTCAGGTTACTCATGGTCAAGCCGTGCAGGCTGCCGCTGGCATGGGGCAGGGCGGGCACGCGCTCGCCGTTGAGGAACGGCAGCATGCTCACGCCATCGGCACCAATCGGTGCCTCGGCTACCTGAGCGTTGAAGGCGGCGAGGTCAAGCTCGAACAGCTCGCGGATCGCCCCGGTGGCATTGGTTAGGTTCATCGTGCAGATCAGCGGCAGCCAGCCGCCGCTGGAGGAACAGAAGGTCGCGACCGAGGCCTGGGGGCTCACGTTGGGCTGATCGGCAAAGGCGTAGACCGTGCCCGAAGAACCGAGGCTCATGGTGATTACGCCAGGGGCGATATTGCCGGTGCCGATGGCGCCCATCATGTTGTCGCCGCCGCCGCTGGACACGATGGCGCTGGGGTTGATACCCAGGCGTTCGGCGATGTGCGGCAGGATCGTACCGACGCTCTGGTCGGCCTCGATCAGTTGCGGCAACGCGTTGACCAGGCGCCCGCTGGGGTCGATATGCTGGAGCAGCGCCACATCCCATGCGCGGCTGCGCACGTTGAAATAACCGGTGCCCGATGCATCGCCATATTCCGCGACGGCGCGCCCGGTGAGCCAGTAGTTGAGGTAGTCGTGGGGCAGCAGGATGTGGGCGATGCGCGCGAACAGGTCGGGGTGTTGCTCGCGGGTCCAGAGCAGTTTGGACACGGTGTAGCCCGGCGCGATCGCCACGCCGAGCCGTTCCAGCGAGCCGCTTTCACCGCCCAGGTGCTGCAACAGGTGGTCGTTTTGCGCGCTGGTTTCGGTGTCGCACCACAGCTTGGCCGGGCGCAGGACCTGGCCCTGCTCGTCGAGCAACACCAGGCCGTGCTGTTGCCCGGAAACGCCGATGCCGAGGATGGCCTGGCCGTCCACGCCGGCCTGTTGCAAGGCACGGTGGGTAGCCTCGGTAAAGGCGTCGAGCCACTCCTGGGTGTGCTGTTCACGGCGACCATTGGCGCCGCTGATCAGGGTGTGGGCCGCCGCGCCGAGGCCCAGCACTTTGCCGCTGGTGGCGTCGAGGACGATGGCCTTGGTGCCTTGGGTGCCGCAGTCGATGCCGAGGAACAGGTTTTGCTGGGTCATGATGATTTGCTCAGCAGTTTTATTGTTTGGAGTGTTAACCCGCTGCCACATTTTTTAATTCGGTTTCTTCTGGAGTTGCTTCAGTGTTGCAGTCACGCCATTGTCGCGCAGGCTCGCATAACACTTCTCGAACGCTGCCACAAACTCAGGCGAGTTGGGAATAGCCGTACCGAAAATCTCCTCCACGCCCAACAACCGTTGGCTGATCAAGGCCTCGTCACGCACCAGCCCCTGGCAAAACTGCGCACGCGGGTCCGGGATCTTGTAGCTCACGCCATTTTCATCCACGCCCTTCAAATACAAGGCCCACGCGGCAACCACCAGCGCCGCACGTTCCGTCTCGCGGCCATCGGCGATCAAGCGGTTGATGGTCGGCACGGTGAACTTGGGAAACTTCGACGACCCATCGGAACACACGCGTTCCAGCTGGTCGGCAATCGCCTGGTTGGAGAAGCGGTCCACCAGGGTCTGCTTGTACTGCGTAAGGTCGATGCCGGGCACCGGCGCCAGGTTGGGCGTGACGTCCAGGTCCATGTAGGCGCGCATGTAGGCGACAAACAGCGGGTCATTCATGGTCTCGTGCACAAACCGGTAACCCTTGAGAAACCCCAGGTACGTGAGGGCCAGGTGGCTGCCGTTGAGCAGGCCGATCTTCATCTCTTCGTAGGGCGTGACGTCATGGGTGAACTGCACGCCGACCTTTTCCCAGGCCGGGCGGCCGTTGACGAACTTGTCTTCCAGCACCCACTGCACAAACGGCTCGCACACCACCGGCCAGGCATCGTCGATGCCATGTTTATCGTGCAATTGCAGGCGGTGGGTGGTGCTGGTCATCGGCGTGATGCGGTCGACCATGGCATTGGGGAAGCTCACATTGGCGGCGATCCAGTCACGCAGCTCGGCGTTGTGCAATGCGGCGAACGCCAGCAGCGCCTTGCGCGTGACGGCGCCGTTGTGCGGCAGGTTATCGCAGGACATCACGGTAAATGCCGGGATGCCGGCGGCGCGGCGTTGGGTCAGGGCCGCGCAGAGAAAGCCGAACACGGTCGTCGGCGCCTTGGGATGCGCCAGGTCATGTCTGATCTGCGGCAGGTGGGCCATGAACTCGCCGTTGCTGTCATCGATGCAGTAGCCGCCTTCGGTGATGGTCAACGAGACGATGCGGATCTCGGGGCTGGCGAGCTTGTCGATCAGCGCCTGGGCGCCGTCTTCGGCCAGCAGCATGTGGCTGAGGGAGCCGATCACGCGCACTTGGGTGTCGTCGCTGTCGCCCAGCTCATACAGGGTGAACAGGTAGTCCTGGCCGGCGAGGTCGTCGCGGGCCTTGCGGTCCTCGGCACGCAGGCCGACGCCGCAGATGCTCCAGTCCAGGCCTTCGCCGGTATTCATCAGCGCATCGGTGTAATACGCCTGATGCGCCCGGTGGAAACCGCCGACGCCGATGTGGGCAATGCCCTGGGAGGTATGGGTGTAAGTCGGCAGTTGTACGTCTGGCGCCAAGCGGGTGAGGTTTTGCTTATTCAGTTTCATCACAAATCTCGCGAAATCAGGCGGCAGCGCGCAGTGGACGTGCCACGGCCACGCCATCGGAGTCGAACAGGTGACAGTGCGCCGGGTCGAGGTGCAGGTGCAGGGTTTCGCCGTATTGGCTGGCCATGTCCCCGCGAATCCGCATGGTCAACGGCTCGCCGTTGGCCGTATTGACGTGGCAGAAGGTGTCGCTGCCCAGGCGTTCGCCGACGTCGGCGGTGACGGTCAGGGTGGTCTGGCCGGGAGTGGCGATTTCCAGGTGTTCCGGGCGGATACCCAGGGTCACGGCGCTGCCGACGCTCAGGCTGGCAGCACTGAGTGGCAGGCTGATGATGGTGCCGGCGTCCAGTTGCACTTCGCAACTCTGGCTGTCGACGCGGGTGACCTTGCCCTTGAGGAAGCCCATCTTCGGCGTGCCCAGGAACCCCGCGACAAACAGGTTGGCCGGTTGGTGATAGAGCTCCAGTGGCGAGCCGACCTGTTCGATGCGGCCGCTGTTGAGCACCACCACTTTGTCGGCCAGGGTCATGGCTTCGACCTGGTCGTGGGTCACGTAGATCATCGTCGCTTGCAGCTCTTTATGCAGGCGCGCCAGTTCCAGGCGCATCTGTACGCGCAGCGCGGCGTCGAGGTTGGACAGCGGTTCATCGAACAGGAAGATCTTCGGGTTGCGTACGATCGCACGGCCGATGGCGACACGCTGGCGTTGGCCGCCGGACAATTGCTTGGGCTTGCGCTCCAGCAACGGCCCCAGTTCCAGGATGCGTGCGGCTTCGCTGACCTTGCTCTCCACCAGCTGCTTGTCGACGCCGGCCAGGTCCAGGGCAAACGACATGTTTTTGCGCACGCTCATGTGCGGGTACAGCGCATAGGTCTGGAACACCATCGCCAGGTCACGCTTGGCCGGGGTCACTTCGGTGATGTCGCGCCCGTCCAGTTCGATGGTGCCATCGCTGACTTCTTCCAGCCCGGCGATCAGGCGTAGCAGGGTGGATTTGCCGCAGCCCGAGGGGCCGACGAAGACCACGAATTCCTTGTTGCTCACTTCCAGGTCGATGCCTTTGATGATCGAGAAACCTTCGAAGCCTTTTTGCAGATTCTTGATTTTCAGGTTGGCCATGAGGGGCCTCCGCTAGGAATTGTTATTTGACGGCGCCGAAGGACAGGCCGCGCACCAATTGCTTCTGGCTGATCCAGCCAAAGATCAGGATCGGCGCACAGGCCAGGGTCGAGACGGCAGACAATTTGGCCCAGAACAAGCCTTCGGGGCTGGAGTAGGAGGCGATCAACGCAGTCAGCGGCGCGGCCGCGGACGACGTCAGGTTCAGCGACCAGAACGCCTCGTTCCAGCACAGGATCAGCGACAGCAGTACCGTGGATGCCAGGCCACCCTTGGCAATCGGCAGCAGCACGCGGACCATTTCCTGCCACAGGGTGGCGCCGTCGAGGCGGGCGGCTTCGAGGATGTCCTTGGGGATGTCCTTGAAGTAGGTGTAAACCATCCACACCACGATCGGCAGGTTGATCAGGGTGTAGATGATGATCAGCGCAATGCGCGTATCCAGCAGGCCAAAGCTCTTGGCCAACAGGTAGATCGGCATCAGCACGCCCACGGGTGGCAGCATCTTGGTGGACAGCATCCACAGCAGCGTGCCCTTGGTGCGCTGGGTTTCGTAGAACGCCATGGAGTAGGCCGCCGGCACCGAGATCAGCAGGCACAAGGCCGTAGCGCTGAAGGAAATCAGCACCGAGTTCCACGCGTAGCTGAAGTAATTGCTGCGCTCGTTGATGTGCAGGTAGTTCTCCAGCGTCGGTGTGAAGATGAACTGCGGCGGCGTGGCGAACGCGTCGATTTCGGTCTTGAAGCTGGTCAGCACCATCCAGAAGATCGGGAAGAAAATCAGGATTGCGATGGCCCAGGCCAGGGTGCCAAGCAACAGGCTTTGCAGGCGACGGGATTGTTGAAGCGTCATGGCGCGGCCCTCAAGGCTTGTCAGTCAGGTTTTTGCCGATCATCCGCACCAGGATGATCGCCGCGATATTGGCGATGACCACGGCAATCAGGCCGCCGGCCGAGGCCATGCCCACGTCGAACTGCACCAGCGCCTGGTTGTAGATCAGGTAGGCGAGGTTGGTTGACGCATAGCCGGGGCCACCGTTGGTGGTGGTGAAGATTTCGGCGAAAACCGAGAGCAAAAAGATCGTCTCGATCATCACCACCACGGCAATCGGGCGGGCCAGGTGGGGCAGGGTCAGGTGCCAGAAGATCGCGATGGCGCCGGCACCGTCCAGGCGCGCGGCTTCCTTTTGTTCCTGGTCGAGGGATTGCATGGCGGTCATCAGCAGCAGGATGGCGAAGGGCAGCCATTGCCACGACACGATGATGATGATCGACAGCAACGGGTAGTGCGCCAGCCAGTCCACCGGCTCGGCGCCGAAGAACTTCCACACGGCGGCGAGAATCCCCGACACCGGGTGGAAAATCAGGTTCTTCCAGATCAGCGCACCGACGGTGGGCATGATGAAGAAGGGCGAGATCAGCAACACCCGCACCAGGCCGCGACCGAGGAACTCACTGGCCTCCAGCAGGGCGCTGATCAACACGCCGAACACCACGCTGATCAGCAGCACGCTGCCCACCAGCAACAGGGTGTTGGTGGCGCCGGGCAAGAAGCCCGAATCGGTGATGAAGTAGGTAAAGTTTTCCAGCCCGACGAACTGATTTTCGCCGGGGTAGAGCAGGTTGTAGCGGATCAGCGAAAAGTACAGGGTCATGCCCAGCGGCACGATCATCCACAGCAGCAGCAGGGCTACCGAGGGGCTGACAAGGAACCAGCCGGGGTTGGCCAGGCGGTTTTTGCGCGGCTTGTCCGGCACGGCGGTTTGCACTTGGGCAGTGTTGGTATTCATAGGATCAGAACCAGTCAGGTACATGCAGAACTAGAATCGAAGCGCGGTCAGTGTGGGAGCGGGCTTGCTCGCGAATACGGAGTGTCAGTCACTGAAGTATTCACTGGAAGAACGCATTCGCGAGCAAGCCCGCTCCCACATTTACCGCGGTGTACCCACTTTATTTGGGATACCCGGCCCGCTTCATTTCGCGCTCGGTGGTGGTCTGCGCGGCGGTCAAGGCCGCATCCACCGTCTGCTGACCGGTCAACGCCCCCGAGAAGAACTTGCCCACCTGGGTGCCAATCGCCTGGAACTCAGGAATGGTCACCAACTGGATGCCGATATAGGGCACTGGCTTGAGCGTCGGTTGGGTTGGGTCTGCAACTTTCAGCGATTCCAGGGTCACCTTGGCAAACGGCGCCGCCTTCATGTATTCATCGCTGTAGGTGGATTTACGGGTGCCTGGCGGTACGTTGGCCACACCGTCGGTCTTGGCCACCAACTCGCCATATTCCTTGGAGGTCGCCCAGCTGGTGAACACCTTGGCGGCGTCCTTGGCCTTGGAGCTGGTGGGAATCGCCAGGCTCCAGGAGTACAGCCACGAGGTGCCTTTATCGGTTTTTTCGTGGGGAGCAAAGGTGAAGCCGACGTGGTCAGCCACCTTGCTCTGGGTCTTGTCGGTAACAAACGAGCCGGCCACGCTGGCGTCGACCCAGATGGCGCACTTGCCACTGTTGAACAGTGCAAGGTTTTCGTTGAAACCGTTGCTGGACGCACCCGGCGGGCCGGATTTCTTCATGTTGTCGACGTAGAAGTTCAGCGCGTCTTTCCACTCGGGGCCGTTGAATTGCGGCTGCCATTTCTCATCGAACCAGCGCGCGCCGTAGCCGTTGGCCAGGGTGGTGATCAGCGCCATGTTCTCGCCCCAGCCGGCTTTGCCGCGCAGGCACAAACCATATTGTTCTTTGGTCTTGTCGGTGAGTTTGCTGGCGAAGTCGCCGATCTGCGTCCAGGTCGGATGCTCGGGCATGGTCAGCCCGGCGTCCTTGAACAGGTCGGTGCGGTAGTAGGTGATCGAGCTTTCGGCATAGAACGGCAGGGCGTACAGCGAACCCTTGACCGACAAACCGTCACGCACTGAAGGGAACACATCGTCGAGGTCGTAGGATGCAGGCAGATCCTTCATCGGTTCCAGCCAACCCTTGGCGCCCCACAGTGCTGCTTCGTACATGCCGATGGTCAGTACGTCGAACTGCCCGCCCTGGGTGGCGATGTCCGTGGTCAGGCGTTGGCGCAGCACGTTTTCTTCGAGTACCACCCAGTTCAACTTGATCTGCGGGTGCTCGGCCTCGAAGGTTTTCGAGAGCTTTTGCATGCGGATCATGTCGCTGTTGTTGACGGTGGCAATGGTCAGGGTCTGCGCGCCAAGGCTGACGGCGCTGATAGTCAAGCAGGTAGAGGCAAGCAGAACTTTTGCTGTGAACTTCATCGCGCACTCCTTTTCCGCGCCCGGGGGGGCTACAGAAGGACAGTTATTGTTGTTGTGTCTTCCTACAGGGAGTCAGGAAGAGTGTGCGTCGATTACAGCCTTGAAATGGCGATGTGACAAATCCTTGGGCGCACTGGGACTGATACTTTTTTGCACTTCAGTTCAGGTGACTGCTTGAAGCTGGCTTGCAACCGAAAACCTGGCGCCGTCAATAGCGCGGCAGCGCCAGGTCTTTGGAGGTTGAGACGCTACGGTTTAATAGGATTTTTTTTCAAGCGTGGTCAGCTCTTTGATCCACTGTGGGTCCATCGGCTTACGCCATTCACCACGGGTGTAAATTTGCAGGCCTTTTGCGTCCCACTCAGCCATTTTATTCTTCACTAGCTCGGTGTACTCGGATGCCTTGCATGAAATGTCGGCCCAGGGGTCGACGATCCAGGCGTCTTTCCATTCGGCCTGTGAAAAATCAACGGTGGCTTTACCTGCTGAAGCCGGTCCGCCGACAACTGTGAACACGTGGTCGCCTCCTGCCACATACCATTGCTGTGCTTTTCCTCCGCTTTTTTCGATGATGTCTCCGGATAGCAATGCCATTTCCCCACAGTTTCCAGCCCCGGACTTCAAAATCAGGTTTGAATGGTTCAACGCCCCAGGCGGTACGGTCCTGCGCAACCAGCCAATCGTCATATTCGCCGCGTCAGTGCGGGCCTCGTCCGCTCTAGAGCGCATTTGGTTAGCAGGTCCCAGGCCGGTGGCTTTCATGGAACGGTTCACGCTGTCTTGCGTTTGTTGTGCGTAGAATTTGTTTTGCTGCTCAGCGGTCCACGAGGTGAAGTCGGCGGGTTTGGCCAGCGCGGAAACCTGGTTGGGTTTCAAGGCGATATTCGCTTTATCGATCGCTTTGGCCCGCTGCAGCTGATAGACAACCTCGCGTTGCTGTTCCTCGGTCAGCGTTTTGCACTGTGCTTTTAAGTCATCTATATCTTCTTTCAAGTAGCCCGCGCGCTCCAGTTCTTCAAAGGCAGATTTCAATTTCGGCAGCGCAATGAAATTGGCATCAAACGGTAAAGTGGCAGCACCTTGACGAATGCTGAATTTATTCCGGTAAGCAGTCACCATCGGCAGCTCGTTAGGTGTGCATTTGTAGAACGTCAGCTGGCTGCCGGGTTCCTTCTCCAATTGTGCGTAGTAGAACTCGGCGGTATCCGCCTCGATCACCAGGTATTTGGCGGTACTGCCGCGTGCCGGGCCGTTAACGATCACGCCACGCAGTTCACGTTTATCGTCGACGGCATCAGTGATGCGGTTGAGCTTGACCACACGTGTTTCGCGCTCCAGCCCCTCACTGCTTTGTGCGCTGAAAAAGCCGAATTGGGGTTCGTTTTTGAGCGTGCCGGTGATCGTTGGTTTGTAGGTGATGGGCGTGGTCTCAGGCACCGGAATCAATTTTGGCCCCGTGTCTGCGTCGAGCATTTTCCAGCGGCGGCGTTCGAAAACCACAAACTGGTTCTTTCGCAGGAACTTCGGTGCCGAGGGAAACAAGCGCACGTGCTCAAGCGCCTGAAGTTCCTGTTTCAACTCGCCGGATACGTCCTCGGTGACCTTGGTAAAACACGTGTCGTTGGCGCCGCGCTTGATGCGGCCGCCGATACTGGGGGCCGGGCAGAAAGCTTCGAAGCCTTCCAGTGGCTGGTAGTGATCGGCCGACTCCAGATCGCGTAGCAAGCCTGGATTGCGGGAGTCGTAGCGATAAACCTTGCCCTCATTGATCAAGTCGAAGCCATGGGTGCGCGTGATGGTGTACGCGTCTGCGGCCAAAGGTTTTTCGGTAACCAGGGCTTGGGTGCCGTCGGAAAAGGTTTCCTGTTTCACGATCGATGAGGTGTCAGACACAAAACCCTCAAGCGCAGGACCGTAAGCGGCCGCGGTCTTCGCGTCGTAGGCATACCACTGGCCGCCCTGGCGTATGGCTGTGAGTTCGACCCTGCCCTGAGCCCCGGAAAGTGACACGCTGCCATTTGCCATATCCGCCGTCTGCTCAGTGAGCTGGCCATTCTGTAGCCGGCTCAGGGAGCGAGTCGATTGCGTGGTCGTGGCAGCCGTGAAGTCCTTGAGGGCAATCGCTTCCGTTTCTTTAACGCCAAACTTCTCGATAAACCCCGCAGATACCTTGGCAGCCGCCCAGGACGCCGCAGATTTTGCCAAGCTCCACAGATTGCCTGCGCCCTCTGTGGCCATCGCGATCGCGACATCAATGGCAAGGTCTACGGCTGCTTTGAGGAACTGGCCATGATAGAGATCCTCGAGCGTGCTGGCCCCGGGCAAGGAGTGCCACAGCGCTTTGAAGAAGTCACTGGGCTCGGTGGCCGTTTCGAGTGTATTGCTGGACCAATTGCGGTGAAGGTTTACAAACTCGCTTTTATTCAGGTAAGTCGAGTCGATCATGACCTTGGCCAATTTGGAAATTCTGCCGGCCACATAGTTTGGAGAGAACGCGTCATTTTCGTTGTGGGCTGGAAGGGTCACTTCCAACGGCCAAGGTTCATTATTGTCATTCAGCAGGTGTTGATCAGTGACGCGCAATACAACCTCTGATTTAACCCCTTGCTTGGGTTCCTCGCCGCTTTTGAACGCCTGGGCATCAATGTCGAGGCTGACTTTTTGGCCCAGTGGTGTATTCGGATCAATGTCTGCAATTCTTACGATCTGGCCCCATGTCGGATAAACCGCGAAATCTCTTCTGACCCCGTTGTAATTCGACGTTATCAACATGCCACTGCCACTGCCACTGTGGGTGCCTTCAACATTCAAAAACTCTACGTCGCCATAGAGCAGGCTCTTTTGCTCCTCGACAGGCATTTTTTTGAGCATGTTTTCGAACAACGTCGTGGTGTGCTGTCTGCGCAGGTTGAAATCTTCTTTTATGGCCTTGTCGAATTCATCGTTGATAATCGGAAAGCCAGGCTCTCTGGCTTTTTCACGCAGGCTGTTGAAGTCCACATGATTGCCTTCCTGTATCCAGCTTTCATCCAGCCTGCCTGCTTCATAGATCTCTACGAGGCTGTAATGATTACCGGTGATTATGCCGGCGAATTCATTTTCCACCATAAAGCGTTTTTCATAATCAATATCGGCACCGAACTGTTCTCTTAGTACCTTAAGCGCCATATCCCGTCTATTGGGCGCTTCAGTCGTGCTTAGCCAGCGCACCGCTTCGGTGGTGTTATTGATCTGTGTCTGGAGTTTTTGCTGGCTGTCTTTCAACTGTTCCAGGGTGTAGTTGTTCTTGTCGATCTTGTTATGGATGGAGGCCCATTCCAGTAAGGGAGCCATCTGTGCGTAACTTTGTATCTGCGTTTCCAGTGCTGAAACAGGCTGGATGTTGTAATGCCTCATGACCTGCGGGTAGGTCATGTTTGCGCTAGCGCCGGGTGCAGTCCACTCGACCAGGTTTACCGCTGCCGTAAAGTTGAAATACTCTGGGGAGCCAAGCGTTATTTGTTTCGGTACCTCGTTGACCAACAACTGCGGCGCAGCCCCTGACAGCAACACGTATGACGCTATGGGTGCAAGGTGGGCAGGTATATCTTTCTGGGCGGTCAGGTATTGGTCAAATCGGTCGCGGATAGATGAAACGCCGCGCCCGACGTTATCAGGGTCCGTTAAATCCGCACCTGCAACGGTCTTGTGTTGAGTGCCGGCCGTTGGATCAAGCTCCAGTACCAAGGCGGTCAAAAGCCATTGTTTAGCGCTGGATGGGGTCAAGGCGCCTTTCATCTGGGTTTGCAGGTGCTCGGCAAGATCAAGTGCCTTGTCGCTGGTGAGCAGTTGCTCCAAGGCGCGTTCAGGGTTGGTGTCGAGTGTGGTCACCTGGTTGCCGAGGTAATTGAGGAGGGTGTCGGGGCCTATCGCCTCTTTCACCTCGTTGACCAGTACGTTGCGTTGTTCGGTACTCAACGGCAGTTGTGTTGACAGGAACCCCCAGCGATTGCCCAGGGGTGGGGACTGTGGCATCGGCGTCTGCAAGGCGGCCAGCAAATGGTCAGCGTCTGACCTTGAACGCACTGGGTACCAGTCGTTTTGCGAGATGAAGGTTGCAACCGACGTCGTACCGTCAGGCGGGTAAGAAGAGTCCGGGTCGACCACAAAGTCCTTGGAGCCGCTGTCCGGCGTCCAGTTTTTCAGTTCGTTGATCAGCCCATACCGGTTGTTGCTATCACCCAGTGCGGTTTTTTGCCGGCCCACAAAGGCCACTACGCTTTGTGGATCATCAGGGTGGTCGGGGAACTGTTGGGTACGGCCCATCAGCGCAACCTGTTGTTCGAATTTCGGGCTGCCTGGAAGGTCGCTGAGGTTATAAAAGTTGGCCACCCATTGGTAAGGTGCGCCGCTGGATTCGGCGTTAAACAGTGCGATAGGGGGCGTATCGTTCGCGAATGCCTTTGCCGCGCTCAGCACGGGCTCGAGCACATCAAAGTGTTCGGGATACTGTTTCGCGAAGTCGCGGGTAGTGAAGCGCTGGTCCACTCCCTGCACTTTGCCAACCAGCGCGTTGTCGGTGGGGTCATAGCGCAGGGTCGCGAGGTCAACCCCTTGATTACGTGCCCATTCCTGGAAACCGCGGCCCTGCAGGGCTTTATTCAGGTAGGCCTGCCATTCACCGAACAGGCTGTTGGCCGGTATCGGTTGGATGATTTTTGACGCGGCTTGCTCCGGCTTGGCTTTGAGCTCAAGCATTGCGCGATGAACAGTGGTTGCGAGTTCAACTTCGGCGCGCGCCAAAAGTTCTTCGCGGTTATTTGCAGTTTCCACTGGCGTAGGGCGGTTGGCGGTGATGGCGGCGGCCAGGTTTTGAATCGGCGAGAGAGTCAGCGGCGCAGAGGCCAGCATTTTCGTCACGGTGTCCTGGTGTTTGCGTACGGCAACAGACCTGGGATCGTTCAATGATGTGTCGACCAGTGCTTTGAAACTGCTTTTTCGAACCAACTCCAAACCGTGGCTTAGTAACGTCGTGAGTCGGGGGGTGTTCCCTTCTTGTGGTTCTGTGTCTGGTTGAGCGGGCATTTCTTCATTGTAGAAACGCATCACCTCTTCCAGTGTGGCGGTAGACGCAGTGGGGTAGTGCACATCCGCATTGGAGCCCGCAGCCATCTGTTGCACCGCATCCTTTATCGCGTCCCAGACATTGCTCCAATCTTCCGACACATCGTTGACGGTGAAGGTGGTTTGCACCCGGTTCACGCTGGCAGTCAGGCTTCCATCATTGGGGTTGATGCGCGCAGTCATGGGGTCAACGCCATGCTTCTGCGCAAAATCGCTGAAAGCCGGGCCTGTGAGTGCATTCAGGAGCTGTTGGCGGACCTGATTGAAGGTTGAATATTCTGGAATGGTATCGAGGATAGGCGGTGTTCTATCACGTCCACCATTCAGTTCTGGCACTTGTTTTAGCAGCATCTTGCTGCACTGCCACGCGAGCGCCTTGTCTGCGCTCTGCACTGTCTGGGCCGCTGTCAATGGAGCATGGCGAGCGAGAGGTTGATCCAGTTGTTGCGCTGGCAGATCGACGATGTGTTGCTTGGCGTCCCGTTGACGTTGCTTGACGGGGGCAAATTGGCTCTCGTAGAGCGGATTGGTATTACTCAGCGAAGGGAATGTTCCTTCATGAATCAACTGCCCAATCCTGAACAACGTATCGCCGTTGAAGTCGCGGGAATAATCACTGGGCAGTTGCATGCCATAGAAGTTGGCAACCTGCTCGGGAAGTGCCTGATCACGCCCGTGAAATCCGAAGCGTTCACCCCCTGGGCCCGCCAGCTTTGTGACGGCTTTGAACACCGCTGATGTGGCTTTTATAAAACTGTTTTCATCGTAATGGCGGATGTCGATGTCCTCGTCCTCCCGCTGTATATAGATGCTCCCGGCGGGGTCAAACACCAAAGATTCAATATCGATGTCATGGGTTTGGGCAAACGACTTGAAGGGTTCCGAGCGCAGCGCATCATCCAGCTCGGCCAGGGCCATGCCAAAGGTGGAGTCGGGCTCGACGGGCACCACATACATCTGGTTTTTTGAGGCAAGTTGTTCAGCGTTAAGCAATGCGTTGATCAGGGTGTAGGCTGTATTGATCGCCATCTCCCCATCACTCTTGTTAACCAGGGTGTCGGCGAATTTGCGCAACAGGGCTTTGCCTGAGTCTTGGGTGGGGGGCGTGTTTTGCAGGTCTCGACGTGAGCGCGATGAAATAGGACGAATGTTCGGCGCACTGTGCGCTGTGCCCCCCAGTATTTCTTTAATCAACTGGGCGTAGCTTTTTTGCGGATTGAGCGCACTTGGCTGGTCAAGAAGTTTCTCTACGTCGGCCCGTACTGCAGAGGCGCTCAGCGGGTCAGGGGTGCTCATTACGCGTTGTTTGATCTGCTCGGCCAGGCTGGGTTGCCCTTTTGCCACGGCAAATCTGAGCAGGTATTCAATATGTAGACGCGTGCTGGCCGGCACGTCAACGGACGGGGTGGAGGGTGTTGGATCTTGTTCGGTGCGCCGATTGAAAAGTCCGATGACGCTGGAGGTGACAGAGGGGGTTGCGCGCTCGACGGGTGGGCGCTGCGTGTCAAGATGTGGAGTGGTCACTGCGGGAGTGGACTGCGAAAGTCTGATCATAGAGGGCCTGGATAGCTGCGAATATGAGAAAGAACTTCCCGTAAACCGGTATTGGAAACTTCCCTCATTGCGTGGCGGCGGGCCGTGTATGAGTTCCTTTTTTGTACCCCCGAAAGGCTATGGCTGCGGTGTTGCGGTTTCAGGCCAGGTTTTGCTCAGTGAGCCGCTGCACCGCCAGGCGTCGGTAGTGGGACGGCGTCATGCCCTTGAGCTGTTGGAAGCGTCGGTTGAAATTGGAGATGTTGTTGAAGCCCGACTCAAAGCACACATCCGTGACGGCTTTATCGCCATCGGCCAGCAATTCGCAGGATTTGCTGATGCGCAGGCGATTGACAAACTCGATAAACGTGCGGCCCGTGGCCTGTTTGAACACCCGCGAGAAATACGTGGGTTTCATCCCCAGGTAATCCGCCACTTCCTCCAGCGGCAACTCGCGCGCGTAGTGGGCAAAGATGTAGTCCACCGCGCGGTTGGTACGGTCGATGCTGTGTTCGTCAGCCAGTTGCGGCGTGGTCACGCCAGACAGCAACTGGTAATCCTCACAAGCACTGAGCACTTCCAACAGGATAAAAAAGTGCCCCAACCGTGCCATGCCCTGGGCAGCCTCGATGCGCTGCATCAAGGCCATGGCCTGGGCGATGGTCTTTTTGCAGCGGAACTCGATGCCGTATTGGGCACGTTCCAGCAGCGGCGCCAGGCTCTTGAGCTCGGCGAAGATCTGGCTGCCGTTTTCCAGCAATTCATCGGTGAAGTTCACCAGCATGTCGCGCTTGGGCACCACTTCGTCTTCTTCAACCTGGCTGATCCAGTTGTGGGGCAGGTTGGGGCCGGTGAGGAACAGGCTTTCCGGATAGAAATTGCCGATATAGTCGCCGATAAACACCTTGCCGGAGCTGGCGACGATCAGGTGCAGCTCGTATTCCTTGTGGAAATGCCAGCGCACCAGCGGGCAGGGGAAGCCGTGCTGACGATAGATGATGGACAGACCGTTGTGATCGTCCATCAGCTCGTAGGAAGGGTCGGTGATGCGCGTTGCTCGGGTCATGCTGCCGTCGCTTTATTGTTGGTTGCGACCCGAATAATGCCCCTATGCGTGTAAGCCTGCCAGCGCCGATGTTTATACGGTGCGGTTTTTCGCCTCGATCCACTGGGACATGTACTGGGTACTTTTATGGGCGTGATGGCGCAGCATGCCGCCGGTGAAGTTGTCGCGGCGATGGGCTTGGAGGCGGCTGCGGCACTGCGCCAGGCAGGCCACCAGTGCCGGGGCGTGGAGGGCGGTGTCGTAGCGACTTGCCAGCAATCGACGCCCCTGTTCCTGGGCCTCGGTCCACCGCGCGCGGTCCTGATACAGCGCCACGGCAGCAGCGGCCAGGGCAGGTGCGCTGTGGGCGATCACGCCTGGCCAGGGGTGCCTGTCGCCCATGGCCTCGGCGCCAATCGGCGTGGTGATGTTCGGCGTGCCGCAGAGCATTGCATCCGCCAGCTTGCCCTTGATACCCGCGCCAAAGCGCAGCGGCGCCAGGCAGATGCGTGCTGCGCCCATTACTTGCAGCGCGTCTTCGGCCCAGTTCATTACATGGAAACCCTGCGCCGGGTTGTGCAGCGCGGTGGCCTTGGGCGGCGTGTAGGCGCCGTAGATGTGCAGTTGGGCGCCCGGCAGCTGCTGGCGGATCAGCGGCCACAGGCTGTTCTTCATCCACAGCACCGCGTCCCAGTTGGGCGCGTGGCGGAAGTTGCCGATGCTGAGGAAATGCGCGCGGTCTTCAAACGGGGTGAAGGGCGCGGCCGGTGCGTCAAGCATCAACGGGCACCAGTGCAGCAGGGCCGCCGGCACCTTGAAGTGTTCGGTGAGCAGGCGGATTTCCGCGTCGGAGATCATCAGGCTGATGTCGCAGCGGTAAATCGCCGCGATCTCGCGCTTGGCGATATCGGTGTCGGCCATCAGCTGGAATTCTTCCTCCAGCGCCGGGGCGAACAGGGCGCTGAAGTCGTCGCTGTCGGGATGGGCCTTGAGGTGGTCCTTGAGGCGCTGCTGGCGCGCGTCGCGCAGGCTTTGCAGGTCGCTGGTTTCCAGCACGCGCAGGGCGTCGGGGCAGTGTTTTTCAACGCGCCAGCCGAATTGCTCTTCCATCATGAAGCGGTCGAACAGCACGATGTCCGGGGCCAGTTCGCGGATAAAATCGTCGAAGCTGCTGTTATTGAGTTCGATGGCGCATTCGCTGATGCCGAGTATTTGCAGGTCGGCCTTGTGTTCGCCAAGCGCGGCAGGGCTGCTGAAGGTGATATCCCAGCCTTGCG
The DNA here is from genome assembly GCF_030687535.1 of Pseudomonas sp. FP2335. NCBI lineage: Bacteria > Pseudomonadati > Pseudomonadota > Gammaproteobacteria > Pseudomonadales > Pseudomonadaceae > Pseudomonas > Pseudomonas sp. FP2335. Next base: position 2,652,359 of record NZ_CP117437.1, read on the forward strand.
TAAGGAAACTCTGCAATATTTGCATCATGTGTCCGCCAGCGGCCGAGGAGCGCGGCTCCGGCCAGACATAACCAATGACCAGGACTTTGGTGGCGGGCTGATTCATCAACAACGACTCTCTTGAAGGGCAGGCGAAAAGCGCGCAATTAAACCACAACCCCACCGATGAGAATTTGTGTCTGGCGGTAGGTAGCCACCGCGCTTTGTGGTTAACTTCGGCCTCTCGAATTCGTTTAACCCAAATAGCATAAGGATTCCGTTCATGGCTCAAGTCACCCTCCGTGGTAACCCTGTCCAGGTTGAAGGCCAATTGCCGCAAGTTGGCACCCCGGCGCCCGATTTCAACCTGACTGCCGGCGATCTGTCGGATGCAACCCTGGCGACCTTTGCCGGCAAGCGCAAAGTGCTGAACATCTTCCCAAGCGTCGACACCCCGACCTGCGCGACCTCGGTGCGCAAGTTCAACGCCCAGGCCAACGAGCTGAACAACGCCGTTGTCCTGTGCATCTCCACCGACCTGCCGTTCGCCCAGGCGCGCTTCTGCGGTTCCGAAGGCCTGGAAAACGTGAAGAACCTGTCTGACTTCCGTGACGCGGCGTTCGCCGTTGACTACGGTGTCGCGATTGCTGATGGCCCGCTGAAAGGCCTGACCGCTCGCGCTGTCGTGGTACTGGACGAAAACGATAACGTCCTGCACAGCGAACTGGTCGCCGAAATCGGCCAAGAGCCAAACTACGATGCAGCCCTGGCTGTGTTGAAGTAACTGTTTCGGCGCATTGCTGTCGCTTGGCAGTAACACGCGTGCTACATGATTGCGGCCTGGCCTAGTCCAGGCCGTTTTCATTTAAGGGTCAACCGCTTAGCTGAATTAGCGGATGGACTAAAGTCAGAAGTTAAAAGTTGTAAGCCCAAGGTAAATAGCCGGTAAAGGCGCTTCTCTAAACGCGCTCCAGTGCTTATCTTTCAGCCTCCCGAAGAAGAAGCTCTCGCGCCCAATGGTTGATCAATCCATGCAATCCTCCCCCCGTAAATCCCGCCGCTGGCTGTTCGGCCTGCTCGTGCTGCTGGTCATCGCCGGCCTGTGCTGGAAATTCTGGCCCGCCAGCCACAAGGACGCCGCCGCACAGGCGCCGGCCGGGCGTGCTGGCAAGTCGGGGATGATGCGCCCGGGCTTTGGTGGTTCCACGGGGCCTATCCCGGTGCGTGTCGCGCCTGCGGTAGTCGGTGATTTCCCGGTGTATTACAAGGCGCTGGGGACCGTGACGGCGCTCAACACCATCAATGTGCGCAGCCGGGTGGGCGGCGAGCTGATCAAGATCGCCTTTGAAGAAGGGCAGATGGTCAAGGCCGGCGACCTGCTGGCAGAGATCGACCCGCGCAGCTACCAGAACGCCTTGCTCCAGGCCCAGGGCACGCTGCTGCAAAACCAGGCGCAGTTGAAGAACGCCCAGGTGGATGTGGAGCGTTATCGCGGCCTGTATGCCCAGGACAGTATCGCCAAGCAGACCCTGGACACCGCCGAAGCACTGGTCCTGCAATACCAGGGCACGGTCAAGACCAACCAGGGCGCGGTGGACGACGCCAAGCTCAACCTTGAATTCACCAAGATCCGTGCGCCTATCGGTGGTCGTGTAGGCCTGCGCCAGGTGGATGTGGGCAACCTGGTGGCGGCCAACGACACCACGTCGCTGGCGGTGATCACCCAGACCCAGCCGATCAACGTGGCCTTCACCCTGCCGGAAAACACCCTCGACACGGTGCTTGCCCGCTATCACGCCGGTAACAAGCTGCCGGTGGAAGCCTGGGACCGTGGCGACGTCAAGAAGCAGGCGGTCGGCGTGCTGCAAAGCCTCGACAACCAGATCGACGTCACCACCGGAACCCTGAAGTTCAAGGGCCGTTTCGATAACAAGGACCAGGTGCTGTTTCCCAACCAGTTCGTCAATGTGCACTTGCTCGCTGACACCCTGCACAACGTTGTGCTGGCGCCGTCCGCGGCGATCCAGTTCGGCAACAACGGCACCTTTGTCTACAAGCTCGATGGCGACAAGAAGGTCAAGATCCAGCCGCTGGTGGTCGGTGACACCGATGGCGACAACACCGTGATCAAGCAAGGCCTGGTGGCGGGTGACCGCGTGGTACTGGAAGGCACCGACCGCTTGAAGGACGGCAGTGAAATCGAAGTGGTCAACGACAGCAGCGAAGTGTTGACCACTGCGACCGAACACCTGCAAGGCAAGCCTGCGGCGAAAGGGGAGACCGGCACCACCGCCGGCAAGGCGCAAAAGGTCGGTTCATGAACCTGTCGCGGCTGTTTATTCTTCGCCCGGTCGCCACCACGCTGAGCATGCTGGCCATTGTGTTGGCCGGCATCATTGCGTATCGCCTGCTGCCGGTTTCGGCGCTGCCCCAGGTGGATTACCCGACCATCCGCGTGATGACCTTGTACCCCGGCGCCAGTCCGGACGTGATGACCAGTGCCGTCACCGCGCCTTTGGAGCGCCAGTTCGGCCAGATGCCCGGCCTCACGCAGATGGCGTCCACCAGTTCCGGTGGCGCGTCGGTGCTGACTCTGCGCTTCAACCTCGACGTCAACATGGACGTCGCCGAGCAACAGGTGCAGGCCGCGATCAACGCCGCTACCAACCTGTTGCCCAAGGACTTGCCCGCGCCGCCGGTGTACAACAAGGTCAACCCGGCGGATACCCCGGTGCTGACCCTGGCCGTCACCTCCAAGACCATGCTGCTGCCCAAGCTCAACGACCTGGTCGACACCCGGATGGCGCAGAAAATCGCGCAGATCAGTGGCGTCGGCATGGTCAGTATTGCCGGCGGCCAGCGCCAGGCCGTGCGTATCAAGGTCAACCCCGAGGCCCTGGCGGCCAACGGCTTGAACCTGTCGGACGTGCGCACCCTGATCGCTGCCTCCAACGTCAACCAGCCCAAGGGCAACTTCGACGGCCCGACCCGCGTGTCGATGCTTGACGCCAACGACCAGTTGGTCTCGCCCCAGCAATACGCCGAGTTGATCCTGGCGTACAACAATGGCGCGCCGTTGCGTCTGAAGGACGTCGCACAGATCGTCGACGGCGCCGAAAACGAACGCCTCGCTGCCTGGGCCAACGAAAACCAGGCCGTGCTGCTCAATATCCAGCGCCAGCCTGGCGCCAACGTGATTGAAGTGGTCGACCGCATCAAGGCGCTGCTGCCAAGCATCACTGACAACCTGCCGGCCGGCCTCGATGTGCTCGTGCTGACCGACCGCACCCAGACCATCCGCGCCTCGGTCACTGACGTACAACACGAATTGCTCATCGCCATCGCCCTGGTGGTGATGGTGACCTTCCTGTTCCTGCGTCGGTTCAGCGCGACGATCATCCCGTCCATCGCCGTGCCGCTGTCGCTGGTGGGCACGTTTGGGGTGATGTACCTGGCCGGTTTCTCCATCAACAACCTGACGTTGATGGCCCTGACCATCGCCACCGGGTTTGTGGTGGACGATGCCATCGTGATGCTGGAGAACATCTCGCGCTATATCGAAGAGGGCGAGACCCCGCTGGCGGCGGCACTCAAGGGCGCCAAGCAGATTGGCTTCACCCTGATCTCCCTGACCCTGTCGCTGATCGCGGTATTGATCCCGTTGCTGTTCATGGCCGACGTAGTGGGGCGCTTGTTCCGCGAATTTGCCATCACCCTGGCGGTGGCGATCCTGATTTCCCTGGTGGTGTCCCTGACCCTGACGCCGATGATGTGCGCGCGCCTGCTCAAGCGTGAACCCAAGGAAGAGGAACAGGGCCGCTTCTACAAGGCCAGCGGAGCATGGATCGATTGGATGATCGAAGCCTACGGCCGCAAGTTGCAGTGGGTGCTCAAGCACCAGCCGCTGACCCTGCTGGTGGCCATCGCCACCCTGGGCCTGACCGTGTTTCTGTACCTGGTGGTGCCCAAGGGCTTTTTCCCGGTGCAGGACACCGGTGTGATCCAGGGCATTTCCGAAGCGCCGCAGTCGATTTCCTTTGCGGCCATGAGCCAGCGCCAGCAGGCGTTGGCCAAGGTCATCCTGGCCGACCCGGCGGTGCAAAGCCTGTCTTCCTATATCGGCGTGGATGGCGACAACGCGACCCTCAACAGCGGTCGCCTGCTGATCAACCTCAAGCCCCACGGCCAGCGCGACTTGAGTGCGGCCGAGGTGATCACCCGCCTGCAACCGCAAATCGACAAGCTGGTGGGCATCCGCCTGTACATGCAGCCGGTGCAGGACCTGACCATCGAAGACCGCGTGAGCCGTACCCAGTACCAGTTCAGCATGTCGTCGCCAGACGCCGATTTGCTGGCGCTGTGGAGTGACAAGCTGGTGCATGCCTTGAGCCAGTTGCCGGAACTCACTGACGTCGCCAGCGACTTGCAGGACAAAGGCTTGCAGGTGTTTCTGGTGATCGACCGCGATGCGGCCTCGCGCCTGGGCGTGACGGTCTCTACCATCACCGACGCGCTGTATGACGCCTTCGGCCAGCGGCAGATTTCCACCATCTACACCCAGGCCAGCCAGTACCGGGTGGTGTTGCAGGCCCAGTCCGGCGAAACCCTCGGCCCGGACGCGCTGAACCAGATCCACGTGAAGACCACCGATGGCGGCCAGGTGCGCCTGTCCAGCCTGGCCCGGGTCGAGCAGCGCCAGGCGCAGTTGGCGATTGCCCATATCGGCCAGTTCCCGGCGGTGATGATGTCGTTCAACCTGGCCCCCGGCGTCGCGCTGGGCAAAGGCGTGGAACTGATCAACCAGACGCAGAAGGACATCGGCATGCCGGTGGGCGTGCAGACCCAGTTCCAGGGCGCGGCCCAGGCGTTCGAGGCGTCGTTGTCGAGCACCTTGCTGCTGATCCTGGCGGCGGTGGTGACCATGTACATCGTGCTTGGCGTGCTCTACGAGAGCTATATCCACCCGATCACCATTCTTTCCACCTTGCCGTCGGCGGCGGTGGGCGCTTTACTCGCTTTGCTGCTCAGTGGCAATGACCTGGGCATGATCGCGATCATCGGCATCATTTTGCTGATCGGTATCGTGAAGAAGAACGCGATCATGATGATCGACTTCGCCCTCGACGCTGAGCGCAATCAAGGCCTGGACCCGCAGACCGCGATCTATCAGGCCGCGCTGCTGCGTTTCCGGCCGATCCTGATGACCACCCTGGCGGCCTTGTTTGGCGCGGTGCCGTTGATGCTGGCCACCGGTTCCGGCGCAGAGTTGCGTCAGCCATTGGGCCTGGTGATGGTCGGCGGCTTGTTGGTGAGCCAGGTATTGACCCTGTTCACCACACCAGTGATCTACCTGTATTTCGACCGCCTTGGCCGTCGCTGGCGCAAAGAGCCGCAAAGCCTGGAGCCGGTTGAGTCATGAACCTGTCCGGACCTTTCATCCGCCGCCCCGTCGCCACCATGCTGTTGAGCCTGGCGATCATGCTGCTGGGCGGTGTGAGCTTCAACCTGTTGCCGGTGTCACCGCTGCCGCAGATCGACTTCCCGGTGATCGTGGTCTCGGCCAGCTTGCCCGGGGCCAGTCCCGAGGTGATGGCCTCCACTGTGGCGACGCCGCTGGAGCGCTCGTTCGGCGCAATTGCCGGCATCACCACCATGAGCAGCAGCTCCAGCCAGGGTTCGACGCGGGTGATCCTCGCGTTCGACTCCGACCGCGACATCAACGGCGCGGCGCGGGAAGTGCAGGCCGCGATCAACGCCTCGCGCAACCTGCTGCCCAGCGGTATGCGCAGCATGCCGACCTACAAGAAGATCAACCCGTCCCAGGCGCCGATCATGGTGCTGTCGCTGACCTCGGACGTGTTGCAGAAGGGCCAGTTGTACGACCTGGCCTCGACCATCCTGTCGCAAAGCCTGTCCCAGGTGCCGGGCGTGGGTGAAGTGCAGATCGGCGGCAGTTCCTTGCCCGCGGTGCGTATCGAACTCGAACCCAAGGCTCTGGATCAATACGGTGTGGCCCTTGACGATGTGCGCAACACCATCGCCAACGCCAACCAGCGGCGGCCCAAGGGCTCGCTGGAAGACAGCGAGCGCAACTGGCAGATCCAGGCCAACGACCAGTTGGAAAAAGCCAAGGACTACGAGCCGCTGCTGATCCGCTACCAGAATGGCGCGGCCTTGCGCCTGGGCGATGTGGCCAGGATCAGCGACGGCGTGGAGGACCGCTACAACAGCGGTTTCTTCAACAACGATGCGGCGGTGCTGCTGGTGATCAACCGCCAGTCCGGCGCCAACATCATCGAGACCGTCAGGCAGATCAAGGCGCAGTTGCCGGCGTTGCAGGCGGTGCTGCCGTCCAGCGTTAAATTGAACCTGGCCATGGATCGTTCGCCGGTGATCACCGCAACCCTGCATGAAGCCGAAATGACCCTGCTGATTGCCGTGGCCCTGGTGATCCTGGTGGTGTACCTGTTCCTCGGCAATTTCCGCGCCTCGCTGATTCCAACCCTGGCGGTGCCGGTGTCGCTGGTGGGCACCTTTGCGGTGATGTACCTGTTCGGTTTCTCGCTGAACAACTTCTCGCTGATGGCGCTGATCCTCGCCACCGGGCTGGTGGTGGACGATGCCATCGTGGTGCTGGAGAACATTTCCCGGCATATCGACGAGGGGGTGCCGCCGATGAAGGCGGCGTACCTGGGTGCCAAGGAGGTCGGCTTTACCTTGCTGTCGATGAACGTGTCGCTGGTGGCGGTGTTCCTGTCCATCCTGTTCATGGGCGGGATCGTCACCAACCTGTTCCGCGAGTTTTCCATCACCTTGTCGGCGGCGATCATCGTTTCGCTGGTGGTGTCGCTGACCCTGACCCCGATGCTCTGCGCGCGCTGGCTCAAGCCACATGTCAAAGGCCAGCTGAGTGGGTTGCAGCGCTGGAGCCAGAAGGTCAATGACCGCATGGTCGCCGGCTACGCTACCAGCCTCGACTGGGCGTTGCGCCATCGCCGCCTGACGCTGCTCAGCCTGTTGATCACCGTGGGGGTGAACATTGCGCTGTACGTGGTGGTGCCGAAGACCTTCATGCCGCAACAGGACACTGGGCAGTTGATCGGTTTTGTGCGCGGCGATGACGGGCTGTCGTTCAACGTGATGCAGCCGAAGATGGAGACCTTCCGCGTAGCGGTGCTCAAGGACCCGGCGGTGCTCAGCGTGGCGGGCTTTATCGGCGGCAACAACGGCACCAATAACGCGGTGATGCTGGTGCGCCTCAAGCCGATCAGTGAACGCAAGGTCTCGGCCCAGGCGGTGATCGAGCGTCTGCGCAAGAACGTCCCGTTGGTGCCGGGCGGGCGCCTGTTCCTGATGGCTGACCAGGACCTGCAGTTCGGCGGCAGCCGCGACCAGACCAGCGCGCAGTATTCCTACATCCTGCAAAGCGGCGACCTGGCCGCGTTGCGCCTGTGGTATCCGAAAGTGGTCAGCGCCTTGCGCGAGCTGCCGGAACTTACCGCCATCGACGCCCGCGAGGGGCGTGGCGCGGCGCAGGTCACGCTGGTGGTCGACCGCGACCAGGCCAAGCGCCTGGGTATCGATATGAATATGGTCACCGCGGTGCTGAACAACGCCTACAGCCAGCGGCAGATTTCCACCATCTACGACAGCCTGAACCAGTATCAGGTGGTGATGGAGGTCAACCCGAAATACGCCCAGGACCCGATCACCCTCAACCAGATGCAGGTGATCACCTCCAGCGGGGCGCGGGTGCCGTTGTCGACCATCGCGCATTATGAGAACAGCCTGGCCGACGACCGTGTCAGCCACGAAGGCCAATTCGCTTCCGAAAACATTGCCTTCGACATGGCACCCGGGGTCACGGTCGAGCAGGGCACGGCGGCCATTGAGCGGGCGATCGCCAAGGTCGGTTTGCCGGAAGATGTGATCGCCAAGATGGCCGGTACCGCCGATGCGTTTGCGGCGACCCAGAAGGGCCAGCCGTTCATGATCCTCGGCGCGCTGGTGGCGGTGTACCTGGTGCTGGGGATTCTGTATGAAAGCTACATTCACCCGTTGACGATTCTTTCGACCTTGCCGTCGGCAGGTGTCGGCGCCATGCTCGCCATCTACCTGACGGGAGGCGAGTTCAGCCTGATCTCCCTGTTGGGCCTGTTCCTGTTGATTGGGGTGGTGAAGAAGAACGCGATCCTGATGATCGACCTGGCGTTGCAGCTGGAGCGCAATGACCGCATGGGGCCGCTCGAATCGATTCGCAGTGCCTGCCTGCTGCGTTTGCGGCCGATCCTGATGACCACCCTGGCCGCCATCCTCGGCGCCTTGCCGCTGCTGCTGGGTGCCGGCGATGGCGCGGAAATGCGCCGTCCCCTGGGCCTGACCATTATCGGCGGCCTGGTGTTCAGCCAGATCCTGACCCTTTACACCACCCCGGTGGTTTACCTCTATCTCGACCGCGCGCGCCACCGCTTCAACGCCTGGCGCGGCGTGCGTACCGATGCTGCCCTGGACACTGCGCTATGACCGATTCAACCTTTGCCCGATTGGCCCTGTTGCGGGGCTCCCGCGTGGCGAGCCTGGTGCTCTGCGGCGCGTTGCTCAGTGCCTGCGCCGTCGGTCCCGACTACAAACGCCCGGACGTGGTCGAGCCGGCACAATTCAAGGAAGCCCAGGGTTGGCGCCAGGCGACCCCAAGCGACTCCTTGGCCCGTGGCGCCTGGTGGGAGTTGTACGGCGACCGCCAGCTCAATGAGCTGGTGCTGCGCCTGAACAGTGCCAACCAGACTGTGGCCCAGGCCGAAGCGCGCTTTCGTCAGGCCCAGGCGCTGGTGCGCAGTTCCCGTGGCGCGTTTTACCCCACGGTTGACCTGAGCGCCGGGAAAACCCGCGCCAGCCAGGGTACCGGCAGCAGCAGCGCCAGCCTGAGCAGTTCCAGCAGCGGTATCCGTGACACCCTCAATGCTCAATTGGGTGTGAGTTGGGAGGCGGACATCTGGGGTAAATTGCGCCGTGGCCTGGAGGCCAACGAGGCCAGCGCCGAAGCCAGCTCGGCGGACCTGGCGGCGATGCGCCTGAGCCAGCAGTCGGAACTGGTACAAAGCTACCTGCAGTTGCGCGTCATGGACGAACAGACGCGCCTGCTGCAAGCGACCCTGGAGACCTATCAACGCTCCCTGCAAATGACCGAAAACCAATACCGCGCCGGTGTGTCCGGCAAGGACGCAGTGGCTCAGGCGCAAACCCAGCTCAAGTCGACACAGGCCAGCCTGATCGACCTGATCTGGCAGCGCGCCCAGCTGGAAAACGCCATCGCGGTGTTGATCGGCGAGGCTCCGGCCAACTTCAAGCTGGCGGTGAGCAATGATATTCCCGCGCTGCCGCAGATCCCGGTGAGCCTGCCGTCGCAGCTGCTGGAACGGCGCCCGGACATCGCCTCGGCCGAACGCGCGGTGATCGCCGCCAACGCCAATATCGGCGTGGCCAAGGCCGCCTATTATCCGGACCTGACCCTGAGCCTGGCCGGTGGTTACTCCAGCAGCACCTACGCCGACTGGATCAGCCTGCCAAACCGCTTCTGGTCGGTGGGGCCCAAACTCGCCATGACCCTGTTCGACGGCGGCCAGCGCTCGGCGGAAGTCGACCGCACCGTCGCCAGCTATGACGAGACCGTGGCCAAGTACCGCCAGACCGTGCTGGATGGTTTCCGCGAAGTGGAAAACTACATGGTCCAGCTCAAGGTGCTGGAGGACGAGGCGGTGGTCAGCAACGAGGCGCTGGAGGCCGCGCGTGAGTCGCTGCGCCTGACCCAGAACCAGTACAAGGCCGGGTTGATTGCCTACCTGGATGTGGTGCAGGTGCAAGCGACGGCCCTGAGCAATGAGCGCACCGTGCTGACCCTGTTGCAGACGCAACTGGTGGCGAGTGTGCAATTGATTGCGGCGTTGGGCGGCGGTTGGGACGGGAAAACCGCGTTTGACGCAAAGGACTAACGGCAAACATGGACTAAGTGTGGGAGCGGGCTTGCTCGCGAATGCGGTGTGTCAGTCAACGGATTCATTGGCTGATCCAGCGCCTTCGCGGGCAAGCCCGCTCCCACAGTTGATGGGTGTTGATGGGGCGTCAGTGCTCTGCTGGATCGCCCAGACACTGCTAGTCTTCTGAGCGAGGCGACGAAGGCGGCGCTGTGGTTGAGGGGTTGCCCCTCAGCCATGGAATCTCCCACATCTGGTTTCGATCAGTCTGCGGATTCTGGGGTATTTGAGCCAGTAGTTTGGCGTCAAAAAGTCCATGATGGCCATGCGCTAATATTTCAACTCTACAATAATCAATCTCGCTACAATCGCCGCCTTTGCCACCTGGCACGGGTTTTTTAAGGCCCGTCAGTCTTGAGAAGTCCCATGCTTATCGGTAGCTATTCCCCCTCGCTGGTCGTGATTTCTCTGCTCGTTGCGATCCTCGCGTCCTATACCGCGCTGGACCTGGCCGGGCGCATTGCGACCGCCAAGGGCCGTGCGGTCTTGTATTGGATGAGCGGTGGGGCCGTGGCAATGGGCGTGGGCGTGTGGTCCATGCATTTTATTGGCATGTTGGCGCTGCGCATGCCGTTCGCCCTGGGTTTCGACGTGGGTATCACTGCGCTGTCGCTGCTGATCGCGGTGTTGTCCTGCGGCTTTGCGTTGTGGCTGGTCAACCAGTCACGCTTGCCCGCCTGGCAACTGACATTGGGTGCGCTGGTCATGGGCGCGGGCATCAGCAGCATGCACTACACCGGCATGGCCGCGATGCGCATGACCCCCGGCATCGACTACGACCCCACACTCTTCAGCGCCTCGTTGCTGATCGCGGTGGTGGCCTCCGGCGCAGCGTTGTGGATCGCCTTCCACCTGCGCCGCGATACGCCTTACGTGCGTCTGATGCGCGGTGGCGCTGCCGTGATCATGGGGCTGGCCATCGTCGGTATGCATTACACCGGCATGGCGGCGGCGCAATTTGCCGACGAGAGTTACTGCGGCGCCGCGGTGTCGGGCCTCAGTGGCAAGGGCCTGGACAACCTGGTCGTGGTCACCAGCCTGGCGGTCCTGGTGATTGCCTTGCTCACCTCGGTGCTGGATGCCCGCCTGGAAGCGCGTACCTCGGTACTGGCCGACTCCCTGAGCCTGGCCAACCGGGAACTGACCCACTTGGCCCTGCACGACCCCCTGACCGGGCTGCCCAATCGCACGTTGCTCGCCGACCGTATCCAACAAGCGATGCAGGTGGTCAACGAAAGGGGCGGCTGCTTTGCCCTGATGTTTATCGACCTGGATGGGTTCAAGCCGGTCAACGATGCGTTCGGCCACCATATGGGCGACCAATTGCTGTACGAAGTCGGCCTGCGCCTGCGCGAAGACCTGCGCAGCCAGGACACCCTGGCGCGCATCGGCGGTGATGAATTTGTATTGCTGGTGCGCCTGAGCCAGCCCGACGATGCGCTGCGCCTGGCCGAGCGCCAGGTGGGCCTGGTCAACCGCGCCTTCAAGGTCGCCGAGCATGAGCTGAAGATTTCCGCCAGCGTGGGCATTGCAATCTACCCCGGCAACGGCAGCAACCCCCAGGAACTGCTGATGAACGCCGACGCCGCGATGTACCACGCCAAAGGCATGGGCAAGAACGGCTACAGCTTCTTCGACGTGTCGATGAACACCAACGCGCGCAAGCAATTGCAGTTGTTGCAGGACTTGCGCAACGCCGTCGAGCAGCAACAGTTCCGTCTGTATTACCAGCCCAAGTTCGACGCGGTGACTGGCATCCCGGTCGGCGCCGAAGCGTTGTTGCGCTGGGAACACCCGCAACAAGGCCTGTTGCTACCGGCGACGTTTATCGAGCTGGCGGAAAAAACCGGGCTGATCATTCCTATCGGCGAATGGGTGCTCAACGAAGCCTGTCGCCAGATGCGCCTGTGGTACGTGCAGGGTTATGAAGATTGGCGTATCGCCGTGAACCTGTCGGCGCTGCAGTTCTGCCACGCCGGGCTGGTCAACAGCGTGGCCACGGCACTTGAACGTCACCAGTTGCCGGCCAACAGCCTGACCCTGGAGATCACCGAAACCACCGCCATGAGTGATGCGGACGCGAGCATGACCGTGTTGCAGCAGCTCTCGGACATGGGCGTGGACCTGTCCATCGATGATTTCGGCACCGGCTATTCCAGCCTGATGTACCTCAAGCGCCTGCCGGCCAACGAGCTGAAGATCGACCGCGGTTTTGTGCGCGACCTTGAGCACGACGGCGACGACGCCGCCATTGTCTCGGCCATCGTTGCCCTCGGCCAGGCTCTGGGCTTGCGCATCGTCGCCGAAGGGGTGGAGACCGATGCGCAGCAAACCTTCCTCACGCGGCTGGGCTGTAACTCGTTGCAGGGCTACCTGTTGGGCCATCCGTTGCCGGCGGAGCGGTTCATGGCCGATATCCAAAGCGCGGAAGCGGCCGTTGCGCCTGACAAAAACCGTGTGTGACGGGTATTCTTGGGCCCAACCCTAAACATTCGGTTGAAACAGGAGATCACTCCCATGGACAAAGTCGTCATTATCACCGGGGGCAGTCGGGGGATTGGCGCGCAGACGGCCTTGCTGGCGGCGCGCCAGGGCTATCGCATCTGCATCAATTTCCAGTCCGACGAGGACGCTGCCCACCGCGTGCTTGAGCAGGTCCGCGCGTTGGGTGCACAGGCCATCGCGGTGCGGGCAGATGTCAGCATCGAAGATGAAGTGATCATGCTGTTCAATCGCGTCGATGCCGAATTGGGGCGCGTTACAGCGTTGGTCAACAACGCCGGCACCGTGGGGCACAAGTCGCGGGTCGATGAGATGTCCGAGTTCCGTATCCTCAAGGTCATGAAAACCAACGTGCTGGGGCCGATCCTGTGTGCCAAGCATGCGCTGCTGCGCATGTCGCCCAAGCATGGCGGGCAGGGGGGCAGTATCGTCAACGTGTCGTCGGTGGCGGCGCGGTTGGGCGCGCCGGGAGAATACGTGGACTACGCCGCGTCCAAGGGCGCGCTGGATACCTTCACCATCGGGCTGTCGAAGGAAGTTGCGGGGGAGGGTATCCGGGTCAACGCCGTGCGCCCCGGTTATATCTTTACCGATTTTCATGCGCTCAGCGGCGACCCGGATCGGGTCAGCAAGTTGGAGTCGGGTATCCCCATGGCCCGGGGCGGGCGTCCGGACGAAGTGGCGGAAGCGATTATCTGGTTGTTGTCGGATAAGGCTTCCTACACGACCGGGACGTTCCTGGATCTGGGGGGCGGTCGCTAGACAGCGGTCAGGTGAGAAACTCGCGCAGCACTGGATAACCCTTGTCGGAAAATTCCTTGAGTACGCTGGCTTCGGAGTTTTCCAGCGTGTCGTAGCCGTCGATTTTGCCGTTGCGGCTGTGACTGGCGTTCAGTTGGCGGTCGTCGAGGTTGTCGATAAAGCGCAAGACTTTGTCCAGGTCATGGGCCGCGTCCGCCCGGGTCTGCGGGTTCGGGTTGGCGCCGCTCCAATCGCCCACCTGTCGTCTCAAGTCATCGATCATTGCCGTGAGGAAAAGTCTTGGCCTCTGTGGCTTTCTGGCAGATTCGGTTCCCATTCAAAACGACCGCACGATCCTTCCCAAGGTCTCCATGGCCTGCTCCGACGCCTCCGTCCATGGGCTGCCATAGTTCAAGCGAATGCAGTTCCTGAAGCGCTGGGTCGCCGAGAAAATCGGCCCCGGTGCGATGCTGATGCCTTGGGCCAGGGCCATTTGGAACAACTTCAACGAGTCGGTCTGTTCCGGCAATTCCAACCATAGGAAATACCCACCGGCCGGCTGGCTGACCCGCGTCTGTGCCGGGAAATAACGGGCGATGGCGGCGAGCATGGCGCTTTGCTGTTCTTCCAGGGCATAGCGCAATTTGCGCAGGTGCCGGTCGTACCCGCCGTGTTGCAGGTAATCGGCAATCGCCGCCTGGGCCGGCATCGACGGGCACAGCGAGGTCATCAGCTTCAAGCGTTCGACCTTTTGCGCGAAACGCCCGGCTGCGACCCAGCCAACGCGGTAACCCGGGGCCAGGCTCTTGGCGAACGAGCCGCAATGCATCACCAACCCTTCGGTATCGAAGGCCTTGGCCGGTTTCGGGGCGTGCTGGCCGTAATACAGTTCGGCGTAGACATCGTCTTCGATCAGCGGCACTTGGTGAGTGCGCAGCAGTTCCACCAGCGCCTGTTTCTTGGCTTCGGGCACGGTGGCGCCCATGGGGTTCTGGAAGCTGGTCATGGTCCAGCAGGCCTTGATCGGGTAGCGCGCCAAGGTTTGCGCCAGGGCGTTGAGGTCGATGCCGTCCCGCGGGTGCACCGGGATTTCCACGGCCTTGAGCTTTAGACGCTCCAGCACTTGCAGGCACGCGTAGAAGGCCGGGGCTTCGATGGCTACCAGGTCGCCGGGTTCGGTCACGGCTTGCAGGCACAGGTTCAGGGCTTCCAGCGCGCCGTTGGTGATCAGCAACTCTTCCATGGGCAGCATCAGGCCGCCGACCATGTAGCGCAGGGCAATCTGGCGGCGCAGTTGCGGGTTGCCCGGCGACATGTCGGTGACCACCAAGCGCGGGTCCATCTCACGGCTGGCACTGGCCAGGGAGCGCGCCAGGCGCGGTAGCGGGAACAGCATGGGGCTGGGGAACGCCGAGCCGAAGGGCACGGTGTTCGGGTCCTTGATCGAGTCGAGGACCGAGAACACCAGCTCGCTCACGTCGACCTCGGTGGATTCGTGCACTTGCTCGCTCACCACCGGCTCGGAAAACGGGCTGGGTGCGTGGGTGTTGACGAAGTAGCCGGAGCGCGGGCGTGCGCGGATCAGGCCGCGACGCTCCAGCAGGTAATAGGCCTGGAACACCGTGGACGGGCTGACGCCGTAGGTCTGGCTGGCATAGCGCACCGAGGGCACGCGCTGGCCGGGGCCGAGGACGCCGGAGCGGATCAGTTCTGCGATGTCGTCGGCGAATTTTTCGTAGCGTTTCATTTTGGCCTTAAACAAATTCTTCAGAATGTAAACGGAACACACTGTGGGAGCGGGCTTGCTCGCGAAGGCGCTGGGTCAGTTCATCAATGAGGTGACTGATACACCGCCTTCGCGAGCAAGCCCGCTCCTACATTTGGATCTGCATCTATTCGGACAGGTCTCAGCGGTTCAGCGGTGCTACGAAGCGGCTGTCGGCAGCACTGTAGACCCACGGTTCATCCACATCCGTGACCTTGAAGCGCAAGGTCTGCGAGCTGCTTGCCGGTTTATCTGCCAGTAACGCCACCGACACCGGCACATCGACGATTTCCCCTGGCGCCAGGCTGATCTCGGTCTTGCCCTGCAACTGGAAGCCGTCGGCGTCCACCAGCTCCAGGCGGTAATCCTGACGCTGCTGGGTCTTGTTGATGACCTTGAGGCTGTAGATGTTTTCGATCAAGCCCTGGGCGTTCTCGCGGAACATGCCACGGTCCTTGGTCACATCCAGCGACACCATCGGCCGTTCGACCAACGCCACCACCAACGCCGCGATCATCACCAGCAGCACTGCACTGTAGCCGATCAGGCGCGGGCGCAGCAGGTGGGTCTTGCCACCTTGCAACTGATGCTCGCTGGTATAGCTGACCAGTCCTGGGGCATAGCCCATTTTTTCCATGATCGAATCGCAGGCATCGATGCACGCCGCGCAGCCGATGCATTCCATTTGCAAGCCGTCGCGGATGTCGATGCCGGTGGGGCAGACCTGTACGCACAGCTGGCAGTCGATGCAATCCCCGAGGCCGACGTCGGCGGGGTTCACCTCGCGTTTGCGTGGGCCACGCTGCTCGCCGCGGGCGGCGTCGTAGGAAATGGTCAGGGTGTCCTTGTCGAACATCACGCTCTGGAACCGCGCATAGGGGCACATGTGCATGCACACCGCTTCGCGCAGCCAGCCGGCGTTGATGTAGGTGGCGCCGGTAAAAAACAGGACCCAGAACAGGCTCACACCGCCCATCTGCCAGGTCAGCAACTCGGCCGCCAGTGGCCGGATCGGCGTGAAGTAACCGACAAACGTCAGCCCGGTCAGCACGCTGATGCCCAGCCACAAGGTGTGTTTGGCCGAGCGCCGCGCCAGTTTGTTCAGGCTCCACGGCGCGGCTTGCAGCTTGATGCGCTGGTTGCGTTCGCCCTCGGTGACCTTTTCACACCACATGAACAGCCAGGTGAACGAGCTTTGCGGGCAGGTGTAGCCGCACCACACACGGCCGGCGAACACCGTGATCGCAAACAGGCCAAAGGCACAGATGATCAGCAACGCCGACAACAGGATGAAATCCTGCGGCCAGAACGTGGCGCCAAAGATATGGAATTTACTTTCAGCCAAGTCCCATAGCACGGCCTGGCGCCCACCCCAGTTCAGCCACACGGTGCCGAAAAAGGCCAGGAACAGAAAGCCTGCACCGCTCAAGCGCAAGGTGCGGAACAGGCCGGTGAAACTACGGGTGTGGATCAGGTTGTCGCTGGATTTGGCCTTCACCTTCTTTGGGTGAAGTGGCTCAAAGGTTTCCACGGTTCGGACGGGGATTCTTTCGCTCATGGTCGTTCGCTCATCAGCCTCCATCAGGCCGATGAACTATGCGCGTGGGACTGTTTGCATAACAGACTCAGGTATGGCGATAAAAAGCGGATCAGATGCGCTCTGCAGGCAACCCTGCGTCAATCTGCTGCACCCCGTCCCGCCTGGGGTGCAGCTGGTTTTTTTGCTGTGCTGATACAGATCAATCAAATCGCCGAACCAGGCTCGGTGACCTTCTTGTGCTGACGCCCATCGGTTGCGCCGGCAACAGTCAGGGCGTCGGCTTCCTGTTCGGTGATGTACACCCGGCCTGTGGCCAATTCCACGTAGGACATGGCCTTGGGGATGTCGGTACTGACCGTCACCGCGCTGGCAGGCAGGCTTTGTTCCTGGCCATCAGTGTTGAGCTTGAAATAGCACGTCTGGTTTTCAATGCGCACGGGCATGGTGATCTCCTTCACAAAGGCTGGTGAAGGTTAGGGTCCGGTGCATTGCCAAGCGTTCCCGGCAACTGACTGGCGGTCGCTGCTGTCCATCCTTTACCCATCCCGACAAAGGAAGCTGTTCATGGACGCCTGGTGGCATCAAGTGTGGCAAACCTTACAAACCGAGTTCGCCGATATCGGTGATGCGAAACAGTTGACCCAGATCACCGTGCGCTTGCTGATCGCCGCCGTGCTCGGCGGCATTCTTGGCTTCGAGCGCGAGAGCAAGGGCAAGGCCGCCGGCGTGCGCACCCATATGTTGGTGGCGTTGGGCGCGGCGCTGTTTGTGATGGTGCCGCAGATGTCCGGCAACCAGGCGGACGCAATGAGCCGGGTGGTGCAGGGCGTGATAGCCGGCATCGGCTTTCTTGGCGCCGGTACGATCATCAAGGGCAAGGATGATGAAGAGGGTCACGTGAAGGGGCTGACCACCGCGGCGGGCCTGTGGATGACCGCTGCGATCGGGGTCTCGGCCGGATTGGGCCGGGAATCGACAGCGGTGTTGAGTACGTTGCTGGCGCTGGCGGTGTTCAGCGTGATGCCGAAAATCGTCAAACGTTTCGACAAGGACTGACGATCACCGGTGGCATGCTCGTCGGCGGCTCTTCGACCGGTGGCGGCTGGTGCTGCGGTGGTTCCTGCTCAGGAATCGGCTCCGGTTCACTGGGCGGCAGGGTCTGGTTATCGATATTCGGGTCTGGGGTTTCTGCCGGGATCGGGATATTCATCGGTGTGGCCTCCTTTGTGCTTTGCTCTATCGGTGGACAGCCGCCAGGGGGATTTGATTCCCCGCCCAATGGCGGCACATCCATCTGAACTTTTCCCGCGGGCCCGGGCTCGGACCTAAGTCGGTCTGGCTCAGGGAAGCGCCGCCGTATCGGAATCCGGATCAAGCAAAGAGCGTCCACAGGGCGTAAGGGGAAGATGCTCGATGACTGCTGAAACAGAGGCTTTGTTACCACTGTCCCAGGCGCTGCTGTTGCCCAGGATCGCAATCGAAAGCACCACACCCGTCATCGACGGCGGCGAATTTGCCGTCAAGGCCGTGGTTGGGCAGCGCGTCAATGTCAGCAGCAAGGTGTTCGCCGACGGCCACGACAAACTCGCCGTGCTGATTCGCTGGCGCGCGCTGCATGAAGAAAGCTGGCACAGCGTGGTGATGACGGATGTGGGTAACAACGGCTGGGCGGGCGCGTTTACCGTGGTTGACCAGGGCCCCCACGAATACTGCATCGAAGCCTGGATCGATACCTTCGCCAGCTTCTGCTACGAACTGCGCAAGAAACATGAGGCCGGCGTGCCGGTCAGCCTGGAGTTGCAGGAAGGCCGCAGCCTGGTGCTGCAAGCTGCCGAGCGCAGCGACAACGAGCTGCGCGACCGCCTGATGTTGCTGCACCACGAACTCTCCGGCCTGCTGGAAACCGAGCAGGTTGCGCTGTTCCTGCACGAAGACAGTGCACACCTGATGACCCAGGCCGACCACCGCGCCTACTTGAGCATCAGCACCGTGTACCCGATCGATGTGGAACGCAGCGCCGCGCAGTTTGCCAGTTGGTACGAGCTGTTCCCGCGCTCGATCACCGACGACCCGGCGCGTCACGGCACATTCAATGATGTGCACTCGCGCTTGTCGACGATCCACGATATGGGCTTCGACGTGCTGTACTTCCCGCCGATCCACCCCATCGGCCGCAGCCATCGCAAGGGCCGCAACAACGCCCTGACGGCTGGCCCCGATGATCCCGGCAGCCCCTACGCCATCGGCAGCGAGGAAGGTGGCCACGAGGCGATTCACCCGCAGCTGGGCAGCCGCGAAGATTTCCGCCGGCTGGTCAAGGCCGCCGCCGAGCATGGCCTGGAAATCGCCCTGGATTTCGCTATCCAGTGTTCCCAGGACCACCCGTGGCTCAAGCAGCATCCGGGTTGGTTCAACTGGCGCCCGGACGGCACGATCAAATACGCGGAAAACCCGCCGAAGAAATACCAAGACATCGTCAACGTCGACTTTTATGCGGCGGATGCGATCCCCAGTCTGTGGACCGAGCTGCGCGACATCGTGGTCGGGTGGGTGGAAGAGGGCGTGAAGACCTTTCGCGTCGACAACCCCCACACCAAGCCGCTGCCGTTCTGGCAATGGCTGATCAGCGATGTGCGCGCCAAGCACCCCGAGGTGATCTTTCTCGCCGAAGCCTTCACCACCCCGGCGATGATGGCGCGCCTGGGCAAGGTCGGTTACTCCCAGAGCTACACCTATTTCACCTGGCGCAACACCAAGGCCGAACTGAGCGAGTACTTCACCGAACTGAACCAGTCGCCGTGGCGCGAGTGTTTCCGGCCGAATTTCTTTGTGAATACGCCGGACATCAACCCGGCGTTCCTGCACGAATCCGGGCGCCCGGGCTTTTTGATCCGCGCCGCACTGGCCACCATGGGCTCGGGCCTGTGGGGCATGTATTCGGGCTATGAACTGTGCGAAGCCGCGCCGGTGCCGGGCAAAGAGGAATACCTGGATTCGGAGAAGTACCAGATCCGCGTACGAGACTTCAGCGCGCCCGGCAACATCATCGCCGAGATCGCCCAGCTCAACCGCATCCGCCGGCAAAACCCGGCGTTGCACACGCACCTGGGGCTGAAGCTCTACAACGCGTGGAACGACAACATCCTGTATTTCGGCAAGCGCAGTGAGGATGGCAGCAACTTTATCCTCGTGGCGGTGAACCTTGACCCCTACAACGCCCAGGAGGCGAATTTTGAGTTGCCTCTGTGGGAATTGGGCTTGCCGGACGATGCCCAGACTGGGGGGGAAGACCTGATGAATGGTCACCGCTGGACATGGTACGGCAAGACCCAGTGGATGCGGCTGGAGCCGCAGATGCCGTTCGGTATCTGGCGTATCACCCTCCCTTGAACCTGTTGGAGATCCAAAAATGTGGGCGCAGGCACGCCGGCTCCCACATTGAGCGAGTGTCCCCAGGTGGTTTTGAACGTATTCTCAGGAGTTTCCAATGGCGAAGAAGCCCGCCCCGAACACCTTTACCCAAGACCCGCTCTGGTATAAGGATGCGGTGATCTATCAAGTTCACGTCAAATCGTTTTTCGACGCCAACAACGATGGTATCGGCGATTTTGCCGGCCTGATCGCCAAACTCGATTACATCGCCGACCTCGGCGTCAACACCCTCTGGCTGTTGCCGTTCTACCCTTCGCCTCGCCGTGATGACGGCTACGACATCGCCGAATACCGTGGTGTGCACAGGGACTACGGCACCCTGGCCGACGCCAAGCGCTTTATCGCCGAGGCCCACAAGCGCGGGCTGCGGGTGATTACCGAGTTGGTGATCAACCACACCTCCGACCAGCACCCATGGTTCCAGCGGGCGCGCAAGGCCAAGCCGGGTTCGGCCGCGCGGGATTTCTATGTGTGGTCCGATGACGACCAGAAATACGCCGGCACCCGCATCATCTTCCTCGACACCGAGACCTCCAACTGGACCTGGGACCCGGTCGCCGGCCAGTACTTCTGGCACCGCTTCTACTCCCATCAGCCCGACCTCAACTTCGACAACCCGCAAGTCATGCAGGCCGTGCTCGCAGTGATGCGCTTCTGGCTCGACCTGGGCATCGACGGCCTGCGCCTGGACGCCATCCCCTACTTGATCGAGCGCGACGGCACGAATAACGAAAACCTGCCGCAAACCCACGAGGTGCTCAAACAGATCCGCGCCGAGATCGACGCCCATTATCCGGACCGCATGCTGCTGGCCGAAGCCAACCAATGGCCGGAGGACACACAACTCTACTTCGGTGACCAAAAAGGCGACGACGGCGACGAATGCCACATGGCCTTCCACTTTCCGCTGATGCCGCGCATGTATATGGCGCTGGCCCAGGAAGATCGCTTCCCCATCACCGATATTTTGCGCCAGACCCCGGAGATTCCCGCCAATTGCCAGTGGGCGATCTTCCTGCGCAACCACGATGAGCTGACCCTGGAGATGGTCACCGACAAGGAACGCGACTACCTGTGGAACTACTACGCCGCCGATCGCCGTGCGCGCATCAACCTGGGCATTCGTCGGCGCCTCGCGCCACTGATGGAGCGCGACCGCCGCCGCATCGAGCTGCTCAACAGCCTGCTGCTGTCGATGCCTGGCACGCCGACCCTGTATTACGGCGATGAAATCGGCATGGGTGACAACATCTACCTCGGTGACCGCGACGGCGTGCGTACGCCGATGCAGTGGTCCATCGACCGCAATGGCGGCTTCTCCCGCGCCGACCCGGCCAGCCTGGTGCTGCCGCCGATCATGGATGCGCAATACGGTTATCAGTCGGTCAATGTCGAAACCCAGGCCCAAGATCCCCATTCACTGTTGAATTGGACCCGGCGCATGCTCGCGGTGCGCAAACAGTCCAAGGCGTTTGGCCGGGGCAGCTTGAAGATGCTCTCGCCGAGCAACCGCCGCATCCTCGCCTATACCCGCGAGTTCACCGGCGAGGATGGTCGCAGCGAAATCATCCTGTGCGTGGCCAACGTGTCGCGCAGCGCCCAGGCCGCCGAGTTGGATCTGTCGGCCTACGCCGGCATGGTCCCGGTAGAGATGCTTGGCGGTAATGCCTTCCCGCCCATTGGCCAGCTGAATTTCCTGCTGACCCTGGCGCCCTATGGTTTCTACTGGTTCGTGCTGGCCGCGGAAAACCAGATGCCCAGTTGGCACGTGGAACCGGCGCAAAGCATGCCGGACTTCACCACCCTGGTGCTTAAACAGCGCCTGGAAGAACTGCTTGAACCCGCGTGCCGCGCCACCCTGGAGCAGACTTCGCTACCCGCCTGGCTGCCCAAACGCCGCTGGTTCGCGGGCAAGGATGCGAGCATCGACAGCGTGCATATCGCCTACGGTGTGCGCTTTGGCGACCCGCAGCACCCGGTGTTGCTCAGCGAAATTGACGTGAGCAGCGGCGGGCAGGTCAGCCGTTATCAGTTGCCGTTCGGTTTTCTGGGTGAGGACCAGTTCACCAGCGCCTTGCCCCAGCAATTGGCCCTGGCCCGTGTGCGACGGGCGCGTCAGGTGGGGTTGGTGACCGACGCGTTCAGCCTTGAGCCGTTTATCCGTGCCGTTATCCATGGGCTGCAAGCCGGTACGCTATTGAACTCGAGCGAGGGCGAACTGCGCTTTGAAGCCACACCACACCTGGCCAAGCTGCCATTGGGCGACGACGCGCCAGTGCGCTACCTGTCGGCCGAGCAATCCAACAGCTCGGTGGTGGTGGGTGAAAGCCTGGTGCTCAAGCTGATTCGCAAAGTTGCCTCTGGGGTACACCCTGAACTGGAAATGAGCGCCTACTTGACCGCTGCCGGTTACCCGAATATCTCGCCGCTGCTGGGCTCGGTGATTCGCCGTGACGGGGCAGGGCAGGACAACCTGTTGATGATCGCCCAGGGTTACCTGAGCAATCAGGGCGATGCGTGGGCCTGGACCCAGAACAACCTGGAACGGGCGATTCGCGATGAGCTGGCCCAAGCCATCTCTGAGCAGGAACAGCATTACAACGCCCTTGACGAACTCAAGGAGTTTGCTGGGTTGCTCGGCCGCCGCCTGGGCGAGATGCATGGGGTGTTGGGGGCCAAAACCAGCGACAAGGACTTCCGCCCCGAGCTCACCACGGCCAGGCAGGCCCAGGCCTGGGCCAAGGATGTGGCTGCGCAGATCGAGCGCGCCTTGCACCTGCTTGACCTGCATCAAAATCAATTGAACCCCGCGGATCAGGCGTTGGTCAGTGATTTGCTGGCGCAGAAAAAAGCCATCACCAGCCACGTCCAGGCATTGGCGAAAGCCACGCTGGGTGGCCTGCGGATACGCGTCCACGGCGATTTGCACCTGGGCCAGGTGCTGGTGGTGAAGGGCGATGCGTACCTGATCGACTTTGAAGGCGAACCGGCGCGACCATTGCATGAACGACGTGGCAAGCACAGCCCCTATAAGGATGTGAGCGGCGTGCTGCGCTCGTTTGATTACGCGGCTGCGATGGCGCGCAATGACCAAGGCCTGGATCAATCGCCTGCCGCGCAGTTGGCGCGCCGACGCGTGACCGAGCGTTACCTGACTGATGCACGTCAGGCATTTATCCAGGCTTATCAGTCAGCTACGTCTACACTGGCGCATGACTGGCAGGACGCCAAAGGCCAGGACGCCGCGCTGACGTTGTTCAGCCTGGAGAAGGCCGCGTATGAAGTGGCTTACGAAGCGGAAAATCGCCCAAGCTGGCTGCCGGTGCCCCTGCAGGGGTTGCACGGTCTGCTCAGCGGGCTTGTATCGAAAACCGCACGCGGTGGGGAGAGGTCATGAGCTTTACGAATAAAGAACCGCTGCAGCCTAAGTTGACAGCACTGCCGGCGTCCCACGACGTCGACGCGCTGGTACGCGCCGAACATCCGGACCCGTTCTCGATTCTGGGCCCGCACGATGATGAACACGGTGGCCAGTTTATCCGCGCCTTTCTGCCAGAAGCCTTGAGCGTTCAAGTGCTGGAGCGCGACAGCGGCGAACTGATCGGCAGCCTGGACGCGACCCAGGTGCCCGGCCTGTTTGTCGGGCACTTCAAGCATCGCCAGGCGTACCTGCTGAAAATCCAGTGGGCCGGTGGCGAGCAGATTACCGAGGACCCCTACAGCTTCGCCCAATTGTTGCTGGGTGAAATGGACCTGTACCTGTTTGCCGAAGGCAACCACCGCGACCTCGGCAGTTGCCTCGGCGCCCAGGTGACCACGGTGGATGGCGTGCAGGGTGTGCGCTTTGCCGTGTGGGCACCGAATGCGCGGCGCGTGTCAGTGGTGGGAGATTTCAATATTTGGGACGGTCGGCGCCATCCGATGCGTTTGCGGCACCCGTCTGGCGTGTGGGAGATCTTTATCCCACGCCTGCAACCGGGCGCGGCCTATAAATACGAGATTCTTGGTGCCCATGGGATCTTGCCGCTCAAGGCCGACCCCATGGCGCTGGCGACCCAGCTGCCGCCCGACACCGCCTCCAAAGTCGCCCCGCCGTTGCAGGTCGACTGGCAGGACCATGGGTGGATGCAGGCGCGGGCCGACAAACACAAAACCACCGCGCCGCTCTCGATCTACGAGCTGCACGTGGGCTCCTGGCAGTGCGAACTGGACGAAGCCGGCGAAGTCGCGCGCCAATATGGCTGGCGGGAACTGGCCGAGCGCCTGGTGCCCTATGTGCAGCAACTGGGCTTCACCCACGTCGAACTGATGCCGATCATGGAACACCCGTTCGGCGGCTCGTGGGGTTACCAGGCGTTGTCACAATTTGCACCGAGCGCACGTTTTGGTTCACCCGAAGATTTCGCCTACTTCGTCAACGCGCTGCACCAGGCAGATATTGGCGTGATTCTGGATTGGGTCCCGGCGCATTTTCCTACGGATAGCCACGGCCTGGCACAATTCGACGGCACTGCGCTGTACGAATACGCCAACCCGCTGGAAGGCTTTCACCAGGATTGGGACACGCTGATCTACAACCTTGGTCGCACCGAAGTGCATGGCTTTATGCTGGCCTCGGCGCTGCACTGGCTGAAACACTTCCATGTGGACGGTCTGCGCGTCGATGCGGTGGCTTCGATGCTGTACCGCGATTATTCGCGCAAGGCCGGGGAATGGGTGCCCAACCGCCACGGTGGTCGGGAGAACCTCGAAGCCATCGACTTCCTGCGCCACCTGAACGACGTTGTCGCCCTGGAAGCCCCCGGCGCGCTGGTGATCGCCGAGGAGTCCACCGCGTGGCCCGGCGTCAGCCAACCGACCCAACAGGGCGGCCTGGGCTTCAACTACAAGTGGAACATGGGCTGGATGCACGATTCGCTGCATTACATCCAGCAAGACCCGGTGTACCGCGCCCATCATCACAACGAGCTGAGTTTCGGCCTGGTGTATGCCTGGTCCGAGCGCTTCATCCTGCCGATTTCCCACGATGAGGTGGTGCACGGCAAACATTCGCTGATCGACAAGATGCCCGGCGACCGCTGGCAGAAGTTTGCCAACTTGCGCGCCTACCTGGCATTCATGTGGATGCACCCCGGTAAGAAATTGCTGTTCATGGGCTGTGAATTCGGCCAGTGGCGCGAGTGGAACCACGACCAGCAACTGGACTGGTATCTGCTGCAATACGCCGAACACAAGGGCGTGCAGAAACTGGTGGGCGACTTGAACCGCCTATACCGCGAGGAGCCGGCGCTGCACGAACAGGATGACGCGCCTCAGGGCTTCCAGTGGCTGATCGGCGACGATGCAATCAACAGCGTCTATGCCTGGCTGCGCTGGAGCAAGGACGGCCGGCCGGTGCTGGTGGTGGCCAACTTCACGCCGGTACCCCGTGAAGCGTACGCGGTGGGTGTGCCATTTGCCGGGCGCTGGAGCGAGGTGATCAACACGGATGCCGACACCTATGCCGGTTCGAACTATGGCAATGGTGGTGAAGTGTTTACTCAGGATGAGCCGCGCCATGGGCAACCGGTGTCGTTGACGCTGAACCTGCCACCGCTTGGCGTGCTGATCCTGCGTCCTGAATAACGGCCGTCTCCAAGAAGGGCTGGCGTTTCTAAAAACCTGCGGGCGTGCGGTGGCGACACGTCCGTAGGAGCTGGACGCAAATTGTCATGTATTGCGTAGGAACAATTTCCTACGGGGTGTCCACACATGGACGTCAGCGATTGAGCGTAGGTCTTCCAACACATCTCATTTCTTCGCTCGGTCTGTGTATAACACTCCCGGAAATGAAACTTCTGCCATGACGCCATTCTCAACCAACAACGTGCACGCTCCTGTGACAGCGCTCAGGGCGCCAATCTCCACTCTCGCAACCGCCCCCGTCGTCAAGTCAGCTCCTGCGCTCGTGAAGGCCCCCGTACGCGCACCCGACTCGCCAGCTACGCAGGTACAGGGAAAGCTGCTTGACCTGGATGAAATGTTGAGCGCTTTACGCGAGCTTCAGGCTCAGCCAGCCCCCCCAAATGCCCAGAAGAAAAGCTTGTTCCTCAACAAGAATTCACCGCTTATTCCGCAAAACGGCTCGACTCAGCCGGGCACCAACCGGCTTGACAATATGCTCAAGTACTACGGCATTGTTCCGGCCAACCCCAGCACGCAAACGCAAGTACAAGCGGCGATTGATGCGCTGGAAAATACCCGCAGCGAAATTGTCCTGGGCATAGGGAATGAGTCAAGCAAAGCTGATGCGTTGTTGCAGGACAGCAACGACGATTCAATATCCGCACTAGTGGGTGAGCTGCAACACAAGCACAAAAAGCCTTTGTTGAGTTATTTGACCGAGGGCATCTCGGAGTCCGCACTCGAAAAAGCCCAGCGCTCGCCGGCTACCCTATTGGAGCTGATCGCAAAATCACCTAAGGCTGAAGCGCTGGTTCAAGCGCTACTGAAAAAGCTTGGCGGCAGTGACTTTCCTTTGACGCAGCTGACTTCCCCGCAAGTGAAAGTTCAGTTGTTGATCAAGGCCATCACCTTGAGCCTTGACCCTGTGCAGTCGCGTAAACCCGGGCATGTTGCAGGGTTTCACCTGGCGTCCAGCGAGCATGGCAACAAGGGCTACGCAGAAATCGATACGCAGTTCAGGCAACACCTGGTCGACGCAAATAAAATATCTTCCACCGACGCGAACCTGGCCGCCTATCTTTTCCGCCCGCAGTTCCCGGCAGACTTTGCCGTGCGCGATATCCCGACGGAGATGCGCTATCAAGGAACCGCTGTGTGGGTCAATTTCAAGCATGGTGTGGCGCTGGCGGAGGCGATTGAACCCGGTTCGTCGCGAAGCATGAGCTTTCAGGAGTTGGTGGACCTGCCCGGCAAGCTCAGCGAACAGGCGACGACAAGCCAGCAGTGGTCGCTTATCGCGGCGACCCGTATTCCGGCGATGCTGGAATGGGCGGCTTTGCAGGGCGTGATTGAACAAAAAGATGAGTATTCGCAGGCAGAGATCGCCAAGGCAGTGTCAGCTTTTGATGGGCATGTCAGCGGTATCGTAGAGGCGACGGCGCAACTTGCAGTCGATGTGCCAATGCGTAAAAACTACTTTGAGAAAATGGAAAAGGGCACCTCTCGGACCGAACTCTTGTCGTTGATAAGCCCGTTTTTTGCGTTGTACCGGCACCTCAATGGCGAGAAGATCAAGCCCTCCGATGCCCTCTATCAGTACCCTGTTTATGACGAAGATCGTTTCAAGTCTGCGTTTGATGGGTATTTGGCTAATGCCAAGTCGGGTTATGACAAAGTACTGCGCAACCTGTTATCGCAGTTGCCGACCCAGGACCGGGTCGCGATTGAACAGGGTGCAACCACGGTCTATGCACTGCGGGTCAAGCCCGATACAAACAAGGAGACAGAAGAGCAGAAAAAGGCCGCCAAGACCCGCCCGGGGTTCATTCTCAAGGCAGAACACGAGGGGCAAACAAGCTACTATGAAATCAACCCGGTCAAGGGCATAGCCCGGCGACGCGACGACTTGAAGCCGGTCCTGGAGGCCTACGATCCGGCTGAAAAAAGTTATGACAAAGACTTTATTTCCATCGAACACACCAATGATGGCGTACCGTCCGAAGAGCTGGTTGTGCGCAATAGCCACACCGGCAAGGAGGCGTTCAAGAAGCAGTGGGGCGAATACAAGGCTGGCAAAGGCCCGCGGCCCAAGAGCTTTTCGATAGTTGTCCCGCAACAGCTCGATCATTTTCCCGCCACTGACCGCGTCGGTAAGGCTGCAGTGCCAAACACCCTGGAATCAGAACGCTCGGCAGCCATTGCCAAGTCCATTTCCGATAAATTGTTTTATGTCGATGAAGACCAACTGCGGGAGTGGGCCACCGCGGACCCTAACAGGGAGAGCTCAGCGAAGAAAAATGACGAGAGTTTCTGGGAGCGTATAAAAGGCGTGGCCCAGTTCTTTATTCCTTTCTGGAGCGGGATCGAGGACCTCGTCAAGGGCCGTACCAAAGATGGCATTATCAGTCTTATCGTCGACGGTCTGTTTACGTTCGCAGGGCCGGCCGGCAAGCTGGCCGCCGGCTCGGTGCGAGTGATGGCCAATGCTGGCAAGCTCAGCATGCGCGCGCTGCTGCCAAAATTCTTGCCCTTGATAAAGCAATTTGGTGTTTCTGTGGTACAGAACCTGAACCCGCTTGAACCGGTAATGGCGGGCTTCAACATCAAGGGAGGGAAAGGCCTGAAGTTCCTGAAAGGGGACATCGACAATATCCAGGCAGGCATTGCGCAGTTCCGGCGGTCATCGCCCTTCAAACAACTGCCTGGAAAAGGGAGTTATGACGTTACCCCGAAAATACCCTTGACCTCCAGAAACCTACCAGAAGGTGGAAGCGTACGAGTGCCCGAGGGCATCTCCAGTGATGAGGTACGGATGCTGAATAGGAAGAATCACACCGATGTGGTCGTGGGTGATGATGTCTTTCGGTATGACCCTGGCAAACCGGACAGCCTGACTAAACTGGGTGGCCCCGATCATGGCGGCCCGTTGGAGGGGTTCGCAACGACGTGTGGCGGCGGGGGGCGCAGGTCCAAGCGTGACCTCAATGACCTCTGTTACACCAAGGAGATCGAACCGGGTGGAACCCCCATCTTCCAGGACGCCCAAGCCCTTGACCACCGTCGGCTGATTCCTGGCCCTGCGCAGGCTAACGGGCCGCGCACAGTGGTGCACGAGCATCGTTTATACCGAGTCAATGAAGCGGGTAAGCAAGAGTTGTTGCCGGTTGTGACTACGCAGCCTGTGACCTACAAGCCACAAACGTCGGGCACGGTGATCAACGAGCCAGATTTCGGTTTTGATGATTTCGGTGTATCGCGCTCGCTCAACAACGACACGGTGGTGGTGAAAGTGGATGCGATCAGCGACTTGAGCAATGATCAACGAGTCGTCAGAGGCCAAAAAATCGACCACAACGGGCAGCAATATGTGGTGGTCGAGGGCGATATCGGCGTTCATTACTACGCCGAGCTCAACCCAACAGGCAAGCTCGACTTTTACCGCTTGAATAGCAGTGACCCCGTCAGCCGGCATTTTATTGAAACCCATGATCAATACAGGGACTTTCATGGTTATGCTGCGCAGAAAAGTCCAAACAATCAGTTGATTGTCCTGCCTACCATGGAAACCCTGGTCAAGAAAATTGTGGCTGAGAATACCCTGTCCAACGCGGATATCGAACACTTTGCCAAGGTATTGAAAGGTCTTACTCCCGAGAAGCAGCGCGAAGTACTGATGAGCGTTTACGCGTCTGGACCCAACCCAGGAAAGGTGGTGGTGGCGGCAAAACCGGTTCGACTCGAACCCATCAAGAAGCCGGCAGATTTTTCCCAACGGCAGCCAGCGGATCAAAACCAGCTCTATGCTGAAGGGGGGAGTAAGGCCGTTGACGATCAGTTCCAGGCCACGGGTATCAGGTCCGCCAATCAACAAGTGCCGGGACAACCCGGTGAGAAGATTCGTGCAGACTCTGCCGCCGAGACGGTAGGTTGGCTTTACACGCGCACAAATGCGCCAAATTATTCCGAAATCGTGTTGAAGACCGGGGCCGGGAACTGCGACCAGATGGCCAAGGTTGCCGTTGATACCATCAACGCCAGTGGTGGCAGTGCGCGTATCGCGCAAGTCAAAGGGCACACTTTCGGCATTGTCGGCGGCCCGCCAGGCTATTCCAGGAGCAAGGGCTTTACCGGGCCGGAATGGGCCGATGCCTGGGTTGTTGATCCGTGGGCAGGCATTACCTGCAAGGCCTCGGACTATCCCGCCCGATTCAAGGCGCGCATGCAGGAGTGGAGCCAGGAAGGCCGGCGAATCCTGATCAGCGATGGCCAGCTACCGCCTAGCTCGGTGTGGAGTGACCCCATGGAGCCGCGTTGGATAAATGCAACCGTTAACGGCGAGGCCCAGGTTTTTTGACGGCGGGCCGACAATCACAACCAATGATTTGGCGCCGATGAATGTCTCATGCGTCTAGGACCAAACAACGGCTCTGTCTGGCTGGATTCAGTTGTTCAGATTGGTGGCAGGATGCCACAATGGCGCCTTTGTCGTGGCAGTCAAAGCAGGCGGATTTCATGAATGGCCTTGAGCGTGAGCAGGACCAGGATTGCTTTATCGAAGAGCAGGTGCGAACCGATCGTTTGCACCAGCTGTTTCGCCAGTCATTTGCCGCGATTTTCGGCAGTTTCTTCGCCGCGATCATGCTGTGCTGGCTGTGCTGGGATCGGTTTGATCATCAGGTCATCCTGATCTGGCTGGTCGCGCTGAGTGCGTCCTCGCTGCTGCGTATCCACTTGTTCATGGGCTGGTTTCGCTGTCCCCGTGCCGAACGCACGCCGGATCGCTGGGAACGGCGCTACTGGCTGACACTGATGCTGTCCGCCGGAATCTGGGGGTTGGGCGCGTTTGCAGTGATGCCCACCGATGACCGCGTGTCCCAGGTGCTGGTGATGCTGTTTACCGTGGGCATGTCGGTCAGTGCGGTGTCGTGTTACTCGGCATATCGCTACATGACCTTGATGTCCATGTCCCTGGTGTTGTTGCCGTGTACCTTGTGGCTGCTGTTCCAGCCGTCACCGATGCAAGTCGGGGTGGCGGCGGCGGTGTTGGTGTTTTCGACCTTTGTGGTCAGCGCCACGCGCAAACTCTCGGACGCCCTGGAAAAAGCCTTTCGCCTGACCCGGCAGATGGAGCGTGCCCACAATATTTCCGCCCGCGCCGCACAGACCGATGAGCTCACGGGCCTGATGAACCGCCGCGCCTTCTTTGAGCACGCCCAGTTGCTGTACGCGCAATGCCGGCGCAACCGGCAACCCTTGTGTGCGCTGATGATGGACATGGACCACTTCAAGGACATCAACGACACCTACGGCCATCAGGCCGGTGACGAGGTGTTGCGCCAGATCGGCGGGGTGATCAGCGCGTCATTTCGCCAGTCGGATGTGTACGGTCGGTTGGGCGGCGAAGAGTTTGGCGTATTGCTGCCCAACACTTCATTGGACACCGCGCGTGACATCGCCGAACAGCTGGTCAAGTCCATCTCCGGGCTGGCCGCCGAGCCGGTGCATGGCTTGACCGCCAGCCTGGGCGTGGCCTCGAGCCGCAACCTTGACCAGGACTTGCACAGCCTGATGAACACGGCCGACAAGGCGCTGTACCGCGCCAAGGCCGAGGGTCGCAACCGAGTCGCAGTGGCGGAGTAGGGCGTCAGTCGCGCTGCATGGCCTTGGCCAGGACCCGTGCCACCTGGTCGGCGGAATAGGGCTTGGCGAGGAACTCAAAGCCTTCGTAGCCGCTGTCGGCCAGCTCTTCACTGTAGCCGGAGGTGAGCACCACCGGCAGGTCCGGCCGCCGTTGGCGCAGAACTTTGGCCATTACCACGCCAGTCATGCCGGGCATCACCACATCCGAGAACACCCCGTCGAACGCCATCGCATTCGGGCCTGCCAAGGTGAGTGCCTGTTCGGCATGGGTGGCCCAGGTGGTCTGGTAGCCCAGGTCTTGCAGGATCTGGTTGGCGAAACGGCCGACTTCCAGGTTGTCCTCCACGATCAGGATATGGCGCTGCCTCGTGTCGGTGACCGGGGCCTGTTCGTGGGGGGACGGGGCAGGCGAGTCCGCCTCTGCGGCCACGGCGGGCAAGTACAGGGTAAAGCGCGTGCCCTGGCCCTGGGTGCTGGTCACATCGACGTTGCCGCCCGATTGTTTGGCGAAGCCGAACACTTGCGACAGGCCCAACCCGGTGCCTTTGCCGACGGCCTTGGTGGTGAAGAACGGCTCGAAGATACGTTCGAAGACGTCCGAGCCAATACCGGCGCCGGTGTCGCTCAGTGAAACCGTCACGAACGGCTGATGCAACCCGGCATCGCCACGAATGCGCGGTAGCGCGCTGACAGTCGACACGCGCAGGGTCAGGGTGCCTTGGCCGTCCATGGCGTCGCGGGCGTTGAGGGCCATGTTGATCAGCGCGGTTTCGAACTGGCTGGAGTCGACGCGCACATGGCACGGCTGTGCGGGCAGTTCCACCTGCACGTGGATGCGCGCACCCGTGAGACTTTCGAGCATCTCACCGATGTTTGCCACCCGCTGGCACGCGTCGAACACCTGCGGGTTCAGCGGTTGGCGCCTGGCGAAGGCGAGCAGTTGGCTGGTGAGCTTGCTGGCGCGCTCGACGGTGTCCGACACTGCCGCCATGTAGCGCTGGCGGCGCTCTTCGGACAGCCCCGGTTGGCGCAGGAAGTCCACCGAGGAGCGAATGATGGTCAGCAAGTTGTTGAAGTCGTGGGCCACGCCGCCGGTCAATTGGCCGATGGCTTCGAGTTTTTGCGATTGGTGCAGTGCGGCTTCGGCCTGGGTCAGGGCGAGGGTGCGCTCGGCGACCCGTTGCTCGAGCGTGGCATTGAGTTCTGAAAATGCCGCCAGCCCCTCGCGTACGGCCGCATCGGCGCGTACGCGCTCGATATGCGCCCACGAGCGCTCGGTGACTTCGCCCACCAGCGCCAGATCGTAGGGCGACCAGGTGCGCGGGGATTTGTGGTGGGCGGCCATCAGTGCTGTCAGCCGGCCTTCCTTGATCAGTGGGAAACATACCGTCGCGGTAGCCCCCAGGGCTTGGTAGCTGGCCGACTCCTCTGGCGGGAATTCGACCCGGTTGTCGCGGATCACCAACGGTTCACCGGCCCGCAGGCGGCGTACCGCCAGTTCGCCGAACGACGCCAGGCTGTAGCGCCCGACGATGCTCGGCGAGCCTGGAGCCGCCCAATTGCCGCGAATGGTGAAGCCATCCTCGTCAGCGTCCATGTCGGCATACGCGCAATTGGTGACTTGCAGGTGCTGCGCCAGCAAGCGCGTGGTGCTGGTCATGATGGCTTCGGCATCGGTGGCATTGGCCACGGCGTTGCCGATGGCATCGAGCATGGCCAGGCGACGGGTGAGAAACACGGTCGCGGTGGTTTCGGTGACGGTGTCGAGCATGCCGACCACGGCGCCGCGAGGGTCACGAATCGGGCTGTAGCAAAAGGTGAAATACGCCTGCTCGGGCCCGGCGCCGCGTTCGATCACCAGCGGGTAGTTTTCAATGTAGGTCGCATGCCCTTCAAAGGCCGCCTGGGCGATGGGGCTGATATCACGCCAGACTTCGCTCCATACTTCACTGAATGGGCGACCCAGGGCGTAGGGCTTGTCACCCAGGATCGGGATAAACGCATCGTTATAGAGCATGGTCAGCGACGGCCCCCATACGATGGCTTGGGGGAAGCTTGAGGCAAAGCACAGTGCGACGGTGGTCTTGAGTACGTCCGGCCATAGCTCAAGCGGGCCCAGCGGCGTACTGGCCCAGTCATACACGCGCACCTGCTCGGCCATGTCGCTGCTGCTTTGCAGCCAATTCATCATTGGGAGAACACCTTGTTTGCCGCAACCTTTTAGTGGCCTGGAGGGTCAGGCCAACAAGCTACAGACCGGAATCGCCGTTGGCAGTTCAGCGCTATTATCCACGTGATGGCAATTCGATGCTCGGTCCAAATGATTGCCCCTATTGGCTGCCGAATAACCCCGTCCAATAGATGCCTGCATCACTCTTCGGGTCCATGGCGTACGCCGCGCCCAGTTCGCGAAATTGCGGGTTCATCAGGTTGGCGCAATGCCCGGGGCTGGCGAGCCAGCCGTCTACCACTTTGCGCGGGGTGTCGAGACCGGCGGCGATGTTTTCACCGATGTTCTTTGCAATGTACCCAGCCAACTCGGCACGATCGCCCGGTGTGCGGCCGTCATGGTCGAGGTGGTCGAAGAAGTTGCCGTTGGCCATGTTGCGCGTGTGGCTGTTGGCAGCGCCGGCCAGGTCGTCGTTCCAGCTCAGCGGCGTGGTGGCGGTAAACGCTTGGGTGCCGCATTGGCGGGCCTGGGATCGGGCGGTGTTGATCAGGTTGAGCAGTTGCTTGCCTTCGGTCTGCCAGTCGCCAAGGCCGCTGGACAGCAGCGGGCGGGCGAGCACGATGCGCCAGTCCTGGCCGCTGTTGCTTACGCCGATGTCGACAAATTGCGGGTCCAGCACCACGCGGCAGAAGCTTTCGCGCACGGCCTTCATCGCCGACGTTGCATCCTTGGGACCGGACAGGCTGATGGCCTGCACGTTGACCATCGGATACGCCGCCCGCGCCAGGGCCTGTTGCAGGTCGCCGACGTTGCTGGCCGGCAACACCAGCCGCGTATCGCTGGTCAGCGGTGGCAGTTCCTGGGAACCCTGGTCACCGCAGCGCTGGAGCTGGCTGCGGTAGACGTTGATCTGTTGTATCAACTGACTTTCTTCATTCGCCATCGCGCTGGCGCAGAACACCGAACTGGCGGCCAGCGTCGTGAGACCCATCATCAATGACAGAACGCGCATGGACATTACCCTTGAGCTTGTAAAGTGCCCATGATGCGCGATGTGGGTGCGTCCATGCACCCGTTGGTCTGAACTTTTTCCTTCAGTTCTTGAATGTGGAGTGCTTGCGACCCTGGTCACACAGGGCGAATATCACCACCAGCAGCGCGGAAATCGCCAGGATGATCACCACGCCATCGGTGGAGTGGGTGGCTGATGCCGCCACCATCGACAACGCGCCCAGTGGTGCCAGCCCGCCGGCGATGGCGGTACCGATTTCGCGCCCGGTGCCAAAACCCGAGGAGCGGGTCTGGGTCGGGAACTGGCGGCTCAGGAACGAACCCTGCGGGGCAAACATCATGGGTGCAAGAATGCCGGTGCCAACGCCGATGGCGATGTAGATCATCAGGCTTTCGCCGGTGTTGAGCAGGGCCAGGAACGGGTAGGCGAACAGCAGCGAGCACAGCCCGCCGAGCATCAACACGGTCTTGCTGCTCCACTTGTCGCACAGCCAGCCAAAGCAGGGTACGGCGACAATCGCGATCAGGCTGGCGATGGTCACCGACAGCGAGGTGACGTGCACATCCACCCCTTTGAACTGGGTCAGGTAGGCCAGGGAGAAGGTCTTGAAGATGTAGCTCAGGGCGTTGTAGCCAATCGCCACGAAAAACACCACGGCCAGGCCCTTGAGGTCATTCTTGAACAGCGCCTTGAGTGGCGAGGCCTTGGCCTTGGTCGCTTCTTTGCTCAGTTGGTTGAACTGCGGGGTTTCCGGAATGCTGTTGCGCACCCACAGGCCGACGCCTACCAGCACGATGCTGCACACGAACGGGATGCGCCAGCCACCCGCCAGCAGGAACTCGTTGCCGTTGATGGTCAGCAGGTACACGGTCAGCGACGACAGCAACAGGCCCAGGTTGAGGCCCAGTGCCGGCCAGGCGCCCTGGCTGCCGCGTTTGCCTTGGGAGGCGTGCTCGTAGGACGTCACCGCCGCGCCCGACAGCTCGGCACCGGCGCCCAGGCCCTGGATGATGCGGATAAACACCAGCAGGATCGGCGCCCAGATGCCGATGGAGGCGTAGCTGGGGATCAGCCCGATCAGGGTGGTGCACACCCCCATCAGGCAGAAGGTCAGCACCAGCACTTGCTTGCGGCCGAACTTGTCACCGAGGTAGCCGAACAGAATCCCGCCGAAGGGGCGCGCGATAAAACCGATGGCAAAGGTGGAAAAGGCCATCAGTGTGGCGGTCTTGGGGTCGCTGTTATCAAAGAAGATCTTCGAGAACACGATGGCCGCCATGGTGGCGTACAGGTAAAAGTCGTACCACTCCAGCATCGAACCGAAGATGGTCGCGGCGGCCACCTTGCGCAGGCGCTTGCGGGTTTGCTCGGGGGTTTCGGTGCCGGGAATCGGGGCAGTTACCGTCATGCTGTACTTCCTTCTGGGTCTTTGTAGTTATTGTCAAATGGACGCGTGGTACGGGGTGTTACTCGGGCTTGAACAGGCGGTCGGCGATCATCGCGCCGATGGGCATGGCGGACGTCGCGGCGGGTGAAGGCGCGTTGCACACGTGGAGCATTCGTGGGGTCTGGGCGAACAGGAAGTCGTGTACCAGGCTGCCGTCGCGCATCACCGCCTGGGCGCGGATACCCGCCTCGTAGGGCAGCAGGTCGTCGAGGGTCAGCGATGGGCAGTACTTGCGGCACTGCTCCAGGTAGCCGGACTTGAACAGCGAGTTCTTCATCTCGGTAGTGCCAGAGCCGAGGTTTTGCCAGATGGTTTTCCAGAAGCCGGGGAAGCTGGCGTACTGCGCCACGTCGCGCCAGTTCACCGAGAACTTGCGGTAGTTCTCGCGGCCCAGGCCAAGCACGGCATTTGGGCCGACGGTGACGCTGCCGTCGATCATGCGCGTGAGGTGTACGCCGAGAAACGGCAGCTCCGGGTCGGGAATCGGGTAGATCAGGTGGTTGACGATGTTGTTTTTCGTCGCTGGCAGGCGGAAGTACTCACCGCGAAACGGGATGATCTGGTGGTCGATCGGTATGCCGGCCAGCGTCGCCAGGCGGTCCGACTGCAAGCCCGCGCACACCACCAGGCGGCGGGCCTGCCAGCTTTCGCCACGGGTGTTGACGGTGACTTTGTCGGTGTCTTCATGGATCGCGGTGACGGTACGCTCCAGGCAGATCTCGCCACCGTTGCTGCGGATCACCCGGGCCATGGTGTCGCAGACCTGGCGATAGTCGACGATGCCGGTGGCGTCGAGGAACAGCCCGCCGAGGCCGACGATGTTCGGTTCACGCTGGCGCAACTGGTCGGCGTCGAGGCGCTCAACCTTCATGCCATTGAGCTGGGAGCGTGCGTACAAGGCTTCCATGCGCTGCATTTCCAGGGGGCTGGAGGCCACCAGTAATTTGCCGCATACCTCGAACTTGATCCCGTGTTCAGTGCAGAACTGTTTGGTCTGCTCGGCGCCGCGCTTGCACAGGTCCGCCTTGAGGCTGCCCGGCGCATAGTAGATGCCGGCGTGGATCACGCCGCTGTTGTGGCCGGTCTGGTGTTTGGCCAGCACGGGCTCTTTTTCCAGGATCACCAGCGAGGCACCGGGCTGGCGCTTGAGCAGTTCCATCGCCGTGGCCAGGCCGACGATGCCGCCGCCGATAATGCAATAGTCGTGAATCATGGGGTGGGCTACCTAAAGTTGCACATTTCGGTCTGCTTATCAGGTTGTCAGACTAATGTTTTTGTTAAAAAAATGGCGTGTCCAGGACACGCTACTTAAAGGATCAGTTTGTCTCGGGCAGCTCCAGGCTCAGACGCCGTGCCGCTGCGCGCAGGTGGGCTTCAGCGCTGGCGGCGGCGCGTTGGGCGTCGCCATCGGCAATCGCCTGAAAGAGCTGCTGGTGCTCTTGGGTGGCGTCGGCAGAGCCGGTGGCGAAGCGTGATGCGGAGTTTTCCCAGGCGGTTTTGCGCGCGCTGGCCAATTGGCTCCTGAGAAAGTCGTGGAAGGCGACGAAGTATTCGTTTTTGCTGGCGTCGGCGATGGCGCGGTGGAATTCCACGTCGGCGATGGCGGCGGCTTCGAAGTTGTCGCGGTTGTCCTGCATGGCTTGCAAAGCACTTTTCATGCGGTGCAGGTCGGCCTCGTCACGGCGCTTTGCGGCAATCGAAGCGGCTTGGGTTTCGATCCACAGGCGCACTTCGAACATCTGCGCCAGGTCCGGGCTGCGGCCATTGGGCTGCGGGAACCGGAACACCGTGCCGGCAGGCGTCTGCGAGATAAACGAGCCCAGGCCCCGGCGGGCGGTGATGATGCCGTCGGCCTTGAGCTGGGCGATGGCTTCGCGCACCACCGAGCGGCTGACGTTGAGTTGTTCGGCCAGTTGCTGTTCGGTAGGCATGCGCGATTCCGGCGGCAATTGGCCGGAATCGATTTCTGCGCGAATCGCGCTGACAACCCGCACGACAAGCGAGTCGGGGCGCTGGAGCTCAAGCATGGGACAACCTTGGTAATCAGGTTGTCAGACAATAGTCGTTACGATTTTACCTTGTCAATATTTGTGTCGTATTCCTGCCGCCAGCAGGATCAGGCCCACCGCCACGCCAAAGGTGCTGTGCAGGCCAAAAGCCACGGCCTGCGGGGTGGCGCGGATCACATCCGGCGTGGCCCAGGCGAACACCGCACCCAGGCCCGAGGCGCCGACAATCAAGCCGATATTGCGCGACAGGTTCAGCAGCCCCGATACCGTGCCCCGGCGCGCGCCGTCCACATCGCGCATCACTGCGGTGTTATTGGCGGCCTGGAACAGGCTGTAACCCGTCGTTAGCAAGACCAGCGCGCCCAAGTAGGCCGGCAGCCCGGCGGCCAGCGCGAGTGACAGCGCCCCCACGGCCATGATGCCGAGCCCGGCGAGGGTCATGGGCGGGCTGCCGAAACGGTCGGTGAGGTGGCCCGCCGGTACGCCGGTGACGGCGGCGACACACGGCCCGACCGCCATCACCAGGCCCATCCAGCCCGGCGCGAGCCCCAGGCCACGGGACAAGTAGAACGGACCGACCACAAACGTCGCCATCATCACCGCCGATACCAGCGTGCTCCGCGCCAGGCCCGAACGCAGGCCGGGGGTTCCGAGTGCCGACCAGAATGGCCCGCCTGGACGTACCCCTTTCTTCATCGGTAGATACCGCCAGGCGAGCGCGGCCGCCAACAGGCCCAATGGCACGCCAAGCACAAACAGCGCGCGCCAGTTCCACAGGCTCAACAACACACCGCCGAGGCTGGGGCCCATGGCGGTGCCGACGGCCGAGAGCGTGCCGAGCAAACCCATCACCCGGCCGGTGCGTTCCTTGCTGACGGTGTCACCGACCATACCCAGGGTCATCGCCATCATGACCGCGGCGCCCAAGCCTTGCAGCACCCGCGCGGCGATCAGCCAGGGCAGGGTGGGCGCCATGCCGCAAAGCCCGCAGGCCGCCGCGAACACCAGCAAGCCAGCCAGCAACAGCCGCCCGCGCCCAAGTCGATCCCCCAGGCGCCCGGCGCTGACAATCACCGCCGTGATCGCCAGCAGATACGCGATGACAACCCACTGCACTGCCTGGAACGACGCCTCGAACGCCAGCGCCAGGCTGGGCAGGCCGACATTGGCGATGCTGGTGCCAAGGGAGGCCAGCAACATGGACAGTGACAGGCTGAACAGTGCGCCGCGTGAAGAGGTCTGCATCCGGAATTCCTTGAGTGATCGCAACTGTTACAAATCTACGGCGTCGCCTAACATGGCGGAAGACGCATGGGTTGCACTGAATACCTGCGTCTAACGCCTGATAAGGAGCGCCGATGCCCGATCTGAATCTGTTGATCACCCTGGACGTGTTGCTCGCTGAAGGCAGCGTTGCCGGTGCAGCCAAGCGCCTGCGCCTGAGCCCCTCCGCCATGAGCCGTGCATTGGCGCGCCTGCGGGAAACCACCGGCGACCCGTTGCTGGTGCGCGCCGGGCGTGGCCTGGTGCCGACGCCGCGTGCGCTGCAGTTGCGCGAACAGGTCAGCCAACTGGTGCAGGACGCCCATGCCGTACTGCGGCCCTTGCAAAGCCTGGACTTGGCCTCTGTCGAGCGCACCTTTACCTTGCGCACCAGCGAGGAGTTCGTCGAAAACGTCGGCCCGGCGCTGCTCGCACGGATTGCCCGCGAGGCTCCCGGCGTGCGCCTGCGTTTCGTCAACAAGACCGACAAGGACAGTGCGTTGCTGCGCGAAGGCAGCGTCGACCTGGAAACCGGCGTGGTCGACCCCGCCGGCAGCCCGGAAGTGCTGACCCAGGCGTTGTTCCGCGACCGTTTGATTGGCGTGGTGCGCAGTGGGCATCCACTGAGCCAGGGCGACGTCAGCGTGCAGCGTTACGCCGAAGGCCAACATGTTTACGTCTCCCGTCGCGGACAGGACCGTGGGCAGATCGACGCTGCCCTCGAAGGCCTGGGCCTGGCCCGGCAGATCAGCACCATCGTTGCCGGTTTCGCCACCGCCATCGCCCTGGCCCGCAGCACCGATCTGATCGCCAGCGTGCCCGAGCGCTACACCCTGCACCAACGCCAAGGCTTGCACAGCTTTGCGCTGCCATTGAGCCTGCCGACGTTTACCGTGGCCATGCTCTGGCACCCGCGCCTGGACGCCGACCTGGCCCATCGCTGGTTGCGTGGATGTTTGCGTGAGGTGTGCGGACAGCAACAGGTATAATCGCCGCACCCTAACCCCAGGAATTTGCATGTTCAGCCTTACCCGCTACACCACACCGTGCCCGGAGTCCATCAATGGCCAGATCCTGCAACTGGTGGTGGACAACCTCACCGACATCAGCAGCGTGGCACTGCCACCGAGCAACTTGCTCTACAACATCTACCAGTACGCCATCGGCTTTGAGGTGCACCTGTACCTGGAAGCCTTGAACGGTGCGAAGGGGATTGCGGTTGAACTGGTCGTGGCCACCGATGCCCAGGACCCGGAAAAGGTGATCGGCTTTGTGTTGTATTTGCCGGTCAAGGACGACCCCGAGGCGTGCGGCATTGCGTTCATGGCAGTGCGGCAGGGTTGCCGACGCCAGGGCGTGGCGCGCGGCATGGTGGGCGAGGTGCTTGCGCGCTATCCCCACGCCGAGCTGGCCTGCGCGGTGGAAAAGGTGCCGGCCTTCGAAGCCATGGGCTTCCAGGTGCGCGGCGCACGCGACACCCAGGTGCTGATGAATACCCGCGATTACGCGACCGACGGGCTGATGGGCGTGGTGGAAGTGGCGCCTATCTACAGCTCGCTTGAGGTGCGGCAGATTCACACCTACCTGCTGCAAAAACACGGCAAGCGCGCGATGGTCGATGCCGAGAAGCAGCGCGACCGTCACCTTGATCAACTGGCGCGCAAGGTGCAGGTGTTTTTGCGGGGGCGGGGCTGAAATAGCGCGCCGCTGTGTGAGATGTGTTGCCCGAGCCAACGCTTTCGCGGGCAAGCCCGCTCCCACATTTGATCGCGGTTGATGAAGAGTGAGTGTTCGGCTGGAGATCGTCCAGGCACTGCCAATCCCCTGTGGGAGATGTCGAGCTTCAGCGAGGCTTCGAAAGCGGCGGCACTGGCGATACAGATCGCCGATTCACCATCGCCATGATCGTCGC
This sequence comes from Pseudomonas sp. FP2335, assembly GCF_030687535.1. Classification (NCBI taxonomy): domain Bacteria; kingdom Pseudomonadati; phylum Pseudomonadota; class Gammaproteobacteria; order Pseudomonadales; family Pseudomonadaceae; genus Pseudomonas; species Pseudomonas sp. FP2335. The sequence continues at coordinate 2,693,466 of NZ_CP117437.1, forward strand.
CAACAGCTCCTGCTGCGCCTCTTCCCGGCTGATTTCAGCACTGGCCGCCGCCTGGGACAGCGCTTCCGCCGCCCCCAGCATGGCGCGCAATCCGGCCTGGGACACACACCCGCCGGGCGCAAACGGCGACAGCGCGTCGCGGCATTTATCCAGAAAAATCGCCTCGTACTGGCGCTTGAGGCTTTCCAGCTCGGGTGAACTGCTCAGCGCGGCGATCACCCCTGGAATTTCGCGGCCCTGCAATAACACGCAATCGACGTAGGACGAGGCAATCACCCACGCGCGGTCCTCCAGTGTCGCGTTGCTCGCCTCGATAGCCTCGGCAAACAGCTGATTCTGGCGCCCATCAAAGTCTTCATACAGCGCGGCGAGCAACCCGGCGCGGGTGACAAAGTGGTCGTAGACCACCGGCTTGGTCACCCCCGCGAGTTCCGCGAGGCGGCCCAGGGTCAGGGCGTCGGTACCTTCATCGCGCACCAGTTGCCAGGCCACATCCAACAGCTGGCGCAGGCGATCTTCGCGCGACAGGCGGCGACGTGGGGCAGGGGATTCATGGCTTGACATGCTTATATACCAAAAGTAACTTACCAAAGGTAACTTAAGCCCAGCCTAAACCGAAATGGAGTCAATGTCATGCACGCTCTGATCGTTGTTGCCCATCACGACCCGCAATCCCTCACCCATAGCATCGCTGTGCAAGCCGCAGCGGGGCTGACCGCCGCCGGTCACACCCATGAGATCGCCGACCTCGCCGCCGAGGGTTTCGACCCACGTTACGGCGCTGCCGACCAGCGCGTGCATCGCAGCCGCGCCGAGCCGCCTGCCGATGTGCTGGCCGAACAGGCGCGTATCGACCGTGCCGATGCGCTGATACTGGCGTTTCCGATCTACTGGTGGTCGCTGCCGGGCTTGCTCAAAGGCTGGATCGACCGCGTGTTCGTCAACGGCTGGGCGATTGATTACGGTCCGGATAAACCAGTGGTGAAAAAGCTGCGGCACTTGCACGTGCACTTGCTGGCCGTCGGTGCGGCGGATGAAAGCGCATTTGAGCGCCACGGTTACGCCAAGGCCATGCGCACGCAGATCGACCATGGGATTTTTGATTACTGCGGGGCGAAGGTGCTGACCTCTGAGCTGATGCTGGAGTCGGAAAGCGGCACCGCGCAGGCGCACCTGAACACCGCCCGGGCGATCGGGCAGCGGCTGTTCCAAGGGGAAACCGTGGTGGGTTGATTCAACCTTCGCGAAACAGGTCGTGGGCGTCGAGCAGGCGGTAGGCAATCTCCGGGCGCTTCTCCAGGCCCCGGCGAATCGCTGCCGGAATCGCTTGCCGGGTCTTGCGGCACAGGCCCGGCAAGGCGTCGATCTCGATCTGAATCCCGCGCATGCTCCTGACTTCGGTGTGCCCCGGCGCGACCTGCACGCGGATGCCCAATTGCTGGTACATCAGCTGCTGCATGCGCTCCAGGTCTTGCAGGCTCTTGAGGTCTTCAAGGCGCTCGACTAGTTTCTTCTCTTCCTGGCGCGTGAGGTTGAGGATGCGCACATCGGCGCCAGGGCTTTGCAGCAGTTGTTCGCGGTCGCAGTCGCAAGCGCCGGGTGGGCAGGGTTGGCGAATATTCATGTGCTTGGCCTCCCCATTCCGACGCTGCCGGCTCAGTCGCTGAGCTGGACCCCAAGACTGCCCAGGGCCTTCCAGTAGTCAGGATAGGTCTTGGCCACGCAGTCGGGGTCCTGAATGCGGATGCCCGCGACTTTCAACCCGGCCAGGGCAAAACACATGGCGATGCGGTGGTCGGCGTGGGTGTCGATCAACGCATCGCACGAGGTACCGGCCAGTGCCGGATCGCTGGCTACGAGCAGGTCGTCGCCTTCGATGGTCGCCAGGCCCGGGCGGATCTCATTGAGGCCGTCATGCAGGGCTTGCACGCGGTCACATTCCTTGACGCGCAGGTTGGCCAGCTCGGTGAAGCGCACCGGGGTGTTGTTGAACGCTGCGAGTACCGCGAGGGTCGGGATCGCGTCCTGCATCTGCGAGCCGACCACCGTGGCCTGCATGTTTGGGAACTGGGCGATCACGGCCTGGGCCTTGGCGTCCGGTTGGGTGAAGTCCTGGGCGGCGACGCCGATGTCGATGCGCCCGCCAGTCAGCACTTCGGCGGCCCACAGGTAGGTGGCGGCGGACGCGTCCGGTTCGATCAGGTAATCGTGGGCGCAGTAGCCGGTCGCAGCCACGCGCCAGGTGGTGTCGTTGACTTCTTCGATCCGGGCGCCGAAGGCCCGCATGCAATCGAGGGTCAGGTCGACGTAGCCACGGGCACCGATGTCCTTGCCGGTCAACGCCACTTCAATCGGGGCGTCGCCGCAGGCGGCGAGCATCAGCAGGGCCGAGACGTACTGGCTGGACAGGCCGCCGTCGATCTCGAAGCGCTTGGCCTGCACCTTGCCCACGCCGTGCACGGTCACTGGCGGGCAGCCGGTCGGGCTGTCGACCGCGATGCCGTTTGCGCGAAGGGTCGCCAGCAGCGGGCCGATCGGGCGTTTTTGCATGTAGTCGTCGCCGGTCAGCACCACGGTGCCTTCCACGGTGGCGACGGCGGCGCTCAGAAAGCGCATCGCGGTGCCGGCATTGCCGAGGAACAGCGGTTGCGTCGGCAGTTGCAGCTTGCCGGAGCTGGTGACGACAAAGGTGGTGTCGTCCGGCTCGTCGATGCTCACGCCCATCTGGCGCAGGGCCACCGACATATGGCGGGTGTCATCGCTCTTCAGCGCGCCGCTCAGGCGGCTGGTGCCCTTGGCCAGGGCCGCCAGCAACAGGGCGCGGTTGGTAATGGATTTGGAGCCGGGGGGCGCGACCTTGCCATTGAGGGGGAAATTGGGCGGTGTAACGGTCACGGTTTTCTGCGAACTCAAGGTACAAGGCTCCTGATGCAAGGCAAGGTGGTACGGAGTGGCCGACGGGCGGACCCGAATAATCGGCCAAACCCGCAGTGCTTGTCGAGGCTTAGCGCTGGCTGAGCCAGTAATCGTGCAGCGCCCGCGCCGCCGGTTCGATCTGGCTGACGCGCTGCTGGTGCGCTGCCACATCCAGGTCGGCTGGCAGTTCGAAATTGTCCTGTTCGGCGCACCAGGAGATTTTTTCCAGTTCGGCGGCCTGTGGTGCTGGCAGCGCGGGCCAGTTGCCGATGGCGGCGCCACGGATATAACCAAAGCACCATTCCTCGGCGAGGGTCACCGTTTGCCCTTGGTGTTCGGTGTCGTCAAAGCGGGCCTTGAAGCCCGTCGCATCGGTCGCCAGTTGCCCGGCCAGGGTGTTGATGTGGCGGACGCACAGTTCAAGGAAGCGTTGCGCCTCGTCCATGTTGTCCCACGCGGGATTCTGGCCGCCCCAGATCGCCGGGAACCACTCGGCCACGTCCACCTGGGTCGGGCTCGACACCAGTGCCGTGAAGTAACCGTCCAGTTCGGCGAGGTTTAGCACCGAATGGTCGTCGCCGTACTTTTGCAGGGTGTCTTCGATAAAGTCGAATTCGGCCGGGGAGAGGGGTTGGGCGTGCATGGGCATATCCTTCAAACGTCGAGCGCCGCGGACGGGGCGGCTTAAAACGCGAAGGATGGCGTGTGTGCGGGGTTTTATCCAGCGTTTTCCCAGTCCCGCTTTTGGCCGATGCGCCGTTGTGCACCCTTGTTATAGTTCGGCCCTTATCACTCGCCAGTCAGGGATCACTGCCATGTCCGAATATCAAGCTTTCGTTGTCGAACTCAGCGGCAATGTTGCCCATGTGCAGATCAACCGCCCGGAAAAGATCAACGCGATGAACGCGGTGTTCTGGACCGAGATCATCGACATCTTCCAGTGGATCGAAGACACCGACGCGGTACGCGCCGTGGTACTGAGCGGTGCCGGCAAGCATTTCTCCTCGGGGATCGACTTGATGATGCTGGCCTCGGTGGCCAACGAGTTCGGTAAGGACGTGGGCCGCAATGCGCGTCTGCTGCGGCGCAAGATCCTCGAACTGCAAGCCTCGTTCAACGCCGTCGACAACTGCCGCAAACCCGTGCTGGCGGCGATCCAGGGTTACTGCATCGGCGGCGCCATCGACCTGATCAGCGCCTGCGACATGCGCTACGCCGCCGAGGGCGCGCAATTTTCGATCAAGGAAATCGACATCGGCATGGCCGCCGACGTCGGCACCCTGCAACGCTTGCCGCGCATTATCGGCGACGGCATGTTGCGTGAGCTGGCCTACACTGGGCGCCAGTTCGGCGCCGAAGAGGCGCGCAGCATCGGCCTGGTCAACCGCGTTTACGCCGATCAGGAAAGCCTGCTGGCCGGTGTGATGGAGATCGCCCGTGAAATCGCCGCTAAGTCGCCGATTGCGGTGACCGGCACCAAAGCCATGATCAGCTACATGCGTGACCATACAGTCAATGATGGCTTGGAATACGTTGCCACCTGGAACGCGGCTATGTTGCAATCCAACGACCTGCGCGTGGCCATCGCGGCCCATATGAGCAAGCAGAAACCCGAATTCGTGGATTGACTGACATGACCCCAGGCTGGATTACCACCACACTGCTGGACAACGACACCCCTGGCGGCTGGGCCGTCGCCCGCAGCCGCGAGGGCTTTTTGCATGACAGCAATGGCCCGCTGTTCCCCCGGGAATGGCTCAAGCGCCAGGATGTGTCGGTGTTTGCCGAACACGGCATCGGCCACCTCGACGGCGAGCCGGTGTACCTGCTGGAACTCAACGCCCCCGTCGACGTGCCGGGGTGCAGTTGGCAGGGCCTGCGCGGCTTTATGCTGCAAGGTGATCACAGGCTGTACAAAGTGCTGGGCTACGCCGCGCAGATCGGCACCTGGGCGCGGGAACACCGGTTTTGCGGGAGTTGCGGCCAGGCCATGGCCCAGGTGCCACGGGAGCGGGCGATGTTCTGCCAGGCTTGCGACCTGCGCAGCTACCCACGGATTTCGCCGAGCATGATCGTGCTGGTGACCCGTGGCGACGAGATCCTGCTGGCGCGCTCGCCGCGCTTCGTCAGTGGTGTCTACAGCACCCTGGCGGGCTTTGCCGAGCCGGGTGAGTCGGCCGAAGACTGCCTGATCCGCGAGGTGCGCGAGGAAGTGCAGGTGGAGGTCAAGAACATCCAGTACATGGGCAGCCAATGCTGGCCGTTCCCCCATTCGATGATGCTGGGCTTTCATGCCGAATACGCCGGTGGCGACATCGTGCCCCAAGCCGACGAGATCGAAGATGCGCAATGGTTCAATATCCATAACCTGCCGCCGTTGCCGGCGTCACGTTCGATTGCGCGCTACCTGATCGACCTCTACCTGGCGCGGCGCTTAGGCCACGCTGAACCAGTGCTGCCAGGCTAGGCGCACGGTCAGGCCCAGGACCACGGTGATAAACACCGGGCGAATGAATTTGGCGCCGCCGCTGATCGCGCTGCGAGCGCCAAAGAATGCGCCGAACATCACGCAGATGCCCATGGTCAGGCCGACGATCCAGTCCACCGTGCCGTTGAAGATAAACACCGAGAGTGCCGCCGCGTTGCTGACGAAGTTCATGCTGCGCGCCACGCCGCTGGCCTTCACCAGGTCGACGGGGTACATCAGCAGGGTGCTGACGGTCCAGAACGCGCCGGTGCCGGGGCCGGCCACGCCGTCGTAGAAGCCCAGGCCGAAACCCTGGGTGGATTGCCACTTCTTCTTTATCGGTGCGTCGGCTTCCAGCGGCGCCTTGGGCGTGCCGCCGAACAATAGGTACAGGCCACAACCGAAGACGATCACCGGCAGCATCTTGTTCAGGGTTTCGGCTGGCAGGTAGTGGGCGACCACCGCGCCGGTCAGTGCGCCGATGAAGGTGCCGACAATGGCGTGTACCCACTGGCGCGGGTGAAACAGCTTACGGCGGTAGAAGGTAAAGCTGGCGGTAGCCGAGCCGAAGGTGGAACTGAGCTTGTTGGTGCCCAGTACCAGATGCGGTGGCATGCCCGCGGTGAGCAGGGCCGGGGTAGTGAGCAGGCCGCCGCCGCCAGCGATGGCGTCGATAAAACCGGCGACGAAGGCCACGGCGGCGAGAATGGCGAGGGTGGTGAGGTCAACGCTGAGTTCGAAGGGCATGGACAGGGCTTATGGTTGGCAAGGCGCTATGCGGAAGGCCGCCATCTTACTGCCAGATGTACACAGAACCAAATGTGGGAGCGGGCTTGCTCGCGAAGGCGGTGTGTCAGTCACTAAGTTTTTGACTGAACTACCGCATTCGCGAGCAAGCCCGCTCCCACATGTTTAACAGCGATCAGCCGTGACGTTTATCCAACCATTCCAAGGCCGTGCGCCAGATACAAATCCCCAGAAAGTACGCCGACATCAGCGACCACAACCCAAACGTCCACGGGTTGGTGTTCGGATAATCCACCACCATCAAGAAGCTGCACAGCAACCAGATGGTGGTCACTGCGATATTGATCGGCATGAACCGCTTCACGCGGAACGGGTGCAAGAACTTCATCGGCGTCACGGTCAGCAGGGCCAGGCCGATCACGGTGAGCAAGGTGACCCAGGCATCCGGCTGGATGATGTACACACACAGCGCCACCACGTTCCAGGCGGCGGGGAAGCCGACGAAGTAGTTGTCCTTGCTCTTCATGTTGACGTTGCAGAAGCAGAACAACGACGACACCAGGATCACCGACACGGTGAACAGGTGGGTAAAGTCCGGCAGGTCGATATAGCGGTAGATAAACAGCGCGGGGATGAACACGTAGGTGAGGTAATCGATCACCAGGTCCAGCACCGAGCCGTCAAAGCTCGGCAACACCGTGCTGACATTGACCCTGCGCGCCAGGGAACCGTCGACGCCATCGACCACCAGCGCCAGGCCCAGCCACAGCAGGCAGGCCTTGGGGGAATTTTCCAGCAGCGCCAGGGTGGCCAGAAAAGCCAGTACCACGCCGGTGGCGGTAAAGCCGTGGGCGCCCCAGGCTTTGAGTCTGGCTACATGCAGGGTCGTTATCACGGGCGGTTCTCCAAAAGGTGAAACGGGGCAGCCGACAGCGAAGCGCGGTCGAGTCTGGCCAGGGAATGCAGGTATCGACCGGGAAGGGGGGGATAAGGTTCACCACCCCGGCGTTAGAGTTAAGCGTAGCAAGCGCTGGCCGTTTCGGCATCAACCCTGGCGGAACACCAGCGCCTTGAGACCACTTTGCGCGTCAATATCCGGAAATTCCGGCGGGTTTTCCAGGCGTTCGACAAATCGCAGCCCCGGTGCCTCACGGGTCACACCGTCGATCAGGAAGTCTTCGCCGAAGGCCGGGTCGTTCATGCACGCCAGCACCGTACCCTGGGCTGTGAGCAAGTCCGGCAGGCGGCGCAGCACGCGTTGGTAGTCCTTGGTCAGCAGGAAACTGCCTTTCTGGAACGACGGCGGATCGATGATCACCAAGTCATAGGGGCCACTGTTGGTGACCTTGGCCCAGGACTTGAACAGATCGTGGCCCAGGAACGTGACCTGGCTCAGGTCATGACCGTTCAGGCGATGGTTGTCACGGCCACGGCTGAGGGCGCCACGGGCCATGTCCAGGTTCACCACATGGTCGGCGCCGCCTTCGATGGCGGCCACGGAGAAGCCGCAGGTGTAGGCAAACAGGTTGAGGATGCGCTGGCCCTTGGCGTGTTCGCGCACCCAATTGCGGCCGTAGCGCATGTCGAGGAACAGCCCGCTGTTCTGCTTTTTACCCAGGTCGATCAAATAACGCAGGCCGCCTTCGGTGATGGTCAACTCGTCGATGGGGCTGCCCACCAGCCATTCGGTGGTGCTTTGCGGCAGGTAGCGGTGTTGCAGCGCCACGGTGTAGGCACTCAACTGCGTTCGCAGCAACTGTTTCAGGGCTTCCAACTGGGCCGGTTCCGGCTCCTTGAACAATGCGACCAGTATCACGCCTTGCAGCCAGTCCACCGTCAGTTGCTCCAGGCCCGGCCAGCAGCGCCCGCGGCCGTGGAACAGGCGCCGGGTTTCGTCTGGTGGGGTCGCCAAGGCGTCGAGCAGGTGGGCGTGCAGGGTAGCGAGTGCGTCTGGGTTCATCATTAAACGTCAGTCATTGAGCGGGCGGCATTTTAAACACAATGGCGAGGTTCCGGGGTGGTTGAGCACATCGTGCTGGGGAAAATCGCAATACCAGTGATTCATGCTCAAGATTCAGATTTTTACGCCTGAGAACAGACAAAAAATCCTTGGGCGTCGACATAAACTGGAAAAAAAGGCCTGGAGATGCCCATGAACGGTTTCGCGAGCGCAGTCAATCACACCGCCCTGGATCAGCAAGAGTTGGACGAGTGGCGCGACGCCCTGGCGTCGTTGGTGGCCAACGCCGGTCCTGCGCGGGCCCGGCAGATCCTCGACCAACTGGCCCAGGACGCCAGCGCTGCGCACATCGACTGGAAACCGCGCCACGGCACGCCCTACGTCAACAGCATCAGCGTCGAACAGCAGCCGGCGTTTCCCGGCGACCTGGCCACCGAAGAACGCCTGGCCTCGCTGGTCCGCTGGAACGCCCTGGCCATGGTGGTCCGCGCCAACCAGGCGTATGGCGAGTTGGGCGGGCATATCGCCAGCTATGCCAGTGCGGCGGATTTGTTCGAAGTGGGATTCAACCATTTCTTTCGCGCTCGCCGTGACGGGTTTGGCGGCGACCTGGTGTTCTATCAACCCCATTCCGCGCCCGGTATCTACGCCCGCGCCTTCCTTGAAGGGCGCCTCAGCGAGCAAGACCTGGCCCACTATCGCCAGGAAATCGGTGGGCCCAAGGCTGGCGCACGTGGCCTGTCCAGCTACCCGCACCCGTGGCTGATGCCTGACTTCTGGCAGTTCCCCACTGGTTCCATGGGGATCGGCCCGATCAGCTCGATTTTCCAGGCGCGTTTCATGAGTTACCTGCAACACCGTAACCTGCTGGACACCACTGACCGCCACGTCTGGGGGGTGTTCGGCGACGGTGAGATGGACGAACCGGAAAGCATGTCGGCCCTGACCCTGGCCGCGCGCGAAGGCCTGGACAACCTGACCTGGGTGGTCAACTGCAACCTGCAGCGCCTTGACGGCCCGGTGCGCGGCAACGGGCGGATCATCGACGAACTGGAGGCGTTGTTCGCCGGCGCCGGGTGGAACGTGATCAAGCTGGTGTGGGGCTCGGATTGGGACCCCTTGCTGGCCAAGGACCACGACGGCGCGCTGGTGAACACCTTGGCGCAAACCGTCGACGGTCAATTGCAGACCTTCGCCGCCAAGGACGGCGCCTTCAATCGCGAGCACTTCTTCGGTCAGAGTGAAGCCCTGGCCAAACTCGTGGAAGGCATGAGCGACGAACAGATCGACCGCCTCAAGCGCGGCGGCCATGACATGGTCAAGATCCATGCGGCCTACCATGCCGCGCGCCGGGTCAAAGGCAAGCCCACGGTGATCCTCGCCCAGACCAAGAAGGGCTTTGGCATGGGTGAAGCAGGGCAGGGCAAGATGACCACCCACCAGCAGAAGAAGCTGGATCGCGACGCGTTGCTTGCTTTCCGCAATCGCTTTCAACTGCCCCTGAGCGATGCGCAGACCGAATCCCTGAGCTTCTTCAAGCCCGCCGACGACAGCCCGGAAATGCGCTACCTGCACCAGCGCCGCCAGGCGCTCGGCGGTTATGTGCCGAGCCGCAGCCCGCTTGCCGCGCCGCTCAGCGTGCCGCCGCTGGCGGGCTACGCCGGGTTTGCCACGGCGGCCGACGGCAAGGAAATGTCCACCACCATGGCCTGCGTACGCATGCTGACCAACCTGCTCAAGGACAAGGCCCTGGGGCCGCGCATTGTGCCGATTGTCGCCGATGAGGCGCGCACCTTCGGCATGGCCAACCTGTTCAAGCAAATCGGCATCTACTCCAGCGTCGGCCAGCGTTATGAGCCGGAAGACATCGGCTCGATCCTCAGCTACCGCGAAGCCACCGACGGGCAGATCCTCGAAGAGGGCATCAGCGAAGCCAGCGCCATCAGCTCCTGGGTCGCGGCGGCCACCAGCTATTCGGTGCATGGCCTGCGCATGCTGCCGTTCTACATCTATTACTCGATGTTCGGCTTCCAGCGCGTCGGCGACCTGATCTGGGCCGCCGCCGACCAGCGTGCCCGTGGCTTCCTGCTCGGCGCGACGGCCGGGCGCACTACCTTGGGGGGTGAAGGCTTGCAGCATCAGGACGGCAGCAGCCATCTCATGGCGGCCACCGTGCCCAATTGCCGCGCCTACGATCCGGCGTTCGCCGGGGAATTCGCGGTGATCCTCGACCACGGCATGCGCCAGATGCTGGAGCACGAGGTGGACGAGTTCTACTACGTGACGCTGATGAACGAAAACTACCCGCAGCCGAGCCTGCCGCAAGGGGTTGAAGCAGCGATCATCAAGGGCATGTACCGTCTGGAAGGCACGGTTGGCGCCCAGGTGCGGTTACTGGGTTCGGGCACGCTGGTGCGCGAAGCCCAGGCGGCGGCGCAGCTATTGGCCGATGATTGGCAAGTGACGAGCGAGGTGTTCAGCGTCACCAGTTACAGCGAACTGGCGCGGGACGCGCGGGAGGTGGAACGCTGGAATCGGTTGCATCCCCAGGCGACAGCGCGGGTAAGCCATGTGAATGCCTGCTTGCCCCACGGCGCGCCGGTCATCGCGGTTTCTGACTATGTGCGGGCGGTGCCGCAGATGATCGCTTCGTACCTGGACAGTCGCTACACCGTGCTGGGTACCGACGGATTTGGGCGCAGTGATACGCGGGCGGCGTTGCGCGACTTTTTTGAGGTGGATCGATATCACATCGTGCTGGCGGCGTTGACGGCATTGGACGCGCAGATGGGTCAGCAGGCGATTGAGAAATACGGTTTGCAGACGGAACGTGCGGCGTCCTGGATCTCCTGACAGGCGCAAATTAAAATGTGGGAGCGGGCTTGCTCGCGAAAGCGCTGTGTCAGGCAATGCATGTGCTGACTGATGCACCGCCTTCGCGAGCAAGCCCGCTCCCACATGGGTTTTGTGCTGGTCTTTAGAGGGTAGCTATCAGGGCCGGCCCAAATGCTTCCTTCAGAAACCCTGGGGCGATATAGCGCTCGTAGTGCGCTTCGGACAGCAGGAAAAACTCCCGATCAATCGCATCACGCAGATCCGCCAGCTGGCGCTCGCGAAACTCCGGTTGCAGGACCAGCCCATACGCATCCAGCCGGGAAATCACCCGCGCCCCCCGGGCAATCAACTGGTACGCCCAGCAATACGGCGACTGATGCGGCACAAAGCGGATCTTGCGGCTTTCCAGTTGCTGGCGCAGCAGGTGCGGATCAAACACTTCCAGCTTGCTGGCCATCACCTGCACCAGCAGCTGTTCCAGACGCAGCCACACCGCCTGTTTTTCCTCGGCGTTGTAACCGTTCCACTGGATCACTTCGTGGTGATAACGCTTGCAGCCCCGGCAGACGAGGTCCCCGTAGACGGTGGAGCACAGGCCGATGCACGGGGTCTTGATGGTTTGGTTGGGCATAAGTCGCTTGCTTGCAAAATCCAGAGAACACCGAAAACCAATAATGTAGACGCGGGCTCGCCACAGCAAACCCGCTCCCACATTTTTAGTCCCAGCTCAACGCACCGCCTGTTTGGTACTCGATCACACGGGTCTCAAAGAAGTTCTTCTCTTTCTTCAAGTCCATGATCTCGCTCATCCACGGGAACGGGTTGGTGGTGCCTGGGTATTCTTCCTTCAAGCCGATCTGCGACAGACGACGGTTGGCGATGAACTTGAGGTAGTCCTCCATCATCGCGGCGTTCATGCCCAACACACCGCGGGGCATGGTGTCGCGGGCGTATTCGATCTCCAGTTGGGTCCCTTGCAGGATCATCTGGGTCGCTTCTTCCTTCATCTCGGCATCCCACAGGTGTGGGTTTTCGATTTTGATCTGGTTGATCACGTCGATGCCGAAGTTCAGGTGCATCGACTCGTCGCGCAGGATGTACTGGAACTGCTCGGCCACGCCGGTCATTTTGTTGCGGCGGCCCATGGACAGGATCTGGGTGAAGCCGCAGTAGAAGAAGATGCCTTCCAGCACGCAGTAGTACGCGACCAGGTTGCGCAGCAGTTCCTTGTCGGTGTCGACGGTGCCGGTTTCGAACTTGGGATCGGAGATTGAACGGGTGTACTTCAGGCCCCAGGCGGCTTTCTTCGCGACCGATGGAATCTCGTGGTACATGTTGAAGATCTCGCCTTCATCCATGGCCAGCGATTCGATGCAGTACTGGTAGGCGTGGGTGTGGATCGCCTCTTCGAAGGCCTGGCGCAGGATGTACTGGCGGCACTCCGGGTTGGTGATCAGGCGGTACACGGCCAGCACCAGGTTGTTGGCGACCAGGGAGTCGGCGGTGGAGAAGAAACCCAGGTTGCGCATGACGATGCGACGTTCGTCGTCGGTCAGGCCTTCGGGGTTTTTCCACAGCGCGATGTCGGCGGTCATGTTGACCTCTTGCGGCATCCAGTGGTTGGCGCAGCCGTCGAGGTACTTCTGCCAGGCCCAGTCGTACTTGAAGGGTACGAGTTGGTTGAGGTCGGCGCGGCAGTTGATCATGCGCTTTTCGTCAACGGCGACGCGGGCGGAGGCGCCTTCGAGTTCGGCGAGGCCTTCGGCGATGTCGAGTTTGTCCAGCGCAGCTTTGGCGCGCACGATGGCAGCGGAGTCGTTGGCGGTCACGTTACGGGCTTCCAGCGCCGCGGCAGCACCTGCACCGTCGAGGCGGTCCATGTTGGCTTCGCTGGCGTGGCCGGCGTTGGCGCCCTTGATCACCGCTGCACCGGTGTCTTCGTTGTCGACTTCATCCCAACTCAGCATTGAAATACTCCTTCCTGGTCTGTTCTGACGGCGTGTGAACCCGTCCAAAAATATTCGATTTGCAGGCTACTAGGCATTGAAATACTGCGCGTAGTGTGGTCGGTAAATACCGATGCTGCACACTATGTAGTGGTCTGTTCTGTTTGTGGGCACACTATATGGTGTGTGCGGGGATGGGTCAACGAACGAGAGTGTATTGATCGTCGCAGGGGCATTCCCCTGCCAGGGGTGGTGGCCTAGTGATATTATTGGCGCTCAAACCGTTGAACCAGAGCGGTCGTTGTCAATCGTGACACGCAAGGCTCAGTTTCTAGAAAAGGACGTCAGTACGTATGACTCAAGGTGCACCTACACCCACGCCCACCACCTATTCCTGGCCGCTGATCATTATCGTCGCGGCCGGCCTGTGGGCGGGATTTACCGCTGTGGCGTCACTGTTCGGCCTTAAATTCGGCGCGGCAGACAACTTTATCCCGTCCGCGGAACTGATGGAAAACTACGTTTCGCGGACCGTGCTTGCCGAGTCATACCTCCCACTTGCCAAGGTATCGTCGGACTATTTGAGCAAGGTCGATGTTGAAAAAAACTACGTCGCCATCGACAGGATCAACAGCCTCTACGTGCCGAAAGCTGACTATCAGCAGCTACAGCAACAACTGGCCGATCTGACGGCCAAGGTCAGCGCAATCCCCAGCCCGTTACCACCGATGAATATCGTCATGACAAAAGGTGGGAACTGGTCCGATGAGCGCCTCGGGGTCAGTATCAGGATGGGGGGCTATTCCTTGGGGCCATTGAATTCCTCGGTGGATTTTTTCTTGACGCTGCCCGACTCCGAGGAGCACGTAGAAACGCTCGACACCCGAGAAGACCTGCCGGTGTGGACATTCAGGAAACACAATCGCCAGTTCAAGCTTTCGGTGCTCAAGATCATGCCGACGACATTTGTGATCAAGGAAGTCGGCGGGGCGTGAGCCGACTGGGGTTGTTTATCGACCTGCTGCGGCAGAAGGCGGCGATGCTCTAAACGGCATGTTGAAAAGATCATGGTATGCAGTAGCGATATTAAATAGAATGAATCTCATTTGAGACATAATCGCGCCTTGCAGGTTGCTTGCCATGAATGATGCTGTCGCCCCCGAACTGACGTTATCCAGCCTCTACCGCGACCACCGCAGTTGGCTGGAAAGCTGGCTGCGCCGGCGCCTGGGCAATGCCTGGGATGCGGCGGACCTGAGCCAGGATACGTTTTTGCGCGTGCTGGCCAGTGCCCAGCCGCTTGCGCAGATGCAGGAGCCACGGGCGTACCTGGTGACAGTCGGCAAGCGCCTGCTGGTCAATTTTCATCAGCGCCGTAGCCTGGAGCAGGCCTATCTGAATGCGCTTGCCAGCTTGCCCGAAGCCTGCGTGCCGTCCCCGGAACAGCGCTGGATGTTGCTGGAAACCCTGCAAGCACTGGATGAATTGCTTGATGGCTTGCCAGTGCTGGTGCGCCGCGCGTTTCTCTGGAGCCAGCTGGAAGGCCTGGGTTATCGCGAGATCGCCGCACGCCTGGAGGTGTCCGAACGCACGGTCAAACGCTATATGGCCCAGGCCTATGAACACTGTTTGCTGGTGGACCTGTGAACCGCGACGTCGCCCGTGCCGCCGCGCAATGGTTGGCGCTGCTGGAGTCCGGCGCGGCCACCGAGCGTGATCACCTCGCCCTGCAGCACTGGCGCGACAGCCATCCGCAGCACGAACAGACCTGGCAAAAAGCCCAGACCCTGCGCCAGCGGTTTGGCGGGTTGCCCCAGGCGTTGGCGCTGGCCAGCCTCGACCGCCCGCAACCGGGGCGGCGCGCCGTGCTCAAGCGTGCCTTGGGCGTGGCGGCCCTGGTACCGACCGCGTGGTTGATCAGCCGCCAGTTGCCCATCGACGTGTGGCGCTCCGACCTGCACACCGCCACGGGTGAGCGCACGCGCATGGCCCTGGGCGACGGCGCCAGCCTGCAACTCAATACCGCCACTGCCGTAGACGTGGCGCCACGGCACATCCGGCTGGTGGAAGGCGAGTTGGCGTTGAACGTGCCGGGCGTGAGTGCAATGACGCTCCAGACCCGGTATGGCGAACTGACGGTCAGCCAGGCCGAGGTGTGTGTGCGGCAATTGGCGTCGGGCTGCCGGGTCTCGGTGCTCAAGGGCGCGGTGCAGGTGCGCGACCTCAATGGGAACTCGACGACGTTGCACGGTGGCCAGCAAGCGTCGCTTCAAGCCACGGGCCTTGGCGCGTGGGTGGCGTTTGATGTGCTGCAACTGGGTTGGCGTGATGGTGTGCTGACTGCGCAGGATCAGGCGCTGGGGGATTTCTTGCGCGAGTTGCAGCGCTACCGCCCGGGGGTCTTGCGTTGGGACCCGCGTTTGGAGGGGTTGCGCGTCACCGGCAGTTTTCAGTTGGACGACACTGACCGCATCCTCAACCTGCTGGCCTCGACCCTGGGCTTCAAGGTGCAGGCGCGAACGCGTTACTGGGTCACTCTCACCTGAGAAACACTGTCTTATATTTCCATATGGAATAAATAAAGATTTATATATTCCTTTTAGGTTTTTGCCGCCTGCGGCATCTTGAGGGCCTGCGCATTCGTGCGGATTGACCCAACAGCCAAAAGGAAAGCCGACATGACCATTAAAGCGATCAACGTGCGCAACCAGTTCAAGGGCGTGATCAAGGAGATCCTGCTGGGCGAAGTGGTGTCCGAAATCGACGTACAGACTGCGTCCGGCATCGTCACTTCGGTGATCACCACCCGCTCGGTGCGTGACCTGGAATTGAAAGTGGGCAGTGAAGTGATTGCCTTTGTGAAGTCCACCGAAGTGTCCATCGCCAAACTGTAGATCCCACTCAAATGTGGGAGGGGCGAGCCCCTCCCACATGGCTTACCGACTGCGCAGGGCATGCTCCATTCGCTGCAAACCTTCTTCCAGCAAGGCCCGTGGGCAGCCGAAGTTCAGGCGCACGAATTGCTGGCTGTCATCGCCGAACTCGATCCCGGCGCTCAACCCGACCTTGGCCTGTTCCAGGAAAAACCGCTGCGGGTCGTCCAGGCCCAGGGCGCTGCAATCAAGCCAGGCCAGGAAAGTGCCTTGCGGCGCGTGCATGACTACGCCCGGCAGGCGGCTGTTCACGGCGTCGAGCAGGTAGTCGCGGTTGGCTTGCAGGTAGCCTTTGAGTGCGTCGAGCCACTCGCCACATTGGCTGTAGGCGGCACGGGTGGCTTCCAGGCCCAGGGGGCTGACGCTGTCGACCATGCCGCAGCGGGCATTGTTGAAGCGCTCGCGGATCTCGGCGTTCTGGATCACCGCAAAGCAGGTCTTGAGGCCCGCGACGTTGTAGGCCTTGCTCGCCGACATCAGCGTGATGGTGCGCTCGGCGATCTGCGGGCTGAGGCTGGCGGTGGGGATGTGGCGGCGGCCGTCGAAGCACAGTTCGGCGTGGATTTCGTCACTGATGATCAGTGCGCCCTGTTCCAGGCAGGCATTGGCCACGGCCAGCAGTTCTTCGCGGGGAAACACCTTGCCCATGGGGTTGTGCGGGTTGCTCAGCAGCAGCGCACCGGCGCCGCTCAAGGCATCGCGCAGGGCGGGCAGGGGCGTGAGGTATTCACCGTTGACGAGTTCGAATGGCACTTCGATTTTCGGCAGGTTCCAGTGCCCTGGCGCCAGGCGGATCGGCCGGTAGTTGGGGGTTTGCAGCACCACCGGCTGGCCCGGTTGCACGAATGCGTGCAGCGCCATGTTGAAGCCGGGCTCGACGCCGGGCAGGAACAGCAGGTCTTCGGGCTGCACGCGCCAGGCGTACTTGTGCCACAAGTCGGCGACGATGGCCTCGCGCACATCCGGGCCGGCTACGCTGTAGCCGAGGATCTGCTGGTCGAGGCGTTCGCGCAGGGCTTGCAGCACGGCGGGCGGCGCGGCGA
The DNA here is from genome assembly GCF_030687535.1 of Pseudomonas sp. FP2335. Lineage (NCBI taxonomy): Bacteria > Pseudomonadati > Pseudomonadota > Gammaproteobacteria > Pseudomonadales > Pseudomonadaceae > Pseudomonas > Pseudomonas sp. FP2335. The sequence continues at coordinate 2,710,313 of NZ_CP117437.1, forward strand.
TGTCCATATCGGCGATCCACATCGGCAGCACATCCGCCGGGTAGCGGCTCCATTTGGTGCTGCCGGTGTTGTGGCGGGGGTGGATCGTGTCGAAATCAAAGCTCATGGGCGGCTCGTATCAGGGGGGCTGGCGCAAAGAATGGCGCTGATTCTAGCGCCATTAATTTTATAGACCAGAGCTGATTGCCTCGGACAGTTGCCGATGTGCCTGTGCCACGGTCTGGCTGACCGCTTCTTCACCGCGCACCATGGCGCCCAGGTAGGCGAACTCCACGCTGCGGATGCCCACGATAGACAGGATGGCGCTCAGATACGGCGTCAAAAAGTCTGGCTCATGCCCCTTGCGGGCGTTGCCCGAGCTGACCAGTACAAAGGTGCGCCGGTCGTCGAGCAGGCCGATTTTTTCAAACCGCTCGTTCACCGTGAAGCTGCGGTGGATGCGCACCACATGGTCGATCCAGCCCTTGAGCGCCGCCGGCACCGTGAAGTTGTGCACCGGGGTGCAGATGACCAGCAGGTCGCAGGCTTCCAACTCGACGATCAATTGTTCCGACAGCGCCGTCGCGTCCTCACTACCGTCGTCAGCGCCAGTGAGGGCGCAGGCGTATTCGCGGGTCAGCGGCGGCAGGGCCTGGCCGCCGTAATCGCGCTCGGTGACCTGCGCGTCGGGCAGCCAGTCGCTGAGCAGGTTGCGGGCCAGTTGGAAGTTCTGGGCCGACTTGCCGTGGGGGCTGAAACTGAGCAGCAGGGCGCGGGTCATTGGCTTAAATCCTGGGAAAAATGCATGCCGCGCGGCAACAGGCCTTGGCGGAAGTAGAAACGTTGGGCCAGGGCCATGTGCATGCCGGTGTCCAGCACCAGGTAGCGATAGCCCAAGGCGCGGGTTTGCTCGCGGACCCGCTCGAGCAGTTGCTCACCCAGACGCCGCCGCTGCAGGCTGGCATCTACCACCAGGTCATCGACATAGATGAAGCGTCCGTAGAGGGTGTTCTCGCTGAGCCGGTAGCCGGCCAGGCCGATCACCTTGGCGTCTTCACGGGCGGCCAGCAGATGGTAGCCGTTCTGCCGTTGCCGCTGGATCTGCGCGACGAACGCGGTGGCGTCCGTCAGGTGCGGGCGCAGTTGCTGCATCACCTGAAAGCTGGCGAGGCAGTCGGCGTCGCTTTCCACAGGCACGAAGTTGACGTGCTCATGCATAGCTGAGGTTCTCCAGATGGGCCTTGACCGCTGCCGGCACCTTGCGAAAGCTGATACCGACGCGGTTCAGCGCGTTCATCAGGGCAATGGCCAGGGTCAGGTCGGCGACTTCCTTGTCATTGAAGACGGCGGCGACGGCGGCGTAATCGGCGTCCGGCGCGTGGGTCTGGGCCACTTGAGTAACCGATTCGGCCCAGGCCAATGCGGCACGTTCACGCGGGCTGAACAGCGGCGAGGCTTCGTGCCAGGCGGCCACCAGCATGATTTTTTCCAGGCTCACGCCTTGCTTGAGCAGGTCGCGGGAATGGGAGTCCAGGCAATAGGCGCAGCCATTGAGCTGGGAGATGCGCAGGTACACCAGTTCGATCAATTCCTTTTCCAGGCCGCAGCCATGCACGTAGCTGTGCACCGAGCCTAGGGCTTTGTAACCGGCGGGGGCGGCCTGGGCGTAATCGAGACGGTCTTTCATGGGAAGGTTCCTTGGGTGATTGAACAGATGCGCCATTTTCGCGGCTCGCCCGGCCAGTCGACAGGGGCATGATTGGACAAGTGGGTTGGGACATGATCAGACTTGGCCCTGTTTACCCGCCGAGCCCGCCCGCGATGTCGTCACTGCCCAAATACCAGGAAATCTACCGGCGTTTTCGCCAGGCCATCGACCAGGGTCAATTGCGCCCCGGCGAGCGGGTGCCGTCGGTGCGGGCGCTGGCCCAGGAACTCAAGGTGGCGCGGGGCACGGTGGAGACGGCGTATCAGTTGCTGGTCAGCGAAGGTTTTTTTGAGGCGCGCGGGCAGGCCGGTACGGTGATTGCGACGACGCTGCCCCAGATCGCGGTAAAGCCCGCGCCCGTGCCGGCGCCTGTCGCCAGCGGACCGTTGCCGCTGCAAATGGGCGTGCCGGCACTGGACGCGTTCCCGCGCAAGTTGTGGGCCCGGCTGGTCACCCAGCAAGTGCGCCGCACCGATGCCGACAGCCTGGCCATGGGCGACGTGCGCGGCGTACAAGCCCTGCGCGTGGCCATCGCCGGCTACCTCGCGTTGTACCGGGGCGTGGAGTGTTCGCCGGATCAGGTGTTTGTCTGCGCCGGTTATGCGTCGGGCCTGACCCTGGTCTGTGATGCCCTGGATATGCCCGGGCAACGCTGCTGGTTCGAAGACCCGGGTTACGTGCATGCACGGCAGTTGTTGAGCCATCAAGGCTTGCACCTGGTGCCGGTGCCGGTGGACCGCGATGGGCTGGATGTGGGCCAGGGCATCCTGCGCAGCCCACAGGCGCGGCTGGCGCTGGTCACGCCGGCGCACCAGAGCCCGCTCGGCGTGGCGCTGAGCCCGGCGCGGCGCAAGGCCTTGCTGGGCTGGGCAGCGGCGCAGGGCAGTTGGGTGGTCGAGGACGATTACGACAGTGAATTCCGCTATCACGGCAAACCGCTGGCCGCGCTCAAGAGCCAGGATCACGACGACCGGGTGATCTACGCCGGTAGCTTCAGCAAGATGTTGTTCCCCGGTTTGCGCCTGGGTTACCTGGTGGTGCCGAACGCCTTGGTGGCGGCGTTTGAGCGCAGTGCGCAGTTGTTGCAGCAACGCTGTGCGCAACTGTTGCAACTGACCGCGGCGGATTTTCTCGAGCAGGGGCATTTCACCCGGCACCTGAAGAAAATGCGTCAGTTGTATGCGCAGCGACGCGGGCTGTTGGTGCAGGCGTTGCAGGCCCATTGCGCGGATGTCCTGCGGGTCGATGAGCAGGCGGGCGGGATTAATCTGTTGGCACGCTTGGTGGTCGCGGTGTCGGACGAGGCGGTGGCGCAGGCAGCGAATGAGGCGGGCCTGGCACTGCAGGCGTTGTCGCGGTGGGCGATTGAACCGGGGCCACAGGGCTTGCTGATGGGGTTCACTAATGTGGCAACGGCGCAACAGGCCCAGGCTATCGCGCAGGTGTTGCGTGGAGTGATTGCCGGGCAAACCGTGGCTGGGGCACAGGGGCAGTGATGCTGTACGAATCTGTGACCGACAAGTTCTGTAATAAAAACGTCACTGCGCTGGGGATTAAATCCTCGACGGGCTATTTTGGTGCATCTCAATAACCAGAGTAGCCATGGATGAAATACCAACCCTTCAGCCGTACCTTGATTGCCACTGCGCTGGTATTGACGGTCGGCGCTGTGCAAGCCGCGTCCCAGGCCCCGGTGGCCGGTGAAAATGGCATGGTGGTCACGGCCCAGCATCTGGCCACCCATGTGGGCGTGGATGTCCTCAAGGCCGGTGGCAATGCCGTGGACGCGGCCGTGGCCGTAGGTTACGCACTGGCGGTGGTATACCCGGCGGCGGGCAACCTCGGTGGCGGCGGTTTCATGACCGTGCAACTGGCGGACGGGCGCAAGACCTTCCTCGACTTCCGCGAAAAAGCCCCGCTGGCGGCCACCGCGAACATGTACCTGGATAAAGACGGCAACGTCATCGAAGGCCTCAGTGCCAAGGGCCACCTGGCGGTCGGCGTGCCTGGCACCGTCTCGGGCATGGAACTGGCCCTGAGCAAATACGGGACCCTCAAGCGCGCCCAGGTGATTGCCCCGGCGATCAAACTGGCGGAAAACGGCTTTGAGCTGGAGCAGGGTGATATCGACCTGCTGCATACCGCCACCGGCGAGTTCGAAAAAGATAAAGATATGCGCGGGATCTTCCTGCACAACGGCCAACCGATGCAGGTGGGCCAGAAGCTGGTGCAGAAAGACCTGGCCAAGACCCTCAAGGAAATCTCGGCCAAGGGCAGCGACGGTTTCTACAAAGGTTGGGTAGCCAAGGCGCTGGTGGATTCCAGCCAGGCCGGCAAGGGCATCATCACCCAGGCTGACCTGGACAAGTACAAGACCCGCGAACTGGCGCCGATCGAGTGCGACTACCGTGGCTACCACGTGGTCTCCGCGCCGCCGCCGAGTTCCGGTGGCGTGGTGATCTGCCAGATCATGAACATCCTCGAAGGCTATCCGATGGCCGACCTCGGTTATCACTCGGCCCAGGGCCTGCACTACCAGATCGAAGCGATGCGCCATGCCTACGTGGACCGCAACAGCTACCTCGGCGACCCGGACTTCGTGAAGAACCCCATCGCCCACTTGCTGGACAAGGACTACGCCGCCAAGCTGCGCGCTGCCATCGAACCGCAAAAGGCGGGAGATTCCCAAGCGATCAAGCCGGGCGTTTCGCCCCATGAAGGCAACAACACCACGCACTACTCCATTGTCGACAAGTGGGGCAACGCGGTCTCGGTGACGTACACCCTCAACGACTGGTTCGGTGCGGGCGTGATGGCGAGCAAGACCGGGGTCATCCTCAACGATGAAATGGACGATTTCACCGTCAAGGTTGGCGTGCCGAACATGTACGGTCTGGTGCAGGGTGAGGCCAACGCCATCGCACCGGGCAAGGCGCCGCTGTCGTCGATGAGCCCGACCATCGTGACCAAGGATGGCAAGGCCGTCATGGTGGTAGGCACGCCGGGTGGCAGTCGCATCATTACCGCGACCTTGCTGACGATGCTGAATGTCATCGACTACAAGATGAACATCCAGGAAGCCGTGGACGCGCCGCGTTTCCACCAGCAGTGGATGCCGGAGACTACCAACCTTGAGACGTTTGCAGTGAGCCCGGATACCCAGAAGATCCTCGAAAGCTGGGGCCACAAGTTCGCCGGGCCGCAGGATGCCAACCACTTGGCGGCGATTCTGGTGGGTGCGCCGTCGTTGGGTGGCAAGCCGGTGGGGAACAACCGTTTCTACGGGGCGAATGATCCGCGTCGCAACACGGGCCTGTCCTTGGGCTACTAACGCCTGACGCGGTCAAAAATGTGGGAGCGGGCTTGCTCGCGAAAGCGGTGTGTCAGCCAAAGATTTATTCGCTGATCTACTGCATTCGCGAGCAAGCCCGCTCCCACACAAGCCCGCTCTCACAGTGAGGGCAGTGTCAGGGCTGAAGTAGTCGCGCTACCGCTGCAAACGCCGCAACCCGGCGCTCTTCCCAATTCCCCTTGATCACCAACACAGGCTGTTGATGCTCCCGCATCCACTCCAGACTGCCCTGGAAAAACGCCTGGCGATCCTCCAGTTGCGGCTGGCATCGCTGTCCATCAGCCGTCCACTCCACATCATCCGGCGACAGCAGCAAGTGCAGGTCGTAGTGACGGGCCAGCAGTTCGCTGTCGAGCCAGGCCGGGTAGTCGCCGAACAGGGTCTGGCTCCAGAGCTTGTTGGTCAGCAAATGCGTGTCGAGGATCAGCAGCTCGGGGTGCCTGGCGCGGGCGGCATCTTCCCAGGCCAGTTGGCCGTGGGCGATCGCCGGGATGTCGGCCAGGGTGGTATCGCGTTGGTGATGATCGATGAAGTGGCGCACGTATTCACCGACCATCAACCCGCCGAAATGCGCTTGCAACTCGGCGGCCAGCCAGCTTTTACCGCTGGATTCGGGGCCGGCCAATACCACGACCTTCATGCCTGCAACGCCGGGTCGGCACGCCATTCGCGCCAGCCTTGCACCGCGATGGCGGTAAACAGGGCGTAGAGCGCGGCGGTGAGGTAGAGACCTTTATAGAGAAACAGGCCGACGAAGATCACATCCACGGCAATCCACAGCGGCCAGCACTGCACGCGTTTCTGCGCCATCCACATCTGCGCCACCAGGCTGAAGCCGGTGAGGGCGGCGTCGAGCCAGGGTTGCGCGGCGTCGGTCCAGTGGGCCATGGCGGCGCCCAGCAGCAGGCTGCCGGCGGCGCCCACCGCGAGGCTGGCGATGATGGCTGGCCCGCCGAGGCTGGTGACCTGGCGGCCTTGCTTGACCTCGCCGGCGCGGGTCCACTGCCACCAGCCGTACAGTTGCAGGACGGCGTAGACCACTTGCAGCAGCATGTCGGAATAGAGTTTTACGTCGTAGAACACCCAGGTGTAGAGCAACACCATGATCAGGCCGATGGGCCAGCACCAGGGGTTCTGTTTAACCGTCAGCCAGACAGCGATCACCCCCAGGGCGGCGGCGAACAGTTCAAGCCCGGACATGGCGGTTCCTTGGGAGTGTGGAAAGGGGCGGTGATTGTAACGAAAGAAGTTTCGCGTAGGAATTAACCTTGTAGTGAGCGGGCTTGCCCCGCGCTGGGGGGCGAAGCCGCCCCAAATCCAGGCCCCGCGGTCTTACTGATACACCGTGGTACCTGGGTTTAGGGCTGCGTCGCCCCCAGGCGCGGGGCAAGCCCGCTCACTACAAACCCCGTCCTGGGGTTAGATTTTGAATTGGCGCAGCAGGGTGTTGAGTTGTTCGCTCAGGCCGCGCAGGTGGGTGCTGGCGGCACTCGACTGTTCGGCGGCGATGGCGGTGCTGTGGGACAAGCCCGCCGCCTGGGTGACGTTCTGGTTGATGTCCTCTACCACATGCGCCTGTTGCAGGGTGGCGCTGGCAATCGACGCGTTCAGGCCGTTGAGGTTGTGCAGGGCCTGGCCGATGGCGGTGAGGCTGGCGCCGGCCTGGCCGGCTTGTTCGATGGTCAGTTGCGAGGCATTGTGACTCTCGCTGATCACCTTGACCGCCGCTTCCGAGTGGCCTTGCAGGCGTTCGATCATGCCCTGGATCTCGGCGGTGGATTTTTGCGTGCGCTGGGCCAGCAGGCGCACTTCATCGGCGACCACGGCAAAGCCACGGCCTTGTTCGCCGGCCCGTGCGGCCTCGATGGCGGCGTTGAGTGCGAGCAGGTTGGTCTGGTCGGCGATGGAACGGATCACTTCGAGCACGCTGCCGATCTGGGTGCTTTCGGCGGACAGGGTACGCATCACCTCGACCGCCTGGCTGATGGTGCCGGAGAGCTGGTCGATCTGTTGCAAGCTGCCGTCGATATTGACCTGGCCTTGCTGGGCCTGGGCCTGGGCATCGCGCATTTCACTGGCGGCGTGTTCGGCGTTCTTGGCCACGTCCTGCACGCCGTAGGTGACTTCGTTGATCGCGGTGGCGACCAATTCCATCTGCTGCGATTGCTGCTGGCTGCGGTCGTGGGCCTGGCTCGCGTTGTTGCCCAGCTCGGTAGACGATTGGCCGAGGGCGTTGGCGCACACCTGCAACTGGCCGACCACGTCGCGCAATTTGGCGGTGAAGCTGTTGAAGTGCTGGGACAGTTGGGTCACTTCGTCGCGGCCGTGGGTGTCGAGGTTGTGGGTCAGGTCGCTTTCACCACTGGCGATATTGCCCATGGCGTCCACTGCTGCCTGCAACGGGCGCACGATGCTGCGCGCGATCAACACCACCAGTAGGGTCATCACCAGCGCGATGATCAAACCAATGGCCGAGGCTTTCCACACCTGGGCGGAGAACTCGGACTGCACATCGTCCACGTAGACGCCGGAGCCGATGATCCAGCCCCAGGGTTGGAACAGTTGGATGTACGAGGTCTTGGCCACCGGTGCATCGGCGCCCGGTTTCGGCCAGCGGTAGTTGACGATGCCGGCACCCTTGGCCTTGGCCAGGGCCACGAATTCGTTGAACACCGCAAAACCGTCTGGGTCACGGATCGCCGAGAGGTTCTGGCCGTCAAGCTTGGGGTTGGCCGGGTGCATGATCATCACGGGCGTGAGGTCGTTGATCCAGAAATAGTCGTCATGGTCGTAGCGCAACCCGCGCACCGCGCTCAGGGCTTGCTTCTGGGCGGCTTCGCGGGTCATGACGCCGCTGGTTTCGAGGCCGTGATAAAACGTCAGGATGCCGCTGGCGGTCTGCACCACGTGCTCGGTCTGCTGGCGCTTGGCCTGGTAGAGCTCGCCATGAATTTGCTTGAGCATCAGTAAACCCAAGGCCAGCAGCATCAGCACGGCGACTATCAGGATCAGCCAGAGGCGGCGGCTGATCGACATATTGCGCAAACTGTTCATCGTCCTGTCACTCCGGGCTTTTTATAATTGTGGGCGTTGCATCGACTTTTACGCCTTGTCTGATAGGCTTTCGGCCGGTAATCGGAAAACCTGAGTACTGCCTGATTTTTCACGGGTTTTTTCAAACGCCCAGCGTCAGTGAACCAATTAAAAAAGACTAACGAGGCATGCCACGCGCATGACCTTTTGGGGGAAGCATGGATTTTTGGACCGCCATACAGGCATTGATTCTTGGCGTGGTGGAGGGGCTGACGGAGTTCTTGCCGATCTCCAGTACCGGCCACCAGATCATCGTCGCCGATTTGATCGGTTTCGGCGGTGAGCGCTTTGAAGCGTTCAATATCATCATTCAACTGGGCGCGATCCTGGCCGTGGTCTGGGAGTTCCGACGCAAGATCCTCGACGTGGTCATCGGCCTGCCGACCCAGCGCAAGGCGCAGCGGTTCACGGTGAACCTGATCATCGCGGTGTTGCCGGCAGTGGTGTTGGGCGTGATTTTTGCCGACTTGATCAAACACTACCTGTTCAACCCGATCACCGTGGCCGCCGCGTTGGTGGTGGGCGGCGTGATCATGTTGTGGGCTGAACAGCGTCAACACGCGGTGCATGCCCAGAGCGTCGATGACATCACCTGGAAAGACGCGATCAAGGTCGGCCTGGCCCAGTGCCTGGCGATGATCCCGGGTACTTCGCGTTCCGGCGCGACCATTATCGGCGGCCTGTTGTTCGGCCTGTCGCGCAAGACCGCCACCGAGTTCTCGTTCTTCCTGGCGATGCCGACCATGGTCGGTGCGGCAGTGTATTCGGGCTACAAGTACCGTCACCTGTTCCAGCCCGATGACTTGCCGGTGTTTGCCATCGGCTTTGTCACCTCGTTCATCTTCGCGATGATTGCGGTCAAGGCGTTGCTCAAGTTCATCGCCAGCCACAGCTACGCGGCGTTTGCCTGGTATCGGATCGCGTTTGGCCTGCTGATCCTGGCGACCTGGCAGTTCGGTTGGATCGACTGGTCTGCCGTCAAACCATGAGCATCCAGTACCCGCGCCTGAAGGCGGCGATTTTTCTGTTGCTGTGCGCTGCGCCGCTGCTGGGCTCGGTGCTGCTGTGGTGGCGCGGCGAGACGGTGCTGCCGCTGGTGGCCTACGCCGTGGTCAGCGTGCTGGCGTTCTTGCTGTACTGGCGCGATAAGCGCCAGGCGCAAACCAACGGCTGGCGCACCCCGGAGAACATCCTGCACGCCGTCGAGCTGGCAGGCGGTTGGCCGGGGGCGTTGATCGCCCAGCAGGTGTTGCGGCACAAGACGCGCAAGGTGTCTTATCAGGTGCTGTTCTGGGCGATTGTGCTGCTGCATCAGGTGTTCTGGCTGGACCAGTTGTTCCTGGGCGGCACCTTTCTTTCAGTCCTCTAAACGCAAGCCGATCTGCGTGCGCTTGGGCAGTTTGCTCACCACCAGTTGGTGGGAGCGCCGCAACAAGCTGCGCAGTTCCTCGGCGCCCAGCGGGTAGGGCGTGTTCATGATGATCCACTGCGCGCGGGCCAGGTAGGGCGCCGGGTGGATGCCTGGGCGGTCGACGTGGCCGAGGAACAGATCCTTGTCGACCTTGAATGCCAGCGAATCACCGCGCAGGTTTTGCAGGGCGAACATCTTGTTGCCGGCAATCGAAAACACGCGCACGCCGCCCCATTTGTAGTCTTCCCGCGCGCCGGGCAGGCTCAGGCAGAATGTGGCGACTTGTTCTTCGCTGATCTTCATAACAGACGGTCTCCGCAGCTTTTGAAGCCTTCTTCCAGGTAGTCGATCCACGCCCGGATCGCCGGCAACACGCCGCGTCGGTGTGGGTATACGGCCTGCAACCAGCCGCCCGGCAACGACCACTGCGGCAGCAATTGCACCAGGCGGCCGCTGGCCAGTTCTTCTTCGCAATACATCATCGGCAGCACGGTGAACCCCAGGCCCATGATCGCGCTGGCCTTGCGCACGATGAAATCGTCGATGCCCAGGCGCGCTTCCATCACCAGTTCGTGGGGGTTGCCCTGGGGGTCGAGGATGCGCTGATGGACCATGCGGTCCGGCTCCAGCGCGCCGAGGATAGGCAGTTGCTTGAGGTCGTCGAGCGAGTCGATGCGCTTGCCTTGCACAAAGGCGGGGCTGGCCACCAGCACCGTCTGGGCCTGACGCAGGCGCTTGGTCACCAGTAGTGGGTCTTCATCGCCCAGCTCGCGTACGCGCAGGGCCACGTCGATGCCCTCGGCCACCAGGTCGACACGTCGGTTGACCAGGGTCATTTCCAGTTGCACATGGGGATGGGCGGCCAGAAATCCGGCGACCAGCTCCGGCAGGATGTGCTGGGCCATGCCCACCGGACAACTGACCCGCAGCCGTCCACGGGCTTCGCTGGACATGCTGGCCACGGCTTCGTCGGCCATCTCGGCTTCGAGCAACATGGCTTGGCAATGGCGCAGGTAGCGTTCGCCGACGGCGGTCAGGGTCAGTTGCCGCGTGGTGCGTTGCAGCAAGCGGGCGCCGAGGCGTTCCTCCAGCTCGGCAATACGTCGTGACAGCCGCGACTTGGGAATCCCCAGTAGCCGGCCGGCAGCCGCGAAGCCGCCGGCTTCGACGACTTTGGCGAAGTAGTAGAGGTCGTTGAGGTCTTGCATGGTCAACCTATTGTCCTGTCAGTGGGACAAACTATCGCATTTCAGCGGGCTTATCGGCTATTGGTTTCATGCGTAGCATCATCACCATCTGATCGCCACTGACGATCCTACTCGGAGATCCCCCATGAAACTGTTGCACATCGATTCCAGCATCCTCGGCGACAACTCGGCATCCCGTCAGCTCAGCGCTGCCGTGGTCAAGGCCTGGCAAGCCGCCGAGCCGGGCGTGGAAGTGACCTATCGCGATCTGGCGAGCGAGGCCATCAGCCACTTTTCCGGCCTGACCCTGGGGGCGCTGGGTACTGCTGCCGAATTGCGTGATGCCGTTCAACAGCACGAAGCCGAGCTGAGCGCTTCGTCCCTGGCTGAATTCATCGCCGCAGACGCGGTGGTGATCGGTGCGCCGATGTACAACTTCTCGGTGCCATCCCAACTGAAAGCCTGGATTGACCGCATCGCGGTGGCTGGCCAGACCTTTCGTTACACCGAAGCCGGCCCTGAAGGCCTGTGCGGCGGCAAGAAACTGATCATCGTCTCCACCGCCGGTGGCCTGCACGCCGGCCAGGCGAGCAACGTCGGCCATGAAGACTACCTGAAGCTGGTGTTTGGCTTCCTGGGCATCACCGACATCGAGTTCGTGCGCGCCCAAGGCCTGGCCTACGGTGATGAGGTGCGCAACAAGTCCCTGAGCGACGCCAACGCACTCATCAACGAACAATTGTTCGCCGCCGCGTAAGGGTTGTGTAAAACATCGCCGTTCCCCGTTTCAATCTGAAAACGGGCGCCTAAACTCTGTATTCTGTTCGCCTCAATACGCGACCGGAGTACGGAGTTTTTTCGTTTACCCGCTGTCTTTTTAATATGGCCCAGGTTATGCAAGCTCGGGTTCAGTGCCCTGGACTTTTAATTCGACATGTCGGTTCTTACGCAACAAAGGTGGACATCCCCATGATGCGTCTTTGTGCTGTTTTGGTTCTTTCCCTGCTCGGCGGCCTGGTTTCAGTGCATGCCGCGCCTGCGCCGCACCCGCATTGGAGTGTGGGCTTCCATCGCATGACCTTTCTCGACCCGCTGGATTTGCAGCCGATGAAAGCCATCGCCTTTTACCCGTCCACCGACGTCGAGCACACCACGCACCTGGGCGCCTACCAAGTCACGGCGGGTGAGGACGCCAAGGTCGCCATCGGCCGCTTTCCGATGCTGATGCTGTCCCACGGCAATACCGGCACGCCGCTGGCCCTGCATGACCTGGCCACGTCCCTGGCGCGCAAGGGCTTTGTGGTGGTGGCGGTGTTGCACCCTGGCGACAACTACAAGGATCACAGTCGACTGGGCACCCTGAGCAACCTGTATGGGCGGCCGATCCAGATTTCCGAAGCGATCACCGCCACCCTCGGCGACCCGATGCTGTCGCCGTTCGTCAATATTGATCAAGTTGGGGTCATCGGCTATTCGGCCGGTGGCGAGACTGCGCTGATCCTGGCAGGGGCCAAGCCGGATTTCGACCGCTTGCGCCGTTATTGCCAGGAGCGTCCGGAAGACCGCGATGCCTGCACTACCAAGGGTGAGCTGGTGGTCGATCGCGACGACCTGCAACCGCAAGCCGACCCGCGCATCCACGCGCTGATGCTGATGGCGCCGCTGAGCCTGATGTTTGGTCGCCAGACCCTGGCCGACGTGCATGTGCCGGTGCTGCTCTACAGCGGTGACGGCGATAAGTTGGTGGCCGTGGACAAGAATGCCGCCGCCCTCGCACGCAAGTTGCCGCAACCGCCGAACTTCAAGCTGTTGGCGGGGGCGGGGCACTTCGTCTTCATGGCCCCGTGCGACAGCGATCAACTATTGGCGATGCCGGCGATCTGCACCGATGCCGATGGCGTCGACCGTGAAGGCATCCATCGCAACCTGATTTCCGAGGCGGGGCGTTTCTTCACCCATACCCTGGGGCAATCGACCCGCGCCGGGTTGCAGACCGCTGATCAGTAAGCGCGACGTTTGAGCAGCAGGGTCAGGCCCAGTGCGCTGACCGACAGCAACGCCGCGCAGAAGAAGATCCAGCCGTAACCCAGGTTCAACGCAACAAAGCCCATCAACGGCCCGGCAATCGCCAGGGCCAGGTCGAAGAACACCGCGAACGCACTCAGCCCCGCGCCCCGGCTGCTGTTGGGTACTTGCTTGATGGCTTCTACGCCAAGCGCTGGGTATACCAGCGACAAGCCGAAACCGGTCAGCCCGGCGCCAATCAACGCCACGCCGGTGGACGGCGCCAGCCACAGCAGCGTCAGGCCGAGGGTTTCGATGGTCATGCAGGCAATCGCCGCGCGGAAGCCGCCAAAACGGCTGATGGCGGAGATAAACACCATCCGCGCCAGGATAAAACACACGCCGAACACCGTCAGGCAGTACGCCGCACCGGCCCAGCCGCGATTGAGGTAGTACAGGGTAATAAAGGTCGTCAGGGTGCCATAGCCGATCGACGCCAGGCACAGGCTGGCACCAAACGGTGCGATACGCCCGAACACCGCCCAAAACGGCAGCCGCTCGCCGCGCACCACCGGCACCGAGGGCTTATTGCGGATCAGCAGCAAGCCCAGCGCCGCCAGCACCGACAGTGCAATGCCGAGGCTGGTGTAGCCGTATTCGGCGACCACCACTACGCCCAGTGGTGCACCGATGGCGATGGCGCCGTAGGACGCGATCCCGTTCCAGGAGATCGAGCGTGCCGTGTGCTCGGCGCCGACCTGGCCCATGCACCAACTGATGGTGCCCACGCCGATCAGGCCCTGGGCCACACCGAGCAACAAACGCCCGGCGATCAGGATGCCCAGGCTCAACTCGGGCAGGCTTTCGAGCAGTGTCGCCAGCAATGTCAGCACGCCGCTGACCAGAATCCCCACCAACCCCAGCACAATCGCACGCTTGGTGCCGACGTTGTCCGACATGCGCCCGGCCATCGGCCGACTGAGCAGGGTCGCCAGGTATTGCGAACCGATGGTGATCCCGGCCACCACCGCGCTGAACCCCAGTTGCTCATGCACATAGCCCGGAATCACCGCAATCGGCAGGCCGATGCAGATGAAGGCAATGAAGGTATAGAAGACGATGGAGACAATCTGCAGGGTAATCGACAGGGAGCTGGGGGCGGCGGCAGACATGAGCACTCATTCGCGGGAGGCGGTGAGGGCATCATGGCAAGGCTTTGGCACAAAAGAAAGCAGGCTATCTATTGTAGTGAGCGGGCTTGCCCGCGCCGGGCTGCACAGCGCCGCCCAAAAAAAACACCGCGGTCTGTCTGGCAGAACGCGGTGTTTGGATGCAGGGCTGCTGCGCAGCCCCGCGCGGGGTACAAGCGGGTGTTTAGAACACCACGCCTTGGCTGCGCAGGTAGTCGTCGTAGGTGCCGCTGAAGTCGATCACGCCGGTGGCGCTCAACTCGATGATGCGGGTAGCCAGGGACGATACAAACTCACGGTCGTGGCTGACGAAGATCAGCGTGCCCGGGTAGTTTTCCAGCGCCAGGTTCAATGCTTCGATGGATTCCATGTCCAAGTGGTTGGTCGGTTCGTCCATGATCAGCACGTTCGGCTTTTGCAGGATCAGCTTGCCGAAAAGCATGCGGCCTTGCTCACCACCGGAAATCACCTTCACCGACTTCTGGATCTCGTCGTTGGAGAACAGCATGCGACCGAGGGTGCCACGGATCATCTGCTCGCCCTGCGTCCACTGGCCCATCCAGTCGAACAGGGTGACGTCGTCTTCGAAGTCATGCGCGTGGTCCTGGGCGTAGTAGCCCAGTTCCGCCGCGTCGGTCCACTTGATGCTACCGGCGTCCGGGGTCAGTTCGTTGACCAGGGTGCGCAGCAGGGTGGTCTTGCCGATACCGTTCGGGCCGATGATCGCCACGCGCTCGCCGGCTTCGACCTGGAAGCTGAAGTCCTTGAACAGCGGCTTGCCGTCGAAGCCTTTGGCCATTTTTTCGACCATGACTGCCTGGCGGTGCAGCTTCTTGTTCTGCTCGAAACGGATGAACGGGCTCACCCGGCTCGAAGGCTTGACCTCGGCCAGCTGGATCTTGTCGATCGCCTTGGCGCGGGAAGTGGCCTGCTTGGCTTTCGAGGCGTTGGCCGAGAAGCGGCTGACGAAGGATTGCAGTTCGGAGATCTGCGCCTTCTTCTTGGCGTTGTCCGACAGCAGCTGCTCGCGGGACTGGGTCGCCACGGTCATGTACTCGTCGTAGTTGCCCGGGAACAGGCGCAGCTCGCCGTAGTCCAGGTCAGCCATGTGGGTGCACACGCTGTTCAGGAAGTGACGGTCGTGAGAGATGATGATCATCAGGCTCGAACGCTGGGTCAGGATGTTCTCCAGCCAGCGGATGGTGTTGATGTCCAAGTGGTTGGTCGGTTCGTCGAGCAACAGCACTTCAGGATCGGAGAACAGCGCCTGGGCCAGCAACACGCGCAGTTTCCAGCCTGGCGACACTTCGCTCATCGGGCCGAAGTGCTGTTCCAGCGGAATACCCAGGCCCAGCAGCAACTCGCCGGCACGGGATTCGGCCGTGTAGCCGTCCATCTCGGCGAACTCGGTTTCCAGCTCGGCCACGGCCATGCCGTCTTCTTCGCTCATTTCCGGCAGAGAGTAGATACGATCACGCTCGGCCTTGACCTTCCACAGTTCCTCGTGGCCCATGATCACGGTGTCGAGCACAGTGAATTCTTCGTAGGCGAACTGGTCCTGGCGCAACTTACCCAGGCGCACATTCGGCTCCAGCATGACCTGACCGCCGGACGGATCCAGGTCACCACCGAGGATTTTCATGAAGGTCGACTTGCCGCAACCGTTGGCACCGATCAAACCATAACGGTTGCCAGCGCCGAACTTGACCGAGACATTCTCGAAGAGCGGCTTGGCGCCGAACTGCATGGTGATGTTAGCTGTGGAGATCAATTACTTTACCTATCAATGGGTTGCGAGCGTGGCGGCAGGAGCCTTCAGGCATGCGTCAACAGCGACATCAAGGCGCGAAACCCGGTCGCTGAACAGAAAATTTGGATGTGTGTTGGAATTTGGCGCGCATTGTCGCATATGTCAGGCGACAGTTGTATGGCGCGTTCTTTGGTGGATGGAGACGTGGGCCGTCCTTTGCTCTTCGTCTACCGCATTGTCACCACGCAAGGAGGCTCAATTCCTTCTTTTAGTACTCTCCGTGATAGCCTTTAAAAAATGATTTGGAGGGATCCATGAGAAAAACGATCGTCCCGCTTTTATTGGCCATTCTCGGGTTTGGGACAGCTGATTATGGATGGTGCGACCAGCATGACAGGGACAACGTCGCCAAAACGTCGTCCCTGGTGTCCAGGCATCTGCTTGCTTTTGAACAGGAGCCGAGAGTTGACCTGTCGAGCTATTTGGCGCGCGGTGAGGAGACTGAGAAGGAACTGGCGGCGGATCTGCTTGAGATGCAATCTGCCGATTGGTCGGGCGCCGAGGCGAAAAGAGATGCGGCAATAGAGTTCACATCCCATGCCTTGAACGTAATACGCACGTACACGCGCTTTCGTATGGCGAATTTGCGGGTCGGTATGACTGAGCGGCGACTGCTAGAAGAGCAGCGCGCTCTAGCCCAAGAGACAGATCCGAAGCACAAGGGCCTGGTATCTGAACGCCTGCAAGCCTACAAGGATAAGTACGTGCAAGAGCAACGCGAGTATTACCATCAAGCGGCTGCTCTGGGTATGCACAGTGAGATGCTGTTAAGGGCAAATGACGGGGTTAACGTTGCATTCGGTGAAGGTAACGGGCTGGATGTAACGACTCAGGAATTCATGAAACGGCTTTTCTAGCCTTGCTTCTGTGCACCTTGAATAAATCCACTCAGGCGCTAAATGATCGATACCTCAAGCGCGAGTTGGTTCTCGTAGAATTTTGATAGCAAAGATGGACGTAGGTGCTATCACCGAAGAGTAGGGAAACGCCTTGATTGTGTTAAAGGCTTGTCTTACCTAGGCCCAAGGCATTTCCCAATAGTTATCAGGAAACTGTCCAGATCGCAGTCAGGGAAATAAACGAAAATACAACCCCAACAACCAGAGAAACCTGGATCACTGTTATAGACGAAGAAACTAAATTTTCTCTGTAAAACCGCTTGATCTTCGGGGCACTCACTCCGAGCTTTTTAAAATACTCTGCCTCAGCTCTCAGTCCCGAAAATACTAAAAAAATCGATATTAACAGAGCGATTTTGAAGGAAATTATAAGCCCTACTGCATACATGTGACGTCCCTATACTCCATTTTTCCATCCCCTTCCACCGTGAGGATCGTGGCATTATGGTATCGTCACATTTCACTATGTACAACCGCGTCTTGGTTGGTCGCGCTGCTGATTGGCTGCTCCTTTGGTCCTGGTGAGCTTCTAAACAAAGACGCAAACCAGCCCGCTGTGGGCGGTGTAGGGCATGAAAAAGTCAGGCCGCCTTGAACTAAATTGAGGCGTTAGCCGCAGCTGCATTTGATGTTCACCTACGGTGGATACAGTCGCGATGAATCAGTCCATGAAAGAACCCCTTCTGACTGGACGAAGCCTACTCGAGAAGAGATTGGGACGATCTTCCAAAAAAACCAGATTCAAGGATGTAGTAGATGCGTAATACCTGGTTGCTGCTGTTTTCTTCGTCGATCGCCCTTGCGGGTTGTGGCGCAATTCCCTCTGTTCCCTATGTCGATCCAGCTCAGGCTGAGAATACGGCCCGAGTCCGTGTGATCACCAATTCCAGTGTGTTTGGCGATAGCGTGACGGGTAGTTGCGCCCCGGGTACTCGCCACAAAATGGCTGAAGCTGGCCGTTTCTCCGAGGACGGACAGCCGAGCATTAACTACCCTCAGTACCCACTTAAACCGGCCATTCTTGGCATGCCGGGAAGGGTTTCTCCCAAGCTTCAGCAGTATATCGGGGCTGTTCGGATGGCCGAGGGCTTGTACACCGAGATGGTGGCTGAGTATCGCGTTAAAACAGATACACCCTTTCAGATCGCGACATTGGGGGCGTCGGCCGGCAGCTACGGCAGCACTTATGCTATGTGCCCAGGCCAGGCCAAAGTATTCAATCTGGAGCCCGGAAAAGACTATGAGGTGTTGGTCGGATTCGGCCGCGCGCCAAACGCGGATGGAAATGTGGTGCTTGTATGTATGTTTGGCGTAGTCGAGCTTGCCTCTGTCCCTAACTTACCGTTTGCATTGCCGAAACGGCTTGCAGGTTCGGAGTCGCCACAGACGCTGTGCAAGGGTTAAGTAGCACGGTGCATATTTTTTACCTTTCTACCCGCTGTTTGCGGGCCCAGCGTTTATCCATAAGGAGCTGTGAATGTCGGTTGTAGGGATTTGTAGGCTGTCACTGTCTTGGGCAGGTATTTGCTTCGCGGCGAGTGCTTTTGCAAGCGAGAGTTTAGAACTGCATCGAACCGCTATAACCACTATTGCGATGGAGCAGGTTTGCCAAAACGCCAACCCTGGGATGAATGTGAGCCTCGAAAACGCTTTCGCCAATGACACTTGGGAGGTTGAAACGAAAGCAGAAGTCAGAAGAATACAAGCAGAACCTGCATATAAACCCGAAGTTGCCGAGATGGTAAAAAAACTCAGCGCTCCACCTTTTCAGGTGCTTCAGAAGGAATTGTGCGGCGTTTACGTCGCCAAATAAGAGGGTTGCGCCTAATTGCATCTCGCTGCAATCGTTTTGAGGGATGCAATCGCCCGCCAAGCCGTGTGTTTATCGCCCAATCGCCCAGCGTCGCAATAGCCGGGCAGCAATTTCAGGGTAAGACCATGTGCCTAAGCGGAATGGCTCCGGGTTATTTGTCCCGCCTTCACCTCATCCGCATACCCGGCGAGCTTTGCCTGCTGAGCCGCGAGCAGGGCACACAGCTTCATCAAGGCGATTGCTTGATCGGGGGATCTGTCGATCCCCGCGCTGGCGGTCAGCGCGTTCACCGACCAGGCGATGACCGCCGCCGCATCTTCAAGGTCGTAGAAGAGTTCCTGTTGGGCGGTCCTGGGGCCGTCGAGCTTTTCCATCAGATCTGCCATTTACCCATGCTCCCCATAGAAATGATTCGGCGGTATCAACTCAACCACACCTACGAAAACGTACAGCACAAAGCGCTGGTTTCGCCATGAGTTCATTGGATTATCCAGTGCCGATGGCAGTAGCCAAACGTGTAGGTAGCCTACAGGACAACGTCGACGATCCTGGTGGGATTTTTGACTTCAGGCAACAGTGACACGCCGTACCGAAGCCCCCCTCACCAACGTCTCCGGCATCGCTACGCCCAACAGCCCCAGCGCCACCGTCGCCACACCCGCCAACGTCAGGAACGCCGCATTGTACCCAGCCTGTTGCACGACAAAACCGGCCAGGCTGCTGCTCAGCGCCGCGCCCAGGCCAAATGCGGTGGACAGGGCGCCCAGGCTGACGTTGAAGCGGCCGGTGCCCTGAGTCAGGTCTTTGACGATGACCGGGAACAGGGCGCCGAAGATGCCTGCACCGACGCCATCAAGCAGCTGGACCGCCACCAGCCAGTAGGGATCGTTGGACAAGGTGTAAAGCACACCGCGTACCGGCAGGATCATGAAGCCGGCCAGCAGCAACGGTTTGCGCCCCCACACATCGGCCTTTATGCCCACTAGCCAGGCCACCGGCACCATCACCAGTTGTGCGGCAACGATGCAGGCGGAGGTCAGCGGTGTGGCCAGGTGCAGGTTGATTTGCGCGAGCTTTTGGCTGACCAGCGGCAGCATCGCAGCGTTGGCCAAGTGGAACAGTGCGCAGCAGATGGCGAACACCAGCAGCGGGCGGTTTGCCAGCAGCACGCGCAGGCCGGACGGTTGGGTGTGGTCGCGGCTGTGGGTGGGGTCGAAACCGCGGGCGACGTCGTGGTCGATGGCGCTGGCCGACACGCAGCTGATCGCCACCACGCTGGCCAGGGCCATGAAGGCCATCAGGTAAAACACCACCACCGGGCCGTACAAGTACGCCAGGCCACCGGCCAGCAGTGCGGCGGTGGCGTTGCCGGCGTGGTTGAAGGTTTCGTTGCGGCCGGTGCGGCGGGTGAAGGCGCGTGGTCCGGTGATGCCCAGGGAAATCGCAGAAATGGCCGGGGCGAACACCGAGGCGGCGACGGCACTGGCCGCTTGGGTCAAGGCCACCAGGCTGAACGAGCTGACGAAAGGCAGCAGCAGGCAACTGAGGGTGACCAGGATGGCGGCGATGGCGATCACGGCCCGCTTGCTGTGGGTGCGGTCGATCAGTGCTCCGGCCGGGCCTTGGGTAAGCAGTGCAGCGATGCCGGCCAGGGTCATGACGACACCAATACTGGCGGGGTCCCATTTGTGTAACGCCAGCAGGTAAATCGCCAGGTAGGGGCCAAGGCCGTCACGCACGTCCGCGAGGAAGAAGTTGAGGCTGTCGAGGGACAGGGTGTTGCGCAGGTCTGAATGTCGGGCCACGGCGGGTTCTTCGGGGGCGGCGTTCAACGGCTGAACACGCATTGCGTTAATGACCTGCGGGCTTTGGGATTAGTTTCGCGGCGTCATCAGGGTTTTATTCCCGACGCGCTTGGCTTACTTTCTGTACCCGCGAATACAACTCCCTGGAGAAGCAATGGACATGCCCTCGGCCCAGCAGGCCATCACCAGCAACAAGCACGCCTGGGACCAGTCGGCGCAGTTGCACAAAGACACCGATAATTGGAAGAGCTTGCTGCGCGCGGTCGCCGACCCGAATTTCTCGCGGCTGGACCCGACCATCACCGCCTTGCTGCGAGACGTCGGTGTAGACGGTAAAGACGTGGTGCAGTTGTGCTGTAACAACGGCCGCGAATGCCTGTCGTTGTTCAGCCTGGGCGCGCGTTCGGTGGTGGGTGTGGATCAATCCCGGGCCTTTTTGCAGCAGGCAGGGGAGCTGGCACAGGTCTCGCCCCATAGCCCCGAGTTTATCGAGGCCGATGTCTATCAATTGCCCGAGCGTCTGCACGAACGGTTCGACGTGGCCTTGGTGACCATTGGGGTACTGGGCTGGATGCCGGATGTGGCGCTGTTCATGCGT
The DNA here is from genome assembly GCF_030687535.1 of Pseudomonas sp. FP2335. Classification (NCBI taxonomy): domain Bacteria; kingdom Pseudomonadati; phylum Pseudomonadota; class Gammaproteobacteria; order Pseudomonadales; family Pseudomonadaceae; genus Pseudomonas; species Pseudomonas sp. FP2335. The sequence goes on from NZ_CP117437.1 coordinate 2,731,162, forward strand.
CATGTCGCCAGTACCCTGAAGCCCGGCGGCACGCTGGTGATGTATGAAACCCACCCGTTCCTGGAAGTGTTTGACCCACGCGCAGACAATCCGCAGTTGCCCGCCAGCTCGTATTTCCAGCGCGATCCTTTCGTGTTGCAGGAGTCCATCGTCTATGAAGGGCTGGGTGAGACGGCCGGGCCTACGTCCTATTGGTTTGTGCACACCTTGGGCAGTCTGATCACCGCGGCAATTGGGGCGGGCCTGCAGATTGGTCATTTGCAGGAGTACCCGCATTCCAACCGCGAGGAACTCTATGACCAATATGAGCACCAGCTCGCGCAGTTGCCGTTGTGTTTTACCCTGACGGCAAGCAAGCGCTGAGCATTGGCGCTCAGGCTCTGCGCACGAAGGTACGCATGGTTTGCCCCGGCCCTGTGCTGAATACCGTCGGCCGGGGCATATGTTCATCTGCTGCAATAAACACAAACTCATCCGCTTCAAGGCGATAGCTGGCGGGCAACTGCTTGCCAGCGTCTTCGCCGATGGCATCGATCCAGGTAATGCTTTTGGGGACAGCGGCGCTGTCCAGGAAAAACCGCCCAGCCAGCAATACTTCGCCGTCGACGGTAGTCACTTCGAATCGATCATCGGTAATGGTGGTCACGGCGCCTGGAGCGCTGTGGGCATCGACCGGGTTGAGCACGCCACTGTCTTCCAGCGCGGTCTGTTCCCAGATGCCTTGTAGGGCCTGGAAGTCTGGGTCGGCAGTAAATGTCATACAAATTCCTTTTTGTTGTTGGACTGGTCGCGAGTCGTTAGGGGGGCTTCACTTTACTCCGTTAACTTGAGTTCACAAGGTTGTAGGAATGGTCTGCTTTTATTCCGCTGGCCGAGATTTTTCCTTTTTTGCCAATGGATTAGCGTTATTTTCTGGCCCTCGGGCAGTGTCCGCCACGCAACCGTCTATGCTTTCGTCAGTAACAGAGGACGCCTTGTGTGTCCTTGACGTTGCCCCCTGTTTATTCCGTCGTTATTCAGGTCTGTGTAGTTGGGCACTGAGTAACAATTTTTCGGGGCATATCAACGTTGAAAAATACTCATCCGTTACGCCAGCATCCCGCTTCTGACGAAATCGACCTGTTTGACCTGCTTCAAGCGATCTGGAAGCAGAAAACATGGGTGGCTGGCTGTGCACTTGTCGCCGGGCTGCTGGGCGCCATTTACGCGTTTATGTCGCCGCAGGTGTATCAGGTCAGCAGTGTGCTGAGGCCGGTAGCCATCAATGAGTTGGATGCGCTCAACCGTTCCGATGTGTACAAGCTGTCACCGGCGGATGCGTTGGCCAAAGTGGCGGTGCAGCTGGATTCCTACGAAACCCGTTTGGCTTTCTTCAGGGCGAACCCCACGTTGCTTGCAGCCGATGAGCGCTCTGGATACAGCCAGGCCCAAAGCGCTGAGGCATTCAATCTGATGTTGTTTGATTCCAAAGGCAGCGACGCGGGCAACGCGTCCCTGCGGGTGGAGATGCAGTACCCAAAAGGCGTCGATGGTGTGGCGATCCTCAACGGTTTTATCGACTATGCGATTGCTCGCCAGCGGGATCAGGTTGGCGCCGACTTGACGGTGATCGTCAACAATCGTCTGGCGGAACTCAAGGGCAAGATCGATAACGCGCGTAAAGATTACGCGCGGGAAAAAGCGGCAAAAATCGCCCAATTACTGGAAAACGACAGCATCAAACGCGCCCAGCTACAGGACGAACTCGATGCGTTGCGCTTGGCGCTGCGAGTGCAGCGCACCCAACGTTTGGCGCAGTTGAGTGAAGCGATTGCGATTGCCAGGTCCGCCGGAATAAAAACGCCCTCGGCAGTGGGCACACCCCAAGCATCACCTACGCAGGTCACGAACCAGGCGTCAGCGCTCTACTTGATGGGCACTCAAGCACTGGAGGCCGAGCGTGCCGCGTTGCAGCAGCGCACCGGCGACGACTTCACCAGTGAGCGCGTCGCCGAAATCGGCAAGGAGCTGCGTCTGCTGGAGGCGAATCGAGAAGTCGATGCGCTCAAGGCACGTGGCGATGACGACATGTTCATCCAGAATGTGGAATGGCCCAGGGCCGAAATCGCACGGCTGCGCGGCCTCAATATTGATATGAACGGGCTGAAACTGGTGACAATCGACCGCCCGGCCCAGGAACCGCTGAGCCCGATCAAACCGCGCAAGGCGCTTATCATCGTCGTGAGCCTGTCGGCTGGGCTGATGCTCGGGATGTTGCTGGCCCTGATCCGCCATCTCTTCCAGATGCGGGGGGAACGCACACCCTCTACACATTAAGTGGACAGCTTTTCACAATTCTTAGTTAACCTTTGGTTACAAGTTGTGGCTAAATATCTGCCAATGGCGACGTCGCGCTGAGTCATTCAACCGTGCGCGTCGCCGGTCTGTGAATTGTGATTTCAGTTGCTGCTTATTAAACCTCGGCCGTCGTGGGCACGCAGGAGCAGCCTGTTTTCTTCTGACGTGTGACGGATTCCCGTGAAACTCATCATTGTTGGCCTCTACGTTGCTTGCATCGCGTATGTACACCTGCGTGGCCGGGTGCGCCACAAACTGGGTCGCCAACTGAGCGATCACTCTACGTTCCTGGCACCGATCAACTGCTTTCTCTACCTGTTTTCCAAGCTGCCGAGCCGGCCGTACCTGTCGCCCAGCGACTTTCCGGACCTGAGCCCCTTGCAGGAGCACTGGCAGGAAATTCGTGAAGAAGGCCAGAACCTGATGCGCGCCGGGGCGATCAAGCGCTCGGACCAATACAACGACGTGGGTTTCAATTCGTTCTTCAAGTCGGGCTGGAAGCGTTTCTACCTCAAGTGGTACGGCGACAGTCATCCCTCGGCCATGAAGCTGTGCCCGCGCACCACGGAGTTGGTGAAAGGCATCGGCTCGATCAAAGCGGCGATGTTCGCCGAGTTGCCGCCGGGCTCGAGGCTGGTGCGGCACCGCGACCCCTACGCCGGGTCCTACCGCTACCACTTGGGCCTGGATACGCCGAATGATCCCGGTTGCTACATCAATGTGGATGGCGAACAGTATTTTTGGCGTGACGGCGAAGCGGTGATGTTTGACGAGACATATATCCACTACGCCGAAAACACCACCCAGCAGAACCGACTCATTCTGTTCTGCGACATCGAACGGCCAATGAAATACCGCTGGGCGAGCGCATTCAACCGCTGGTTCAGCCGCAACGTGATGGCGGCCGCAGGTTCGCCGAATGACGCTGGCGACAAGACTGGCGGGCTGAACCGAGCGTTTACGCGGCTGTACAAGATTCGTCTGCGTGGCAAACAACTGAAGAAGCGCAACCGCACGCGTTATTACCTGGAAAAGTGGGCGATTTTTGCGGCATTGGCGATGATCTTCGTGCTGATCTGAGTCTGGCGCAGACAGATCGTGTTACACCTGATGAGAAACAATTTAGTTACCAAAGCCGAACCCTGGGCGTAGCGTGCTATCGAAAGCACGTACTACTCGCCCTTGAGAGGCTTTGTCATGAACAGTTGTGTACGTCATCTGGCCGCGCTGGCGGTGGGCCTGGCCCTGACCTCACTGGCCCAGGCCCAAAACCTGCCCGGCAACAACGACGCCAACAACGGCCCGATCCACCGGGCCAACCCCAACAGCATGCAGGGCACCCAGCCCAATGCGCCGGCCATTCGCGGCCCCCGGACTGGCCCGACCCCACCTGCACCGACCCTTGAAAACGGCGGCATCGGTAATCGTTACCCCACGCGTAATACCGCCCCCAGCCGTCCGGCCACCGAAACCAAAGCCCCCACTTACGATGCCAACGGCAATCGCCGGTAAGGACTCGCCATATGTTTTTACGTAAAACGCTGCTCGCCGTCCTCTGCACCAGCACGCTGCTGCCTCTGGCCACTGCTTACGCCGCCGATGGCCAGCAGTTCCCCAGTGAGCAAGGCAGCATCACCGCCACGCCGATCGCCAAGGGCCTGGACCACCCTTGGGCGGTAGCGTTTCTGCCGGACAAGCAAGGCTTTCTGGTGACTGAACGCCCCGGCCATCTGCGGCTGGTCAGCCCGGACGGCAAGCTCTCTGCACCGCTGAGCGGTGTGCCGCAGGTCTGGGCCAAAGGGCAGGGCGGTCTGCTCGATGTGGTGTTGTCGCCGGACTTCAAGCAGGACCGCATGGTGTATCTGTCCTACGCCGAAGGTGGCGGGCAGGGCGGCACCGCCGGTACGGCGGTCGGGCGCGGACGATTGGCCGACGACTTGAGCGGGCTGAAGGATTTCAAGGTGATCCTGCGCCAGGAGCCCAAGCTGTCCACCGGCAACCACTTCGGCTCGCGCCTGGCATTCGACCGCGACGGCTATCTGTTTGTGACGCTGGGCGAAAACAACGACCGGCCGACCGCCCAGGACCTCGACAAGCTGCAAGGCAAGGTGGTGCGTATTTACCCGGACGGCCGCGTGCCGGATGACAACCCGTTCGTGGGGCAGGCCGGCGTGAGGCCTGAGATCTGGTCCTACGGCCAGCGCAACCCGCAAGGCCTGGCACTCAACCCATGGAGTGGGACGATCTGGGAAAACGAACACGGGCCGCGTGGCGGGGATGAAATCAACATCATCGAACGTGGCAAGAACTATGGCTGGCCGCTGGCAACCCACGGCATCAATTATTCCCTGACGCCGATTCCGGAAGCCAAGGGCAAGACGGCGGAAGGCACGGTGGCGCCTCACCATGTGTGGGAAAAGTCACCGGGCATCAGTGGCATGGCGTTTTATGACGCTGACCGCTTCAAGCCTTGGCAGCACAACGCATTCATTGGTGCATTGGCCAGCCAGGAATTGATCCGCTTGCAGTTCGAAGGGGACAAGGTGGTGCATGAAGAGCGCCTGCTGGGCGGCTTGAAAGCGCGGATTCGCGATGTGCGGCAAGGGCCGGATGGCTACTTGTATGTGCTGACGGATGAAGATGACGGCGTGTTGTATCGGGTCGGATTGAATCAGGACTGATGGTACTGACACCACGTGGTCAAAAACGGCGGGAGGGGGGCACGTCCCCTCCCGCCGTTTGATCCTGCGCAGGCTTACAAGCCGAGGTCCGACAGCCCTGGATGATCATCCGGTCGCCGACCCAACGGCCAGTGGAACTTGCGCTCGCTCTCCTTGATCGGCAGGTCGTTGATACAGGCAAACCGATTGGCCATCAGACCGTTTTCGTCGAACTCCCAGTTCTCATTGCCGTAGGAGCGGAACCAGTTGCCGGAGTCGTCATGCCACTCATAGGCATAACGCACGGCGATGCGGTTATCGGTAAATGCCCACAGCTCCTTGATCAGGCGGTAGTCCAACTCCTTGGCCCATTTGCGGCTGAGGAAACCCTTGGCTTCTTCACGGCCGTGAGCAAATTCGGCGCGGTTGCGCCAGCGTGTGTCCAGCGTGTAGGCCAGGGACACCCGTTGCGGGTCGCGGGAGTTCCAGCCGTCTTCGGCCAGGCGAACTTTCTCGACCGCCGACTCGAGGGTGAACGGCGGCAACGGCGGGCGTGTTTCGGTGTTAGATGACATCGGGCAGCTCCTGTAAACAATAAGGTTCTATCGAAAGTTGCCAGGCAAGTGCGTTCACAGTCCCAATAACGTTCGCGCCATGCATTGCGCTTTATCGGCAGCTGTTGAATCACCCATCACCAGGGCAACGGTAATGGCGCCATCGATCAGGATCAGCAGTTGCGCGGCCTGCTGCGGTGGGTCGGCGGTGCCATGTGCTTGACACAGTTCAAGTGCGTACTCGAACAGTTTCTGTTTATGCGCCTTGGCCAGCAGGCGTACCGGGTCTTGTGGGTCGCCGGTTTCGCCACTGGTGTTGATGAAGGCGCAGCCACGGAAGTCGGCTGAGCCGAACCACGCCTTCAGCGCCGTGAACAGCGCCAGCAGGCGTTCGCCACTGCCCTCGCTGCGCGCCACTTCAGTGCGCAGCCACTGCATCCAACGCGCGTCGCGCCGTTGCAGGGCGGCAATCACCAATTCGTCCTTGTTGGCGAAATAGCGGTAAATACTTTTTCTCGATACGCCGGCGGTTTTCACCAGTAAGTCCATGCCGGTGGCAGCGATGCCATGGCGGTAGATCAACTTTTCAGTGACGTCGAGAATAATGTCGCGGGTTTCACTATAGGTCATATCGTTCATGTTGCAGACAGTAGAACGATCGTTCTTCATGGTCAATTAAATTTTTTCCATGCGCCGCAGCAAGACCTGAGCACCCCCATGGTGTAAGCTCGGGGCCTCTTCGGATTCGACCCATTGCGAGCCTTATGCCGTCGTTCTTCAAACGTTCCCTGTTGCCTAAACTGCGCGGTTTCCCACTGTCCACCGATGCCATCGAGGTGCTGTCCGGCGCCGATGCCTATCGCCGCTGCCTGTTGGAGAAAATTCCCCAGGCGACGCGCCGCATCTACATCGTCGCGCTGTATCTGCAGCAGGACGAAGCCGGGCAGGAAATCTACGACGCCCTGCATGCCGCCAAGGCCGCAAGGCCCGAGTTGGACATCGTGGTGGTAGTCGACTGGCTGCGCGCCCAGCGTGGGTTGATCGGTGCCGGCAAACAGCCCGGCAACAGCGCCTGGTACCAGGCGATGACCCAATCCCATGCCAGTGAAGTGCCGGTGTATGGCGTGCCGGTGCAGACCCGCGAACTGTTCGGCGTGCTGCACCTCAAGGGCTTTGTGATCGACGACACGGTGCTGTACAGCGGCGCCAGCTTGAACAACGTTTACCTGCACAAGTTCGACAAGTATCGCTTCGACCGCTATCACCTGATTCACAGCCAGCCGCTGGCCGATTCCATGCAACACCTGATCGAGCACGGTCTGGTGGCGTCCAAAGCGGTGCATCGCCTCGACCTGCCGAACCCGCCGACCACCCGCAGCCTGCGCAACGACATCGGCGATTTGCGCAGCCGCCTCAAACACGCGGCCTACGACACCACCTGCGGGCAGTTGCCCAACGGTCATCTGTCGGTCAGCCCCTTGCTGGGGGTGGGCAAGAACAACCCGTTGAGCCGGGTGATCCTGGAGCTCATCGCCAGCGCCCAGCACCAGCTGACGATCTGCACGCCGTATTTCAACCTGCCGTTGCCGGTGACCCGCGAGATCAACCGTGCCCTGGCGCGTGGCGTGAAGATCGACATCGTTGTCGGCGACAAGACCGCCAACGACTTCTACATCCCGCCCAGCGAACCGTTCAAGGTGATCGCGGCATTGCCGTACCTGTACGAAATCAGCCTGCGCCGCTTCGCCAAGCGTCACCAGCCGATGATCGACAGCGGCCAGTTGAACCTGCACCTGTGGCGTGATGGCGACAACACCTACCACCTCAAGGGCATGTGGGTTGACCAGCGCTATACGTTGCTGACCGGCAACAACCTCAACCCGCGGGCGTTTCGGCTGGACCTGGAAAACGCCTTGCTGATCGATGACCCGCAAGGCCAGTGGCTGGAGCCACGGCGTACCGAGCTGGCGCAGATTTTCCAGCACACCACGCGCATCGACGGTTACGCGCAGTTGCAGACCCTGGTGGACTACCCGGCGGCGGTGGGCAAGTTTCTGCGGCGGGTCAGTCGGGTGCGGATCGAACGGTTGCTGTACCGGATTCTGTAGCGACACAACCCGAAACCACTCCCAGGGCCGAACGGGCCCTGGCAGCACGTGCATTGCGAAAACACTACATGCGGTCTTGAGGTGGCTTTGTAGGATTTCTTTGGACGGTTCTAAGGGACGAGAACTTTCGCGACCTCAACCGTGAAGAGAAATCCCGATGCCGACATTCCCGCTCGATTATTCGTCTGTGCGCGCAGTTGTTTCGGTTCCGAACAACGCCTTTGCGACCTCCCTTGAGCCCCCAGCCCTACAAGGGCGATCAGGGCAAACCGAAACGCCGCTGCCGGGTCGTGCTCCGCGCACAAGCAGCCAGCAACTGAAGCTCGTCATCCTTGAGCAGGCCTCTGGGCGCAGAAAGCGTGAGGTGACGACAAGGCCGAGCAGGGCTTTTCCAACGGATGAGCGTGCAAGGGCTGCCGACAGCAGCTTGCAAGACACGTTGGCGCGTTGGCTGGTCACCGGCAAACTCAACGCCAACCCCATTCCTCCCGATGCTTCGATCAAGCCCTTCACCGACGCTTTTGGCGAAGCCCTGCGTGAGCCAAAGGTGCAGGCCTGGTTCGCGTCCAAGGGCCTGGATGTGTCCACCGTGCGCATCTTCAACGATGGGGTCGACGGTGAGGTGAATATCAACGGCAAAAAAGTCAGGCAACGGTTCACCACGACTGACGGCTCTGGCTGGTGGGAGGTTGGCGCGAAGGTCACCGAGGCCGTCAACAGATTGTGCCCTGACTATGCCGGGGTGCTGATGCCGGATGCAAAAACCGGTGATTTTCGCGATGTCCGCGTGATACTTGGCTTCTATGGGGTGAATGCGCCCTCTCGACCGGCGGACGCGGCACAGTTGGGCAAGGCCCTGGAAGATAACGGCTGGCCACCCATTACTGACGACAAGCGGGCTCACTGGCGCGAACAATTCTCGCAGCTTTTGCAGAAAAACAGCGACCGCGATACGCGCCCAGCGCTGGCGTCCCAACTGCAGGCGCTGATCAACGCTAAAGCCGAGGGCGATCAGCTCAACCTGACTGATAAGCCTGTGCTGATCGACCCCGAATCGACGCTGGCAAAAATCAGCCAGGCGCCGCGCGAGCAGTTTTTGCAATGGCTGGCGACCCCGACATTCCAGGCGTTTATCCAGAAAATCGGGCTAGGCGGCGACGATAACGTTTACCGGATCTCGAACGGGCAACTGCAACTGCGTGGCGACAACCTGCAATGGCAGTCATTACAGGCCTATCTGGACGATGAGATCGGTAAGGTCCAGGCGAACGGCAACACCCAGGAAAAAGCGGCCATTGGCACGCTGCGCACTGAGTTTGATCAACTGGTTGAAAAGAGCCAGGCGACCGGCAACGCGTTGTGCTCCCAGCCCACCTACGATGCGCGTCAGTACCTGGCGTTTTCTAAGCTCGGGACGCCCACGACAGTCGGGCAAGTGAAGTCCGTCATCGACTGGCTCGGCAGCACGTTGCCGCCTTCGCCCATAGGCGCTGATTACGCCGGCTTGACGCCCTATACCTGGGGCCCTGGAGCGTTATCGCCAACGGATCTGGCCACATTAAGGGCCCAGGCCGCCGGGCCTGGTTCGGTGCATAGCCTACTGCGCAACCACGCGTTCCCGTCAGGCATGCCCGACGACGACCACCTGAAACTTCAACATTTCTTCGACTCGTCACAGGCCAAAACAAAAGCCCAGGCCCTGGCTCGGCTGCTGAACATGGCCGAGGTGGCCGAGGGGCGGGCGCTTTCACGGGCAACCCGGCATCAGCTCCTGGCAACCGCGATCAAGACCGGCATCACGGCAGATGTACCCGGTAAGCCGGGCGTAGTGGCGGGCCACCAGATCTATCGCGCCAGTAATCTCGGTCGTACGCTGGAGGAGGAGCGCCGAGACATTGAACGGCACTTGATCGGCAAAGGCGCGGACGCGATCACTGCGCCGCTGATTGCCCACCTGTTTTTGGCGCAGGCTGCCCCCGAGTTCCTGCTCAAGCCCGACCCTCAAGTGCCGGCGCAAGCGCCTGCAGCACTGAAGCTGTCGCCCGGGCAAGTGAGCATCGGTTCAACGTCCTGGCTCAACCTGCGACTTGCCTGTGCCCTGTCGGAAAAACTGGGCGGCCCAGGCAGTTCGCGGGCATTGAACATTACCCAGGCCCATGCCCTTGCTCGGCTCAATCCGGTGGTAGATGAACAGGAGCAATTGATCAAAAGCCTTGGCGCGCAACCGGTGCTGGATTGGGCCGTGATGACTGGCGTGATTCCCAAGCGTACCGATGGACATTACTCGTCAGAGGACTACCGAGCGGCCACGCAAGCGTTTGTCGACCGAGAGGTGGGCATTGGCAAGGCATTCGAAACCTTGACGAGGGATACGCCCAATCAGACAAACCTGCTGATCAAACAACTGGCGCTACTGTTTCCCGAGATGACAGAGGAGGAGATCCGCGATTTCAGATTGCAGCCTATGGACACTGCAGCGCGGGGCCATACGGGTGTGTCTGGGCCGCTTTTAACCGACGTGATCCTTTATGAACAAGCTCCGCCGGAGCTTTTACACGTTCTTGTGCCCCCCCTGATAAAAGTGTTGAACAACCTCAAGGATTACGCGTTTGTTCATCCGAAGATTTCCTGGGAAACCTATTCCGAGCGCATCAAGCAGCTGCCGAACATTGCCTCATTGGTCGAACCCGCTGTGGACAAGCATTTGGCCGATGCCCGTAGCGCTCACGCAACGGTAATCAGGCAGATGATCGCCAACGCGCCGTTGGATGTGCGGCGAATCCTGGAGGTTGCCGACATCCAGGTATTCAGTCTGCGTGAAGCCACGGGCAAAACCCTGCTGGACGATCAATACGAACCTGAGGGTGTGGCCGAAAAAATCGGCAGGCAGGGGGTGTTGATTCGCTACGACACGAAAGCGACGAGCCCTACGGGTGGGTATTTAGAGTTTTTCCCGGGGTCAATGAAGATCATCAGGCGCGACGATCTGCGCGACAGCCTCAAGGTCTATGGCGGGCAAGTGAAAGAGAGAACGGTAGCGCGCAGGCGCGAGTCCTTTCGTGACGGCCTGCCGGAGTCGTTTGATTTTCAGGCCTATAAAAGCGGGGGGGACCCGCGTCCCAACGTAAAGTCGAACGTCATTATCGAAAAAGCAGGTGCTGCATTGCCGGGCCTGGGCCTGGAAAACTGGCCCGCGCCGGGTGCCGATTATGTACCGAACAGTTGGGCATCGGACAAAACCACTGCGATCGCCAACGCGATACTCGATGTCACCTTTGATCAGAAGCGCACGCAACTGATCGACTATGCCAACCAGCCCACCACGTATCACAAAATACGTAACTACCCCTTCAGTTCGAGCGCGGTTTTTTCCAACCTGAACGTGAGGACGGTGTTGAGCATGATCCCGTTTGTCGGAGCGATTGCCGATATCGCCGAAGGGAAGGTCGGGGCTGGCATCAAGGGCTTGCTGCTCGACTTCGGCTCGTTCGCCGTGACAGGCGGGGTGGCTGGGGCCAAAGCATTCTTCAAGGGCTTGAAAGTCGTTGTACCGTACGGCGGTCGTGGGTTTGCCATGCGCGGGCTCAAGGGGGCGCCGACATTGGTGCGTAGCGTGTTCAACCCGCTCGACAGCTCGATTGACGTCATGAAGACCGCCCAGCGTGCGTTGGCCGGTGAGTTTGTGACTGCTGGTGAAGGCTTTTATATGGGGGCCACTGCCTTTGAGCGATGCCGGTGGGGACTTGGGGTGTACGACACGTTGCGTGTCACCCCCGCGGCCAGCGCCACTTACCCTGGAAGCCGCCTGGGTGTGAGCCAGCAGTGCAGGTTATACGCGGTGCAGCAGGGCGTCGCGTGGTATGCGATTGACCCGCTCACCCATAAGCCAACCGGAGCCCCGCTGACTGACTTCAAGCCCGACGCCAGCACCAGTTAAGCACCAGCGCCCGCGGGTTGTGCATTCCACCGCTTGAATGCACAGCCCAGGGACGTCTTGTCAGTTAAGGCCCAGCTTGCCACGCAATGTGGACAGGTCTTCCGCCAGGGTGTTGACCGGACCCACCAGGGCTTTGCGGTCGTTTTCCTTCACTTTGTCGTAGGTCTCGAAACCGCCGTCCTTGGTTGTGTATTTGGCGAGGATCTTGTCGACCGTGGCGAAGTTCTTGTCGACCTTGGCCAGGAAGGCCTTGTCTTGTTTCTCGATCTGGCCACGGAACAGATCGACGATTTTCTTCGCACCATCGATGTTGCCCTGGAAGTCGTACAGGTCGGTATGGCTGTAGCGATCTTCTTCACCGGAGATCTTGGTCGCGGCGACTTCTTCCAGCAACGCGGCGGCGCCGCCAACGACTTTCTCTGGTGGAAAGGTCAGGCCGTCGACGCGGGTCTTGAGGTCGTTGACGTCGGCGTTGAGCTTGGCAGTCAACGCCTCCAGGCCCTTGGTCGAATTTTGCGAGAACAACGCGTATTCGATGCGGTGGAAACCAGTGAAGTCTTCAGCGGTTACACCTTTCTCATGGTCATCCACCCGCGAGTCGATGGACGCATCGAGGTCGCTGAACAGCTCGGCAATCGGCTCGATGGACTCATAGTGCACACGGGTCGGTGCGTAGAGCTTTTTGGCGGTGGCCAGGTCGCCTTTGTTGATCGCGTCGGTGAAGGCCTGGGTCTGGGTCACCAGCTCACCGATTTCTTCGGTGACGTAGATCTTGTAGTCCGACACCGGGCCTACCAGGTCCAGCGGCGCCGTGGCGGCGAAGGCGGCCAGGGGCGAAAGGGTCATTAGCAACGACAACGCGAGAGTCGACTTCTTCATGGGACGGTTTCCGCTGTGGGGTTGGTTTCAGGTGTTGGCAGTGGTGTGAGGGTGCGTGGCGGCGAGCAGCGTGCGCCCAAGGAAATCCTCTGGCCCGGTGACGCCCGGCAAGGTGAAGAAATACCCGCCGCCGACCGGCTTGAGGTACTCCTCCAGGGGCTCGCCGTTGAGCCGGGTTTGCACGCTGATAAAGCCTTTCTCCAGGTCAGCCTGGTAGCAGATGAACAACAGCCCCATGTCCAGCTGACCGTTTTTATTGACGCCGTTGGAATAGTTGAACGGCCGGCGCAGGATCAGGTTGGCCTGGGTCTGCGGGGTACGAGGGTTGGCCAGGCGGATGTGGGCATCGAGCTTGGTCAACTTGCCCTCGGGGTCCTTGCTGTAGTCGGGCACCTGGCTTTCCTGTTTACCGTCCATGGGCGCGCCGGTGGTCTTGACGCGGCCGATGATGCTCTCCTGTTCTTGCAGGGGCGTGCGGTCCCAGCGCTCGACGAAGTTGCGGATGATGCGCACCGCCTGATAGCTGCCGTGGGCGGCCCAGGCCGGTTCGTTGCTATGGGGCTGGACCCAGACGATCTGGTCCATGGCCTTGTCATCGTTGGAATTGGGGTTGGCCGAGCCGTCGCGAAAGCCGAGGAAATTACGCGCACTCTGCGCCGGTTCCCCGGGTTTGCTCGGTGCCTGGGGCGGCACGCTGCCTTCCTGTTTCCAGCGCACCAGCAGCAGGTCCGGCAGGTTTTTCACAATGTCGCGCAGGGCGTGGATGTTGGTGTCAGGGGTGTTGGAGCAAAATTGCAGGCTCAGGTCGCCGTGGCACTGCGCCGGTTCCAGCGCATCGTTGGGGAAACCGACCATACGGCTCAAGCGCTTGGGTTTGGCCGCTGTGAGGCCGAAGCGCTCATCAAACAACGACTCGCCGACCGACACCGTGATCGTCAAGTTATCCGGGGTGACCACCGGGCCGAGAATGCCGGAATCGGTAGGCGGCAGTTTCGGGTCGACTTGCGTCACGGCGCCGCCGGTCATCAGGAAGGCGATACGTTCGTTCAACGTGCGGAACAAGCGCTCCAGATCGTCGCGGTCGCTGGCCAGTACGTCGAACGCCACGAGCATGCCGCAGGCCGGACGCGGGGTGACGATGCCGGTTTGGTGCTTGCCGAAAAAGTCGTGATGGTCCTGGGTCTTGTCGCTGCGCGGCGCGGTGGTGACTTGCTCGGCGGCGGCCATGGCCGGGCAGCTCAGGCTGCTGCCGGCAATGGCGACGCCGGTGGCGGCCATGCCCAGCAGGACACGGCGGCGTTGGAGGTTGGTGTGTGCTGAATCACTCATGTGTGCGGTCGTCTTCACTGCAGGCCGGAAAGGCCAAGGGCGGGATCGATTCCATCGAGTGCGGCGGCCAGAGCCTTGGCCTTGTCGGCGATCTGCTTGCGCTGATCGGCGGTCACGCTGTCATACGAGATGTAACGGTTGTTGGTTTTGAACCCGGCGAGCTCGCTGTCGAAGGCGGCGAGGGCGCTGTCGATCTTGGGCAACAGGTCGGCGGCGGATTTGCTCAGCAGTGGGCGCATCAGTTCGACCACTTTGTGTGCAGCGTCCAGGTTGGCGGCAAAGCCAGTCAGGTCGATGTGGCTGTAGCGCTCTTCTTCCCCGCTGAGGGCACGCACATCCGCCAGGCTGTTGAGGTTGCGCACCACGATGCCCACCAATTGCTCCGGTGGCAGGGACTGGGCCAGCAACTGTTGCTTGAGGGTGATGACGTCGTTGAACAGACGTTGGGCAATCGGCGCCAGGCCATCCAGGCTGCGCTGCTGGAACAGGCTGTATTCAATACGATGGAAGCCACTGAAGGCCGGGTCTTGCTCGCGGCTCTCAAAGTAATCGGCACGCGCATTGATTGCGTTGTCCAACTGCGCCAGGCGTTGGGACGCTGGCGCCAGTCGCTGGTAAGCCTCGCGGGCTGGGACGTAGAGCGACTGGGCTTGGGCCAGATCGCCGGCGTCGATGGCCTGTTGCAAGGCGCTTACGGCCTTGATCAAGGCGCCGCCCTGGCTGCTCAGGTATACCCGGAATTCCGACAGCGGGCCGATGAACGCCACCATCGACGGCTTGGCCTTGGCCTGGGCGTCGGACTCAGCCGTTGGCGTGACGTGCAAGGTGCCGCGCGGGTTGCTCAGCAGGCCGCAGGTGATGGCGTAGTCGCCGGGCAGCAGGTTGGCGTTGATCACCTGGCTCAGACCGGGGGCGATGTTTTCCCGTTCTTCGATCACCAGCACTCCGTCGAGGATTTCCCACTCCACTGCGCGGTCGGAGCGGTTGATGATGCGAAAACTCGCACGCCCGGCCGGTACCGTCAGTGCATTCGGCTCGCAGGCGTGGCCATGAATGGTCACGGCAATTTCATTGTGATTGGTCTGGCGCTTGCTCGCGGCCAATTGTGACGCGTAGTAGAACAGGCCACCGGCGGCGATCATCACGACCACCGAGCCCGCCACGGCCCAGCGCAGGGCGCGGGGTGGCAGAGCCGGTTGAGGGGTTGGGCTGGACAAGAGGTGGTCCTTACTGGCTGGAAACGGAAGAAGGTTGGGCGACAGGCGAGGGCAGGAAGAACATCACCAGAGCGATCACCAGGTAAATCAGATAGGCGCCCAGGGTGCTCACGGTCGGCGCTTCCTGATAGCCGAACATCCCAGCGAGCACCGAGCCCAGCGGGCTGTCCATGGGCAGTGCCGCGCTGAAATCGAACAGCACGGTTTGCAGGTGGTTCCACACGCCGGCTTCGTGCAGGGCCTGCACCGAATTGGCGAGGATGCCGGCGGCTACGACCAGGATGAACAGGCCGGTCCAGCGGAAGAACGCCCCCAGGTTCAGGCGCATGCTGCCGCTGTAGATCAGCAAGCCCACGATGATCGCCAGGACCAGGCCGAGAAGGGCGCCGATCGGTGCGCCCGGGCCTTCGCTTTGCTGGAACACGGCCAGCAGGAAGAACACCGTTTCGAGACCTTCGCGGGCCACGGCAAAAAACACCATGGCGATCAGCGCGATCACTTGGTGCTTGGAGCCTGCCAGGGCGTGGTCGAGGGATTCATGCAGGGAATGCTTGATCGAGCGCGCCACTTTGCGCATCCAGAACACCATGGAGCTGAGAATGCCCACGGCGACCAGGCCAACGACGCCTTCGAACAGCTCCTGCTGCTTTTGCGGAAACTCTGCGCTGACCAACTCCAGGCCACCGCCCACCAGCAGCGCCAGTGCGGCGGCGAGGAACACGCCGATCCACACCGCCGGCATCCATTGGCCACGCCCGGTCTGTTGCAGGTAACTGGCGATGATGCCAACGATCAAAGCGGCTTCAATGCCTTCGCGCAGCATGATGAGAAAGGGAACGAGCATTCGGCACCGCAGCGTCATTAGATAGGAAGCTAATTTGTAACATAATGATACTCATTACTAAACAGGAAAACTTGACGTTTACTGAACAGTGGCTGAACGGTGGTGGTGAAGGGCGGGCGCCCTTATGATGCAGGCCCTGTTATGTGCTGCGGAATGTTCAACTGCTCATGTCGGAAAAAGACACCATCTCCATCCACTTGGTGCGCGAAGCCCTGTTGCAGAGCTGTGCGCCCGGTGCGGCCACGGCTGAGGCGCTGAGCAAGGTCGGGATCGACCCGACACTGCTGCAGCAGCCTGACGCCCGCGTACCGGCGACGGCTTACGCGCGTTTGTGGCGTTTGCTCGCACGGCGTACGGATGATGAGTTTTTCGGCATGGACCCACGCAAGCTCAAGTCCGGCAGCCTGGCCTTCCTGTGCCGCGCCGCGATGGCGCAGCCGACCCTGGGCGCCAGCCTGGAAACGGTGTTGGGTTTTTTGTCATTGATGCTGGAGCAGATGCCTGCGCAACTGGTGCGTCAGCAGAGCCTGGCGGAAATCGTGTTGTCGGAGCCCGTGCCCAAGCGAGCATTCACCTACTTCACTTATTGGATGATCGTCCACGGCGTGGCTTGCTGGCTGGCGGGAAGGCGCATTCCGATCCTGGCGATCGAACTGCGCTGTGAGCAGCCGGACTTTTGTCACGACTACCAAGTGATGTTCTCTGACAACCTACGGTTTGATCGGCTGCGTACCCGCATGATCTTTTCTGCGGACTGCCTCGACCTGCCCATCAAGCGCAGCGCAGAAGAACTCAAACGTTTCCTAGCCCATGCCCCGGCCAACATCCTGGTCAAATACCGCGACCCCGAGAGCTTCGCCACCCGCATCAAACACGACCTGCGCCAGATGCCCCCCGACACCTGGCCGGAAACCGAACGCCTCGCGGCCAACTTGTGCATCTCCGCCTCAACCCTGCGCCGACGTTTGGCGGAAGAGGGGCAGACTTATCAGGGGCTCAAGGACAGCGTGCGTAAAGAGTTGGCCATTGTGTGGTTGGCGGAACCTCAGATCAGCTTTGCCGAGATCGCGGCACGGCTGGGGTTTGCCGATGCCAGTTCGTTTTATAAGGCGTTTCGTAAATGGTGTGGGTCGAATCCGGGGCATTATCGGAGTTTGATACTTGGCGATTCAGGCTGAAATAGTGCTTGGGTGCGGGATTAAGACGTAACTTACCTAGTCCTTCCTCCGTACTACAGAGCGGTCGTTCAATATTTTCAGAAGCGACCGGCATACTTCGAATGATAAGTCGTGCATTGTCACTGCCACGACTCGTACTACTGATACTGATTAGTTTTATGCATGCTCGGTGTATGTCTGCACTCGCAGGTGAGAGTGGCTTGGACAAGGAGCACCTATGCCTAGATAACCAAAATCCTTGAGTCGTCGACAAGCGCAAAAATCTTAATTGTTTAACACTTGAGGTGAAAATCATGAAAAGCTTTTTTGCCGTACCTTTTTTGGCGTTGGCGTTCGTGTCGTTTCAGGCGCAAGCGGTGTGTTTGTATATTACGGATAACTATAGCGGAATCATCCAGCCTGAATCCGAAGCCATAGCCCTTGGCCCGTTTACCATTACAGGTGCTAACGGGTGCTCTAACGCAAATATCGATGCAATGGTGTCTGCCGCAGGAGGGGGAAGAGCACCACAGATTTACATACAACAGCAGGTAGGCGGTTCCTGGAGAACAGTGGCCAGTAACCCTTTGTCAGCCTATGCCTCATGGCTTGGCCCATTGGGTACTTATCGAGTGATGTTGGATAACCGCGAAGCGGTCTCCAAGTCCTATTGGGGGACGGTAAGATTTGGCCGATAATCCACTAGTAAAGCAGGGTCCCGATGATGTTGTTGGCACCCTGTAAAGACTGGGCCGATTTCAAGCACGCTCTTCTATTGAAAGGTCACTGCGGGAAGAGTTGATAAAGTATGCCAGCGCGTTGATTGCGTGATTGGCAGAAACCATTCCCTGGATATATTCAGGGATGCCTTGTGAGCGCTTTACGTTCGGGTAGCTTTCAATAAAGGAAAGATAATCTTCAAGTTTTTCGTCGAACAAGGCAATTGCATTGTATTTTACGTCGGTTTCAGCTTGCTGGCCGTTGGCATCAAAAGCACCAAGCCCAGATATGAAATTGTGAAACGCCTCGCCATCAATCAAACCACTGTTATAGAGCCGGCTGCCGACTTTCTTTAGTTCATTGGTAGTGATCGACGTCATGTCATAGTCCTTCAGAAAAACTTTCAAGCTCTCAATCTCTTCCTGCTTGCGCAGCTTCAACGTATCTGCCGCCACCGACGCTTCTTTTATCGTATATTTATTTTCAACCTTTTCCGGATGCTGTATCTGAAACGCATTAGACGCCTTCGTATGCCTCATTTGCTCCGCAGTCAATAACACGGCCATCGCAAAGTCCTCCATCAACCGAAAGCTACGTCTATTTATCGGCCACCCTTAATCCCACTTTAAAAAAAAGCCCCACGACCGAATGGACCGTGGGGCTAAAAATTGGCTGGATGCGACCAACCAAAGGAGCTCTTTACATCACTGGTTGCTGGCCACCACCGTGTCCGGCTGCCAGCCGCCACCCAACGCCTTGTAGATCGCGACGATGCCGCGATACAGCTCCACCTCGGCCTGGGCCTGGGAGTCTTCGGCAGCCAGGCGTTCGCGTTGCGCGTCCAGCAACACCAGGAAGTCCACCGTGCCTTCGCGGTAGCGGATCGCGGCGAGGTCGGCGGCGGCGCGGCTGGATTCGCTCTGACGGATCAGCGAAACCAGGCGCTGTTGGCGCTTGCCGTAGTCGCTGAAGGCGTTTTCGGACTCTTCCAGTGCCAGCAATACTTGCTGTTCATAGGTCGCCAACGCGCCATCGGCCTCGGCGCTTGCACCGCGCAAACGCGCGCGTACGCTGCCCAGGTCGAACGCGGCCCAGGTGATGCTCGGGCCGAGGGCCCAGGCATTGGCGGCGGACGAACCGATCTGCGAGCCGCGCCCGGCGGTAAAGCCGAGGAAGCCGCTGAGGCTGACCCGTGGGAACAGGTCGGCCTTGGCCACGCCGATGCGTGCGGTGGCGGCCGCCAGTTTGCGTTCGGCGCTGAGGATGTCCGGGCGCCGTTGCAGCAGTTGCCCCGGATCGCCAATTGGCAAGGCCTTGGCAATCGCTGGCAGGTCTTTCGGGCTCAGGTCGACGCTGAGCTTGTCCGGACGCTGGCCGAGGAGGGTGGCGATGCGGTTGCGCTCGCGCACTTGTTCGGCTTGCAGTTGCGGCACGCTGGCTTCGACCCCGGCGAGGCGTGCGTCGGCACGCTCCACGTCCAACTGATCGCCAACCCCGGCATCGCGCAGACTGACGGTGATGGTGCGCGATTCCTGCTGGTTCTTGAGGTTGTCCAGGGCGATGCGTTCACGCAATTGGGCGCCGCGCAGTTGACCATAGGCATCCACCAGCTCAGCAATCATCGTGACTTGCAGTTGGTACAGGTCGGCTTCCGCGGCCTGCTGGTCGGCGTCGGTGGCTTCCAGGTTGCGCTGGATGCGCCCGAACAGGTCCAGCTCCCAGGCCATGTCCAGGCCGAGGTCGTAACGCTCGGTCTTCACACGGCGGGTGGTCTGGCCTGGAATCTGGCCCTTGCCTTGGTCGCTGCTGACGCGGCTGGTGATGGTCGGCATGGCGTCATTGCTGGCGTCGTCGCGGATGGCCCGAGCCGCCCGCAGGCGGGCAAACGCCACACGCAAATCGCGGTTGCCTTGCAGCGATTGGGTCACCAACTGATTGAGGGTCGGATCGTCGAACTGCTGCCACCAGATACCTTCGAACTTGGCGTGGTCGTACTGTTTGGCATCGGCGGCGGCCGTGATGCTCGCCGCCTCCGGGGTTTGGGTTTTATAGTCCGGGCCCACGGCACAGGCGCTCAGCGCCAATACCAGCAAGCTCGGCAGGAATACTTTCACGCTCATTGCTGTGTCTCCAGCTTCAAGGCCTTGGCCGCTTTGCGCGCTTCCTGGCGCTCCACATAGCGACGGATCAGTACGTAGAACACTGGTGTCAGCAACAGACCGAAGAAGGTCACGCCGATCATCCCGGAGAACACCGCCACACCCATCGCATGACGCATCTCGGCACCGGCACCGCTGGACAACACCAGTGGCACCACACCCATGATGAAGGCGAACGAGGTCATCAGGATCGGCCGCAGACGCAGACGGCACGCCTCCAGCACCGCAGCCAGCGGGTCGAGACCCTCGGCCTGTTTATCCTTGGCAAACTCGACGATCAGGATCGCGTTCTTGCAGGCCAGGCCCACCAGTACGATCAGGCCGATCTGGGTAAAGATGTTGTTGTCGCCGCCCGAGATGATCACCCCGGTGATGGCCGACAGCAGCGTCATCGGTACGATCAGGATCACCGCCAGTGGCAGGCTCCAGCTTTCGTATTGGGCGGCCAGTACCAGGAACGCCAGCAGCACGCAGAGCGGGAACACGAACAGTGCGGTGTTGCCCGAGAGAATTTGCTGATACGTCAGGTCGGTCCACTCGTAGGTCATGCCGTTGGGCAGTTCCTCTTTCAGCAGTTTTTCAATCGCCGCCTCCGCCTGGCCGGAGCTGTAGCCCGGTGCAGCGTTGCCGTTGATTTCAGCGGTGATAAAGCCGTTGTAGTGCATAACGCGGTCCGGGCCCGAGGTGTCGCTGACCTTGATAAAGGTCGCCAGCGGGATCATCTCGCCCTTGTTGTTGCGTACTTTCAGCTGGCCGATCTGGTCTTCGTCGAGGCGGAACTGCTGCTCAGCCTGCACGTTGACCTGATAGGTACGGCCAAAGCGGTTGAAGTCGTTGGCATACAGCGAACCCAGGTAGATCTGCAGGGTGTCGAAGATGTCGCTGATCGCCACGCCGTGGGTCTTGGCCTTTTCGCGGTCGATGGCGGCATCGACCTGGGGCACGTTGACCGTGTAGCTGGTGAACAGGCCGAACAGCTCCGGCGTGGTGCGGCTCTTGGTGATGATGTTCTGCACTTCTTTGTACAGCTCGTCATATCCCAGGTTGCCACGGTCTTCGATCTGCAGGCGGAAGCCGCCAATCGTACCCAGGCCCTGTACCGGCGGCGGTGGGAAGATCGCCATGTAGGCTTCCTGGATGGTGCTGTACTTGCCGTTCAGCGCACCGGCAATCGCACCGGCGGACATGCTCGGGTCTTTACGCTCATCGAATGGCTTCAAGGTCACGAACACGATGCCGCTGTTAGGGCTGTTGGTGAAACCGTTGATCGACAGGCCCGGGAAGGCCACCGCAGCTTCCACACCCGGCTGTTTCAGGGCGATGTCGGACATGCGCTTGATCACGTCTTCGGTGCGGTCCAGGCTGGCGGCGTCCGGCAATTGGGCGAAGGCCACCAGGTATTGCTTGTCCTGGGCCGGTACGAACCCGGTTGGCGTGTGGGCAAAGCCCAGCCAGGTCAGGACCATCAAGCCGGCGTACAGGAACAGCGCGATACCACTGCCGCGAATCACCCGGCGTACGGTGCCGACGTAGCCATGGCTGGCCTTCTCGAAGAAACGGTTGAACGGTTTGAACAACCAGCCACCGAGCAGCTTGTCGAGGAACTTGGAGAAGCCGTCCTTCGGTGCGTGGTGCCCCTTGAGCAACACGGCTGCCAGGGCAGGGGACAAGGTCAGCGAGTTGAACGCCGAGATCACCGTAGAGATCGCAATGGTCAAGGCAAACTGTTTGTAGAACTGCCCGGTCAAGCCACTGATGAAGGCCGCCGGAACAAACACCGCACACAGCACCAACGCCGTGGCAATGATCGGGCCGGTCACTTCGCTCATGGCCTTTTCAGTCGCCGGGAACGGCTCCAGGCCCAGCTCGATGTTCCGTTCGACGTTTTCCACCACCACGATGGCGTCGTCCACCACGATACCGATGGCCAGCACCAGGCCGAACAGCGACAGCGCGTTGAGCGAAAAGCCAAACAGGTGCATTACCGCAAACGTACCGATCAACGAGACGGGCACCGCCACCAACGGAATGATCGAGGCGCGCCAGGTTTGCAGGAACAGGATCACCACCAAGACCACCAGGATCAAGGCTTCGAACAGGGTGTGCACCACCGCTTCGATGGAGCCACGCACAAAGATGGTCGGGTCGTAGACGATGCTGTAGTCCATGCCCTGCGGGAAGCTCTTCTTCAGCTCCTCCATCTTGCCGCGCACTTCGTTGGAGATCTGGATCGCGTTGGAACCCGGGCGCTGGAAGATCGGGATCGCTACCGCCGGTTGGTTGTTCAGCAACGACCGCAGGGCGTATTGGCTGGAACCCAGCTCGACCCGTGCGATGTCTTTGAGGCGGGTGATCTCACCGTTGTTGCCTGCGCGAATGACGATGTTCTCGAACTCTTCTTCCGTCACCAGACGGCCCTGAGTGTTCACCGACAACTGGAAACTGGTGGCATTCGGTGCAGGTTGCGCACCCAAGGCACCGGCGGCCACTTGGCGGTTCTGCTCACGGATCGCCGTCACTACATCGGTGGCGGTCAGGTTGCGCGACGCGGTCTTGTTCGGGTCCAGCCACACCCGCAGGGAGTAGTCGCCCATGCCGAACAGCTGCACGTCACCCACACCGCCCAGGCGTGCCAACTCGTCCTTCACGTTGAGCAAGGCATAGTTGGACAGGTAGAGCATGTCGTAGCGCTGATCCGGGGAGGTCAAGTGCACCACCATGGTCAGGTCGGGGGAGGCCTTGTCCACGGTGATACCGATGCGTGTCACTTCCTCGGGCAGTTTCGGCTGAGTCCGCGTTACACGGTTCTGCACTTGCACCTGCGCATTGTCCAGGTCGGTGCCCAGGGCGAAGGTGATGGTCAGGGTCAGCTTGCCGTCAGCGGTCGATTGCGAGGACATGTACAGCATGTTCTCGACGCCGGTGATGGCCTGCTCCAGTGGCGCGGCCACGGTTTCACCGATGACCTTGGGGTTGGCGCCGGGGAAGTTGGCGCGTACCACTACGGTCGGCGGCACCACTTCCGGGTATTCGCTGATCGGCAATTGGAACAGCGAGATCGCGCCGGCGATCAGGATCAACAGCGACAGCACCGCTGCGAAGATCGGCCGCGAAATGAAGAACTTGGAAAAATTCATCTTGAGTCGTATCCCTTAACCGCGTGGAGTCGCGACGGCTGCGAGCTTGGGCGCGGTTTTTTCCGGCGCCACTTGCTCCAGGTTGCTGGCTTCAAGCGCTTGTCGTTGTTGGGCCAAGGCGGCGAGGGTTTCCTTGCTGGCCATCGGGATGGTTTGCGGGGCGACCGGCGAGCCAGGGCGGATGCGCTGCAGGCCTTTGACGACGATGGTGTCGTCCTTGCCCAAGCCACTGCGCACGATGCGCAAGCCTTCGATCTTCGGCCCCAGTTCCACCGAGCGATACGCCGGCTTGTCGCCTTCCATCACCAGCACGAACTTCTTGCCCAGGTCGGTGCCGACGGCTTCGTCATTGATCAGCACGGCGGAATAGGTGCCACTGCCGACCAGTTTCAGACGTGCATACAGGCCAGGGGTGTAGCGGCCGTCTGCGTTGTCGAACACCGCACGCCCACGGATAGTGCCGGTGGCCGGGTTGACCTGGTTGTCGACGAAGTTCATCTGGCCCAAGTGCGGGTTGCCGGTTTCGTTGGACAGGCCCAGGTACACCGGGGTGGTCGCACCACGACGGCCTTGGCGGGCCAGTTCGGTGTACTTGAGGAACACGCGCTCGTCGGCGTCGAAGTAGGCGTAGACCTTGTCGGTGGAGACCACGCTGGTCAGCGCGGTGACATCGGCGGTCACCAGGTTGCCGGCGGTGATCTCGGCACGGCTGACGCGGCCGCTGATCGGCGAAGTCACGCGGGTGAAGCTCAGGTTCAACCTGGCCAGGTCCAACTGCGCCTGGATGCCGGCGACAGCGGCGCGGGCTTCCTGGGCGGCCGTGGTGCGCGACTCGGCCAGCTCGGCGGAGATCGCGTTGCTTTCGCGCAGGCGCTCGCCACGTTGTGCTTCGTTTTCACTGCGGCTGGCGGCGGCTTTGGTCTGTTGCAGTTGGGCTTCAAGGCGGCGCACTTCAGCCTGGAACGGACGCGGGTCGATCTGGAACAGCAGGTCGCCTTTCTTCACCAGTGCACCTTCGGTGAAGGCCACTTGATCGATCTGCCCCGACACCCGTGGACGGATCTGCACGGTTTCCGGCGCTTCCAGGCGACCGGTGAACTCGTCCCACTCGTTGACGGGTTGCTCAAGCACCTTGGCCACGCTGATCTGCGCAGGGGGCATGGCGGCCGCTTGTTCCGGGGTCTTGCCGCACGCGCTCATCACCACCACGGCCAAGATCGCCAGGGGGAAGCGCAAATGTTTGAGTGACTGTTCCATGAGGTGCATCCGCCAATGTATTTGAGATGGGCGGATCATGCGCGGGGAGGTGCTATGTCACGAATCGAATGAAGCAAAGGTAACTATCATTCGGAATGATATAAGCGCGGGATTAGCCCTCTAGCATGGGCTTTTCGTTAGGGTGCTATCAATGTCGGTGATGACAAAGGACTGTTGTCGCCATTGCAATAACAATTACCGATGAGGCTGGCGTTATCCCGGGGGCAAGGGCTGGCGTTGAGGTGTTAGACGCCAGTACTCTGCACCTCCACAGGCGCCTGGCGCTGGAAAATTTGCGCCGCTGGCGCACTGGTATTGGTCACTGCCGTTCGACTGGGAAGTCATTTATGAGCACGCTTCACGTACCTAACCGTTCAACCGTTGCCCTCACAGCCAATGACCTGTCTGCTTACATCGAGACGATGATCGGCACACTGGGCCAAAGGATTGTTGATGACCAGCGAGAGATTGAGCGCATTGGCGAACTCACGTTGCGCTACGCCGAGCCTGAGCGCTTGGCTGCTTTGAAGCCCAGCCAGGACAAACTGCAAGCGTATCAACTCAACGTCGATGAGCTTGGCAAGGAGTATTTCGGGTTTGGCTGGTTGTGTAATCGGAAAAATACGAAAGCGGCCAAGGCGCAACGTGACGAGGCAAAGGCTCAGCATGACCTGGTTGTAGAGAACTGGGACGCTCCCGCCGCCCAGGCCCAGCTGACAATGCAAATTGCCCAGCACAATAAAAGTGTCAGTCAGCAACAGCTAGAAGTGCCAGGGATCCAGCAGCAGTTGCGTCAGACTAAGCAGCTTCTGCAAGAGTTCGAAGCGTTCAAAATAGCCTCGGCCGATGCGCTGGCTGCCGCTTCCTGCGGCGCCTGGCTCGCCGGCGGGTTTACGGCGATGTTGCAGGACATCGATGCACGGGTCCGGCAAAACCAGTTGGCGATGGCAATGGTCCAGGTTGGCACTTTGGTATTCCAGAGACGTCCCACCGCAGCGGGGTACGCCAGCCTGCAAGGCCAAGCCCAAGCCATTCGCGACAAGGCTTATCTCGAGTTTCATGGAGTGCCCGCGACGGGCGCCTTCGACGAAATCGTCAAGGCGTCCGCCACGCTTGCTGCGGCCAATATGCAACCGGCATTCGCCCAAGAACTCCTCCATTGCCCGGGGACGGGAGACCAGTGGCAATTACTGACGCAAACACTCACCTGGCCACAGACGTTATCCGTAGATGTGCTTTGGACTATCTATTGGGCAATGCTTCAGTGCGAAGATGAAATGGCGAAATTCATGTCGGGTACGGTAGCGAAAGAAGACCCGCTGAATGGTCGATTCAGCAAGTCTGTCGAAGACTGGCTGGCCAGATGGGCCAGCCAACAGATACCTGCATTTGGTTATCCGCTATCGCAATCGTACCTGGGCACTTTCCATCTGGCCGGTACATCAGAGGAATCTCGGTTGGGTGCTGATATAGGGGTGATTATTTCCTTGAATGTGGGCGGCCTGGTTTGTCGAAAAGCGGTATTGCTTCAAGCCAAGCGTGCAAAGGACTGGGTGGCCAATGTCGGCAGTGACAAGGATCAACTGACCAAGCTGTCAGCGAATGTGCTCACGGGCTATTACTTGTTCTACCACGAGTCGCCAAAGTTCAAGGTGGCGCCTCCCGTGCCAACCGTGAGTTCGGCGCTTGCCCTGCAGCA
Organism: Pseudomonas sp. FP2335; assembly: GCF_030687535.1. NCBI lineage: Bacteria > Pseudomonadati > Pseudomonadota > Gammaproteobacteria > Pseudomonadales > Pseudomonadaceae > Pseudomonas > Pseudomonas sp. FP2335. The sequence continues at coordinate 2,757,156 of NZ_CP117437.1, forward strand.
ACTGCTGCAAGCGCGCAAGCGGGTGACGACAGGGGCCTCGATTCTGTTGGATGTGCGCGACACTGGCTGGGACTGGGCCAGCTTTATCACCTTTGGGCTTTGTGACCCGCAATCTACGGTGGGGGCGCACTTCGATACGGTAGATGAGGCTTTCACGATTCTGGGTAACAAGGAAACTGGCGAGTTGCCGCATCACTTGTTTCTGGTGGCGATTGAAGACGAAGGCCATGTGCGCGACCTTGAAGCGCAACTGCGTAAACGTTACGAACCCGCAGAGCCCGAGAAGAAAACCCGTGCGAAAAAGCGCGATAAAGATGGCCCGGATCATAGCCGCAGTCTTTGAGTGCGCCGGGAGTCAAGGGCTGCATCGCGCAGTTGGCGGCAGCCCCTTACCAGGGATCAGACGGTGCCGAACCCCACCTGCACCGTCAGTGCTCCCTGGTTATCCCCCAGTCCAATCCCATACCGGCCCTCCAGATCATCATTGATACACAGCTGCAATTCCCCCGTCTGCCCCGGCGGAACCGCTGCCAGATCGCCCACCAGAAACGGCGTCCCACCACTGCCTACACGCCCGATCAGCGCGCCTTCATTGGCCCCCGGCAACGTATACCCGGCCTTGGCGATCAACCCCGGGCTGCCGTTGCCATCCACCATGCCGCCCACCGGGCTGGCCAGCCATTTGCCGCTGACATAACGCACCAGGCGTGGGCTCGGTCCGCTGATCTGCACGCCGGTGCCTTGCCATGGCTGGTTGGCCTGCACCTGCACGGTCACGGCCTTGAGGTCGTTGCACAGGGTGTCACCGGCCTGGATCGACAGCGCGGCGATGGTCAGGCTCGGGTTGGACGTACCCGTGGTGGGGAACACGCCGTCGCCGACCAGGAACAGGTTGGCGTGGTCCCAACTGCGCTGGTATTTGTCCACCACCGAGGTCTTGGGGTCGGCGCCCATGCGGTAGGTGCCCATCAAGTGCCCGGCGCCCTGGAACGAATAGGATTCGCCCTGATAGACGAACACCCCCGGCTGGATGTCGGCCGTCAGTTCGGTGGCACCGAGCAGTTCGGTAATGATGTGGCTGGCCAGGATGCGCGCCTGTTTGAAGCCCTCCTTGGTGTAGTCCGACAGGTCGTAGTGGATCTCCGGGCGCGGGATGCCCAGGCGGTCCTTGTATTGGCTCGACGGCACGATGTAGCAGTTGGCGTTGTCGGGATCTTCCTCGACTTGCTCCACCAGGAAGCCCACGCGAAATTGCCGGGTCAGCAGGTTGTTCAACTGCTGTACCAGCGCCGTGCCGAATAGCGTCTGCGTGGCATCGCCGCTGTTGGGCAGCGGGTTGGTACGGCTGACATTGCTGCCATCGATGAGGTCGGCAACGGTGGTGTAGGGGTCGCCAATCGGCCAGTTGAAACCTTCATTGCCGATCTCGATACGCCACGCCGCACGTTGGCTGCGAAAGGCACCATCGCGCAGGCTTTCAATCCCCGAGGTCGACACCGGCCCGCGGTACGGGAACACCGTCTTGCCTTCAGGCATCAAGCCCCACGCCAGGTAGATCGGGTGGTCCGCCAGGCTGCGCCCGACCTGGCCGCTGCTGTTGGCGACGCCTTTGGGCCAGGCGCTGCTGGTGGAGTTGAGCAGCAATTTGGGCGTCTCGATGGCATGGGCGGCGATCACATAGCGCTGCCCGATTGCCACCCCGGTGCCGGTCGCCGGTCCGTCGCCCAATTGATACTGGATGAACTCGATGCCGCTGATGGTCTTGTCCGCCGCCACCGTAACCTTGCTCGCCACGGTCTTGTACAGGACCCGCACGTTGCCGGTGTTGAGCGCGTTGTTCATGGTCACCGTGGCGTCGTACTTGGCCTGGATCGGGCAGATCGGCGTGCAGTTGGTGTTGCCCGCACACACGCGGCGCCCGGCATAGGGCTGGGAGTTGCGCCCGGCCGGCGTCGGGCTCACCACCAGGGGCAGGCCCTGGAACGCCTGGCCCTGCACCGCACTGACGAAACTGCCGTCGACCAGTGACAGCGGGATGCTGGTCATCGGGTATTCGTAGTTCTGCGGGAAGGTAATACCGAGGTAACCCTGGTCGGCCACGTTCGCCGCCACGCCGATTTCCGCTTCGGCGCGGCAATACGCGCTTTGCAGGTCGTTGTAGCCGATCGGCCAATCGACCCCGACGCCGTACAGCGACTTCATGCGGAAGTCATTGGGCAACATGCGCAGGCAGGTGGCAACCCAGTGCCAGGTGGTGCCACCGCCCACGCGCTCGTAGGTGCTGGTGAACGGCAGCGGGCCTTTCTGCACCAGGTAACTGACGTCGGGATTGTCCCAACCCAGGATCAGGTCGGCGATGGTCGCGCGCGGGGCATTCTGCTCGGCCGGGTTGCGTGCCGGGCTCAGGGTGCTGACCGGCGGGTAGGGCGACTCGGGGGTCTTGAGGGTCGCGGTGTAGAAGCGCTCCAGGTACTGGTTACGGTTCGCCGGGATTTCCGGGCCGGACTCCAGCACCAGCACTTTCACGCCCGCCAGGCCCAGTTGATAGGCAATCAGGCTGCCCGCAAGGCCCGCGCCGACGATCACTACATCTGCTTGTTCAGTACTCATAACGATGCTCCTGGCTGGAGGCTGGCGGCCACCCCGGTGAAATCCTCAAGGCTGGGCGGCGGGCTGTTCCAGTAGCCGAAGAAGAACTCGCTGTAACCCATCGGGTGGGCCTGGGCGATGCTCCACGCCCAGCTTTGGGTGTAGGCCTCGTCGCTGACCACGGTTTGCTCACCCAGCGGGAACGCACCCTGGGCATACGGCTGATACCACACGCCGAGCAGCCACAGCTTCATGATCGCGCGCGCCGCCAGGGCGGTCTGGGTGGTGGCGGGCTGGCCGTTCTGCATCAGGATCGCGGTGCCGATCTGCTGCGGCGTCTGTTGCTCGGCCAGCAGCGAAGCGTATTGGGCGAGCAGGGCGCCGAGTACGTTCTGGCCCAGGCGCGGGCCGATGAAGTTGAGAAACGTGGTGGGCAGGCCGATGGGGTCCACGGAGGGCGCCAGGCGTTCCTGGTCGATGCCGGTAAGCACCACGCTCAGGCCGGTGAAATTGTCGAGGTCGGTACTCATGGCTGACTCCCTGTCGCACCTGTGGATTGGGCGCGTTCGAGCAGGTAGGTGAAGTCCGCGAAGCTGGTGCGCGGCGACTGGGTCACGTGGGTCGCGGCATTGCCGTGGCAGGCGATGCAACTGGACGACGCCTGGGGCACGGTGCCCTGGATGTAAGTCTCCAAGGTCGCATTGGCCAGGAACGATGGCGCCGGCTTGCCCAGCGGCACGGTGGCCGATATCTGGCACGGAGGCTGGCCGGTGAGGGTCGGCCACTGGGTGCTGATCAACTGGTAGTTGGCCCACACGCTGTTGGGGTTCACCGTGCGCAGCAGGGTCTGGTAGGTGTTGTTGAGGGTCTTGGTCGCGTCGGTCAGCGGGATCTCGCGCACGATCTGCGACGGCGTCGCTTTCACCGCCGGGTTCCACGGGCGTGGCGGCGGCTGGTTGACCTCGGCCTGGCTGCTGGCGTTGTAGAACAGATACGGGCCCTTGCGCTCGGCCGGTGGCGTGGTCTTTTCCGGCACATTGTCGACGTGCTCGAAGGTCGACCACACCCACTGCGGCGCACTGGTGGTCTTGTGCACGATATGCAGGCCCACCAACCCGACCGGCTCGGCCACGCAGGATTCAGCCACCACCGGCCCCTTGCTCGGGTCGCTGTTGCCCGGCGTATACACCAACGCATCCACCGTATGGAAACTGCCGGGCTTGTCGTTGCCATCCAGCACCTTCCACGAGGCCTTGACCATCAGCGAACCGACCTGGCTGGTAGCCGGGTCGCCGCAACTGAACGCCACTGCGTTGGTCGGGCTGGCGGCAAAAAACGCCTGTTGGCCCTGGATGCTATACAGGCCGTTGTTGACGATGCCGTCGAACATCGACTGATTGACCACGATTTCATTGCGGGTGTACACGCCGCTCTGGTCCACCAGCGGGCCGCTTTCAAACGGTTGGATAAACTCGTCGAGCACATCCGGGACCTTGCCCATCTGCTGCAACAGGCGCCCGGAGCCCTTGCCTTCACAGGCCGGCGGTACGGCTGCCGGGGCGTGATAGGGCTGTGGCTTCTGCCCTTGGGGCAGGAAGATCTGGTAACTCTCCCGGTAGCTTTCCCACACTGTGGCCGCGTCCTGCTGGCCGATCTGCATGCTGGTGTTGGGGTTGCCGTCGGCCAGGGCCGGCCAGTTCAGTGCAATGAATGTCTGCCACGACATGTCATCGAAGTTCTGTTGCAGGCTGGTCAGGGAAAACGGCGGGGTCGCCGTGACATCGAAGGGGATTTGCGTAGACAGCGTGGGGGCCGCGACGACCAGTGGGCTCAGCAATGCGCCGAACAGCGCGCAGCCGAACCCGGGCCGGGGGCGATGGGTTTCCGTTCTCATCGTTATCTCCTGGGCATCAGGCGTCAGGAGACAGTGGGTCCGTCATGGACTCTTCAATGCGCCTCCTGGCACGGGCTTGAGATTAGATAACGTTGGAATGGCCGGTGGTTCTGCGACTAGATTTATTCGTAATAAAAACAATCGCTAACGGCGTCAGGCAGGTTCCTTGTCGGCGCGGCGGGTTTCGGCGCGGATAAAGGTGCGGAACACGTGGTCCCACAGCGGCGAAGAGACCCCGAAGTTCTTCTCGATCCCCTGGCGATGGTGCAGATCATGATTGGCCACCAGCCGTGGCATAAAACGGTAGGCCCAGTGCTCGGGACGGTGCATCACGTAGTGCACCGAGATATAGAACCCATAGCCCGCGACTGCGCCGACGAAGGCCGAGGTCAGTCCGGTGTACCAGGCCACCAGGAGCAGGATGGCGAAGGTCGAACTGGTCTTCCAGCTGGACACACCGATATAGGCCAGCACGTCGACGTGGTGGGTCCAATGCTCGCGGCGATACAACGAGTGGAACAGGAAGCGGTGCGCCGAATATTCCACCAGCGTCCAGGCCAGCAGCCCCATCAGGGCCAGGCCCAGGTCGAATGGCGCGAGGTAGAGCGCCAGCAGGATAAAGAGGGGCACGGTGAAAAAATCGAGGTAGTAAGCGAGCGATGACATCAGCCATTTATTGGAAGCAGCCATGTGCGGAATATCCCTATAGTGCGAAAGGCGGCGGCAATTGGAGCACAGATTCAAGGCGCAGTGTTGGTGACGCAACAGCGGTTCAAGAGATTGTCCGATTGCCTGCTGGAGTCCGCACTCCTGATGCGGATCAAGTCATTGAATACATTGATTTATTGGTTTGGCATGAATTGTGTTTCCAGTTGATTGAAGCACTCGCTGCCTCAACCCGACCACGGGAGGGGAACCCCACCCTTCACAAGAAACCACACCCATGCACAAGCTCTTGCAACGCACCCTGATCGCCAGCCTGGTGGCGCTCACCACCTTGGGCACGCTCCTTCCGGCGGCCGCCCAGGCTGCCAATGATCAACAGTTCATCCCGCTGGCCACTTATCGCGTCGGCGCCTATGCCTCCAGCGGCATCCCGTGGTGGGCAGGGGAGATTGACTACTTTCGCTACATCAACGAAGTCGAAGGCGGCGTGAACGGCGTCAAGCTGGTTTGGCAGGAATGCGAGACCGAGTGGAAAACCGACCGCATCATCGAATGCTACGAGCGCTACAAAGATGGCCTGGATGGCGCACCCACAGGGTTCTTCTTCACCCACAGCACGCCTGCTTCCTACGCCTTGATGGATCGTGCGGCGAAGGACCATATCCCGCTGATCGACGGTGCCGGTGGGCGCACCGAGTCCACCGATGGTCGCGTGTTCCCTTATGCCTTCCCGCTGCTGCTCAACTACTACGGGCAGGCGTCGGTGGGCATCAACTACATCGCCCAGCGCGAAGGCGGCCTGGACAAGCTCAAAGGCAAAAAGATTGTGACGGTCTACCACGATTCCGCCTACGGCCGCGAAACCCAGGCGGCCATGCAGTTGCTGGCGCACAAGTATGGTTTCGACAACATCCAGATCCCCGTGGCGGACCCGGGCAACGAACAGTCGACCCAGTGGCGCCAAGTGCGCCAGCTCAACCCGGATTGGGTATTCCTGCGCACCTGGGGCGTGTCCACCCCGGTGGCGATCAAGACCGCCGTGCGTTTTGGCGTCCCGGTAGACCGCCTGATCGGTGACGTGTGGGCGGGTTCCGAAGCCGATGTGATTCCCGCCGGCACGGCCGCCAAGGGCTATCAGGCACTGGCGCCGTTTCCGGGTGGCGACGGTTTTGAGATCCACCGCAAGCTCAAGCAGTACATCCTCGATCCGGGCAAGAGCAACCTCAAGGACCCCAGCTATTTCGGCAAGGTCTACTACAACATCGGTCTGATCAATGCCGCGATTGCCGTCGAAGCGCTGCGTACCGGCCAGGCCAAGTTTGGCAACCGTGCGCTCAACGGCGAAGAAACCCGCTGGGCATTCGAGCATCTGGACATCGATGCTGCACGCCTCAAGGCCCTGGGCTTTGAAGGTTTGTTGGCGCCGTTGAAGCTGTCGTGCGCCGACCACGAAGGCGGCGGCTCCGCCCGCGTACAGCAGTGGGATGGGCAAAAGTGGGTATTGGTGACGGATTGGCTACAGGCTGACCGCGCCACGTTGCGCCCACTGATCGAGGCCAAGTCCGCAGCATATGCCGAAGAGAAAGGCCTCGCCCCGCGCGATTGCGCATCGCAATAACACCCAAACGCAAACCTTGTAGTGAGCGGGCTCGCCCCGCGCCGGGCGGCGAAGCCGCCCTAAAACCAGGCAACCTCGGTCTCCCTGAAACACCGCATCGGTCTTATTGGGGCGGCTTCGCCACCCAGCGCGGGCAAGCCCGCTCACTACAGTTTGTTGACCGTGCGTATTGGCTACAGGCTTATCGCCCCGCGCGATTGCGCATCGCAACAACACCCAAACGCAAACCTTGTAGTGAGCGGGCTCGCCCCGCGCCGGGTGGCGAAGCCGCCCTAAAACCAGACACCCCGGTCTCCCTGAAACACCGCATCGGTCTTATTGGGGCGGCTTCGCCGCACAGCGCGGGCAAGCCCGCTCACTACAGTTTGTTGACCGCCCTAAAACAGGCACCCTCGGTCTCCCTGAAACACCGCGGCGGTCTTATTGGGGCGGCTTCGCCACCCAGCGCGGGCAAGCCCGCTCACGACAGGTCAGGCGGCGGTGGCTTGTTGCCCGGGAATGGCGGCAATCAGTTCGCGGGTGTAGTCGCTGGCAGGGTGGTTGAAGATGCGTTCCACCGAGCCTTGTTCCACCACCTTGCCGTTGCGCAGCACCAGCACTTCGTGGGCAAAGTTGGCCACCACCGACAAGTCGTGGGACACCAGTACGTAGGCGATGCCCATTTCCCGTTGCAGCTCTTCCAGCAGGTCGAGGATGTGCGCCTGCACCGACACGTCGAGGGCGCTGACCGGTTCGTCGAGCAGCAGCAGGTCCGGTTTCAATGCCAGGGCCCGGGCGATGGCGACCCGTTGGCATTGGCCGCCGGACAGTTCGCGGGGCAGGCGGTCCAGGTAGCTGGCCGGCAAGTGCACGCGGCTGATCAGTTCCCGCGCCGCCTGTTCCAGGGCCGGGCCCTTGAGCAGGCCGAACGATACCAGTGGTTCGATGATGCTGTCGTACACCGTGAAGCGCGGGTCCAGCGCCGCAAACGGATTCTGCTGTACCAGTTGCAGGCGCTGGCGCAGCGGGCGGAATTCGCGCCAGCTGAGGGGGGTGACGTCCTGCTGTTTGAACCAGACCTGGCCCTGGGTTGGTTTTTCCAGGCCGAGGGCAATGCGCAGTGCGGTGCTTTTGCCCGAGCCGGATTCGCCGACGATCGCCAGCGTCTGGCCCGGGTATACCTCCAGACTGAGGTCGTCCAGGGCGACGAAGGTCGACGCCTCGCCTTTGACCTTTGGCAGCGCGAAGGTCTTGCCGACGTGTTTGAGGCTGAGGATCGGCTCTTCCATCGGGTCAATCCGGATCAGCGGCGCACGCCGTTTGGCAAACGCCGGGGCGGCAGCAATCAGCGCCCGCGTGTAGTCATGCCGTGGCGCCGTGAGGATTTGCCGCGGTGCGCCTTGCTCCACCAACTCACCCTGTTGCATCACCACAATCCGGTCGGCGCGGTCGGTGGCCACACCCAGGTCGTGGGTGATGATCAACAGCGAAATCCCGCGTTCGGCCACCAGGCGCTGCAAGTGATCGAGAATCTTGCGCTGCACCGTCACATCCAGGGCGCTGGTCGGTTCGTCGGCGATGATCAGGCGCGGATTGCCGGCCAACGCGATGGCGATCAGCACGCGTTGGCGCATGCCGCCGGAGAGTTCATGGGGGTACTGGCGCGCACGCAGCACCGGCTTGTCGATGCCGACGTGTTGCAGCAGCTCGACAATGTCTGCATCGACCCCGGGATAACGTTTGCCCTTGGCCAGGACCAGCGCCTCGGCGATCTGCTGACCGACGCGCAGGGTAGGGTTGAGACTGACCATCGGGTCCTGGGGAACCAGCCCGACGGTGCGTCCGCGCACGCTGCGTTTGTGCCGTTCGCTGGCGTGGGTCAGGTCGTTGCCGTCCACCCACAGCTGGCCGGCGCTGATCTGCGCGTGTTCTGGCAACAGGCCGAGGATGGCGTTGGCCAGGGTCGATTTGCCGGAGCCGGACTCACCGACAATCGCCACCGTCTCGCCGCTGGCGATGGTCAGTGACAGATCGCGTACGGCTTGAACGTGTTGCCCGCCGGAGCGGTAGCTGACACTCAGTTGGCGAACATCGACTAAAGCGCTCATCGCTGAATCTCCTCGAACGTGCGGGCAATATGGTTAAGGCTGAATACCACGGCCACCAGGAACAGGCCGGGCAGCAGTGACACCCACGGCGCGGTGATCAGAAAGTGCCGGCCGTTGGCAATCAACGTGCCCCATTCCGCTTCCGGGGGGACTGCGCCGAAGCCGAGGAAACTCAGCCCGGCGGTCGCGAGGATCGCCGCGCCGAAATCGAGTGTCGCCAACACCGCCACCGGGCCCCAGGCGTTCGGCAGAATGTGCCGCAGCAAGGTGCGCCCCCAGCTCGCGCCACCGAGGCGCGCGGCTTCGACGTAGGGCAGGGTCTTGACCCGCAGCACCTCGGCGCGGGTGGTGCGAGCAAACCCCGGGATGATGCCGACGCCCACTGCGATGGCCACGGGCACGGTGCCGAAACCGATGGCGGTGACAATCGCCAGGGCGAGCAGCACCCCGGGGAGCGCCAATAACACATCGACAAAACGCATGATCAGCGCATCGATCCGCCCGCCGGCAAAGCCCGACAGGATACCCAGCCCCAGCCCGCCCACCAGCGCAATGCCGACGGCCAGCGACGCGGCCAACACCGACAGGCTCGCGCCATAGACCACGCGGGTATACAAGTCGCGGCCCAGTTCATCGGTGCCGAACCAATGGGTCAGGTTGGGCGCGCGCAGCTTGTCGACGGGGGCGGTGGCGTAAGGGTCAAAGCCGGTCAACAACTGCGGCGCAACGGCCGCGACCAGCGCAAACACCACCAGCAACAGCGCCAGGGTGAACCCCGGCCGGCGCAGCAACGGCAGCACCACGGCGCCGGCGCGTTGCAGGCGGCTGCGGCGTCGCCACAGGGTAGGGCGGGAGCTGGCCGGGATCAGGTTGTGCTCAAGGATCGTCATGGTCTAGGACACCTTTGGCGTGTGGGAGATACGCGGGTCGAGCCACGGGTACAGCAGGTCCACCAGCAGGTTGACCAGCACAAACGCGGCCGCCGACACCGCGACAATCCCCAGCACCACGGGAATGTCCTGGCGCAGCACGGCCTCTTGCGCCAGGCGGCCGATGCCGGAGCGGGCGAAGATGGTTTCCACCAGCACCGCGCCGGACACCGTATTGCCCACTTGCAAGCCAATCAGTGTGAGGATCGGCAGCGCCGCGTTCTTGAAGCCGTGGCGCGCTTGCACCTGGGCGCGGCTGAGGCCCTTGGCGTAGGCCGTGACGATGTACGACTCCTTCCACACCCCCTGGAAACTGCGTTGCAGCACCTGGGCGTACACAGCGGCGCTCGGGATCGCCAGGGTGACTGCCGGCAATACGAGGCTTTCAAAACCCCGGCTGCCGGTGGCCGGAAACCAACCCAGGCCGAAGGCGAACACCTGGATCAGCAACAACCCCATCCAGAACACCGGCACCGAAAAACCCAGCGACGGCAGGCGCGTCAACGCCTGCTTCAGCGGTCGCCAGCGAATATAGGCGGTCAGATAAGCCAGGCCGATCCCTGCGAGCAACGACAGCACGATGGCCAGGCCGGCCAGGGACAGCGTCTGCGGTAAACGCTCCACCAGCAACTCCGCCACCGGACGGTTCAGCGACAGCGACTGGCCGAAGTCACCGCGCACCGCACCGCACAACAGGCTGAAATACTGCTCGAACACGCCCTTGTCCAAGCCGTAATAGGCCCGCGCCTTGGCCAGGTCTTGCACCGACAGCGCGTCGGCCTGCATACCCGAGGCGCTGAGCATCAGCGTCAGGGTGTCGCCCGGCAGCAGATACAGGATGAAGTAGGTGATGCTGTAGGCGCCCCATAACACCAGCAGCGCCTGGCCGACACGGCCGATCAGGTAGCGGCTCATGGCGTGCCGATCTCGATGTCACCCAGCAGCGCGAAGCCCTCGGCGGTCCAGCGGAAGTTCTTCACCTTGGCCGACGTCGCGGCCTGCCACACACGCTCGTATACCGGGAACGCCGAGCCCTCATCGATCAGCAGGTCTTGCAGCGCGCCGTAGGCCGCTGCGCGCTGCTCGCCCTGGGTGGCGGTGATGCCCGCGTCAAACAAGTCCTTGGCCCGCTCGAGTGCCGGCGGCTCGAAAATGTTGGTGGCCACGGTCGCGCTGTTGGCGCTGCGCGGATCGAGGATGGTTTGCAGGATGATCGGGTCGGCGCGGGTCATGTAGTTGATGGTCAGGTCATAGTTGCCCGCCGAGTTGTTCGCCACCCATTCGGCGCGGGTGACCACGTTGAGTTTCACTTCGATGCCGACCTTGCGCAGTTGGTCCTGCAGCAACACATCGCCTGCGGTTTCCGCCGGGCTGATGTTGTAGCTCAGGCTCAGGCGCTTGCCGTTTTTCTGCCGATAGCCGTCGGCGCCCTTGGCCCAGCCCGCGCTGTCGAGCAGGCGTTCGGCGCCCGCCGGGTCATAGGCGAGCTTGTCGCCCTGGCTCTTGAAGTACGGCGTGGTCACATCAAAGATGCCGTCGACCACGGCGAACTCGGAGTTGTAGACGGTGCTCGCGTAGCTCTTGCGGTCGATGGCTTTCTGCACGGCCAGGCGCACGTGTTTGTCCTCCAGCACGCGGCCGCCACGGGTATTGGGGAACAGGTTCAGCGACGGCCCCGGCAGCGAACGGCTCTGGATGGTCGCGCCTTTGGACTGAAACAGTTTCAAGTCCACTTCGGAGAACGGGTTGCGCGGCCACAGGATGTCGGCCTTGCCTTGCACGAACAGGCCGTTGCGCACGCTTTCTTCGGGGATGTAGGTGACGTCGACCGCGTCCAGGTGCGCTTCGCCCTGGTTTTTCATATTGGCCGAGGCCCAGGCGTAGCCTTTGCGTTTGGTCAAATGCGCGCCGACTTCCGGGGTGTAGCTTTGCAATACGAACGGCCCGGTGCCGATGATCTTGCCCAGGGAGCGTTCCTTGACGGTGAGCGCGTAGGAGGCGGGCGCGAGGATCGACAGGTTGGTGGTGGACGTGGCTTGCAGGAAGCCCGCGTTCGGTTTGTTGAGCACCAGCTTGACGGTGAAATCGTCGACCACTTCGGCATGGTCGTAGCCCGCCAGGTAGGTCGCGCCGAAGGTCGCCGGCAACTGGGTGGCCAGGGCCTTGTCGCTGTCGAAGGCGGTTTTCACGGCCTTGGCATCGAAGCGCTCGCCGTTGCTGAAGGTCACGCCTTCGCGCAAGTGGAAGGTGTAGGTCAGCGCGTCGTCACTGACCTCCCAGCTTTTGGCCAGCCACGGGATGATCTTGCCGGTTTCCGGGTCCTGGTCGGTCAGGGACTCGGCGATGTTGCGCAACAGCACCCGGTGCTCCAGCCAATAGACCTGGAACGGGTCGATGCTGACCAGGATGGTGTTGTCGCCAAAAAACGCGATGTTCAGGGTTTTGCTGGCCTGGGCCTGCTCACCCGAAGGTGAGCAGCCGGCGAGGGCCAGGGCGAGTGCGCAGGGGGCCAGCAGACGGCTCATCAAGTTGGCGGTATTCAATGGGTTGCCCTCATGTGGCGATTCAAGTGCATGCAAGGTGTGGATCAGAAGTCGTAGGCGAGCTTGGTGTACCAGTAGCCGCCGCCGGGGTAGAACGGCGGGTTGCCGTAGGCGGCGAGGCCCAGGTTGCTGTACACCGCGTGCTTGTCGGGGCGCACGTCGAAGATGTTGGTGCCGCCGATGCTCAGGGTCAGGCTGTCGACGAAGGTGTAGCTGACGTCCAGGTCGGTGATCCACTTGGCGCCAAAGCTGCGGTCGCCGCTGGGGTTGACCGCCAGGGTCTTGACCGCGCCGTAGCGCGCGGTTTGCAGGTTCACCGCGAGGTCGTCGAGCTTCCAGTTGGCGCCGAGGATCCATTTGGTCTTGGGCGTGGCGTCGGTGAGGTCGCCGGCGCGGTCGCGGCCGACCAGGGTCACGCCGGTATTGGCCAGCGCGGCGGGGGTGTCGCGGCTGTCCTGGATCGTGGTTTTGTTCCAGTTGAACCCCAGGCTCCAGCGCACATCGCCCAGCGCATCCAACGGCGTGGTGTGGTCGGCAACGATGTCCAGGCCCTTGGTGCGGGTGTCGAAGGCGTTGGTGTAGTAGTTGACCCAGGTGCCGGACGGCACGCCCTGGGCGGTGAGGATGGCGTTGATCGCGCCGTTGCCACGGTCGTAGAGGTTGCTGGTCAGGGCGATGCGGTCGTCGATGTCGATCAGGTAGGCATCGGCGGTGATGCTGGTGCGTGGCGCGGGTTGCCAGGTCAGGCCGAGGCCCAGGTTGCGCGATTTTTCCGGCTTGAGGTCATCGCCGCCAAGGGCCTTGGCCAGGTTGCTGCCGGACGGGGTCAGGCGGGTGACGGCGGGCACCACGTTGCCATTGGCGTCCAGGGCTACGCGGTTGTCGGCCACGGTGTAGCCGATCTGGGTCAGCGATGGCGCGCGGAACCCGGTGCCGACGGTGCCGCGCACGGCCACGGTGTTGGTCAGTTCGTAGCGCGAGTTCACTTTCAGGCCGAAGGTGTTGCCTGAATCGTCATCGTAATGCTCGACGCGGCCGGCGACGTCGAGGAACCACTTGTCCGTCAGGTCAAAACCCAGGTCCAGGTAGCCGGCGTAGTTGTTGCGGATCAGGCTGACTTCATCTTCCGGGCGGATCGTCACCGCCGCCTGCGCACCCGACGCGGCCGGGTAGGTGCCGGTGATATACGCCTCGCGGTCGCCGGCGAAGGTGCTGAAATGCTCCCAACGGTGCTCCAGGCCGGCCGACACCTGCACCGGCGGGGTCAGGTTGAACAGGCTGTCGTAGCGCCGGGTGAAGTCGAGGTTGTTGACCCACTGCTCAAACCGGAAGGTTGCCAGGTTGTCGAATTTGGTCGGCGATGCGCTACCCAGGGACGGGTTGATATTCAGGTCGCTGGAGTGGTGCACATTGTTGCGCCCGTAGGTGGTGCTCAGGTCCCAGTTCCACTCGGCCAGCTCACCCTTGCCGCCAAACAGCAATTGATAGTCGCGGTCCTTGATGTTGTTCAGCGGGAAATAACCGTCGGGGAATACCTCCGGCACGGCGGCGGTGCCAGTGGGCAGGCGCAAGTAGTTGGCCGCTTCAGCGTCGCGTTCGCCGTAGGTGGAGAACGAGTACAGCGTAAGGTCTTCCAGGGGCAGTTCGGCGTTGTAGGCGAGGTTGAAGGCCTTGAGATCGGGGTCGCCGTTCTTGATCGCTACGCGGTCCCAGGCGGCTTCCTTGGCCGGGTCGTTGAAGGCCCTGACGCTGCGGTCGGCCTTGTCGTTCCACGACGCGTTACCGCGCTTGCGCGCGTCGGCGGACAGGTGGAAGAAGCCGCCTTCGCCGAGTTCGAAGCCCTGGTCACCGGCGACCTTGATGGTCTCGCCCTGGCCGGAAAACAGCTGGCCGTAACTGGTTTCGAGGTGGCCGCCGCTTTTGCTGTTCTTGAGGATGATGTTGATCACGCCCGCCACGGCATCCGAGCCGTACTGGGCGGCAGCGCTGTCTTTGAGCACTTCGATATGGTCCACGGCACTGACCGGGATCAGGTCGATGTCCACCGCGTTTGCGCCGCTGTTGTCGATGGAACCGCGCTGGCCGGTGGCGCCGTTGTGGCGACGTTTGCCGTTGACCAGCACCAGGGTGTACGCCGGGCCCAGGCTGCGGTTGCTCAACGGCCGCGTCACCGAGTTGTAGCCGGCGATATTGGTGCCGAAGTTGAACGACGGCAGCAATTTGGCGATTGCCTCGGACAGTTCCGCACGGCCGGTCTTGAGCAGTTGGTCGCTGTTGATCACGTCGATCGGCGCCGGGCTGTCAGCCACGGTACGTTGCTGACCGCGCAGGCCGGTGGAGATCACGGTGACGGTGTCGAGCTTGGCGTCTTCGCTCACGGTTTCGGCGAACGACGGCGCAGTCGCCAGCAGCAGCGAGCTGGTGAGCAAGGACAGGTGGAACTTCTTCAGAGGGGCGGCAGAGGCGATGTCGGGCATGTCAGTGGTAGTCCATTGAGTCTGGCACTGGCCCGTGGTGTGGGTACAGCTTCAAAAGCGGGGTAGGGAAGTCGTCTAGTGTTTTGAAGATATTCCTATAAAAAACCTGAGTGAAATTCTTTTTTGGAATAAGCTAATTATTAGAAATTGGCATCTCCTGGCTAATTAAGATCATCTATTTTTATGATGTTGACCGTCTGGCCGATAAAACCGGCCGCGGTCTGTATGGCCGTGTGCCTCGCAGAACCTGCCCGCACGCCAGCCCCCACGCTTTTTGCCGCTCGCGCAGCAGTGAGATCGAATTCTTCAAGGCACGCGGACGGCGGGTGAGTGTGTGGTCCGAGGTGGCCGCCGAGTTCGCCTGACCCGCCCAGAACCACCCGCCGTCTCGCGTCTATTCACGTCATCGGCCTTTACGGGATTCAAGCCCCGCAAAAATCAACATCCCCACCACCATCGCCAGCGTGAATACAACCACCTGCCACCGCCCTGTCAGCAGCAATGCCAGGGCGGGTCCGGGGCACAGGCCGGCAATCGCCCAGCCCATGCCAAACAGCAGGCTGCCCAGTACCAGTCTTCGATCGATTTTCCGGTTAGTCGGCATTTGGAAGGGCGCCCCCAGCAGTGACACCTGAAGACGCCTGGCGAAGTAGAACGGCACGCTGCTGACAGCCAGGGCGCCCGCCATGACCAACGCCAGGGACGGGTCCCAGTCGCCGGCCAGGTCAAGGAAGTCCAACACTTTCGCCGGGTTGGTCATGCCACTGAGATGCAGCCCGAGGCCAAAGAGCAAACCGGCAATCAATCCAGCTAATTTGCGCATGTTCAGGCTCCGATCAGATGGCGAATGGCATAAACGCAGGCAAACCCGCTGCCCATGAAGCAGCAAACGGCGACCAGCGAGCGCGGCGACAGGCGAGACAGCCCACAAATGCCATGCCCGCTGGTACACCCGGCGCCATACCGCGTGCCGATGCCGACCAACAGCCCAGCGGCGACCAACGCGTAGCCACTAGCCTGGAATGACGATTCGGGCAACTGCGCAACGAGTGACCACACCCAGGGTGAGATCAGCAGGCCGACCACAAACAGCCCTTTCTCTGCGCGGCCGTCGCCACCCTTGCTCAACAGGCTGCCCAGCAGGCCGCTGATACCGGCAATACGACCGTTGAGCAAGATGAACAGGCCTGCCGACAGGCCGATCAGTGCGCCGCCGAGCAGCGATGTCCAGGGGGTGAAGTGAATCGAGAGGCTCATGTCGAGTGCTACCTGAATCTAAAGTGATGAGCCGTATCGATAGCACAATTTGTCAGATGGGCATCGCGAAACCTTGCCGGTGCATGCCTTTTATTTCATATCCCTGGCCTGCACCCACAACACGGCGTCCTGGGAAAGCGGTTTGCCTTTATGGGTTTTGGTACTGCCGATGTTAAGTGCGGCAATACCCCACCAACCCGCCCGGGGCAGGCCGATGGTCAGCACGCCCTGGGCGTCTGTATAGGTGCTCTGGGCGTTGAATGAGGCTTGCGGTGCCGTGACGTAGTCTTGCTCGCCGAAGGCGTTGTTCGCGATGTCGACGCTGTGGTTGAGGTATTCGATTTCGACTTCGGCAAACGGCACGGGCTTGCCGTCGGCCAAGACCACGGCGCGGAACACGCCACCTGTCCAGTTTGCATAGGGCTTGCTCAGCGGTTGGATCTCCACGGGCAAGCCCTGGGGTTCTGACCAGTTGCCGGGTACGCCACCTACGTTGACGATCAGCTTGGTGAACTGCTGGATATACACGTCCTCTTCCGATTCCAGGTAGGGCTCGGGTTCCAGCACAAATACGTGGTCACCCAGCGAACGCACCAACTCGCGGGGAATCGAGGCGCGATAAGCGGTGGTCCGGTTGTCGCGACTCTGCCATTGCACCGGGCGCAGGTATTGGCGCAAGTCGATTTTTTCGCCACCGTGGGCGCTGATGTGGCTGAACGCGCGGGGTTTTTCCATCACCATGGTCGGGCCGCCGGAGAACGGGTGCGTAAACACCAGCGCAAACTCCAGACTCTGCGCACGCGTCAGTGCGGTGTCTTCCACGTAGAGCATCTGGAAATGCGCCTGGGCCACGCCAGTCAAGCCACTGAACGCAGTAACGGCAAGGGCTTGGAGCAGTTGTCGGGTTGGGATCTGCATGCTCGGTTTCACCTTGTGATGTCGGAGGACTGAAGCGTGGCGTCATGGGCGTCGCCGCCGAGGAACACCACGGAGTAGTTTTCGGCGGGCGCCTGGAACGTAAAGGTGTTGTCCTGGCCGATGCTGCCTTCGAGCAATACCTTGTCTCTCGTGTCCCGGACCTGGACTTTTCTGCCCACGGCCGAGCTGCCGTCCGTGTAACCCGCCTCGCATTTCACCCGGTCATCGCGCTCGATGTAGCAGTCGAACACGGGGGCATGGGCGAGGGCGAACTGGCAGAACAGCACGCTGCCTGCGATCAGCAGTTGTGGGAATTTCATGGGGTTTGGTCTCCACCCTCGAAAGTGATCATGGGCGCGCTGCGAAGGCCGCCAGCAACGCGTTCAGGTTTGAAACTACAAGGGCGTCGTAGCTGTTGGCCGGGTCGGCGAGCATGCCCGGGTTGCCCGTGTCGAGGATCAGCAGGTGTGCGCCTGCGTCCTCGATGGCCTGGACGATCCGGGCGTCCGGCGCCCATTTGTGGACCACCACGCGAATCTCACGCTCGCGCAGATAACGGGTCAGTGCCGTGCGGTCGGCGTCGCTCCAGTCAATGTCCTGCCGGACGAACCAACCGTCGACATAGATGCCGAACTCGCCGAACAGATAGATGAACTCACTGGCCAGCGACAGCACGCGCAGGTCCGGGATTTGCACCAGCCGGGCGCCATACTCGGCCTTGAGCGCGCGCAAACGGCCTTCGAGTGCCGCCAGGTTGCGTGTGATGCGGGGCGCATCGGCAGGGGACAGGCGCGCCAGGTCTGCGGCGATAATCGCCGACATGCGCATGGCGTTGACTGGCCCGAGCCAGGCATAGGGCGACTGGCCGCCATCGGCCTCCTGGGTGGCTGCCCACGGTACGTCATTCGATGGCACGCGGGTCACGGCAACGCCGGGCTTGATGCTGTCCCAGGAGTGTGCGGCATCGATCTCGACGATCCGCAGGTTGTGGCGCCGGGCGGCGGCATAAAGCGGGTCTGCCCGCCACAGGCTGCCCAGGGTGACCACGGCGACGGCCCGCTGGAACACCCCGGCGTCCAGGCGCGATAGTGCGTTGGCCTGGCTTTCCATGGGCACTGCGGCCGCTTGTGGCACACGCACGACCTCGATTGCCGTGCCGTCGCTGAGCGCCGAGGTGAGTGCATACACGGCTGGCAGTGCGACCAGCACCTGTTGGCGGCCGGCATCTGCGCAGGCGGCCAGTGAGTTACCCAGCAACAGCGCCAGTATCATCCCCATGCAACGTCTGTTCATACGCTTGCCCCTCTGAAACGCGACGCGCAGGCGCGAATGACCACGGTGACCAGGAACACCAATGCCGCCACGATCACGATGGCGCCCCCGGTCGGCACCGGAATGTGCAATTGCATGGGCACCAGGATGCCGACCACGCAGGAAAATGTGGCGATCAGCACGGCGCGGGCGACCAGCCCCGGCAGTGAATGGCTGATGTTGCGCGCCGCGGCCGCCGGTATCAGCAGCAAGGCTTCGACAAGCACGGCGCCGATGATTTTCAGGCAGGCCACCGTCACCAGGGTGACCAGCACCACGAACAGGTACTCGACGCTGCGCACCGGCACGCCACGCGCATGGGCCAGGCTCGGATTGAGACTGGCGAGCAGCATGCCGTTGTACGCCGGCAGGCCGAAAAGCGCACAGGTGGCCGTGACCACCAGCAGCACATTCATATCGGTGTGGTCTACCGCCAGGATCGAACCAAACAGCACGCTCTCCATCACGTGGGTGTTGATCTTGGCCGACACGAACAGCAGCAACGAGGCGCCGACCGCCAGCGAGATGGACAGGAACACTCCGATCAGCGTGTCGTTGGCCAGCGTGGTGCGGTGTTGTGTGTACTTCAACGTCAGCGCGAACAGCAGGCAGAACCCGAACATCGAAAAGTATGGCGAGGTATAGGACTCGCCGATCAGTACGCCGATCGCCACGCCAGTCATCGCCGCATTGCCCACGGACTGGCTGAAAAACGCCATGCGCTTGATCATTACCATCGAGCCCAGCACCCCTAGCAGGGGGCCGATCAGCAGTGCGCAAAGCAGCGCGTTGATCACGAATTCGTATTCGAACGGCTGTGGCAGCAGGCCGTTGGCGGCGAGCGCCTGCAGTTGGTTGCGAATGAAATCGTAGAGGGCGTTCATTGCAGGTGCTCCCAATGGTCGCAGCTGCCATGGAACAACAGGCGTTGATTGATCACCGTGACCGATTGCGCAACGCGCTTGACCTGTTCCAGGTCGTGGTTGATCCAGAGAATGGTGACGCCCTGGGCGTGCAGTTCGCTGACCAACTCCTCCACCAGGCGCACACCGGGTTCGTCGATCCCGGCCGTGGGCTCGTCGAGGATCAGCAGCCGCGGCAGCGGACTGATCGCCTGGGCCAACAGCACGCGCTGGCGTTCGCCTCCAGACAGGCTGCCAAAGGGCTTGGCGCCCATTGCGCCTACTCCGGTGCGCTGCAGGGCCGCGTCGCTGCTTGCCCTGGCTGCGCGGGATGCGCCGAGAAAGGCCGGCCGACGCTGGCCGAGCAGGGCCATGACGTCGTTGACGGTCATTGGCACGTGGCGGTCGAAATCCGGCAATTGCGGTACATAGCCCATGGGCGTAGTGATCTCGCCCTCCAACCGCACGGTGCCCGAGTGCGGCATCTGGCCCAGCAGCGCACGTACCAGCGAGGTCTTGCCACCGCCGTTGGGACCGACCAGGCAATGCAGGGCCCCGGCCTCGATCCGGAAGTTCACGGCGTCCAGCACTGGGGTACCGCCCAGTTGCAATGAGACGTTGTCGAATACCACGGCAGGTCCACGCATTGCTGATTGCTCCTTCATTGCTGGGTGAACTCGACGGCTTCGGCCAGGGTTTCGAGGTTTTCGGCCATGGCCACCTCGAACTCGTCCGCGCTGTAGGTGCTGCCAGTGATATGCGACAGCGCAAACACCTTCACGCCGGTGGCAGCTTCGATGGGCTTGGCCAGGTCGAGGGAGAAGTTCTTCTCGGCAAACAGCACACGCACATGGGCGTTCTTGATCGCCTCGATGGTATTGGCCAACTGGCGTGCCGTCGGCGCAACGCCATGGCGCGGTTCAATCACCGCGCTGACAAACAGGCCGAATTCCTGCATCAGGTAGTCGTAGCCGGCGTGCGTGGTGGCACAGCGAAAGCCGGACAGGTCCAGTGCGGCAAAACGCGTCATGAAACGCGCGCGCAGTTCGCGGATACGCGTGGCGTACGCCAGGGCGTTGTGGCGGTACGTCACGGCGTTGGCCGGGTCCAGCTCCCCCAGTTTGCGGGCGATCTCGAACACCTGTTGTATCGCTGCGGTCGTGGAGACAAAGGTATGCGGGTTGACCACCTTGACGCCGCCCTGGTCGCCCCCCACCGGAATCAGCGCGACCGAGGCATTGGCCTGGATGATCGGCAGCGTCTGCGTACGGCCGGCCGCCTTGACGATCTGGAAGGCCCATTCATCGTGGCCGATGCCGTTGACCACCAGCGCATCGAGGCTCATCGCCCGGGTGATGTCGTCGGGCTGCGGCTGGTAGTTGTGGGGGTTCGCCTCTGCCGGGATCAGCGGCACCACGTCCGCGCGGTCACCGACGATATTCGCCACGAAACTGTAGTAGGGGTGCAGCGTGACGCCGATCTTGAGTTTCTTGCCTGCGTCCGGCGCGGCGCCTGCCAGGGCCACCAGCGGAATCAGCGCGAGCAGCGCCATGCAGCCGCGCCACAGGGCGCGCAGTGAGGTGGAGGCAGTCATGGCTGAGTTCCTTTTACGCGTTCGACTTCGCTGGCGCCGTCGTAAGGGATGACCTGGCGCCAGCCGGCGCCGACCAGCGACTCGGGCTTGACGATGCCAGGGTAGGGCGCGTTCGGGTCGCGGTGGACCCAGATCGTCGCCTGGTTCGCCCACATGACTCCCGCATGCGCATGCCCGATGACCAGCAGGTACGCACTCTGCCCCGGCGCTCGGCCGGCAGAACCGTAATACACGGTGGCGCCCTGGCCCTGGGTGGCCTGCGATACGCTGCTGACAGTGGGGGTGGCCGGTGCGTCGGCAGCGGCCGATGGGTCATGGGCCTGGTGGGTGCCGGGCAGGATCAGTTGCCAGTGCACTTCGCCGTTGGTTTTCCAGAAACCGTCACGGTAGAACGGCGGCAGCAACAGCTTCTGCGCATGTTCCAGGGTGATCCAGCCTCCGGTGTCGTTGTTGTTCCAGATGATTTCTTCACCGGCGGGCAACAGCGCGCTGTGAATGGCCTGGTCGGCGGCGCCCAAGCCATCGAAGGAACGCACCTGCCAGCTCAAGGGCACGGGCGGGCCGACGCGCTCGGGGCGAAACATCACGTAGCCGAGCACGCCAGCGGTGACGGCCAGGGTCGCCAACAGCAGGCCCAGCGACTCCCATCGACCGGAGGCGGGGCGCACCACCTGGGTTGCAGCGCTTGCGCCGGCCATCAGAGAAACGCAATCCAGCGGCCAAGGAAAATGACCCCGGCCCACAACGCCAGGGAACTGGCGCCCGCGACCCGCGCCTGGCTGGGCGGTGGCAACGTGGTGTCCCATTCACCGATGCGGCGAAACGCGCCCAGGTGGAACACCGCCATGTTGAGCCCTGCCAGCACCAGCAGGCCCATCTTCCACAGGAAGGCGGTGTTCTGCACATAGGTCGTGCCATTGGCGCAGAACATCAGCAGGCCGGTGATCACGCACACCGCGAATGCGACCCACGTGAACGGCAGCAAGTCATTGATCAGCCGCAGCGCGCTGCGCCGATGGGCCGTCACGCCAAGCAGGCGCAGGTCGACCACGGCGATGGTGCCGTAGACGATGGCGATGCCGATCACATGCAGCGATTCCAGCAGCGGAAAGGCCGAGCCCGACTCGCGGATGAAGGTGGCGACGGCGGTGTCCTGGAGGGTTTGCAGCAACACTTGAATATCCATGGCGGTTACCTGAAGGCTTGGGTTGAAAACGCTTAGATCGTGTAGGCGATCCAGCGACCGCAGATGATCACGACGCACCACAAGCCGATCGACAGCCAGGCCAACGCCTTGATCGGGCGCGGGTCGCCGTTGTCGGGGGCGCGTAGCAGCGGGCGGCGCAGCCACAGCGTCAGGCCGAACGCGGTCGCCACCAGGGCCATCTTCAGCCAGAACGTGGTGTTGACCAGGACCCGGTCGGGCTCGGCGATGATCATGAGCAAGCCGGTCATGAGCAGCACGATGAGTGCGTTGCGCATCCACGGGTAATAGCGGCGAACTACGCCGCGCAAGGGTTCGTCGCTGGCCAGCACGCCAGCCAGGCGCAGGTCGGAAACGAGCGCCGAACCGAACAGCACGGTGATGGCGATGATATGAATGCTCTGCACCGTGGGAATGACCCAGAGAATGTCGCGGATGGCGGTGCTCAGGGGCGATGCATAGATCCAGGCAATGATGAGTGACGATGACATCGGCGTTCCTTCCTCGTGGGCTTAGAAGTCTTGGGGTGTCGCGATCGGCCGCAGGCGCGCCGCATCCTCTGGCAGCAGGTAGCCTTGCTGGATCGAAACGGCTTTGGCTTCTTCGAATTTCTGCGCGTAGCGGTTGAAGTTGGCGTAGTGCCGGCCCAGCACGTCCTTCGCGTAGGCCACCTTGGTGTCGTAGATCAGGCCGCAGCCGGTCTCCTGGTCGGTAAGGTAGGTCGCACTCGGCACCTGGACCCACGGCGGGCGCACGCCGCCCTGCAGGTTGCCGGTGGCCGGGGCACGTGCGGCCGCCTTGCCGTCGCGCACCACCCTTGGCGCCTTCGGCATAGGGGTGCCGTCGCGCACCCAACGGTCCATGCGATCGAGCAGCGCCGACACCACCAGCTCTACGGGTTCGTCGTACAGCGTCTGGCAGCGAGGGTCGTCGCCCTTGCCGACATCGGCCGCCAGCGGTTCGGTGTGCTCGGTCCCCAGGTCGGCCAGGCGCAGATGAGGCATGCCGGTGACTTCGTAGTAACGCAGCTGCGGGCTGTCGGTGTCCGGAGGCAGGGGGATGCCTTCGATCACGTCGTGCAGGGTTTCGGACTGGCTGTAGACGGTCACGAACGGCACGCCCTCGGGCATCTGGCGCGGCACGCGGATGACGTCGCCGCCGACTTCGCCATAGGCCATGCGGCCGGTCATGTAGGCATCGATCAGCGGCCTGCCGTCAGGCAGGCGCCATTGCTGGTGGCGGCCCTGGTCGAGGTAGTCCATCCAGACTTGTGCAGTCACGGCCCAGCTGTTGACGTAGACACGCTGCACGTCGAAGCCGGCCAGCGGGCCCTGTGTCGCAGGGGTTTTCAGCAGCAATGCCAGCTGCGCCGCGATGCCTTGTGACTGCGGCGCGAACGGATCGGGCACGGTGCCCCGGCTGAAATGCTCCGGGTCGTAGTAAGTGCCCAGCGGCGCATACCGCGCGTAATCGAAGCGGCGCATAAAGTCGAAATTGACGATTCGTCCGTACCTGGCGATCTGCTCGGCCTCGGCCGCTGGCGTGTCCGCGATGAACTTGGGATCGACCCGCGGCTGGTTGGTGTTCAGCGTGTAGCCGACATAGGCGTAGCCACGGCGCAGCAAATAGTCGCGGGTCAGGATCCATCCGGCGCCACGCTCGCCAAACCAGCTGAAGGGCTCGATCACCACCGTGCCGTTGAAGCGCGCGGAGTCGGCCGGTCGGCGCACCAGAATGCGCGTGGTGTAGGGCGCGTCGAAGCGTTGCTCACCCGTGGCGGTAATGGCCGGGGCGATGCCTTGCAGGTAGAACTCTTGCTCGGTGTAGCCGTACTGGTCGAGGTCGCTGTACTCGGTGCCGGGATGTAACGCCGACGACAGCGGCAACTGGCCCGACGGCGGCACGGCAATCGCGGTCGGCAGGCGCGGCACGTCGGCCCACGCGTTCGACGTGAGCGCCAGCAACAGGCCGCCGAGGGTCATCGTGCGCTGCATCCGGCCCACCTTATTCAAGACTGAGGGACGCCTTGCCCTCGCTGTCGATCACGATCTGGTTGTTCTCGCAGACGTACTCTTGAATCGCATAGCTGGAGCGCTTGTAGTCGAAAGTGAAGCGATACGGCGTGTTGAGCACCTGCGGGTCTTCGATCAGGACCTGATCCTCCAGGTGATCAGGCCCGCGCAGCCGGATGCGTTCGGTGATCTTCATGTCCGGGCCGTGGGGCACGTCATAGAAGTGCACGTCGCTGCGCACACGCTGGGTTTCGACGACGAGGGTGTCGCCTTCCCAATGCCCACGCGAATGGCCCTGGTACAGCGGGTCGAGTTTTTCCTTGGGCGGCATCGCCTGGTTCAACAGAATCCGGCGGACCTGCTGCAGGTATTCACCCAGGACGACCACTTGCTTGCCGTCGTGAATGATTTGGATCGGGAACAGCGCCGCCATCATTGTCGGCATGCCTTCGGGCAGGCATTTGGAACTGGTGGTCGCGAGCGGTGTGCCAGCCTCGTTGGCGGCGGCCTGTTTCTTCTTGAACGCGGCATATTCGGCGGCATACGGCGCCTTGAGGTCCATCGGCCCGCCGGGGTGCACGGGGTCGTCCGGGTTCTCGCCAAACCAGTCGTCCGGAGTGCGTTCCCAGGTGCCGCTGATATCGGGCTTGGGTTTGGGCATTGTCGCGGCGTTGGTTAGCGCTGTGCTCGTCGCAAGGGCGAAGCCCAGGCCGATGATTGCTATGTGCAAGGTGCGTATCGGTTTCATAGAGACATCTCCACAAAGTGGTGCGGTGCGGTTGGGCGGCAAAGAGACGGCGTTCAACCGCCGCCCGAGAGCACCACGTCACCGATCTTGATCTCCACGAGGAGCCCGCCGGGTTCGCCGTTTTTCAGCGGTTTGAAGGACACCTCGGCGTTCTCGCCGGCCTTGATCGAGTCTGCGCTCCAGCCGGTACGCTGCAACGCGTTGACGCTGCCCGTCTCGATCTTGTAGCGCTGGGGCGGCGGGCCGGGGGCATCGAGGTAAATGGTGATGTGCGGGTTGGTCCAGGCAAAGCGCTCCACCACACCCTTGACGGTGACGGTGCGGGTCTGGTCGAACAGCGCGAAGGAATGGTGGGCCGTGGCGGTTGACGACAGGGCACTGCAGGCAACCAGGCTCAGCAGGCAAAGTCCCTGGCGCAACAGCGGGGAGGGCAGAACAGTCATGACGGGTGCCTCGGTTTTTATGGTTCTTATGGGCCCAGCATAGGGTGGCGAAGTGGGCAGGCCGTAGCCCAAAACGGCAACCAATGGCGGTGAGCGAAGGAATTCGCGCGATGGCCATGCACATGCTGATTTGGGTTACCGCTGGCAGGGTTGATTCGGAAAAATCGCGACTCGCCTCATAAATATAAAAACAGGAGAGACGTCATGCGCAGCCCCCCTTATGCCCCGTTACTGTCGCTGGTTGCACTGTGTGCATTCGAGCCGCAAGCACACGCCTACACGCTGTACAACGAAGAGGATGGTGGCACCGTTTTGAACGCTGAACTGGGCGCTGGCTTCGGCTGGTTCGGCAGTACCCGCAATTACCTCGCCGACCCGCAGAAAGTACCCGGCAGCATGCGTTGGCAAGAGGGCTACGCCAAATATGGCCTCAACGGCACCACTGACAAGCTCACCGCCGGCTCGATCTACGGTGGCTTCAGCCTGCTCAGTTCCGCCACATGGGGCGACGGCGACACCGGCAAAAACACGGCTGGCAATGAGCGCAGAACTGCCGTGGAAGACGCCTACCTGGGCTGGCGCTCGGGTGAGCTGATCCCTGCCCTGGGCAAGGACGGCGTGGATTTTTCCTTCGGCCGCCAACTGGTGACGGTGGACGGCTTCCTGATTACCGACGATGGCTTCAACCCCGGCAACGCCTTCAGTCCCATCGCGGATGTCAACGATGGTCGCTTCAACCGTGGCGGCGCCTTCTACCTTGGCCAGCGCCTGGCGTTCGGCAATACCGCCGTGCTCAAGGTGGGCGGTAAGGAGGGCTTGCACGGCAGCCTGATCTGGCTCAAGTCGGATAACCCGGGGCAGTCCAAAACCGAAGTGGCGGCGGCCACGATCGACTACACGACGCCGTTCGGCTCGCTCGGTTCCACCTACATACATGGCCTGGATGTCGAGGAGCGCTACGCCTTCGCTGATCGGATGGAACGCAAAGGCATGAACATCTACAGCCTGCGGGGCCAGGGCAACGCCGGGATCGACAACGCCGATTTCGCCTTTGAAGTGGCGCGCCAGGAAAAACGCTCGGGGTCACAGCGTGCGATGTTCTTCGACGCGGGCTACACCTTCGCCGACGTCAAATGGCAGCCGACGCTGAGCTATCGCTATACGCGGTATTCCGAAGGTTGGGATTTCCTGTTCCAGGGCGGTTTCCGCAAGCGCTACCAGGGTGAGGTTGCGGCCAACTACGCCGGCTCCGTGACGTCGAACATGCAGATCAACGATGTCCTGCTCTCCGTGCGGCCGACCGACAAGCTGACGCTCAATGCCATGGCCTTCGACTACCACCAACTGTCCCGTAAACAACAACAGAACTTCAGTGCGCGAGAGGTGGACCTGTTTGTTGATTGGATGGTAACGGACAACATCACCTTGTCGCCGCTGGTTGGCTTCTACAAACCAGAGAAGTGGCTGGGCAATGGTGGGCTGCAAAGTGGCAGCGCATCCACCAACACGTACATGCAGTTGATTGTGTGGGTGACGTTCTAGAAGAGGGCGGCGTTGGCGCCTGGCGCCAACGCCTGTTTGCCTCAGAGCATGCGGCGCAACACGTCGTTGCGTGGGTCCTTGTCGTAGAAGCGGTGCTTGAGGGCGCCGGCGATGTGCAGCACGATCAGCGCGAGCAGGGTGTAGGCGCACACCTTGTGCAGCAATTGGAACACCACGAACCAGTCGTCATTTTTTGGCAACAGCTCTGGCAGGTTGACGCCAAAAAAGAACACCCCGTCGCTCATGGTGAAGGTACTCGACATGGAGTACCCCATCAGCGGCACGATCACCAGCAAGGCATACATTGCCCGCTGGATCAGCCTGGACAGCACGCGCTCATGCGGTGCCAGTGTTTCCAGCGGTTGTGGAATGTGCGGCGTGCGAAAGCGCACGGCAATCTGGGTCAGCACCAATAGGAACGCCAACACCCCGAAGGATTTATGCCAGGGGTAATACAGCTCGAATTTGCTCGCCACTTCGTCATTCATGCCGGTCATGTGCCAGCCCGCCCAGAGCAGGCCGGTGATGATCACTGCGCGCACCCAATGCAGCAGGCGCAGGGACGTCGGATAACGATCGATTGTCGTTTGGTTGTTTGAGTTCATCACGGTTTCTCCAACGGTCAGCAAGGGGGCGCCTGGGAGCGCGCCACCCAGGCAAGGGTGGCGCGCTCGGTGCGGGGGAAGGACTCAGGAAGGCATCAGCACGGTGATGACTTTCTCCTCGGTGTAGGCCAGCGCGCCACTGAAGCCGCCTTCACGCCCGATACCACTGGTCTTCAGGCCACCCCACGGCAGGTTGGCGTCCAGCGGGCTCCAGCAGTTGATACCCACGGCACCGGCCTTTACCGCCGCGGCGACGCGGTGCGCGCGCACCAGGTCGGTGGTCCATACGGTCGCCGCCAGGCCGTAGCTGGAGTCGTTGGCCAGGGCGACCGCTTCATCCTCGGTGTCGAAGGTGATCAGGGTGCCGACCGGGCCGAAGATCTCGTCCCTGGCAATTGCCATGTCGTTGCGTGCGTTGGCGAAGATCGTCGGGCGCACGAACCAGCCGCGCCCGGGGGTGGACACGCCACCGGCGAGCAGCGTCGCACCTTGGTCGATGCCCAGCTGAATGTAGCGGTTGACGCGCTCGAACTGGGCTTTCTTGGCCACCGGGCCCATCTGTACGCCGGGCTGGTGCGGGTCGCCGACGTTGACCGCCCGCGCGGCTTCAGCCAGCGCCGCGCCGAAGCGTTCGGCGAGACTGCGCTGCACCAGGATGCGTGAACCGGCGGCACACACCTGGCCCTGGTTGGCGAACAGGCCGAGGGCACAGCCGCGTACCGCGTCGTCGAAGGACGCATCATCGAACACAATCTGCGGGCTCTTGCCGCCCAGCTCCAGGGCCACGCGCTTGAACAGCACGCCGGCCGTGCGCTGGATCTCGCGACCTGCTTCGGGGCTGCCGGTGAAACTGATCTTGGTGATGTGCGGGTGTTCGCACAACGCACGCCCGACCTCGGCACCGTAGCCGGTGACTACGTTGATCACACCGTCCGGGAAGCCTGCT
This sequence comes from Pseudomonas sp. FP2335, assembly GCF_030687535.1. NCBI lineage: Bacteria > Pseudomonadati > Pseudomonadota > Gammaproteobacteria > Pseudomonadales > Pseudomonadaceae > Pseudomonas > Pseudomonas sp. FP2335. The sequence goes on from NZ_CP117437.1 coordinate 2,785,441, forward strand.
TCCTGCGCCAGCGCCGCCAGGTGCAGGGCCGACTGCGGGGTCTCTTCCGAGGGCTTGATCACCACGGTGCAACCGGCGGCCAGCAGCGCGGCGAGCTTCCACACGGTGATCATCAGGGGCGAATTCCACGGCACGATGGCGCCGACCACGCCCACGGGTTCGCGCACCGTGTACGAGAGGGTGCGGGTGCCGAAATAGCCGCCGGTGGGAATGGTGCGACCTTCCAGCTGGTTGGCCCAACCGGCGGCGGCGCGCAGGTTGGCGATGGCGTTGGGCAGGTCCATCCGGCGCGGTTCGATGGGCGAGCGGCCGATGGCGTTGGCGTCCATGTCCGCCAGGCGCTCGCTGTCGCGCTCCACCAGGTCTGCCAGTTTTGACAGCAGCCGGCCACGCCTGGCGCCATCGAGCTGGCTCCAGGCGCCGCGCTCAAGTTGCTCGAGCGCGGCACCCACGGCGTGGTTGACGTCCTCGACGCTGCCGCGTGCGCTGCGGCCGTAGACCTGTTCGGTGACCGGGTCGAGCAGGTCGATGTAGTGTCCGCTCGAAGGTTCGACGGCGGCGCCCGCGATGAAGTGGTTCAACTGTTCAGTCATGTTGTGCTCCTTGGATCAGGCCTTGAGGGAGGCCAGGGCGTCGCCGAAGATGTCCAGTGCCTTGAAGAACAGCGCACGGGAGATGGTCAGTGAAGGCATCACGCGCATCACGTTGCTGTAGCGACCGCAAGGGATCATCAGCACGCCGTGGTTGATCAGGTAGCCCATCAGTTGGCCGATCTTTTCACCGGCCAGTGGCGCCTTGGTGAGCGGGTCCTCGACCAGTTCGATACCGATCATCAGGCCGCGCCCGCGCACTTCGCCGACGAAGGGGCTGTTGAAGCCGCGGATGCGTTCCTGGGCTTGCAGGCCCAGGTCGTGGGCGCGGTTGAGCAGGTCGAGTTCCGGGTCTTGCAGGATGCTGATATTGGTCAGCGCCACGGCTGCCGACAGCGAGTTGGCGGCGAAGGTATTGGGCATCGAACCGTCGGGGATCTGTGCGGCCAGGTCCGAGCGCATGATCAGGCCGGCCATGGGCAGGTCGCTGCCGATGCCCTTGCCGAAGGTGAGCATGTCGGGTTTGACGCCGGAGTGCTCGACCGCCCACATCTTGCCGGTACGGCCCGCGCCGGACTGCACTTCATCGACAATCAGCAACGTGCCGCTGCGGTCGCACGCTTGGCGCAGGCGTTGCAGGAACTCGGGGGAGGGCGGCACGTAGCCGCCTTCGCCCTGCACGGGCTCGACGATCACGGCGGCCACGTCATCGGCGGCGGTGTACGGGGTGTTGAGCAGGTAGTCGACGTAGTCACCGGCGATCTGCTCGGCGCTCTTGTGGGTGGTGTCGAAGGGGAAGCGGTAGGCGTACGGGTAGGGCGCGTGGATCACGCCGCCCATCTGTGCGCCGTAGCCTTTGCGGTAGGCCGTGCCCGTGGTGAGGGCGCCGGATGCGTTCCACACACCGTGATAACCGCCATGGAAGGCAATGATCTGATGCCGCCCGGTGATGCGCTTGGCGAACTTGATCGCGGCCTCCAACGCATCGCTGCCGCTTTGGGTGAAGAAAGTAATGCAGTCGCCGCGCAAGCCGTCGGGGGCGATCTCGGACATCTTCGCCGCCAGTTCGGTACGGCGGGTGCTGTTGATCTCCAGGGCGTGCATCAACACTTGGGATTGTGCCTGGATGGCCTGCACCACTTTGGGGTGGCAACGGCCTACGCTGCTAACGCCGACACCGGCGGACAGGTCGATGTAAGTGTTGCCATCCGGGTCCTTGAACGTGGCGCCAAAAGCGCGGTCCATCGCCACCGGCATGCGGCCACCCCCGCGGGCCATCGACTCGGTGCGCGCCGACAGCGCCAGGGCCTCGCTCGCCTTGGGGCCGGGCAGGGCGCTGGAGATGATCCGCGGGGCATCCGCGAAGTGCAGGGCTTCAAATTTGGCTTCACTCATGACGGTCTCTCTGGAATGTCGATTTAAGTCAGCCCGATCATCTGCGTGGCGGGTTGCAGGCCGGTAGCCCGAATCGGCAATTGCGCGTGTCGGCCCCAGGGAGGCGCGGAATCTCAGAAACAATTTGCAGGATTTTTGCGATATGCGACTATCCAAAGGCGCGGCGATCTAAAAACAAGAATATGGGTAGAGGCTCCAGATACCATGAAAAACCAGACGATCAGCCATTTTCGCGACATCCACGTGCATGCCGCCACGGTTCAGCAGTGGAACCAGGACTACAGCCAACTCACTGCCGGCTCCGCCGAAAGCACGCTCATGCAACTGACGACGACCGGCTGTCACTTGTTTCTCGAACAGATCAACCAGCGTGTGGTGCAGAACGGCGTGGCCCCCCGCGACAAGATGTGCTTTGCCGTGCCCATCAACGTTCCCGGATCGATCCGGATGCAGGGCCGCGACGTGGACGACAGCAGCCTGTTCTTCCTGCACGGTGGCGAGGAATTCATGTTCCATATGCCGATGGGCATGGAGCTGCTGTCCATCACCTTCGAGCGTGAAATGTTCGAGCAGGCGCTGGAGCAAACCCCGTCGGCGAAGGCGCTCAACCAGTTGCTGCGCCAGCCGGTGATCAAGGTGTCGCCCCAGCGTTTCGCCCAGGCGCGTCGCCGCTTGCTGGCGCTGTTCTCCCAGGCCCTGTTGCACGACGACCTCGACAGCACCTGGGAGTTGGCGTTGGAGCAGGCGATGCTCGACGAGTTGTTGCAACTGATGCTCGACCCGGCCTGCGACAAGCAACAGCGCAGCCCCAGTTCCACGCGCAGTTTCATTGTGGAGAAATGCCACCGCCTGGCGACCGCCGAGCTGCTTAACGTGCCCAGCGTGACCGATTTGTGCCAGCGCCTGCAGGTGAGTCGGCGCACCGTGCAAAACAGCTTTCGCGCGGTGGCCGAGACCACGCCGCTGAACTACCTGCGCTCGGTGCGGCTCAACGGCGTACGCCGCACCTTGATGACCACCCGCGCCCGCGAGCTGTCCATCGGCGACGCCGCCGCCCAATGGGGTTTCTATCACCTCAGCCATTTTGCCGCGGAGTACCAGGAGCTGTTCGCCGAGCTACCGTCCCAGACCACCCGCGCCGCCATCACCGGGTGCGTGCGCGTCTGAACAAAGACCTGGAATCACCGGCGCCAGCCGGGCAGGTGTCGTTGAGCCATTGGGTGACCGATTTGGGCTACCGAGGCGTTCGTGAGCAGGCATAGGATCGAATCCAGCGTGCGACAAGAACGACGAACCCTTCGGTGACGGTGAGCGGTTGACTGTGCCGATCCTCCAGCGACTGCCTCATACAATAAGGTCAACAACATGAGTGTACCTCTCCCGGTCAACCGCTCCACGGAGCTCAAGCGTGGCGCCCTGGGTGTCGGCTTCATCATCTTTTTTGTAGTGTCGGCGGCCAGCCCGCTGAGTGTAATTGCCGGCGGGTTTCCCATTGGCATCATGCTGGGTAACGGCGCCGGTACGCCGGCCTTGCTGATCCTGGCCTTGCTGGTGCTGCTGGCGTTTTCGGTGGGCTACACCACCATGTCCCGGCATGTGACCAATGCCGGTGGTTTCTACGCCTTCACCTCCCGGGGCCTCGGCGGCCTGGCCGGCGGTGCGGCGGGGGTACTGGCGATGTTTGCCTACAACATCCTCCAGGTCGGCTTGTACGGCATGTTCGGCGGGGTGGTCAGCGGCACCATGGCCAGCGTGTTCGGCCTGGCGCTGCCGTGGTGGGCCTATTCGTTGCTGGCGATGGCCAGCGTGGCGATCCTGGGGTATCGCAAGATCGACCTGTCGGCGCGGGTGCTGTCGGTGGTGGTGATCGCCGAGTACCTGGCGATCCTGATCCTGGATTTCGCCATCCTCAAATCCGGCGGTGATAGCGGTATCAACCTCGATGCGTTCAACAGCACACATGTGTTCAGCGGCACGCCGTCGATCGGCCTGCTGTTCTGCTTCGCGGCGTTTATCGGCTTTGAAGCCACCACGATCTACGGCGAAGAAGCCAGGGACCCGCAGCGCACCATCCCGATTGCCACCTACTGTTCGGTGCTGTTGATCGGCGGCTTCTATGCGTTGTCGGTCTGGTCGATGGTGGTGGGCGTCGGCGCGGACAAGATCGTACCGCTGTTGCAGTCCCTGCAAGACCCGACGACCTTTATCTACGGCATGTCCGACCACTTTGTCGGGCCGCAGCTGACCCAGGTGATCCGTGTGCTGTTCATGGTCAGCATCTACGCCGGGCTGTTGGCTTTCCACAACGCCGCCGCACGTTACTTCTACGCAATTGGCCGCGACGGCTTGCTGCACAGCCTGCTGGGCACCACCCACCGCGTGCACCAGAGCCCGCATATGGGCTCGGCGTTGCAAAGCCTGATCTCGGCAGTGGTGGTGCTGATTTTCGCGGCGATGGATGCCGACCCGATCCTGCAACTGTTTGCCTGGCTGTCCAACCTGGCGACGTTGTGCGTGATCTTGCTGATGGCGCTCACGTCGGCTGCGGTGCTGATGTTTTTCCGGCGCCACCCCGAGCTGAAGGTCGGGCTGTGGCGCGGGCGGATTTTCCCGGGGTTCTCGTGCCTGGCGCTGCTGGCGGTGCTGGTGCTGGCGGTGGTGCATTTCGATGTGCTGACGGGCGCCAGCGTGGCTTTGTCCTATGCCTTGTGCGCGATTATTCCGGCGGCGCTGCTCGGCGGCGTGTTTCTCGCCGCTCGCCTGCGCAAGCGTTCACCGCAGCGCTTCCAGGCCCTGGGCAGTCACAAGCTCTAAGGCTGGACGGGGGCTGACGGCTTGCTCAGTTTGACCAGCAGCGCTGCAACCAACAGCAGCGCTGCCGATGCCGCCAACACCAGCACAAAACCGGCATCAAACGCTGAGCGGGCAAAGGCAATCAGCATCGCACGGCCTTCGGGCGCCAGCGTTTCGGCGACCACCAGGGCATCGTCCAGGCTGTCGAATGCCACGGGATCGCGGGTCAGCCACGTCGGAATCGCCACTCCTGCGGCATACGCATAGATCGCCGACAACAGGCTGCCGGCCAGGGTCACACCGACCGCGCCGCCCAGCTCAAACGACACTTCCTCGATGGATGCGGCCATGCCGGCCTTGTCGGCGGGCACGCTGAGCATGATGGTGCTGGATGAAGCGGTCAGCGCCGCGCCAATCGTGAAACCCAAGGCCCCAAGGCTGATGAGTTGCAGGTACGCCGGCGCGGTGTAGAGCAACAGGTACGCCAGCATCGCGGCAGAAGACAGCAGCAATGTCCAGAACAGCATGCGCTGGTGCCCCAGGCGCGGCAGGTAGTAACCGGCCAGGGGGCCGGAGACGAAGGAACCCAGGGGTAATGGCAGGATAAACAGTGCAGCCTCCAACGGTGACAGGCCGAGCACCAGTTGCAGGCGCTGACTGAACACCAACTCCATGCCGATCAGTGCGGCGGCCGACACCACGGCTGCGATCACCGCATTCCTGAAACCGGCGGTGCGGAACAAGCTCAGGTCGAGCATCGGTTGTGCGGCGCGGCGTTGACGCCGTACGAACAACCACAAGAACAGCGCACCGAGGACCAGCGCCACCAGCATGCCGTTGTAGGCGGGGGCGCGCTTGCCGAGCTCCTTGATTGCATAGGCCAGGCTGATCAAACCGATCATCACCTGCAACGAGCCCAGCCAGTCCCACCGTTTTTGCGTATCTGCGGGCGGATTCGGGATCAGTAGAACGCCGACGACCAGCGCCACCAGCACGATCGGCACATTGATCAAAAACACCGAGCCCCACCAGAAATGCTCCAGCAACAGGCCGCCCACCACCGGCCCGAACGCGGCGCCGCCAGAGGCCACCGAGGCCCACACACCGAACGCCATGGCCTGCTCCCGTGGGTCGCTGAACGTGATCCGCACGATGGCCAGCGTCGCCGGCATCATCATCGCGGCACCGACCGCCAGAAAGCCGCGCGCACCGATCAGCACGCCGGCGGTTGGCGAAAATGCGGCAACCAGCGAGAACACGCCAAACACCGCCAGCCCGCCGATAAACAGGCGCTTGTGGCCGAGGCGGTCACCCAGGGTGCCCATGCCCAGCAGCAGCCCGGCGGCGATCAGTGCGTAGATGTTGACGATCCACAGTTTCTGCGACGGCGAGGCATTCAGCTCGCGGGTCAGGGTGGGCAGGGCGGTATACAGCACGGTCATGTCAATGACGATCAGCAGCAGGGCGCTGGAAATAATCGCCAGGATCAACCAGCGCAATGGAAGTGTCATGGGAGGGACTCGGAGGCAGGGGAAGCGTTGCAGGCAGGTTACTGTAACTCAGGCTCGGCGCGCGTGGCGCCGTGCCGTTTACACGCGAAAGTGCCCAACCAATTGCTGTTGATGATTGGCCATGGCGTGCAGCGATTCACTGGCTCGCGTGGCGTCGTTCATCTGGTGGCTGAGTGTTTCGCTGATGCCACGGATGTCACTGACCCGATGGCTGATGTCTTCCACCACGGTGCTTTGTTCCAGGGCCGCGCTGGCGATCTGTTGGTTCATTTGTTCAATCACATCCACGGCCTGGGAAACCGCCTCCAGCGCCGAGCGGGTCTGTTGCACCTGGAGCACGCTGTGGCCGGCCTGCTCGCGGCTCGCCTGGGTGCTGTGCACCACTTCCTGGCTGAGCTGTTGCAAGGTTTCGATCACCGCGCGCACCTGTTCGACCGAGCGCTGGGTGTTGCTCGCCAGGTGCCTGACCTCATCGGCCACCACTGCAAAACCACGGCCCTGCTCGCCGGCCCTGGCGGCTTCGATGGCCGCGTTCAACGCCAGCAGGTTGGTCTGTTGGGCGATGGCGCTGATTACATCGAGCACTTGGCCAATCTGGGTGCTGCTGTCGGCGAGGGCGGTGACCTGCGTGAGGGTGCCGTCCAGGCGCTGATCGAGGCTGTCGATGCTGCGCTCGGCCGTGGCGAATACCGCCTGGCCGGTTCGGCTGGCGTTTTCGGCGGCGGTGGCGGCGTCTGCGGCGCTGTGGGAATGGCGCGCCACTTCCTGGGCACTGGCGCTCATTTGATGCAGCGCGGTCGCGGCCAATTCTACTTCGCGGTATTGGCGCTGCATGCCCGTGCTGACCTCGCGGGCAATGCCCGATGAGGTGTCGGCATGGTTGCGGGTCTCCACGGCGGCATTTTGGATGGCGCGCATCATCGGTTGTAGCTTGTCGAGGAAACGGTTGAAGCCACTGGCGAGTCGACCCAGTTCGTCGCGTCGCCCGGCGGGCAGGCGTTGCGTGAGGTCGCCGTCGCCCTCGGCAATCGCATCCAGCAGGTTGGCCACCTTCAATATCGGGCGTGTCACGCCGTAGGCCGCGAGCCAGATCAGCAGCATGCCCAGGCAGCTGGCCAGCAGGCCCAGGCCCAGATTGAAGCGGTTGGCGTCGCGGTTCTTGTTGTCCAGTTCGCTTTGCATTTGCCGCGCGGGCGCCTGCACCAGAGCTTGCGGTACTTTGATCTGCAGTTGCCACGCTGGGTTGCCCGTCACGGTTTGCAGGGCCTGGCCCACGTCCACGGCGGCCTCGCTGACCGAACCGCTGCGCCCGGCCACCTGGCCGGCGGGTGACAGGATCGTCACCTCGCTGGCCCCCGCGTACAGGTCGTGGCCGAGGTTGGCGGCAAGCTTTTGCAGGGTCTCGAGGCTGACGTCCAGGCCCAGCACGCCGAGTACCTGGCCATTGACGATCAGCGGTACGGAAATGCTGCTCATCAATACGTCGCGGCCCTCCACCTGGCTGGTGTAGGGCTCGACCACGCAGGTGCGCCGTTGCGTCTGGGGGCAGCGATACCAGTCGGTGTCCGGATCGGCGCCGGGCAGCGCATGGTTGGCGGTGATTTGCGCCTCGCTCAGCACATCCTGCACCAGTTGCCCCGGCTGGCTTTGCGACCAGTACAGCGCAAAGCGTCCGGTTTCGTTGCCGGCCAGGGCGGGTTGCGCGACGAAATCCGCATCGGCCCCGGCCAGCGCGCCGGGCAACAGCACCACGTACAGGCCGAGCACGTCCGCGCGCTTGAACAGCGCCTGGCGGGTCACCTCCACCAGGCTTTCACGCAGTTGCGCAGCGCTGAGGCGCCCCTTGAGTGCCTGCTCGCGCAGGTGCACGACCTGTTCGGCGAAGCCTTCGCTGTACAGCGCCGCTGCGTTGAAAAAACGCTCCACGCGCAGGCCTTGGGCAACGGCCTGGGCTTGCAAACGCTCGACGGCGGCTTGCCCCAGCAACTGGCTGCTCTGTTGCTTGAGCAGGTTGGCGCTTTGTTGATTCTGGTACACGCCGGCACCGATCAGCGCGCCGACTACGGTCAGCAGGCACAGCCCGCTCAACAGGGTGATGCGCCATTGGAGGGTGAGATGGGTTGAACGCATGGCTGAGGTTCCTGAAGAGAGCACGATGGCGCGAGCATGCGGGGCGCCTGGATAAGCGGCTATCCCGAATCGGCAAGCGCTGGCGGTGGCGGCTTGACCTGTTTTGGGGCGCGGGTTCGGATGCTACCGATTTGGGATAGCGAGGGGTTTGGGGCGGGCATAGGATCAAATTCAGCGTGCAACCAAAACAACAAGCTAACCGGTGCCGATGCGGTGTGGTCGGACCAACCCAACAGCGACTGCCTCATACAATAAGGTCAACAAAATGAGTGTTTCTATTCCGGTCAACAGCTCCACGGAGCTCAAGCGTGGCGCCCTGGGTGTCGGCTTCATCATCTTCTTTGTGGTGTCGGCGGCCAGCCCGCTGAGTGTGATTGCCGGCGGGTTTCCCATTGGCATCATGCTTGGCAACGGCGCCGGTACGCCGGCGTTGCTGATCCTGGCCTTGCTGGTGCTGCTGGCGTTTTCGGTGGGCTACACCACCATGTCCAAGCACCTGACCAACGCCGGTGGTTTCTACGCCTTTACCTCCCGGGGCCTCGGTGGCCTGGCCGGCGGTGCGGCGGGGGTGCTGGCGATGTTTGCCTACAACATCCTCCAGGTCGGCTTGTACGGCATGTTCGGCGGGGTGGTCAGCGGCACCATGGCCAGTGTGTTCGGCCTGGAGTTGCCGTGGTGGGCCTATTCGCTGTTGGCGATGGCCAGTGTGGCGATCCTGGGGTATCGCAAGATCGACCTGTCGGCACGGGTGCTGTCGGTGGTGGTGATTGCCGAGTACCTGGCGATCCTGATCCTGGATTTCGCCATCCTCAAATCCGGCGGTGACAGTGGCGTCAACCTCGATGCATTCACTAGCAGCCGTGTGTTCAGCGGCACCCCGTCCATCGGCCTGCTGTTCTGCTTCGCGGCGTTTATCGGCTTTGAAGCCACGACCATCTACGGCGAGGAAGCCAAGAACCCGCAACGCACCATCCCGATTGCCACCTACTGTTCGGTGCTGTTGATCGGCGGCTTCTATGCGTTGTCGGTGTGGGCGATGGTGGTGGGTGTCGGCGCGGACAAGATCGTGCCGCTGTTGCAGTCCCTGCAAGACCCGACGACCTTTATCTACGGCATGTCCGACCACTTTGTCGGGCCGCAGCTGACCCAGGTGATCCGCGTGCTGTTCATGGTCAGCATCTACGCCGGGCTGTTGGCCTTCCACAACGCCGCCGCACGTTACTTCTACGCGATTGGCCGCGACGGTTTGCTGCACAGCCTGCTGGGCACCACCCACCGCGTGCACCAGAGCCCGCACATGGGCTCGGCGTTGCAGAGCCTGATCGCCGCTGTGGTGGTACTGATTTTCGCGGCGATGGACGCCGACCCGATCCTGCAACTGTTCGCCTGGTTCTCCAACCTGGCCACGCTGTGTGTGATCTTGCTGATGGCGCTGACTTCGGTGGCCGTGTGCGCGTACTTCCAGCGCCATCCCGAATTGAATGTCGGCGTGTGGCGCGGGCGCATCCTGCCAGGGTTTTCCTGCCTGGCGCTGGTGTCGGTGCTGGTGCTGGCGGTAGTGCACTTCGACGTGCTGACCGGGGCCAGCAAAGTCCTGTCCTACGGCCTCTGCGCGATCATTCCAATGGCCTTGATCATCGGCGTCTATCTCGCCGCTCGCCTGCGCAAAATCTCGCCACAGCGTTTCCACGCGTTGGGCAGCCACAAGCTCTAAGCCGTACTCGATGACCCAGGTAAAACCGGGCCGCCGCCAGTTGGCGCGGCCCGTCAGTGTGTGAAAGGAAGGTTTCCAATGCAAAACTACATGATGCATATCAACGGCCTGCCAGTGGCGGGTGATCAGGGTTGCTTCGACGTAATCAACCCGGCCACCGGCAAGGCGTTCGCCCAATGCCCGGCGGGCTCGCTGGCGCAACTCGACCAGGCCGTCGACGCCGCGCAAGCCGCGTTCAAGACCTGGCGCCACAGCAGCCACGCCGACCGTTGCCAGCGCTTGCTGGCCATCGCCACCGACATCGAGCAGGAAGCCGACGCCCTGGCCCGGCTGATCGTGCAAGAGCAAGGTAAGCCGCTGGAGCTGGCGTTCTCCGAAGTCATGGGCGCCGCCGCCTGGACCCGCTACGCGGCCGGGCAGGAAATCGCCGTGGAGTTGGTCGAGGAAACGCCGACGCAACGCATCGAGCTGCACCGCAAGCCATTGGGCGTGGTGGCCTCGATCACACCGTGGAACTGGCCGTTCATGATCGCCGTGTGGCACATCATGCCGGCGCTGCGGGCGGGCAACTGCGTGATCAGCAAGCCATCGAGCCTGACTCCGCTGAGCACCCTGGGCCTGGTGGAGATCATCGCCCGGCATGTGCCAAACGGCGTGATCAATTGTGTGACCGGCGAGCAAGGCTTTGGCAGCGCGATCACTTCCCACACCGGCATCCAGAAAATCGTGTTTACCGGTTCCACCGCCACCGGGCAAAGCGTGATGCGTGGCGCGGCAGGCAACCTCAAGCGCCTGACCCTGGAACTGGGCGGCAACGACGCTGCCATCGTGTTGCCCGGCACCCCGGTGGACGCGGTGGCCGAGGCAATTTTCCAGGCGGCCTTTCTCAACATGGGCCAGACCTGCGCCGCGCTCAAGCGCCTGTACATCCACGAATCGCAATACGCAGCGTTTTGCGAGGCGCTGACGCAAATTGCCGCGCGCCAGGTGGTGGGCGATGGCCTCGACGCGGGCGTGACCTTCGGCCCGGTACAGAACCTGGAACAACTGCAACTGGTGGAAGCGCTGGTCGCCGACGCACGGGCCCAGGGTGGCCGGGTGCTGTGTGGTGGCGCGCGCCTGGATCATGCCGGCTACTTCTATCCGCCGACATTGGTCGCGGACGTTACCGACGGCCAGCGCCTGGTGGATGAAGAACAATTCGGCCCGGTATTGCCGTTGATCGCCTACCGCGATGTCGAGGATGTGCTGCAACGCGCCAATGCGGGCGACATGGGCCTCGGCGGCTCAGTGTGGGGGCCGGATGTCGCGCAGGCCGAGGCCTTGGCCAGCCGCCTGGAAAGCGGTGTGGCGTGGGTCAACTGCCACGCCCAGATCCAACCGAATACACCGTTTGGCGGCAGCAAGATGTCCGGGTTTGGCGTCGAGTTCGGCCTGGAAGGGCTGCTGGAATTCACCGGACAACAACTGCTGTTTGTGCGCAAGCGCGAGGCTGAATAAGGAACATGAGCATGTACGAGAAATACAAGAACGCCGAAAAAAAATTCTGGCACCCCATGGGCTCCAGCGCCGCGCCGCACCGTGACAAAACCCTGGTCATCGCCCGGGGCGACGGCAACTACATCACCGACATCGACGGCCAGCGCATGCTCGATGGCGTGGGCGGGCTGTGGAACGTCAACATCGGGCACAACCGCGCCAGCGTGAAGGCGGCGATTGCCGCACAGTTGGATGAGCTGGCGTATTACCAGACTTTCGACGGCATTGCCCACCCTCGGGTGTTTGACCTGGCCGAACGGCTGACCGGCATGTTCGCCCAGGAGCGCATGGCGCGGGTGTTGTTCAGTTCTGGTGGTTCGGATGCGGTCGAGACCGCGCTGAAAATGGCCCGGCAATACTGGATCGCCAGCGGCGAGCCCGGGCGTACGCGCTTCCTGTCCCTGCGCAACGGCTATCACGGCGTGCACATGGGCGGCACCTCGGTGGGCGGCAATGGGGTGTACCACTACAACCACGGCCAACTCCTCGCCGGTTGCCACTTGCTCGACACGCCCTGGCTGTATCGCAACCCCTGGGATTGCCGCGATCCCCAAGCGCTGACCGCGCACTGCATCCGCCAGTTGGAAGAGCAGATCGCGTTGCTCGGCGCCCAGACCATCGCGGCCTTGATCGCCGAGCCCGTGCAAGGGGCGGGCGGGGTGATCGTGCCTCCGGCCGACTATTGGCCGCGTTTGCGCGAGGTGTGCGACCGCCACGGCATTCTGTTGATTGCCGACGAAGTGGTCACTGGCTTCGGGCGTTCGGGCTGCATGCTCGGCAGTCGCGGCTGGGGCGTGGCACCGGACATCCTGTGCCTGGCCAAGGGCATCACCGCCGGTTACATCCCGCTGGGCGCCACGCTGTTCAACCAGCGCATCGCCGATGCCATCGAGAACGGCCAGGGTTTCAGCCACATGATCATGCACGGCTACACCTACAGCGGGCACCCGACCGCGTGTGCGGCGGCGCTGGCGGTGCTGGATATCGTCGAAGCCGAAGACCTGCCGGGTAACGCCGCCAAGGTGGGTGCGCAGCTGCTGGAACAACTGCAGCCACTGGTTGAACGCTACGCGGTGGTGGGTGAGGTGCGCGGCAAGGGCCTGATGATTGCCCTGGACCTGGTCAGCGACAAACGTAGCCGCCAGCCCCTCGACCCGGCCGCGGGCCAACCGTCACGCATCGCCGACGAGGCGCGCCGTGCCGGAGTGCTGGTACGGCCGATCGGCAACAAGATCATCCTCTCGCCGCCATTGACCCTCACCCGCGACGAGGCGGGCTTGATGGTGTCGGCGCTGGAAGCGGCATTCGCCCGCTGCGGCTAGTTCCCGCGCATTCGGTGCGGCCCGCCCGCACCGACGTCACATCCCTATCTGAGACAGCCTATCAAAGGCGCCCCCAAGGAGCTTCAGCCATGCGCTATCCATCGCGTCGTCCGGTTTTCGGCCGCACACTTGTGTGCACGTTGGCGCTGTGCGCCCTCAACCAGGCCCAGGCCTATGAGTTGTACAGTGATGAAAGCCGGCATCTCAACGCCGACATGACCGCCGTGTTCGGGCACTTCAACAGTCGCAAGAACTATGACGGCACGTCCGGCGGTTCGACCTGGCGCGAAGGTTTTATCAAATACGGCCTGAGCGGCGACCAGGCCCTGGCGGGCAATGGCACGGCGTATGGCGCCTTTGCGCTGCTCAGCTCCGCAACCTGGGGCGACGGTGACCCGGCTGGCAACACCCTGGGCACCGAGCGCACCACCAAGATCGAAGACGCCTACCTCGGCTGGCGTTCCGGGGATCTGTTCCCGGCCCTGGGCAAGGACGGCGTGGATATTTCCGCCGGGCGCCAGGTAGTCAAGCTGGGCCGCGGTTTCCTGATCAACGATGACGGGCCGAACCTGGGCAAGGGCCCCGCCGATGGCCAGCTGAACCGGGGTGGCGCGTTTTACCTGGCGGCGCGGCATGCGTTCGACCAGACCGCATTTGTGCGCCTCGGCGGGCAGGAGGGCCTGCATGGCAGCCTGCTCTGGCTCAAGTCCGACAACCGCGCCCAGGCCGAAACCGAACTGGCCGCCGGCACCCTGGAGTACACCGCCAAACCGGGCACGCTGGGGTTGACCTGGGTCCACGGCATCGACGTCAACGAGCGGTGGGCCAGCGACTTTCAACGCCAGCGCAAAGGCATGAATGTCTACAGCCTGCGCGGGGAGGGCGACGCAGGCATGCCCAACGTCAGCCTGGCGTTCGAGTATGCCTGGCAGGACAAGGACGCCGGGCCGCAAAACGCCTGGTACGGTGAAGCCGGCTACACCTTCGCCGACACGGCCTGGGCGCCCAAGCTGACCTACCGCTATGCGCGCTATTCACAAAAGTGGGATTCGCTGTTCACTGGCCTGAGCCAGGGCTACGGCACCTGGTTGCAGGGCGAAGTCGCCAGTAACTACAGCGGGCCGTTCAACAGCAACACGCGCGTACAGCACCTGGGCCTCAAGGCGACCCCCCTGGAAAACCTGACCCTGGGCGCGCTGTTCTTCGATTTCGATACGGTGCGCAAGGCCAACGCACTGAACCTCAACGCCCGCGAGCTGGACCTGTATGCCGAGTGGGCGGTGAACCCGCACTTGATCATCACCCCGCTGGTCGGCCTGTACAAACCGCAACAGGACGCCAGCTCGGGCGGCAATCAGGTGGGGAGCAACGGCACCAACGTGTACAGCCAGGTGACCGTCGCCGTGCCGTTCTGAGTCGCTCAGGCCGCCGGGGTGGCGGGCGGGTTGCGCATGTTGTCGGCGATGCGCCGCGTGGTGTCCATGACCATTTCGATCACGGTCTCCTGGCGCAGCAGCTTGAAGCTTTGCGTGCTGCCGACGGCCGACAGGCTGCCGACCACTTCGTCGAGGTCGGTCTGGATGATGGGCGCGGCGATCCCGGTCAGGCCCAGGTTGAGTTCGTCGTGGGTCAGGCAGTAGCCGTCCTTGCGGATCTTTTTCGCGGCCTTGTTGAACCCCGCCCAGTCATAGGGGCTGGCGGGGTCGTTGGCCATGTGCTCGTCGAACAGGCGTTGCAGGCGGCGGCCTTTCTGGAACGCGATCAACACCTTCGATTGCGCCCCCCGGAAGAACGGCAGCGGCTGCCCGCGCCCGAATGCAAAGTGATAGGTGTCGGTAGGTTCGGCAATGTAGGTGTTGATGATGCGCCCGTCGTAAAACACGCTGGCAAACACCGCCAGGCCGGTCTGCGCGGACAGCTCGTGCATCAACTCGCGACCGGCGACGAGGATCGGGTCGTACTGGCGCATTTTCCAGTCCAGCTCGATCACCCGCGGGCCCAAGCCATAGCTGCCGGCGTCCACGCGGGTCAGCAGGCCGGCGTCACACAGATCCTTGACGTAGCGGTACACCGTTGCCCGTGACAGGCCCATGCGCTCGGCGATGGTGTCGGGGTCGATCTTCAACGTCTGTGGACCGAACAGGTCCAGGACACTCAGCAATTTGCTCAGGCTACTCATTTCGTTCCTAGAAAAGGGGGGACGTGCTGCGTCGGGCTGGCGCAACACTACCGCAGTGAGAGAAAAACGCAATATTTGGCAGATTATTCGCCGTCTAAAAGTCTCAAAAGTCTCAATAAATGAGATAAACACAAATAAAATACTTGTTGATTGAATATTTGTGTGTGATAAATCTCATCACTGCAAACGCTCAAGCAAGAGGGCTGAAAATGAATGGTGCGCAACTGATAGTGAATGCGGCAGCGGCAAGCGGTATCGAGTACTGCTTCGCCAACCCCGGAACCACCGAAATTCCCTTGGTGGCGGCCATGGCCAGCGCACCTGCACTCAAGCCGGTGTTGTCGTTGTTCGAAGGGGTCTGCACCGGGGCCGCCGACGGCTACGGCCGCATCGCCGGCAAACCGGCGATGACCCTGACCCACCTGGGCCCGGGCTTTGCCAACGGCATCGCCAACCTGCACAACGCCCGCCGGGCCAACACGCCCATCGTCAACGTGATCGGCGACCACGCTTCATGGCACGTCAACTACGACCCGCCGTTGGCCAGTGACATCCAGGCTCTGGCCGGTGCCGTCTCCGGCTGGGTGCGCACTTCGCGCACCGCGTCGGGTATTGGCGACGACCTGCAGGAAGCAATGCGCGCGGCCTGGCAGGCCAAAGGCCAGATCGCCAGCTTGATTTTGCCGATGGACCTGCAAGCCCATGCCGTGACCCACAGCGGTGTATTCGCGCCGATCCGCCCGCCGGTGCGACGGTTTGCCGGCGATCGCATCGAAGCGGTCGCCAAGGCCCTGCGTGATGGGCTGCGCCTGGTGTTTATCGTCGGTGACGAAGGGCTGTCGGTGGCGGGCCTGGAAGCGGCGGGGCGCCTGGCACAACTGCCGGGTGTGCGCCTGTTTGCCGAGACCTTTCCGCGCCTGAGTTACCGTGGCGGTGGCTTGCCGGACCTGGATCGCCTGCCGTACTTCCCGGAAGTGGCGATTGAAATCCTCGAACAGTACGACCTGGTGGTGTGCGCCGGTGTGCCGGAACCGATCAGCTATTTCGGCTACGAAGGCATCCCCTCGCGCCTGGCCGAACGTGAGCGCCTGCTGGAGTTGGCCGATGTCGGCGACGACGTGGCCGGTGCATTGACCGCGCTCGCCGATGCCCTCCAAGCACCGGCCTACGTGCCGACGCCACAGGGCATCGAACTGCCGCCGGGGCATGCCGAACTCACCCCGCAGTCGGTAGGCCAGGTACTGGCTGCCTCGTTGCCGGACGACAGCATTGTTTCGGTGGAAGGCGGCACCTGCGGCTACCCGTTTTTCACCGCTTCGGCTCGCGCCGCACGGCACCGGGTGCTCACCAACACGGGCGGCGCGATCGGTCAGGGCATTCCGGTGGGGTTCGGTGCGGCCCTGGCCGAGCGCGGCAACCGCGTGTACTGCCTGCAATCGGACGGCAGTGCCCAGTACACCATTCAAACCCTGTGGAGCATCGCCCGCGAGCAATTGCCGGTGGTGATCCTGATCGCCGCCAACCATCGCTACGCGATCTTGCAGAACGAATTGCGCCGTTTCGGCATGACCGAGCTGGGCCCGGAGGCGCTAAAGCTCACCGTGCTCGACAGCCCGCGCATCGACTGGAAAGCCCTGGCCAAAGGCTACGGCGTACCGGCCTGCACCGTGCAAACCAATGCCGAACTGCAACGCGCGCTGGCCAACGCCACTGCCAGCAGCGGCCCGTGCCTGATCGAGATGGCGCTGTGAAGGAATCGACCATGAAAACGTTCGAAGTATTGCCCGCCGTCCAGGCCTTTTTGTCGCAACCGGGTCGCTTGTTTATCGGCGGCACCTGGCAGGACGCCGCCGATGGCCGCCGGTTCGCGGTGGAAAACCCGGCGACCGAAGACACCCTGACCGAAGTCGCCCAGGGCGGCGCGCGGGATGTGGATGCCGCCGTGGCCGCCGCACGAGCGGCCTTCACCGGCCCCTGGGCGTTGCAGTCACCGGCCCAGCGCGGCCTGTTGCTGTTCCGCCTGGCGGACCTGCTCGACCAGCACCGCGAAGAGCTGGCGCAACTGATCACCCTGGAAAACGGCAAGCCCATCGCTGCCGCGCGTGGTGAAGCAGCCAGCGCCGCGACCATCCTGCGTTACTTCGCCGGCTGGCCGACCAAGATCGAAGGCAGCACGTTGCCGGTGTCACCGGCCAGCGGTGCGCCGATGCTCAACTACACCTTGCGTGAGCCGGTGGGGGTCTGCGCGCTGATCGTGCCGTGGAATTTCCCGCTGAACATGTGCGTGTGGAAGCTCGGCCCGGCGCTGGCCACCGGGTGCGTGGCGGTGCTCAAGCCTGCCGAACAGACGCCGCTGGTGGCGATCCGTCTGGTGCAGTTGATCGAGCAGGCGGGGTTCCCCGCCGGTGTGGTCAACCTGGTCACCGGCCTGGGCGCGGAGACCGGCGCACCGTTGGCCGAGCACCCCGACGTCGACAAGATCGCCTTTACCGGCTCGACCCAGGTCGGGCGGCTGATCGCCCAGGCGGCCACGCGCAACATGAAAAAAGTCTCGCTGGAGCTGGGCGGCAAGTCGCCAAACATCATCCTGCCCGACGCCGACATCGTGCGCGCCGCCAAAGGCGCCGCCGACGGGATTTTCTACAACCAGGGCCAGGTGTGCACCGCTGCGTCGCGTTTGTACGTGCACGCCAGCGTGCTGGATCAGGTCCTCGAAGAACTGCAAAAACATGCCGCCGCCCACGTGCTCGGCAACGGCCTGGACCCGGCCAGCAGCATGGGCCCGCTGGTGTCCGGGCGCCAATTGAATACGGTCAAGGGCTACCTGCAACGGGGCCAGGAAGAAGGCGCCGAGCTGATCTGTGGCGGCGGACGCCCGGAGCATCTGGAGCGTGGTCACTTCATCGCCCCCAGCGTGTTCCTCGATCGTGCCGAGGGTGCCTGTGTCGCCCGCGAAGAGATCTTCGGCCCGGTGCTGACGGTGATGAGCTGGAACGAAATCGACGAGCTGGTGGTACGCGCCAACGACTCGCCCTACGGCCTCGCCGCAGGCCTGTGGACCCGCGACCTGCGCTCGGCACACCGGGTGGCGGCGCAACTCAAGGCCGGCTCGGTGTGGATCAACTGCTGGAACGTGGTCGACGCGGCCTCACCGTTCGGCGGCTACAAGCAATCCGGCTGGGGCCGGGAAATGGGTAAGAACGTGATCGATGCCTACACCGAGACCAAAAGCGTGTTTGTCGATCTGACCTGAACTGAATAATCACACGAGGTAGTTGCTATGGATCTGGAATTGAAAGGCCGCGTGGCCATCGTCACGGGTGGTGGTATGGGCATCGGCAAGGAAGTCGCACGGTTTCTCTCCGAGGAGGGGTGCAAGGTGGTGATCTGCGCGCGGCGCATGGCGTTCCTGCAACTGGCGGCCGAGGAAATCACCGCGCAGACCGGCAATGAAGTGCTGCCGTTGTTTTGCGACACCAACGACATGTCGGCCGTGTCGGAGATGGTCGAGGCCGCCTACAAGCACTTCGGCCGTATCGACATCCTGGTCAACGGCGCGGCAGCACCGTCCGGTGTGGTGCGCAATGACATCGAACATGCCGGCGACGACGAACTGCTGTCGGACCTCAACACCAAGGTGATCGGCTACTTCCGCTGCGCCAAGGCCGTGACCCCGCACATGAAAGCCGGTGGTTTCGGACGCATCATCAACATCGGCGGCCTGACCGGGCGCGGCAGCAAAGTGCTGTCGGGCATGCGCAACCTGGCCATCGCGCACATGACCAAGACCCTGTCCGACCAACTCGGCCCGTCGGGTATCACGGTCAACCTGATTCACCCAGGCGTGGTGGATACCCCGCACATCCAGGAGCTGTACGAGCGTGAAGGGGTCAAGCAAGGCAAGACCCCGGCGGAGGTGGAGCAGGGCTACATCGACGCCACGCCGATCCGGCGCACCCTGGCACCGATTGAAATGGGCTGGCTGATCGGTTTCCTGGCATCCCCCAAGGCCGGTGCGGTCACCGGCGAATCCATTGGCATCGACGGCGGCCTGACCCGCGGCATCTTCATCTGAGGAGCATCAGCGATGAGTAACGGAACCCTTTTGGTGGCAACTGTCGGGCAGGCGGTGATCCGCAGCGCCGACGATGGCCGGACCTGGCATCGCCTTGGCCTGGGGCAGGACCTGGAGTTCGACGCAATCACCCGCTCGTTGAGCCTGCACCCGGACACCCCCGAGGTGATCTACGCCGGTACGGATGTGGGCCTGTGTGTCAGCTACGACACCGGCGGCCGCTGGCAGCGCATCAACTCGCCGTTCAACGGGCAGACGGTGTGGAAAGTCGCGGTCGACCCGCAGGACGCCCAGCGGATTTTCGTCGGCACCGGCGCACCGTCGCGCGCGGTGTTGTGGCGCACCCTCGACGGTGGCCTGACCTGGGACCGCGCGCCGGTGGAAATCCCCGAGTTCTGCGACGGTGTCAGCCGCCCGCGCTTGCTGGCCTTCGCCTACGACCCGACCGACCGCAACCAGCTGTGGTTCGGCCTGGAAGAGGGTGGCCTGTTCCACTCCCGCGACGGCGGCGACAGCTGGACCCGCGTCGATGACCGCTTGCTGTGGGACTACAACTCGGACGTACACAACATCCTGGTGCTGCCCAACGGTGGCCAGAAAGTCATCGTGGTGGTGTGCGTCAACGCGGTCTACCGCAGCCTCGATGAGGGCCTGACCTGGACCGGCATTATCGGCCGTGAAGCCTTCGGCCTGTATTACATCCGCGCCATGAACGCGCCGCTGGGCACGCAAAGCGATCTGTACCTGAGCATTTCCGATGGTACGCCGGGCACCACCAGCAAAATCCTGGTGTCCCGCGATGCCGCGCTCAGCTGGGAAGTGCTGCCGCTGCCGCAGCAACCGAATTCCTGCGTGTGGGCGATTGCCATCAACCCGGCTAACCCACGGCAGATCGTCGCGGGCACCAAGTACGGGCATTTGTTTACCTCGGAAAATGGCGGTGAAGGCTGGCAGAAGCAGTGGCGCGATTTCAGCGAAATCGCCGATGTGCTGTGGACGCCTGCCGTGGCGCAGATCAAGGCCGGGCATCAATCCATCGTCAAAAAAAGCTGAGGTGGCCCGCGATGAAAGTCGACATCCTTCGTACGCACTTATCGCTGTGGGTCAGTGACCCTGACGTGTCGGCCCGTTGGTACGCCGACATCCTGGGCATGCACGAAAGTGCCCGTGGCGAAAGCTGGGTGATGATGGCGTTTGGCACCAAGCATCACGACATTGCGTTGATCCGTGCCGACCCCGGTGCCCACCAGGGCGGCATGGGGTTGCAGCACTACGGCCTGGAAATCGCCGGGGACATGACCACCTTGCGCCAGCTGTACGGCATGTTGCTGGGCAAGGGCGTGGAGGTGGTGAAAATCACCGACCACGAAATCGGCCATGGCGTGTACTTCAACGACCCGGACGGCAACCGCATGGAGTTTTTCCTGGAGACCGAACACGACGATGCGCGTGGCAAGGCGCGGTTCAAGGAAGCGGGCGCGCCCAGCCGACATTTCAAACTCGACCCACTCGACCCTCTGTGAGGCAAGCCTGATGAAAACTGCGAATTTCGCCACCTATCACATCCGCAAATGGTACAGCTTTGTCGAAGAAACCCTGGCCAATGAAACCGGCCAGTTGGCCGATGGCGAGCCGTTGTTCAAGTACGCCGTCGCGGCGGTGATCGCCAACCCCTATGCCGGGCGCTACAGCGAGTCGCTGGCCGAGCTGGTGGAGCCGTCGCCGCTGTTGGGCGAAGAGTTCGGCCGCCGTATCCAGGCGCTGGCCGGCCAGCACGACATCGTCAGCTACGGCAAGGCCTGCCTGGTGGGCAGCCAGGGCGAGTACGAACATGGCAACGCGTTCCTCACCAACCCGGCGGCCGACCCGGTGCGCGTGGCGCTGGGCGGAGGCAAATCGTGGGTGCCGTCTACCGGCAAGCGCGGTGGGCCGGGTTCCACCATTGATGTACCGCTGGCACACAAGGATGCCCTGTATGTGCGCTCCCACTACGACAGCATGTCGCTGATGTTTGGTGACGGCCCGGCGCCAGACGAGGTGATTATCATCTGGGCTTTCGCCACTCGCGGGCGTTTGCATGCACGCCTGGGCGGCTTGCAGGCCGACGAGGTCAAAGGGCTGGATGGGCTGCACTGATACACGCGTGCGGCTTCGGCGGCGCAGATTAAAACCACAACAAGAAAGCGGTGATAAGCGATGAAGCAGCAGAAGACCCAAGTTGTCATTGTCGGCGGCGGCCCCAACGGGATCACAGCCGCACACTATATGGGGATGTACGGTGTCGACTGCGTCGTCCTTGAACTCGCCGACTGCATCTTGCCGTACCCGCGCGCGGTCGGCATGGATGACGAGGCCCTGCGCGTACTGCAAGGCATCGGCATCGCCGAACTGGCCGCACGCGACATGATCTGCGATGTGCCGCTGCGTTATTACAACGCACGCGGCGTGTGCTTCGCCGAGGTCAAGCCGAGCACCGCCCATTACGGTTGGCCGATGCGCAATATCTTCATGCAGCAGTTGCTGGAAGGCACGCTGCGCGAAACCCTTGGCCAGCACGCCAGTGTCGAGTTGCGCCAAGGCCATGAAATGCTCGAACTGGAGCAGGACGGCGAAGGCGTGACCTTGCAGGTGCGCGATGCCCAGGGCGAGACCTATCAACTGCGTGCCGATTACGTGATCGGCGCCGACGGCGGGCGTTCCACCGTGCGCAAGAAGCTCGGTATCGAGCTGCTGGGGCTGACCCATGCGCGCAAATGGGTGGTGGTCGACACGGCCAACGACACCCTGGATGCGCCCTATACCGCCTTGCATGCCGACCCGCAACGGCCGTTCGTGTGCATTTACCTGCCGTACCAGCAGCGGCGCTGGGAGTTCATGCTGCTGGAGGGCGAAGACGAAGCGAAGATGTGCGAAGAGCACACCATCCGCGACCTGATCCGTGGGCATATCGGCGATGCGGTGGACTCACTCAACATCATCCGCATCCGCGCCTACACCCACCATTCGCGGGTCGCGGCGCGGTTTGTCCAGGGCCGCGTGGCCTTGGTGGGCGACGCCGCACATATCTCGCCACCGTGGGCCGGCCAGGGCCTCAATTCCGGGCTGCGGGACGTGGCCAACGTGGCCTGGAAACTCGCCGCGATCCTCCAGGGCCGCGCCGCCCACGGGATTCTTGCCAGCTACGACCAGGAACGCCGTGGCCACGCGACCGAACTGGTGGCCCTGGCCGACAACATGGGCGCGGTGCTGGGCCTGACCAATCCGTTGATGGCCGGGGTGCGCGACTGGTTGTTCCAAGCGGTGAACAGCGTCGACAACCTGCGTTCGCATTTGCTGGAGTTCAAGTTCAAACCCAAGGCAACCATCACCAAGGGCCTGGTGCATCACGAACGTGCCGAATTGCGCGAGGACGATCTGGTCGGCCAACTGTTTGTGCAGCCGCATATCGAAGATGCCCAGGGCCAGCGCCGACGCCTGGACGATGTGCTGGGCAACTCGTATGCGGTGCTCGGTTACCGGGTCAACCCACACGCGCATCTCAGTGGCGAAATGGCCGCGTATTGGGCGCGCTGGGATACGCGGTTTATCCAGGTCAACCGTTCGCGCAGCGGCCTGGGGCGCGGCCAGCCATTGACGGCCGCAGCGGCCCTCAGTGTGGAAGACGTGGATAACCGCCTGGGCGAATGGTTCTCCAGGGTGCGCGATTGCATTGTGGTGGTGCGACCGGATCGGTTTGTCGCCGCCATTACCACCCCCGAGCGGCTCGACGGCGTGCTGCGCAAACTGGCGGAGCAACTCTCATGAATGGCAACAACGAATTGCTCAACCGCTTGCGCCAGGCCACGCATAGCGCGCAGGCCTTGCCAGCGCTGCCGGCGGATGCGCTGGACGTGTATTCCGGCTACGCGCTGCAACGCCTGGGCCTGGAGGCACGCCAGGAAGCAGGCGAGCGCCTGAGCGGCTGGAAAATCGCCTTCGCCGGCCGCGCCGCGCAACAGCGTTTTGGCCTCGACCAGCCGGTGTATGGCGCGCTGACCACGCCGATGCACATCGCGCCCGGCACACCAGTGGCCATGTCGCGGCTGATCCAGCCCAAGCTGGAGATTGAAGTGGCGATCATCATGGGCCGCAGCCTGGCGCCCGGTGAATACCGTGACGAGGACATCCTGGCCGCCATCGGCGAGGTGGCGCCGGCCTTCGAGATCGCCGATTGCCGCTGGCAAGGCTGGGTGTTCGGCGCCGGGGCATTCCTGGCCGACAACGCGGCGGCAGGGCTGTATTGCATCGGGCCGCGCACGCCGTTTGATCCGTTGCTACACAGCGGCGTCGACTATCGCCTGGAGTGTGCCGGCGCGCTGTGCGGCGAGGGCAATACCGCCGAGCGCGAGGACCCGCCGCTGATCAACCTGTGCTGGCTGATCCGCCGCCTGCTGGCTGACGGTCAACCGGTGGAGGCGGGGCAGGTGGTGCTGTCCGGGGCGTTGCTGGCGCCGATGGCGATCCAGCCGACCACGTACCGCTTGCGGATGTTTGGCACGGAACTGGCTTTGGTTTTCACGGTTGATACCGTCCCAGTGTGAACACCAGTTGCCGTCATGCCGGGGCCACCGAGGAACCACGACCATGCTTGCTG
Organism: Pseudomonas sp. FP2335; assembly: GCF_030687535.1. NCBI lineage: Bacteria > Pseudomonadati > Pseudomonadota > Gammaproteobacteria > Pseudomonadales > Pseudomonadaceae > Pseudomonas > Pseudomonas sp. FP2335. Next base: position 2,809,322 of record NZ_CP117437.1, read on the forward strand.
AAGCGCGAACCTTCAATGACCCTCAACAACACGCCGGCTCGATCCACGGTTGGCGACAGGTGTACGACCAGCTTGGCCGTGGCTGCCTGACCAGTGAGCTGCGGCAGTTGTCCGCCGACCGCTTCCAGGTGTTCCAGGAGGTCCTGGACAAGCGCGTGGTCCAGCGTGGCTATGCGCCAAAAGGGCGGCTGTGCGCGGCGATGTCGTTGGGCAGTGCTCCGGTGGTGCAGGGGCAGCAAGTGGGCAGCCACAGTGTGGTGCTGTTGCGCGACGCCGAGGAGTTTGTGCTGCACGCGCCGGAGGGCACGCACTTTTTTGCGTTCAATGTCGACACGGTGCGCTTCGCCAAGCTGGCGGCCTTCGAATTGTCCAGTGAACAGCTCAAACGGCTGAAGACCACCTCGCAGCTGAGTGTGGATGATGCGTTGCTGGCGCGCATCCACCAGCGCATCCAGCCGCTGTTTCGTCACCTTGTGGAACAGTCCGACGCCATCAGCCCCATCGCCGAAAAAATGCTGGAGGACGCGCTGCTCAACGCTTTCCTCGATCTGTTCAGCAACGCCACCGATGAGGTGCGCTGCCGACGTGGCAATGTCACCGTGAGTGCCTATCTGGTCAAACGCTGCCAGGACCTGATCGACGCCAGCGGTGACACGCCCCTGAGCATTCTTGACCTGTGCGAACACCTGCGGGTGAGTCGCCGGACCTTGCAGAACAGTTTTCAGGCGGTGACCGGCATGCGCCCTGTCGAATACCTGCGTAACCTGCGCCTGAATGCGGTGCGCCGGCGCTTGATCACCACGTCGGCATGCACGCAGAACGTCGGCGAAGTAGCGGTGGCGATGGGGTTTTTTCACCTGAGCCATTTCGCTACCCATTACCGCGAGCTGTTTGGCGAGTCGCCCTCGGAAACCCAGCGGGCGCCGCGTTGAAGGCGCTGTAGCGTGGGCTCAGTGAGTGGTGCCGCCCAGCCCGGGGTCAACGCGCTTGCCGATGTCCTTGAGCCTGGCCAACTGGTCGACCATGCCAGGGGCCTCATCCAGGCAACTGACAAACGTCCATAAATACGTCATCACCGCGTAGATGTGCCCGGCCTTGACCGCAGGTGACAGGGCGAGTTGGGTGATGGCGAGCACAAACAGCAACGCCGCGAGTACCCCGATGGTCAGGAAGGCGATGGCCTCGCGGTCCGACAGCCCGATGCGCAAGCGCGACAGTACCCGGTAGTGGCGGCGCAGGGTGTGGGCGCCGACCTGTTCCACCAGGCTGATTTCCTTCTCCAGGCGGTTGTTCAGGCGCTCGTGCAACTGCTCGTTGCGCCGGGCGAAGCCGGGCAGCACGGTAAGGCACAGCCCCAGGGCCAACAGGCAGCCCAGGCCGACCCACGGTTCGATCACCAGCAGCATGGCCGCTGCGCCGATGATGGACACCAGCGCGGTGGCCATGATCGGCACGTGCTTCTCGAAAAAGTCCACGAAGTCCCGCGCCAGCACCACCCGCGCCGCGGCCTTGGAAGTGCTGTGGCGTTGCAGGCGCTGGTTGAGGATCACCGGCACCGCGAGGTCGGCATAGATACGTGTAAAGGTGCGGGTGTCCAGAGCCCGCCGGGCCGCGCCCACCACCCAGAACCCCAGCACCACCAGGGCATAGAACAGCGCGTTGGCAGTATCGCCACGGATAATCGCGTCCACGGCGAACCCGGCGAAGAGTGGGTAGGCAAGCAGCAGCGCGTTCTCCAACGCCACCAGCGACAAGGTGGCAAACAACTTGCCGGGGTAGGCCCTGGCGATGGCCTTGAGGGTTTGGCTGGCGGATTGTTGACCGATGTTGTGGCTGTGCTCGATCACTCTTTGTGGTGTGGCGGAGGGCATGGGGCACCTGTGTGCAGCGCAGTGGGGGGACGCAATGAGTCGGTATACAGACCGCGAGTGATGTCGAGCAGATAACGGGCTTCCTCGGTCATCAGCAGCAGGTCGATCTGCATTTCGTCGATGACGATCTCGAGGACGATCAACAGGCAGATCGCCGGTGCGGTGAACAGCCAGTGGGCATAGGACTGGGTGAACAGCGACGCGCTCACCCCAAGCACCCACAGCACCATCACCAGGCGCGGCGCCTGTTTTTGCAGGGGGATCCAGAAGCGCTGCAACTTTCTGAGCCTGGCGCTATAGAACTTTACCGAGTCTTCCAGTTGGGCCAGGTCAATCAGGTTTCGACTGCGATAGTTGAGGGGCATAGGTGCAATCCGCGTGTGAATCACAAGGGTCGGTTGGCGTAGTCAAGGCGCCCGCAGGCAACGCCCGGTTCAACCAGGCGAGCTTGACTTCGTTGACTTGTACCCACTTGCCGTTCTGTGGCATCCCTTCGCAGCTCTTGAAAGCGATACAGCGTCCGTGTGTGTCCAGCAAGGCAAAGTGGCGATAGGGTGTGGCTCTATAGAAACCAAACATAGAGAGGCGCATGCCTTCACCTGGGCCGGTTGAGTTCAGAGGTCAGTGGGATGGTCGGGCCAGCTCAGTTCGAACAACGTGCCGCCGCTCGCCAGGTTGCGGCAGGTCACGCTGCCGCCATGGGCCAGGGCAATCGCACGCACCACGGCCAGCCCCAGCCCGCTGCCACCCTGGGCGCGCGAGCGAGAACTTTCGCCGCGCTGGAACGGGTCGAAAATGTGCGCGACGAAGGCTTCATCGATTCCCGGGCCTTCGTCCGCGACACTCAAGGTGTTGAGGCCGTCCCTGCTGTCCAGGCGCACGATGACGTTGCCGGGCGTGGCATGCCGCCGCAGGTTGTCGAGCAGGGCCAGCAAGGCCTGGCGGATGCGCGCCGGGTCGCAGTGCACGGGGTGCTTGAGCAGGTCCAGGTGCAGGGTAAAGCCACTGGCGTTCAGGCCAGGCTCGAACAGTTGCGCGTCGGCCTCGATTTCCTCGGCCAGGTCGGCGTGCTGGATGTGCACTTCCAGGTAGCCGTTGTCCGCCAGGCCGACCACACGCAGGTCTTCGATCAGGCGCGTCAGGCCCTCGACCTGGGTGAGCAAGCTGTAGAACTGGGCCTTGTCCGGCTCGAACACACCTTCGGCCAGGCCCTGCAAGCGGCCACGCAAGATGGTCAGCGGGGTGCGCAGTTCGTGGGCGATGGCGGCGTTCCAGAACGACTGTTCTTCAGCCATGCGTTGCAGGCGCTTGGCCATACTGTTGAAGTCATCCACCAACACGGCGGTCTCTCCCAATGAAAGGTCGGGCGCAACGGCCCGCGCATCGAGGTCGCCGTCGGCCAGCCGGCGCAGGCTGGCGGCGACGGAGTTCAAGGGCATGAGAATGCGCCGGGACAGCTTGATCGCGACCACGGCACCCACTGCCAGGCTGATGCAGGTGATCAAGCCCATCCATGCCCATTCCATGCCGGTGGGCAGCCACTCATCGACGTCAAGGTCCGACGGCGGCCAGAACGTCCACAGCACCGCGTAGAACACGTAGGAGCCAACCACCGCGAGGGCAATCACGCACAGCACCACGGCCGACATCGACACAATGATCTGCCGGCTCAACCCGTTGACGACCTTCATGTGTGGCTCCCGAATCGGTAGCCGACGCCACGGATGCTGGTGGGTACGCCCTGCACGCCGAGGTCTTCGATTTTTCGCCGCAACTTGCTGATGTGGCTGTCGACCGTGCGTTCCAGGCTGTCACTCTCGGGGGCGCACAGGGCCAGCAGTTCGGCGCGGCTGAACACGCGCTTGGGCGCCTTGGCCAGTTGCGCCAACAGGCGGAACTCCGTGACGGTCAGGTGCAGCGGGTGCTTGTCGGCACCGACCTGCACGTTGACTGCATGGTTGTCGATGTCGATCTCGAACGCCTGCACGCGCAGCACGCGCTGGCCGCTGCCGTAGCCGTGATCGATGCTGCGGCGCAGCACGGCCTGGGTCCTGGCGACCACTTCTGCCGGGTTGAACGGTTTGACGATGTAGTCGTCGGCACCGATGCGCAGGCCCAGCAGTTTGTCCATGTCCTGGTCTTGCGCGGTGAGCATGATCACCGGGGTGTTGCCGCGGTGGCGGATCTCGGCGAGGACCATCCAGCCATCCAGCTGCGGCATCAGTACATCGAGCAGCACCAGGTCGGGCTTGAGTGTCTGGTGCAGTTCCAGGGCACGGCGCCCGTCTAGCGCATGGGCGGTCTGGAAGCCGCTGCGCTTGAGGTAGGCGGCGAGGATGTCGGCAATTTCCGGCTCGTCTTCGGCGATCAGCACCAAGGCCTGGTGTTTGCCGGTGGAGTCCTGGGGTGTCGGTGCAAGCGGCGATTCAGTCATGGCAGGCTCGGGTCTGGGTCAGGTGCACTGGGATCGTCGCAGTATGACGAATCATCCAAGGGCAACGAAGGCCAGTGTGCACCCCGAGCGTGCGCTTTCATGGGAGGTTTTGTGGAGAAACGATGGAGACGCGAATTTATTTTGTCGGCGCGTGATCAGGCGTAGCTGATGCGGTCGGTGTAGGCGTTCTGCAGCATTTGGCGCTGGTAGTCGCAGGGCGTGGTGCTGACCAGTTTCTTGAAGTCGCGCAGGAAGTGCGACTGATCGGAAAAACCCAGGTCCAGGGCCAGTTCGCAGAACGATACATCGGGCTGGGTGTTGAGGGTTTCAAGCGCGGCCTGGCAGCGGATGATCCGGCAGAACGCCTTGGGCGACAGGCCGGTGTCCTGGCTGAACTGGCGGTGCAGGGTGCGGCTGGTGTAGCCGCTGAGGTCTTCGAGTTGCCTGATGCGGATCGCCCCGCGATGACGCAAGGCTTGCTGAATGACCATGCGCGTCAGCGGCGACGTGCGCCCCATCAACTGGGGGGCCAGGTAGTCGTTGAACAGGCGCATCTGTTCGCCCAGTTGCGGGGCCTGCACGATGTTGTCGAAGATGCGCCGGGCAAACCGCGAGACCTCCAGCAGGTCGAGTTCGCGCTCGGTCAACTCTTCAGCCAGCACATTGATGAAGCCGGGGATGACGCCGGGGGCAAAGCGCACGCCGAAGTAGTGGTGGTTCTGGTTCAACTCGACGGCCTGGGCCGCCAGTGGCGTGCCGCAGATCTTGGCGCTGGGGCGGGTGGCGTCGCAGTCGAAGACAATGTCCACGCAACCATCCGGCACCGCCAGCACCTCAGTGGTTTGCGCCACATCGAAGGCATAGAAATGCGAGATCGCCGGGTGTTCGGAAGGCATCACCGAATACCGTGAGGAGTTGAGGACGAACCAGGGCTGTTCGTTTGCCGTGTGGTGCCGTGGAGTCGGAGTCATGTGTGCACTGTCGATAGGCTGCGAGGCGGGATTTATCACGCATGATTCGCGCCAACTACTGCGGTGACACGGGCCCTGGCGTGTCCGAAATTTACAATACGGCGCGCAAGTGCCCCTCGATACTCGACGTCGACAGCGTGGAGCTGCGCCTATCGCAGCGATCTCACTTGCGGCCCGAGAATGACTATGTCTACTTCCACAAAAATCGACTTTATCTACCTCTCCGAGCAGGACATGATCCGTGCCGGCGTCACGGACATGCCGGCCTGCGTGAATACCATGGAAGAGATGTTCGGCTTGCTCTATGCCGGCGATTACCGCATGGCCGGGCCGAACAATGACTCCCACGGGGCGATGGTGGTCTTTCCCAAGGATTCGCCATTCCCGAACATGCCCAAGCCCACGGCGGACCGGCGCATGATGGCGATGCCCGCCTACCTGGGCGGCAGCTTCGGCACGGCCGGCGTGAAATGGTACGGCTCGAATATCGCCAACCGCGACAAGGGCCTGCCGCGTTCGATTCTGATGTTCACCCTCAATGACCCCGATACCGGCGCGCCGTTGGCGCATATGTCGGCCAACTTGCTGTCGGCGTATCGCACCGGCGCGATCCCCGGCGTTGGTGCGCGGCACCTGGCGCGCAAGGCGGCGAGGGTGGTGGGGTTGCTCGGCCCGGGGGTGATGGGTAAGACCACCTTGTCGGCGTTCATTGCGGTGTGCCCGCAGATCGATACGTTGAAAATCAAAGGCCGTGGCCAGAAGAGCCTGGATGATTTTATTGCCTGGGTGAGGGCGACCTACCCACAAATCACCTCGATCAGCGTGGTCGACACCCTGGAAGCGGTGGTTCGCGACTCGGACCTTGTTACTTATTGTAGCTCCGGCGAGACGGGCGACCCCTCGATCTACCCAATTGTGCGGCGCGAGTGGGTCAAGCCGGGCGCGTTCCTGGCGATGCCGGCGGCGTGCTCCCTGGATGACGGCATGGAGCAACCCGACGTGCGCAAGGTGCTGGACAACACCGGCCTGTACCAAGCCTGGTTTGACGAGCTGCCCAAGCCCGCGCACCACAACGTGCCGGTGATTGGCGTGCGCTTCATGGACATGATCGCCGAAGGCAAGCTGCGCCTCGAAGACGTCGAAGACATCGGCAAGATCATCGCCGGTGCTGCGCCCGGCCGCCGGAACGATGAGGAAATCATCATCATGTCGGTGGGCGGCATGCCTGTCGAAGACGTGGCCTGGGGCACGGTGGTGTACCGCAACGCGATTGAAAAAGGCATCGGCGTGACCTTGAACCTGTGGGACACCCCGGTGCTGCGCTAAGCCACCCGACACTTACTCTGAAGAGGCATTCGACATGACAAAAATCATCAAGCTCAAGACCGGCTCCCCCTTCGAAGAAATGGGCAGCTATTCACGCCTGGTGGTCGTGGACAACTGGATCTACGTGTCCAACACCGCCGGCCGCAACCCGCAGACCAAGCTGATCCCGGAGGATGTGCTGGAGCAGACCCATCAGGTCTTCGCCAACATCGAAACCGCCCTGGCAGCGGTGCAGGCGAGCCTGGCGGATGTGGTGTGTTCACGGGTGTTCATCCAGGACCCCAAGGACGTCCCGGCGGTGATGGGCCTGATCGGCGAAAAGTTTCGCGGCGTCGATCCGGCCAGCACGGTGACGTGCCCGCCGCTGGGCTCGACGGTCTACAAGGTCGAGCTGGAAGTGACGGCGTATCGCAACGCCGCCAAGGCACAGGTTGAAGTGATCCGCCTGGCGCCATGACCGTCACGCGGCCGCGCAGCACGGCGGCCGCTTTTATTTGCCTATCACCGAGTCTTGAGCATGGCACCGACTATCGCGCCCGTGAACACCTCCACCGCGTTTCCCGCCAGCACCAGCGTGGTCATTATCGGCGGCGGGATTATTGGCCTGACCGCCGCGCTGACCCTGGCCGAACGCAATATCGCCGTGGTGGTCCTGGAAAAAGGCCGCATCGCCGCCGAGCAGTCGTCGCGCAACCTTGGCTGGGTGCGCAAGACCAGCCGCCATGCGGCCGACATTCCCCTGGCCCTGGCCGCCGACCGCTTGTGGGCGCAGATGCCCGAGCGGGTCGGCGCGGACGTCGGCTACCGCCAGGAGGGCATTATGTTTGTCGGGCGGACCCCGGCGCAGATGGCGATGCATGAAGGATGGCTCAAGTCGGTGGAGCACCTGTCGCTGGATTCGCGCCTGCTCAGCAAACGTGAAATCGACGCATTGGTGCCGGGTGGCGTAGGCGACTGGGCCGGCGGCATCTACACGCCGTCCGACGCGCGTGCCGAGCCGACCCTGGCCAGCAGCGCGATCGCCAAGGCTGCCATGGCGAAAGGGGTGGTGATCATCGAGCAATGTGCGGTACGTACGCTGCAGATGTCCGCCGGGATTGTCAGCGGGGTGGTCACCGAGCGCGGTGAAATCCGTTGTGATCACGTGCTGCTGGCGGGGGGCATGTGGTCGCGGCGTTTCCTCGGCAACCAGGGCGTGGCGTTGCCGACCTTGCCGCTGACCTGCTCGGTACTGCGCACCCACCCCATGGAAGGCCCGACGCAGATTGCGGTCGGCGCGCCGGATTTTTCGTTTCGCAAGCACAAGGACGGCGGCTTCATCATCACCCAGCGCGGCAAGCTGGACGCGTTCCTGACCCTGGATCACCTGTTGCTCGCCAAGCCATACATGCCGCAGTTTCGCGCACAGCGCCATGTGCTGAACGTGTCGCTGGGCAAGCCTTTTCTGGACGATCTGAAACTTGCAAGGCGTTGGCGCGCCGACAGTGTCAGCCCGTTCGAGCGGGTGAGGGTGCAGGACCCGGCGGCCAACCCGCGCCTCAACGGTGACGCGATGAACAACCTGATCGCCGCCTGGCCGGTGTTCGAACAGGCGCGAATCGCCCAGGCGTGGGCGGGCACCATCGACGTCACGCCGGACTCCAACCCCGTGATCGGGCCGGTCGCGCAGATCCCCGGGCTGACCGTAGCCACGGGTTTTTCCGGGCACGGCTTTGGTACCTCACCGGCGGCGGGCCACCTCGCGGCGGACCTTGTCAGCGGGGACACGCCGATCATTGATCCAAGCCCGTATCGTTTCGATCGTTTCTGACGCAAAGGAATCAACCCATGGCTTCTGACAGCTGTTTTTTCACCAATCGTTCAGGCCTGCGCCTGCACTTCGTGCACTGGGGCGATTCGAGCGGCGTGCCGCTGGTTCTGCTGCATGGCTTGCGGGCCTACGCACAGACCTGGGAATCGCTGGTGCAGTCCCTGGGAACCGGTTACTGCATTTACGCCCTGGACCAACGTGGGCGCGGTTTAAGCGACTGGGCCGCACCAGAGACCTACCACACGCAATCCTATGTGGAAGACCTTGAGGACCTGGTGGCTCATCTGGGATTGGGGCGTTTCGTCTTGCTGGGGCATTCCTTGGGGGGAGCCAACGCCCTTGAATATGCACGGCAAAACCCGGGGCGGTTGATGGGGTTGATGATCGAAGACATCGGCCCCGGCTCTTCAACCCAAGGTGATGGTGCCGCACGTATTCGCCGCGAGATGAGCCAGACGCCGTTGCAGTTCGGCAACTGGGAACTGGCCCGTGCCTTCTGGCAGGCGTCGCGCCCAGGCCTGTCGGAGCAGGGCCTGGCCTCACGGCTCGCGCACTCGATGAAAGACAGTGGCACAGGGGTCACCTGGCGGCATGATCAGCAAGGCATTGCCAAGGCCCGCCTGAGCATCGAACCGACAGATTTGTGGCCCGCCGTACGCGCCCTGGACTGCCCGACCCTGTTCATTCGCGGCGGCCGCTCGGACTTCCTGCCGGCCGCGACGCTTGAGGCCATGACTGCCTGCAATCCGCACATCAGAACGGTGGAGGTCGCGGACGCGAGTCACTATGTGCATGACGATCAGGGGGAGGTGTTCAATGGTTTGGTTGCAGGCTTCTTGAAGGGCCTGGGGGCTGGGGGGCGCTAGTCAGCATGGCGGTCGCGGTTGTCCTTTCTTCAAGAGGCTTCTTGGTTCGTTGAACGGCTCTGCAGCCCAAGACGATCAACTGAATCGCCCCGGGTTTCGTAGACACCTCATTGCCTGAAACAATGCTGTCAATTATTGACGTTAACCACAACCCGTCCGCGTACTTCGCCGGCGAGCAGTTGCTCTGCCGTCTGAACAACCGCGCCCAAACCAATCTCTCGCGTTACTTCTTTTAAGATAGAGATATCAAGATCTCGTACCAGACGATCCCAAGCTGCGATCCGATCTCTTCGCGGACGCATCACACTGTCGATACCAGCCAGTGTCACCCCACGCAAAATGAAGGGGGCAACGCTGGCAGGTAAGTCCATCCCTTGTGCGAGTCCGCATGCCGCAACGGTGCCTCCATAACAGGTGCTGGCACATACGTTGGCCAGCGTATGGCTACCAACCGAATCAATCGCGCCTGCCCATCGTTCTTTGGCAAGTGGGCGACCTGGCCCGCTTAAGACTGAGCGATCAATGATCTCCGAGGCGCCAAGCCTCTTTAGGTAATCAGATTCTTCAAGACGACCAGTTGAAGCCACGACGGTGTAGCCCAAGCCAGCGAGGAGGGCGATAGCAAAAGAAACGTTGCGCTTTTCATGCGTGAGACCCCTCGTTTTTATTTTTGTGGGAAACCGTCATCTCCAGTAGCTCAACGACTTGTCGATTGCTTAGCGCATCGTGGGTGCCGATGGGGGTATTGGCCCAGTGATTGGCACAGATAAATAGATTGTTCTTGCGATCAAAGTGCACCGGGCGTCTAAACAAGTGTTCATAGTGATCGGCGTAGGCGGGCCTTGGGTAACTCAGTTCGATCGACGATGGGCTGAAGGTCGGGCCCGCCAGCGCGCGGGCGATATTCAGCAGCATCCCGAAGGTGAGCTCACTGATGAATTCGGATGGTTTTCAGATCTTGGTACGCGCACTCAGGGTAGGGAGTTGATGGCTCGTAATACCGCATCAGCGATGGTTTTGGTGATGATTTGGCGCTGAGCGTCATCGATTGTCGGGCTTAACCAGGTAGGCAGGCTGTTCAGCATGGGGACAATGGCGATGAGTGCATTCTCGCGCAACGGCCCGCCAGGCTGATGGCCTAGTTGGCCGATCACCTTAATGAGTTCTGACTCATAGGCACGTCTCAGTTGCTCGACGCTTGCCTGCATCGGGGCGCCCAGGCAATTGGCGTCCATGACCGCTAACTTGAAGTGCCCGGTCATGTGGGCATGCAATTGAAGATGGCCCTCGATCAGTTTTGCCACGCGTTGCGCAGGCGTCAATCTTCGCGTCTTGATCAGATCAACGTGCGACAACAACGCCTGATACAGCTCCATCAGCCATTCAAAGAGCATTGCCTCCTTGCTTTCTACATGGTGATAAATCGCTCCAGGGCTAATGCCAACGTGCGCCGCTAGTTCACGCATGCTGACCTGGCCGAAACTACGCTCCTTGAACAATTCCAGGGCTCTGCGCTGAAACTCCGACCGGCTTATCACCGGAGTCATCCGCCCCTGGGTCATGTGTCGAGTGCCTGCTGTTTGGCAATTTCCTGGTTGCGCAGAATGAACCGCTGCAACTTGCCACTGGGTGTCTTGGGCAGTTGTTCGACGAACTCGATTTCCCGTGGGTACGCATGTGCAGCCAGGCGCTGGCGGACATGCAGGCGCAGGATTTCAGCCAACTCGGCACTTGGCGGGTACTGAGTGTTCAGCACGACAAACGCCTTGATCAGCTCGGTGCGTTGCGGGTCGGGTTTGCCGATCACGGCGGCTTCGACAACAGCCGGGTGTTCGATGAGCGCACTTTCAACATCGAAAGGCCCGACACGGTAGCCGGACGTGGTGATCACGTCGTCGTTGCGCCCGACGAAGCTGATACTGGCGTCATGATTAAGCTCAACGATATCGCCGCTCAAATAATAGCGGTCGACAAAGGCCTTGGTGGGCATGCCGAAGTAGCCGTTGAACCAGCACAGGGGTGAGCACTCGCGGTCCACCGCCAGTACGCCGGGCTGGCCCGTCGGTAATTCCCGTTGCGCATCATCCAGCACAACAATGCGGTACCCCGGCACCGCATAGCCTGCCGAGCCTTCACGGATAGGGTGTTTTAAGCCGTGGTGATTGCACAGCACCATGCCGATTTCAGTCTGGCCGTAGTGGTCGTGAATGACCACGCCGAGCTGTTCGGCAAACCATCGGATGACTTGCGGGTTGAGCGGTTCACCAGCGCTGCTGACCACACGCAGTTGGCCACGCACGGCGTCGGCGAACTCGGCTCCCGCCGCGATCAGCAAGCGATAGGCCGTGGGCGAGCCGGCCAGATTGGTGATCGCATACTTGGCGATGATCCGGCAGGTAGTGTCCACCGTGAACGGGCCATCATAGAACAGCGTGGCACGGCCACAGGCCAACGGGCCGGTGACTGCGTAATACAAACCGTAGGCCCAGCCAGGGTCGGCGAGGTTCCAGAAATGGTCTTCCTCGCGCAGGTCGATGGCGTCCCGCACATAGCCCTTGAAGGCCAGGATGGCGCTTAAAGGCACTTCCAACGGCTTGGCCGGCCCAGTGGTTCCCGAAGTACACATCAGCAGGAAAGGTGCGTTGGCGTCCAGTAACGTTGGTGTGCATTCAGCCTGTTGACGTTCCATTGTGCTCCAGAAGTCGTAATCGCTCGGGTGCTTTACGGCCCCGTCGGTCACGATGATGGGCGGGCAGTCGGTGACTTCGTCCAGCTTGGGGCGATTGAGGGCGTCGGTCACGATCCAGCGTGCGTTTGAACAACCCAATCGCTGCTCAATCGCCTTGGGACCGAATGCGGTAAAGAGCGGCTGGTAGACCGCCCCGATGCGCCAAGTGCCCAGAATGGCAATCAACAGTTCCACCGTGCGTGGCATCAGGCCCGCGACACGGTCTCCTGGCCGGACGCCTTGCTCGCGCAGAAAATTGCCGAAGCGCGCGGCGTGCGCCTGCAGTTCGCTGAAAGTGTACTGAGTGGCGCGGCCATCCCGCGTCTCGCAGTACAACGCCACGGCATTCCCGTGGGTGTGTCGGTCGCAACATTCGACGCAGGCGTTCAAGGCAGTCAACTCGCCATGCAAGTCCTGAGTGGCCAGCTGTAGATAGTCGAAAGAGGTCACTGCTGAGTCGTAATCGCGCATAACACACCTGGTTGTTATTGTTGAAATAGGTTCTGTACCCACGCCATCGCGCAGATGTTCAAGGGGCTAGCTGTCCATCATCTCGGCCGCTTGCTGGGTCGCCTGGCTGGTTCGCGTGGCCAGTTTGCGCACTTCGTCGGCGACCACCGCAAACCCGCGCCCGGCATCGCCTGCTCGTGCCGCCTCGATGGCGGCGTTCAGCGCCAGCAGGTTGGTCTGGCTGGCAATGCCCTGAATGGTGGCGACAATCTGCGTCAGCTTGCTGAGGGTTTCCTGCATGACCCGATGCTGTTGTGCCTGCGCCTCGCGCATCGCGGTTTCTTCATGGTGGGCATGGATATCGGTGATGGCGCCCACCACCCTTTGTGGGGAGCCGTCCTGCGCACGACGCGTTTGTCCTCGGCCACGAAACCAGCGATACGTGCCGTTTTTGTGTTTCAGGCGATAGTCCACATCGAACGGTGTCTTGCCGCTTCGATCGTCGACGTGTGCCACAAACGCGCCGATGGCCCGCGCGCTATCCTCGGGATGCAAGCGTGAGGTCCAGCTTTCCAGGGTGTTGGGGAACTCCTCAACCGTGTTGCATCCCAGCAGCCGACGCATTTGCGACGACCACCAAATGGTGTTTTTCGGGTTCGCTGGGTCGCCGGCTACAACCTCGATATCCCATAGCCCGTCATGCAGCATTTCCCGGGAAATTTCGAAACGTGTTGCGGCCAGTTCGAGTGCTTCGTTGTGCAGGTGCTGTTCGTGCACGTCACGAACGGTTCCGCCGATGGCCAGTGGCATGCCTTGCTCGTCGCGTCGCGATAGGCCGCTGACCCTGCACCAGCGATAGTCGTCGCCGGATGCAGGCTTCATGCGCACGTCTAACGTAAACGGTGTTCGCCCGCTGCGGTCGGCGAGATGCTGGTTAAGCGCTTCCAGATGCGCTTGCCGGTCAGCCGCGTGCAACTGTTCGCTCCAACGGCCCAGTTGATCAATGCCCTGGACCTGGATCGACGCAAGCCCCGTCCATTGCATCGCGCATTCCGGCTCGGGGGTAGTGCTTCCCTCCAGCTCCAGCACCCAGAACAGTTCACCCGCGCCTCTGCTGATCAGGGCCCAGTACGCTTCCATTTGGCGCACATGCTGGTCGCGACCGGCCAGGTGCTCCTGCAATTGGGCAACTTCCAAGGCGAGTGCCTGGGTTTGGTCTTTCAGCGCTCGCCGCTCCTGAAGCAGTTGCTCTGCGCCGGCCAAGATGCGGCGTAATATCGGGTTGCTTGACGATAACGGCGTGCTCGTCTGGTCAGGCTGTTCCAGCCTGTCGGCGAGTGGCGCCAACACCCAACGGGTGGTTCGGCTAAAAAAAAGCATGGAACACCTCTATCTCTGTCAAGTCGGATCAGCCCTCGAGGCGGTGCCTGGGACGTGCCGACAGGGTCCGGGCGTCAAAGGCCGTCGCCCCCGCCAAGTTCTGCCAAGTTGACGGACCGCCGGCGATTTCCTCAGCACTCAGCAGGCAATGGTCGAGTTCGCGCTGTAACGCGTGGGTATCGAGGCCTTGGCCGATGAAAACCAACTCTTGTCGGCAATCGCCGACAATGCTGTCCCACTTGGTCATGATGCTTTGCAACCGATACTCATCCCGTGGCCATTGCGACTGCTCGATGAAGTTCCACCAGTGCCCCACATAGTCCCACTGGAATTGTTTGCCGCTCTGCACCAGCAGACCGGTTTCCAGGTGTCGGCTGGCTACCCAGAAGTAACCTTTACTGCGTAACAGGCACCCGTTGTTCCAGGGGCGGCTGAGAAAGTCGAACAAGCGCTGAGGGTGAAAAGGGGCACGCTCGCGGTACACCCAAGACGTCACGCCATAGGCGTCCGACTCGGCGGCCGGTGCGTCTTCAATCTCCATTTTCCTCATCCAACCCGGCGAGGCCGCAAGACTGGGTAAATCAAACAGGTGGGTGCCGAGGATGTTGGATAACCCGACATTACCCTGCGTCATTGGCACAATCCGCGCGGTCGGGTTAAGGCCGGCGAGGATCGCGTGCAGCGCCTGATAGGCTGGTGCGCCGATCAGGTCCAGTTTGTTGACAAGAATGACGTTGGCGTATTCCACCTGCTCAATCAGAAGATCCGCCAGAGGGCGTTTGGGTGCGTCTTCCTGTACGTCGTCGCGGACCACGGTGTCCGGTAACTCCAGCAACGCCTGAAAACGGCTGCCATCGACCACCGTCACCAACGTATCGAGCCGTGCCAATTCGCTGAGGCTGAAACCCTCGGCGTCGAGGAAGGCGAATGTCTCTGCCACCGGCATCGGCTCCGAGATCCCCGTGGACTCGATCAGCAGGTAATCGAAGCGCTGCTGACGTGCCAGGGTACTGATCTGCTCCAGCAAATCAGCGCGTAGCGTGCAGCAGATACAACCATTGCTCATCTCGATCAATTCATCACGACCACGGTGCAGCGATACATCGCGTTGCACCTCTGCGGCATCGATGTTGACCTCACTCATGTCATTGACGATGACCGCCACTCTCAGACCTTCGCGATTGCGCAAGATATGGTTGAGCAGGGTGGTCTTGCCGGCGCCGAGGAAGCCGGAAAGCACGGTCACCGGCAGTCGGCTCGCCTGGGCGCCGTTCATCATGCGTTCACCACTCGACTGCCCTGGGCGTGGTCCAGGTAGCTTTCGAAGAGATCGACCACCACCAAGCCCTCGTCTGCCGCGTCGCCCCACAGATCGAATGTACGGAACTCAACATGGTAGGTTGGCTGATGCGCCGCGCTCGTATCGCCATGGCCAATCGCGTCCGGGAATGGCCATTGTTCGGATGTGCGATGCACCACCACGCCTTGCTTGCCGCGCACGTAGGCTGGCATGCGGGTATGCCCGGCCACATATTCGTCGCGCACGACCACGCGGTCGCCAATCTCAAAGGGGACTCGACCAGTGATAGCCGGGCGACCTTGAGCATGTGCTGGGTTCGCCAGCTTGAAGTGGGAACCCAGCGCCTGGTCGAGATCGGCCTGGGTGATCACACCGGTTTCGACCAGCAGGGTCGCGGTGGCGATGACATAGCGTTCGTAATACTGGGTGCCGACATGTTGGCGAACATCCAGGCGTTCGACGGCATGGCGCACTTCGTCCACGCTGAACTTTTTCAAGTGGTCGGCACCGATAAACATCAGGCTATAGGCCAGGTGCTCCCAGTCCTGCTTGAATACCTGTTTATAGCTCAGGCTATTGATGGTGTGGGGGACTTTGCCAAAGCCTTGGAAACCGCCGAGATCGTGAAAGCCATCCATAATAGAAACTCCGGGAATTGAACGATGATGCGTTGTTTTTCTCAGTCAGCGCGGGGCAGGGCGACACCGATCAGCACGTCTTTGGTCACCAGTGTCTGAAGCTGCTCCTCACTCATGTGCTCGGAGCCTTCAGGCCTTACCGGCAACACCAGATAGCGGCTTTCGGCGCTGGTATCCCAAACCTTGACCACCATGTCGCTCGGCAACTCAGTGCCCAGTTCGCGCAATACGGTGCGTCCTTCCCGGACCAGGCGTGCACGGAACTCAAAGCCCTTGTACCACTCAGGTGGCAGGCCGAGCACCGGCCAGTTGGTGCAGGAGCACAGACTGCAGACAATGACGTTCTTCACCTGCGGCGTATCTTCCAATGCGACGATGTATTCGCCCTGCGGGCCGGTATAACCGAACTGGGCACACGCAGCGGTCCCGTCCTTGAGTAACAGCGCGCGGAACTGCGGATCGACCCAGGCCTTGGCGACCACGCGGGCGCCGTTCTCCGGGCTCCAACCGTGTTCCATCAATTGTGTGAGCTGCTCGACGTAGCCCTCCGGGATGAGCTCTTTGCTTTTGAGTACTTGAAACAATGCCCTGGCCCGTTCGCCGGGCGTTGAAGGGCTCGCAGGTGTGGAAGTGGATGGACTCATTGGTTCTCTCCTATCAGTCAACGCGGTTGGGGTGTGATTGAAACGTACCGGTCTTTCTTATTGTTTTTCAGCTAGGAAACTCAGAGTGTGCGCCAGTCCACCGAGGCTTCAAATGCCGCCGCTGCCTGGTAAATTGTGCCTTCGGCATAGTGCTTGGCCACCAGCATCAACCCGACGGGTAGGCCGTCTACCAGGCCGCACGGGATCGACATGGCCGGATGCCCGGTAATGTCCTGTGGCGCAGTGTTGCCGATCATTTCCAGCGCCCGCGCCACGTATTCGGTGATCGAGCAGCCCGCCGCAGGGTGGGGTTGGGCCGTGATGGGGGTGGTCGGCATCACCAGCAGGTCATAAGTCTGCAGCGCCTTGTCGTAGCCTTGCCGGGCAAAGCGGGAAAGGTTTTGTGCCTTGGCGTAGTAACGTCCGTTGTAGTGGGTCAGGCCGTATTGGCCGACGAACATGCACAGTTTGAGCGACGCGGATAATTGGTCGGCCTGTTCGCGCCAGCCGGCTTGTTTGTCCAGCAAGCCGACGTCGTACAGACCTTTCCAGTTAAAGCCCGCGCCGTTGCCATGCATCATTTGCATGGTCAAGCCTTCGCAACCGATGGGGTGCCACAGCGAACCAGCCAGGTTGTGTTCGGGAATGGATACCGGCTCGACGTGCGCGCCCAATGCCTCAAGGCGGGCGATGGCCTCGCGCACTTTGTCGGCCACGCGGGGATCTTGGTTGGCCAGCGCGAAGCCTTCCTGCAACACGCCGATTCGGAGGTCGCTGACGCCCCGCTCGAGGTAGCGGCAATACTCATCGACTTGAGGCGCCGCTTGGCGTGGGTCGAGCCCATCCGAGCCGGCCATGGCCTGCAACATCAGTGCGTTGTCGCGCACGTTGGCGGTGATGGGGCCGACATGATCGATAGTGGCTTCAATCGCCATGATGCCGGTGTAGGGCACCAGGCCGTGGGTTGGCTTCATGCCGTAGGTCCCGCAAAAGGCCGACGGGATACGTATGGACCCGCCCTGATCACCGCCCACGGCGATGTCCACCTCGCCGGCGGCGACCAATGCCGCACTGCCCGATGATGAGCCGCCAGCGGCATAACCGTGGCGATGTGGGTTGTGCACTGGGGCAGGGTCAGATGTGTGGCTGCCGCCTGACAGACAGTAGTGTTCGCACGTGGCTTTGCCGAGGATGGTTGCGCCGGCATCGAGCAATCGCGTAACCACGGTGGCATCAAAACCCGGCACAAAACCTTCCAGCGGTGCGGCGCCGTTCATCATGGGCACGCCAGCCAAGGAGACGTTGTCTTTGAGCGCGACGGTTTTGCCCGCCAGCAGGCCGTCACGGGCGCCATTCACTTCAGTCCGGTAGTACCAGGCATTCAGCGGATTTTCTTTGTTCGAGGGACGATAGCCCGCACTGCGGTCGTAACGTATGGGCGGCACGAAATCACATAGCTCGTCGACCAGGTCGTAGGCATCGAAACTCGGTTGCATCAGATCCAGGTAGGACGCCGCCTGCTCGTGGGTCAATTGCATGTTCAACTGGGCCGCGATGGCGACCAACTGATCACGTGTGGGACGAATAATGGCCATGATTTTCCTGTCTTTTATCAATTCAGTCCGGGAAGCAATAGAGGCCAAATTAGGCGTCTATCACCGTATTCGCATGGTTGAGCAGGACACTCATTTGGCTGAAAAGGACACCGGGACTCAGAACACTTTCAACACGCGCAGATTCAGGCGCGCACCTTCCTTGAAGCCTTGCTCCACCTCGATGTCCTTGCCGAGCTGAGCCTGGATCTGCAGGGTGGGGTCGATGAAGTGAGTGACCGTGAAACGGGCGTAGGACGTCGAGACACCGTCGTGCTGGTCAACGCCATCCACAGTGGTCGCAGCCCCGCTGACATAGCCTGCGCCGAGTGCAAACGTGGTGCTTGGCGTCCAGTTGTAGCGCACGGCTGCCTGGTACTCGTAGCGCGTGTTTTCTTCGAGTTTTGCGCGGGTGGGGCCGTAGTCGTTATTGGTCGAGACCCAGGACACGTCGGCGACGGTGTCCAGCGCCCACTGCGGTGAGAAGTGGTGGATGTAGGCCGCTTGCAACGTCGCCCGCCAGCGGTTCTCGCCCAGGTTCAACGCATCGTTTTTGTTGTAGCTGCCGACGGGGATGTACAGGTAAGGGGCGAGGGCAAACACATCTTTGTTTGCCGTGGGTAATGTCCACTTGAGTGGGGCGGTGATAATCGGATCACCCACGCCATGGCTGTCGCCCAAAGCACCGACATCGCCGGAGGCGTTCATGTAGCCGAACGGCAGCAAAATCTGCGGCTCCCATGAAAGGTTCTCGGAAAGACCTATCGCATGGATGTAACGCAGGATGCCCAAGTCGGAGCTGAGCTTGGCGTTGTCGGAGGTCCGATGGCCGTTCTGATAGAGATCGGACCTGTCGGCATGCTGGTAGTAAAACAGTACGGCATCGGCGCCTGCGGGCAGCGGTTCGAAATCCCCCGGCGATACTTCAAGGGCCTGGCTTTTGGCAAACGGCAACATTCCCAGCGCAAGTAGGACTCGACTGAATTTCATGGCCGTTCTCCTTGCGCGGCAGCCGCATCGCGCAACATCCCGGTGTGCGGATGGCAGTTGATGTACTCGAAAATCTGGCTCTTGGCGTCCGACACGGACACTTCGTGGTAGAGCCGCAACTTCTTCAAGCCCGCAGCCACGCGAAAGAACGTCACGAAAATACGCAGGTGGGTCGGGTGGGATTCGGCCCAACGTTCGAGTTTCTCCACCGAGCGCCAGTGACCGATGTTGTAGCTGACGTCGAGAAAGTTGCCGTCCAGGTCGATATTGCGCACGAACCGGTTGCTGTAGCAGCCCAGCGGTTGGCCGTTGTCACGCAGGAAGTCCATGCCGTCTTGCAAGGTAGGCAGGATCTCGTCGAGGTACAGCGAGCGTTCGTCCGCCTCGGCGTCTGCCCAGTCCTGGCCGGAACGAATCAATGTGAGGTTGTCATGCCCCAGTACCACAACCCTTCCGCCTTTGGCTGGATTACCGGCGATCACTTGCAGCTCACTTGTAGGCTTCATCCAGTCGGTCTGGGAGATCGGAAAACGGTCGCGCATCGAGCCCCAGTAACCGTGCTCTTCGATTTCGCCACTGGTTGCATCCATGACCGCGCCGACGCCGGGCAGGTTGTCTTGGAAGGCATACAGCGTCTCGAACTGCTCGGCGCGCGGTGCGCTGATTTCACGGAAATAGCCAAGGCCGTCGTTGAGCCTATCCGGTGAAGTCCACCAGTCGTTCACCGGTGCGCTGCGCAACCAGCGGCAGTGGGCAGCCGGGTCTTTCCAGTAGCCGACGACAATCAAGTTATCAAAGCCGCTGCTGTCGGTGTGGTGGGTCAAATCGTGGGTCTGAGGGCCATCGGCCAGGTCGAAACTGCCTACGATGTGACGCATGGCCAGGAGTGCCGCTTCGCGCTGCGCCTCGCCTTGATACTGCACGCCGACGTAGGCCATCACCACTTGTTCCAACTGCTCGTCGGCGCGCGCAACCCACATCGGGAACGGAGGTTGATACTCGTCCGGCACACGGCGGGACAGGCTGCGTGAGCATTTGAGATGTGTGTCGATTGCAGATTCCATATTTAGCTCCTCGTTATTTTGGTTCAGGCCTACGGTTGGGCTTTAGCGCTTTGCCGACGCACTGCGTTTGGCGATCTGCCGTCGGTGCAGCAGCTTCATGGCTCCCCACTCAATCAACCAGCAAGCCGACTCTTCTGGTGCAAGATCGCGCCTGTGCAGAAGCCAGGAGGAATCAGCCAATCGTTGTGAACAGTGTCGATGCATGGCGTGCCTCATCAGCGGGGTATGAGCTGCTGTGAGGTCGAAATTAGGCGTGACGGCGAGGAGCCGCTTGGTTCGTCAAGACAACCGCTTGGTTGGAAAAGACAACACCAGAAGGGACCATCACCGGTGATCGGCGTTGGTGCGCCAATGTCTAAAGCTCAGCCTTCTGTGCCTCTTATTGGGGACGATGAGAGTACTGACATCCACACTTGGACGCAGGGTGGGGGCGAGATGAGTAGGCGAGGGCGACAGAAAGTGCTTGGCCTGTTAATTGCTAGCGCCGACAAGCCGGTTACACCTTTTCCAGCTCTTACTGCATCGCTGTACCGAGGTCAGTGTCATGAACCCAAGCACCCAGTATTCGACCCTTACCGTTGCCGCACCCCGTCGCTTTGATTACTGGAAAGAAGTGGTCTGCCGCCATTGCCTGGCGGCCGATAGCAAACCGTTGTCCCAGAGCAGTTTCGATGGCGCGCTCGCGATCAATACTTTAGGCAGTCTGGACATCTGTTCACTGTCATCGCCACTGCATTATTGGGAGCGCTCCGAGCGGCATCTGCGTAGCGGTCCGGCTGAAGATCTATGGTTGGGTTTTGCCCGAAACGGCCACGGCCAAATTGAACAGGGCGGAAGAAAAGCCAGCTTGGCCGTTGGCAATTTGTTTCTTTATGACGCAACTCAAGCGTTTCGATTCAGCTTGGGTGGTACCGAAAACCACCTGATCCGTATTCCGCGAGCATTGCTGACCGAACGCCTGCCACGTATTGCCGAGTACACCGCGATGGTCCTCGACGATCGACGGCCTGGCGTGATCCCGTTGCGGGAAATGTTACGCCAGGCGGCGAGTACGCCTGCGTCGTTGCAGGATGAACGCATCTCAACGCGCTATTCAGAGGCGTTGCTCGATCTTCTGGTCATCAGCCTGGAACTTCAGGACCTCAAGACCACTCACCAAGAGCTGGACCTCTACGGCCGCATCATGCAGTACATCCAACGGCACCTGACCGAGCCGGACCTGTCCATTGAGGTCATCGCCCAGGCTCACAATGTGTCCACCCGCACCGTTACGCGCGCCTTTGCGCGGTACCAGAAAACCCCCGTGGCAGAGATTTGGAAAGAGCGCCTGAATGCCAGTCGCGAAGCGATTGAACGCGGCCAGGTACGCAGTGTGTCCGAGGCAGCGCTGGACTTCGGGTTTTCTGACTTCTCCCATTTCAGCCATGCGTTTCGCAAGGCGTTTGGTGTGGCGCCGAATACGCTTTTACGCCGTAATTGAAACTGCCGGGTTTGTAAAGTAGACGTGAAGATGGGGGCTCACAGAGATGGGCAAGTCGAAGCGCCCTAAATGCCGCTCTTCTTGCTGCTCGCGTTCTTCCTTGCCGGTCTCCACCCTGGCTTGCAGGGTGGCGTCGGTACCCTACAATCTGTCCTACCAGCCTTATAGACTCTCAGGGTCGCCAAAAAACATTTTGACTTGGCTCTAGAACGCTGGTTTCAGAGCTTAAAATTGAAGCTATGCCCCCATTTTTGCCCCCAATTGCAACGGCTGTGCTGGCGATCGTGAATGGCGATTCTCCAGTCGCTTTACGACGGCTTCGGCGATAGCAAGTATCGCCCTGCGAGCCTGCTTCGAGAGTTGGTCGCGGCGGGGGATCAGGGGCGCAAAACCGGGCGGGGCGTTTATGACTACGGTTGATCGCGGTGTGCGCTTGGCCAGCCACCGTGAACAGGCCGTCGAACTCTTCGCGCGCAAAGGCTTTGCGCGGGAGCGTATGTGCGAGTTGACTACGTGTATGGGCTTGTCGCCAGGCTTGTTGTATCACCACTACCCAAGTAAACGGCATCTCTTGCTGGATATTTTGGATGAGTTTTACGAGGAACTGCTGGCTGCGCTGTCGTTGGTATTTCGCCGTGGCGCTTACAACATTAGCGCGGTTGTCTGTGCTCATGTGCAACTGCATCAGAAGTTGCCCAGGTAATTCTGCGCTGCGTGGCCAATATGAGGCACAACTGCTGGAATTGCTTGAGCGTCCCCGGCCGCACGGCCGAGCGGCTAGTTTCGGCGGCATCATCGCGTCATTGCTGGGCAGTGTGCATGCGTGGTTTAGCGCGCAACGTCTGGAACACGGCGCCACCGCCAGGTCGCTGGAAGTGGCGTTGGTGGGGGCGATTGAGCGGTTACTGGGGCAGCCTGCGTGACTGATGTGGTACACCGAAAGACGTTACCGAGTATGCTCACCAGTGGGTCTTTCCGACCCATTTGAACTCGACGACCTTTCCATTCTGCCGTGCACCGCTCTATGAGCATTGCCACGACCGGGTAGCTGTACCGCTTTGTATTTACGGCGGCGTTTGAGCAACTCTCCAAGCAACAGGCTCGGAGCCTTTTCAGTCTGAAAAAACCCTATGGCTAAAGTACTCTACCGCTTAAATCAAGCGTTTCAGGCCCAAAAATTGCTCTAGCTTTCGAGTTCAACAACCGGAGCATGCCCATGCAAGCCAACCCAATGGACATGACGAGTGCCGAACTCGATCTTTTTGCACAAATCATTTGGCGACTGCGCACTGGAGGTGCCGGGGATGAAGTTCGTCAGCAAGTCCTCGGTGATGTGACCCAATTACTCCGTGCAGATTTTGGTGCTTCTTACCTGTGGGACAGTTCGCGGGTTCGATCTACGCGCTGTGCTGCCGTCAATATAGATACGCGGATGCTCAGGGCGTACGACGAACATATTCACGTTAAGGACAGCGTCACCCCAATGCTCAGAGCCCGGCAACACGCCACCTGTGTCGATGACGTCATTGATCGTCGAACCCTGGAGCGCAGCGAGCACTACGGCGATTTTCTCAAACCCTGTGGCATGCACCACGGGGTGAATGTGTTCTTCTTCAACCAAGGCAAGGACGTGGGCGATCTGCGCATCTGGCGCAGCGCCCGGCAGCCTCAGTTCGGTGGGCGCGAACTTTCACTGCTGAATACCCTGACACCTTATTTTCAAAAAGCTCTTGCGGTCGAATCGCCTCTTGGTGGTGCGCTGAGCCCGCGGGAACGTGCCGTTGTCGAGCACGTTGCCGAAGGTCGGAGCGACAAGGAAATTGCCCGCCTTATGTCCATCAGTTTCACCACGGTGCGCACTCACCTGAAGAACGCGATGCTCAAGACCGGTTCAAGCAATCGCACCGAACTGGCCATGCGGGCGGGGCTTCGTTGAGCTGAGGCCTCCTCATTAATGAGGATGTCTGGCGAATATTTTCTTGTGCGTAAATGAATCCATCGAAACCTGCAGTGGGTATCGACTGATTCTCAAGGAATATCCGTGAAGACCAGACTCTCCTGCGTAGCGGTTGGCCTGCTGGCCGCCAGCGTCGGCGCCTCGGCGTCCGACGTCCCCAAAGACCTGCACCTGCTGAGTGCTGTAGAGACAGCCCAGTTAATCTGCGGGAAGAAAGTCTCAAGCGAAGCCGTCGTCAGTTATTGGCTGGCACGTATTCAAGCGCACCCTGAACTTAACGCTTTCATTTCCGTCGACGCCACGCAAGCGCTCAATGAGGCACGTAATGCGGACGCGCGCCTGGCTGAGGGTGAGCCGTGCTTGCCACTCGGCGGCGTGCCGATTGCGATCAAAGACAATATTCAGGTCATCGGTTTTGCGAACACCGCAGGTACACCGGCATTAGCCGACTTTCACCCACAAACCAACGCGCCGATCATCGACAAATTGCAGGCCGCGGGTGCAATCGTAGTCGGTAAGACCAACATGCATGAACTGGCATTCGGTGCCACGGGCTACAACACCGCATTTCATCTACCGAATGTGATCGGCGTGCGCAATGCGTTCGACCTTTCACACATTGCCGGCGGCTCATCCTCGGGCAGCGCGGCGGCGCTTGGTGCGCGTTTGATTCCGATCGCCATGGGCACCGACACCGGAGGTTCAACCCGTGAGCCTTGTGCGCTGAACGGTTGCGTGGGCTTTCGGCCAACGGTCGGCCGTTACAGTGGGGTCGGCATTACGCCGATATCGACGAGCCGCGATACCGCCGGACCCATGGCCAATAGCGTTGGCGACATTGTGTTGCTCGATTCGATTTTGAGCGGTGCGTCTGCCCGACAGGCTGTTGCGCCGCAAACGATCCGCTTGGGGCTGCCGGACTTTTTTTGGGCAGGCCTCGACGCCGATGTCGCCGCGCAAGCCCAAGCGGCCGTTAAACAGCTGCGCGATGCGGGGGTTCAGATTGTATCGGTCAATATGCCTGATCTGGAGACACTGACTTCAACGGTGGCGACCCCGATTGCGATTATGGAAGCACGCAGCGCGCTGACCGACTATCTCAAGGTGCAAGACACCGGCGTCTCATTCGACGCGTTGGTCAGCAAGATTTCCAGCCCTGATGTGCAGGGAATTTTCTCCGCCATGGTAGTCCCGGGCAGGGTGCCAGGACCAGACGCAACGCTGGTGCCTGGCGCGAAGGCCTACGCAGATGCAATCAACCATGGCGTGCCGGCACTGGCAGCGCTCTATCAGAAGACCTTCAAGGATCACCGACTCGATGCGCTGTTGTTTCCGACTGTCCCGCAGGTCGCTATCAAGACCGGTCCTGACGCCAGCACCGCGCAAAACTTCGGAAGGATCATTCGCAATACTGACCCTGGCAGCAATGTGAAAATGCCTGGTCTCAGTATTCCGGTCGGCCTGGGCAAGGCCTCTGGCCTGCCAGTCGGCATGGAGATTGACGGCTTGCCCGGCACAGACGCACAACTGCTGGCCATCGGTCGCACGCTCGAAGCGATCTGGGGGCCAGGCCCGATACCCGCCATCGCCCGTTAAGCACCTTCACCACGCGCCGTGACCTTGGCGGCGCGCCTCTCAACACCCTGATCGGATTAAAACAATGAACGCGATCCCCTTCGTCGCAGGTACGGCTGCGCGCCGATTTTGTGTCACCGCCGGATTGACCTTGAGCAGCCTGACCGGTCTTGCATGGGCGGAACCTGCGCCTACTGATGAAAATCCTTTTAAAGCCCACGTACTGGTCACCGACATCATGTTGGAAAACCTCAACACCGGCCCGCGTCCGCACTCGTTCGCCAATGCCGGGGCCATTTTTACCGGGGTGGATGTGGACATGTCCAAGCTCGTGGGCTGGACCGGCGGCACGTTCCAGTTCGAGTACACCTTCTTCCCCTGGTTGCGCAATGAAGGTCAGCCCACCGCTGGCGCCTGGCAAGGGGCGGTTGGCAGTGGACTTGGCGGTGCGCCGATGCACAACGACATCGACAAGGGCTACCTGTCGCGGTTTCAGTACCGCCAGATGTTGTTGGACAATCACCTCGAAGTCGATGTGGGTCGCAGCAACGCCAAGCAGCATTTCTACATGATGAACTGCGCCAACTGGGTGACCTGTAACGACCCCATCATCGAAAACACCACCGGCATCTTGCCCTATCCCTATGGCAGCTGGGGCGGCTACACGCGTTACAGCTTCGACAACGGCCGGTACGTGCATGCGGGGGCTTTCGAGTCCAACCCGACCCATTACATCAAGCGCACCAAAGGCTGGGACTGGGACCCCGGCGACGCAAGCGGCATCACCTGGCTGGCGGGCGTCGGCGCACAAAAAAGCTTTGCCCAGGCGCCACTGGCCTATCACTACGAACTCAATGGGTTTTACAACAGCGCCGAACAGGTCGACGTGTTGGACGGCTCGACGCGACGCGGCAGCAGCGGTGTGATCATGCGTTTTATGCAGACGCTCAGCCGTGAAGGCAACTCGCCGACAGGCGCGCCGGATAACGCTTGGCAAGTATTCGGTGCTTGGACCTGGAGTGCCGACGACTTGCAGCCGTTCGAGCACTTCGTGGAAGCCGGTGTTACGCGGGTCGGGCCATTCGGGCGACCGCAGGATTCGGTAAGCCTCAAGGCGAGCTACCTGCGTTTGGGCGCCAAGCAGGTGCAATACCAGCACGACCAACGCTTGCTGGCCACGGGCACGGATCAAGGCATGTCGAGAGGGGAGTCGCGGGTCGAGCTCAACATGGTCTGGCAGGCTACGTCGTATCTGGGGTTCCAACCCAGCGTGCAGTACATCTTCAACCCGAGCAACTTCTATAACCCGCAGGCTGAGATCAGCAGTAACGGTGCCGTGGTGGGGTTGCAGGTGTTCTATGACCTGGGTTCACGGCTAGGCCTCTGATGCCTTTCAGGCCATGTGGGGTTCTCCCAGCGTGGCCTGGATTTGCTCGAAGAACCAACGCAACCCTGTTGATTGAACACTCCTTGAGTGCCAGTACAACGTGACCTCAAACGGGGGAACGTCAAACGGCAGCTCAAGGATTTTCAGCGGCTTGCCCAGCGGCATCTCGCAAAAACTCTCGGCTATCTGCGAGGGCAATATCACTAGCAATTCAGTCCCCGGTATCACCTTGGGCAGCACTGAAAAGTGCGGCAGCCTCAGCTTGATGCGGCGCTTTACCCCGAGCTGTTGCAGCACATCCTCAGCCATGCCATGCCCGGATGTGCGGGTGACCAGCACATGGGGTTCGGCGAGAAACTGCTCCATGCTCAGTTCGGCATGAATGCGCGGGTGGGCTTCATCCAGCAGGCAGACATAGCGTTCACTCAGCCGTTTTTTGAATGCCAGGCCATTGCCAGTGATGGTGCGGCTACAGATGGCAGCATCGATATGCCCGTCGTTCAGCCAGGTGCCCACCTGGTCGATTTCCAGGGGGACGATTTCCAGTTCGATATTCGGTGCCAGCGCATTGAGGCGCTCCATCAATCGAGGCAGTAACGCCATCTCACCCAGGTCAGACAGTGCCAGCCGAAATTGCCGCGTCGAATGGCTCGGCTCGAACTTTCGGGCTTCGGCCACCGACGCCTCAATGCATTGCGCAGCTTGCTTGAACCCGACGTACAACTGCGCTGCAAGCCTTGTGGGCTGCATGCCCTGACTATTGCGCACGAACAACGGATCGTCGAATTGCTCACGTAGTTTGCCCAAGCCGTAGCTGATGGACGGCTGCGTGACGAACAGTCGCTCAGCCGTCACCGTCAGGCTTTGGGTCTCGTACAGGGTGACAAAGGTGGTGATGAGGTTTAGGTCGAATTGGGCCATGGGCGCACCTGCATTACAATAAATGGTGTCTATGTTGAGCACCAAAAGAATTGATTTGATCGATTTTAATCGAATTTTTACAGTAGGGGTATTCGGACACACTTGGAATATCACCCCATGAAAACAATCCACTCTGCCGCCTATGGGCTGCTGCGTCGGCACGGCATGACCACCATTTTCGGCAACCCTGGTTCCAACGAACTGCCTTTTCTGAAGGATTTCCCGGAGGACTTCCAGTACGTCCTCGGCCTGCACGAAGGTGCCGTGGTGGGCATGGCGGATGGTTACGCGCTGGCGAGTGGCAAGCCTGCGTTCGTCAACCTTCACGCTGCGGCAGGCACGGGCAATGGTATGGGCGCGCTGACCAACTCTTGGTATTCCCACAGTCCGCTGGTGATCACCGCCGGTCAACAGGTGCGTTCGATGATCGGCGTCGAGGCGATGCTGGCCAACGTGGATGCGCCCCAACTGCCCAAGCCCCTGGTCAAATGGAGCTATGAACCGGCCACCGCACAAGACGTGCCGCGCGCGCTGAGCCAGGCGATCCATACCGCAAACACTTCGCCCAAAGCGCCGGTGTATCTGTCGATCCCCTACGACGACTGGGCAGAGCCTGCGCCATTGGGGGTGGAGCATCTGCTTGAGCGCGAGGTGCAGACCGCCGGTACGCCGGATGCGCGCCAGCTGGCCGCGCTGATCAAGCAATTGAACACGGCGAAAAATCCCGTGTTGGTCCTTGGCCCAGACGTCGATGCGACTCGCGCTAACGTGCATGCTGTGGCTCTGGCAGACAAACTGAAGCTACCGGTGTGGGTCGCGCCGTCTGCGTCGCGTTGCCCATTCCCGACGCGTCACCCCAGCTTTCGCGGTGTGTTGCCCGCAGCCATTGCGGGCATCAGCAAGACACTCGACGGCCACGACCTGATCGTCGTTGTCGGGGCTCCCGTGTTCCGTTACCACCAGTTTGCGCCGGGTGAGTACCTGCCTGCCGGCGCTCGCCTGCTGCACCTCACCTCCGACCCCCAGGAAGCCGCGCGCGCACCCATGGGTGATGCACTGATCGGCGATATCGCCGAGACCCTGCGCTTGCTGGCAGACGGTGTTGCAGACCAGACCAAGGCGTATCCGGCGGCGCTCCCGGCTTTGCCGACGATGCAAGATGAGCCACACCATTTGCGCCCCGAAACCCTGTTCGATGTGCTCGACGCCGTCGCGCCGGCCGACACCATCTACGTCAAGGAATCCACCTCCACCACCAGTGCATTCTGGCAGCGGATGAATATGCGTCACCCAGGCAGCTATTACTTTCCGGCAGCTGGCGGGTTGGGCTTTGGATTGCCGGCCGCAGTCGGCGTGCAGATGGCGCAGCCCGATCGGCGTGTAGTCGCGCTGATTGGTGACGGTTCCGCCAACTACGGCATCACCGCACTCTGGACGGCTGCGCAGTACCACGTCCCGGTGGTGTTCATCATTCTCAAAAACGGTACCTACGGCGCGCTGCGCTGGTTTGCCGGCGTACTGAAGGTCGAGGACGCCCCTGGGCTGGACGTGCCTGGCCTGGATTTTTGCGCGATTGCCAAAGGCTACGGCGTCAAGGCGGTCCACACCGACACCCGCGCCAGCTTCGAGGCTGCCCTTAGAGCCGCGCTGGACTCCACCGAGCCCACCGTTATTGAAGTGCCCACCGTGACCATCCAACCGCATTGACACGATTTCGGGGCTGTTTAGCGCCCCGTTGCAACGCCCCTATAACAAAAACAAGAGACGTGATCATGATTCGAAAAAATGCGTTAGAGATTGTCGGTTCAGCGCCTTTGGGCAAGTTTCACTACGGTCTTTTATTCTGGTGCTCGTTGATCATGCTGTTTGATGGCTACGACCTGGTGATCTACGGCTCCGTGGTGCCGCGTTTGATGGAGCAGTGGTCGATTCCTCCGGTGCAGGCCGGTTGGATGGGCAGCGCCGCGTTGTTTGGCATGATGTTTGGTGCCGTGGTGATCGGTCCGTTGGCCGACCGTGTCGGGCGTCGCAAAATCATTCTTGGCGCCATTGTCTTTGCGAGTACCAGTGCGCTGGTGAACGCTTTCGCCTGGGATGTACCGAGTTTCACCGTGCTGCGGTTTTTGACCGGGGTCGGGCTGGGCGGCGCGATTCCCAATATCGTCGCCCTGATGAGCGACCTGTCGCCCACCACGCGCCGCAGTACCCTCACCACCATCATGCTCAGCTTCTATTCCATCGGCGCGATGATTTCGGCGTTGGTTGCCATGCTGATCATCCCCAAATTTGGCTGGGAGGCCACCTTCCTGATTGGCGGCTTGCCGCTGCTGTGCCTGCCGTGGATGTATCGCTACCTGCCTGAGTCGATGCCTTACTTGCTGGCTAAGGACAAGGCTGCCGCCAGTGTGCTGCTCAAGCGCATTGTGCCGAGTGTCGACAGCGCCGCCGTAAGTTTTGAAACGCCGGTAACCACCTCGTCGTCCCCCCCTCTGTCACGCCTGTTCACCGAGGGCCGCGCTGTAGGTACCGTGTTTCTATGGCTGGGCTTTGGCATGTGTTTGCTGATGGTGTATGGCCTCAACACCTGGCTGCCAAAAATCATGGTCGCCGGCGGCTACCCGCTGGGCTCCAGCCTGATGTTCCTGGTGACGCTCAATATTGGCGCAACCGCCGGGGCGTTGGGCGGTGGTTGGTTGGCGGACCGTTGGGGCTGCAAGCCCACGCTGATCCTGTTTTTCGCATTGGCCGTGGTGTCGCTGTGCACCCTTGGCATCAAGCCGGGGCCAGTGTTGCTCAATGTCATGTTGTTGATTGCCGGCGCGACCACCATTGGCACACTGGCGGTGATCCATGCGTTTGCCGCGCAGCAATACCCCAGTGAAATCCGCTCGACTGCGGTCAGTTGGTGCTCTGCGATTGGGCGCTTTGGTGGCGTCGCTGGCCCTGCGCTGGGCGGCCTCATGCTCAGCATGAACCTGCCCCTGCAACTGAATTTCATCTGCTGCGCCATCCCGGGGCTGATTGCGATTATCGCGATTGCCATGGTCAGGTCTCGTGCTCGCCGTTTGAACCAAACGGCAACCCAGCCTGCCCATTCCTGAATTCAAGCAACACTGTTTAAGGAAATATCACGTGAGTCAGAGCAACCGTAGCCCTTATCCGAATATGCATCTGCTGCCGATTGGCGGTGAGTGGCGCCAGGGCAGCGCCGGCAGTGTTTTGAATGTTACCGACCCTTACACGGGCGAAACCCTTTTGGACATTGTCCAGGCCGATCGCAATGATCTGGATCAGGCCTATGTGGCGGCTGAAAACGCCCAGGCGGCATGGGCGGCGCTGGGCCCCAACCAGCGTGCCGCGATCTTGCTCAAGGCCGTGCAGATATTCGACGAGCGCCGCGAAGAGATCATCGGCTGGATCATTCGCGAGTCCGGCAGTACCCGCATCAAGGCCCAGATCGAATGGGGCGCCGCGCGCGGCATAACCCAGGAGTCCGCGTCGTTTCCGTCCCGCGTGCACGGGCGAATCCTGCCGTCCAACGTGCCCGGCAAGGAAAACCGCGTCTACCGCGAGCCGCTGGGCGTAGTGGGGGTTATCAGCCCGTGGAACTTCCCGTTCCATCTCACCCAACGCTCTGTTGCACCGGCGCTGGCGCTGGGCAATGCGGTGGTGATCAAGCCTGCGAGCGACACCCCTGTGACTGGCGGGTTGCTGGCCGCGCGGATTTTTGAAGAGGCGGGCGTGCCCAAGGGCGTAATCAGTGTGCTGGTCGGCGCGGGTGCGCAAATCGGTGATGCGTTTGTTGAGCATGCGGTGCCCAAATTTATTTCGTTCACCGGTTCCACGCCGGTGGGTTTGAACATTGGGCGCATCGCCAGTGGCGGCAAATATCTGAAGCACGTGGCGTTGGAGCTGGGCGGCAACAGTCCCTTTGTGGTGCTGGCAGACGCCGATCTGGATCAAGCCGTGGCCGCCGCAGTGATGGGCAAGTTCCTGCACCAGGGCCAGATCTGCATGGCGATCAACCGCATCATTGTCGAGGATGGGCTGTACGACCGTTTCGTTGAGTCGTATGCGGCCAAAGTGAAGGCCTTGAAGGTGGGCAACCCCGACGAGGCTGACACGGTGATTGGCCCGATCATCAATCGCAAGCAACTGGACGGCCTGCTGGGCAAGGTCGCGCGCGCCAAGGAGGAGGGCGCCCGCACCGTGGTTGAGGGCCAGGCCCAGGGCAATCTGTTGCCGCCCCACGTGTTTGCAGATGTCACCGCCGATATGGAAATCGCCAGGGAAGAGATCTTCGGCCCTCTCGTCGGTATCCAGCGCGCCCGCGACGAAGCGCACGCGCTGGAGTTGGCCAATGACAGTGAATACGGCCTGTCCAGCGCCGTATTCACTCAAGACCTGGAGCGCGGCGCGCGCTTTGCTCGCCAGATCAAGGCGGGCATGACCCACGTCAATGACATCCCGGTGAACGATGAAGCTCACGCGCCCTTTGGCGGGGAGAAAAACTCTGGGCTCGGGCGGTTCAACGGTGAGTGGGCGATTCAAGAGTTCACTACCGACCATTGGGTCAGCGTGCAGATGACGCCGCGCACCTACCCCTTCTGATTCGACGTTACTTCTCTAGCTAACCGCCGTCCTTTTCAGCCGAAAAGGACCGCGTTCTGTCGCCTACAACAAAAATAATAAGTTGGGTTTATGTCAAACATGATGAAGTCAAAGTGCGGTGTGGCAGCCATTGGGTGCGTGACCTTGATGCAACCGTTGTTGGTCAGTGCGGATTTTCTGGCAGACAGCAAAACCACACTGGGGCTGCGCAACGCCTACATTGATCGGGATTTCAAGCAAAGCGACGCGCCCAAGTCGCGGGTGGGTAGTTGGACCCAAGGCTTCGACCTGCGCTTTATCTCCGGCTACACCGAAGGCCCGATTCAATTCGGCCTGGACAGCAGCGCGCAATGGGCTTACCGCCTGGATGGCGGCGGCGGGCGCGGCCCGGACAGTGTTATTCCGTATGACGCGAGCCGGGGTGAGCAGGTCAAGGCCTATGGGCGCTCCAGCGCGACGGCCAAGATTCGCGTATCGAAAACCGAACTTAAGGTCGGCGAGCTGCGCCCCATGTTGCCGGTGGCGTATGTCGATGACTCGCGCCAGCTGATTACCACCTACCAGGGCGCGTTGTTGGAATCCAGGGAATGGGATGGCCTGACGCTGACCGCCGGACGCATCACCGAAATTGCCGCGCGGGAATCGTCCAGCCACGAAAAAATCTACCTGATGAATGGCGCCGATGTTAAGCGCCGCAGTGATGGCTTGAACCTGGCCGGTGCCACCTATCAGTTCACCCCTGGGCTGTCCGGCACTTACTTTTATGGGCAACTCGAAGACATCTACAAACAGCATTACCTTGGGCTCACCGACGTGCTGCCCTTGGGCAACGGCTATACGCTTAAAACCGACTTGCGGTATTACCACAACAGCGAAGATGGCGAGGCGTTGTACGGCAAGATCGACAACCAGTCCTACGGCGCGATGACCACCTTGAAGACCGGCGGTCATGGGTTTGGCGTGGGTTATCAACGCATGCTCGGTGAGTCGGCCTTCCCGCTGTTCAATGGCTATGCGCCGCAGCCTTTTTTGGTCAACTGGTCCACCCTGGGTTTCTTCAAGCCCAACGAAAGCTCCTGGCAACTGCGTTATGACTATGACTTCGCCGCCATGGGCGTGCCGGGAATGAAGGTGATGACACGCTACATGCGCGGCTCCGGCATCGACCGGGGTAGCAATGCGTTGCAGCAGAACGTCGAGAGCGAAAGCAACCTGGTGTTCAGCTATGTGGTGCAGAGCGGGCTGTTTAAAAACCTTGGGTTTGAGTGGCGCCACATTGACGTGAAGACGCGCTACGGCAGCGGCGCATTGTCGGGGGCCGATTACGCTGAAAACCGCCTGATCACCACCTATGTCTATGAGTTTTAGGAGTTAACCATGCGTATTGGGATTATCGGCGCGGGTGCCATGGGCGGCTTGTTTGGCGGGCGTCTGGCCGCTGCGGGGCACGCGGTTTCCTTTGTCGAGGTATCGTCGCAGACCATCGATGCCATCCGCGAAAATGGACTGCACATTCTCGGTGACGAAACGACAGTGAGTGTCTGGCCACAAATTGGCGTTGCTGCCCACTTCGAGGAACCTTTCGAACTGATGCTGGTGTTCACCAAGGGTTTTCACACCCAGGTCGCGATGGACAACGTGCGGCACCTGATCGCCCCGTCGACCTGGGTGCTGTCGGTGCAAAACGGGTTGGGCAATGCCGAGCTTATCGCCCAAGTGGTGAGCGCCGAGCGCATCATCGTCGGTATGACGGATTTTCCCGCCCAGCGGCGCTCGCCTGGCACGATCTACAGCCAAGGCCACGGGCACGTAAAGATCTGGAGTTATACCGGCGCGCCCAGCGATGAAATCGCGACCATTGCTCAGTCCTTCGACGAAGCCGGGCTCAATTGCGCGGCAGATGCCAACGTACAAGTCGCGATCTGGGAAAAACTGGCCTTCAATTCCGTGTTGAACTCGATTTGTTCGGTGTGCGGGCTGACGGTGGGGCAGGTAGGGCGTTCGGAAGGCGGGCCAGCGCTGGCCTCTGCGATGGCCGCAGAGGCTGTGGCCGTCGCTGCGGCCACAGGTGTATTGATCAGTAACGCCAGGATCATGGCGGC
This sequence comes from Pseudomonas sp. FP2335, assembly GCF_030687535.1. Taxonomy (NCBI): domain Bacteria; kingdom Pseudomonadati; phylum Pseudomonadota; class Gammaproteobacteria; order Pseudomonadales; family Pseudomonadaceae; genus Pseudomonas; species Pseudomonas sp. FP2335. Next base: position 2,843,419 of record NZ_CP117437.1, read on the forward strand.
GATTGAACACGCCTTCTTGAACCACAGCGCCCATAAGCCGTCGATGCTTCAGGACATCGAGGCGGGTCGCCAGACCGAGAATGCGTTTATCGCCGGGGCCATTGTCAAGCTGGGGCGCGAGCATCAGGTGCCCACGCCCGTGACCGAAAGCCTCTATACCCTGGTGGGCATGAAGGAGGGTGTTGCAACGGCTGGTTAAGCCTTGATAGAGCCGAGAGCGCCGGGTGACGGCGCTCTTTGTTGTTAGCGAAGGCTAAGGTGCTGCTGTCTGAATTCCTTGGGCGTAAGGCCTGTCTCTCGCTTGAATGCCCGGCTGAAATGAGTGCAGTTGCTAAAGCCCCAATCAAAGCCGATGTCACCAATATTCCTACCCTTGAGCGCCGGATTTTTCAGGTCCCGCTGGCACAGTTGCAGGCGCTGGCTCCAGATCCACTGCGCCAGCGGTTGGGGCTCGTTCTCGAACACGCGATACAACGAACTGACCGACATCCTGAGTGCCTGGGCGACTTTCTCCACGTTCAGGCAGGCGTCGCCCAAATTTTGCAGGATGTAGCTTTTCACCCGTGCCAAATGGAACGCTTGAAGTTTGGACGGCTCGCATTGGTCCGCTTGTGGCAGCGACTGCAAGCCGCCGATGACCAATTCGATCAAGGCATTGGCGATAGGCTCCACTACCTGGGGCGCCATCCCGCCACCGCTGTTGGCCAATGAGTTGAGCATCCCGCCGAGCAAGATGCCAGGGCCTGATTGGGCGTGAATCGTGAGTCCACATAAGCGCTCGGGGCTGCTGAAGTGAGCGTTTAGCAGGCTTCTTGGGATACGCAGAATGTGTTTACTGAAATCGGCGGCGTAGCCCATCTGAAACGGGCGGGTGCTGTCATACAGCACAAAATCCCCGGCGTTTTGCCGCGCTTCGCGATCGCCCTGGCGGAGCAAGCCCTGGCCGGAAATCTGATAGCTGACCATGAAATAGTCGGCGTCCGACTGCCGTGCCAGCCGCTCACTGCGGATGACCGTATGGGCGCTTGCGCTCAGCGTCATCAAGTCCAGGACGCCCATGGGGGCGTGCTGTAGATCAGCGCAGAACGCGCCGGTGTCATCGGCCTCGAACTCAAGAGGCACAAACATCTCCCCAATGGTTTCGCGCCAGAATTCGACACGTTCGCCTTGGGGCATTGTTCTTGTTGTCAGTGTGCTGTGCATGAAGGTGATCCCGCGTCGGCTACTGGGCGAATAACAAGCAAATACGGTGCCTTTCCCCGGTTTTTATTCGATCTGAGAGGCAGAGGCAGGCAACTCGGGAAACTGAGTACATTTGCGCCTCGAACGGACTTATTTACCTTGCCAGGTGCGCTGCTTTGCAGGGCGTTCTTTAACGCAGCGCACCTATTGAGTGACGTATTCAGTGGCGGCGTCACCCATGGAAACAACCACGGTCCCAGCGTTTACCCGCGCAGGGTAGTAACAGGGGAAGCGCAAGCAAAACCGGCGGGACGTTCAGCACAGGCCCAATCGGCGGTTTGCTAAAAGATGCGACTACCGGCGTGCGCCTAATTTTCCCGAGGTTTTCTATGTCTTCTCCTCCTTCGTATCGCGTTGCGGTCGTGCAGGCAGCGCCTGTGTTCATGGATCGCAGCGCGACGATTGATAAGTGCATCCAGATGATGGCCGAGGCGTCCGCCAAGGGCGCGCGCTTGATCGCGTTTCCGGAAAACTTCATTCCGGGTTACCCGTGGTTTTTCTGGCTGGGCTCGCCCGCCTGGGCCATGCAGTACATGGTCAAGTACCACGAGCAAGCCTTGGTGATAGACAGCGCCGATTACCGACGCCTGGAGCAGGCCGCCGCTGAATTCAAAATCTTCGTTTCGGCAGGCTTCACGGAAAAGTCCAACGGCAGCCTCTACATGGCGCAGACCCTGATCGACGATCAAGGGCAGACACTCGCTACCCGCCGCAAGCTCAAACCCACCGTGGCTGAACGCATGGTGTTCGGTGAGGGGGATGGCAGTGATTTGCAGGTGCATGACAGCGACCTCGGCCGTGTTGGCGCGCTGTGCTGTTGGGAACATATCCAGCCGCTGACCAAATTTGCCATGTACAGCCAGCACGAACAGTTGCATGTGGCCGCCTGGCCGGGCTTTTCGCTCTACAACCAGGTGACACAAGCCATCAGCGGCGATGTGAATAACGCCGTCACCCGCACCTACGCGGTCGAAGGCCAGTGCTTTGTGTTGGCGCCCTGCGGCATGGTTTCAGACGATGTCATCGACTTGCTGTGCCAGACCGACGAGTCGCGCTCACTGCTCAAGGCCGGCGGCGGCTACGCGCGCATTTACGGGCCGGATGGCTCGCAGTTGGCTACGCCGCTGGCCACTGATGAAGAGGGGATTTTGTACGCCGATATCGACCTTGATGCCGTCACCCTGGCCAAGGTCGCGGCGGACCCGGTCGGGCATTACTCACGCAGCGACGTGACCCGGCTGCTGTTCAACAGTGAAGCACGCCGCCCGGTGGCCGATGCCGCACTGGATGACGCCGACGCGCTAGCGCTGGTCGAAGAACTCCAATCCCGCTGATCCCCCTTTACTCATGAGTGCGTGCCATGCAGCAGAAATCCAGTGGTGATACAGCGTACGAACGCAAGATGGTGTGGCTGTTGGCGGTGCTATTCGGCATCGTTGGCCTCGACCGTCTGGTGATTGTTTACCTCTTTCCAATTCTCATTCCCGAGCTGGGCCTGAGTAATACCCAGGCGGGCGCCATTGCTTCAGTCCTGGCATTGACTTGGGCGGTGTCGACCTGGGTGTTGGGCGGGGTTAGCGATCGGCACGGGCGTAAAAAAGTGCTGATCTATTCAGGCATCTTCTTTTCGGTGATGACCTGGATGACCGGCGCAGTGAAAAGCTTTACTGGCATGCTGGTAGTGCGGGGGCTGCTCGGGGTCGGTGAGGGTGGTGTGTTCAGCGCCAGCGTTGCGACGCTGGCCGAGATCTCCACGCCCAAGCGAAGGGGCTTGAATATGGGGATTCACCAGGCGTTTTTCCCGTTGCTGGGTATTGGCCTGGGGCCGATTATCGCGACACAACTGAGCCTGTATATGCCGTGGGAATGGGTGTTTTTCCTGCTGGGCATCCCGGGCATCATCCTGACGTACATGCTGGCCAAGCTGATGCGTGAGCCGAAGAAAACGGCAGTTGAGCGCAGCGCGGTGAAACCTGCGTCGGTCAGCAGTGTGCTCAAGTACCGCAATATTTGGGTTACTACGCTGATCGGTTCGTTGTTCCAGACCGGCTTGTTTGTGTTCTCGACCTTCGTTGCGCTGTACCTGACCCAGGTGGTTGGCCTGTCGCTCAGCACCACTGGTTTGATCGTGTCAGGGTGGGGGTTTGGTGGTTTTATCGGGATGATCGCAGTGCCTGCGTTGTCCGACCGCTTGGGGCGTAAGCCCGTGCTGATTGGATGTGCCACCTTGTACGGCGCGTTGATGTTGCTGTTCGCCATGAGCCACGCCGGGCCTTGGGTGATGTTCGGCATTCTGTTTGCTGCCGGGATCTTTGGCTTCGGCATCGCGCCCCTGTTTCTCGCGGTGATTCCCAGCGAATCGGTGCCTTCAAACATGACGGGCGCAGCGGTCGGTGTACCCACCGGGGTCAGTGAGTTGATCGGCGGCGTATTGATGCCGGTGATCGCTGGCGGGCTGGCAGATTTCTATGGTCTGGCGATGCCGATGTTGGTGGTTGGCGCAGTGTCGCTGGCAGCGGCGGTGGTGGGGCTGTTCCTGATTGAAACAGCGCCTGAAGTGGCAAGGCTTACTCAACCTGTCAGCACCCATACCGCCACATTTGAATAAGCCGTCTCTATTGGGATCGCCGAAAGTATCGATTTGATCCATGCAGCCCCACTCCCTAGAGTGGGGTTTTCTTTTTATGCTTAACCTGCCTTGAGGCTTGCATGAGTACAGTATTCAGCGTCGAGGGCTTTCGGGCATTGGCCCGGCGCCGCCTGCCCACTATGGTGTTCGATTATCTGGAAGGCGGCGCAGACGACGAAAAAGGCCTGAAACGTAACCGTGATGCCTTCGACCGTTGGGAGTTTACCCCTAAGCGTTTGGTGGACGTGGCCCGCCGCGACTTCACCTCCGAGGTACTCGGCGTCACTCAAGCGTTGCCCCTGATGGCGGCGCCCATGGGCTTGAGTGGTGCGTTCTGGCCCAAGGGTGACATCGCGCTGGCAAGAGCCGCGCAGAAAGCGAGCATCCCATTCATGTTGTCGACGGCGGCCAATGCCTCGATCGAGGAGGTTGCCGACGAAGCCGGCGGCGACCTCTGGTTTCAGCTGTATGTGGTGCATCCCGATCTGGCCGATCAACTGGTCGCCCGTGCCCTGGCGGCCGGGTACCGCACGCTGGTGTTGACCACCGATGTGGCGGTCAACGGCAAGCGCGAGCGTGACCTGCGCAGCGGCTTTGGCCTGCCGTTCAAATACACACCCAAGGTTGTGCTGGATGGGATGCTGCATCCACGCTGGTCGCTGAGCCTGTTGGCCGGCGGCATGCCGCAGATGGCCAACTTCGCCAATCAGGACGCGAATAACGTGGCACTGCAAGCGGCGTTGTTGTCACGAAAAATGGACGCCAGTTTCGATTGGGAGTCGCTTAAGCGTTTGCGCGAACGTTGGCCCCATCGCTTGATTGTCAAAGGCATCCTCCACCCGGCCGACGCCGCACATTGCATCGCATTGGGTGCGGATGGCGTGATTTTGTCCAATCATGGCGGTCGACAATTGGATGGGAGTTGTTCGCCCATGACCACCCTGCAAGAAATCGCCACCGCGCAGCCTGGCAAGGTGCTGATTGATAGCGGCTTCCGACGTGGTTCGGATGTGGTCAAGGCCCTGGCGCTGGGCGCCGATGCCGTCTTGATCGGCCGTCCGCTGTTGTACGGTTTGGCCGCTGCGGGCGAAGAGGGCGCCAGTCAAGTGCTGGCTATCATCAGGGACGAAATGGATCGCACCCTGGCCAATATGGGCTGTGCTGCGGTGCGGGACTTGTCGGTAGATTGTCTGCAACCGGCGCAGTGACTGCCAATGGCGGGGCCGTTGCAAGCCCCGCCGTTGCCCACCTTACTCGATAGCCTCGTAGGGCAGGCCGACGTAATTCTCGGCAATGGTCCTGCGTGCGGCTTCGGTGCTTACAAAGTAGTCCAGTTCGGTTTGCTGGATGCGCTGGCTGAACCCATCCGTATCGGGAAAGCGATGCAGGATGGAGGTCATCCACCACGAGAAGCGCTCAGCCTTCCACACGCGACGCAGGCAGATTTGCGAGTACTTCTCCAGCAAGTCGGTGCGGCCCTCGCCGTACACTTTGAGCAGGATGCGGTACAAGGTGCTCACATCGCTGGCCGCCAGGTTCAAGCCTTTGGCGCCGGTAGGCGGGACGATATGGGCGGCATCGCCGAGCAGGAACATTCGGCCGTACTGCATGGGTTCTACTACAAAACTGCGCAGTGGCGCGATGCTCTTTTCAATGGAGGGGCCGGTGATCAACTGCGCAGCGACATGGGGTGGCAGGCGCAGCTTGAGTTCTTCCCAGAAGCGCTCGTCCGACCAGTCCTCGACCTTTTCCTCGGCGCCCACCTGCACGTAATACCGCGTGCGGGTTGGCGAGCGCATGCTGCACAGGGCAAAGCCGCGTTCGTGATTGGCGTAAATCAGCTCATGGTTGACCGGAGGAGTATCAGCCAATATCCCCAGCCAGCCGAAGGGGTAGACCCGCTCGAAAATACTCAGGCTCTCTGCCGGGATCGACTGGCGCGAAACACCGTGGAAACCGTCGCAGCCGGCAATGTAGTCGCAGTCCACACGCACCGTCTCGCCGTTGTAGTCGAAGGTGACGTAGGGGCTGTCACTCTTCATGTCGTGGGGCTGTACATTCTCGGCGTTGTACACCGTCAGTGCGCCTACCGCCTCGCGAGCCTCCATCAGGTCACGGGTAACTTCGGTCTGGCCGTAGACCATCACGGTTTTGCCACCGGTCAGGGCCTTGAGGTCAATGCGTTCGCTGCGCCCGTCGAAGGCCAGTTCAAAGCCATCGTGGACCAGACCGTTGGCGTCCATGCGCTCACTCACGCCGGCTTCGCGCAGCAGATCGACCATGCCTTGTTCGAGCACGCCGGCACGAATGCGCGAGAGGATGTAGTCGGGGTCTTTGCGTTCGATGATGATGTTGGCGATGCCGGCGCGATGCAGCAGTTGGCCGAGCAGCAGGCCAGAGGGGCCGGAGCCAATAATGGCGACTTGGGTTTTCATGCAAGAGTCCTCTTATGTGACTGCGAGCGTGACGCCCTACAGGCACTGTTATTTTTGTGTCCTGTATTTTTGGTGGATAAGCCTTGGATATGAAGGCACTATTTGCCAGATTTCATGGACTTTTCGTGGATGGGTGCAAGGGAGGGTAAATGTCGAAAACAGCCGCTATGCCAGTTCCGGTGTTCAAGCTCTACGGTGAAACCAGTGCCTGGCCGACGCCCGATTTGATTCATTGCGAATCAATCCCCGAGCGCAGCAAGCTGCACAGTTGGGAAATCAAACCCCACCGCCACAGCGATCTGGTGCAGTTGCTGTATGTGCAGGCAGGGCGGGCGACGTTGAAGGTCGAAGAGGTGGTTAACCACATCGACTCGCCGTCCTTGCAAGTGGTGCCAGCGCTGAGCGTGCACACCTTCAAGTTTTCCGAGGACATCCAGGGGCATGTCCTCAGCCTGGCGCAGCCGCTGGTGGAACAGCTCGGCGCCGAGCTCAATAGCCCGGTGCTAACCACGGCTGCCTGCTACACCATCGGTTCCACGCACCCGTACCTGGACACATTGTTCTCGGCCATCACCCAGGAATACAGCCAGCAACATTCCCATCGAGATTCGATGCTGCACGCCTTGATCACGGCGCTGTCGATTTGGCTTAGCCGTCGCAACCTGGAGCGCCTGCCTTCGGACGCCGTGCAATTGGACCGTGGCCGTGAGCACTTGCAGGCGTTCACGCGCGCGTTAGAGCTGCGCTTTCGCGAGCATCTGCCCATCGAGCAGTACGCGGCGATGCTAGGGATCAGCACGGCGCACCTCAATGCCCTGTGCCGACGCCTCAGCGGGCAATCGGCCTTGCAAATGGTCAATCAGCGTCTGCTGCTGGAGGCCAAGCGCGATTTGGTCTACACCACCATGACCGTCAACCAGGTGTCCGACAGCCTGGGCTTTTCGGAACCTGCGTATTTCTCGCGTTTTTTCAAGCGCAGCACCGGGCAGTCGCCCACCCAATTTCGTATCCAGCGCTAACGGATACCAGACCTCAAAGGGCAGTGAACGCCTGTGAACATTGACACCCGTATCAAGTTTCGCCACCTGGTGTGTTTCCTTGAAGTGTCGCGCCAGGGCAGTCTGGCGCGTGCTGCGGACAAGCTAGCAATCAGCCAGCCGGCGCTGTCCAAGACCCTCAAGGAGCTGGAAACTCTGCTGGCGACCAGCCTGTTCGTGCGCAGCAAGAAAGGCGCCGCGCTGACGGACGCTGGCGTAGCGTTTCTGCGGTACGCCGGGCCCAGCGTCATGGCGCTGCGTGAAGGGGTAAACTGTTTGCGCTCCGGCGAGCATGAGCCGGTCACCGCGCGCCTTGGCGTGCTGTCCACCGTGGAAAGCCTGTTGGTGCCGGAGGTGGTGCGCCGCCTGCACGCCCGACATCCCGCGCTGGTGGTGAGCGTGGCGACGGGGCCAAGCGCCTACCTGCTGTCCCAGCTGCGCGTCGGCGAGCTGGATCTGGTGGTTGGCCGCATGACCGACAGTCCGCAGATCCTGGGCCTGTCTTTTGAGCACTTGTACAGTGAGTCAATGACGTTAGTGGTGAGAGGCGGGCATCCATTATTGGCTGAGCCGCTGGTGCCGGAGCGCCTTGAGGACTACCCGCTGGTGCTGCCATTGGCGGGTACCACCATCCGCAAATTCGCCGACAGCCTGTTTGTGCAGCACGGCATCAGCCCACCACGCCAGCGCTTGGAGACGTTATCCCTGACCCTGAGCCGGCGTTATGTCGAGTGCAGCGATGCGATCTGGGTCGCGCCCTTTGACGCTGTCAGGCAAGACCTGAGTCGAGGTGAGCTGGTAGAGCTGGAATTGGGCGTGCGAGAACCCGGCGGTTCGGTGGGGCTATGCAGCAATCCTGCGCTACCCATGCCGTTGGCCGCGCAGTGGTGTGTGGCGGTGCTGCGCGAAGTGGGCCAGGCTTAGCGTGAGGACGTCTATCCATAACCATCCGGTTATGGATGGTGGGGTTTATTTCAATATTGAATGAGGGCGTAGCTAGGGAGAATGGGGGCGCTGCCGACTGCACAGGCAGTTTCTTCCCACAATAATAAGGAAATCGATATGTCTGATGCGCACACTAGCCGCTTCGTCATTCGTGACCGTAATTGGCACCCCAAAGCCCTGGCACCTGACTACAAAACCTCAATTCTGCGTTCGCCGCGCCAGGCACTGGTGAGTATTCCCCAGTCGGTTTCGGAAACCAGCGGGCCGGACTTTTCCCACCTCAAGATGGGCCAGTACGACAACGATCTGCTGCTGAACTTCAATCAAGGTGGCTTGCCCATCGGCGAGCGCATCATCGTCGCCGGCCGGGTCTGCGACCAATACGGCAAGCCGGTGGCCAACACCTTGGTGGAGATGTGGCAAGCCAATGCCGGCGGCCGCTACCGTCACAAGAAAGACAGCTACCTGGCACCTATTGACCCCAATTTTGGCGGTGTGGGTCGCGCCATCACCGATCGCGATGGCAACTACAGTTTCCGCACGGTCAAGCCCGGCCCATACCCTTGGCGCAACGGCCCCAACGACTGGCGCCCGGCGCATATTCACTTCTCCATCAGCGGACCATCGATTGCCACGCGGCTGATCACCCAGCTGTATTTTGAAGGCGACCCGTTGATCCCGATGTGCCCGATTGTCAAGTCGATTGCCAACCCGGACGCGGTGCAAAGCCTGATCGCCAAACTCGACATGAGCATGGCCAACCCCATGGATTGCCTGGCCTATCGCTTTGATATCGTGTTGCGCGGCCAGCGCCAGACCCACTTCGAAAACCGCTGAGGAGGCGTGCCCCATGGCTATTGAACTGTTGCAGGAAACGCCTTCACAAACAGCCGGTCCGTACGTGCACATCGGCCTTGCGCTGGAAGCGGCGGGCAATGCGCCCCGCGAGCAGGAAATCTGGAACGAGATGGCAAAACCTGGCGCGCCGGGGGAGCACATTGTGCTGATCGGCAGTGTTTACGATGGCAATGGTCACTTGATCCGCGACTCGTTCCTGGAACTCTGGCAGGCCGACCACGCTGGCGTTTACGACGCCGAATTTAACCTGGAAAAACCGTTCAACGGTTTTGGCCGAACGGCCACCACCGACAGCGGCGAGTGGACGGTCAACACCATCAAACCTGGCACTGTGAACAACGCAGCAGGCGTGCCGATGGCGCCGCACGTCAACGTCTCTCTGTTTGCGCGCGGCATCAATATTCACTTGCACACGCGCCTGTATTTCGAGGATGAAGCGCAGGCTAACGCGGTTGACCCGGTGTTGAACCTGATCGAGCAACCGCAGCGCCGCGAAACGCTGATCGCCAAGCGTTGTACGGTGGAGGGCAAGTTGGCTTATCGTTTTGACATCCGCGTACAAGGCGAGCTGGAGACGGTTTTTTTCGACTTTTAACCTGGTTCGGCGAACAGCGCGCCTGACCATCCATTTGAGAATTTCGTGAATGAAATGCTTAAGTGGATGGGCAGGCGCACGTCTGTATGGCGCATGCTATTTTTCGTACTCTCCCGGTTTCAAAGGCTCAAATACCCGTCCTACGTCTTGGCATGTGAATTGATAGGAGAACAGGGCAGTTGGACCGTTCAAGTGTGTACCCCTCATTTCGGGGCTAGACCAATAAGAGGTTTTTCATGACTCACCTTGCCGAAAAATTCCCTGTCTTCAACCAACAATTCATTGGCGGCCACTGGCGTGACGGCCGCGATGGCAGTGTGTTGCTGGTACACAATCCGTTCGATGGCAGCCTGCTGACCGAGATTGTCCAGGCTGACCGCGACGACCTGGATGAGGCCTACCGCAAAGCCGCCGAGGCGCAAAAGCAATGGGCCGCCACCGGCCCCGCCGCTCGGGCCGCAGTGATGCACAAGGTGGTGCAGATCTTTGATCAGCGCCGCGAAGAAATCATCGACTGGATCATCCGCGAGTCCGGCAGCACCCGACTTAAAGCACAAATCGAATGGGGTGCGGCACGCGGCATTACCTTGGAATCGGCATCCTTCCCGGCCCGCGTGCATGGGCGGATTTTGCCGTCCAACGTGCCCGGCAAAGAGAATCGCGTCTACCGCGAACCGCTGGGTGTGGTCGGGGTGATCAGCCCGTGGAACTTCCCGTTGCACCTGAGCCAGCGTTCGGTGGCTCCGGCACTTGCTTTGGGCAATGCGGTGGTGATCAAACCCGCGAGCGACACACCGGTCACTGGTGGCCTGCTGCTGGCGCGGATCTACGAAGAAGCCGGGCTGCCGGCCGGTTTACTCAGTGTGGTGGTGGGTTCAGGCGCCAAAATTGGCGATGCGTTCGTGGCCCACGAGGTGCCGACATTCATTTCCTTCACCGGCTCCACCCCGGTGGGCTTGAACATTGGTCGGTTGGCCAGCGGTGGCGAGCATCTCAAGCATGTCGCGTTAGAATTGGGCGGTAACAGCCCGTTCGTGGTGCTGGCAGATGCTGACCTGGAACAGGCGGTAAATGCCGCAGTGATGGGCAAGTTCCTGCATCAGGGGCAGATCTGCATGGCGATCAACCGCATCATCGTGGAAGACGGTCTCTATGACGCGTTCGTGGCGCGTTACGCCGAGCGCGTGCGCACGCTTAAGGTCGGCAACCCTGACGAAGCCGACACCGTGATCGGGCCAATCATCAACGCCAAACAATTGCAGGGGCTGGTGGCAAAAATCGGGCGCGCCAAGGAGGAGGGCGCGCGCGTAGTGGTGGAAGGAGAGGTGCTAGGCCAATTGCTGCCGCCCCATGTGTTTGCCGATGTCACCCACGATATGGAAATTGCTCGCGAAGAGATCTTCGGGCCCTTGGTTGGTATCCAGCGCGCTCGGGATGAAGATCATGCCCTGGCGTTGGCCAATGACAGCGAATTCGGCCTGTCCAGCGCGGTGTTCAGCGGCGACCTGGAGCGCGGTGCGCGCTTCGCCCGCCAGATCACGGCGGGCATGACCCACGTCAACGATATCCCGGTCAACGACGAAGCCCACGCGCCATTCGGCGGCGAGAAAAACTCCGGGCTGGGGCGCTTCAATGGCGACTGGGCCATCGAGGAATTCACCACCGATCACTGGATCAGCGTTCAGCACAGCCCACGTCAGTACCCTTTTTAAGCCCTGCGCCGGAGAGTTTTCATGTTGAACAATAAAACGCTGGTCATCACCGGGGTGTCTTCCGGTATTGGTGAAGAAACCGCACGTATCGCCCGCGAGCAAGGTGCACGGGTGATTGGGGTGGACATCAACCCACCCAAGGTGGAGGTCGATCAGTTTATCCAGGCGGACCTTTCCTCTCAGGAGTCGATCGATGCCTTGCTCGCGCAACTGCCTCGGGGTATCGACGGCCTGGCAAATATCGCCGGTCTGCCGCCAACCCAAAACGCCGAGCGGGTGATCAAGGTCAACCTGGTCGGTCTCAAGTATCTGACCCTGAGGCTACTGCCCAAACTTGCGGATAACGCCTCTATCGTCAACCTGGCCTCTCTGGCCGGCGCGGGCTGGCCAGACGCCGTGGCGAGCATCAAGGCCGCTGAAAGCCTGAGCTTTGCCGATACAGCAGCTTTCTGTGAGCAGCACGAGATTATCGGCCCGCGCAGCTATTTCTTCTCCAAGGAAGCCTTGATCGCCTGGACCCTGCAAAACCGCTGGACCTGGCGCGAGCGCGGGATTCGCATGAATGCAGTCAGCCCTGGCCCGGTGGACACACCGATTCTCAAGGACTTCATCGAGACCCTCGGTGCCCGTGCCGAGGAAGACATGAAAACCATGGATCGCCCAGGCCGGGCCACGGATATCGCGCCAGTGGTGGCGTTTTTGCTTAGCGACGGTTCGCGCTGGATGCGCGGCACCAACCTGGCCGTAGACGGCGGTATGCACTCGCACATCCTCGCTTCTGGCCACGGCTTGTAACGGAATAAGCAGCGTCTTGACTGTTCGATTACCGAACACTCAAGACGCTGTCGCCTAGGCAGTTGCTGCGGCGGATGGGACTATTGCGCCCATCCATCTCCACTGTTTGTCGCACCCGGTACGGGGGCGGCAAGCGTCAGGAACGCCGTGATGATCTCGCCGAACATAAGTAATCCAGGCGCCTGCGTGCCTGACCTGCTGAGCGATCCTCAGGATCATCTCACCCTCGGGCATGTGCCCACTCTTGAACAACTCGCTGAAACCGTTGCCTTCGCCCCGCAAGACGGCAGCATCTGGCTGTGCGGCCAGCGCGTCATGCTGATGCACAGTCTTGCGCTGGGAGCGTTGCGCCGCGAATTGACCGAGACCATCGGCCTGGACAAAACCCGTGGGTTATTCACCCGATTAGGCTGGATGGCGGGCGCGCGCGATGCGCAGTTGGTCAGCGAACGCTGGCCGGAAGGCGACCACGCGGCGCTGTTTTCGGCCGGTCCACGCCTGCATTCACTGCAAGGGCTGGTGAAAAACGAGGTGGTGCGTTTTGAATTCGACAATGCCAACCAGCACTTTTATGCCGAGTTTCTCTGGCACAACTCTATCGAAGACGACAGCCATATTGCCGCCCATGGCATCGGTAGCGAGTCGGCGTGCTGGATGCAGATTGGTTATGCCAGTGGTTACGCCTCGACATTGCTGGGGCGCTTGATTGTCTATCGTGAAGTCGAATGCCGCTCCACTGGGCACAGCCAATGTCGGATCATCGGCAAACCAGCGCAGCAATGGCCGGACGTACAAGGCGATCTGGATCACTTCAATGCCGAAGACTTCCTCAATCGCAGTGCCTATACGGGGAGTGACGAGCCAGGCGACAGTGAGGATGCCAGGCACATGGTCGGTGTTTCATCGGCCTTCACCGCCGCGTGCCACATGCTGCGGCGGGTGGCTTCGACCCAGGCCACGGTATTGTTCACCGGTGAGTCGGGTGTCGGCAAAGAACTGTTCGCTCACCGCCTCTATACGCTAGGTCCGCGCAGCAAGAAGCCGTTCATTGCGCTCAACTGCGCCACCTTGCCCGAAAACCTGGTGGAGTCGGAGTTGTTCGGCGTCGAGCGCGGCGCATTCACCGGGGCAGACCGCTCGCGCAGTGGGCGCTTTGAACGGGCCGATGGCGGCACGCTGTTTCTTGATGAAATCACCACCCTCAGCTTGGCTTCCCAAGGCAAATTGCTGCGCGTGCTTCAGGAAGGGGAGATTGAACGGGTCGGCGGCAGTAAGCTGATTCCGGTCGATGTTCGGGTTGTGGCAGCGACCAATCTTGACCTGCTGGAAGAGGTCAAGGCCGGGCGTTTTCGTGAGGACTTGTACTACCGACTGAACGTCTACCCGATTCATTTGCCACCGCTGCGCGAACGGCGCGATGACATTCCGTTGCTGATGAATCACTTTCTGCGCAGGTTTTGCCAGCGTCATGGCCGTACGGTCAGCGGCTTTACCAGCCGACTGGTGAACGCCTTTTTGGCACATCCGTTCGCGGGGAATATCCGTGAGCTGCAAAACCTGATCGAGCGCGGTGTCATCAGTGCCCAAGACCATGAGCTGATGGATATCCATCACTTGGCGCTGGGCGCCAGCAACCCCCTCAACGAGGCGATTGGCCTCAATGCCCACGGGCATTTGGCGATGACGCCGGCGCCTGCCGTGGCTACGGTGAGACCTGCGAAGTCTGAGGGTGAGCCGCCGTTAAGGCGCCTGGCTGATTTCCTGAGAGGTGAGCCAGTGGTGCTTGGCTCCTCGCTTGAAGAACTCCAACGCTCGCTGGTGGACACTGCCATGCAGCGCAGCCAGGGCAACTACACGGTGGCCGCGCAAATGCTGGGGATGACCCGGGCGCAATTGAGCTATCGGGTCAAGGGGCGCTAGATCGATGAATTCCCGATTTTTAATAACAGAGTGATATTTGCTTATTACATACAGATCAGATTACTGACCGCATTGATAGCTCTTAGGCTAATCTGATCTGCTTTTTTATCAATAATGTGAATCTGTTTCAGTGCATGGCATCGGAGGATAGTGCTCGGCATCGAATCTGCCCCGTAAAGAGGGCAGGCGCTGATGAGGCCTATGACGATGTACCAATACGACGAATACGACCGTGCCGTCGTGCATGAGCGGGTCGCGCAGTTTCGTGATCAAGTGGAACGCTTTCTAGCAGGCGAACTGGCCGAGGAAGAATTTCTGCCGTTGCGCCTGCAAAACGGCCTGTACATGCAAAAGCATGCGTACATGCTGCGGGTCGCGATTCCCTACGGCACCCTCGCGTCCCATCAATTGCGCACCCTGGCTCATATCGCCCGTGACTTTGATCGCGGCTACGGCCACTTCACCACGCGCCAGAACTTGCAGTACAACTGGATCGAGTTGCACCAGGTGCCGGACATTCTCCAGCGCCTCGCCGACGTGGATATGCACGCGATTCAAACCTCGGGCAACTGCGTACGCAACATCACCACCGAAGCCTTTGCCGGTGTCGCCGATGACGAGCTGATCGACCCGCGCCCCTTGGCTGAAATCCTGCGACAGTGGTCGACCATCAATCCTGAGTTCTTGTACCTGCCGCGCAAATTCAAGATCGCCATTTGCTCTGCCGAAAAAGACCGCGCGGCGATCATGATGCATGACATCGGCCTGTACCTGTACGCCAATGCCGCGGGCGAAAAACGCTTGCGTGTAATGGTCGGTGGTGGGCTCGGGCGCACACCGATTCTGTCGCAGCAGATCCGCGAAGACTTGCCGTGGGAGCATTTGTTGTCCTACGTCGAGGCGGTGTTGCGGGTCTATAACCGTCACGGTCGGCGGGACAACAAGTACAAGGCGCGCATCAAGATCCTGGTCAAGGCCTTGGGCATCGAAGCCTTTGCAGCGGAAGTCGAGCAGGAATGGCAGCATCTCAGGGATGGTCCGGCGCAACTGACCGACGCCGAGTACCAGCGTGTCGCTGATGCGTTTGTCCGCCCGGACTATGCAGTATTGCCCGATGACTCCCTGAGTTTCGGTACGCAGTTAATGGCCTCGGCCGACTTTGCCCGCTGGGTAGCGCGCAATACACAGGGGCATAAAGTGCCGGGTTATGTCAGCGTCGTGCTGTCGACCAAACCCGGTGCCGAAACACCGCCTGGCGACCTCAGCGCCGCGCAGATGGAAGCCGTCGCGGACTGGGCCGATAGGTTTGGCTTTGGCGAGATCCGCATTGCCCATGAGCAAAACCTGATCCTGCCCGATGTGCGCAAAACCGATCTGCACGCTCTCTGGACACTCGCCAGTGCACAGGGGCTTGGCGTAGCGAATGCCGGTTTGCTGACCGACATCATCGCTTGCCCAGGCGGTGATTTTTGTGCGTTGGCCAACGCCCGTTCGTTGCCGATCACGGCGGCGATCCAAGCGCGTTTCGCTGACCTGGATTATCTGCACGACCTCGGCGATTTCAGCTTGAACATTTCAGGTTGTATGAACGCCTGCGGTCACCACCATATTGGCAACATCGGCATCCTCGGCGTCGATAAAAACGGGCAGGAGTGGTACCAGATCACCTTGGGTGGTGCTCAAGGCAAGGCGGCCGCGCTGGGCAAAGTGATCGGGCCGTCATTCAGTGCCGAGCAGATCCCTGGTGTGATCGAAACAGTGGTGCACACCTTCGCGGACTATCGCGAGATCGACGAAAACTTCATCGATACCTTCACCCGCATAGGTATCGAGCCGTTCAAAGAGCGCGTGTATTCGGCACGTCAGGAGCCGGCGGCATGAATAACCTGCTCAAACTGGGGGAAGATGCTGCGTACCTGGCCCTCGATGATGCCTGGACGCTGATTCGCGACCAGGACGGTGAGCTGCCGTCGGGCCCTTTGATTCTGTCTCTGGCACGCTGGCTGGCGTATCAGGCCACACAACCGCTGCACCGGATGAGCCTGCACGGCGTGTGGTTGGGCCCGGACGACGAGTTGGACGACCTTGCCCCCTGGCTCTACCTAGTGCCGATGATCGCTTTGGATTTTCCGAGCTTTCGCGACGGCCGCGCCTACAGCCAAGCCTACCTGTTGCGCACACGCATGGGCTGGGAGGGCGAGTTGCGCGCAATTGGCGACGTATTGCGTGATCAGCTCAGCCATATGCGCCAATGCGGCTTCACCAGCTTCGCCATTCGCGAAGACAAATCCGCTGAAGACGCTCTCAAGGGACTGAGTGGCATGAGCGTGTTGTATGGACGTTCCGTTATCGAGCCGCGGCCGTTGTTTCGCCGGCGCTGAGTCACTTTCTATTCGAGGTTGCCCATGTCCACGCTATCGGCGATTGACCTCGCCCGACTGCAATTTGCATTCACTGTATCATTTCACATCATCTTCCCAGCCATCACCATTGGGCTGGCCAGTTTCCTGGCGGTGCTGGAAGGGCTGTGGCTCAAGAGCCGCGATGATACGTACCGTGATCTTTACCACTTTTGGTCCAAAATCTTTGCGGTGAACTTTGGTATGGGCGTCGTCTCCGGCCTGGTCATGGCCTATGAGTTCGGCACCAACTGGAGTGGCTTTTCACAGTTTGCAGGCTCCATTACCGGGCCGCTGCTGACTTATGAAGTGTTGACGGCGTTCTTCCTTGAGGCCGGCTTTCTGGGAGTCATGCTGTTTGGCTGGAACCGCGTCGGACGGGGTCTGCACTTTTTCTCGACCTGTATGGTGGCGTTGGGCACGATCATCTCCACGTTCTGGATTTTGGCGTCCAACAGTTGGATGCAGACACCCCAAGGCTACGAGATCGTCAATGGTCAAGTGGTGCCCACCGACTGGCTGGCGGTGATTTTCAACCCTTCGTTCCCTTACCGCTTGGCACATATGGCGACGGCAGCGTTTGTTGCCACCGCATTCTTTGTCGGGGCGTCGGGCGCCTGGCATTTGCTGAAGAAGCGCGATAACCCCGCGGTGCGCCGCATGCTTTCTATGGCCATGTGGATGGCGCTGGTCGTCGCGCCTTTGCAGGCGCTGATTGGCGATATGCACGGGCTGAATACGCTGGAGCACCAGCCGGCGAAACTGGCCGCCATCGAAGGCCATTGGGAAAACACCAATGACGAACCGACGCCATTGATCTTGTTTGGCTGGCCGGACATGGTGCAGGAGAAAACCCGCTTCAGTATTGAGGTTCCCTACCTGGGGAGTTTGATCCTGACCCACAGCCTGGACCATCAGATACCTGCACTCAAGTCGTTTGCGCCCGAAGACCGGCCCAATTCGACCATCGTGTTCTGGTCGTTCCGCATCATGGCGGGGCTGGGCATGCTGATGATCGCACTGGGTTTGTGGAGCCTGTGGCTGCGCAAGCGCGGCACGCTGTACCAGTGCCGGCCATTCCTGTACCTCGCACTGTTTATGGGGCCATCGGGGCTGATCGCGATGCTCGCGGGCTGGATCACCACCGAAGTTGGCCGACAGCCCTGGGTGGTGTATGGCGTGATGCGTACGGTCGACGCGGCCTCACGCCATTCGGTCGAACAACTGACCTTCACCCTGGTGATATTCGTGGTGGTGTACTTCGCCCTGTTTGGCACGGGCATCGGCTACATGATGCGCCTGGTACGCAAGGGGCCGCAGCCGCACGCAGCACATTCGCTAGCGGGTGGCCCAGGCCAGACCCGTACACCGGCGCGACCGCTTTCGGCTGCTGACGAGGAGAATTGACTCATGGGTATCGACCTGCCGCTGATTTGGGCAATCATCATTATTTTTGGGGTGATGATGTATGTGGTCATGGACGGCTTCGACCTGGGCATCGGGATTCTTTTCCCGTTTGTACCCGCCGAGCGCGACCGTGACGTGATGATGAACACCGTTGCGCCTGTATGGGATGGCAATGAAACCTGGTTGGTGCTGGGTGGTGCCGCATTGTTTGGGGCGTTTCCGTTGGCCTATGCGGTGGTGCTCTCGGCGCTGTATCTGCCGCTGGTGCTGATGCTGGTCGGCTTGATCTTTCGAGGTGTGGCGTTCGAGTTTCGCTTCAAGGCGAGCAAGGCTAAACAGCACCTGTGGGACAAGGCATTTATCGGTGGCTCGCTGGTGGCGACCTTCTTCCAGGGCGTGGCCCTGGGCGCATTTATCGACGGCTTCAGCGTGGTTGACCGTGCTTATGCAGGTGGAGCTTTCGATTGGTTGACTCCGTTCAGTCTGTTCTGCGGCGCGGGCCTGGTGGTGGCCTACGCATTGCTGGGTTGCACCTGGCTGATCATGAAGACCGAGGGCCGGTTGCAAGACCAGATGCACCGTTTGGCCCGGCCCTTGGCGCTGGTGTTGTTGGCGGTGCTGGTGGTGGTGAGTATCTGGACGCCACTGGCCCACAGCGACATCGCGGCGCGCTGGTTCAGCCTGCCGAATATGCTGTGGTTTTTGCCCGTGCCTGTATTGGTCGCAGTGGTGCTGTTTTACCTGCTGCGCACCGTGGCGAACGGCGCGCATTACGCACCGTTCCTGCTGACGCTGGCCTTGGTGTTCCTTGGCTACAGCGGGCTGGGCATCAGCTTGTGGCCCAACATCATCCCACCGTCGATCTCGATCATTGAGGCGTCATCGCCGCCGCAGAGCCAGGGCTTTATGTTAGTCGGGGCGCTGTTCATCCTGCCGTTTATTCTCGGCTACACGTTCTGGAGCTACTACGTATTCCGCGGTAAGGTGCGCGCCGAAGACGGCTACCACTAGTCAGTACGCAATACCCGACTTACCGAAGCCCAGGATACCCGCATGAATGATGCAGCAGAGCAAGGCCATGGCGACCTCAAACGCAGCCTGTCGAACCGCCATATCCAACTGATCGCCCTGGGCGGCGCCATCGGCACCGGTTTGTTCATGGGCTCTGGCAAAAGCATCAGCTTGGCGGGGCCTTCGATTCTGTTTGTGTACATGATCATTGGCGCCATGCTGTTTTTCGTCATGCGGGCGATGGGGGAGTTGCTGCTGTCCAACCTAGAGTACAAGTCGTTCATCGACTTCGCGACGGACTTGCTGGGACCCTGGGCCGGCTTTTTCACAGGTTGGACCTATTGGTTGTGCTGGGTGGTCACCGGCATTGCCGATGTGATTGCGGTATCAGCCTACGCGCAGTTCTGGTTTCCGGACGCGCCGCAGTGGTTGCCTGCGTTATTGTGTGTCGGGCTGTTGCTGTCGCTCAATCTGATCACCGTCAAACTGTTTGGCGAAATCGAGTTCTGGTTTGCCATGATCAAACTCGTGGCGATTGCTGGACTGGTGGCCGTGGGTGCGCACTTGCTGGTGAGCTCCGGCACGTTGAGCGCGAGCCATGGGGCACGTCTGGATAATCTATGGAACGACGGCGGGATGTTTCCCCATGGCTGGATGGGCTTTTTCGCCGGTTTCCAAATCTCGATTTTTGCCTTTGTCGGCATCGAACTGGTCGGCACTGCGGCAGCCGAAACCCGCAACCCTCGGGTGACGTTGCCGCGCGCAATCAACTCGATACCGGTGCGCATCATCATTTTCTACGTGTTCGCACTAGCCACCATCATGGTGGTGACACCCTGGCGCGAAGTGGTGGCGGACAAGAGCCCGTTTGTTGAATTGTTTCTGATTGCTGGCCTGCCGGCTGCGGCGGCCTGGATCAATTTTGTGGTGCTGTCCTCGGCGGCTTCATCGGCCAACAGTGGAGTGTTTTCCACCAGCCGTATGCTTTTCGGGCTGGCGCTGGAGGGGGACGCGCCGCGTGCCTTTCAGCGGTTGTCCAAGCGTGCGGTGCCGTCCAATGGCTTGCTGTTTTCTTGCGCCTGCCTGCTGCTGGGCGCCATGCTGATCTACCTGATTCCTAACCTGATGCAGGCGTTCACCTTGATCACCACGCTGTCGGCGCTGCTGTTCATGTTTGTCTGGTCGATCATCCTGTTGTCTTACCTGGCTTATCGAAAGTCGCGCCCAGCCTTGCACCAGGCATCGGGCTATAAGATGCCGGGTGGAAGGTTGATGTGCTGGGTCACCCTGGCTTTTTTTGCCGGTGTGCTGGTGTTGCTCACGCTCAAGGACGACACGCGCCAGGCGTTGTACCTGGCGCCGGGGTGGTTTGTGTTGTTAGGGCTGGCGTACCGTGTAACGCTCAATCGTCGGACGCTCCATCTGCGATAACCCAGCACATGGTCGAGGGCGCAGAAGCGCTCCAGTGTCAGGGTCTTGCCTGATGCGTCAGGGTGATCGGCGCGCATCACGCACACATAGCGCTCCTCAAACAACGCCGCTGCGTGCAGGCCGGGCGCTGTGCTGTCCGGGGTGACGAGGGCCATATCGATATCACCGCGTTCCAGTTGACCGGGGAGTTGCTGCGCGTCCACCGGTTGCACGGCCATGCGGATATTTGGCGCCTGGGCGCGCAGGGCGGCGAGGAACGGCACGACCACAGCGCGCAAGGCGTAGTCGGTCGAAGCAATCGAAATCGTCATATCCGCTATGGCTGGATCAAAGGCTTGCGGCCGCAACAGGTGTTCAATATCGCCAAGCAGTTGCTTGACCGGCGCGGCCAGTTGTTCGGCGCGCAGGGTTGGCACCATGGTTGGAGGTAGAGGAGGGTTGCGACGTGTACGTATCGATTACGGCGTTGATGCCTGCGCGTTAAACGAATACTTGGGGGCGTCACCCTGGTTGACGGCGCGGCACTATGAATTGGGTGCTTACCGTCGCCGGGCCATGGCCATCGTGCTCTGGCGGCGCAGCTCCGTAGTGATTGTAGTGATGTGCTCCAGCCTGATCTCGCTGACCGGCTTTTTACCGATTGCGGGCAAGATGTGCTTGTTCAGCGCTCCGTTAAACCCCGTGATGGATTTGGTTACCAGTTCGGCAGACTTGAATGCCAGCCATTGCTTGGCTACGTATTCGAAGGTGCGCACCTCGTTGAGCAGGTGTGCTTCGATCTTGGCGGTCTTGGCCCTGAGCGGTGCGGTTTGGTTAGCCACATCGCGGCGTGCGCCGCGGGTAATGTCGCGCGCCTCCTTGAGACCAATGTCGGGGTAAGCCCCGATGGAGAAGCGGTTTTCCTTACCATGCAGTCGATACTTCAAGCGCCAGAACTTGGAGGGAGCTTTGCCGACCTTGCTCGACGCCCTCACCTCCAAGTAGAGACCAGGGACTTCGCCATCAGCGTGTTTGCCGGGTTCGGTCAGCGAGCGAACCAAGGCATCGCTGAGTTTTCGTTTGAAAACAGCCATGTTATCTGAGGGCATCGGTGGGGCCATCCTTTCTAAGGAACCGAAATTTGCCCCCCAATGATGCCCCCATGAGTCGTGGAATCCATTGGATTTAGACAGGCGGCAATGAACCTAAATTTCCAATAAGCGCTTGTTATAAAACAATTTTATGGGATTTTCTGGAACTCCATTACAGGCTATCTGGGTCCCCAAAAAACATTTTGACTGGGCTCTAGGACGGCAGTTTCAGGCAGAGAAAATTGAAATTTGCCCCCATTATTGCCCCCAACCGCACTGGATATGCGACCGACCGCTAATGGCGATTCCTGACAAATTCCAGTATGGCTCCGGGTGGCTTTCGGTGTACGCCCAACTGGGGTAGGGCAGGAACTGGAACGCCCAGACATTCTCCCTCGGTGACCTGGAACCAAAGCAGGTTATGCGTAGCCCAGTTCTTGTTCGGCTCCGCTAACGCAAAGTGGCCGGTGCGGTTGGGACATGTGTCGGGTAGCTAGGCGCAGTACGCGGGCGGTCGAATACGAGTGCCCGCGTGCTGCTGTAGAGTCGATTCATCCAAGTCTGCAAATAATCAAACCTTGCTCATCCAGCTAAGGCGTAAGCGTTTGAGTATCCGATCGAACGTTCTGTGGGTTCGCCAGCCCCAGAACCGTTGATACACTGTTGACCATGGGCCGAAGCGGTCTGGCATATCTCGCCAAGCAGCGCCGGTGCATAGCACCCAGAGCAAGCCATCGAGCACAGGGCATCTTGGCTTGAAAAATACCCTACTCGACGACGGCACCGGCCTTGACAGTTATAGTGGCAAAATGCAATTTTTCGGGCCGGGTTGGATCTAGCCAGCTTCAAGGGCGGATACAAAGGGATTGTCCGTTTTAGAGGTATCCGGGTGTGTTGCTAGATGCTTTTCTGACCGAGTACGACGAAAGCCTCGGTAATGAACTGAATATCGACCCCTTGGGGTTGCAGGTGATCTGGTCTGGGTTTGGCCAGCAGATTTTCAAGAACCGGATCAGTTCCATTTCCAACGATATCCGCAATTTCACCCTGAACCTGTTCAATCACTTCTTGATCAAGAGCCTGGTCGAGGACGACTCGATTGCGCTAGGCATCGGGTTGAGGAAAATCTACAACGGCAAACACGACCTCAAGTTCAAGCATGCCTGTTTGGTGTACTTGGAAAACCTCAACGTCTACAGCGTCATCGCCCATGAAAATACCGCGGGCCTCGAAACCACTGGCGTGCTGGGGATCAGCAAGGGGCGAAGAGGCTGGTTCGACAGTACAGGGAACCCTTCGCTCACCTTCAGCCATGTCCCCGAAGCGCAGGTGCTGGTTCGGCAAACCCTGCTGGGCGTGAGCGGCCGCTACAAGACGCCGTTGGTGGAAATGGGCTTCTTCGACCGTCACTATCGCTACAACCTGCCCACGGCCACGCTGCTGTGGAAAGACGTAGATGCGTTGATCAGCAACACTCCAACGCTTTTTCGTCTATACAACCTCCTGCGTCCTCACTTGAAAGACCTACTGGCAAGCAGTCGCAGCCAGCCTAAGACTGACTTCCAGGACATACCAGCAACGCTTCCCAAGGCTATGGTCGAGGCCTTTGCGTCATCGGCGGCGGTAGGTGCCAGAACATGCGATTTCTGGTTGTCCATCACAGGCCTGGATCGGGGTGCCCCGGGAGCCTTGTATAACGTGTTGAGTTCGCCCAAGCACGGCGACGGGTCTGCTGCGAAGGTCTTCGAGGAGGCGATGAAACAGCCGCTGGCAAAAGACGCACAGCGAAAGCTCGCGCATGTACGCTTGCTGGAACCGCTGCTCAGCGAGGTGGACCTGTTGTTCCACCTGATGCTGGCCGAGAAGACCCAGCCCGTCAGAAGGGTCTGGCAGCGCTGGAAAGCCTTGGGGCGTAATACCTCAACCCTGGCCACCTGTGCGGCTGCCATCAATGCAGACACGTCCATGACGACGGTGCTTTCCACTACCGGGCAAGCACGTCTGCAAAGTTTGTTGAACGTGGCAGGGCAGGGCGGCGCCGACGCACAGATGGACGCATTGTTGAGCTATCACGCGCTCATTATGGAAAGTCGTGGCCTGTCGCCATGGGTGACCCGGGAAGATGGTAACCAGCTAAAGATTTATGTGCGGCCCCGCAGTGAGCCGACCCCTGCCGAGCGACCGTTGGGTGGCTGGGTGCACCAGTACTACATTCCCCAGTTCCGGCACTTGCTTGCGGGCTTGCACGGGGTGGCCGCATGAAACTGATCGAGGCCTTCAAACAGCAACTGAAGGAAATGGGCGAGCTCAAACGCGTCTGGCTGACCACCTTCAACCTCAATCTGGGGTTTGTCGAATCCCATCTGCTGCCGGCAGTGCTGAATATGGACCCGCCGCGCAACCGCCTGGACTTCGAAGGCTTCCAGGCACACCTGGTTGAGAAAGACATAGACTTCCGGGTGTTCTGCGACAAGCGAATGATGGGGGCCGACCAGTACAAGCGCACGGCCATCAACGTTCACTGTGTATCTGTTCGCGCCCTGAACACTCACCCTGGTTTTACCGAGCACACGTTGTTTCATCCCAAGCTCATCTTTCTGGAGAGTAAGAAAGGGGACATGGTGTTGGGTGCGGGCAGCGCGAACCTGAGCGTCGGCGGCTGGGGGCGCAATCAGGAGGTGTTCACCTTCCAGCGCGTCTGCAATAACGAGCAATACAAGCAGATTCAGAGGTTCTTCGATGCCTTGGCCGGGCCTCTGGAACTTGAGCTCCGCTGGCGCACCCAGCCTCGTCTGGCCGAGGGGCCTGATTGGCAATTCGTGCACAGTTTCGACAAACGCACCTTCCTTGAGCATCTCATGGTGCAGGACCGCATCACCTCGCTGCAGGTCTGGTCCCCCTACCTGGCGGCCGACATGCCCGACTTGCTGGAGCGACTCCGGGCGCAATCAGGTAATCCTGATTTGAAGGTGGCTCTGGTCGCAGACCGCTTGGAGGGCCGGTACTTCCGGACGCCCTGGAGCGAAGCGTTGGCGGCCTGCATCGAGACGGACGCGCTCGCCTTCCACAAAAACCCGTCTGCGCCTGATCCGCTCACCGAAATCACCCATGCCAAGGCCTGGCTCTTTCACGCCCCTCATGGGGGGCGCCTGGCGATCGGCTCGTGGAACTTCACCCATGCCGGGACCAGCAGTTTTGATCAGCGCAATATCGAAGCCGGTATCGTGCTGAACGTCAAACGTAACGCAGACACGCTGGGAGCGCGCATTGACGTCACCGAGACCGATTTTGCCAGCGACCAGTTGTTGGCGGAGGATCGCCTGGATGTGCCGCAAGAGCTGCCCTTTGACCTGCAGGTGCACTACGACTGGAAGCGTGCTTGTTTTTCGGTATCAGGCAACTGGTGGGTAGACAAACCCGGCAATGTTTATTGGCTGAAGTTGCCGGGTGTAAGCGAACCGATACCCCTGCAGTGGCGCACACGGCGCCAGCAGGGCAAGTGGTTGCTGATACCGATCAAGCAGGTGACGCCGGATAACGAGGCCATGCTCGCCGACCATAGCTACGCCATTCTTCTGCGCAAGAAGGGCCCAGCGGTGTTTAGGGGCATCATTGTCGAGAGCGGCCAGTCGTTCCGGCGTGTACAAGGTTTCGAATCGCTGAAGGACCTGCTCGACAGCCTGGTGGCCGGGGTCGATCCGAACAGCGATACCAACACCGTGTTGCGTGCCTGCCTGCACAATGGTGCCGGGCCGGATGAGGACCCAACGACGCCTTCACCTGTCATCGAACAGGACGCGTTGTCTTACTTCCGGTTGTTCCAGGCAATCGAGCAGTATCGCGAGCGTTTGCGCGCAGCTTCCGATATCGAACAATGGGCATTCGTTCATCCGGGCTGCCTTCAGGAACTGGCGGCCAAGGCACGCCAGCAGATTCGCGGCAGCCAGCCCAGCGTGTTCAACTGGTTCCTGGCCCAGGAGGTCAATTCGCTTCACCAACTGGCCGCTGGGCTGTACCGCAAGGCCGGGCACCGTAAGCCTGGGGATGAACTGTGGTCGACACTGAGGGTGCAGACTCCGCGCTTGCCAAAGGAGCTGCAAAGAAAGCTGGCCTATGTTCGCCGCGTGCAGAAGGAGTGTGGCTATGCGTGAAATCGACTGGGGTGGTTTGAAGCCGGAACAGGTCGCGAACTGGATCAACTTCGACGCAGGCAATGACGCGTGGCAGTACTCGGGCCAGGACATCTCCATGCCCGCCCGGCAAATCGAAGGTGTTGCCGGTTTGTGGAACAAGTTGTCCATGCACAATGTGGCATTGCTGGCCGATGAGGTCGGCATGGGCAAGACGTTCCAGGCACTGGGCATCATCGCGTTGCTGTGGAAGCTGAAGCCCAATGCCAAGGTGCTGGTCATGGCTCCCAGGGAAGACATCTGCCACCAGTGGGCGCGTGAGTATGCCGCGTTCCTACGCGATCACTATAAAGGCGGTTCGCACCTGACCTGCAATGGGCCTGAGAAAAAGCCGTTGCACGAGGCGCAGATTTACAAGCGGCTTCGTGAACTGAGTGATGCGGTTAAGGAGGGCAGCGGGCAGTTTTACTTCACCACTATCCATTCCCTCAGCAACCTGGTTGAGTGGCATGACAAGCAATCGGGTGATGTGGCCGGCAAAGCCCAGGTTGAGGCTGCCAGGATTCACCGTGAGCTCAAGTCATCGCTGGGAAACAAGGGTTTCGACCTAGTCGTGGTGGATGAGGCTCATTATTTCCGTAATGCCGATGGCGGTTCTCAACGTGCCAAGGCCGCACGCAAGTTCTTCGGGGAAGTGGGGGGGCGGCTCGGGCAGAAAGTTTTGTTGCTTACCGCGACGCCCAGCCATTCCTCGCTTCGGGACATAGCCTCCATTCTCGGCTACTTCATCGACCCACCGGCTGACGGGTCGCAACCCGCTCCGGATAAGCTGCTGACCCAGTATGCATTGCGTCGTTTGCGCCTGATGCAGGGGGCTGAGGGTTACCGTAACAAATATAACTACCGTCATGAAAAAACGCTGCCAGCCAGTTTCCATAACAACCCCGAGGCCGAGATGTTTTTCGCGCTGTACCAGAAGAAGCTGGTGCAGCAACAAGGCCATAAAAGTGGCGGCCGCAGGTTCCTGTACGGCTATCTCGAAGGCTTCGAGTCCGTTGGTACCCAGCCAGGTAGCGCGGCCAGCGCGACCGCACCGCTGGAACAGGAACATTCCGCTCAGGCATTTTCCGGTGCCCCGGATACGGGGATCCTGACTCAGCTTACCCAGCTGCACCGTGAGTACTTCCAAAGCCACCCTGATCATCCCAAGTACGACACGTTGATGCTTGAATGCCAGCCCGAGGATGTCTTCGACACGCGAATACCATTGCACGAGCACAAGCACCTGGTATTTGTGCGGCGGATCGCTTCGGTGCGGGAAATTACCCAGCGCATGAACGCGGACAGTGACCTGAAGCTGGCGCTGCGTATCGTCCAGGCCTGGCGTCCGGAAGACTCGGAAAGGCTGTTGAAGGGGTGGCAGAAGAAGAACTGGTCGCGGGCGTTTTTCAGCCGGTATGTCTGCCAGCAGACGGCCGAAGAATCGGACGACCAGGATCTTCTTCACGATGACGACCAGGCGCAAGCCATTGATGGCCTGGAGGGTGATGAAAAACTGGCCTCGCACATTGCTGACCTGTTCGTAGTCAAGAAACAGGGAAAGGACCGCAGTACGGATTGCTCGAACTTCAGCTTGCGCTTGCGCAAGCCGGACAGTCTGTTTTCGTTGTTGCTGGAGCCGGCAAGTGACTACCGCAAGGGCGGATACACCGGGTATGACCGCAAGCGTGTGGGCGAGCGTAATCGGGACGACTATGGCGGTGCGGCGCTGCGAGCGCGTCTTGTGCTGCACGGGGAACACGCGTCGCCAGCGGGTGAACAATACGAAGAAATGATGCCGACCTTGTGGGGCCTGATGTATGAAGGGTTGCCTGATGCCACACGCCGGCGGCTGGAGGCGTGGTTGGCGCTTGGGCCACACGGCCGAGCGATTGCAGAAAATTTCGCCAATTATGTAAAAGCGGGTTTTCTGTTTGCCAGCCCGGTCATCATTGAGCTCTACAGTTGGTTCACGCTGTTTCGTCGCCAGCATGCGGGGGGCGATGCTCAACGCCGTTATCTGGATTTCATCGATTGGCTGAGCCCGCGCCTTCACGACTCGTCGATTCGGCAGTACTTCATTGCGGCCTTGGATTGCTTCGAGCAGATCTGTGGAAAGATCACGGCCCACGGGCTGGCCGACTGGAAAAAAGACTGGCGTATCCTTACCAGCCTGCAAAGCCCTGCCTGGTATGCCAGTAGTCATTCTGGCGATCGCCGGCGCTTGATTCTCGGTTTTAACAGCCCGTTCTACCCCAACGTGCTGGTAGCGACTTCGGTCTTTCAGGAGGGTGTGAACCTGCATCTTCAATGCAGCAAGGTGCACCACTACGGAATTGCCTGGACACCCGGTGACAACGAGCAGCGTGTCGGGCGTGTGGACAGGTTGTTCGGCCGGGTGAACCGGCAATTGCAGGAGAAGGGCGAGGCTGAGCTGGCGATCCACTATCCCTATCTCGCGCAGTCGTTCGACCAGGAACAACTGGCTTCATTCGTGATTCTCAAATACGCGGTCGAGGCGCGCATGGATGCCTGCCGACATACGTCGTTCGATGATGAAATCGACTTGCGCCATGTTGCCGATGACTGGAAGCGATACCTGCGAACGCCAGTGAAGGGGATGGATTCGGCGGACCCGTTCCCTGCGTGTTTTGGCACGGGGTCGGTTCCATTGGAGGCCTATAATCCGATTGAGTGAGGTTGGGAAGGTAGTTGCTGAGCTGGGCATACGGACACAGCATGCCCAGCAAGCGCGGCCTTCCCGTTATTCCCGCGTACGAAGCCTTCCAACGCCCATCGTCGACCACAACCTCACCAAACCCAGGCACCTTCGCCTGGGTTTGCGCTGATCATGCGTCCTGACTGTCGGAAATTCTGGTTATGTGGATCGCGTTCGCGCCATCGTCGCCGGTCAGATAAAGGCGCAGGGCAAAAAGCAAGTCCGGGGTATGATCACCTTCGGGTTTTTCGATATTGATCTGTACCCGGCAAGACAAAGCGACAGTCGATTGTGCAACGAGTTCGCTCACCCGCTCGACGCTGCGGGCCAAGGCCTTGGTAATCTGCTGATGAGGCTGGAGCAACATCCTCAGTTGCATATCCGCTGCATCTCGCGTTCGAAGCACACCCAGCAGGAGTTCAAGTAACTCGGTGGTTGTGCGCATCCAGTTGACAGCAGCTCTGTTGTCATCGGCACCTTTTATCCCCGGGCATGGATTGATCTGCCCCAACGCCAGGTTGAGAGACTTCAGCACCATTGTCATTTGGGTCGCTTCGAATTGTTCAACGAAGTGCCGGTCTCGCCAGATCGCACAAGCAAAGGTGCGCAGAACGCTTTCCGTGATGTTGCGCATGAGGCCCGAGAAAAGCGCCCGCTGCCAGGGTTGATCCAGGCGTCCCAGGGCGAAGCCAATGGCTTGTGGGTTGCGAATGCTGCCGTTCTCGAGCTGCCCGGACAGATGCTGGATGAAGCCACGTGGGACGTCCTTGTGCATGCAACACATCAGCACGAGAATTACGCTTTTCACCGACGTTGGAAAATCGTTTTCCTGCAGCAGAGAAATGAGGTAATCGATATTGCTGCGGGCTGCTTTGGCAAAAACACCGGGGCAGTCGATATCGTCGATGGAGCGACCATCGCGCCATATCTGGATGATGGGGTAATAGACAGATTTGCGGATCTGGATAACGAGATTCTTGCTGGTTGTTTCGTCGAACCGCTTGAGTCGTTCCACCTCCTCGTGATACTCGCTGGCAACCCGACGGCCAGAGCATTTGCCGCCCTGCTCATGGCGTTCGTATGAAATGGTGTCGCCAACGCCAAAGTCCGTGTACACATGTCCGTCCAAGATATTTTTCTGATGGACGAACACTCGTTCCTGAGTGGCTCTGGTGGTAGCGAACGTGAAATAGCCTCCGTTCTTGTCAGGGCACCACTCCTTGTTGATCACGGCCTTGGCCCTGACCTTGGAACGTATGTAGATATCCTGGTCCAGTCGTGCGATCGCGCGGGTTATCCAGTTGAGCAAGTCAGTGGTTTCACTGCTGCCGGGTTTTGGCAAATGACGTAGATCGGCCCAGGCCATCGGAGCGGGGTACTCCGGAGCGGGGGCATCGGTGACGACCAGGTCCCTGGTACGTCGCCAGGTAGCCTGCACCTGTGCAAACGCGCCATTGCGCGGCATGAAGGTCAGCTGATAGGGGGCGTCCGCACCGTATTCGAACGTCAGGTGGAGCGCACAGTCGACACTTTCCTTAAGTGGAAACGCGCAGGAGTCTAGGCGGGCCGAGTAGCCCAAGTTTTCGCGGCTGTCGCCCAGGAAGAGGGGGAACTGGTAGAACGGCCTGTCCGCCGGGAGGGTGAAATCTTCCTTTACCTCTATGCTGACTGGCCTGCCACGGATCGGCGTGACCGTCGTGCCACGGGACACCAGCTGGAAGAGCTGAGGACGTCCGTCCTTGAACACCTTGATCGTCAGTTCAGGTATCTCGTCGCGCCACAGGGGGATATCTCCCGCACGTTGTTGCAGCGTATGAAAATGAAGGCCTCCGGATACCGGGCTTTGCGTCAAGGTGATGGCGAAGGCGAAGCCGCCGATGCGCGGGTCCTGTTTCAGCACCGAGTTGTCGAGGGCGGGAGGCCTGGCGGCGATAGCTGGCGATTGCCATTGGCTCTGGCCATCGATGGACGTAATGGCGCAGCCGGGTTCCGACTCATCCGCTAGGGTGTCCGAAATGATCACCGAAGGATGCCGCTCCCAGTAGAAACCTCTGGTTTCCGGGAGTTTGTCCTTAAGGGCCGGGTCGAGCCTGGCGACCAGTTTCGTGACGCAGGTTTTGCCGCCGACATTGTCGATCACGACTATCGGATAGCCAGCGCTCACTTTCGAGTAGTCCACGTGTTGAATCGCAGCGGCAATACTGCGCGGCAGGGGCACTGCGCCCTGGAAGCGAGCATTGAGATTGCGTCGGGTGACGTCGAGTTCGAAATCATTGAGGACATCGGGCACGAGCCAGATCAGCGTGTCGTGCCTGAACATCTCCTGCAGCCTGCCGGTGAAGGCGTGTGCGGCGCGCTCCAAGTGCTCGTGCGCGGCTTGGGAGAAGAACAGGTCCGTCGGGAATAGGGTCGTCACCTGCGGGTGCCGATAGATCGCGTCGGAGGTAAACAGGTCGAGTGCTACCTCGGCATCCTCGCCTTGCCATAGTTGCCATGCAAAAGAACCAGGTAGGTGCCTGGCCATTTTGCCCGCAGCATAGCGTGGGAGTGAGGTCGCCAGATCGACGCACACCGGTGTATGGATTTCGATCCTGGCGCCGCGCTTGATCTTTTCCTGTACCGACTGCATCGCGACGCTGTTGAACCAAGGGCGGATCTCGCAGGTATCGAAGTTGAAGAAAACCGGCATGTCCGCCAGGCAGTGGCGGCCCTCGCTCCATATACGGCTGTAGGTGATCCAGCGATGCCGGGTCTGGCGACGTGCGTGGACCTCGGACAGGTCGCGAGCAGTGTCATCCTCCAGGGACTGCAGCCAACGCCAGGCGTCCCATACCTGTCGGTAATCGCGATGTGACAAAAGCGTGTTGTTGGGCGGCAGGTTCTCCCAGCGGCCAATGTCCCGCGCTTCGCCGGAGCGCAGCCAGGACAGAATCGTCAACAACAGGTCGTTCTGGTGTTCATGGCGCTCGACGCACAGCTCCAGGTATTGCGCCAGACGCACCATGCATGCTTTGAACAGGCGGTTCTCCGGCAGGTCGACGGATTGGGAGCGCCGAACGCCTTGCAGATAGGGGTTGCCTGCTAGCTTTTCCTTCAGTGTGCGTCCCGGGCGATTGCTCAGCTTGATGAAGCTGTTGGCATCGAGTTCGCGTACCGCATGGGCGGGCAGTAAAGCGTGTTCCCGGCGAGGAGCCTCGTTGAGGCAGTGGACAAGCCGATCCACCGCCGCGCTGCAATGTTCGGTGATGCGCCACAGGCGGTCGCGGTACGGGGACCCGGCCTCGGGCGGTGAGTACCCTTCGATCCTGGCCAGAAACACCGACAGCGATTGCGGCAATGCCTGCCCGCTCCTGGGGTCGAAGTCGACGGCATGGCAGAACCAGTCCGACTGCTTGAGCACCTCGCTGATGGCGGTGCTGTCGTGCGCCTTGTTGCGGGGCACGGAGTCAAGGCTCGACAGGTGCTCACTGGTCATGGCCGGTGATTCCCCCTTTCCTGGTGTTCTGCTCCAACGTCTTGCGCAGTTCGTCTCGTTTCTCCGGGGACCTCAGGTTCCAAGCCCTACGGCGCTCGTCAGGATCTGTCAGGCCGATGTTGAACAGTGACGGCGGTTCTTCCTGGGTGTTCGAGGCTGTGGGGGCAGGGTGGTCGACCTGTGTCGGCGCTGTTGACGAACCAGGCGCGTTGAGGTAGTTCGCCGATTGCCAGATGAACTGGCCGTAGCCCAGTTCGCAGGCAATATCGAAGTCCTCGGTGAGGTGGAAAGGACGGCCAGCGATGCCCCTGTCCAACTGGTGGCGGATCTTGTCGAGGCAGTCGGTCTTGCTCTTGCCGCGGGTGTCGATGCCGCGGAGCTTGGGCATGACCTTCTGTACCAGCTGGTCTTCGAACGCAGTATGCATCGCCTCGGCAAGTCGGGATGGGGAGTTGTCATTCTTCGCCGCCCGGACCTCCGGGTAGTTGGCCATGTAGTACTCAATGGATTGCCATACTCGATGGCCAAGTGCCCGGCCAGCCACGCAGAGTGCTCCATTCAACGCCTCTATGAAGGCCATGTACGGCTTGACTTCGTCTTCCGAGAAGCTGCTGCCCTTTGCCAGCCAGCTTTGCCAGACGGATTTGTGCAGCGCCGGGCCGCGATTGCGCTCATCGAGCGGCAGCAATTTCAGGCGGCGTTTCAATTCGGTCGGCCGCGGGAAATTGACGATGATGGAGCGGTCCAGCACCTTGTCGGAAAGAGACTTGGTGGTTTCATCCTGGTTCATCGTTCCAGTCCACAACACATTCCGGCCCAGCGGTAGTCTGTAGGCTGGCATGCCTGCGCCGACCTTCACCGGCAGCCAGGGCACGTCGCTGCCCTTCCTGCCACGGCGCAGTTCGAGCTTGCTCAGGAATTCGGCAAAGTACAGCTCCGGATGGGCAAGGTTCATCTCGTCGAGCAGGACCAGGCACATGGCCTCGGACAGGCCGGGGTAGTCCTCGCTCCAGGGCTTCTGGCTCTGTGCGAGGAAGTTCAGCACCGGTTGGGCGTCGAATTTGTTGTCGATTGAGTTGAAGAAGCCGAGCATGGACTCCTGCGAGTCCCAGTTTGGCTGCACCGACAGCGGTTCGAAGAAAATGCCGCCGAAGTGGGCGTACAGGCGCGGCAGTTCGGACTTGCCGGTACCGGAGACGCCCGAGAGCACGGTCAGGGGCGACCACTCTGCGGTCTTCAGGGCCGTGTGGAAGGCGTTGAGGATCCGTGGGTTGAAACTCA
Organism: Pseudomonas sp. FP2335; assembly: GCF_030687535.1. NCBI lineage: Bacteria > Pseudomonadati > Pseudomonadota > Gammaproteobacteria > Pseudomonadales > Pseudomonadaceae > Pseudomonas > Pseudomonas sp. FP2335. Next base: position 2,876,549 of record NZ_CP117437.1, read on the forward strand.
GGCCGTAGTGACTGCACGCATTGCCGATACCTTTGAGCCAGGTCAGCTCGTCGATCTGCGCCTTCACCGGCGGCCTGGCTCGGTCCACGGCAAAATGTGGTCGTTCGATTTCCTTGTGCCGCGCCTCGACCTCGGCAGGGCGTTCATAAGCGCCCCGCAGCCGGTCGAGCTCGACTTGCGCTTCGTTTGCCGCGCCTTCGAAGATCGAAGCCTTTTGCATCAATGACTGGTTTTCCGCAGTGAGCTCGGAGTTCTTCCGGCGTAGCTGAGCGACCTGCTCATACTCCGCTTCCCTGATCGCGATCTGTCGCTCAAGCTCATCCGCCCGGGCCTTGTGGGCCTTGGTTTCGCTTTCAAGCGCGCGGGTTCTGTCGCGCATCTCCTCGGTGGGCCGGTTGGCGAGCTCTTCGCGCAGGCGCGTCAGCTCATCTGTCTGGCTGTTTAGGTCTCGCAGGATCTCGGATGGGTCCGTGTCCCCGAGCTGGCGTTTCAGCAGCTCGAACACGCCCAGCAAGTCGGCCTGTGTGGAGACGGTATCACGCAGACGCCGGTTGTCCTCGATGCAGGACTGCTTCTGCATTTCCAGTGAACGGCGCGCTTCCTCCAGGTTGCTCTCGAGTTCGTCCGCGAATTTGTCACTACGCCGCCTGGCTTGCTCTTCGAGCCGTTGCTCCTTGCGTTCCAGGTTGCGCTCGGCGGATTCCAGCTCCATCGCTCGCCCGTGCACTTCGCCCTGCAGCGCGGTCAACGCCCCCTTCTGCCTTGCCAGCTCGGACACTTCTGCATCCAGTCGCGCGCGGGCCTCGTCCTGTTGTCTGGTCCAGGCCTCACGCTGCCTGCTGAGTTCGTCTCGGATGCGTTCGCGCTCGGCGTCACCGGCCGCGGACACCTCCGACAGGCGCCTGGCCCGTAGATTGGCAAGCTCTTCTTCCAGAGCCGATAGCTGCTGCTCCCGGATTTCCGAAATCCGGCGCTCGCCCTCGGCGCGTTTCTGGCGTAGTTCCGCGCTCAAGGCGACGCGCTCTTCGTCATGGATCGCTGCGCGTTGCTGTTCGGCGGCCTTGAACTGATCCACTTGCTGGCGGAGATCTGCAGCCTGGTTGGCGAGGTTCTTGCGCTCCGTAGCTATCCGCTGTTTTTCTTCCTCCAGGGCATGTTGGCTCTTGGCAACAGCGGCTTCGCGGAGCGCGATCTCGGTGTCGCGCAGCAACTGAGCGGCGACATCCTGCTTCAAGACGTCATCCCTGTTGTCGGAGTGCTCCATTTCCTATACCTCAATCAGTGCTTTGATGATTTTGTACGATGCCTTGCGCAGCTTCGCGACATCCGTGCTTGCCAGTGGCAGTGGCTCATTTCCGTGTCCGCGTCTGGCGATTAGCGCGGCTACATCGTCGACGAAAGACGGTTGGGTCGCCGACATGGACTTCAGGGTCTGATCGTCGGCCATCAGCAGGAACGCGATCATGCAGGCCCCGAGCGACTGGCCGTTGCCTTGCAGCGTCTGGCGCACAATCGAAGACCTCACAGTGTGCAGGCTTGACGGCAGTCGATGGCACAGGCCGGCCTCGATGGCCCTGTCTTGTGCAGCCTCGATCAGCAGCGCATCTGCCATATCCGGTGGCAGCCAACGGTTCAGCGATAGCTCGAGGACGGACTGCATTGCCGCATATAGGTCACGGACGAACGCCAGGGCATCGTCTCCTTCATGCCAGGAGAGAAAGACCCGTTCCGCATGGACGAGCCGCTCTTTCACGTTCGTCCCGAGGCGATTGAACGCGCCGAAGCCAAACGCGTCCTGGATGCCGGCGCGGGCATCCAGCAACACGTCCGCATAGGTATCTGGGTTGCTGCTGGCGGTCGGCTCGCGGGAGAAGGTCACCTCCGGCAGCATGGCTTCGATGATCTCGCGCACCAGCGGTTCTGCCAGCAACTCCGATTCCGGGGCATCGGCACTGCCTTTCCCATGTCCCTTTTCGTCACGTGCCCTTTTGATTTCGAGCAGATGGCTGATCAGTGCAGGATCGAGCGCGGCCAGGCGTCGCAAGGGATGAGAATCATCGCCCTGCGCGCGAAGGATGCTCAGGGCGAGTAGTGTTTCCAGCTCCGCCTTTCCCTTCATGAAGTCCTGTAGCTTACCCTCCCGAACAGGCCTGAAACCGGCTCCAGGTGGTAGCAGCCCGACCTCGCTGGCCGCGAGGCCAAGCAGTTGCGCGTGCTCCGCCTGTGGGGTGAACTTCAAGCGCTGGATATCGCCTTCGAAGGGACGCCTGGCACAGGCATGGAACAACGACCACTCCACGGCGGCATAGAGCTGGGCGATGGAGCGGAACGCGGCGTTCGGCAGCAGCCGCAAGTTGCTGAGAAGCTTGGGGTAGTGCAGCTGGTTGTAAGGCGTATCGAAGGGTTCTTTTGCACGCTGATCGGGAGAGGGCGAGCGTGGCTGACGCAGTGCTGCCTTCCACCTGCCCAGCCAGTCAGCCGTGGGTTCGTCCTGTTCGAGCAACTGTTCGAATGCCCGTTCAAGTACCAGAGAAAAGCCGTTGCCGAAGGGGTCAGCGATGCGGAACTCGCCGTCGCGTCTCTGAATGGCGATAGGGCAGTCCAGATAGTACCGTTCTGGCTTGTCCATGATCACGATCTGATGCAGTGCAGGTAATGGCTGCTCCTTCCCGAAAATCGCGGATCTTCGCTGCATCGTTCGCGCCACCTTGATCACATCACGCTGGGTGAGCGGCGTGGATTCGGCACCGACGGATGGGATCTTGTAGACGGCCGGCTTCTGTTCCTGCTTGCGCAATGGCTGGTGCTCCAGAACTTGCATGAAGGGCAGGACCTGCCCGCTGACCCGTTCGCGAAACAGCAGCGCGGTAACGAATGCGGGGCTGTCGGCGCCGCTTGCCGTGTTGCTGTCGGATGCTTCGAGGACGCTGTTGAATTCGTCGATCAACCCCTTGTCCCGAAGGCGCAACAGAATGCTTTCGACCAGGTCGCGCGGAATGCACGTGTCCTCGGCAAGTGCCTGCGAGTTCATCTTCCCAAGGGCGAGCAGACTGAGGATGACCTGCTCGAACGGGTTGAGCCTCAGGCCGTCTTCTTCAGGTCTGGGCAGGGTGATCCGGTAGGCATCGACGGGCCAGGACAGATTGCGGCGTCGGCCGACAATTGCTCCGAACGGATCAGGGGTGCCGTAATCCAGAAGTTTCAACATTCCAGTACGACTCCTTGTTCGCGGCAGAGCTTATGGAAATCAACGAGCCCGGGAATGAACTCGGCTGCAAGATCGCCTTCCAACAGTCTCGGGTCGCCGACCACCACCAGTAGTTTCTTCTGGCGGCTCATCGAGACATTCAGGCGGTTGTAGAGGCAAAGGTGACCGAACAGTAATTGCGCCTGTTTTTCGCGGTCATCGGTAGCGGGTTTCCACGACTGCGGCACGGTCCTCACCGTCGATAGGAACACCACGTCGAACTCCATGCCCTGGAACGAGTCAACGGTGCCTATACGCAGTCGCTTGTCATTGTCGCCGAGCGTGCCGAGCTGCTGCCTGATGTAGTCGGCCTGCGCCTTGTAGAAGGAAATCACCCCGAAAGTCAGGTCCTTACCTGCCGCGCAATTCATCCATGCGAGCAGTTGGTGCACGATCACCGTGGCCTCGATCGGGCGAATCCAACTGGTCCCGCTGCGTCGGTGCTTGCCTTTTTCCACGGGTACCTCTAACCACGCGGCGGGTTTTCCGCCTGTATCGGGGAGGGCGTGGGCAAAATTGACTGCTGGCCTTCCTGAGCCGAACTTCTCGGAGGGGTCGAAGCGCTCGTAGAAGTTGCGGCTGATGAAGTCGCCCAGCAGCTCATGCATGCGGTACTGCCTGTCCAGCGTGACCCGGCGAGTGATCTTGTCGCCTTCCTCCAGGGTTTTCAGGCGTTCCGAGAACAGGTAGTGGAACATCGATTTCTTCAGCCAGTCGGTTTCCGACGGGCCGTTTTCGCCGTCTTCCATCCGGCGTGCGACCTCGTCATCGATAATATGCGGCAGCTGGCGGTGGTCGCCGACAAGGATGATGCGCCTGCCCTGTGCCATCGGCACCATCAGGTCACGTGGAGAGACGCGAGCGGCTTCGTCGACGATCACGTATTCGTATTCCAGGCGCTGCTGGTTCAGGTTGGTGTCACCCCCCTTGATGTTTTTCTGGAATTGCATCCTGCGGTTGACACTTTGCTGGCACGTCGCGGCGAAGGCGAAGCTGTAGTCGGATACAGCCTCCAGCATGGCGCGCGGATTGTTGCCGAGCTGGGCGAGAAACTCCGCCAGCGCGGCGGATTTCTTGTCCCGGCCCGAGTGACCCTTGCGCTTGATCTGCTTGATCGCCACGTCTGCCAGGGCGACGATCTCGTCGTTGGCTTTTTCTATGCGGAAAATCGGGGGAGCGCTGAAGCGGGCGAGCAGCGTCCTCTTCAGTGTCGCCAACCGCTGCAGGAACGGCGGAAGGCCATTTTCGTTTCGCCACAGGCTGGCATCGTCGAGCAACGCAAGGTCCTCGCTGTCCAGCACCTCACCGAGATCGGCCAGCGCATCGGCGGCGCGTTCGGGACCATCGTCGGCAAAGCTTTCCGGCCGGCAACGAAGGCGACGCACAACGTCGCGCCACTGGTGGCTGGCTTCATTGAGCTTTTCTTCCAGGCCCATTTTCTTCTTCAGGTTTTCAGCCTGACGTACCTGCTTCTCGCCCAGGATAGCAATGCCGAGCGCTGCGATCCGGGAGGCAAGGCTGGCGGCGAGTACTCGTGTCGGTGTCTGGAGGTACTGCAGGTACAGGTGCCTGATCTCGGTTTCCTGCTCGATTTCGGCGATCTGCGGGTTTCGGTCACGCAGCTCGGTGGCGAGCTTTCCACACCAGCGATCGAGCCGTTCTTCGAAGAGGCTAGCGTCATCCGTGGCTGCATTGGAGCGCTTGCCGAATTTCGGAACGGGAAGGCTGTTGAGCGACAGGCGCTCGATCATGTTCTCGACTGCGTCGTGCTGAAACCCTGTCAGCAGCACCTGGCCCTTGATGGCGATGCCACGCTTGTCCGCCATTTCGTTCAAACGCTCGAGAATGGCCGCGATGACCGTAGTCTTGCCGGTTCCGGGAGGTCCCTGGATAAGGGCGATGTCCGGGGTTTCCAAGGCACAGCTGATGGCATCCAGCTGTTTTGGCGTTGGCGTGTTTTTGAAGACCTTGTTCAGGACGAACGCCGTCAGCGGCTTGACAGGTGACGGCCTGCGGGTCTGGGTAATGACGCCTTTTTCCTCGATCAGCAGGCCGAGCTGGGGATTGGCGGCCCGGCCTTCGAGAATCATTCGGCGCGCCACCAGGCGGCGCTTGATCTGGGCAACCTCGCCTGCTAGGGAGAGGATGAGCTTGCCGGACTTTTCCGGCAGTCTTTCAGTCTTCAGCTTGAGCGTGTTCGATGCCTTGTCGAACTCGCCCACCCCGTAATGCCTATTTCTGACCTGTGTTTCTTCCTGGGCGGGCGCGGGTTCCCGTTCCTCCCTGTGCTCGATGCCGCTGGCGAAATCCTTGAAGCGCAGGGCGGGATCTAGCAGATAGTCCGGGAGCTCCTCTACCCACCGGAGCTCGCCGACCTGGCCTTTGTCCAGGGCCTTGAGTGCGGCCTCGGAGGCTTGGGTCACGCGTACGGCCACGGTTCCGTCCCTGTTCTCGACGCCGCCGGCGACGTGCAATACTCCCACCACGCGCGCCTTGTCCAGCAGCAGTTCACCTTCGAGATCGCCGAACTCATCCCATTTCCTCAAGTAGCTGACGTGGTCCTGGGTCAAGGCTGTCATCTGGGCTTTGGCAAGGAGACGGATATGTCCGGCCCGGCTCCAGTCTGCGAAGTGAAGCTTGCCTTTGACCAGGCGTAGTGCACGGTCCGGATGCTTGCGGGCCTTGGTCATGCGGGTGGTAAGGAAAGTCGATTTGCCTTGGGGCAAGGGCGTCTCTGTCGCCACGAAGCGCAATCCGTCCCCGCTGATGCAGAACGAGTTGCTGCGGGTTGGTTGCTGGATTCGAGCGAGCTGCACGTCGCTGGGCGCTGGCTCCTGGCCAGCTTGCGATTCCGGATCCGGAATCAACTCCTCAGGTTCTGCTACTTCCTCTTCCGGGACGGGGGCGGGCTTGAGCATCTCGTCGATGGCCGGACCTGCGGTCAGAAAAAAGAAGTCGCTGTCGCCTTGTCGAAAGCAGAAATGGCGCTCCAGCAGCTTGTAGAGTTGTTCACCCTTGGGGCCGTTCCTGCGGTGCTCGAGCTCTGCAAATGCTCGTTCGGCATAGTCGTCCACGCCGATTTCCAGTTCACCCATCTCCAGGCACGGACCGGAAAAAAAGGCGATCTGTAGCTCCATGCTGCCGTCGGCAGCACGATTGGCCAGTTGCGCGAGCAGTGCGCGGCCAATGGCGAGTTCGGCGCTCAGTCGCCGGTTATCGATCGGTGTGACGGTCTGCACGGCGATCATTGCGACCTTGAGACGCAGGTCAAACTCATCGGGGCGCGAGAGATCGTTCTCGATCGAATAGACGGCCTGGTCGCGCCACTCTGCCGAGCCTTGACCAACCGGTCGGACGCGGATGGTAAGGATATCGGCTGGTATGTCCTGGAACTTCATTGCACGCCCGCCTCGAAGGTGAAGGTCAAGCTATCGGGGAAAGCAGGGGTGCCTCGGACAGGACGTGCCGTCCTGGCGGTGAAGTCGAGGTCGACTTCGTACGCCTGCGTCTCGTTATGCTCGAATGAAAAAGGATGGAAAAGACGGTGCGGCAGGGCGACGTGCCGGGTGGTGGCGGGAATCACGATCTCGCCCCGCGATGTCCGGGCGCAGGCAAAGGGTGGACGAGGTGCTCGGCAATAAGGGCATTGGGTGTGTTCGTCGAACAGGTAGCTCATCGCGCAGGTATCGCAGTGCAGCGAGTGGTCGAGCGCCTTTTTCAGTTCCAGTGCCCAGAAGGCCATGCTTGGACGGCGATGCGGCTGTAGTCTTCCGGCCCCGAAGGTTTCCTGGAAGAGCCGGCGAAGCCCGGCCGTGGCGACCAGCTCACGCGGCAGCCCTCCAACCCCGGCGTTGGAGTCGTCCTTCGTATCATCGATAAAGGGCAGGTAACCCGCGTACGCCTGTTCGTCTAGGTCAGCAGTCTGGCCGTCGGTCTCTGGCTCGGAGTCCCAGCCGCTTTCATCTTCCTCGGGTTCGAGCACGGCCTTGCCGATGAATGGATGGCAGAGGGCAAGGGTCTTGAAGGCCATCACCGCAAATGCCCAGCAGTCCGACCGCGGGCGCGAAGTATCGGTGCCCCGCACCACTTCCGGTGCGCCATAGGCCGGCGTATAGACCGAGATGCCTCCACAGGGCATTTCAAATCGCAGGTTGTCGGCATCGATGAGCCAGACATCGTTCGATTGCGCACCGAGGAAAACGTTGTTGCTGGAGATATCGCCGTAGACCATCCCCGAGCAGTGCAGGCGGGCGAGGATAGCAGCGCACTCAGACAGTGCGAACAGGCGACGGCGGGTCGAGCCTGTACGAGCGTAATGGACCAGACGCAACGCCAGGTCCTTGTCAGGGACGTCCGCCAGCCACCCAGGAAGGATGAGCTGCAGCTCTTCGAGGTTCTTTTTCGTCTTGCCGTCGAGATCGAAGACGCTGAAGGGCGTCATGTCGTTGAGCAGGCGCATCACGTAACCTGGCTGATCCCGCAGGATGGCCAGCGGTAACGACAGTGGAATGCGTGGCGGCAGCGGCAGCAGGCGGATGTTCTGGAAGCGGTGACGAAGGTCGCTGCTGGTGTCCGGCTCACCCTTGGGGTTGAGCGGTTGCTTGATGGCCAGGTCAGCGTCCTTGGTGCGGAACACGACGCCTTGGCCGCCTCTGGCGAGCTCATCGGCAAGCGTGTGGTGATTACCGTATTCGTCGCACAGGGGCTTTATCCCTTCAGTCTTGTCCATGTGTAATCTCCTCGCGACAGAGAAAAGTAATGGTCTTGTCGTCGCTGTGCTTTGGGGTAGGCCATTTTTCGAGCATCGCTTGAAGACACTGGTTGGCGGTGACTGCGGCCATCGAACGGTGCGCGTCGATCACGCCGGTCACGAAGCCGGGAATGTCCTCCACATCGTCCGCCACGCCGTCGGAGCAGAGCAGGATGGCCAGGCAATCCCGCTCCGGCAGCGAGGAGAATTGCCAGTCCCGCTCGGATACGCGCTGAGACAGTGCTGCCGTGATGTTGGAAAAGCCTTGCGACTTGTCGTCCGCCAGGGACATCACCGAACCATCCGACCTGATTGCCGCGACCAGGCCATCGCCCAGCATGCCCAGGTGGATCACGCCGTTTTTCGTGCGGAAGGCGAACAGGCATGTGGCGGCGCAATCACTGGGTTCGAGTGGTGCGACGAGGGACAGCCAGTTCGACGTGATGCGCTGCAGCAGGGACGCCGGGTTGGCTTCGGCGCGGGAGCGGCAAGCCTGTGTTACAGCCTTACAGGCCGCCTTACTGCCGAAACTGGAAAACGGCTTCGAGCCGAGGCCGTCCGAAACCACGATGCCGTCTCCCCAGTCGCGGTGGAAGGCTGCCCATGCGTCCTGATTGGGGAGGCCGGCAGCCAGGTGCGCGGGGCCTGGAACGCTGGCGCCGAAGCTCTTCCACAACGTCATGCCGAGGGCACTTCCAGCCATCCGTCCAGCGCTGCGAACAGGTCCTCGGCAAGGAAAACGTCCGAGCCCTTGAGCTGCGGATTGGCGTCCGCACCAGTCTTTATAACGCGTACCGAGTCGTCGCGAAGCCTCGCACGCCACTGTTTCAGGTGCCGGGCCTCGGTACTGGACCAGAAACCGTCGGTCAGCAGCAGTATCTTTCCGTCCGGTGAATCACCCAGCAGACGGGTTAGCGCGCTTGCGCTGGATGTGCCGCGGCACACCAGCATATGCTCCGGGTAGTCGTCGGTCATGCTCCAGTCGCTGAAGACCGCTTCGCTCCCCCAGGCACACAATCTGATCTGTTCCTGCCCGCCCGCCAGATGCATCCACTGGGCGATGGTCATGACCGCCGTCCTTGTGATGAATGGCTTGCCCCCTTCACTCATGCTGCCGGAAGTGTCGCACACCAGGAAGAGCGTCATGCAGGCTCCCCGGCCAGTCTGGCGCGCGCGGCGATCCCGCTCATCAAACCATCGAGCTGTTCCAGGAAGGAGCCTCCGCAACAAAGTGCCAGCTTCGCGTCGCTGATTTTCTTGCGCACCGAGTCCGACCTTGGGGGGAAGCAGCAGGCGACGATGCCGCGACCTTCGACACCACCATAGAAGCGGACAAGGTTCTGCAATTTCATCACTTGCTCCTGTGTGACCTTGCCCGCCTTGCATTCGACGATGTAGAGCGAATGCCCGTCGGTGAAGGTGACGTCGAGCTCGTTGTGTTGCACGTCGCGATGGAATGAGCCGTCCTGGTTGAGTTGCAGGGTTAGGTTGATTCGCAGGTCCCGAATGACGCCGCGCTCCTCGTAGGGCTTGCATTGCAGGTAGACGAACTCTTCGAACCAGCCACCGGACAGGTATTTGGCGAAACCCGCCCAGTGATTGAAGTGCAGGTTCAGGCCGTTGCCGACAACCGATGCTTCGGCTTCCCGAGTGAAGGCGAAGACGAACCCGTGGCATTCGATGCGGAACGGTGTCAGTGGCTCCCCTCTTTGCAGGCTTCTTTCGTGCTCGTTGTTGTATCTGCACAAGGCGGTGTAGGCATCAGCGACCTTGCTGCGGTATTTCCACAGTGTTTTGGTCAGGCGGCGGCGGTCCGCCGATAGCTCGTCCTCGGGCTCGACGGTAGACACTTTCAGCCCATCGCCATTGAGCAGCAGGAAGGTTTCGATTGAGTCGATGGGGCGGATGGCCTCCCGACGCAGGCTATCGACATAGGTCACGCGCTGGTTGCGGCTGTCGAAGTAGAAGGGCACGGCCCCCAGTGCCCGGGCTGCGGACAGTGCGCCCGCGAACATCAGCTTGGTACCGCCGGTGAGGTTCACACCGATACGTGCGCCAGGCGGCAAGGTCCTGGCGTGGGCAATGATCCTTTCCTGCACGTCCTTGGCGTCCCACGGGTCGACCGGGAGCTCGTCGAAGTTCGCTTCCTGGGTGAACGCGCGCATGCAGGTCGCCGGGAAGTCTTGGGAGTTTACGAACACATGCCGGTTGGAGGCAAACTGGCGGATGCCCAGCAGCGATGGCATACGTTGCTCGCCGAACAGGTGATAGGTCACGGCGAACCCTTCGTGAGCATTGCCGATCGCCGCCTGGGTGGCGCCGTGGCGTTGCAGCCATTCGGCAGGCAGAGCAATGGCTTCCGGCGGCTTGCCGATAACGGGAGAGACTATAAGGCGCTTTTTCAGGTGAGGATGGGCCAGGGCTGCCAATGCCCACATGAACGCCATGACCGGGGTGCCGGGGCTCAGGTAAAGCGTCACGAGCTTCTCGCCGGCGGCCTTGGCGACGAAGTCCAGGGCGCGCATGGCACAGGCGTAGATGCCTTCGGAGTCGTTCAGTTCGCGGAGCGTTTCGCTCTTCAGCGAAATGCGCGCCTGCCTGCCGAACCTCGGCAGTTGCGCCTCCAGCCAGCGAGCGAAGTGCACGTGGGCGGCGGGCGTATTGGCGAACGTGGAGACGAAATCGTTGGTCACGCCGCGATCCTGTTGCTGGTTGGCAGCATGGATCGCCGCTAGCCGTGTCGCCAGGTCCGCACAGGAGGGGGGCGACGCGTCATCCTGGAGGTCGTTTCGTGTGTAGCCAAGAATGACGATTTCGCTGTAGTCCTCTGCCGCCAGCGCTGCGGCGATTGGACCTTCCGTGCTTTCGAATCCCAGCGATGCGCGAAAATCCGTGATGCCATACCAGGTGAGTAGAAACTTCTTCATAGGGAACTCTTGGCAACGTAGGGGCGGAACCAGGTTGTCTCACCGGTCATGCGGTTCACCAGAACGGCCCGGTTGGGCTTTTCGAGACCTTTGAACTTGCCGATTCCGGTGGAGATGAGCGAGCCGGCGTCGTCTTCGGTCATGCAATACGCCAGGCGCTGTTCAAAGCACGAAAAGAGCTCCTTGCATGCCGTTGCGCAGCGCTGCCAGCGCTCGACGAAGACGAACACGAACACCCCCTGGCGCGGACCATCCTCGGCGATCCGCTTGAGCAGATCGCCGGGAGAGGGCGGCTCACCTGGCTTGGGGGCCTTGAAGGCGGTCGGTGGGTGCAATAGTTTTTCCGAGTCGAGACCGTCGATGATCAAGGCGACGCGGCGACTACCGATTGAGTCGGCTATGGCTTGCAACGGAAGAGCCGCGATGTCGTCGAACACTTGCACGGGACCGCTAGGCGCGTGTGACCCGGAGGTGAATTGGCCTTTCGCAGTGACGCCGCGTGCGTTGAAGTAGATGATCTCGTCGAAACGGCTGGATGCCACCAGACTGGACAGCGTTGCGTTGAGCAAGCCGTCGTGGATGGCATCGTTGTAGCCGCTGAACAGGACATTGAAGGCCGGGCGCTGGATGAGTGGAACCGTGAGCATGTCGGCGTCGAACGTCAGCTGTTGCCCGAGCAGCAGGGAACCGTCTCCTGAACAGACGTTCTGGTAGGTAGTAGCGCAAGGCGGCTCAGGCAGGTGGGCGCCATCGAAGATCCGGGTCTTGTCCGCCATGCCTTGACGCGAAGCATGTTGCGCCAGCGTGCTGATGTGTTCGCGGCAAGTGTCGCTGTCTGCTAGGGGTATCAGGAACTTGACGTTGCCGGACCTGGCCCCGTTGGCGTTGTTGATGATGCCCTCGGGCGGGCTCTGCAGCTCCGCCGCTGCCCAGTTGTTCGCGCCCAGGATCATCGCTGAATCTTCCTGGCCGCAGGCCAAGGCGATGCGGCAGCCCAACTGGGTGATGATGCTCCCCAAGGACATGGCATTGATACCCTTGAGAGTCTGCGTCGCGAGCAGGACATGAATGCCGAATGAGCGCCCCTGCTTCAACAGTTGCGACAGGAATTGTTCTGCTGCCTCTGCCACTGAGCGTGTGCCGGCGAAGAGTACCTGGAACTCGTCGATGACCAGGAGGACTCTGGGTAGCTGCTCGCCTGTGCTGGCGCGGAAACTGGCGAAGTCAGAGACCTTGTTCTCCTTGAACATGTGTCCGCGCCTCTGCAATTCACCCACCAGGTGGCGAAGGACTGTGGTGCCGTATTCGGGATCGCTTTCCGTGGCGACCAGCCGGGCATGGGGAAGGGGCGGGTCGGCATAGACACTGAATTCCGTCGATTCCTTATAATCCAACAGATAAAGGTCGACTTCCGCCGGTGAATAGCGCTGACACAGGGAGTGGATCAGGACGTGCAGCAGGTTCGACTTGCCTGACCCGGTCTTGCCAGCGAGCAGTGCATGGTGTTCGGACGTTGTGGCACCGAGGACGAAGGAGGCGGGCGCGCCGGCGGCTGTCCATCCGATTGGGATGTCGAAGCCTGCGCAGGTCGTGGCGCCCCTGGAGAAGCCGGACCAGAGATCCTTCATCGACCGGCTGAACTGTGCCTGTCGGGCGCATTCTTCGGCGAGCGCCGAAAGGTAGGGACCCAGCTGTTCCTGGGGGGGCCATTGTTCGGACTTACAGGTCAGTGAAAGGCCGTTGCGCGCGACGGACGATGTTGCGAAAAGGGCATCGAACGCCGCGACCGCCTGCGCTGCGGTCGAGCGGAGTTTTTCGTAGCGTTGGTCCTTCAAGCGCTGCTCGTCGATCGCGATTATTGGCAGGACGCCGCAGCGCGGGCCGTTCTCGCATAATCGCTGGAGGAACCACAGACTTTTTTCGGACAGTTGCTCCGGCGCATCGAAAAGCACCAGCACTTTGTACGTAAGACGGCATTCGGGGTTCTTCGCGTTGTACGCCGACCAGTTCGCGGACTCGTTACTGAAGCGATGCTGGAGCAGTTCTTCGATGTCATTCGTCAGTTGGCCGAGCGCCGACTCGATCTCGTCCGCGCGCGTCAGCACCCGTTGTGCCGGTACCAGTTGCTCGACCTTGAGCAGGGGCAGGAACGGCTCGACCGATTGTCCCAGTCGCATCGGATCGATGAACGTCAACTCCAGCTGCGCCGGGGGCAGGGCAGAGAGCAAGCGCAGCAGCAGGCCGGATATCCACTGCGTGTGGCCCGTGTGGCCTTGAGAAAACGCCAGGGCGCTGGAGAACGGGAAGGGGATGGCGTTTGGCGTCGAACAGCAGAGATCCTCGAAGCCCAGTTGCCGAGAGCCGAGATACAAGCGCTCAGGCATTTCCGTGACCGCCCATGACGCCGTAGGGACCAGGTCCGTCAACGCTGGCTGTTCGCGGCGAAGCCGCTCAGCCGAGCGCATCGCGTCTGTGGCAATACCTTCCCATTGCTGCACGAACGTTGATCGCCAGGCCGTTGTCCGCTGCGCGCGGCTGGCGCCCGTCTGTCTTTCTTCATCTGCCAGCCGCCGCAAGGCCTCTTCCGTCGAGGCAGCCTGGAGTGTTTGCAAGTCTTTGCGCAGCCCCCGAAGGGTTTGCTCTCTTCTGCTCGCGGCGGCATTGAACTCACGGTCGATGCGGGTCAGGCCTTCCTGATAGTCGGCGATGGCTTGCATGATCTTGGAGACGATTTGGTCCGGATGCTCGGGCGATCCCTTCATACATCACGCTCCCCTCGTGAAGTTCCTACGTCTTGCGCTTCCTCGAGGAGGCCGTCGATGGCCGTGACCTGGCGCTGGTAGTCTTCGCTGAAACTGCACAGGCAGGCGATGTTATCCTGGATCGGGGAGAGCACTTCGTTGGCGATGGAGGTGCCGAATCCATCCCGCACCCCAGCGTTGAACCTGTTTGCACAGGCCGCCATCAGTCCCATGACATCGTCAAACATCGACATCTCCCGAAACATCGTCCATGGGGACTTCCAGGACATGCGCATCGGTGGCGATGCCTGGAAGCAACGAAGCACACAGCTTGCCCGGTAGCAGGTAACGGGATTCAAAGTCCGGATCCTCGCACCTGATTTCGCTCAGGAACCTCTGCCACCGCTCTTCGGACAGGTCGATCGAGCGGCAGCCTGCGGTCAACTCCAGCAAGTGCGCCGTGGCCTCGTCTACGTCATCCATGTCGCCGGTATCGACCGCGCGCTGCAACTGCTCCACTCCTGCCCAGACCTGTTCAAGGATGGCAGGCTCCAGTACGGCGAATCGCACTTTCATGGCTGTTTCTCCTCGCTCTGGCGGATGAAATCAAGACAGGACCGGTCTATCTCATTCTTGCTCGGCAGCATGCCTATCAGAGGCGAGCCCGTCTCGCGCAAGGCATCGCGCAGCTCTTTCTCTTTCTCGGGCGAAAGGTCCTTGATGTCCCGCGAGCAGAGCGTGCATTGCGCATCCGCTTGCTTGTGTCCTTCGGCCTGGAACACCATGTGGTCCTTCTGCGCGAAGAGGTACTGGGCCTTGCCGCATTTCACCTCCAACGCCAGCGAGCCGCCCACCGGTGCCCCCATGCCCGGCCCACGCCCCAGTACGACTGGGACACGCAGGTCGGTTATCAGCAGGTCGGTCTTGGTGTAGCGGCCGTTGTCGCCAACGAACGTCCGCCCTTGTGTCTCGATGCGACCACCCAGTGGCGCCAGGGCGTGGCGAACCAGTTGCTCACCGAATTCGCCGCACAGCTCGATGCGGACCTTGCGCACGACCCCGTTGCGCTCGACATCGCCTTTCGCGGCAACCCATTGCTCGCGGAACCTGTCGACCTTCGCCCGATACTTGGGATTTCGTTCGTACAGGTACTCCTGGAGCATCTGCCGATGCTCCGCCGACAGGTTCATTCGATCCCGCAGTACATCTGGTGTGACGACGCCACCCTGTTTTACCGGGTCCCACTTCAGCCAGGAATGGAAGTCCGCAGCGACGGGATGGGTCGCCAGGTAGGCCTCCAGCGCTTGCTGGGCCGCAGAAAGGCGTGTAATACCGAGATCAATGGCCTGGCCGACGCCGAGAAGCCGTGCATTGCACTCCTGCTGCGCTTGCGCCAGTGCCTGCGCGGCCATCGAGGCCGCTTGCCTGGTCATTTCCAGGCGACGTTCCATGGCCATGCGGTTCTCCATGGCCCGCTCGTGATCGACCCGTGCCTGCTCCAGTGCGTTGCAGGCCTGGTCCACTTCGGCTCTGCTCTGCTCAGCGCAGTCGTGCTCCCAGGAGCAATCAGGATTCGACCCGTCTTCGGCGAGCGGTTGGATGATGCAACTGGACAGCGAGCTCTCGGCAGCGTCGAGACTGGCGTATGCAGTGTCCACGGCCTGTCGGGCATCCTCGGAGGCCTGGCTGGCGTCCAGCTCCAGTTGCATGGCGTTGTCCAGCAAGCCCTCGCTGTGCTGTGAGGCGTTTCGAGCGTCTTCGTACTTGTGCTCTGCCAGGGCAACCTGTGCTCGGCAGGATAACTCCAGGGCCTCATGGATGGCCTGCAGATCGCGCACGAGATCTTCGAGATTTTCCACTTGCCCTATGGATACGAGTGCCATTGCCCTTGCGACGTCCTCAGCTCTGAAGGTAATCGCGCAGGCGTGACGCCAGGGCGATCAAGTAGGGCACCTGCTCAGTCGCATTCGCGTTGAACTGATGGAGTTGCTGGACGAGCATGTTGAACTCGTCTTCGAACTGCGAGCGCTTCTCGTCCTGCCAGGTGTCACCGAGCGACAGGAATGCGCCATCCAGGGCGCCAACACTGTCGTTCAGCGCGTCGGTGAATCTTTGCAGTGCATACGCAAAGTGCTCTAGTTCTTCCGGATCGCCAATTGCCTGTGCCATTACCAGTAGCCTCCATCATCTGCATCGGGTGCCGTCGGCACCGCTGACTCCTGTCGGGCGCCAATGGTCGTTGGCTGGACATCGATCGAGCTCGCTGGCGGTATGGCGTTAGGTGCCTGCGATTTGGTGCGGAGGGTCACCGACATGGTCACAAACTTGAAGAAGTCTTTCATTTGCCGCGCATTTTCTGCGTAGAAAAGCGGGTTTTGCGTGCCCTCGATGAATGCTCCAAGAACCCCCTCGTCGGCATCGGCACCGATGGCCATGGCCATACGATCGCATTTCGCGGAGCGTCCTTCGTTTACGAAGTCACGCAACGCGCCTTTCCAGCCATCGTTCGGTTGTCCGTCCGAGACCAGCACCACGGTCGGGCGATAAGCGCGCGATGGCACAACGTCCTTGTCTTCAATCATTGCCTTGGCCATTTCAAGCGCGACACCCAGCGGGGTCATGCCGCTGGCTGCAAGTGTCTGCCACTGAATGTTGTTGGCACTGGCCAGGGGTTGATGCAGCGTGACCTCTGAGCCGAACGTGATGATCGAGACCCAGATTTCGGTCTCGCTGGTCTCGTTGCCACGGAACACGTCGAGCATGTCGCGCACCGCTTCATTCATGTTGTCGATCTTTTCTCCGCCCATGCTGCCGCTGACATCAAGCAAAAGGATAACGGGCAGTGGCTTGGCTTTTGGAGCCGTAAATTTCGATGGGTCAAAGGGAGTGTTCATGCGCGATACTCCTTGGAAATGATGATGAATAGGCCGGTGTGCAGGCCGCGCTGGTCGCACGAGTTCATTGAAAAACGGAAAGTGCTAACGAAGAGTGGAAAGGACGCATAGGGGCTGATGGCAGCCAGTGATGCCGGGAAGGCTTAGAGAAAGGAGTAAGGGGGCTAAAGGAGGAGAAACAGCCCGGGCAGCGTGTGACCATCTGGCGCATAAGACTTCCTTGTTCTTAACCGTCGTCTATCGACATCAGGTTGCGAGAGATTAGGCCATACTACCCATATAGATAGCAAAGCGCCACTTTTCTGCGGGGCACAAGCACGTGGTAGATAACGAGTCCTAGGCACTGTACGAAAAGAGGTGTCGTAAGCACCGCCGGCAGCAGGCCAATGTGACCATTGCTGCATAACTTGTTGCGAGTTTACAGTAGCGAGTCGCCAGGCGGCGGTGCTCCTTCGTAAGGTGTGTTCGCCGGCCCCTTACGGTTGAACATGGTGGCATGGTCCATTGAAGGAGTGACGCCATGGTCAGTGGAGTTGATTTGACCCGAGCCTGTCTCAGTTTATTGTAAATGGCCGGCGTAAGCCGGCCCTACATTACGGGGCTATCAGGTAACGGAAAGGAAAACCTGGGTGTTCTCATCGCTGGCAGCTACAACTCTGCACCGGATATGTTCCAGAATTTCCTCTCCAAGTTGACTCGTTGCGAAGTCGAACTTGAGCATATAGGACTTCTCGCTACGGTCGGCCTCCCAATACGAAAGCCCCTGATCAAGCTGGACCGTCAGTTTTTTGCCGGAGCGGAGTTGCAGGTGCAACTGGCGGAAGTGCGGCAAGGACGAAAGGCTGAGCACCTCGCCGCTAAGGCCGCAGTATTCCAATGCTTGGCAGATGGCATCGTCGCGCTCGCGAGATGAGTGCCAGTCATGCCGGCATTGCCATGGCGCCCGGTTGTCATCCTTTTGGTACTGGCGACCCTGGATGCGGATGGCGAAGTTGGTAGCACTGACTCGTCCAAGCTCATGAATCACGTTGACCAACTGATTCACGACCAGCGGGCTGCATACATATCGATCACTGTAGACCAGCTCTGTAATAGGGTCATCGCCTGATAGTGCCTCATCTAGGATGCTACCTGCCTCATTTCTGAGATGTTCCCAGAAGCGTTTGGCAAAGCCGCTGAGCGAACCATCCAACTGACCTCCGATCTCAACCTTGATCAGGCCGGGGGTTGTGGCCGGCATCAAGTCGGATGCATTCAGTATCTGATCTGATAGCAGTGCGGGTGGTGCTCCTCTAACAATCCGCGCACCGGCCGCAGCTAAATCCCAAGTATGGCCCGGGATAGTCAGGTGCACATTGTCGCTGGCCCAGGCGGTGTTGCATCGCGGCCCCTGCAGGGTGATGTTCAGCGCTAGAGCACCAAGATCCGGCATTGCCTCATGGAGGCAGATCTGGATGCCGCTGAAGGTGAGTCTTACAAGCCATTCCTTCTGGTCAGCTGGCAGGGCTGCATAGGTGCTATCCAGTATGTGCAATTGGACCTGATGCCCGGCAGCTTCCCAGCTCTGCAGTTGATGTCGCAGACGGCGTGCGACGGCCAGATCCCAGTCTTCGGCCGGTGCCGAGAGATAAACAGCAAGGGTCTTCGCAGTGTCGTCCTGGGTGAGAGCCTGCTCGACGGCTTCCTGTAGGGTGGAAATGTCCGCCCGGCTTTGCGGGCCGAAGACCGCGAGCTCGGTTGGCAGTGCCAGCCCGGCAAGCCAGGCCTGATTGATCCATGCCAGTGCGGCGTGGCGATCGAGGCGATCAGCCTCAAAGCGAGTGTCGAAGCTGAGTAAGCAACGCTGGCAGGCATGCGTGCAGTTGCAGCTGTCGAGACGGGTGATGACCCGCTGCCACAGGTTGGACTCATTCAGCCGCTCTGCTGCCTGTGTGGTGTACCCACCGCTACGCAGGTCGAAGACCCGGATGGCACTGGCAGGATAGCCATCAACCCTGATCGGGCGGCAGTCACAACCCAACTCCTCAGTTTGCACGCCCAGTTCCGCTGCGATCGCTTCCCGAAGTGCTACCGCAATCGAATAGCCAGAGACATCATCGTACAAGAGCTCACCGCTGGAGGGGTTGCGTAGTACCAACTCAAGTGCATCGGTGAGACTGTCATGGCCAAGGTGGATACCTTGCTTGATTTTCCAGTTGTTGTGGCTGCCGGGGCAGATATTCTCCCCATCGTCACTCTTGCCGCCGCGCAGGCGTTTGTGTTCCGCCTTCTGGCGGAAGATGGCTGGCAGATGCTGTTCGTTGGCTGGAGCAGCCATATCGGGATGGCTTAGCATGGGCTCTGCTTTCCCGCACTCAAGACAGATGGCGAAGCCTTTCTGGCTGGCTCCTGAGGTGTAGTGGAACAGGTGGGCCTGCTGACTGAAGCGGAACTGACCGAGTGCCGGGTTGGCCAGGCAGATCCAGCTGGCAGGTACATTCAGCCACGGTGCCTGGACAGGCACATATTGCAGCTGGCTGATGTCATTGTGCGGTTCGTCGAAGAAGTCCACGGCAAAGCCTGCAGGCACCAGATACTCCCGGATATCCTCCCGTCCGATAGGGGCACCGCATTCCTGGCAGTTGATTTCCAGCCCTGGATTGATAGCGGTGTCGCTGGCCCCACAATGACGGCAGAACCAGGCTTTTTTGAAGAGCTGCAGCTCCTTAACGTTTTCGGCAGATGCCGGGGCGTGCCAGTTCAGCGTGATGCCGGATGATTTGTAGACCAGACCGTCCATGACCAGCTCGGCTCCTGGTGCATATTCGCGTAGCCCGGTGATACGGTCTCGAGATGCCAGCGAGCGATAGCGGGCGCGGTTGTCCTCGCGTTTGTCAGTTTCTTCCTGCTTCAGGGTCTGCATACAGCGATTGTCGAAGCTGACGATATCCGTCGGGAAGCCATACCCTGGCAGGAAGCGCCGGTTAGCCAGCTCGCTGAGTAAGTATTCCTTCTCGATGCGACTGAGCTGGGCTTCCATGGCGCGGGAGGCTGCGGCTTTTTTGTCGTCAATCTGCTGCAGTTGCGCGTAGCTGGCCGAGTGCTCCTGTTGCCATGCCTGCGTGATTCCGCTCAGGTTGCTGCCGGTGCGCTTAAGCAGTGCAGGCTGCGGAGTTGAATCAAGAATGCTGCGACAAGTGATGTCTTTGAGGGCCTGAGCCACCAGTGGCTCCACTTTGCTTGCCTGATTGTTGCACCACAGACAGAAACGAGTCGCCAGCGACATGGGCATTTCGCCTTCGAGGAAGAACGTGCCAGCAGTCATCGACTTGATTTCCTGGGCTGAGACAACGTGCTTGAGCCAGTGCGAGAGCAACCAGGCATTGACGTGACGCTGGATCAGATCGGGGCTTTGCAGAGACACCTTGGGCATGCGCATGGGGGTGTTGAAGGGCCAGAGTGGGCTATTGAACACGCTCTGGTCATGCGGGGTATTCTTGCAGACAGCCAGGGCCAGAGAGCGCCCTTCGCGGCGGCGGCCTGCACGGCCAGCCCGCTGCAGGTAGTTGGCTGGGTGCGGTGGGACGTTATTCATGGCCACCACGCTAATGCCGCCAATGTCTACCCCCATCTCCATTGTGGTCGAACAGCTAAGCAGGTTCAGCTTGCCAGTCTTGAACAGGACTTCGTAGGCATCCAGTTTGTTTTTTGATTGTTGGGCCGAGTGCTCGGCTGCACGGAAATAGTTGCCGCCCTCGATGACCAGATCCATGACGTCCGACCAGAGAGCAGCTTTACGAAGCTGCTGAATATCAGGGTGCTGATTTAGCCATTCGCGGATCGCCAGCAGTCCATCATCGCCGGAAATATGCAGAAGAGCTTCCGGTGGGCGGGGCAAGGTGTAGGGCAACACATTTACGACCATGTTACGGTCGGTACGGGGGGTGTAAGGGCTGAGCTGCTCAAACGGCGTGTCGATAAAGCGCCGAGATACAGGGCAGAGATAGACCTCGTTGGGCAGACGAAAACTCACGTCCTTGAGATCAAGCTGATAGCCGTCGCCGGACGAAATCAGCAGCTTCGTCTGCTGGGTAAGTGCATGCCAGGCTTCCCGCAGGATCGCGTCAATTTGATCCCTGTGTGTAGACGTGGAGTAGTTAAAAGCCTTGCAGAGCAGCAGGATTGCGCGTGATTGAATGCCATTGACGGTATTGACTGCCGGCCAGCGTGTGTAACGGCGGGAAAGCTTGTCCGCCTTGCCATCGAAAATAGGCTCTACCACCCACTTGGGACTGATTTTGGCGCCGATCAGTGATTGCCACCGCTTGTCGATATTCAGAACGGTGTTTTCACGAACGAAGAAGTCCAACAGCACCTTCAGATAAGAGCGCCAGGACTCGACCGTCTGGTGTGTAGGCCAGGCCATGGGCTTGCTGCTGATGCTTGCCAGCTTGGGATAGCAAACCTGCACCAGTCCCAGGGTTTCCAGGCTATTGGCACGTTTTGGTCGGCGATAGAACTCGCGTGCGAGAAGCATACTGGCTAGGGCGATGCTGTCTTGCTTGCCAAAAGTCTTCGGGGCGAGGCTGTGATAATAGTCCAGCATGGCCATCTGCAGCTCCGGCGTGCCGGCCAGATGATTGACCATATCGGCCCAGCTGATTTCTGCACCTTTGGCGTACTCAGCCTGCTTTTCCAGCAACTGTTGTAAGTACTTTTGCTCGAAGCGCCCCAATTTCTCCGCTGCCTCAAGTTCCAGCAGCTCATGCAGTTCGTGCTGTTCCTCCCCTGATAGAGTGCAGGCGGGCTGCGCTTGCAAAAGGCGGTGATAAACCAGTCCTCGAACTCTGTTGCGCTCGGAGTCCTGCTGCAGCTTGACCGCAATACGAGCAGTACCTTGGCGGCTGTCAGTGAAGGAGATCAGCTTGCGGCCCTGGAACGGTTTGCCTGTCGGCATCGAGTCTGGCGTGCAGAACTCCAGCAGGGTTCCAATCACTGTGCTCAGGGTGAAGGGGGTGCCAATACGTGCGGGGCGCAATAGGCTGCGCCCTTGAATGGTTGCACCACAGCATGGGCATTCATTTTTGTTGCTGCTGAACAGCTGCAGCCCGATGTATCCGTCCTTGGGGCCGTCGAACATCAGCTTCTGGCTGGTAGGATCCAGAAACTCTGGGTAGCTGTATTTGACTGGTCGGTTGGTTATCAGGGTTTGGGTTAGTGAGATGCGGTCTTCAGTCGGATCATTTGTATCGGCAGTTTCCTCGTCCAAGGAGAATTCATCGACCTGCTGTTGTGATGGGTCGATCAGTTTCCCATGGCTGGTAGCAACAGCCTGCAAGAAACTCTCGTTGCACTCTTCACAGGAAACTAGCGGCATGAGCGGCGCGCCGCAGTTGCAATGGGTTCGCTCCTCCGTATACACCATGCCAAATGGCCAGTCGGCATGGTTGAGTGCGGTGCTGGCCTTGTGTGTACAGTTTCGGTCCACGCAGGCTCGGATCGCTGGGATCACGTTATGGAAGAGATGGGCACGTAATGGCAGGAAGGAAATGCCAGCGGCATTCTTGGTGCCTGACATCAAATCCAGCCAGGCCAGTAGTTGGACAGGACTTAGATCGGATTCCCGGGTCATCCCTTTTAGGCTTTGTGGTTTCACTTGTCCCGCAGGAATAAACAAGGAACGTAGACGCCTGGCTGTCGGGCTGGACTCGAGGCGCTGGTAGCGCGGAGCGGATTGTTCCTGCTCGGCATCGATGGCTGCAATGGCGGCAGGCTGGTCATGCTTGGCATCGGGCGTCACATCCAACAGGCCGGGGATATCCCTATGGCCCTGCACTACCTCTACCTGTTCCGGAGCAACTCCGCCTATGTCAGCGAGGAATTTGCGCAGGCTTTCGATGGTCTTTTCATCCGAGCCAAAGGTGGCCGAAGTCGCAACAAAACGCACATCCTTCGCTTCAACCTTGAAGGCAAGCATCACACGCCGTAGCAATAATGCCATCTCGGCAGCCTGGGAGCCGATATGGGTGTGCGCCTCGTCAAGAATGATCCACCGCAGTTTGCCCGCAGATTTCTTCAGGATTGGCTCATCGTCTTTGCGTATGAGCATATATTCCAGCATGGTGGCATTGGTTACGAGCATCTGTGGCGGACGTTCGCGCAGGCTCTTGCGGTCGATTACCTGACCTTTGTACTGCTGGTCCGAAGCCTTACGTTCATTTTCCAGGGCGCCGGTGTACAGACAGTGTCGAATCTGGCCGCCAAAACCATCGGTCCAGGCATCCAAGCGGTTTTGCTGCGAGTTGATCAGCGCGTTCAGCGGGTAGATAAACAGGGCGCGAACACCTTCGGGGTCTTCACCAGCCTCGATCTCTTTTGCCAAATGGTTAAGGACGGGCACCAGAAAGCATTCGGTCTTGCCAGAACCGGTGCCGCTGGTCACAACCAGAGATTTCCGCTCCGGACTGTTGAGGATTTTCCAGGCCGCCAATTGATGGGTGAATAGATGGCGGTCGCCGGGGAATGAGTACTCCTGGGCAAGATCCTTGGGCGGGGAAGCCATGGCCTCGGCTAGTCGTCGGTGAAGCAAGCTGCCCCCTGCCAGAGAACTCATGGTTTCATCGCTTTCATCCCAGCCAAAGGTCGGCTCGAAAACCGGATCCGCAAGCCAGGCACCCGGAGTTCCGGGAGATGCGGTCAGCTGATCATGTAGGAACTGACGCAGATGGGGATTGCCAAGGCTGAGCAGGCCCTGAGCCGCACGTTCACTGCGGGTGCTGAGGTTGGTGGTCAGGGCGGAAAAATAATTCTTTTGATAGAGCATGGGATTCATCACTTCTGGATCGAGTCGACTTGTGCCATGACTAGGCCTAGCTGATAGGCCAAATCAAACCAGACCGTATCGAACTGGCGAGCGTTTCTGAGGCTGAACAGGCGCGTCGGGTCGGCTTGCCATTGTTGGCCATGACCGGCATGGGTATCGAAGGCAGCCATGAAAGGCAGCATCACTACGGCTAACTTGAAGTCGTTGGCAGGAAGCTTGCTGCGGCGGAGTAGTATTTGGCCGTGAGTAGTCTTCAAGAATGCCCCGATATCTGTATTCCCTGCGCCAGGATATTGATGGGTTTCAGCAGGGTTACGGTGGAACATCTGCTGCATGGCAGATTTCTCTCCATCGTCAAAAAGTCGATCTAACCAAATTCCCGCGAGCATTGAGGGATTTCTCAGGAAGAACCCAACATCCAGACTTTCGAGATCGAAGTAGCGGTGAAAGCCCTGCTCGAAAATGAAGCGCAGTGCGGGTTGCCAGCGGGACAGGTACTGGCTCTTGCTCTGGATGTCGTTGCGAATGACCGACAACAGGCGGGCATCGCTGGCGGCAAACTGCTTGCGAATTTTCGCGAAGGTGTCGAACCAGTGGTTTGGTGCGATAAGCAACCACTCGAAGGGCAACTCGGAGGGTAGGCGTTCAGCCATGCGGGTGGAGAAGCCGTCCAGCAGCAGTGTTGCCATGGCAAGAGCCTGCGGCTCACGTATCAGTGCCTGGCAAATATCCAAGCTGGCCAGCGGCAGGTGGTGCAGTCGGTCCAACAGTAGCTCCAACCTTTGCCAATCCGCGGCCTGCGGATCAGCGGTCATCGAGTGTAGGGCCGATCTGAGAAGGAGTATGCGCTCTTTACCATCCGCCTCGCAGAGCGCCTGGGTCAGCGGGGTAAATGCCTTCGAAAGGTCGCTTGTGGTCGGAGGGACAACGGTCGGGCGACTGTGCAACAGTGAGTCGTCGGGGGTGTACAGCAGCCAGGGGCCTACTACATCTGTCGGCAGTCTAACTAGCCAGCTGCCGGTGAACACTTGCTCGGAGAAATGTAGTGGCAGTCTGACCGGCTCATGGTCTGGCTTCGCCAGTGGCAAACCCAGCATCAGGCCTTCGGCCTGGGTCTGTTCAAGCAGAAGATCGCGACCACCATCGCTCAGGGACGCCATCTCTCTTTGGCTGTGTAGGCGGATGCGTGTCGAATAGCGTCCTACTTGCAGGCGAGCACGTGTCTGGTGAGCATGCATAAGCTCCAACTGGACAGCATGATCGAGTCCTGGGTGACAGGAAAGCATCTGCTGGATCGCCGGGATCAGCTCGAACAGGCGAATTTCGCGAATCCCGGTGTAGCGAATTTCCTGGGACAGAGTGGAGCGGGCGTCGATTCCACTGGACGTTAGGCGAACCTGCCAATGTTCAGCGCCCTGTGCCGACATCAGTACAGCGCGACAACCAATCAACTCCTCAATGGTCAAGGCCTGATTCGGCTTGAGAGGGGTACTGTTGCGCAGCAGAGTGATCCCATTGCCAGGGAATGGCAGCGTGATCCTTTGCTCGCCATCGGGCCATTGCAGGCAAAGCGGCACCGAGGTTTTGGGCCGGGCGCTCGAACTCTTTAGTATGAGAACCAGGTCTTTCCCATCATGGCGGCTTTTCAGCTCAATCTCTACGTTCTCGCAGCGTACGGGCACGTCAGGCCACTTGGTGAGACGAATACTTCCTTGAAGGGCGCAGGCACCTGGTACATAGGTGATGGACGCGCCCTCTGGGAGGAGCACGGCACGGGTGTTTAGCAGGCGCTGGCCATTCCTGCGCCAAATCAGCCGACATAGCCCAGGTGACTGGGCCTGGGCGAGCGGTAACTCCTTGCCTTGCGTGCGAACAAACAGCTCATGGGCAGGTGCGAAATTGGATAAGCCTGCACCTTGTTCTACTCGAAGGCGCGGTGTGCCGTGGTACAGCAGGCCCGGTATGGAGAGTGCCTCCAATCTGTTGCCTTGCCAGTAGGCTTCGGGGTGGTGGGGAGCGCTGGCGCTTATGGTGACAATGAAAGGTTGTTTGCGGTAAGTGAGCCGGGTTGTGCCGGCCGGAAGCTCCATCAGCATTTGCCCATCGGAAAGGCAATCGTGAAGCTCGCGAACCTCGCCATCCTCTGTAAACACTATGGTTTTTGCCGGCATGACCGCCAGCGCCGATTCTCCCTTGACCAGCGCATCGCCTTGAGCGAGCAATCGAGCAAAGGGATAGGCATTCTCGAATATCAACGGCTCGTCTGGGCTCAGCGCTTCGCCTCCAGGCAGGTCGGCGATGTGCAGGGTCGCGCCCCAGCGGCTGACGATCAATTGCGCGGCCTCATGTAGGTTGTGAATGGCCGGCAGCTGCCTGGCTATCAGCTGATACTCCTCATCTCTGAGCAGGGCTTCGCCGACCAGGTATTCCCGCTCGCCGATGCGGAGCAGCATCTGGAAGTGTGGTGGCAGTCGATCAGTAGCCAACCCCAGTGATGCGGCAACCTGATCTCGTTTGGCTTGTGCCTGCATTGCAAAGGTCAGCTCGTAGACGGGTTTGGAGTCGTCGGAGCTGAAGCGCAGGCCACGCTGAATCTGGAAAGGGGGACGTCTGGAATTGGGCGTGATGCTGACGATGCCCCGGACCAGACCCTTGATGAGGCTGGCTGCGGCCTGACTGTCGAGCGCGATGGGAAAGAGCTCTTCCCACTGAGGGCATTTCTCCTGCAGCTTTGCAATCGGATCTTCGGCACCTTGCAGGGCATAGGTCCTGCGGATATGCAGAACCGCCTTGACCAGATTGTCCAGCAACTCATAAACCGGCGCCTGCTGGTAGCAGGCGGGTAAAAGCGCTGCCTGGGCCTCGATCGCCTGACGCAGTTGTTCATCGTGCAGGCCGTATCCCAGCGCCTGCTCGGTGACCATGCGCAGCAGGCCGGAAAGTGCGCCCTGCGCCGATTCGACCAGGCGCATGGGCAAACCGCCATTCACCGCGACCAGGCCAATGAAACGCTTGCCTTCATCCTTTATGTCGGTCTGCAGACGCCATAAGCAGCGCCCATCAATGACCAGCTTGCGAGTCTTATCGTGGGTCATTCCCCGCTGGCCGGCGGCCTCGCACAGCGGCCCCCAGCGCCATGCGCCACCGGGATACTCCCGCTTCCACCACTCGGCGGCGAACAGCAGCCATGCTTGAGGGTAGCAAGGATTGATGTTTTGCCCTGCGGGAAGCTTCTGCAGGAGTTGGCGGAGTACCTCAAACTCTTCAAAAGAAGTTTTGTAAGCGAAAAGGGGGCGTCCATCTGGCTCTTTCAGCCCACGCCCGGACAGAAAGTCCGATATCCATTGATCAAGTGGCACGTAGAATTCCCTTTTTCGTGAGCAATGCACCTCGGGTGCTTGCGCTGACAGGATTTTGATCAAGATTCATGATTGTGACTGTCCCATGAATCAGCGCCCACGCGCGTTCCTTAGATAGCACTTCACTATCCTCTTCCATGTCTGCAACTGATCCTTAGGTCATGAACCATTCTGATGGCTAAGGGCTGCCATCAAGCATAATCCGGGACCCAATCTGAAGGGAAGGTCGAGAACCAGAAACGGTCGTGGACGCTGCACGAACTGGCTGTTCGCTGGCACACTACGCAGGGCAAACGGGCAACAGCAATCATGAGTCTGATCTAGCGTGCGTAGAAAAGGGCCATGATCCATATGACTGCCTGAAGGATATGCTGCAGTGGCTGCCGACGTAGCCGGCGAGTGAGATCGGCCAACTGCTGCGGCATCAGGGGACTTGGCACCAGCAGCGCCCCAGGTGCTCCAGGCTACTATGGGGCTGATCGCCGATCGAGTGTGCGGTGACCATGCAGAAGGGACACTGGACGCATTGAATATTAGAGACCTGCTTTATGGTGCTTCGCGAGATGAGCTGATCCGCGATGATGTTATGGGTAACGGATACCTGCAGCTGAACCTCTATCCATCTAGATTATTTGTGCCTACTCTCGTGCAGACTGCTCAAATCGAGGTGCGCCAAGAAGGCGGTATGCTATGAGGTCATAGAGGGTGAACAAGTGGTGGCGGATTATTCCCATTGGAACTCGGGCTGGGGGCCGGTGCGGCCGACGCAGCTGAGTGGGGCCTGTGGTGCAGCCTTAGTGACGCGCGGAACGGCCTACCGCGAAGTGCCTACCTCTGAAGGCCAAGTGGTTCGGTCATTCTATCTCTGGCAAGTTCAGATACTTCAGCGGAACAGCACGCAGGAAGCGTTCGATGAGGTCTTGAAGGGAGGGGGCTTCTTTGTCTAATCAGCTGTCGCTTCCACGCTGACGGGGTAGGGCGGCGCTGGTACCGGAACGTGACGCCCTTGAGCTGGGTGACCACCCAGCGCAAAGTTGACTCAATCAGTCCAAGCGAACGAGCGGCATCGATACTGTTGTAGCTTTGTTCTAGGCACTGTACGAAGAGAGATGTCGTAAACATCGCCTAAACATCGCCGGCAGCAGGCCAATGTGACCATGGCGAGATTACTTGTTGCGAGCTTGCAGTAACGCGTGGCCAGCCGACGGTGCTCTTTCAGCCAGCCAAATAGACTCTCGATGACATCCCGCTCCCGGTACTTGGGTTTGTCGAATAGCCGCGGGAGGCTGGGCTTCGGCTTGCGTTTCATGGCTCGGTAACCTCTGGCCGTTGGTCAGCGCCGATAATCCTCCGCGCCACGTCTGTTGGAGCAGCTTGGTTTTCGAAGGTGGTGAGCCTAAGCGGCGGTATTACTCTCGGGAGCACTCTGGAAAGCGAAAAAAAAGCACCGCGAAGACAGTTTTGGCACCCAAGAGGAATAGCGTGGTCGGCAGATTACCGAAAGCGCTCAGCATCTTCGGTTGGGGGCATCCTTTTCAAACCATCCCAAGTATGCCCTCAAATATGCCCCAAATGTAGCAATTAGCTGGAAGTTAATGGCTCTTCGAGGCTAGAAAACGGCAGAAATGATCAGCTAAAAAGCATGCGCAGAGCCCCTAAAGACTCTCAGGGTCGCCAAAAAACATCTGAATCCGCGACCGCAACCACCGCTCCCCGGGATCATTATCCTGCGACCCACGCCACGCCATATGCAGTTCAAACGAGCGCACCGGCAACGGCGGCTCCTCGGCGCGAAGGCCGCCGGCGGCGGTCAGTGCTTCGGCGGCATAGTCCGGCACGATGGCGACAATATCGGTGCCCGCCAGCAAGGTGCCCAGGCCGTTGAACTGCGGAACGGCCAGCACTACGTGGCGTTTGCGGTCGAGTTTTTCCAGTTCTTCGTCGATAAATCCGCTCAAGTCTCCCGCAAATGACACCAGGGCGTGGGGGCGGGCGCAGAAGTCGTCGAGGCTCAGGGCGCCGGGGACGCTGTCGGCGCGTAGCAGTTTGGGCAGGCTGCGGCGCAGGACTTTGCGTTTGGCGTTGGCCGGCAGGTCGGCGGTGTAGCTGACGCCGATGGAGATTTCGCCGGAGGCCAGCAAGCTGGGCATCAGGATGTAGTTGACGCGGCGCACCACCAGCACGATGCCGGGGGCTTCGGCGCGCAGGCGTTTGAGCAGTTGCGGGAGCAGGGCGAATTCGACGTCATCGGACAGGCCAATGCGAAATACCGCGGTGCTGGTCGCCGGGTCGAACTCGGCGGCACGGCTGACGGCGGTGGAGATCGAGTCCAGGGCCGGGGAGAGCAGGGCGAAGATTTCCACGGCGCGTGCGGACGGTTCCATGCTGCGGCCGGTACGCACGAACAGTGGGTCATCGAACAAACCGCGCAGGCGTGACAAGGCCGCGCTGATGGCGGGCTGGCCGAGGAACAGTTTCTCGGCCGCGCGGGTCACACTGCGCTCGTGCATCAAGGTTTCGAATACGATCAAGAGGTTAAGGTCGACACGACGCAGGTCGTTACGGTTCATCTTGTGTCCTGGAAGAGTCAGCGAGCTTGACGAGAGCGGCCATAAAAGAACCCCCTGGATTCGATTAAGAAGCATGACCGGCATGAATCTTACGGGGAAAGGCTGGTACTCTGCACCGGCTAATTGAGTTTTCCTACGTTAGCCGGGGTCTTTTCCTCGGGAGCGGAATCAATGACAGGCATGTCGACTATTAATGGTGACCTGTGGTCTTACCGGGAAAGCCCAGATAGAGTTCATGGCATTAGAGGTTACTTTGACGAGGTTTGCGATGTCCCGCACGATCCGTTTTCACAAGTTTGGTCCGGCCGAGGTGCTCAAGTGCGAAGAGCATGTAGCCGCGCAGCCCGCACCGGGCGAAGTGCAGGTGCGTGTCGAAGCGATCGGCATCAGTTGGTACGACATTCTGTGGCGCCAGAACCTGGCGTCTTCCCATGCGCGCCTGCCGTCCGGCCTTGGTCATGAGATGGCCGGGGTGGTCGTGGCCCTGGGTGAAGGCGTGGATGATTTGGCTGTGGGCGATAAAGTCGCCAGTTTTCCGGCCGAGAGCCCCAATGATTATCCGGTGTATGGCGAAGTGATCGTCCTGCCCCGTTCTGCCCTGACCCGCTATCCGGATGTGTTGAGCCCCATTCAAGCCAGCGTGCATTACACGCCGCTGTTGATTGCCTACTTTGCATATGTGGACCTGGCGCGGGTCAAGCCCGGCCAGTTTGCCTTGGTGACCGACGCGAGTCACTGCGCCGGCCCATCGTTCGTGCAACTGGGCAAGGCCTTGGGGGTACGGGTGATTGCGGCCACCAAGGACAGCGCCGAGCGTGAATACTTGCTGTCCCTGGGGGCGGAAAAGGTCATCGTCACTGAAGAGCAGGACTTGCTCATGCAGATCAACAAGTTCACCGACAACCGCGGCGTCGATGTGGTGTTTGATGGCTTGGGTGGCCCGCAGATGTCGTTGCTCGGCGATGTGTTGGCGCCGCGTGGCAGCCTGGTGCTGTATGGTTTGCAGGGTGGCAACCAGACGCCATTCCCCGCATGTGCAGCGTTCCAGAAAAACATTCAGTTTTTTGTGCACTGCATCGGCAATTTCACCGGCAAGCCGGAACTGGGCATCATCCAGGACCAAGTGGCATTGCAGCGTGCATTACGCGACATCAACCAACTGACCGCCGATCGCGTGCTGGTACCGCTGAAAACCACGGTGTTTGCGTTCAGCCAGTTTGTCGAAGCACACCGCTATATGGACGAATGTCCGTGCCGCGAGCGCGTCGCATTGCAGGTTGAAGCTGTTTGATCTGTAGGAGTATTCGCAAATGCGTGTCCAATGCATCCGAACGGATGGGGCGAATGCGCCATTTGACAGGGCTTAACCCGCGGCACGGTTAAGTCCGCTCAAGCACGCCGACCCAGCATTTAATACCTTTGCCCCTGACGCCGCGCTGAATTTCAGTGCGGCGTTGTCGTGTGGGCGCAAACAAAGTTTCGCCGGTTGTTCATCTGAACTGGTTTTCGGCACTTTTCTGTATCTGTTAATCAGTATTCGACTGCCGATAATTGTGCCTTCACTGTCATCTCAAGGATTGAGCAATGATTGAATGTCTGACATTACCGTCCCATGCCTCTAGCACTAAGAGGTTGTTTATATGTTCGCGCAAACGAAAAGCGCAAGCGTCAGAAAGTACTGATCAATAGCCGCTGAATTCACGGTTTTGCTTGATTGTTACTTGTCGGACGCTTCTCTGACTTTCTGGATAAAGCAGCGTAGGAAGTTGTCGGAATATTCCTAGGTTGTACGGCGGCACCGCTCTAGCCCCTGTGGTTCTGCCGCCTGTGAAGGGGTTGGGCACCCGGCAGGCGAATAAGTGCACACAGTGCTTTTGTTGCGAGGTGCTAACGTTGATCCAGCGTAGTACAGAGCGATACACATCCAGCCTATAGGTGTAATGGGTCGGGCAACTAATCTTGATAGTTGCCTGAAACTGATATTTCAACTCGGGTAGTAGAATTATGAGCGCAATTCACGAGCAGGCCATGAACTATGTTTATCAACAAGTTCTACAACGTTTGATCGGGCACTTCACACGCGCCGAACGCACCGCACTTCAATTACTGATTCAACGCATAGTCGTCGCGGCCGGTGGCATGGAGCAGGTGGGTGATTACAAAGTGCTGATAGCCCATGGCGGCGGCGAAGTCAGCAGCTACACGCTGGCGTTGCTAAGGGCGGCGCAACTGTCCATCGCCGGGCGCGCACCCAAGACTTTCCAGTTGCGCGTGGCGACCTTGCGACACGCAGGGATGACCCAGGCCACCCTCGACACGCTGCACCAAGGGTATAGCGCGCTGTTTTTCCATGACGACCCCCGCGTCGAATTATTGATGGTGGAAAACCAGGAGGTGTACCCCTTCAACCACCAGCGCCCTGCGTCGAGCAGTGGTCGCGAAACCAGCCAGCGCACGACGCTGATGGTGGGGCACCTGACGTCCGGTGATCTGCGCGCCACGTTGTGCAATGACACCTTCCTGTCCCTGGGCGATTTCTTTCAGCGGGTCACAACCTGGAACGGTGGCGTGCATGCCGTGGTCAGTGGCGATTCGGCGCGCAAGCAGAGCCAGTACCTGGCCTGGCTGAAAAAGCACGCACTGATAGCCGGAGTGGGGATTTCGCGAGGTAAACCGATGTCGCTCAGTGGGCTGTTTGCACGCATGGAGGAGTGGAGCGTCGGCTGTTACCGCGACCTCTACGGCGATCAATACGTGCCGGGCGAAAGCCCTGGTCGTGGCGGGCATCGTCACTTGGCCTACATTGGGATTGCCGACCTACTGACCGACGTAGACCCCGGCTCCGCGCCGTTGCTCACGGAGTTCCTGGCCTATAAGCCAGACCCGTTCGGCTTCCACTTCAGCCATCCGGTGTATCCGAACCCGCTGCTGATGGCCCATCTGTACGGCTTGCAGGCCCAGTGTCTGCGCGAGCTGTCCTACGAGGATGGCGTCGAAAGCTTTATTCGCCAGGCGTACGGCTACATGAGTCGCCGGCAGATTCCCGAATACCTGATCGCAGAGGCCAGCAGCCCGGATGGCCGTGCGTTGTCGACCGTTCATGCGCAGGCGGTTTTTGGCCTGGATGAGAGCCAGTTGACCTGCTTGCTCTACTCGCCCTTCATCCACCACGGCCAGCGCCTTGAGGGTTACCTGCGCCAATGCCACCCCGGGATGCTGGTTGCGCTCCCGGAACTGCATAAGGTGCTGCAAGGCAAGGTGTCCTCCGACGTGCTGCAACAGTGGGCTGTCGACACCAGCGGGCTGCCGCTGCCGTTACTCCAGGCGTTGTACCGCCGGCGGCCCGGAGAGGTGGAACGTAGCGTGCTTGCGCGCGGCCGCGAGGCCTCGGGCTCGGCTGTCGCCACACCAGGCTGCGCCTTTCAAATGTCCGGGCGCTAGCGGCATGGGTGGGTGCAGTTGCCCTGGTGGATGGTCATGAACCTGCGGGGTGAGCGGCAAGCGGAATTTGCCTATCAGGCGGTGTACCGCTACATGATCAGCCTGATCAATGAAGTCGGCCTGGAGACCCCGGTCAAACTACCGTCACTGCGGCAGTTGTCGACGCGCTTGAACGTGTCGATCTCGACGATTCAGTACGCCTATTCGCTGCTGGAAAAGGAAGGGCGGGTCTACTCGGTGGCCAAGTCCGGTTACTTCGCCTGGCCAGTGACCAGCAACCCGTTGATGGCTCCCGGTGGCGACCTGCTGGAAAGGCTCTATGCCGCGGCACGACGCCCGCGCATGGCCGTACTCAGTGGCGACGAGCCTGCGTTGCTGGGCGCACTGGATGGCACCTTGCTGACGCTCGAGCGCCAGTTGATACGCCGTTATCCGCGCCACCTGCAACCCTGGTCGCAACCCTGCGGCGTGTGGGAGTTGCGGGCGGTACTGGCGGCGCGCTACACCTCATCGCCCACGCGCTGCTGGCAAGCCGACGAGGTGTACATCGGCGCCGACCTGCGTGGCGTGCTGGAAATCCTGATCGATGTGCTGGGCCTCAAAGGGACTACGTTGATTGTCGAATCGCCCTGCGACTGGTTGATTCTGCGTTTGCTGCAGGCCGCCGGTGTGCGGGTGATCGAGTTGCCCTGGAAGGCCGATGGCAGCCTCGACCTGATGAGCTTCGAGCACTTGTTGCGCCATGAGCCGGTGCAGCTGGTACTGCTGTCATCCGTGGTCAGCCTGCCGTCGGGCGTGGCCATGTCGGTGCAAGAGCGGCTGCACGTGGCGCATCTGCTCGAGCAGCACGGCTGCTGGCTACTGGAAAACGACAGCTACGGCGACTTGGCGTTTGCCGCTGGCCAGCCGGCGCTGCGTAATCTGGTCAACCCGGAGCGGCTGATCGTCTTTTCGTCGTTCGACAAAACCCTGGGGGCGGAAGCGCCGTTCGGCTATCTGCTGTCGCGGCACTTGAGCAGCGAATTGCAGCGTCAGTTCCTGCTGCGCGCCTTTCGTTTGTCGTCGATCCGACAGCGTGCCATCGCCCGCCTGTACCAGAGCGGGCGGTTTGACCAGCACTTGCAGACCCTGCGCCAGCGCCTGCAGGAGCAAGCCGAGGCCATGAGCCAACGTGTGGACGCGCGCCTGGAGGGGCGGGTGACCTACCAGCCGCCACGCGCGGGCGCCAGTCTATGGCTGCAGTCGGTGGCCACGGTAGACATGCGCCAGGTGTTCCAGCGCATGGTTGCCCAGCAAGTAGTGATTGCCCCGGGCGAGCTGTTCAGCCTGGCTGGCCTGCACCACCAGCATGTGCGCCTGAGCCATGTATTCAATGGGCATCCGAACCTGGACGTGGCCTTGGATGCATTGGCACTGGCATTCCAGCAGGCGCAGATTGGCTGAGTTAGGGAGTGTTAGAAAATTCTCCTTCTGCTGTGGGATCGATACCATCGCGTCGTAGTCCAACTCTCAGTAAACTGTCATTTTTTCCGAATCCTTCTTTCCGAGGTTTATGCATGACAATCAGTCCTTTTGCGGGCAAGCCGGCGCCAGCCCAGTTGCTGGTGGATATCCCGCGACTGGTCACGGCCTATTACACGGGCCAGCCTGATGCAGCGATCTCCACCCAACGCGTCGCCTTCGGCACCTCCGGGCACCGGGGCAGCTCGTTCGAACTGAGCTTCAACGAATGGCACGTACTCGCCATCAGCCAGGCCATTTGCCTGTACCGTGAAGCCCAAGGTATCAACGGCCCGCTGTTTGTTGGCCTGGACACCCATGCGCTGTCCACGCCTGCCGGCGCCAGTGCGCTGGAAGTGCTTGCCGCCAACGGCGTACACGTGATGCTGGCCGAGGGTGATGAATACACGCCAACCCCGGCGATTTCCCACGCGATCATCTGCTACAACCGCGGCCGCACCAGTGGTCTGGCGGACGGCATCGTCATCACGCCGTCCCACAACCCGCCGCAAAGTGGCGGCTACAAGTACAACCCGCCGAACGGTGGCCCGGCCGATACCCACGTCACCAAGTGGATTGAAGCCAAGGCCAACGAGTTGCTGGCCAACAAGCTCGCCGGGGTCAAGCGCATCAGCCACGCCCAGGCGCTCAAGGCCGACACCACCCATCGCCATGACTACCTCAACAGCTACGTGGCCGACCTGATCAACGTCATCGACATGGACGCTATCCGCAGCGCCGGCCTGCGCCTGGGCGTAGACCCACTGGGCGGAGCAGGGGTGCGCTACTGGTCGGCGATTGCCGAGCACTACCGCCTGAACCTGGATGTGGTGAACACCGAAGTCGATTCGACGTTCCGCTTCATGAGCGTCGACTGGGATGGCCAGATCCGCATGGACCCGTCCTCCAGCTACGCGATGCAAGGCCTGATCGGCCTCAAGGAGCGTTTCGACGTGGCGTTCGCCTGCGATCCGGACCACGATCGCCACGGCATTGTCACCCCGTCCGGTGGCCTGCTGGCACCGAACAACTACCTGGCGGTGTCCATCGACTACCTGTTCCAGAACCGTCCCGACTGGCGCGCCGATGCGGCCGTGGGCAAGACCGTGGTCAGCAGCGGCTTGATCGACCGCGTCGCCGCACGTATTGGCCGGCGCCTGTACGAGGTGCCGGTGGGCTTCAAGTGGTTCGCTGATGGTTTGTTCGACGGTTCGCTGGGCTTTGGCGGTGAAGAAAGCGCCGGGGCGTCGTTCCTGCGCAAGGACGGCAGCGTCTGGAGCACCGACAAGGACGGCTTGATCCCGGCGCTGTTGGCGGCAGAGATGACCTCGCGCAAAGGCCAGGACCCAAGCCAGATCTACCGTGGCCTGACCGAAGCCCTGGGTGAGCCGTTCGCGATCCGCGTCGACGCCAAGGCCACCCCGGCGCAGAAGGCATTGCTGGGCAAGTTGTCGCCGGAGCAGGTGACGTCCACCCAACTGGCCGGGGAAAGCATCCAGCAAATCCTCAGCCACGCGCCGGGCAACAACCAGGCGATCGGTGGCCTGAAAGTGATGACCGAAAACGGCTGGTTTGCCGCACGGCCATCGGGCACCGAGGACATCTACAAGATCTACGCCGAGAGCTTTATCGGCGAAGATCACCTCAAGTTGTTGGTGGAAGAAGCCCAGGTCCTCGTAGACGGCGCCATTTCCCAGTAACACCGCAAAACCGGTGTGGGAGGGGGCAGGCCTCTCCCACATTTAGCCCCCTCCAGACGTCGAAGGCGGTCAAGCCAGGTCGACGAGAACGATCTCGCTATCCTCGATGGCAGTCACCCGCAACACCGACTCATCCTCAACCGCAACACCATCCCGAGCGTGTGCGCGCAAGCCGTTGACGTCTACGGCTCCGGTGGCCGGCACCAGGTACGCCCGGCGCCCGTTGTCGAGCCGATACTCGGCGCTTTCCCCAGCCTTCAAGTTCGCCGCGACCAGCCGTGCGTCCGCACGAATACGCAGGCTTTCGCTGTCGCCCGTTTTACCGCTGGCCAGGGTCACAAAGCCTTCGCGGTCACCTTTGGGAAACGGCTTGGCCCCCCACGACGGCGGCAAGCCGCTTTCATTCGGGATAATCCAGATCTGAAAGATCTTGGTCGGAGTGGCTTCCAGGTTGTATTCACTGTGGGCGATCCCGGTGCCGGCGCTCATCACTTGCACATCGCCAGCCTCGGTACGGCCTTTGTTGCCCAGGTTATCGGCATGGCTGATGGCGCCTTCGCGCACATAAGTGATGATTTCCATGTCGCGATGGGGGTGCTGCGGGAAGCCGGTGCCGGGGGCGATGATGTCGTCGTTCCACACCCGCAGGTTGCCCCAGTGCATACGCGCAGGGTCGTGGTATTCGGCAAAGGAAAAGTGGTGATGGGCGTCAAGCCAGCCATGGTGGGCGCCGCCCAGCGTGTTGAAAGGTCGAAGTTCAAGCATGATCGTCTCCTGTGGATAGCGCCTATGATCCGGCAGTACATGATCGATAAAAAGCGTAAAAAGTGCCTGATTCCTATCGACTTACTAGATTGATAAACAGGGTTTTGACTTTCACTTCATCGCCTAACTGCATGACAGCAAAGCAATTGGCTGGAACTGAACGCCGATTCCGGCGACCATGGCGCATTCGCCAAAACCAACCTCATCGCTGGAGTCCGCGTGCCGCAACACACCCCTGATTTGCCCCCAGAGCTACGCCCACTGGCAGACATGCCGTTGTTCAAGCGCCTGGCGGCGCGCCTGTTTGGCCACGGACTCACGCGCCTGCGCGCCCAGCACCGGTTTTCCTGGCTGCATGGGCAGGCCGATGGCTTTCGCAGTGGGCACGAGGCAGGCGTGGAGTATGGCTACCGCGAGGGCAAGGCCGACGGCATCGAGGAGGGCCGGCAAGTCCTGCTGATCCGTGACTTTCGCCCCGATGAACACCGTGCACCGGGTGTCGACGACAACCTGTTCGATGATTGGCGCCTGCCGCTGACCGCCGACCTGAAAAAACGCATCAAGGCTGACGTGGCGCGCCTGCTGCCGGCGCATGCCCAGCCCAGTGCCGCGCAGTGGAAGATGATCTTCAGCGACACACCTTCGACGTCGGTGATCGCGGGTGCCGGTGCGGGTAAATCCACCTCGCTGGTGCTGCGTATCCTGCTGTTGACCCATTACCTGGGCTTTGAACTCAGTTCGATGACCGTGGTGACCTTCACCCGCGAATCGCGCAGAGACTTCATCCACAAGCTCATGGAAATTCTCAACCTGTGGGGCCAACCCCTTGGCTTCAAAGAGGCCCAGGCGGTGGTACGCACCTTCCATTCGCGCATCCTGCCGATGGTGCGCAGCTTGCCGGGTTTCGAGCGCCTGCAGGCCTTCGAGAACCTGAGTTCGGGTGCTGAAGAGGCTGACAGCAACCCGTTCGACCTGCGTATCAACGACGCCCAGCGTCAGCAAATGAACGCCTGCTATCACCGTTTACACGGCCAGCATGCGCGGTTCCGCGAGCTGATCGCGCCGTTGGCCCGGCATGGGCTGCAGCTCAAGGAGCTGGAGCGCGAGCATCCCGACGTGCAAAAGCGCGTGGCAGTGACCGAGTTGGCGGCCAAACGCGACGAAGAACTCTGCGATGTGATCGAAGACCTGTGGTTCCGCGCAGGGGCCTGGCCGATCAAGGGCATTGAGCCGAGCCGGCAGACCGTGGAGATCAATGGCGCGAAATTCCATTGCCATGGCTACATCGCGGAGCTGGATGCGTGGGTGGTGCTGGGCTTCGATTCGCGGGAAAACGCCCAGGTCAGTCGGCCCAATTCGAAACTTTCGGTGCGCGCCGAGTGGGCGGTAAAGCGCACCCTGTTTCAAGCTTTCTGCCGTAAGTCACTGATATGGCTTGATAATTACGATTCATCAAAACGACTGTTAAGCAGCCTGGCCGGTGATGCCAGCGCGGGGCCGGGCTTTGATTACAAGGTCAAGGGCGAGCTGGCTTCGGCGCCGCTGTTGGACTGTTTCGTCATGGCGGCCGGTTTTATCGAGAACCTCGGGTTGGATGTGCCCACGGCCGTGGGCCAGATGAGCTTTGCCAAGGACGACCCGGACCGCTTTTTCTTCGAGGCGCTGAGTATTTTCTGGAAGGCCCTGGAAGACCACTTGCTCGACCAGTCGCCGCCGATCATGACCTACAACCGCATGTTCTCGCTGTTTGGCGAAAACACCCCGGAAAACCTCAAGCTGCTCAGCGATCCGTTGCTGCGGCCGCTGTCCCACCTGATGATCGACGAATTTCAGGACGTCTCGCCGCAGATCGTCTCGTGGATCCGCGCCAGCCTGCGCGAGATCCGCAGTCGCGGTCCGGCCATGCACGTCGGGCGCGGCGCCCAGCGTTCATCGCTGCTGTGCGTGGGGGATGACTGGCAGTCGATCTATGGTTGGCGCGGCAGTTCGCCCAAGTATTTCATGCAGTTCAACCAGGAATTCCCATCCCCGGCCACCACTCGCGTGATGCTGGCGGAGAACTACCGCAGTCACCAGCACATCATCGACGCGGCAGAGCATATCGTGCGCGCTGCGCCGGCGATTCCCGGCAAAAAGGCCAAGGCCAGCGGAGCGCCCAAGCCGTTGGTGCCGGTCAAGGTGCTGGAGCGCGACGAAGCCGCACTGGGGCAGCAGCTGTTGATGCACTATCAAAACGGCGAAACAGTGTTAATGCTTTATCGAAAAAGTAGCGATAAGTTACTGATTCAAGAGCATATTCAGTCTGTAGTTAATCTAGATTCTAGCTTGCCTCCCCAGGCGCGCAGGCTTAAGCAGCTGACCTATCACAGTGCCAAGGGCCTACAGGCAGACGCGGTATTTCTGCTGGGCGATTGCCAACATGTCACCAGCTCGCCCTACAAGAATCAGGTGTACCGCATGGCGGGGCTGGGCAAGGACGGTGACAGCGAGCCGTATGACACTGCGCAAAAGGACGAGGTGCTGCGCCTGGCCTATGTCGGCATTACCCGCGCCGTCAGCCATTGCTACTGGTATGTGGAAAAGCCCG
The DNA here is from genome assembly GCF_030687535.1 of Pseudomonas sp. FP2335. Classification (NCBI taxonomy): domain Bacteria; kingdom Pseudomonadati; phylum Pseudomonadota; class Gammaproteobacteria; order Pseudomonadales; family Pseudomonadaceae; genus Pseudomonas; species Pseudomonas sp. FP2335. The sequence goes on from NZ_CP117437.1 coordinate 2,915,832, forward strand.
AAGGCCAGGCGGTGAATGTGCCCAAGGCGTCAGAGCGGGTAGATGGCAAGAAAGCCTTCTTCGACGACCAACGCGGTTAGCCGGCGAATGCAACATCCCCCCCTGTGGGAGCGGGCTTGCTTCCACACAAGCCTGTTCCACCTTCGAACGGTGTTGTCTGTCAGCGCGTATTCAAGCCCGTAAAGACAGCGGCGGCACAAACGACGCCAACTCATCCTCCACCGCTTCGATAATCCGCTCCACGTCGGCCGCATTCATCACCGTGGCGCAAGGGATGCCCGCGATGGCAATCAACGTCTCGCCACTCGCTCGGTCAAACAGGCGGGCGACCATGCTGCCGGGCGCGTCCATGCTGCCCTCGAAGCCCATCGGATGGAAATGCCAGCGCATCAGCTGGCAGGCGTTGGGGAATGTCACTTTGTTCATATTGCCCACCTTGTTCATTGAGCGCTTCCTTTTGCTCGCGGCAGGGGCCATGACCGTCAGTGGTCGTGGCATCGGAGAAGTTAAAAATAGCATCCGTTCGTAAACACAACGTGACTTTTTTCGCCCCGTTTGGCGGTTGTTTTCCTACCTTTTGATGTGGGTCACGTCTTACAACAAGGCAGGCAAAAGGCCATTATTCCGGTATTCCATCTGGCCATTGTCGCACGCTGCAAAATTCGGCAATCTCCACGCTTTACCCGCCGCAGAGCCTTCCATGCCAAACATCGCCCCAGACGATGATAGCCAGCACACCCAAGCCACCTGCGACGTCGTGCTGCGCCACAGCCTGTGTTGGCGGCGTCGCGACCTTGATGGGGTGATGTCCTACTACCACCCGCAGATCCAGTACCACGATTTTTTCCAGAACCGTGTGGTCGGTTACGCCGAGCTGCGTGAGTACCTGCAAGCCAGCATGCCCCGTGAGGCGGACGAGGCGATTGAGCACACCGACCGCATCCGCGCTGATGGCAACACTGCGTTCATCCAATATCGCATCACCTTGCGCGGCGGCCAGGGCCTGGTGTCGTTTCGCACCAGCGAAGCGATCACCGTGCGCGACGGGCTGATCTGGCGGGTCAACGAATACGCCTCCCTGGTGCACGAACAGCCGACCCAGACCCTGCGTCCCACGGTCAGCCGCCTGGGCCTGTCACCGCAGCAATTGGGGCATATGGCCAATGACTTGCAGCAGTACTTCGAACGCAAGCAGCCTTATCTGGACCCCGAATTGGACCTGCAACGGGTTTCCAAGGAATGCGGCTACAGCCGTAATCAGATTTCCTACCTGCTTAATCAAGTGCTCGGCCAGAGCTTCTACCGCTACGTGAACCAGGCCAGGCTGCAACATTTGCTCGCCGCGCTGGAGCACGCCACGCCGCCGATCAAGGTCGATGACCTGGCGTTCGCCGCCGGTTTCAATTCGTTGTCGGCGTTCTACAGTGCGTTCCGTCAGCACACCGGGCAGTCGCCCAAGGCTTACGTCAAACAAATTTCCCTGCGTGCACGCGCGCAAGACATTCAGTAACACCGCGCTCTAGGATCGACCCTATCGAAACGAGGTAGGGGAAGTGGGCATGCCAGCATGGCGCAATATCAGTTTATGGATGGGCCAGTTGGACGACCCGTTGGTGGCGCGGCCGTCCCTGGAGCATGACCTCGACGTCAACGTGGCCATTATCGGCGCCGGTTACACCGGGTTGTGGACCGCCTATTACCTGAAGCGCCAGGCCCCCGAGCTGAACATCGCCATCATCGAGGCACAAACCGCCGGTTTCGGCGCGTCGGGCCGTAATGGTGGCTGGCTGATGGGCAACCTGCTCGGCGAAGATCGCCTGCTGGCCGACGTGCCGCCCGAACAGCGCCGCGCCTCGTTCGACCTGTTGCACGGCATCCCCGATGAAGTTGCGCAGGTCCTGGGCCGTGAAGGCATCGACTGCGACTACCGCAAGGGCGGCGCGCTGTACTGCGCCGCGCGTTATCCCGAGCAGGAAGGCAGCCTGCGCCGCTACCTGGACAAACTCTACGCCCAGGGCCTGACCGAAGCGGATTACCGCTGGCTGGCCCCGCAACAACTGGCCCAACAGATCCGCATCGCCAAGCCCTATGGCGGTATCTATGCGCCCCACGTCGCGACGATCAACCCGGCCAAGCTGGTGCGCGGCCTCGCGCGGGTGGTCGAAAGCATGGGCGTGAAGATCTACGAAAACACCCCGGCCACCCACTGGCAATCCGGCCACGTGCGCACGCCCAAGGCGAGCATCCGCGCCGCCTGGGTGGTGCCGGCTGTGGAAGGCTATGCCAACACCTTGGCGCCCCTGGGCCGGTACCAATTGCCGGTGCAAAGCCTGATCGTCGCCACTGAGCCGCTGCCTGCCAGCACCTGGGATGAGATCGGCCTGAGCCACGGCCAGGCGTTCGGAGAAAGCAGCCGCCAGGTCACCTACGGCCAACGCACGGCCGACAATCGCCTGGTGTTTGGCGCCCGTGGCGGTTATCAGTTCGCCGGCAAACTGCGGCATGACTTCGATTTGACCGACAGTGAAGTCGAGCTGCGTCGCTACCTGTTCGGTGAGCTTTTCCCACAGCTCAAGCACGTACGGATTACCCATTCGTGGGGTGGCAACCTGGGCATGGCGCGCAACTTCCGCCCGCACATGCTGTGCGACCACCAGACCGGCATCGCGCTGTCCGGCGGTTATGGCGGGGAGGGCGTCGGCGCCAGCAACCTGGGCGGGCGCACCCTGGCCGACCTGATCCTCGGCCAGGCCACGCCGCTGACCAGGCAACCCTGGGTAATCCGCGAACGTGGCCTGGACGCGCTCAAGGCCTGGGAGCCCGAACCGTGCCGCTGGTTGGGCTACAACGCGATCATTCGCAGTTTTGTCCATGAGGACCAAGTGTTGGCAGACCCCAACAGCGCCCCTTGGCGCCGAAAGTTGGCGACCGGCGTGGCCGAGTTCATGGAAGGTTTCATGCACTAAGTCGTTTCACTCACACGGGAGAACCCATGAGCATCACTCAATTCAAAGACACGCTGAACGCCCACCTGCCGGACTCGTCACCCGTGGCCGTGCCCCTCGGCGAACCGATCGCCGTGGCATCGACCCTGAGCGTGGAGCGCAGCGACGGCGTCGAGACCGGTATCTGGGAATGCACCCCGGGTCGCTGGCGCCGGCAGATCAGATCCCAGGAGTTTTGCCATTTCATCCAGGGCCGCTGCACCTTCGCCCCCGACTCCGGTGAAACCGTCCACATACAAGCCGGTGATGCACTGATGTTGCCGGCCAACAGCACCGGCATCTGGGACATCCAGGAAACCGTGCGCAAGACCTACGTATTGATTCTGTAACGCTTTGATCCTTGATCGCCTGCCATAAAAACAGCCCTAAAACCGCCAGGAAATCGAACCATGAAAGCCATTGCCCTGTTGCCCTTGATGTTGCTGGCCTCCGCCAGCCAGGCCGCCGAGACGGTGAAGATCTACAACTGGTCCAGCTACATTGCGCCGGACACCACCAAGAACTTCCAGAAGCAGACCGGTATCGGTTTCAGCTACGACGTGTACGACAGCAACGAAACCCTCGATGGCAAGCTGATGACCGGCAACTCGGGGTATGACGTGGTGTTTCCGTCCAACCACTTCATGGCACGGCAGATCCAGGGCGGCGCCTTGAAAAAGCTCGACAAGAGCCAGTTGCCCAACTGGAAAAACCTCAACCCGGTGCTGCTCAAGGCCCTGGAAAACAACGACCCGGGCAACGCCCATGGTTTCCCGTACCTGTGGGGCAGTACGGGCATCGGCTACAACATCGACAAGGTCAAGGCAGTGCTGGGTGACAACGCCCCGGTGGATTCCTGGGACTTGATCTTCAAGCCCGAGTACATGGAAAAACTCAGCAAATGCGGGGTGGCAATCCTGGATAACGGCCCGGAATTGCTGCCGATTGCCCTCAACTACCTGAAGCTGCCACCCCACAGCAAAAATCCCGAGGACTACAAAAAAGCCGAAGCGCTGCTGATGAAAGTGCGGCCGTATGTGGCGTACTTCCACTCCTCGAAATACACCGGCGACCTGGCCAATGGCGACATCTGCGTGGCCGTCGGCTTCTCCGGCGACGTGTTGCAAGCGGAAAGCCGCGCCACGGAAGCCAAGAATGGCGTGAAGATCGGCTATCAGATTCCCAAGGAAGGCGCCGCGATCTGGTTCGACATGGTGGCCATGCCCGCCGACGCGCCGGATGAAAAGGCCGGGTATGCGTTCATGAACTACCTGCTGGAGCCCAAGGTGATGGCCGACATCACCAACTCGGTGCACTACGCCAACGGCAACAGCGCGGCGGACGGCCTGGTGGCGCCCGAGATCAAGGCCGACACCAAGATCTATCCGAGCGGAGAAATGATGGGCAAGTTGTTTGCGCTGGAGGCGATGCCGCTGAATATCGACCGGATTCGCACGCGGGTGTGGAACACCATCCGCACGGGTCGTTAAACACCGGCCGCCCCTCTATGTGCGGGCTTCTGTGGGAGCGGGATTGCTCGCTCCACAGTTGATCGGAGTTGCTGGGCAGTAGGCGCTCGGCTGGAGATCGCCCAGGCACTGCCAGTTCCCTGTGGGAGCTGCCGAGCTTTAGCGAGGCTGCGAAGGCGGCGGCACTGCTGGCAGAGAGGTTGCCTGAACCACCGCTTTCGCGGGCAAGCCCGCTCCCACAGGTGATGGGTGTTGATGGATAGTGAATGTTCGGCTGGAGATCGCCCAGACACTGCTAGCTCCCTGTGGGAGCTGCCGAGCTTTAGCGAGGCTGCGAAGGCGGCGGCACTGCTGGTGGAGGTGTTGGCTGATCCACCGCTTTCGCGGGCAAGCCCGCTCCCACAGGTGATTGGTGTTGCTGGATAGTGAGTGTTCGGCTGGAGATCGCCCAGGCACTGCTAGTTCCCTGTGGGAGCTGTCGAGCTTTAGCGAGGCTGCGAAGGCGGCGGCACTGCTGGTGGAGATGTTGCCTGAACCACCGCTTTCGCGGGCAAGCCCGCTCCCACAGGTGATTGGTGTTGATGGGGAGTGAGTGTTCGGCTGGAGATCGCCCAGGTACTGCCAGTCTCCTGTGGGAGCTGCCGAGCCCTAGCGAGGCTGCGAAGGCGGCGGCACTGCTGGTGGAGGTGTTGCCTGAACCACAGCTTTCGCGGGCAAGCCCGCTCCCACAGGTGATTGGTGTTGATGGGGAGTGAGTGTTCGGCTGGAGATCGCCCAGGCACTGCTAGTCCCCTGTGGGAGCTGTCGAGCTTTAGCGAGGCTGCGAAGGCGGCGGCACTGCTGGTAGAGAGGTTGCGCCTCAACCATGGAATCCCCCACGCAAACCCCACACTTGGATTCTGTGCAGTCGCGGATTCAGGGGTTTTCCAGATCATGCCCCAACGACTGGATAAACAACGAAAACAGCTCCGGCTGTGACGAAATATCCAGCTTCGCGTACAAGTGTCGCCGGTGCACCTTTACCGTATCCGGCGAGATATTCAGGCGCTCGGCCATGGCCTTGGACGAAAACCCACGCAGTACCAGGCGCGCGATTTCCAGTTCGCGCTCCGACAGCACGCCGCTGCCAAAATGACTCAACGCATCGCGGATCTGGCTATCCATGGCCGGCGCCGCGCGCTGTGTGCTCTGCTGCCAATGTTGCTGCATCAACGGCAACACCCACGCCGCCAGCAGGGTCATCAGCCCGGTTTCTTCAACGCTGAATCGGCGCTGCATGCCCAATGACAGGGACAACGTTCCTGCGCCCGGCACTTGCAGGATGAACTGCACCTCATCCTCCAGCACGTTGTCGTGAAAGTAGTTGAGGAAGTACTCACTCTGGCGGAAATGATCCGGCGCGACTTCTTCCAGGCGGTACACGCCGCTGCTGAATCCCTCGCGACAGGCCTGGAAAAACGGGTCGAGCAAATACAAGCCATTGAGGTACACCAGCATCGACGCCGGCTTGCTGCTCGGCTGCGCGTCGTATTCCTCCAGGGCCTGGGGCGCGCCATCGTTGGGGTAGAAAATCGCCAGGGCGTTATCGAATGGCAGGCATTGGTGCAGCAACAGCACCAGCTGTTTCCAGAAACGCTCGGTGCCGATGTGCGCGACCGTGCGGCCCAGTGCGGCGTGCATGCCGACTTCCCTGAACAGGCTCATATCACAGGTTCCCACGGGCAGAAGATCGGCCAAGGGTTCGGCTTTTGCCGGGTGTCGTCAAGGGGAGTACGCCAATAGGGGAATTGGCCGACAACGGCCCAAGCGATAACGTCGGCATCATTGAACGGGAAACATATCCCAATAAATCACCATTTTTCGTTTCTGCCTCACACCAAAAACAACCACAGAGGATAACGATATGAGTGCTTCCCCCGCGCCAGACGGCGTGCTCAAGCCCACGCTGAGTGTGTTCGATGTAGTCGCCATTACCGTCTCGGCGGTCACGCCCGCCAGCTCCGTGTTTGTGATCGCCCCGTTTGCCATCCAGCAAGCGGGTAGCGGCGTGTTCCTCGCATTCGTGATGGCCGCTTTGCTCGCCCTGATGTTTGCCTTCTGCTACGCCGAACTGGGCCGTGCCCACAACAGCGCCGGTGGCGAATACGTGTATGCCAAGCGGGTGTTCGGCGGCATGGCGGGCTACGCGACGTTCCTGACGGTATTGGTAATGCTGCTGTTTATCCCGCCGGTGCTGGCCACCGGCGCGGCGACGTACTTGAACAACGCCCTGGGTACCAAATTCGACTCACAAACCGTCGCCCTGGTCATCGTGGTGTGCAGTTACGCCCTGGGCATCCTCAATATCAAGCTCAACGCCTGGATCACCGGCACCTGCCTGTTGCTGGAAGTCGCCGCGTTGCTGGTGATCGTGTTTATCGGCTTCGGCAACCCGATGCAGCCGGCCAGCGTGCTGTTCCAGCCGCAGATCGTCGAAAACGGCGTGCTGCACCTGGCGCCCTGGGCCTTGGTGATCGGCGCGGTGGGCATCGGCCTGTTCTCATTCAACGGCTACGGCCCGGCGGTGCTGCTGGCCGAAGACATGAAATGCGGCGGCAAGGGCGTGCACAAGGCGGTGTTGTGGTCACTGGGCCTGGTGGTCGTGATCGAGCTGGTGCCGATCACCGCGTTGCTGATCGGCGCGCCGTCCCTGAGTGCGATGATCAGCAGCCCGGACCCCATCGGCTACCTGCTGACCAGTCATGGCAATGAAACCTTGTCGCGGCTGGTCAGTGCGGGGATTTTCCTGTCGGTGTTCAACGCCATTGTCGCCATCGTGATCCAGATCGGCCGCGTGGTCTTCAGCAGCGGGCGCGATGCGCTGTGGACGCCGCGGATCAACACACTGTTTACGCGCATTCACCCGCGCTGGGATTCGCCGTGGCTGGCTACGCTGTTCCTGGCGATTCCGTCGGCACTGCTGAGTTTCAGCTCGAACCTCGCCGACCTCACTTCGTTCAGCGTGCTGCTGATCATGCTGGTGTACCTGGTGGTCGCGTTGAGCGCGTTGATGAGCCGGGTGTTGCTGCGTGATCGTGAACACCCTTACCGCATGCCGCTCTGGCCTTTGCCGGCATTGCTCGCCGTGCTGGGCGCCGGGTATCTGCTGGCGACCCTGGTCGCGGCGGCATCGGTGCGCGACGTGATGATCATCGCCGGCTTGCTGGCTGTGTCGGTGATTCTGTATTGCATCAGTGGCCGGTTGAGTCCGGCGTTCCAGAAATTGTAAGGAGTGGTTATGCGTGCACGTCAATTGGGCATTACGTTGGGGCTGGGCACACCCGGCGCATTGAATGCCATCACCGATGTACCGGGGGTGCGGGTTGGCCACAGTACGCTCAAGACCCGCGTCGACGGCAAACAGGTGCGCACCGGCGTGACGGTGGTGCAGCCACGCGCCGGCGAGGCCCGCCAGCAGCCGTGTTTTGCCGGGTATCACGTGCTCAACGGCAATGGCGATGCCACGGGCCTGGAATGGATTCGTGAAGCGGGGCTGCTGACTACGCCGCTGGCGATCACCAACACCCACAGTATTGGCGTAGTGCGCGACAGCCTGATCGCCCTGGAGCGCGAGCGCCTGGCGGACCCGGCAGTGTATTGGTGCATGCCGGTGGTGATGGAGACCTACGACGGCTTGCTCAACGACATCTGGGGCCAGCACGTCGGGCCCGAGCATGTGCGCCAGGCCCTGGAGTGCGCTGAAACCGGCCCGGTGCAAGAGGGGGCGGTGGGCGGCGGCACCGGGATGATCTGCCATGAGTTCAAGGGCGGCATCGGTACCGCGTCGCGGCGCTTGTCGGCAGAGCAGGGCGGTTGGACCGTCGGCGTGCTGGTCCAGGCCAACCACGGCAAGCGCCAGGAACTGCGGGTCGATGGCTACCCAGTGGGCCGCCAGTTGCTGCAAATCCCGTCGCCCTTCGCCGAGCGCGGCACGCCAGGCATGGGCTCGATCGTGGTGATCATCGCCACCGATGCGCCGTTGCTGCCGCACCAATGCCAGCGCCTGGCGCAACGTGCGTCCATCGGCATTGCGCGCACCGGCGGCGGCACCGAGGATTCCAGCGGCGACCTGTTCCTGGCGTTTGCCACTGGCAACGCTGACCTGCCGCCCGCTGACTACGGCCGCCAGGATCTGCCGCTGAGCACGTCGTTGCAGATGCTCAACAACGATCACATTTCGCCGCTGTTCAGCGCGGCGGCAGAGGCCGTGGAAGAGGCGATCATCAACGCGATCCTGGCCGGCGAAGACATGCACACCGACGACGGCGTGCTGGTGCCGGGCCTGCACGCTGAAACCCTATTGGCGGCATTGGATAAAACCGGCTGGAGTATGCCCCGGTAATCCGGGACAACTGCAACTTTTAGTTCAAGTAGTGGCTGTTTAATGTCGTTAATGACACCATGCCAATATATTGGATCCATTAACTAAGCGGCCGCCAAACGTTGGCGGCTTTAGCCCTATTTAATAATTAAATAAGTGCGGTGTGTTTTTTGTCGGACAAAATCAGCGCCGACCAACAAATACGGAGTGCAACTTACTGGCGCTAATTACCGGGTACTTTTTTGCCCCGGAAATAGATGTAGACGAAAGATTTCAAGTTGTGTCAGTTTTCTTACGCCTTCAAAAGAGGCGAGTGATAGGACGATCTCGCCCGCGGGGTTCCTATCGATCAAAGACTGATGCACTTGCAAACAAGGAAGTACGTTTATGTCAAAAGTAAAAGACAAGGCTATCGTGTCGGCGGCGCAAGCCAGCACCGCTTACTCGCAAATCGATAGCTTCAGCCATCTGTATGACCGTGGTGGCAACCTCACGGTCAATGGCAAACCGTCCTACTCCGTCGACCAGGCCGCCACCCAGCTGCTGCGCGACGGTGCGGCGTACCGGGACGTTGACGGCAACGGCAAGATCGACCTGACCTACACCTTCCTGACCTCGGCGTCGTCGAGCACCATGAACAAACATGGCATCTCCGGCTTCAGCCAGTTCAGCGCCCAGCAGAAAGCACAGGCCGCCCTGGCCATGCAGTCCTGGGCGGATGTGGCCAACGTCACGTTCACCGAGAAGGCCAGCGGCGGCGATGCCCACATGACCTTCGGCAACTACAGCGGCGGCCAGGACGGCGCGGCGGCGTTCGCCTACCTGCCCGGCACCGGCGCAGGCTACGACGGCACCTCGTGGTACTTGACCAACAGCAGCTACACGCCAAACAAGACCCCGGACCTGAATAACTATGGCCGGCAGACCCTGACCCACGAAATCGGCCACACCCTGGGCCTGGCGCATCCCGGCGACTACAACGCCGGCGAAGGCGCACCGACCTACAACGACGCGTCCTACGGACAGGACACGCGCGGCTACAGCGTCATGAGTTACTGGAGCGAGAGCAATACCAACCAGAACTTCAGCAAAGGCGGCGTCGAAGCCTACGCTTCCGGCCCGCTGATCGACGACATCGCCGCGATCCAGAAGCTCTACGGCGCCAACTACAACACGCGCGCCGGCGACACCACCTACGGTTTCAACTCCAACACCGGGCGTGACTTCCTCAGCGCCACTTCCAACGCCGACAAGCTGGTGTTCTCGGTATGGGACGGTGGCGGCAACGACACCCTGGACTTCTCCGGTTTCACCCAGAACCAGAAGATCAACCTCAATGAAGCCTCGTTCTCCGACGTTGGCGGCCTGGTGGGCAACGTCTCCATCGCCAAGGGCGTGACCGTGGAGAATGCCTTCGGTGGCGCCGGCAACGATCTGATCATCGGCAACAACGCGGCCAACGTGATCAAGGGCGGTGCCGGCAACGACATCATCTACGGCGGCGGCGGTGCCGACCAACTGTGGGGCGGTGCGGGCAACGACACCTTTGTGTTCGGTGCCAGCTCCGACTCCAGGCCGGGGGCGGCGGACAAGATCTTTGACTTCACCTCGGGTTCGGACAAGATCGACCTGTCCGGTATCACCAAAGGCGCAGGCCTGACCTTCGTCAACGCGTTTACCGGGCATGCCGGCGACGCGGTGCTGTCCTACGCTTCTGGCAGCAACCTGGGCACCTTGGCGGTAGACTTCTCCGGGCACGGCGTGGCGGATTTCCTCGTCACCACCGTTGGCCAGGCGGCCGTCAGCGACATCGTGGCGTGATGCAGGAGCGCGGCGTTTCGGCGCCGCGCTTTGCCCATGGAGCATAAGCAAGATGCAGCGTTTTACCCCCTTTATCGCCCGCGTATTGCTGGCGACGTTCGTATCGGCAGGAGCCCACGTGATGGCGAGCAGTCTTGTTTTACCCAGCAGCGCCCAATTGGCCGGACACTGGCAGTTGCACCAGCAGGACCAGGTGTGTGCGTTGGACCTGGTGGTCGCCGCCAATGCCGTGGCTGGCGACGTTGAATGCGCCGCGCAGTGGCTGGGCGACCATCCGAAGACCTGGCTGCCGACCCCGGACGGTATCTGGCTGATGAATGCCGACGGCACCGGGATTACCCATTTGAACCGACAGAAAGAGGGTGAATATAAAGGTCGCACCGCCCAAGGCACCGAAGTGCTGTTGCAGCGCATCCCTTAGTTGTTGGTTATAAGCCTATAACTTGATTTTATTAGTTGGCCGCTCCGTTATTCGGGGTGCGGGCAACTATTGCTTATTGTTTGGTTCAAGTGAGATCGGAAGACATGGCCACACCGCCTTTATTCAAAGCGCTGGGTGAATACAAGAACCTCTTGATCAGCGTTGGCTGTTTCACGGCATTGATTAACCTGTTGATGCTGGTGCCGTCGATTTACATGTTGCAAGTGTATGACCGCGTGCTGTCCTCCCAGAATGAAACCACCCTGGTGATGTTGACACTGATGGTCGTGGGCTTCTTTGTGTTTATTGGCACACTGGAGGCGATCCGCAGTTTTATCGTGATCCGCATCGGCAGCCAATTGGAGCGGCGTTTCAACTTGCGCGTCTACAAGGCCGCGTTTGAACGCAACCTGCACCGCGGCCAGGGGCACGCCGGGCAATCCCTTGGCGACTTGACCCAGATCCGCCAATTCATCACCGGCCCCGCGTTGTTCGCGTTTTTTGATGCGCCGTGGTTTCCCATCTATCTGCTGGTGATTTTCCTGTTCAACGTCTGGCTTGGCGTGTTGGCCACGGCCGGTGCGCTGTTGCTGATCGGCTTGGCGTGCCTCAACGAATACCTGACCAAAAAGCCGTTGGGCGAGGCCAGCGGTTACTCGCAGCAATCCACGCAACTGGCCACCAGCCATTTGCACAATGCCGGGACTATCCAGGCCATGGGCATGCTCGGCGCGTTGCGTCAGCGCTGGTTTGCCGTGCATACGCAATTTCTCGGCCTGCAGAATCGGGCCAGTGACACCGGTGCGGTAATCACTTCCCTGAGCAAATCCCTGCGCCTGTGCCTGCAATCGTTGGTGCTGGGGCTTGGCGCTTGGCTGGTGATCAAGGGCGACATGACCGCCGGGATGATGATCGCCGGTTCCATCCTGATGGGACGGGTGCTCAGTCCCATCGACCAGTTGATTGCGGTGTGGAAACAGTGGAGTTCGGCCAAGTTGGCCTACCAGCGCCTGGATGCGTTGCTGCGCGAGAGCCCGGAGGCCGTCGAGCCGATGAAGTTGCCGGCGCCCAACGGCCAGGTCAGTTTCGAACAGGTCAGCGCTGGCCCGCCGGGGCGGCGTGTGGCGACGCTGCACCACGTCAGTTTCAACCTTGGCGCTGGGGAGGTGCTGGGTGTGCTGGGCGCCTCGGGCTCCGGCAAATCCACCCTGGCCCGGGTGCTGGTGGGCGTGTGGCCGACCCTGGCGGGCACGGTGCGCCTGGATGGCGCCGACATCCACCGCTGGGACCGCGATGACCTCGGCCCGCACATCGGCTACCTGCCCCAGGACATCGAGCTGTTCAGCGGCAGCATTGCCGACAACATCGCGCGTTTTCGCCAGGCCGACCCTCAGCTCGTGGTCAAAGCCGCGCAACAAGCCGGGGTACATGAACTGATCCTGCGCCTGCCCCAAGGCTACGACACCGTACTGGGCGACAACGGCGGCGGGCTGTCCGGCGGCCAGAAGCAACGGGTGGCCCTGGCCCGCGCGTTGTACGGCGGGCCGCGGCTGATTGTGCTGGATGAGCCCAACTCCAACCTCGACACCCAGGGCGAAGCGGCTCTGGCCAGCGCCATCGTGCAGATGAAGGCCCAGGGCAGCAGCGTGGTACTGGTCACCCATCGCTCGGCGGCATTGGCCCAGGCCGACAAGCTGCTGGTGCTCAACGACGGCCAGCTGCAAGTGTTCGGACCCAGCCAGGAAGTGCTGCGGGCGTTGTCCGGGCAGCGTGAACAACCGCCTCAAGAGAGGATGCCAGCATGATCCACGAACAACACGACGCCGGCTTTTTTGTGCGCATGGGCTGGTTGCTGACAGTGCTCGGCGCCGGCGGTTTTTTCCTTTGGGCCAGCCTGGCGCCGCTGGACCAGGGCATTCCGGTGCAGGGCACGGTGGTGGTGTCGGGCAAGCGCAAGGCCGTGCAAACCCTCAGCCCCGGCGTGGTCGGCGCGATTCTGGTGCGTGAGGGCGAGGCGGTCAAACAAGGCCAGCCGCTGTTTCGTCTCGACCAGACCCAACACCAGGCTGACGTGCAATCGCTGCAAGCCCAATACCGCATGGCCTGGGCCAGCGTGGCGCGCTGGCAGAGCGAGCGCGATAACCGCCCCGGCATCGTTTTTCCGGCCGAACTGAGCAGCAATCCCGACCCGGCCCTGGCCTTGGTCTTGGAAGGCCAGCGCCAACTGTTCAGCAGCCGCCGCGAAGCCTTTGCCCGCGAGCAGGCCGGGATTCGCGCCAACATCGAGGGTGCCACCGCGCAGCTGGGCGGCATGCGCCGTGCGCGCAGTGACCTGACGGCCCAGGCCCAATCCCTGCGCGATCAGCTGGCCAACCTGCAACCCCTGGCCGACAACGGCTACATCCCGCGCAACCGCTTGTTGGAGTACCAGCGCCAACTGTCCCAGGTGCAACAGGACCTGGCGCAAAACAGCGGCGAAAGCGGCCGGGTCGAGCAGGGCATCCTAGAATCGCGTCTGAAATTGCAGCAGCACGGCGAGGAATACCAGAAAGAGGTACGTAGCCAACTGGCCGACGCGCAACTGCGCAGCCTGACCCTGGAGCAGCAGTTGACGTCCGCCGGGTTCGACCTGCAACACAGCCAGATCAACGCGCCGGCCGATGGGATTGCAGTCAACCTCAGCGTGCACACCGTCGGCGCAGTGGTGCGCGCCGGTGAAACCCTACTGGAGATCGTGCCCCAGGGCACACGCCTGGAAGTCGAAGGGCGCTTGCCGGTGCATCTGGTGGACAAGGTTGGCACGCAACTGCCGGTCGACATTCTGTTCACCGCCTTCAACCAGAGCCGCACGCCACGGGTGCCCGGGCAGGTCAGCCTGATTTCGGCCGACCAGATGCTCGATGAAAAGACCGGCGCGCCTTATTACGTGCTGCGCACCACGGTCAGCGAGCTGGCGCTGGAGAAACTCCACGGCCTGGTGATCAAGCCTGGCATGCCCGCCGAAATGTTCGTGCGTACCGGCGAGCGTTCGCTGCTCAATTACCTGTTCAAGCCGCTGCTGGATCGCGCCGGCTCCGCATTGACCGAGGAATAAACATGAAAGCGGTGTTTATCGCCTTGCTGCTCAGTTGTACCACTGCCCACGCCGCCATGGGCCCGTTCGACGTGTACGAGCAGGCCCTGCGCAACGACCCGGTGTTCCTCGGCGCCATCAAGGAGCGCGACGCCGGCCTGGAGAATCGCACCATCGGCCGTGCCGGCCTGCTGCCCAAGCTGTCGTACAACTACAACAAGGGGCGCAACAACTCCCAGGCCACCTTGCCCGATGGCCGTGGCGGCAACTATCACGATGACCGCAACTACAACAGCTACGGCTCCACGTTCAGCCTGCAACAGCCGCTGTTCGACTACGAAGCCTATGCCAACTACCGCAAGGGCGTGGCCCAGGCACTGTTTGCCGACGAGAGTTTTCGCGACAAGAGCCAGGCGTTGCTGGTGCGGGTGTTGTCCTACTACACCCAGGCGTTGTTCGCACAGGACCAGATCGACATTGCCCGGGCCAAGAAGAAGGCCTTCGAGCAGCAGTTCCAGCAAAACCGCCACTTGTTCGAGCGGGGTGAGGGCACGCGCACGGACATTCTCGAAGCCGAGTCCCGTTACGAGTTGGCCAGCGCCGAAGAGATCCAGGCGTTGGATGAGCAGGACGCGTCCTTGCGCGAACTGGGCGCGTTGATCGGTGTGCCAAGCGTCAACATCAACGACCTGGCGCCGCTGAACCAAGGCTTCGCCGCGTTCACCCTGAGCCCGGCCAACTACGACACCTGGCATGCGCTGGCTGTCAGCAACAACCCGACGCTGGCCTCCCAGCGCCAGGCCCTGGAAGTGGCGCGTTATGAAGTGGAACGCAACCGCGCCGGGCATTTGCCCAAAGTCACGGCGTATGCCAGTTCGCGCCAGCAGGAGTCCGACAGCGGCAATACCTACAACCAGCGCTACGACACCAACACCATTGGCATTGAAGTCAGCCTGCCGCTGTATGCCGGTGGCGGTATTGCCGCCTCCACCCGCCAGGCCAGCCGCGCCATGGAGCAGGCCGAGTACGAACTGGAGGGCAAGACCCGCGAAACCCTGATCGAGCTGCGGCGCCAGTTCAGTGCGTGCCTGTCGGGGGTGAGCAAATTACGTGCGTACCAGAAGGCCCTGGTCTCGGCCGAAGCGCTGGTGGTGTCGACGAAGCAAAGCATCCTCGGTGGCGAGCGGGTCAACCTCGACGCACTCAACGCCGAGCAGCAGCTCTACAGCACCCGCCGCGACCTGGCCCAGGCGCGCTACGACTACCTGATGGCCTGGACCAAATTGCATTACTACGCCGGCAACCTGCGTGACACCGACCTGGCCAAGGTGGATGAGGCGTTTGGGCCGGCGCCACGGTGACCGCCGATCTCGCGCATTCCAACAACAAAAAGAGGCATCAGCATGGGTATCTTCGATTACAAAAACCTCGGACCCGAGGGTTCCAAGGCGTTGTTCGCCGACGCCATGGCAATCACCTTGTACAGCTATCACAACCTGGATAACGGCTTTGCCGTGGGTTACCAGCACAACGGCCTGGGCTGGGGTTTGCCCGCCACTTTGGTCGGCGCGCTGCTCGGTGGCAGCGATTCCCAGGGGGTGATTCCAGGCATCCCGTGGAACCCGGATTCGGAAAAGGCCGCCCTGGATGCCGTGCAAAAGGCCGGCTGGACGCCCATCAGCGCCAGCGCCCTGGGCTACGCCGGCAAGGTTGATGCGCGTGGCACATTCTTTGGGGAAAAGGCCGGCTACACCACGGCGCAAGTCGAGGTGCTGGGCAAGTACGATGACGCGGGCAAATTGCTCGAAATCGGCATCGGCTTTCGCGGTACGTCCGGGCCACGGGAAAGCCTGATCAGCGACTCCATCGGCGATTTGGTCAGTGACC
The DNA here is from genome assembly GCF_030687535.1 of Pseudomonas sp. FP2335. NCBI lineage: Bacteria > Pseudomonadati > Pseudomonadota > Gammaproteobacteria > Pseudomonadales > Pseudomonadaceae > Pseudomonas > Pseudomonas sp. FP2335. Next base: position 2,931,847 of record NZ_CP117437.1, read on the forward strand.
TGCTGGCCGCGTTGGGGCCCAAGGATTATGCGAAGAACTACGCCGGTGAGGCATTTGGCGGGCTGCTCAAAAATGTTGCCGACTACGCCAGTGCCCATGGCCTGCACGGCGCCGATGTGCTGGTCAGCGGTCATAGCCTGGGCGGCCTGGCGGTCAACAGCATGGCCGACTTGAGCGGCAGTCAGTGGTCAGGGTTCTACAAGGACGCCAATTACGTAGCCTACGCCTCGCCGACCCAAAGCAGCGGCGACAAGGTGCTCAATATCGGCTACGAAAATGACCCGGTGTTCCGCGCGCTGGACGGCTCATCGTTCAACCTGTCGTCCCTCGGCGTGCATGACAAGCCCCATGAGTCGAGCACCGACAATATCGTCAGCTTCAACGACCACTACGCCTCGACCCTGTGGAATGTGTTGCCGTTTTCCATCACCAACCTGCCGACCTGGATCTCCCATCTGCCCACCGGGTATGGCGACGGGCTGACACGGGTCGTTGAATCGGGCTTCTACGAGCAGATGACCCGTGATTCCACGGTCATCGTCGCCAACCTATCCGACCCGGCACGCGCCACCACCTGGGTGCAGGACCTCAACCGCAACGCCGAACCGCACAAGGGCAATACCTTCATCATTGGCAGCGACGGCAACGACCTGATCCAGGGCGGCAAGGGCGCGGACTTTATCGAGGGGGGCAAGGGCAATGACACGATTCGCGACAGCAGTGGGCACAATACCTTTCTGTTCAGCGGGCAGTTTGGCCATGACCGGGTGATCGGCTATCAGGCGACGGACACGCTGCTGTTCAAGGAGGTGCAGGGCAGTGTGCAATACCGGGAGCAGGGTGGGGACACGCTGATCAGTGTGGGTGCGGATTCGGTCACGCTGGTCGGCGTGAGCGGCTGGACGGGAGAGGGGATGGTGATCAGCTAAAGCTGGAATGCCTTGAAACTGTGGGAGCGGGCTTGCTCGCGAAGGCGGCGTGTCAGTCGCCATATATACCAACTGACCGACTGCCTTCGCGAGCAAGCCCGCTCCCACACAAGCCCGCTCCGCAAATATTCGCGGTTGGCGCCGGAGAATTACTTTTCCTTGATGACTGTGGCCACATCCGCAGCCTTCACCCGCACGCGCTTGCCGGCGATGTCAGTGAACTCATAGAAACCGTCGGCGGTGTTGGTTTTTGGCAGGTCCTGGGTCAAATACTGCGTGCCGTTTTGCAGCGTCACTACGGTTTGCGTCGCGCAACCGGCCAATACCAGAAAAGTGAGTGCAACCAGGGGAAGACCCAAATTCTTCATGTTCATAACCCTTACCTTTAACCTTGAAAAGTCCCACGCCAGAGGCTGCGGGCGACAAATTTTACGCCATCGACTTCCCCATCAGATCACTTTTATACAAAAAGTTGCGTGAGCCATTTATCTATTACCGATTGCAACAAGCCGTTTGCGACGGCACTCTGTATGCATAACCAGTATTTGACCTCTATGTGCCATGGCCAACCCCCTCGAAGACCCGCTCTATTACCTGCAAAACTTCCGTCAGGTCCTGCAATGGCTGGGGCAACGCTATGCCGACCTGCTCGACCCTGACGAAACGCAGTTCATTCAGCAATTTGACAGCTTGCCCCAGGCGTCCCAGGCCTTGTTGGTGCGCATGGTCATGCGCAAGGGCGTGCATTTTCGTGCGGGCAAGCTCAATTATCTGGAAATCGGTTGCACCCACGCCGCCGCGCAGCCGCTGTTGCAGTTGGGGTGGGTAAACGACCAGCAACCGCTGGCGTTTGAAGAGCTGTTCGCCTTGCTGCAAAAAGGCGAGATCCTCAATGCCTTCAAACCGTGGATCGACCAGCCCAAGGCCAACAAAGTCGAGTGGCTGGCAGGCCTGGTGGCGCAGTTCCCCGAGAGCCGCAGCTTTGCCCAGTGGTGCCCCGCGCTGCCCGACACGCTGTACAGCCTCACGGTGATGGACCTGTGTGACCGCCTGCGCCTGATGTTCTTCGGCAACCTGTATCAGGACTGGTCCGAATTCGTGCTGGCGGACCTGGGCATCTACACCTATGAAAAAGTCGAGATCTGCGCCGAATCCCGCGGTTTGCGCAGCCGTGATGACGTGCAGGGCTTCCTGTTCCTGCATGGCTGCCAGCAAGCCTTCGAGGCCGGTGAGCCGATCGAGGACATACGCACGCGCATCACCGCCCTCAATACCGACAACCCCTGGTTGGAACGGCGTCGGGCCAAGCTGTTGTTTCTGCTCGGGCAGCATTGTGAACGCCTGGCTGAGCTGGCGCTGGCGGCACAGATCTACCGCACCTGCGCCTACCCTGGCGCGCGTGCGCGACTGATCCGCGTGCTGGAACGCCAGGAGGACTACGCCCAGGCCATGGCCCTGGCGAGTGCCGCGCAACAAACCCCGGAAAGTGCCGCCGAGCAACAGCACCTGTTGCGCGTGCTGCCACGTCTGCGGCGCAAGTTGGGCGAACCGGCGCTGCCCAGGCTCAAGCCACGCGAGGTCACGCGCCTGGACCTGGCACTGCCGCAGGCTCTGGAGTCGGTGGAAGCCAGCGTACAGGCACACCTGAACGAGCCCGACGCGCCGGTGCATTACGTCGAGAACGGCCTGATCAACTCGCTGTTTGGCCTGCTGTGCTGGGACGCGATCTTCGCGCCGCTGCCGGGCTCGTTTTTCCACCCGTTCCAACGCGGGCCGGCGGACCTGCACAGCGAAGACTTCCATCAGCGCCGTGCCGACTTGTTCGCAGCCTGTTTCGCGCAACTGCAGGACCAGCGCTACAAGGCCACGATCCGCCAGCGCTACCAGGAAAAGTGGGGCATCCAGTCGCCGTTCGTGTTCTGGAACCTGCTCAACGAAGAACTGCTGGAACAGGCCTTGGCGTGCTTTCCCGCCGCGCATTTGCGCCACTGGTTCGAGCGCCTGCTGCTGGACATCCGTGCCAACCGCGCCGGGATGCCGGATCTGATCCAGTTCTGGCCCGCGCAAAACACCTATCGCATGATCGAAGTCAAAGGCCCCGGCGACCGCCTGCAGGACAACCAGTTGCGCTGGCTGGAGTTCTGCGCCGAACACCAGATGCCGGTCACCGTCTGCTACGTGCGCTGGGCGGAGCCGTCGGTTTGAGCTACAACGTGGCAGTGCGGGCGCTGTGTGAGTTCACGGCCAAGGTCGGCGACCTCGACCTACGCTTCACGCCGTCGCCCAGCGCCCAGGAAGGTATCGTCGGCCATCGCACCGTCGCCTCGCGGCGCAACGCGCATTACCAGCATGAAGTCGCCCTGGAGGGCGAGTACCAGCAGCTCACGGTGCGGGGCAGGGCGGACGGCTACGACCCGGACGCCAACCGCCTGGAGGAAGTGAAGACCTATCGCGGCGACCTCGATGCCCAGCCTGCCAACCACCGGCAACTGCACTGGGCCCAGGTCAAGGTGTATGGCTGGCTGATGTGCCAGAAGCTTGGGTTGACGGACATCGACCTGGCGCTGGTGTACTTCGACATTGTCGGCGAGGGCGAAACGTTACTGCACCAACGTTATACCGCCACCGAACTGGAGACCTTCTTCAACGCCCAGTGCGCGCTGTTCCTCGGCTGGGCCCAGCAGGAAATGCAGCACCGCGCCGCCCGCAACAGCGCCGCGCAAACCCTGGGGTTTCCGCACGCCGGGTTTCGCACAGGCCAACGCTCACTTGCCGAGACGGTCTTTAAGGCCGTCACCACCGGCCGCTGCCTGATGGCCCAGGCCCCCACGGGCATCGGCAAGACCATCGGCACGATCTTCCCGCTGCTCAAGGCCTTGGCGCCGCAGCAACTGGACAAGCTGTTCTTCCTCACCGCCAAGACTCCGGGGCGCAAGCTCGCCCTCGACGCCGCCGATGTGCTGCACCGCAGCCACCCGGACTTGCCCTTGCGCGTGCTGGAACTGGTCGCCCGCGACAAGGCCTGCGAACACCCGGACAAAGCCTGCCACGGCGATTCATGCCCATTGGCCAAAGGCTTCTACGACCGCCTGCCCGCTGCCCGCAGTGCCGCTTCGCAGGTGCGCCAGCTGGATCAGCGCAACCTGCGCGAGGTGGCCCTGGCCCACGACGTGTGCCCGTATTACCTGAGCCAGGAAATGGCGCGCTGGGCTGACCTGATCGTCGCCGACTACAACTACTATTTCGACTTTGGCGCCATGCTGTTCGGCCTGGCCCAGCTCAACCAGTGGCGGGCGGCGGTGCTGGTGGACGAAGCGCACAACCTGGTGGAGCGCGCCCGCTCGATGTACAGCGCCAGCCTTGACCAATACCACCTCAAGACCCTGCGCGACAGTGCGCCCGAGCCGCTGAACAAACCCCTGCAACGCCTGAACCGCGAATGGAATGCGCTGCACAAGGACCAGCTCGCGCCCTACCAGGCCTACGCGAGCCGTCCAGACAAATTTCTGCACGCCCTGGGCCTGTGTACCAGCGCCATGGGTGACTATTTCAACGACCACCCGCAAGCCCTCAGCGGCGAGTTGCAAACCTTCTACTTCGACGCATTGCAATTTGCCAAGGTCGCCGAGCTGTTCAATGAACAGTTCATTTTTGACATCAGCAAACGCCAACACAGCGGCAAGCGCAGCAGCTCGACCCTGTGCCTGCGCAACGTGGTACCCGCCGAGTTCATTCGCCCACGGCTCACCGCGGCGCGCAGCAGTGTGCTGTTTTCCGCGACCCTGAGTCCGCGCCACTACTACGCCGACCTGCTGGGACTGCCGGCGGACACCGCGTGGATCGACGTGGAGTCGCCGTTCAAGGCCGCGCAGCTCAAGGTGCGCATCGTCGATCAGATCTCCACGCGCTTCGTGCACCGCCACGCCTCGCTGGAACCCATCGTCGCGCTGATCGCCACGCAGTTCGCGCAGCGGCCGGGCAACTACCTGGCGTTCTTTTCCAGCTTTGACTACCTGCAACAGGTCGCGCAATTACTCGCCGAACGCCACCCGCAGATCCCGCTGTGGCTGCAATCGCGCGGTATGGCCGAGGCCGAGCGCCAGGCATTTCTCGAGCAGTTCACCGAACACAGCCAGGGCATCGGCTTTGCCGTGCTTGGCGGTGCGTTTGGTGAGGGTATCGACTTGCCCGGTGCGCGCCTGATCGGTGCGTTTATCGCTACCCTGGGCCTGCCGCAACTGAACCCGGTCAACGAACAGATCAAGCAGCGCATGGCCACGATCTTTGGCGCCGGTTACGACTACACGTATTTGTACCCTGGGCTACAAAAGGTGGTGCAGGCCGCCGGGCGGGTGATCCGTGGCCAGCAGGACGAGGGCGTGGTGATGTTGATCGACGACCGCTTCGGCGAGGAGCGGGTGCGCCAGTTGTTGCCGCGCTGGTGGGCGGTGGAGTGAGTTATTCCCGTCGTCAATGATGCTGGCACTGTCGCCGCCAATCCCCCAGGCTAGGCCAAACCTTCAGCCAGGCCTTGCCCATGCGCCAGCAAATCCTCTGCGTCAACGCTATTGAGTTAAGCGTGCACATCAGCGGTCCCGAACACGGCCAGCCGATCTGGCTGCTGCACGGTTTCCCGGAATGCTGGCATTCCTGGCGCGCGCAGATCCCGGCGCTGGCGGCGGCGGGTTATCGGGTGTTTGCGCCTGAGATGCGCGGCTACGGCCAATCCGGCGCGCCCGCCGAGGTGGCCGACTACGACCTGCTGACCCTGTGCGCCGACATCCAGCAGGCCATGGATCATTTCGGCCACACCGAGGTGGTGATGGTCGGCCACGACTGGGGCGCGGTGGTGGCCTGGCACCTGGCGTTGCTGGAGCCCGAACGCGTCACGCGGCTGATCACGCTGTCGGTGCCGTTCGCCGGGCGAGCGCGCCGGCCGGTAATTGACATCATGGCTGAGCTGTATGCCGAGCGTTTCAATTACATCCTGTACTTCCAGGAACCCGGCGTAGCCGAGCAGGAACTGAACGCCGACATCGAACGCACGCTGCGCCTGTTCATGCAGGACCAGGACGTGTTCCTGCAACACAAACCGGCCACTGCGCGCTTGCTTGAAGGCGTCGGTATGCCTGGCGCCTTGCCGTCATGGTGTTCCCGCGAGGATCTTGACGTGTACGTGCAAACCTTCACCGAACACGGCTTTCGCGGCCCGCTGAACTGGTATCGCAACTTCACGCGCAACTGGCAGCGCACCGAATGCCTCGCCGGCCGCCAGGTGCTCCAGCCCACACTGTTCCTGATCGGCGACCGCGACCCGGTCGGCGTGTTTGAAGCGCACACCCTCAAGCGCATGCCCGATTGTGTGCCGGACCTTGAGCAGCACGTGCTGCCCAACTGCGGCCACTGGATTCAGAACGAGCAGGGCCAGCAGGTCAACGAACTGATGCTCGCCTTTCTAGGGAAAAAGTAAACGTCGCCCCGCGGCCGGGCCGCTCCACCAGGCGAATGCTGCGCCCGTGCAATTGCAGGATGCGGTGCACGATGCGCAAGCCCAGGCCGCCATCGCGCCGTGCGCCGCCAATGGTGAAGGCACGCAGGAACAAGCCTTCATGCAGCTCGGCATCGATGCCCGGGCCGCTGTCGCTGACGGTCACGCTGACGCTGTCGGCCTCGACAGCCAACAGCACTTCGACGTCGCCATTGACCGGGGTGTGCCGCAAGGCGTTGTCCAGCAGGTTGGTCAGTACGCGCTCGATCAACCCGAGGTCGGCCATTACTGCTGGCACCTGCGCCGGCAGGCTGGCGATGAGGCTGATACCGCGCGCTTCGGCGCTCAATTCGAACTTCTGGAAGATGTCCTGCACCAGGTCCGGCAGCGAGAAGCCTTCGAGCACCGGCTGGACAAAACCATGTTCCAGGCGCACCAGTTCCAGCAGCGATTGGGCCAGGCCGCCGACTTTGCGGCTCTGGTCCAGGGCAATCCCGAGGTAGCGCCGGCGTTCCTCGGCGCTCAAGGTCGCGTCCTTGAGGGACAGGGTTTCCAGATAGCCGTGCAACGAAGCCAGGGGCGTGCGCAGGTCGTGGGAGATGTTCGCAACCATCTCCCGGCGTTCCTGTTCCTGGCGGGTGAGGGCACGCCACTGTTCGCCGAGGCGGTTTTCCATCTGCATGAAGGCGTGGTCGAGCACGGCGATTTCATCGCCGCTGTCAGAGGTGGGCGCGATGTTTTCCGCTGGTTTGGGGGCGCCATTGATGTCGAATCGGCCAACCTTGTCGGTGAGCTGGCGCAATGGCCGGGTGATCCAGGCAAACGCCAGCAGGCCCGCCAACAGACACAGCAGCGCGACCAGGCCGATGCACCACAGCGCAATCTTCAGCGCCATGCCGGTGGCGTCCTTGGCATCGAACACATCGTGGGCCTCGCCGAGCAGCACCACATACAGAAAGCCGGTTTGCGTGCCGTTGGCCTTGAGCGGCGCCGCGCTGAACACCTTGCGCCCGTCGACGCTGCGCGGGTCGTCGCCGAGGATCGGCAACATGGCGCCGCTAAGGAAACGGCGGATTGGCGCGAGGTCGACCCGGTCGCGCAGCAGGTGGCCGCTCGGCGCCGCATTGCCGACCACGCGACCCTCGATGTCGAGCAAATACACCTCGACACTCGGGTTCACCAGCATCAGTTGGCCGAACAGGTTGCGCACCGCATCGGGCTTGAGGCCGTCGGCATCCATCAACTGCGTGTCACGGGCAATATGCGCCGCCAGGTCGCGGGACACGCCTTGCACCACTTCCAGCTCGTGCATGCGGTTGGAGCGCACCTGCAACCACGCCGAGGTGCTGCTGCAGATCAGCAGCAACACGGCAAACACTACCGACAGGCGCTGGGTCAGGGTCAGTTTCATGGGCCGTTCTCGGCGAACTTGTAGCCACGGCCCCACACCGTGAGGATGCGCGCCGGGTTGGCCGGGTCGGCCTCGACCTTGGCGCGCAGGCGGTTGATATGGGTGTTCACGGTGTGCTCGTAGCCTTCATGGTTGTAGCCCCACACGGCGTTGAGCAGGTCCATGCGCGAGAACACCTTGCCCGGCTGGCGGGCAAAGAAATACAGCAGGTCAAATTCCCGCGGCGTGAGCTCCAGGGGCTGGCCGTGCAAAGTGGCCTCGCGACTCAGCGGGTTGATGAACAGTGACCCAAGGTCGAGGCTGCCGGCATCCATTTTCAGGTTGCGCGCCATGGCGTCGACCCGGCGCAGCAGCGCCTTGACCCGGGCAACCAGCTCGGGCAGCGAGAACGGCTTAGCCAGGTAATCGTCGGCACCCAGCTCCACGCCGAGGATGCGGTGCAGCTCGCTGGAGCGCGCACTGGTGATGATGATCGGGGTGTAGCGCGTCATGGCGCGGGCACGGCGGCAGATCTCCAGGCCGTCGACGCCGGGCAGCATCAGGTCAAGGATCAACGCATCCCAGCCGCCTTGTTCCAGCAGGCGCAGGCCTTCGTTGCCATCGGCACTGTGCACCACTTCGAACTGTTCATCGCGCAGGTGCAGGAGGATCAAGTCGGCGATATGGGCATCGTCCTCAACCACCAGGACACGTTTGGGCTGATCCATGTAAGCGAAACCTTGGCTTGTAGTCGGCGCATTGTGCGGCTTTTGCCACAGTGTAGTTATCACGAATTGTTTAACTCTGCGTGAGGATTGCGCGACCGACCGGGGCGCAGGATGGGGCTACTTGTTCATTCTGTTAAGGGTCAATCAATGTGGCTTCTGGTTCTCGCATATCTGGGCGGCGTGCTGACAATCGTCAGCCCGTGCATCCTGCCGGTTCTGCCTTTTGTCTTCGCTCGCACCGGGCAGCCGTTTTTGCGCAGTGGCTTGCCGCTGTTGGCGGGGATGGCGGTGACGTTCGCCCTGGTGGCCTCGCTGGCGGCGGTGGGCGGCGGTTGGGTGGTGCAAGTCAATCAATACGGGCGCTGGCTCGCGTTGCTCTGCGTGGCGCTGTTTGGGCTCACGCTGTTGCTGCCACGGCTGTCGGAGCGCCTGACGCGTCCGCTGGTCGCCGCCGGCAGCCGTTTATCCGAGGCAGCCGGGGCCGATGCCAGGCCACGGCCGGGGGCGTCGTTCCTGATCGGCGTGGCCACCGGGCTGCTTTGGGCGCCGTGCGCCGGGCCGATCCTCGGGCTGGTGCTGACCGGCGCCGCCCTGCAAGGCGCCAGTATCGGTACTACCTTGCTGTTGCTGGCTTACGCTGCCGGTGCCGCCACGTCCCTGGCGTTGGCGTTGCTGGTCGGCGGTAAGGTGTTTGGCTTGATGAAAAAATCCCTCGGTGCCGGTGAATGGCTGCGCCGCGGCCTTGGCGCGTTGATGCTCGTCGGGGTGGCAGCCATTGCCCTGGGCCTGGATACCGGCGTGTTGGCGCGGTTGTCGACGGCCTCCACCGGCGGCCTGGAGCAACACCTGGTGGATCGCCTGAGCGCGAAACCCCAGGGCGGGGCGATGATGATGGCGGCCAACCACAGCGACACGCTGCCGATAGAAGGCGCGCTACCCTCCCTGGACGGCGCTGTGCAATGGCTCAACAGCCCGCCACTGAGCGCCGAGGCGCTCAAGGGCAAAGTGGTGCTGGTGGATTTCTGGACCTACTCCTGCATCAACTGCCTGCGCACCTTGCCCTACGTCAAAGCCTGGGCCGACAAGTACCGCGAGCAGGGCCTGGTGGTGATCGGTGTACATGCTCCGGAGTTCGCCTTTGAGCGCGACGTGAACAACGTCACCCAGGCGATGAAGGACCTGGGGATCAACTACCCGGTGGCGATCGACAACAACTACAAGATCTGGCGTGCGTTCAACAACCAGTACTGGCCGGCACATTACTTTGCCGACGCCAACGGCCAGATCCGTTACCACCACTTTGGCGAGGGCGACTACGCCGAGTCGGAGCGGGTGATCCAGCAGTTGTTGCGCGAAGCCGGGGCGAAAAACGTCGCGGGCGGCTTGATCGACGTGGATGCCAAGGGCGTGCAACAGGCGCCGGACCTGAACACCGTGCAGTCGCCGGAAACCTACCTGGGCGCGCAGCGTGCCGAACACTTCGTCAAGTCCGGCCCCCTGGCGTTGAACAATTGGACCCTGGACGGCCAATGGAACGTAGGCGGCCAGCAAGTCACTCTGGACCAGGCGGGTGGGCGCATCGTCTACCGCTTCCACGCCCGTGACTTGCATTTGGTGCTGGCCCCCGGCGCAGATGGCAAGCCCGTGCGCTTCAAGGTCACGATCGACGGCAAGGCCCCCGGTGACGCCCACGGCACGGATGTCGCCCCGGATGGCAGTGGCGTGGTGACCGAGCAGCGCCTGTACCAACTGGTGCGCCAGCCGGGAGCGGTGCAGGACCGCACCTTCAGCATTGAGTTTCTGGACCCGAACGTAGCGGCCTACGCCTTCACCTTCGGCTAACTGATTGATGAACTGATAACCCAATCAATGTGGGAGCGAGCAAGCCGCCTCCCACCGTTGACCGTGTTCTGGAGTGAGTTTTATGAACGTTCTCAGATGGCTACCTGCATTGGCCTTGGCTGCCTTTATCAGCCAGGCCCAGGCGTTCTCCTTTGGTTCTTCTGACGATGCTGTCGTCATCCCACCGCCCGCCCTGGACCTGCCGGCATCGGTTGATCTGCAAACGGCGGTCTTCGCCGGTGGTTGCTTCTGGGGTGTGCAAGGGGTTTTCCAGCATGTGCAGGGTGTAAAAAACGCGGTCTCCGGGTATGACGGCGGCGCGGCAGGCACGGCGCAGTACGAGTCTGTCAGCGCAGGCAACACTGGCCATGCCGAGGCGGTCTCCGTCACGTTTGACCCGAGCAAGATCAGCTACGGCAAGCTGCTGCAGATCTACTTTTCGGTGGCCCACAACCCCACCGAACTCAACCGCCAGGGCCCGGATACAGGCACGCAGTACCGCTCGGCGATCTTTGCGCAGGATGCCGAGCAGCAGAACGTCGCCCAGGCGTATATCACGCAGCTGGATGCGGCGAAGGCGTTTGATAAGCCCATCGTGACCACAATCGAGAGGGGCAAGACGTTCTACCCGGCGGAGGCCTATCACCAGGACTTTCTCAGCGAGAACCCGTCTTACCCGTACATCGTGATCAATGATCTGCCGAAGGTGGCGCAGTTGAAAAAGCTGTTTCCCGAGCAGTACCGCGCTGAGCCGGTGCTGGTAAAAACCCAATAGCCCACTCCCACATCGTTGTTCCTCAGTGTGGTTTAGACCACTTCCAGGTAAGACGCGTGTATGGCCCGGGCCAGTTCGCGCACGGTGTCGATAAAGTCCGTCAGGCGGCTGTGCAGGCCGTCCTCAAGAATTTCATCAATCCCGGTATAGCGCAGCCGCGCCTCGAACTCCGCCGCCAGACGCTGGGCCGTACGCCCATAACTGCCAGGCAAGTCCGCAAGGATATGACTCAACTCCTCGATACACGCATGCAGCGACCTCGGCACGTCACTGCGCAACAGCAGCAACTCCGACACCGAGCGCGCATTCAGCGCATTCGGGTACAGCTCGGTGTACGCCTCGAACGACGACAACGCCCGGAGCAGGGCGCTCCACTGGTAGTAGCCGCGTGCGGACAGGTCGCTGACTTCCTCCGACTCTTCGCCAAACATCTCGTAGCGCGCATCCAGCAGGCGCAAGGTGTTGTCGGCACGTTCGACAAAGGTGCCCAGGCGGATAAACCGGTAGGCATCGTTGCGCATGATCGTCCCCGACGTAGCGCCACGGAACAGGTGTGAACGCTGCTTGACCCAATCACAGAAGTGGCTGATGCCGTGGCGCGCCAGGCCGCCGGCGGCGATGCTGCGCATTTCCAGCCAGGTCGCGTTGAGGTTTTCCCACATGTCGGCGGTGATGCGCCCGCGCACCGCATGGGCGTTGCCCCGGGCGGCGCGCAGGCAGTTGTAGATGCTGGCGGGGTTTTCTTCGTCGAGGGCGAAGAAGTGCAGCATGCGCTCGGCATCCAGTTGCTTGTGGCGCTCAAGGTAGCTGTCCAGGGTGCCGCTGCTGAGCAACGACATGGCCAGTTCGTCCAGACCGTCGCTGCGTCCGGCCTGGGGCATCAACGACAACGAGTAACTGACTTCCAGCATGCGCGCCAGGTTCTCGGCACGCTCCAGGTAACGGGACATCCAATACAGATCTGCGGCGGTTCTACTCAACATACTCAGCCCTCCACCACCCAGGTGTCCTTGGTTCCGCCGCCTTGCGACGAGTTGACGATCAACGAACCTTCACGCAGTGCCACACGTGTGAGGCCGCCGGGCACCAGGCGGGTTTCCTTGCCCGACAGCACGAACGGGCGCAGATCGATGTGCCTGGGCGCGATGCCGTTTTCGACAAAGGTCGGGCAGGTGGACAGGCTCAGTGTGGGTTGGGCGATGTAGGCGTGGGGGCGCGCCTTGATGCGTTGACGGAAGTCCTCGATCTCGGCCGCGCTGGAGGCCGGGCCGACCAGCATGCCGTAGCCGCCGGAGCCCTGGGTTTCCTTGACCACCAGTTCCGGCAGGTGCGCCAGTACATGGGACAACTCGTCGGGTTTGCGGCACTGGAAGGTCGGCACGTTTTGCAGCACCGGCTCTTCGTCGAGGTAGAAGCGGATCATCTCCGGCACGTAGGGGTAGATCGACTTGTCATCGGCCACGCCGGTGCCGATGGCGTTGGCCAACACCACGTTGCCGGCGCAGTAGGCGGCGACCAGGCCGGGCACGCCGAGCATCGACTCGGGGTTGAAGGCCTGCGGGTCGAGGAACGCGTCGTCGATGCGGCGGTAGATCACATCCACGGCTTTGGGGCCGTCGGTGGTGCGCATGAACACCTTGAGGTCGTGCACGAACAGGTCGGCGCCCTCCACCAGCTCCACGCCCATTTCCCGGGCAAGGAAGGCGTGCTCGAAAAACGCGCTGTTGAAGCGCCCGGGGGTGAGTACCACGACGTTGGGGTTGTCCAGGCGGCTTGAGCTTTTGAGGGTCTTGAGCAGCAGGTTGGGGTAGTGGTCCACCGGCGCGATGCGTTGTTTGGCGAACACCTCGGGGAACAGGCGCATCATCATCTTGCGGTCTTCGAGCATGTAGCTCACGCCGCTGGGGGTACGCAGGTTGTCTTCGAGCACGTAATAGGTGCCGTCGCCATCGCGCACCAGGTCCACGCCGGAGATGTGCGAGTAGATGTCGCGGTGCAGGTCGAGGCCGACCATGGCCTGCTGGTAACCCTCGTTGCCCAGCACCTGGTCCGCGGGAATGATCCCGGCCTTGATGATGCGCCGGTCGTGGTAGATGTCGGCGAGGAACATGTTCAGCGCCGTGACGCGCTGGATGCAGCCACGTTCGATCACGCGCCACTCACTGGCGGGGATGCTGCGCGGGATGATGTCGAAGGGGATCAGGCGCTCGGTATCTTGCTCGTCGCCATACAAGGTGAAGGTGATGCCGGCGCGGTGGAACAGCAAGTCGGCTTCACGGCGACGCTGGGCCAGCAGTTCCGGTGGCGTATTGGCCAACCAGCGGGAGAATTCCTGATAGTGCGCGCGGCAGGCGCCGTTTGCGTCATTCATTTCATCGAAGAAAGATCGAGCCATTCCAGTACCTTGTCAGTGCCGAGTGGGGCTTGGGGGGCACTGCCGTTTAAAAAAACGCATGTTTTTATGAACCCATGGCTGAAGGTGCCAATGGGCCTGGTCCTTACTTTCTTATGGGGTCGGCTCTGGGTCGGGTTGTAACGAAAGCTCCTGTGTGCGGGCAGTGTTCAATGACTAAAGCAATGCCTGTGCCGGAACCTCTAAATCCCTAAACTGCGAACCCGCGCAACCTGTAGTGAGCGGGCTTGCCCCGCGCTGGGGGGCGCAGCCGCCCCAAACCCAGGCACCGCGGTCTTCCTGAAATACCGCGGCGGTCTTGTTGGGGCGGCTTCGCCCCCCAGCGCGGGGCAAGCCCGCTCACTACAAGGGCAACAGCTCGCACAGGGGGAGGGTGCGCTTTGCGCTGATTTGGTGCGCGAACAAACTTGAACTTCATCCGGTGCCCCTTCTTCTAACAGGACTCGACCTCCCCACGGAGCACCGCCGTGCCCAGAATCATCTCGCCGCATTCCCCGGAAACGGCCCTGACCGACCACAGCGAACACAACGCCAAGATCTTCGGCTCGCCCAAGGATCGCCTGGACTTCTACCGCCGTGAGATCCAGTACGAAACCACGATCCTGGCCAACCGCACAGACGCCTACCTCACCGCGCAATCCTTCCTGGTCATCGCCTTCGTCTCCGGCATGGGCAACCTCAACCCCGAGTGGGGCAAGTTGTTCACCCTGGTGGTGCCGGCGTTCCTGGTCTTGCTCGGCATTCTCAGTTCGCTGAACGCCTGGCCGGGGATTCGCGCGGCGTATGAAATCATCGACCACTGGCACTACAAGCAAAGCGAGCTGTTGCGCAGTGAACCGGTGATGGGCCTTGCGTACGACGATTCACCGCTGTTCTGCGAAACCGAGTCGTCCCACAAGGGCTACCGCAAGTCGCTGCTATTCTCAATGCGTGCGCCGTGGCTGTTTATGGTGTTCTGGCTGTTGCTGGGCGCCTATGCGTTTTATATCCAGGTGGACAACCCGGGTTCATAGAGGTGTGGATCATGTCGGATGAACGTGAGCAGGAACCGGAAGAGGAACTCAACGACCCCGGCAACGAAGACCCGGGCTCGCTGATGGATGATGCGCAGGTGCCGCTCATCGAAGAGCAGGAGCCTTAGCGCACCGCTCCAACAGCCATGACTGCCCCGCACCCTGCAAGCTGATCGCACCCAACCTCCTGTCCCAAGGCCAATGGCGGCGCTGTGGCTACCACTGCGCGCGATGGACTGTGCGTGCGCACTAATCTGACTTTCGCACAAAAGTCGTTGGTGAAACGTTTCTTCAAGCACAAAAACAGCTAAGCAAGCGCTTGCGCAAGCAAAAGCTTCTGTTTTAGAGTCGGCCCCGCTCGACCACAAAAATAATAAAACCAGGAGCTCAGCCATGAGCCTTGAACCCTTGCTTGAGATGCAGGGCATCAGCAAAACCTTCAACGGTTTGCGTGTGCTCAAGAATGTCGGCCTGAAGGTCTACCCCGGCGAAATCCACGCCTTGATGGGGGAGAACGGCGCCGGCAAATCCACCTTGATGAAAATCCTCTCCGGCGCCTACCAGGCCGATCCCGGCGGTGAAATCCGCATCGCCGGCCAACCCGTCGCCAGCTTCGACCCTGCTACCGCCAAAACCCTCGGCATTGCCGTGATCTATCAGGAACTGAGCCTGTGCCCCAACCTCAGCGTGGCCGAGAACATCTACCTGGGGCGTGAACTGCGGCGCGGCTGGACCATCGACCGCAAGGGCATGCAGGACGGTTGCCGCGAGGTGCTGCAACGCCTGGGCGCCGAGTTCACGGCGGCGACGCGGGTCAGCAGCCTGTCGATCGCCGAGCGCCAACTGGTGGAAATCGCCCGCGCCCTGCATGCCCACGCCAAGATCCTGGTGATGGACGAACCGACCACGCCGCTGTCCTCCCGCGAGACCGACCGCTTGTTTGCGTTGATCAAGCAACTGCGCAGCCAGGGCCTGGCGATCATCTATATCAGCCACCGCATGGCCGAGATCTATGAGTTGTCGGACCGGGTCTCGGTGCTGCGCGATGGCCAATACATCGGCGAACTGACCCGCGACGCGCTGTCGGCCGAGGTGCTGGTGAAAATGATGGTGGGCCGCGACCTGTCCGGCTTCTACAAGAAGGAGCACGCCGCCTATAACCCCGGAGACGTGGTGATGCGCGTGCGCGACATGGCCGACGGCAAGCGCGTGCGCAATTGCAGCTTCGACCTGCATGCCGGTGAAGTACTGGGCATCGCCGGGTTGGTGGGGGCAGGGCGCACCGAGCTGGCGCGGCTGATCTTTGGTGCCGACCCACGCACCCACGGCAGCCTTGAAGTGGTCGGCAAGAACGTCACTCAACTGCGCACCCCGGCGGACGCGATCCGCGCCGGCGTGGTGTACCTCACCGAGGACCGCAAGGCCCAGGGCCTGTTCCTCGACATGAGCGTGGCCGACAACATCAACGTCTGCGCCTGCGTGCCGGACGCCCACGCCGGTGGCGTGCTGGACCGCGGCCACGGCGCGCAGCGTGCCAGTGAAGCGATCAAGGCACTGTCGATCCGGGTGGCGTCGGGCAAGGTCAATGTCGGCGCGTTGTCCGGCGGCAACCAGCAAAAAGTGCTGCTGGCGCGGTTGCTGGAGGTCAAGCCGCATGTGCTGATCCTCGACGAGCCGACGCGGGGCGTAGACATCGGCTCCAAATCCGAGATCTACCGCATCATCAATCAACTGGCGCAGGCCGGCGTGGGCATCGTGGTGATCTCCAGCGAACTGCCGGAGATCATCGGCACTTGCGACCGTGTGCTGATCATGCGCGAAGGCCAGTTGGTCGCCGAGGTCGGCGGCGCATCCGGTCAGGTTATTTCCCAGGAACGCATTATTGACCTCGCCACGGGTGGCGATCAGGTGGTGGCCAATGGCTGAATTGCAGATGACGACAACAATGGGCAAGGCAGAACGTGCAAGAGAGTTGATGCGCACGGTGGGCATGTTGCCGGTGCTGGTGCTGTTGCTGGTGGGCTTTGCCCTGGCCAGCGAAAACTTCCTGACTATGCAGAACCTGTCGATCATCACCCAGCAGGCCTCGGTCAATGTGGTGCTGGCGGCGGGCATGACCTTTGTGATCCTCACGGCGGGCATCGACCTGTCGGTGGGCGCGATCCTGGCGGCTTCGGCGGTAGTGGCGTTGCAGGCATCGATGTCGCCGCAGTTCGGCATGTTCGGGATCGCGGCGGGCATCGGTTTTGGCCTGTTGCTGGGCTTGGTCAACGGCGGCTTGATCGCGTTCATGCGCCTGCCGCCGTTCATCGTCACCCTCGGTGCGCTGACTGCCATGCGCGGTTTGGCGCGCTTGCTGGCGGACGACAAGACCGTGTTCAACCCGGACCTGCCGTTTGCCTTTATCGGCAACGACTCGATCCTCGGCGTGCCGTGGCTGGTGGTGATTGCCGTGGCGGTGGTGGGGTTGTCGTGGTTCATCCTGCGCCGCACCGTGATGGGCGTGCAGATCTATTCGGTGGGCGGCAATCCGGAAGCGGCGCGGCTGTCGGGGATCAAGGTGTGGAAGGTGTTGCTGTTCGTCTACGCCATGTCCGGCGCATTGGCCGGGCTCGGGGCGGTGATGAGTGCTTCGCGGCTGTTCGCGGCCAACGGCCTGCAACTGGGCCAATCCTATGAGCTGGATGCGATTGCCGCAGTGATCCTCGGCGGCACCAGTTTTACCGGCGGCGTCGGCACTATCGGCGGCACGCTGATCGGGGCCCTGATCATTGCGGTGCTCACCAACGGCCTGGTGCTGCTGGGGGTGTCGGACATCTGGCAATACATCATCAAGGGCATCGTGATCATTGGCGCGGTGGCGCTGGATCGTTATCGCCAATCCGGTGCACGCACCTGATTTCACTCGTACAACAACAATCACAAGAGAGACCCGTATGAACTTCAAACGCGTATTTCCCGTTATTGCCCTGGCGGCCCTGATGTCCCAAGCCGTCGAGGCGCGTGAGTTGAAAGCCCTTGGCATCAGCATGGGCTCGCTCGGCAACCCGTACTTCGTGACCCTGGCCGATGGCGCCACGGCGCGGGCCAAGGCGCTGAACCCCAACGTCAAGGTCACCTCGGTGTCAGCCGACTATGACTTGAGCAAGCAGTTTTCGCAGATCGATAACTTCATTTCGTCCAAGGTCGACCTGATCCTGATCAACGCCGTCGACCCGTCGGCCATGGCCTCGGCGATCAAGAAAGCCCGTGACGCCGGGATTGTCGTGGTCGCCGTGGATGTGGATGCCAAAGGGGTCAACGCCACGGTGCAGACCGACAATGTCGAAGCCGGCAAGCTGGCCTGCCAGTACCTGGTGGACAAGCTGGGCGGCAAGGGCAATGTGATCATCCAGAACGGCCCGCAGGTCACGGCCGTGACCGACCGCGTCAAAGGCTGCAAGGCGGCGCTGGCCGGTGCGCCGCAGATCAAGGTGCTGTCCGACGACCAGGACGGCAAAGGCTCGCGCGAAGGCGGCCTGAATGTGATGCAGGGCTACCTCACGCGTTTCCCGAAAATCGACGGTTTGTTCGCGATCAACGACCCGCAAGCCATCGGCAGCGACCTGGCCGCCAAGCAACTCAAGCGCAGTGGCATCGTCATCACCTCGGTGGACGGTGCGCCGGACATTGAGAACGCGCTGAAGACCGACACGCAGATCCAGGCCTCGGCCAGCCAGGACCCCTGGGCCATGGCGCAGACGGCGGTGGATGTGGGCAACGACATTCTGAATGACAAAGCCCCTGGCGAAGCGGTTACCCTGCTCACGCCAAAACTGATCACCCGCGACAACGTCGGTACGTACAGCGGTTGGTCGAGCAAACATTGATCGATTAAGGGGAACAGCAACGTGGTGACCATGGATGACGTGGCCAGCCGGGCAGGGGTGTCGACGTCAACCGTGTCCCACGTGTTGAACGGCACCCGCAAGGTCAGCCCGGCCTCGGTGCAGGCGGTGCAGCAGGCGATCCAGGCGTTGGGGTACATTCCCAACACCCTGGCGCGCTCGCTGGCGCGGTCGAGCACCAGCACGATTGGCGTGGCGATCTCGGCGCTGTCCAACCACTACTTCAGCGAAACCGTGCACGCCATTGAAAGCGAGTGCGCCAAGCACGGCTACATGATGCTGTTTGTCGACACCCACGACGACCCGGAGCAGGAGCTACGAGTGGTCACGGCGCTGCATCACCGGCGTGTCGACGGGGTGATCCTTGCGCCGTCGAACGACTCGAAGGCGCTGGAGTACCTGCGCACCAACCAGATCCCGGCAGTGCTGGTGGACCGCATGATGAGCGCGCAATTCGATCAGGTCGGGGTGGAGAATACCCAGGCCACCCAGGCCCTGATCACCCATTTGATTGGCCACGGGCACCGCCGCATCGGTTTTATCGCCGGGCGTACGGGGTTCAGCACCACGGACGAGCGGGTTGCCGGCTATAAGGCCGCTTTGCAGGCGGCGGGGTTGGCGTTTGATCCGCAGTTGCTGGTCAACGGCGGCTCCAACACCGAGCCGGCACGCCAGGCCACGGTGCAGTTGCTCGGGCTGGATGCACCGCCCACGGCAATCATGGCCGGGAACAACCTGATGACCCTTGGCGCGATGCACGCCCTGCGTGACGCGCAGCTAGAGGTGCCAGGACAGATGGCCTTGGTGGGGTTTGATGATTTTGACTGGGCCGATTTCTTCGTGCCGCGCCTGACGTTGATTGCCCAGCCGGTCAACGACCTGGGCGCGCGTGCGGTGCACCTGCTGCTGCAGCGCATGGCGACACCCGAGGCAACGCCGCACAGCGTGCGCCTGGCGCCGAGCCTGCAACTGCGCAATTCATGTGGCTGTATCTGATTGGAATGACACGCGTATGAGCCGTCCTGTTTCCCTCGGCATAGACCTCGGCACTTCAGAACTCAAGGCGATCCTGATGGACCTTGACGGCACGGTATTGGCCCACGCCGGCGTGCGATTGAGTGTGTCGCGGCGCCACAGTGGCTGGTCCGAGCAGGCGCCGCAGGACTGGTGGCAGGCGTGTGTGCAGGCGTTGGCGCAACTGCGGGCGCACCCGGCCTTTGCCCGGGTGGCGTGTATCGGCTTGTCCGGGCAGATGCATGGTGCGGTGCTGTTGGGGCGGGACGACCGGGTGTTGTATCCGGCGATCCTGTGGGACGACTCCCGTGCCATCGCTGAGGCTCAAGAGCTGGGCGCGGGCTTTGCAGACGTCACCGGTAGCCTGCCGATGGCCGGGTTGACCGCGCCTAAGCTGCTGTGGCTGCAACGCCACGAGCCTGAGGTGTTCCAGGCAATTGACTGTGTGTTGTCGCCCAAGGATTACCTGCGTTTGCGCTTGAGTGGCGAGCGCGTCAGCGAGATGTCGGATGCCGCCGGTACGCTGTGGCTGGATGTGGCGAACCGTGAATGGTTCGGCCCGATGGTTGGCGCCAGCGGCCTGGTGCTGCAGCAGTTGCCGAGGCTGGTGGAAGGCGGCGCGGCCAGCGCCGTGCTGACCGCGACCGGCCTGGGCTTGCCTGCCGGGGTGGTGATCGCCGGTGGCGGGGGCGACAACCCGGTGGCCGCCGTAGGCATCGGCGCGATCAATGCGGGTGACGGGTTCATCACCCTGGGCACCAGCGCTGCGATTGTGGCAATCACCGATCACGCCGCCGGCAATCCGGCCAGCGCCGTGCACAGTTTCTGTCATGCGCTGCCCGGACGCTGGTACACCATGGGCGCGATGCTGGCGGGTGCCAGTTGCCTGCGCTGGGTCACGCGGCTGACCGGCACGCGGGATGAGCAGGCGTTGCTGGAGCAGGTGCAGGCGCAACTGCCGATCGCACAGGGGGTGCCACTGTCGGCACCGCTGTTTCTGCCTTACCTGGCTGGAGAACGCACGCCGCATAACGACCCGTTGCTGCGCGGTGGATTCATGAACCTGGGCCACGACTGCACTCCGGCGCTGCTCGGGTATGCGGTGATGGAGGGGGTGGGCTTTGGTTTGCTCGATGCGTTGCACGCGGTGCAATCGGCGGGGGCCCGCGTCGGCGCGTGTGCCTTGGTCGGCGGCGGGGCGCGCAGTGAGTACTGGGCGCAGCTGTTGGCCAACATCCTGCAGCGGGAGATCTTCACGTTGCATGGCAGTGAGTTGAGCGCGTGCGTGGGGGCGGCGAAGCTGGGGCTCATGGCGATCGGGCAGGGCGCCGGGTTGCTGCAGGCGGGGATGCCGGTCAAGGCGCGTTACCAGCCGGATGTCGGGCAACAGCCGCTGCTGGAGGCGCGCTATCGCAAGTTCAAAGGTTTATTGGAGGCGGCCAAGACACTGCACGGCTTGTAGTGAGCGGGCTTGCCCGCGCTGGGGGGGGCGAAGCCGCCCCAAACGGTACGCTGCGGTGGGTCAGGAAGACCGAGGTGTCTGGGTTTGGGGCGGCTTCGCCACCCGGCGCGGGCAAGCCCGCTCACTACAGGCCTGCGCAGTACATTTCGAGCGCGGGGAAAGCAGCGTTACCTATCAAGCGGCGGCAAGCGGCGTTTGACCGGGGTTTTCTTGACGATGGCGGTGTTGGTCTCGGCATACACGTTGAGCCGGTCGAGCAGGCTGTCCAGTTGTTCCATGGTGCGCACATGCAGGCGTGCGATGAAGCAGTCGTCGCCCGTGACCTTGTCGCACTCGGTGAACTCGGGAATCGCCTGGATCTGGCGTTCGACTTCCTGCAATTTGCCGGGCAGGGGACGGATGCGCACGATGGCTTGCAGCAGGTAGCCGAAGTGTTTGGCGTCGATGTCCACCGTGTAGTGGGTCAGAACACCGCGTTCTTCCAAGCGCCGCAAGCGCTCGCCGACGCTGGGCGACGACAGCCCGGTGATGCCTGCCAGCGCCTTGAGGGACAGGCGTGAGTCGTCCATCAAGGCGGCGATCAGTTGCTGGTCGATGGTATCGATCATGGTTTCTGCCTAATTAGTAAAGGTGATCCAGGGCTTTGGCCTTTTTTAGGCGCTGGAGCCGTTACCCAGCAGATTGCCATAATTGAGCCTCATTTGAGGAGCAGCAAACATGGACACATCCATCCGTCGCGGTTCGTGGGAAATGGTCGCCGCCATGCTCATCTCGGGCACCATTGGTTGGTTTGTACTGGTGTCGGGCGTGTCGGTGATCGAAGTGGTGTTCTGGCGCTGTGTCATCGGTGCGCTGACACTCTTGCTGGTCTGTGCCGTGCTCGGCTACCTGCGCCTGTCGCTGCTGACGTGGGCCAGGCTCGGGCTGGCGATGCTCAGCGGCGTGGCGATCGTCGGCAATTGGTTGCTGTTGTTCGAATCCTATTCCCGCGCGTCTATTGCCATCAGTACGGCGGTGTACAACGTGCAGCCGTTCATGTTGGTGCTGTTGGCGGCGCTGTTGCTTGGGGAGAAGATCACTGCGCAGAAGCTCGCGTGGCTGAGCGTAGCGTTCCTTGGGATGTTGGCGATTGTCACTGCCCATGGCGAGCAGCAAGCCGGTGGCGGGGACTATCTGGCGGGGATTGCGTTGGCCTCTGGCGCGGCGTTTTTGTATGCGATTGCCGCCTTGATCATCAAGCGCTTGAAGCAAGTGCCAGCGCATTTGATGGCGTTGATCCAGGTCACCACCGGCGCATTGTTGCTGGCGCCACTGGTGACGTGGAGCAACCTGCCGGTAGCGCCCACCGCCTGGGCGGCGTTGGCGACGCTGGGCGTGGTGCACACGTGTGTGATGTATGTATTGCTGTACGGTGCGATCCAGAAACTGCCGACCGCGTTGACCGGCGCACTGTCGTTCATCTACCCGATTGCGGCGATCTTGGTCGACTGGATCGCCTTCGGGCATCGCCTGGGTTGGCTGCAATGGCTGGGAGTGGCGGCGATTCTGCTGGCAGCGGCGGGGTTGCAGCGGGGCTGGTGGTGGCCCCGCTCCCAGAGGGTTAGTGCGTACCCTGGAAAATAATGTTGTCCGGGTTGAAATGCTCCACTGCGCTGCCCGGTTGCGGCAGACCGAGGATATGCCCCTTGATCTTGCCCACCACGTGCATCTCGCAGGGTTTGCAGTCGAACTTGAGGGTCAGCACTTCGTCGCCGTGGATCAATTGCATGGGCGCGACCTTGGTCTTCACGCCCGTCACGCCCTTGGCCTGTTTCGGGCACAGGTTGAACGAGAAACGCAGGCAGTGCTTGGTGATCATCACCGGCACTTCGCCGGTTTCTTCGTGGGCTTCGAAGGCGGCATCGATCAACTTCACCCCGTGACGGTGATAGAAGTCGCGGGCTTTCTGGTTGTAGACGTTGGCCAGGAACGACAGGTGCGCGTCCGGGTACACCGGCGGCGGGGTGGTTTCGGCTTTGCGCCCACCACGCGGGTGCGCGGCAACGCGGGCGGCGGTCAGCGCTTCAATCACTTCGCGGCGCAAGGCCTTGAGCTGCGAATTGGGGATGAAGAACGCTTGCGGCGCATCCAGCTGGATGTCGGTGGCGTGGTATTCGGTGGTGCCCAGTTGGCCGAGCAGGTCGCGCAGGGTGTCCAGGGCCTGTTCCGGCTTGTTGGCCACGCCGAACGGGCCGGGCAGGGTGACGCTGGCGCTGATGCCTTCTTCGCTGGTCGCGGTGACTTCCAACTGCGCTTCACGCAGGCGTGCAGCCCAGGTCAGGCCGATACGGCGCTCGGACGAAGTCTTGAGCAGTGCCTGTTGCCAGTTGTGGTCCAGGTTGCGGTTCAGCGGGTGGTTGGGGCGCAATTGATACAGGCCGGCCGGCATTTCATTCGGCTCGACGCGGTAGCGGTAACGCTTCTCGCCGTCTTCCTCGAACTCGCCCTTGGGCTCGGCAATGTTGGCGCGGAAACCCACGACCTCACGCTTGATCAGCACATTGAGACCGTCGCCGTTGGACAGCGGCTCATGGGTCACCACCTGCAAGTCGCGCTTGCCGGTTTTTTCCACCACACCCACCGGCAGGCCGGTGAAGGTCGGGGTATCGAAGGCGCCGATGTCGATCTTGCGGTCGGTGACGAAATAGTCGGTGCTGCCCCGGTGGAAGGTTTTTTCCGGGTCGGGCAGGAAGAAATGCGCAGTACGGCCGCTGGACGCACGGGCCAGGTCCGGGCGGTCTTCGAGCACTTCATCGAGGCGCTGGCGGTAATAGGCAGTGATGTTTTTCACATAGCCCATGTCCTTGTAGCGGCCTTCGATCTTGAACGAACGCACACCCGCTTCGACCAGCGCGCGGATGTTGGCGCTCTGGTTGTTGTCTTTCATCGACAGCAGGTGCTTTTCAAAGGCCACGACGCGGCCCTGGTCGTCTTTCAAGGTGTACGGCAGGCGGCAGGCCTGGGAGCAGTCACCACGGTTGGCGCTGCGGCCGTTCTGCGCGTGGGAGATGTTGCACTGCCCGGAGAACGCCACGCACAGGGCGCCGTGGATGAAGAACTCGATGGCGGCATCGGTTTCATCGGCGATGGCGCGGATTTCCTGCAGGTTCAGCTCGCGGGCGAGGACCAACTGCGAGAAACCGGCCTGGTCGAGAAACTTGGCGCGGCCCAGGGTGCGGATGTCGGTCTGGGTGCTGGCGTGCAGCTCGATGGGCGGAATATCCAGCTCCATCACGCCCAGGTCTTGCACGATCAACGCGTCGACGCCGGCGTCGTAGAGCTGATGGATCAGCTTGCGCGCGGGTTCCAGTTCGTTGTCATGCAAGATGGTGTTGATCGTGGTGAAGACGCGGGCGTGGTAACGGCGGGCGAATTCCACCAGTGAGGCGATATCGCTCACCTCGTTGCACGCGTTGTGACGGGCGCCAAAGCTTGGGCCGCCGATGTAGATGGCGTCGGCGCCGTGCAGGATGGCCTCGCGTGCGATGGCGACATCGCGGGCAGGGCTGAGCAATTCAAGGTGGTGCTTGGGCAAGGACATAGTTTTTTTAGTCAGGCTTGTCACGGTTGAGGCGCGCATTGTAGCTGTGAAACGCTGGTGGGGCACCTACCACAAGGCTGACGGGTGTTTCCTGAGCCTTGGGATTGCAAACCCAATCAAATGTGGGAGCGGGCTTGCTCGCGAATGCGCTGGATCAGTCAAAGATCTATTGACTGACACACCGTATTCGCGAGCAAGCCCGCTCCCACATTTTTTGGCTGCGCCTGGCTTAGGCTTTTGCGGCCATTGCGGTGACTTCGACGCGCATGCCATCGACGGCCAACGCGGCCACGCCAACGGCTGCCCGCACCGGCCACGGCTTGGCGAAGAAGCGCTTGTAGACGTCATTGAACGCGGCGCGATCGGCCATATCCGTCAAGTAGATCGTCAGGTGCATGACCCGGTCCATGGAACTGCCGGCCTTTTCCAGGGCGACTTTCAGCGCTTGCAGGGTGCATTCGCTCTGCAAGGTGATGTCGCCCAGCTCCAGGCTGCCGTCGGCACGGGTGGGGATCTGGGTGGAGACCAGGATGCCGTTGAAGCCGATCACGTCGGAGGAAATCGAATCTGCATCGGGGTCGGGGGTGTAGTGCAGGTCGTGGTTGGCCATGGGGGCTCCGCTCAGGTCAAAGGGTCGCCAGTTTAAACACAGGGGCAGGGTGGGTCACGGTGGCGATGCGTAGCGTGTAAATATTGACGTCAATTAATAAATATTTTTTCCGTGTCAAGTCCGTTTTTTTTACGCCGATACTAGACTCAGGCACTACAGAATCACGCTTGAGCGAGGGGTACGTCATGTTCAATAAAGTCTTAAAAACAGAACTGGCGGCCAGGACGGCCGACGTCACTGAATATAAGGGGCTGATCGCCGCGCTCGAGCGCTCCATGGCGGTGGTCGAATTCGACCTGACCGGCAAGGTCTTGCGCGCCAACGAAGTTTTCCAGAACACCCTGGGTTACAGCGCCGCGCAATTGATGGGCAAGTCCCACCGCGACTTCTGCTTGCCGGAACTGACCGGCAGCCCGGCTTACACGGAATTCTGGAACGACCTTCGTGCTGGCAAGTTCGTGTCGGGCACCTTCAAACGAGTGGCTTCCAACGGAAAAACTGTGTGGTTGGAGGCCAGCTACAACCCGGTGCTGGATACCCAAGGCCATGTGTTGAAAGTGGTCAAATACGCGCTGGATGTGACGCAGAAAGTCGAACAGGAAGCGGCGACCCGCAGCAAACTCGCGGCGCTGGACCGGGCCATGGCCGTGATCGAGTTCGACTTGAATGGTCAGGTGCTCGACGCCAACGAAAACTTCCTGCACGTCATGGGCTATTCCCTGGCCGAACTCAAAGGCAAACATCACCGCATGTTTTGCGAACCCGCATTGGTCAACAGCAGTGAGTACAGTGACTTCTGGCGACGCCTGAACAACGGTGAGTTTTTCACCGGGCAATTCAAGCGCATCGGCAAGCATGGTCGCGTCGCGTGGTTGGAGGCCAGCTACAACCCGGTGTATGACGGCGATGGCAAACTGCTCAAGATCGTCAAGTTCGCCAGCGACATCACCGAGCGGGTAGAGAAATTCGAGGAAGATTCCCGTGGCGCGTCGCGGGCCTATCACATCTCCTCCGAGACCGAGCGCTTTGCCGAGCATGGCACCCAGGTAATCCAGGAAACTGCCAGCGAGATGCGCCGCATCGCCGACAACATCGGTGCATCGGCACGACTGGTGGGGCAGTTGGGCGACCGTTCCGAGCAGATCACGGCCATCGTCAACACCATTCGCGGTATTGCCGACCAGACCAACCTGTTGGCGCTCAACGCAGCGATCGAGGCGGCGCGCGCGGGCGACCAGGGGCGCGGGTTTGCGGTGGTGGCCGATGAGGTCCGGCAACTGGCCGGGCGCACCAGCCGCTCGACGGCGGAAATTGCCGAGATGATCGGCATGATCCTCTCGGAAACGCGTGACGCGGTGACCAGCATGAACGCCACCCAGGAAGGCGCGCAACGGGGTGTGAACCTGGCCGATCAGGCCGGTTCGGTGATCCTGCAGATCCGCACCAGCACCAGCGATGCGGTGCAAGCGGTGAGCATGTTTGCGTCGAAGCTGGATGAGTCGGAAGTCATTCCCAAGACCGCAGTAGGCTGGGTGGGGTAGCACGGTCATGAGCCGGCCGGCGCCCTGTCGGCCGGCTCAGTGTGGTCGCCTACAGCAAGGTAAACGGATAGTCGACAATCAGCCGCAGCTCGTTCAACTTGCCATCGCCCTGGTCGGCGTTCGACGACACGATGGCATCACGCACCCGTAGCGACAGGTTCTTCGCCGGGCCGCTCTGGATCACGTATTTGGCTTCCACATCGGTCTCGTGATGCGCGCCGTCCGAGCCATAGTCGTTGGCGTAGGCGCTGTGAGCCGGTGTGTGGCTGCCGTCGATGTCCGAGCCGTTGATGTAACGGCCCATGAAACTCAGCCCAGGCACGCCATAGCTGGCCATGTTCAGGTCATAACGGATGCCCCAGGACTGCTCGCCGGGCCCGTTGAAATCGCCCCACTGCACTGAGTTGGCGAGGAACACTGAATCGCCGCCTTCGCCCGCACCGTTGTTGCCGGTGCCGATGTAGTCAAACGGCGTATCGCCATGCACTTTCTGGAACGACAACGTCAGCGTGTGTGCCTGCCAGAACGAATAGGCCGCCGCCACCGAATAAGTGGTGTTGTTGATCGCCCCGGCCTTGGCGCTGCCGGTGTCGAGGGTGCGGTACAGGTTGCCGTCCAGGGCCAATGACTGGTCCTGGCCCAAGGGAATCACGTAGTTGAGGTTGGTGTAGTACTGGCGCCAGATGTCCTCCAGTTCGCCGGCATACAGCGTCGCGCTCAGTGACGGGCTGAAGGTGTATTTGCCGCCGACAAAGCTCGCACTGTTGGCGGCGATGTTGGCGTAGGTCGCGTAGATGTCGTGCTCGTGGTTGCTGGTCATGCCGCTGTTGGTGCTGGTGAAGTGCCCGGCTTCCAGGTCGAGGCCGGCGATTTCGCTGCTGGTCAGGTCGAAACCGGTAGCCGTCTGCGGCAACAGGCGGGTGCCGCCGGTAGCGAAGACCGGGGCGGTGGGCTGCATGTCGCCGAACTTGAGCTGGGTCTTGGAGATTTTTACCTTCACCGCCGCGCCCACTGAGCCGTAGGCATTTTCTGGATCGCCGTTGCGGTCGGTCGGCAAGTTGCCAGTGCCGGCGTCGCTGTGGGTGGCGTCGAGTTTCAGCCCGCCGTAGGCATAGGCATCGACGCCGAAGCCGATGGTGCCCTGGGTGAAGCCCGAGGCATAGTTGAGCATCGCACCCTGGGTCCAGTCACGATTGTCGGCCTTGCCGCTCGCGCGGTCGCGGTCCATGTAGTAGTTGCGCAACAGCCCGGTGATGCTGCTGCCGTCGATAAAGCCTTTCGATTCGGCCTGGTCGCTGACCGACTCGGCCA
The DNA here is from genome assembly GCF_030687535.1 of Pseudomonas sp. FP2335. NCBI lineage: Bacteria > Pseudomonadati > Pseudomonadota > Gammaproteobacteria > Pseudomonadales > Pseudomonadaceae > Pseudomonas > Pseudomonas sp. FP2335. Next base: position 2,959,830 of record NZ_CP117437.1, read on the forward strand.
ATGCCATTTGACTGATACTGGCGCACACCGCCAGTGCCAGCAGACTGCTGTGTTTAAACATTTACTTAATCCCCAAGAATATTGAACGCGCGCGCAAACACCGCACTTGTTGGATAGCGCATAACATTGTTTTGGCAGATGTTTTCAGGTGAGGCATTACCGTTTTTATTGTCTTCGACGTGGCTGCCGAAGCTGATTCTAAGCAGAGTCTGCGTGGCCTGCAGCCAGGGGAAGGATGAAACTCGATTAATTAAACTTCACGGTATTTATTGGCTACCGGGTGTAGCGTGGAACTGTCTTAGCCGCTCTGCTTCGACAAAATCCTTTGGTTGCCGCCGCAGACTCTGCGGCGGATTTTTTTCGTGCGCGCGAGTTATTAGTTGGCTGCTTAGTTGCGGTTAGTAGCATTGGTGAGCAGGGCGCTCAGGGCGGGGGTGCGAAGGGGGGGCGCTGGCGTGACGCCGCCAACGGTGGCGGTGAGCCCATGGCAGGAGGAGGGCATTCACCGCTTACCTGGCAGGTAAGGACTACTCTTTTACATCCATGAACTCTTGCGCCCACGCCACGTAACTCTCGGGCAACGTGTAGGTGTGCGTCAGTTCGGTAGCGCTGAGGTTCGAGGTGCTGTGAGTCAACTGGCGCTGGGCGCGCAGGCTGTCGTAGGTGGCCTTGATCGCGGCGAAATATGCACCGTGACCGGCAACCACCACACGAACGCCGAGGCTGGCCAGACGTTGGGCGTCATGGAGTTTCGGGTTGCCGTAGGTCACCAGCATCAACGGTACCGTGAGGTTTCCTGCGATCTTCTCCAGGTGCTCGAAGTCACTGACACCGACCATGCAAATCCCATCCGCACCGGCTTTTTGATAGGCCAGGGTGCGCTCTATCACCGCTTCGGTGGGCAATACACCGGCGTTGGTGCGCGCAATGATCGACAGTTCCGGATCGACCCGTGCTTCCAGCGCGGCGCGGACCTTGCCGATACCTTCGTCGATGGAAATCAGATCCGTGGATTTACGCCCGAATTGTGCGGGCAGCAGCGTGTCTTCAATGGTCAACGCGGCCACACCGGCACGCTCAAGTTCTTCGACGGTGCGCATCACGTTCAGGGCATTGCCGTAGCCGTGGTCGGCATCGGCAATAAACGGCAATTGGGCGACGCGGCCGATGCGGGTGGCCTGTTCGACAAACTCACTCAGGGTGATCAAGGCAAAATCGGGGGCGGCGAGCACCTGCAACGAGGCGACGGAGCCGCCCAGAATGCCCACTTCAAAACCCAGGTCGGCGGCGATACGCGCGGACATCGGGTCAAAGACGGAAGCGGTTTCTACGCAGGTAGGCGTTGCAAGCAATTCACGGAAATTACGGCGCAGGGCGGTGTGAGACTTTTTCGGCATGATCTTTCCTGGTTGGGGCCTTTGACTGCATGGGATCAAAGCCGATGAGAGAGGTGGCAGATTACCATGTAGGAAAAGGGAGGATTATGACGTTTGAGAATGGGGTATGCGGGGTAGGCATATTGCACCGTATTAGTGCGATTCATCGCGATCAAGACTGTGCGGTGCCAGCTTTACCACTTCGTTTTTATTGAATATCCAGTGTTTGCCCGAAGAAGAATAGATATTCATGAACTCAACGAGGGAGATACACGTAAAGTCTTTGATCTGATTTGCGACGAATGTTGGGTACCGCGTTATCATTACGCGGCAAATAGCACCAAACTGGATGCTGGGATCAAATACCTCTTGAAAATAGGCTTCCAGATCGTTGAGGTTGTCAGTGGCCCATGTGTACTTTTTGGAGAATTTCTCGCTGTAACTATTTTTGCTGGTGATAAATTTTGTGAGATCATCCCGGTGCGTTCTGGGCTCGGTAGACTGAATAACTTGTTTGTCTTCAATAATGATGAGTAATTGTTGATCAGGGCAAAAAACGAGATGATCGATTTCGCCGACATCGGCTGGAACTTCAATTTTTTGACCCTGTTTGAAGCGCAGGTTTTTTACGGATGACAGGCCGCGCAGTCCAACGCGCTCGAAGTTGCTTGTCACCACGCTTTCAAACCAGCGACCCGACTTTAAGGAAACATCTGCCAACTCTGCATCCACCTGTTTGGCGTACCATTCAGTCGGGATTTTTTTGAAAGCGAATTCTCGGACCAGACATGTTAAACATTCTTCTGCCATAAGCTGAGAGAAGAACATCAGTTCGTCGCCGTTATGGTAATAGTAAAAAAACGGACGCTTATAGGCTCTATACTCTTGTTTCGGACTAAATAGCTCTCTGCGTTCCTCGCGCATTTTTTCAGGCGAGAGAGATAGCCCATCTAAAAATAATCGAGCCTGCTCTGCTGATACCGCGTAAGTCTGAATAATTGTCGCAAGTACTTCGTCGCGATAGAAAAAACAAATACGCTCTGGATGTTCGGCGTCGCTATAGGTAGTGATGATCCACTGAAAAATACCTAAAGCTGTTGTATACGTAATCCCTAGGTGGCGAATGAAACTTTCTTCAGTAAGCTCACTGTGCGCGGCGTGATCGCACAGAAAGTCTGGACTGGGAATATAGAGTTCTTCATCACGATAAGCCTCACGCGGGTCAAAAATTGTATCGGCGTCTTGAGGCACATTAAAATAGGTTTTTCCCAGAGGGTCGAGGATGAGTGTGACGCTCTCCATCAAATATACATAGTTGTCGCTACGCATATAAAGACTGACCAGTTCTTCGGCGGCGACAAACACCATAGCTATCGCGTCTTTTTGTTCAGGGAGACTATGGTTCGAAGCGTTGTCTTTCATGTCTGCCAGGCAGATCAGTTCAAGTAGATATTTTATCCCTCTACGGGCTGACACTGCGTAGTCCTGCCAAAATATTTCTTCCTCTTTACGAAGCAGGCCGAGTTTGTATTTGTTGGAAATTTGTCCATAGCGTTCATATTGCTGCACTAAGAATGAAGCGAACTCCCTGGAATTTATTATGGGTAGGTGTTCGGCAAGGATTTTCCGATACAGTTCGAACATGTGATTTACGATGTTTTTTATTTCGGCCCTGTCTGTGTAGATCCCTGGTTCGAATTGTTCGAATACGCCTCTTTTGATTCGTTGGAAGATAAGGTCTTCATGACGTTTGCTCGCCCTATAGATTTCAATCCCGCCCAACGCTTTCGGTACGAACATCCTATTATTCCTGTCGTGAGTGACTTGCCGATTTTGTGGCTAAATTCGCCACCCGAGGTTCGCGGCCAACCCATTCACTCGGTTGCAGTCGTCCACATAGTCGGCAGAGCTCAACGCCGCTCGGCGGTTATCTCAACCCAGGCTAAGGGGAAGAAAGAGGTCACTGCTCCCACTGTTCCAGCAGTATCGAGACGAATTTTTCCGCTGCCGGAGAGAGTGAGGCGCCTCTTCGGTACACCAGTCCCAACGATCGGTTGACGATGGGCTCTATCAACGGGACGCTCACCAATGTTGGATGATCCTCAGCAGGCATTGCCAGGCTCGGCATCGCCGAGACGCCTAATCCAGCTTCTACCAGACCCAGCGATGTAGACAGGTGTTGCACCTCATAGAACCACTGTGGACGCCAGCTCAAGCCCGACAAAGCGTGGTCAAGCAGCATGCGGTTGCCGCTCAGGCGACCGACCCCGATAAGGCGGTAATTGCTGAGTTCCGACCAGGTGACTGCACTGCGCTCAGCCAGCTCATGGTCGCGTCGACACGCTAAAACAAAAGGCTCGTTGACCAATGGCACGAACTCTATGTCGGGGTGCTGGCCGCTCATCATGTTGATGCCAAAGTCGGCTTCGCCACGCAGAACAGCCTCCAGCCCTTCGTTTGCACTGAGATCGAGCAAGCGAATGCGGATTTGTGGATAGCGCTCGTTGTAGAGGCGGATCACCGTCGGGAGGAAGTAGAAAGCGGCGGTTGGGATACAGGCCAGGGTTACACGGCCGCTCTGCCGCTCCGCCAGCTCCCGGATGTTAAGGATCGAGTCGTCGAAGTCATCCAGTAAGCGTCGTGCCTTGGGTAGGAAGTCTCGCCCAACGCTAGTAAGACTTACCCTCCTTGTCGTGCGATCGAGGAGGGCTGTTCCTAAACCCTCTTCAAGCTTTTTCATTCTCCGACTTAGGGCTGGCTGGGAGAGATGCAGTGCATCGGCAGCTTCGTGGAAGCTGCCAAGTTCTGCGATTTTCACGAAAGATCGGATGTCGTTCAGCTCATAATTCACGTTTTTTATCTCAGCAGACGAGTGTTGTTCAGTCCGTTCATCCTAAAATCATCATTCGTCAAACGCAATAATCAGGCTGATATTTGCATTGGAAACAAATTTTAAAGCCTGCGACTCTTGCTCACAAGGCAACAATTACCCCGATTGATCAACAAGAGTCAGTATTCATGCAACGAATTCCCTGTGTGCTAATGCGCGGTGGTACTTCCAAAGGCCCGGTGTTTCTCGCCTGGGATCTACCTGTTGCGATCGACGAGCGTGATGAGCTGCTGCTCAACCTGATGGGTTCTGGCCATGAGCTGGAAATTGACGGCATCGGTGGTGGTAGCCCACAAACCAGCAAGGTGGCGATCGTCAGCCCATCGCTGCATCCTGAGGCGGATGTCGATTATTTGTTTGTGCAAGTCATGGTCTCCCAGCGTCGAGTCGACACCGCACCCAATTGCGGCAACATGCTGTGCGCCGTTGGCCCGTTCGCCATTGAGCATGGGCTGGTAAAAGCCTCCAAAGATCTGACTCGCGTGCGTATTCGCAACCTCAACACGGGGACTTTTGTGAACGCCGAGGTACAGACCCCCGATGGGCAGGTCAGCTATGAAGGCGACACCGCCATCGATGGTGTGCCGGGTACTGCCGCTCCTGTGCAACTGACCTTCCTGGATGCTGCGGGCAGCAAGACCGGCAAACTCTTCCCGACTGGGCAAACGCAGGATTTGATCGATGGCATTCCAATGACCTGCATCGATATGGCAATGCCGATGATGATCATCGAAGCCGGCCAACTGGGTAAGCGCGGTGATGAAAGTCCTGCTGAGTTGGATGCCGACAAAGAGTTCTTGCGCCGTCTGGAAGCCTTGCGACTGCAAGCCGGGTTGGCGATGGGCCTGGGTGATGTCAGTGACAAAGTGATTCCCAAGCCTGTACTGGTGTCTCCGGCCAAGGCTGGCGGCACCATCCAGGTGCGCTACTTCATGCCACACAACTGCCACCGCGCCTTGGCGATCACTGGCTCCATCGGCCTGGCCACCGCTTGTGTCACGCCAGGCAGTGTTGTCGCACAATTGCTCGGCGGGGCTAGCGAGCCGCGCTTGAAGCAAGTACGCATTGAACATCCAAGCGGCGGTATAGATGTCGTATTGTCCTACACCGGTGCTCAGGGTGAGACAATTCGTGCCTCGGTGGTGCGTACATCGCGCAGGCTGTTCTCCGGTTTTGTCTACGCCACGGCTTCCCAACGACTCGCCGGATAATTTCCCCTAGTCATTGCCGTCTTTGCATCAGCACAATTCTAAAAATGGGTGATGCCATGAAAGTTGTAAAATCGCTCTACTTCCAGATTCTCTTCGCCGTGTTATTGGGCGTGCTGGTCGGGCACTTCTGGTCGCAACAGGCCATTGCCTTGAAACCGCTGGGTGATGCCTTCATCAAGCTGATCAAGATGATGATCGCTCCGGTGGTGTTCTGCACCATCGTCACCGGTATCGCCGGCATGAGCGACAAACGTGCGCTCGGTCGTCTGTTGAGCAAGACCATGTTGCTGTTCCTGGCGTTGACCGTGATCAGTTTGATTATCGGCCTGGTGGCGGTCTACCTGTTCAAACCCGGTGTGGGCATGAACATTGATCCCACCCAGTTGAGCACCAAGGGCCTGACGCAGTACACCGATTCCGCCGCGAAGTTGGGAGTGGTCGAGTTTTTCATGCACATCATCCCCGATACTTTCATCGGTGCTTTCAATAAAGGTGAAGTGCTGCCGGTGTTGTTCATTGCGGTGCTGTGTGGTTTTGCTCTTTCAGCCATAGGCGAGCGTGGCAAGCCGGTACTGGATGTACTGGAATCCGCCTCGCACATGGTGTTCAAGATCTTCTCCTACCTGATGCGCGTTGCTCCGATCGGTGCCTTTGGCGCTTTGGCGTTCACTGTGGGCCAGTACGGTATTACCTCGTTGGGTTCGCTGGCCAAGCTGATCATGACGTTGTACATCGCCTGTGCCTTCTTCGTCTTTGTGGTGCTGGGCAGCATTTGCCGGGCGAATGGCTTCAGTCTCTGGAAGTTGCTGCGCTACTTGCGCGAAGAGTTCCTGGTGGTGCTAGGGACTTCCTCCACCGAGCCGGTGATGCCGCGAATGTTGGAAAAGCTGCAGGCCCTGGGTTGCAAAAAAGGTGTGGTGGGGCTGGTGCTGCCAACGGGTTACTCGTTCAACCTCGACGGCACGGCGATCTACCTCTCGCTGGCAGCGGTATTCATTGCTCAGGCCTGCAACATTGAACTGAGCCTGATGCAGACCGTAACCATGCTGGCCATCATGCTGTTGTCCTCGAAGGGTGCAGCAGGTGTCACCGGCGCCGGTTTCGTCGCACTGGCGTCGACGCTGACGGTGATCCATGACATTCCCCTGGCTGGCCTTGCCCTGCTGATCGGGATCGACCGCTTCATGTCGGAAGCCCGGGCGCTGACCAGCCTGGCCAGCAACGCCGTGGCTACCGTCGTGATGTCCATCTCGGAGAACGCCTGCGATCGCGAAACACTGCTGCGGACGCTGGACGGTAAACCTTCGCCCGCCGTGAACCCAACCCAGGTTCAGAACGCGGACTGGGATGGCCTGAGGGTCACGGAACACGTCTAACCGGCCGCGGCCGACTCTAGACCCTTTAATTACCTCAAGAACAACCCCCCGCCAGGTACCGTTGATCGGGCCATCTGGCGGGCACGGGGTCGTACGCCTGTGCGTCGGCCACGCTACTCATAAGAACAAGAGAACTTACCTATGCTCGCATTACTTGGCTTGGCCATGGTGGTGGTCTTCACCGTCCTGATAATGACCAAACGGTTGTCGCCGATTGTCGCCCTGACAGTGGTGCCGATTGTGTTTGCCGTCATTGGCGGTTTCGGTGGCACTACCGGCAAGATGATGCTCGATGGCTTGAAAATGGTCGCGCCTTCGGCTGCGCTTCTGCTGTTCGCGATCTTGTTTTTTGGCTTGATGATCGACGCCGGCCTGTTTGACCCGCTGATTCGCAAGATCCTCAAACGCGTCAACGGCGACCCGATGAAAATCGCTGTTGGCACAGCGTTGCTGTCGCTGGTGGTGGCCCTGGACGGTGATGGCACCACCACCTACATGATTACCTGTGCGGCAATGCTTCCCCTATACAAACGTATCGGGATGAATCCAATGATTCTGGCGACCATTGCCATGCTTTCTCTGAGCATCATGAGTGGCATGACCCCTTGGGGAGGGCCAGCGACCCGGGCGATCGCGGCGCTGGGCCTGGATGCCGGTGCCTACTTCGTGCCCTTGCTGCCGACCATGATCGGCGGTGCGATGTGGGTGGTCTTCACCGCCTTCCTGCTGGGTCGTGCCGAGCGCAAGCGTATCGGTAATATCCAATTGGAAAGCGGCGGCGGCGATTGCTACATCAAGGCGATTCTTGAAGACACTCCGCACAAGCGCCCGAAGCTGGCCTACGTCAACCTGCTGTTGGTGATCGCGGTGATGATCGCACTGGTGATGGGGATCATGCATTCCGCGATCCTGTTCCTGATCGGGTTCGTACTGGCGCTGATGATCAACTATCCGCAACTGGATATTCAGAAGGAGCGCATCCTTGCCCATTCGGGCAACGCGATGACCGTCGTACTTCTGGTATTTGCCGCCGGTATCTTTGCCGGGATTTTTTCGGGCACCAAGATGGTCGACTCTCTGGCGCAAACCCTGGTTGACTGGATTCCGCCGTCTTGGGGGCATCTGTTCCCACTGGTAGTGGCAATTACCAGCATGCCGCTGACCTTCGTGCTGTCCAACGATGCTTACTACTTCGGCGTGGTGCCCATCCTGGCGAATGCCGCTGCGGCGTATGGCATTGACCCGGTGGAGATCGCCCGCGCATCGATTCTCGGCCAGCCGGTACACCTGATGAGTCCGTTGGTAGCTTCAACCCTGTTGCTGGTGGGGATGGTTGATCGCGACATCGGCGACTTCCAGAGAGCCACCGTCAAATGGGCGGTACTCACCTCCCTGGTGATTACCGCGCTAGCCCTGCTGACCGGGGCGATCAGTCTCTTCACCTGAATCCGCCAACACCACCTGTTTTTTCCTGACGCGCCTCGCGAGCGAGGCGCGCACTGTCCTGCACTCTAAAAACAACAATGAGTAGTTTGCCATGACCACTTTGCACACCCGACGGGCGCTGTTTTCACTTCTTGGTTTGTTGCCGCTGACCAGTGTCAATGCAGAAGGATTTATCGATGACAGCAAGCTCAAGCTGCAATTGCGCAACGTCTATTTCAATGAAAATTTCCGCGACGAGCATGGCTTGAGTGCGAAATCGGCAAGGACGGCCAAGAGCGAGCGAACCGAGTGGGCCCAAGGATTTCTGTTGGATTACCAGTCAGGGTTTACCCCCGGCACCATCGGGTTTGGGGTGGATGCCCTTGGCCTGCTCGGGGTCAAGCTCGATTCCGGCCGTGGCCGCAGCGGCACTGGCTTGTTGCCCGTCCATGATGACGGTCGCGCGGCTGACGAATTCGCAAGCCTGGGTATGACTGCCAAGGTCCGACTGGCCAAAACCACGGTCAAGTACGGCACCTTGTTACCCAAGACTCCAGTGCTGATCTACAACGATGCGCGACTATTGCCGCAAACGTATCAAGGCACACAGATCAGTAGCGTCGACATCGAGAACCTCACTCTCACCGGGGGTTACCTGGATCGATTCAAGCTGCGTGACTCCACCGACAGCATGCCGATCGTGCCCGACGGTTATCGCGGAGATAAATCAGGGGACTTCAGCTATGCCGGGGCTGAATACAAGTTGGGGAAAAGCGTTCGTTTGAGTTACTTCTACGGCGAACTGGAAAACTTTTATCGTCAGAATTTTGCAGGTATCCAGCACGATCTACCCTTGGGCGGCGGCGTGCTGACCAGTGATTTGCGCTACTTCAACAGTATCGATACGGGCTCTGCCTACGGGGGCAAGATCGACAACGACATGCTCAGCGGGCAACTGTCCTACGCCATTTCCGGCCATACCTTCGGTGGCGGCTACCAGACCCTCAGGGGTGATGCCGGATTGCCTTTTATCAGCGGTGCAACGATTTATTCCTTCAGCAACGCCGGCATAGGTAAGTTCGTCGAGGAGGATGAAAAAACCTGGATGCTCAACTACGGCTATAACTTTGCTGCCGTCGGCGTGCCGGGCCTGACGTTCTCCACCCGGTATCTGAGTGGTAACGACGGTAAGTCCAACACCGCGGTAAAAGAGTGGGAGCGTGATGCCGAACTGGCGTACGTCGTGCAACAAGGCACCTTCAAAGGTCTGGGTGTGCGGTTGCGTAACTACGTTTATCGCTCTGATTATTCCCGTGGCCGTGACAGCAACCGGATCTACTTTACCTACGACATCGCCCTCTGGTGATCTCCTGAACGCGGCCTTGCGATTGTCGCAGGCCGCCTCTTCTGCGGCGGCTTCATAGGATTGGGTAAAGGATTTAAACGATGTCGTTCAAAACCAAAATACTGTTGCTGACCTTATTACCCGTGATGTTGTTTGCTCTGGTTTTAGGTTTGAGCGCCCGCGGCACTTTGCAGTCCCAGGCCGAGCAGGAAGTCACTCAGACCCGCGAGCGACTGCTTGAGGAGAGCCGCATACGGCTCAAGGATTACGCGAGCATTGCGCGCACTTCTATAGCCGAGCTTTATGATCGAGCTGCTCCCGGGGATTCCTCCAGCCGGGCCTTGGCAATCAGCCGCTTGTCGAAAGTGAAGTATGGTGATGACGGCTATTTCATCGGGTATGACAGCCAGGTTGTGCGCCTGTTTCGCGGTGACAGCAGCGAAGGCGTCGGCATTAACATGAGTGACCGCAAGGACATCAACGGGATTTTCTTGAACCGTGAAATGGTTGCAGCGGCAAAAAATGACACTCACTTCGTCAACTATTCAGGTGGAGTGGTCAACACCGATAAAGTCGTGCCGAAGCTCGCATACAGCTTTTATTTGCCCAAGTGGGACATGATCGTGGTCACCGCGATCAACCTGGACAGCATTGAGGTTCAGGTCGCCAAGGTGCGGGCCGACGTTGATCTACGGGTACGCAATTTGATGTACAGCATTGCCATCACCGCTACCGCACTGATTGGCATTATTGGGGCTCTGACGCTACTGCTCGTCAGGCGCAGTTTGCGGCCCCTGACCCTGATCCGAACCCATCTTGACGAAATCGCGGCGGGTGAGGGTGATCTGACGCGGCGTCTGCCGCGTGTCAGTCGAGATGAGCTGGGACAACTTGCCGGTTCGTTCAACGCGTTTATCGAAAAGATTCACAGCCTGGTCAGCCAGATCGTTGCCATGAGCGAGCACTTGAATGGATCGGTGAGCCATGTGGCCGAGCAGAGCAGGCAAATCGACCGCGCTATGGATCAGCAGCGCCAGGAAACCGACCAGGTGGCTGCGGCGATAAACGAGATGTCATCGGCGGCACAAGAAGTGTCGGTCAGTGCACAAAGTGCTGCAGATGCAGCCGTCGAGACCGACAGACAGTCCCGCCACGCCAGGCAAATAGTCAATGGCAGCATGACTCGAATTCAGGCACTGGCCGTGGAGCTTGATGAGAGCGGTGTCGCCATGAAGAGTCTTCAAGACGATGTGACCGCAATCGTCACCGTGCTGGATGTCATTCGCTCGATTGCTGAACAGACCAATCTTCTGGCACTCAATGCGGCCATTGAAGCCGCCCGTGCCGGTGCTGCCGGGCGCGGGTTTGCGGTGGTGGCTGATGAAGTGCGAGCCCTGGCCAGTCGTACTCAGCGCAGTACCGAGGAAATCCAGGCAATGGTTGAGCGTCTCAAGGGCACCACGGGTGGCGTAGTCAGTGCCATGCACCAATCCACGCAAGCCGCTCAAGGCGCTAATGCTCAGGCCGATCAGGCGGGGGAGTTTCTGGGTAACACGGTTGAACTGATCGCCACTATCAATGCGATGAACGCACAAATCGCGAGCGCTGCAGAGGAGCAGACCTCGGTGGCTGAAGAGATCAACCGCGGGGTGCATCAGATCGCACGCGCCATTGACAGCGTGGCCGGCCAGACTCAGCTCGGGGTCAAGACAGTCGATGAGTTGTATATGATCGGTAATCGTCTGCAAAGCTTGCTGGGACAATTCAAAATCTGATGCCGTGCTGTACGGCGCCAGTCAGGTCGATGGTTGGGCAGGGCGTTGGACGGGATAGGTGCGCCTTGGCCTGCATTGATACGTAGACGAGTCAATGCAGGCCAAGGCCAGATATTTATTCAGCGCAACGTCCTGATTTCCGCCCAGCCCTCGCTTTCATCAAGCGTTGACGGGCAGTGCTTTTGGCCTGCGATACAGGATCGTTGTCGCTGTGAATCCGCACAACGCTGCAAACATCAGCCAGTAGGCGGGCGACGCCTTGTCACCTGTTACCTGCACCAGGATTGTTGATACGGCGGGGGTAAAGCCGCCGAACACAGCCGTCGCCAAACTGAATGCCAGGGAAAACCCTACGACTCGTACGTTCTGAGGCATCACCTCGGTCAATGCCGCAACCATCGCGCCGTTGTAAATGCCAAAGAAGAAAGAGAAGTACAGCAGCACAGCGAGCAGTCGTTCGAAACTTGCCGCCGCGGCCAGCCAATGCATGGCGGGATAGGCGGTGAAGATGCACAGCAAGGAGACCGCCAGCAACAAGGGGCGACGGCCAATGCGATCAGAAATCGTACCGCCGATGGGCAGCCAGATGAAGTTGCTCAGGCCGACGAAGAGCGTGACCACCAGACTGTCACTGGTACTCAGGTTGAGTACCGACCGGCCGAAAGTCGGGGTATAGACGGTAATGAGATAGAACGTGGTGGTGGTCATCGACGCTAACAGACCACCAGCCAGTACCGTGCGCCAGTTGTCCCGCATCGAGCGAAAGACTTCACTGGCGCTTGGGTGATGGCTGCGCGCTTTGAATGCATCGGTTTCCTGTAGCGAGCGGCGAATAATGAAGATGAACGGGATAATCAGGCAACCAATGAAGAATGGGATACGCCAGCCCCAGGCGGCAACGTCGGCAGCCTCCATGGAGGCGTTAATTGAATAGCCCAACGCAGCCGCAAGAATGATGGCCACTTGTTGGCTGGCCGACTGCCAACTGGTAAAGAAGCCCCGGCGTCCGGGCGTGGCAATTTCAGCCAGGTACACGGAAACACCACCCATTTCCGCACCCGCGGAGAATCCCTGCAACAGGCGCCCGAGCAACACCAATATCGGCGCTGCGATGCCTATGCTGGCGTAGCCTGGAACCAAGGCGATCAAGACAGTGCCCGCGGCCATGATCGACAGCGTCACGATCAGCCCCTTGCGCCGGCCCACCTTGTCGATGTAAGCGCCCAGCACGATAGCGCCCAGCGGCCGCATCAGAAATCCCGAACCGAATACGGCGAAGGTCATCATTAACGAGGCGAACTCGCTGGTAGTCGGAAAGAATGTCTGCGAGATGTAAGTTGCATAGAACCCGAACAGGAAGAAGTCGAACTGTTCGAGAAAATTGCCGCTCGTGACCCGCAGGATGGCGCCCAATTTCGACCCTTTGGATCGAGTGTCTTGAGTTGTTGTTTTCATCATGGCTACCGTGGTGATCAATATTGTTTTTGGAATGAGTGGTGCTGCGATCAATCGCTTGCGGCGTTAATCGGGTTGGGTTGGCGTTTTTCGATGGAGTACTTGAGCAGCGCGGCGCTGCGGAAAATGCCATGGGCGAATTTGCTGTAGGGCATGGTCAGGAAAAACGCCATGACCAGGCCGAGATGGATCGCCAGCATCAAGCCCAGGGCAGCGCTTTCGCGAAACGCCAGGAGTGCCAGGCCGCTGGCGCTGACTAGAAACAGCAGCGCGATAAAGCCACGATCCATGGGCTTCTGGTTTTCGTCGCCGTGCTCAGGATTGCGACGCAGGTTCAACCACAACAGGCCTGCGGGGCCTATCAGCAGGCCAACTCCACCTGCGATGCCCAGCATCACCGGCAAACTCAGAACGGGGTAGGGGGCCGACCAGTCCAGCAGGAAATGGTAAAGCGTGGCGACACCGGTGGCGGCGAAGCACAGCATGAAGCCGTAGAAGGTGAAGTGGTGGAAACGCCGCCGCCACAGGGTGAACTGATCATCGGCGTTATTGCAGCCCTCGCCATGACCTCCGTCCAGGTATTTGAGGCGCGCGACGTTGGCTGTGGCCTCCAGTGCAGCGGCCGTCTTTTCCTGCGGGGACGCATCCGCCGGTGAAACGTTGCGCCAGAAGCGCCGCACGCCAATCGTCAAGGCAAGTACCGCGAAACCGAAGACCGCACCGAACATCAGCGCCAGCGTGTTATGCGGGAAGATCCCGTAGAAGTTCCCCCCGGGCATTGCGGTAAACAGATTGCCCATCGCCAACAACGTGAGGCACAGGAACAGTGCCAGCCCTGCACCGGATGCCAGCGCCAGAGCCAACCCGTTGCGCCGGTACAACTTGCCCATCACCTGTGGCCAGGCGTACTCGGCATAAGTGTCGAGACGGACTTTGGCCATGGCCTTGGGCACATTGATTTCGAATTCGTGAGGGGCAGCGTACTGACAGGCATGCAGGCACGCACCGCAGTTATGGCAAAGGTTCGCCAGGTAGTGGATATCCGCCTGAGAAAACTCCAGACGCCTTGTCATGGCTGGGAATACAGCGCAGAAGCCCTCGCAGTAACGGCAGGCGTTGCAAACGGTCATTTGTCGCTGAACTTCGCTTTCGTCAAGGTTGAGTACGGGAATCAAATTGCCCGGTGCCTTGGGGTCAAACAGCTGCATGTTGGGGCTCCGTGGAGGAAGGGGTCAGGAAGCCGGCCGCAGCCGCGGCTTGCACACCGGCGATGCGACCGAATGCGGTACCAATGGCCATGCCGATGCCGGCGGTATAGCCCTTGCCCAATACGTTGCCCGCCATCATTTCTCCTGCGACAAACAGGTTGGGGCTGGGCTTGCCGTTGAAATGAACGGCGGCGGTATCGTCGGTAGCCAGCCCCAGATAGGTGAAGGTCACGCCTGGCTTAAGTGGGTAGGCGCAGAAGGGGGGCTTTACCAATGGGCGGGCCCAATGGGTTTTGGCGGGTGTCAAACCTTCGGTGTGGCAGTTGTCCAGCGCGGTGTGGTCGAACGTGCCGACGCGGCAGGCGGCGTTGTATGCCTCGATGGTTTTGACAAATTGCGTCACGGGAAGCTTCAACTGGCGCGCCAGGTCTTGCAGGGAGTTGGCTTTAGTGCCCGGAAACACCGGAGGCATGAAACGGCCGAGGGCTTGTTGATCGATGATTGAGTAGGCCTGTTGACCGGGTTGACCCGCCACCAAGCGGCCCCAGATGGCATAGCGCTTGGGCCAGAAATCCTCGCCTTCGTCATAGAAGCGTTCGCCGTCGCGATTGACCACTACGCCCAGCGATACGCAATCGATACGGGTACAGATACCACCGTCATACAGGGGCGCACGCGCGTCGATGGCCACCATGTGTGCTTGGGTTGGGTCGCCGATAAAGTCGGCGCCCAGGTTCTGCATGCGTTGAAGCAGCACGCCGGTATTGAAGCGCGTCCCACGAATCAGAAAGTTGTCAGAAGGCCATTCTCCGCGCTCGTTCTGACCCCAGGCCTCGCGCAGCCACTCGCGGTTCGACTCGAAACCGCCAGCCGCCAGAACGCAGGTCCTGGCCTGGATTCGCTCGGCAGGCAAACGCTGTCCCTCGACCTCGCGCTCACCGAGATGGGCTGCGACGAATGCTCCGTCCTTCAACTCGATGTCGGTGACTTGAGCGTTGTAGCGGATCTTCACGCCCAGCCGCTCGGCGCTGCGGAAGTACGCGTTGACCAAGGCTTTGCCGCCGCCCATGAAAAACGCATTGGTACGCGCAACATGCAGAGCACCGGACAACGACGGCTGAAAATGCACACCGTGGGAGCGCATCCAGTCACGGCAGTTCGACGAGGCGCGGATCACAATACGAGCAAGCTTTTCGTTGGTAATCCCGCCGGTGACCTTCAGCAGATCCTGCCAGTATTCTTCTTCGGGATAGGCATCGACCAATACATCTTGCGGTGCTTCGTGCATGCATCGCAGGTTTCGGGTGTGTTGCGAGTTGCCGCCGCGCCAGATTTTCGGTGCGCCCTCCAGCAGCAGCACGCTAGCGCCGGCCTCTCGCGCCATCAACGCCGCACACAATGCGGCATTGCCGCCGCCAATTACTAATACGTCGATCATCATCACTCCTCAATCGCAAGGAGGCATGAACGAAGTGCTCCTCGCGAGGGGGGAGAAGGTAGGGCGGTCAGCGTGTTGCCGAAAGGCGCAAAATCAGTCGAGGTGTTTAGTTTTTATAAAGGCTTTGCTGCGGATCACACCATTATTGGCAGCCGAGAGGAGGAGGGCGCCGGGATCATGGGGCGACGCCCTCGATCCACGACGCCCCCGGCCATTGTTGATCAACGACCAACTGTCGAGCGACATCCGTAATAACTACCCGCGCCGCCAGCGCAGCGGGAGCAAGCTCATCATCCGGCAGTGTCGCCAACAGGTTTCGTCGACCTACGTGAGCATCGGATATTTCCACCACTGAAAGTCCCGACTCACCTTTGAGCGCCGCTGCCGCACCGGGCTGGATGGTCGCAGCATGACCTGCGCGTACGGCGTTCATCAATACGGCAAGACCATCCACTTCCATGATGATGTTGGGCGCCAACCCCGAACGTTCAAACGCAACCATCAGCGTAGAACGCAAACCGTGTTGCGCGCTCGGCATCACCAGTGGAAGTTGCCCCAGATCCGCCAGTTGCATGCGCGTTCCTTGTGGTGCATGGGGCAGGTGCGGTGAACTGATGACAAATAGTTTTTCGTCGAGCAGCGGTGTCACGCTCCAGCGCTTGCCCCCTTCGAGTTGAAACACAATGGCCAGGTCGATCTGGCGAGCATTGAGTTGCGTGGCCAAATGCCCGGACAGCATCTCGACCAGGTGCAATTGAATATCCGGGTAGCGCTCTCGCATTGCGTTGATCAATGGCAGGGCAAGCACAGTGGCAGTCGTGGGCGCCATTCCGACGGTGACATAGCCACTCATTCGCCCACGGTGAGCGGCCAGGATCGCATTTTCGGCTTGCCGCAAACACAGCTGGGCATGGTGCAGGAACGCCATACCAGAGCTGGTCGGCGTGACACCCGTAGTGATGCGATTAAGGAGACGGGTTGACAGCTCACTTTCAAGTTTCGCGATCTGTTGGCTAAGGGCTGATACGCCGACGTCCAGTTCAAGGGCTGCGCGTCCCAAGCTGCCGTGTTCGAGGATTTTTACGAAATAGCGCAGTTGTCTTAATTCCAAACGTTGCCGCTCCACGTCAAATGATGGTTGGGATGCCGATCGATGGCCACAGGAGGCTCTTCAGACATTCTACGAATGGCAGCTTTCAAACGGTAACCTGAGGCCAATCAGGCAATGTCATGGGCGGCTCGCGTTCACTTATACAAAATCGCTTGATGAATATCCTCCAGTGCCATGATGCGTTGAGCGGCGTTGAGTTTGATGGCTTCCTTGGGCATGCCGAACACCACGCAACTGGCTTCGTCCTGGGCGACTGTCGCGGCGCCGGCGTCGAGCATTTCTTTGAGTCCGCGCGCGCCGTCGTCGCCCATGCCCGTCATGATGATGCCGGTGGCGTTCCTGCCCGCAAACCGGGCCACCGAGCGAAACAGCACATCCACCGAAGGGCGATGCCTGTTAACCAGCGGTCCGTCGATAACCTGGGCGTGATAATAGGCACCACTGCGGGTGACCATCAGGTGCTTGCCGCCAGGCGCGATGAGGGCCAGGCCCGGCAGGATGCGGTCGTTGTTGCGCGCCTCGCGCACTTCGAGCTCGCAGACGCTGTTGAGACGCTCGGCGAACGAAGCGGTGAACTTCTCAGGCATGTGCTGCACGATCACTATACCTGGGCACACCCGCGGCAGTGCGGTCAGCACCGCTTCCAGCGCTTGGGTGCCGCCGGTGGAGGTGCCGATGGCGACGATACGCTCGGTGGTCTGAGCCATCGCATGGCCATTGCCGGCGGGCAGGATCGCATCCGCACTGAGCTTGCTGGCCGGAGGCGTTGATGGCGCCGGCCTGGCGCTGCGCCTGCCCAGGTTCCTGACGTTGGAATTCGCGGCAGCACGGATGGCGGCCACCAACTCGGCTGCCGATTCGATCAGGAAGTTCTTCAACCCCGTACTCGGCTTGGTGATGATTTCCACAGCGCCCGCCGACAGCGCCTGCAGCGAGGTTTCCGCGCCTTTCTGCGTCAGCGAGGAACAGATCACCACCGGCGTAGGCCGCTCACTCATGATTTTCTTGAGAAACGTGATGCCGTCCATGCGCGGCATTTCTACGTCCAGCACGATCACGTCCGGCCATTCCCGCGAGAGTTTATCCATGGCAAAAATCGGGTCGGAGGCAGCGCCCATCACGTGAATATCTGGCGTATCGCTAAGAATCGCCTGCAGTACCTGGCGCACCACGGCCGAGTCATCGACCAGCAGTACACTGATTTTTTTGGTAGGCATCTTCTTGAAGTGTTCCCATTGGTTGGTGCCGAACCCAGACGTTGCCGTTCCATAGGTCGAACATGATCGTGCGGTAACCGGTACTGCCCATGTCCTGGGCCGTCAGGTGCAGGTGATGGCGCTCGGCCAGGGCCAGCGCTGCGCGGATATTCTGGCTGGCCACGTTCTGCGCCGGCAGTTGGCGCCGCAGGTTGGGAAACATCTCGCCGCCGCCGAACAACTTGACTTGGTAATCGAGTGCCTGGGTGCCATTCGCCTGGGCGTGGCGCAGCAGCAGTTCCAGAGCTTCGTCGGCATATCTGCCGTCCAGGCACTGATGATTGCGCAAGCGCCCCGGCAGCATGAAGTGGCACATGCCGCCAATCAGTCGTTGCGGGTGCCAAAAGGTGATCGCCACGCAGGAACCGAGCAAGGTCCGCAGGCGCGTCGGTCGCGTCGAAAAACACACCTGGCCAGGTGCCAATACTACTTCGGCTGCACCGATAGGCTTTTTCATGGCTTGCGGTAAATCGACGGTGCCACCAGCTTCAAGGTGTCATTGACACCGTGGAGGCTTTCCGAGTGACTGATGATCAAATAACCGCCGGGTTTGAGCAGCGGCAGCAGGCGTGCGACCACTTGGCGCTTGGTCTGCTGATCGAAATAAATCATCACGTTGCGTAGGAAGATCACCTCGAACTCCCCCAGGGCAGGCAACGCCTCGTTAAGGTTGACCTGGACAAAATTGACGCGGCTACGCAAAGCCTTGTCGATCAGGAAGGTGCCCGCCTGGCGGCCAATGCCCTTGAGGCAATACTTGGCCAGCAGCGGCTGGGGCAATGTCTCGGTGCGCTCCATGGAGTAATGGCCCGTGCGCGCCTTGGCCAGCACTTGGGTGCTGATGTCCGAGCCGGTCACTTCCCAAGGCGTGGTGCCGAGGCTTTCGGCCAGGGTCATCGCCAGGCTGTAGGGCTCTTCGCCCGAGGAACTGGCCGCGCTCCACACGCGAAACACTTTGCTCGGCGCGGCGTGGGGCAGTACCTGCTGACGCAGGAATTCGAAGTGCTTGGGCTCGCGGAAAAAATACGTTTCGTTGGTGGTCAATAAATCCAGCGCAACCTGCAGTTCGCCCTTGCGCTGGTCATTCATGATCAGCTTGAAATACTCACTATAGCTCTGCAGTTCATAGTGCTTGAGGCGCTTGAACAGGCGCCCGGCCACCAACGCTTTCTTGGTTGGCGAAAGGTTGATCCCGGCCGCGCGGTACAGCCAGCTCTGGAACTGACCGAATTCACGATCATCGATGCAAGCGTTGTCTGGCATGGTCGGGGCCTCAACGCGGGTCGAGGTCGAGGGGCGGCGCCTGGCCGGCCTCGGCGAGGCTAGACATCTCATCGATGGACAACACCTTGTTCACCTCCAGCACGATCACGAACTTGCCGTCGACTTTGGCCATGCCACTGATGAAATCGGCACGAATTCGCGCGCCGAAGTTCGGTGGCGGCTCGATCTGCGTGACCGGGATCTCCCGCACCGCAGACACCGTATCGACCAGCAGCCCGATATCCTGGGGCTGGCCATCGTCGGTACTCGCTTCGATGATGATCACGCAGGAGCGTCGGGTGATCGCCGAGTTGGCCCGCCCAAACCGAGCGGATAAATCCACCACCGGTACCACCGCGCCGCGCAGGTTGATCACCCCGCGCACGAAAGCCGGCATCATCGGCACCACCGTCAGGCTGCCGTATTCGATAATTTCCTTGATCCCCAGAATGCCGATGGCAAACATTTCGCCGCCAAGCATGAAGGTCAGGTACTGCGCATCCTCATCTACCGCCACAGCGGTCTGCCGAGTCGTCATTACTGCGCCCATATCACTCTCCCTAGTAGGCCCACCTTGATCGTGCGATCAGAAGCGGGTGAAATCCGCTTCGTCCGGGGCACTGGCCATGGTGTAGGCGAATGCCTTGCGCGGTGCCTGTGGTTTGGGCTGTGGCTGCTGGCGGTTAGGCTTGCTGCCGGGGCTGTCCACGCTGCTGCTTTGAACCGCGGCCTTGGGCGCCGAATCCAGCACGAAGAAGCTCATGGCCTGTTGCAGTTGCTCGGCCTGGCTGCTCATTTCTTCGGCCGTGGCCGCCAGTTCCTCGCTGCTCGAGGCATTTTGCTGGGTCACCTGGTTGAGCTGGGTCATCGCTGTGTTGATCTGCGCGACTCCGGCCGCCTGTTCCTCGGACGCGGCGCTGATTTCCTGCACAAGGTCGGACGTCTTGTTGATGGAAGGCACCATTTCGTCGAGCAACTTGCCGGCTTTCTCGGCCATGTCCACGCTGCTGGAGGACAGCTCACCGATTTCCTGGGCGGCTACCTGGCTGCGTTCAGCCAGCTTGCGCACTTCGGCGGCGACCACTGCGAAACCCTTGCCATGCTCGCCGGCCCGGGCGGCCTCGATGGCGGCATTGAGTGCAAGGAGATTGGTCTGGTAGGCGATGTCATCAATGATGCTGATGCGCTGGGCGATTTTCTTCATCGCCACCACCGTCTGCTGTACCGATTCGCCGCCCTCGGTGGCTTCCTTGGCGGCCTTGCTGGCCATGCCATCGGTGACCTTGGCGTTTTCGGTGTTCTGGTTGATGCTGGCGCTCATCTGCTCCACCGACGCACTGGTTTCCTCGACGCTGGCGGCCTGTTCACTGGTGGCCTGGCTCATCGATTGCGCGGTGGCGCTGACCTCCTCGGAGGCGCTGGCCAGGTTATCGGCGGCATTGCGCACTTCACCGATGATATGTGCCAGCTTGCCTACCATGTTGCGCATGGCGTTGAGCACCATGCCGGTTTCATCTTTGCCACCGGGCTCGATGTGTGCGTTGAGGTTGCCTTCAGCCAATTGCTCGGCAGCGCTCGCGGCCTGGCGCAACGGGCGGGAAATGATCCGTGCGATGAATACCGCCAGGCCCAGGCCGATCAGCAGGGCCGCGACCAGTACCGCGATGATTGACACACGTGCGCTTTCATACAGCGCCGAGCCTTTGTCGCCGGCGGCGCTCGCCCCGGCGTCGTTGAACTCGACCATTTTCTGCAGCCGAGCGGTCACCTCATCGAAATACCCCCTGGATTCTCCCCTGAGCAAACCGCTCGCCTGGGCGTTCTGGTTCTGGCGAGAAAACTCAAGCACCTGCTTGCTGCTTGCAAGGTAGGCGTCCCAAGCGCTTTTGACGCTGGTCAGGAGTTGACGGTCTTCATCGTTGGACAGCAATTGCTCGTAGGTGCCCATGCGGGTTTCGAACTGCTGGCGCGCTTCGGTGGCTTCGTGTTCGGCCTGGACCTTTTCCTCGGGAATTTCGGTAGCGATGTGGCGGTTTTCTTTCAAACGGTAGTTGGCGGCAAAAAAACGCATGCCGGCGGCTGCGCGCATGGAGGGCATCCAGTTGCCCTTGATGTCCTGGGCCGCATGGTTGACCTCACCGAGCTGGTGGATGGCGAAGCCGCCCATCGCCCCGGTGAGCACCAGGACCAGCAGGAACGAGCTGATCAACTTGGTGGAAATCTTAAGATCGTAGAACCATTTCATTGGGGAACCTCCATGGAATTGCAAATGCGTCAGCGGGCAACGACCGTTGGCGACTGAGGCGCCGGGGTTGTGCGGGCTTCCAGTTGTACGATTTGGTTGAGCAGTACCGGTACATCCAGAATCAAGGCCACCGCGCCGCTGCCCAATATGGTCGAGCCGCTGATGCCGCGCAGTGCGCCGAACAACTTGCCCAGGGGTTTGATCACGGTCTGGAACTCGCCGAGCAGGTCATCGACCACCAGCCCGGCCTTATGCTCGGCATTGCGCACTACCACTACATTCTGACGTCGGGCGACCGGGCCTTCGTGATTGAAGTGATCGCGCAGGTGCACCAGTGGCAACACTTCGCCACGCAGGTCCAGATATCCCGTGTCACGGCTGGACTGGCGCAGGTCTTCATCCAGCTCGATACACTCCTGGACCATGTCCAGCGGAATCACATAGGTGGATTGGTCGATGCCGACCATGAACCCATTGATGATCGCCAGGGTCAGCGGCAAGCGAATGCGCACCACGGTGCCCTTGCCGGGGCGGCTGTCGAGGTCGACGGTGCCGCGCAACAAAGTGATATTGCGCTTGACCACGTCCATGCCGACGCCGCGCCCGGACAGGTTGGTCACGGCCTCGGCGGTGGAGAAACCCGCTTCGAAGATCAGGTTATAGATCTCCTGGTCGGTGAGCAGCGCACCACTGGCCACCAGCCCGCGTTCCTGGGCCTTCTGCAAGATGCGGTCGCGGTTGAGCCCGGCACCGTCGTCGGCGATCTCAATGACGATGCTCCCCGAGTCATGGTAGGCATTGAGGCTCAGATAGCCCTTCGCCGACTTGCCGGCCGCACGCCGCGCATCGGCGCTTTCGATACCGTGGTCCATGGCATTGCGCAATAGATGCATCAGCGGGTCGCCGATCTTCTCGACCACGGTCTTGTCCAGTTCGGTTTCCGCACCGCTGATGATCAGTTCGATGTCCTTGCCCAGTTCCTGGCTGATATCGCGCACCACGCGGCGGAAGCGGTTGAACGTGTCGCCGATGGGGATCATGCGCAAGTGCAGGGCGCCATCGAGGATCTCTTCCACCAGCCCCGAGACCGTCGAAGCCGCCTCTTGCAACGGGTCATTGTTAGAGGAGCGGGCCAGCAGGTTAGCGCCGGCGCTGGCGATCACCAACTCGCCGACCAGATTGATCAACTCGTCGAGCTTGTCGGCGTTGACGCGCACGTAATTGCCGTCGCGGGTCTTCACCTCACTGGGCGCCGGACGCGGCGATGCTGCTGGCATCAAGGCGGGCTCGGCCTGGGTGACCAGGTCGCGAGCGATGGCCGCCGTGCCCTCAGGCGCTTCGTCTACGGCGCTGATCTGCACTTCACAGTCATCACGCACAAAGTCGAATACCTCCTTGAGGGTGGCGTGGCTGGCCGTCGAGCGCAGGTCAATCTCGAAGCCCAGATAGCAGCTTTCCGGGTCCCAGCTGGCGGCGGGCGGAATGTGCTGAGTCAAGGTGGTGACCTGCAACAGCGTGCCCAGGGTGTCGAGGTAACGCAGGAACGACAACGGGTCCATGCCGTTGCGGAAGACATCCACGCCGAAGCGCAGGTCAATATGCCAAAGCACTTCCACCGCCGCGTCGTCGCCCACCTCAGCGGTGTCGACGCTGACAGCGGTGGTTGGCAGCGGCGAATAGGCACTCAGTGCCTCGCGCAATGCCTCACCGCGCTCCAGCGCGGCGGGCGTCGGCGTCTCACCGCGGTCGGCGACCACTTCGATCAATTCGAGCATGTGGTCACCGCACTTGAGCAGCAGTGCGATCAAAGCGGCGTCCACCGCCACACTGCCTTCGCGCAGGTGGTCGAGCACGTTTTCGACGATATGCGTGAACCCCACGATCGACGCCAGACCGAATAGGCCCGCCGAACCCTTGATGGTGTGGGCGGCGCGGAAAATCGCGCCAATGGCATCCTGGTCGGCGGGCTCGCTTTCCAATTGCAGCAGGGATTGCTCCATGTCCTGCAACAGCTCGCGTGCCTCAACGATAAATGTCTGCTGTGCCTGATCGAGATTGATGCTCACCGGACCTTTCCTTGTCGATCAAAAAACGTGGGAAGCGCTGACTATGAGGCCTCACTGCGACACAGTTGGAGCGCCTGGATGACCACCTGGCTCTGGCCGGTCACGCTCAAGCCTGTACCGCTGACGCCGGCCTCACGCCGGATGACCGCGAGCAACTGCAAGCCAGCGCCATCCATTTCCGTGACCTGGGACAGGTCCAGCTCAAGGCGTGGCGACGCGCCGATCTGCGGCAGCAGCGCACCTGCCAGTTCCGCGACGGTGTAAATCGTCAGCTCACCGTCAATGCGCACGCGGGCAGTGTCGTCGAAGGTGTCGATGGTGATCGGCATGGGAGCCTCCCTGGCGCCGGGGTTCAGGGCAGTATCAGTTTGGACACCGCCGCCAGCATCTGCGCCGGCTGGAACGGCTTGACCACCCAGGCCTTGGCGCCAGCGGCCTGGCCCTCGGCCTTCTTCGACTCCTGGGACTCAGTGGTCAGCATGATGATAGGCGTGAACTTGTAATTGGCCAGCTTCTTGACCTCCTTGATGAAGGTGATGCCGTCCATGTGGGGCATGTTCACATCGCTGATGATCAGGTGCACCTTCTGCCCGGTGAGCTTGCCCAGGGCATCCCGGCCGTCGCAGGCTTCGATCACGTCGTAACCGGCACTTTTCAAGGCAATACCAACCACCTGCCGCACACTGCTGGAGTCGTCGACCACTAATACATTCTTAGCCATGAGGTACTCCTAAAAGAAAGTAATGTCTTGAGAATTGTGCTGCGCGGCCGCATCGCCATGGTGGATGCGCCGTTGCTCGTCGGTGGCATAGGTGGCTTCCATGCGCGCCAGCCACTGCCGGGCGTCGACGGCGACCGCCTGGTCGGGGGCCAGGCTGGCTTGCAGGAGGTGCTCATGCAAAGCGTGCATGTTGTCGCGCACGTGACTGAGGATCTGGCTGACCCGATCCTGGAATTGCAGGTTGACCAGCACTTCGGTCATCTCATCGCGGATGCCGTAGCTCTCCTGCTTGAGCAGGTCGGCGGAGTCGGCCAGACGCCCGGTGATGTTCTGGAAGCGCTCGAGCACCACTTGAATACTGTTTTCGGATTCGGCCACCGAATGGCTGTCCTGGTCGGCGTTGCTGGACGCAGCGAGCACCAATTGCGTAATGGCGTTATTGATGATGTCGACCTTGGCCGACATCTGCTGACCGGTTTCACTGGATTTGCTCGACAGGCTGCGCACCGCATCGGCCACCACCGCGAAGCCACGACCGGCCTCACCGGCCCGCGCCGCCTCGATGGCTGCGTTGAGGGCCAGTAGGTTGGTTTGTGCAGCAATCGCGGCCACATCAGCGGCCATGGTGCGCAGTTCGCCGGTGTAGGCGGTCAGGCTGCGGACCTGGGCCAGGGTTTGATCACGGCTGCTTTGCGTGGCCTTGAGCGAATTGATCACCTGGCTCAGTTCACTGTCGCTGCGTGCCAACGCCTCAAGCGGCCCATCTGCGGCGTGCCCATCCAGTTCTCCGGCAGCGTGCTGCGAGGCGTGTACCGTTTCCTGCAAGCGCGTGGCGATCCCGGTAAACCGGTTAGCCAGGCTCACAATCGCTTCTTCGGTCTGATGGCGCGAGCTTTCCACCTGCTTGGCCCAGATCGGCATGGCGCCCAGCAACACCTCATCTAGCTGTGCCCGCGAGGCCATACCGTTGCGCGCCGCGCCCGCGTCGGCCTGAGCCGCCTGCACCTGCGCGATGCCTAGCTGCACGGCGTTACGCTGCGAACTCGCACTCCAGGCGCAGGCACCGAGGCCGATCAGCACCAGTACCGCGCAAGCCGCCAGGTTGGCCGCAGAGGTTGATTGCACCAGTGTCCAAATCACGGCAGGTACCACCGGGATCAAAGCGAACCAGCGAAAACGCGGATGAGCGAGAGGGGGAGTGCGGCTGGATTGACGCTGGGTCATGAGTTCGATCCTTGAACTGTGTTGCGCGTGGAGATGACATACGAGTTATCTGCGCCGTGCGTCACAACTTTAGACAACCTAAGTGCCATCTGTCTGATTTATGACCAGCAGGCGACTGTTACTCGGATGTACTCACTGCGTCCAAATCTCGCATGAGCCACACCAACGACACCAGCAGGGACAGCTTGCTCCACGAAGGTATTCTTGGCGACTAAAGGCGCCAGTGTCTTAGCGTAGATCGTAATCACCAGGCGCGCTCAAGCCCGAGCGATCTACCGCCTAGCGTTCAGCCACGCAACCGGGCGCCTTGCTATACCGCCGTCGTAACCAGAGCCCGGCCCTCGAACACCTAGGCCGGAAGAGAGGAGGAGGGTGATGCCTGTTCGTGGTCGGCCTCGGCCCACTTCAACATGCCATCAAGCACCGGACAAAGCTTTTGTCCCCAAGCCGTCAGGCGGTAGTCCACTCGAGGTGGTTTTTCGTCGTAGACGGTACGTATCACCAGCCCATCTTGCTCCAGCCCCCGCAGTTGTTGAGCCAGCATTTTTTGAGATATGCCACTGACCACACGTTCGAGATCTGAAAAGCGCTGAACCTTGCCATCGAAGAGATGAAACAAAATGACCAGTTTCCATCTGCCGCGCAGTAGTGCAAATACGGCATTGACATCTTCGGCAGCTGAATCAGGCGTGTAGACCTTGTTATGGCTCATTGGTAGTCACTTACTTTTTCGTGCGTTCTTGTCGAGTTTGGCTGAGGCGCTGATCATGAGTAGCACTTGTCTATCAGGAGAATAACTCGATGAGTATTAGTCGGCATCCAGCCATTGAAGCCTATTTTACAAGTGAGACCGGCACCGACGTCGGCACCTTAAACACAGTATTTACGCAGGATGCGACAGTCCTGGATGAAGGAAAAACCATCGTGGGTATTGATGCCATCACCGCATGGAGAGCGGCAGCGAAAGCGAAGTACCAATACACGGCCGAACCCGTGGACAGTCAGGAGGATGAGGCAAAGTCGGTGATCAGCGTGCGGCTCTCCGGTAATTTTCCCGGCAGTCCTGCGGTAGTGACATACACCTTCAGTGTTCATGATGGAAAGATAAACGCCCTGGAGATTGGTTGATGACTGCCGGCGTGGCCCGCTCGAGGTCATGCCCACGCTTTTCGACCAGGTAAGCCAAAAACCGGTCTGCAAATGTGTGGCGAAAGTCATGTGCAGAAAGTGTAGGCAACAACCCCGGCTGAGCCAGCTCAATGGTCAGAAACAGCCGATCAAGGACGTTTGACAACGCGCGGATCGACAGCGGGCGGCCACGATTCGAGATGAACAAATAGCGGTACAGCAATTTCATCGGTTTTCCGTTACGCAAAGGGCGCCGTTCGCTCTGGATATAGCGCTCGTAGACCTCATACAACTGTGCGGAGATGCCTACAGTTCGCCCATGTGTTTTGAGCGCAGGCTCTTCGACGCGCGGGTCGGCGGAATCATGCTCGCGATCATTTATGCTGACATAGGCGTGCTGAGAACCTTTTAGGCGTCAACAACGAATTCGTCGAATCAGTGGCTTAGGCAGCTCATGAACATCTATGACATGACCTGTCGTTTAACATAATATACATTATGCGTAATATAATACACACCCAACAGGGGCGTTACAGGCCAGATTGCAAATCTCAAACCAAGGGTTACTCTCTGGCCAATGGCAATCCTCTCAACCCTCAACTCTTCTCGCTTCAAGGACTGTGTGCAGTGGTCAACTAATCCCGGACACGACGTTAAGTTTTTTCTCGGCCTGAGCCGGGCCCAGCCCGTCGTTGAACTGGTGCGCTCGAATCCAGTTGTATCGATGCATCAGGTGATAACTGATGTAGTGATACTCAAAAAAAAGGCGCTCCGAAGAGCGCCTCATTGTTCACCTTACTGCTCACTGACCGGCTTAGAGTCAGTAGACTCAGCCGCTCCGATCATGATGCGCTTAGGCTTCGCCTCCTCCGGTACAACTCTGAGCAAGTCAATATTCAGCAAGCCGTTGGCGAGCTTCGCACCCTGCACCTCAATGTGATCCATCAAGCGGAACGACAGCCGGAACGCCCGCTGAGCGATACCTTGATGCAGGTAGGTGACATCTTCGTTGCTTTCTCGCTTATCACCAGCGACCGTCAAAACGCCTTTTTCAACCTGGATGTCTAAATCCGCCTCAGCAAGGCCTGCTACCGCGATGACAATTCGATAATGGTCATCGCCGTGCTTTTCGACGTTGTGGGGAGGATAGGAAGTTCCGGCCTCACTGCGAAGCGCCGATTCGAAAAGGTCATTGAAACGGTCAAAGCCGACCGAATGGCGGAAAAGTGGGGCCAACGAAAGAGTAGTAGCCATTGCTAAATCTCCTGAGTTTTCTCCAAGTGATTTGAGACGTGACCCTCATTCGGCATCACGTAAAACCCTAGGTAGGAACAGAAGACAAAAATTCAAGGGCGTTCGGAAAAATTTCCCTACGCAATAATCTTTATTTGTAATTTCGTGGCCTTTCAACGACATAGCAATGTTTGGGGCTCGGCGCTTTTGTAGTGCGTAAATCCGCAAGCATCGGTTACCCCTCAAATGTCAGGGGCTCCGGCCGGTAATTATGCCGTTGACGCGTGGTGGGTTATTTCGTGAATAAACGCCTTTCAGCCTTGGCAATACTGACAAAAAGGCGCCCTAACCCGCCTGACGCTATTCAAACAAGTTATAACTAAACTAAATAGTCATTTAGTTTAGTTATAATCAACCTACAATCTGAAACGATCCACCGACTGCGAAAGCTCCCCCGCCAACGATGACAATTCATCCGTCGTCGACGCAGTCGTGGCAATCACTCGGCTATTACTCTCCGACATGCCCGCAATCATCTCCACTTGATGGGCGATTTCATTGCTGGCCAGGCTTTGTTCGCCGATGGTGCGGGAGATGTCGTTGACCAACTCGGTGGTGCTCAACGTGGCCTGCAAAATCTCGCGGATGGCCCGTTCGACTTCCGCCGTCACCGCCATGCCTTTATCCACCTGTGCGACGCCCTCCTCCATGCTGGTCACTGCTTCCCGGGTGTTTTGCTGGATGCGTGCGACCATGCTGGCAATTTCCTGGGTGGACGTGCTGGTGCGGCCTGCCAGGCTGCGCACTTCATCGGCGACCACCGCGAAACCCCGTCCCTGTTCGCCGGCGCGGGCTGCTTCGATCGCGGCATTCAACGCCAGCAGATTGGTTTGGTCGGCGATGCCCTTGATCACTTGGATAATGCTGAAAATCGCCTCGGACTCCTTATCCAGCGTACGGATAACCTGGGCCGATTGCTGCGCCGAGCGGGCGATGCCGTCCATGTCACTGACGACTTGATGAATCACCCGGCCGCCGTCCTTGGCCAAGGACTCGGCCTGATGCGCCATATTCAACGCACGACCGGCGTGCCGGGTGATTTCCTCGATGCTGGCGGTCATTTCACTCGCCGCTGCCGCCATGGTGCTGGCCGCCGCGCTTTGTTGCTGGCTGCTGCCGGCCACTTCATGGCAGCCGTGGCTGAGTTTTTCACTCATGCCGTTGACGCCATGGGCGTTGCTGCGCACCACTTCGATCATGCCGCGCAAGTCGCGCTGCATGGTGGCGAGGCTGCGGATCAATGTGCTGGCTTCATCCTTGCGCGCCGGTTCGACAATCGGCTCGCTCAAGTTGCCTCGGGCGATGCTGGCGGCAATGCGGCTGGCGGCCTGCAGCGGCTCCATAATGCTCAACATGACCCAGCGGCCTTGCGCCAACAGCAACAACAGGCTGGCAATCAGCACGGCGCCCAAGGTCAAGTTGGCGTTGCTGATCGTCTGCCGCGTGCCGACGCTGGTTTGTTGGGTGTTGGATTCGATCAGTTCGCTCAGGCCTGCCATTTGCTCTTCAAGCTGAGTGAAGGCGCTATTAAAGGTGCCCAGTTGCTCGCGTGCCGCTTCCGGATTGGCTAGGGCCAAGGTGACGATGCGCTCGCCGGCACTGATATAGGTGTCGAGGCTGGGTTTGATTTTTTCCAGGCTGGCCCTGAGCGAATCATCCAGCGGCAGCTTGAGGTTGTCCGCCAGGACCTGGCGAAAGTGCTCGGCGTGTTCCTTCAGCGAGCTGTTGACCTCGGCCTCGGTACTGGTGCTTTTGCCCAACCCCACCAACATCGCCGACAACACGTCCGCCCGCAGCGCGTCGTGCATCATGTCGGCTTCCATATGATTGCGCAGCACCGTCATGCTCTGCTCATTGTCCTGCACGGCGCTGCTCATCCGGCTGTTACCCACGTAGCTGGCCAGGCTCATGATCAAGGCGGTAATCAAGCCTGTCGCAATCAACAGCATCAAGCGTAGTTTAATCGTCATGCTGGTATCCCCGTGCCTGGCCGCCAATTGGGCTTCGCCTGAACTGTTATCGGCATCAATTGCTTGTTATTGAAGCCTAAGTTTGCGGATTTGCGCGGATACCTTAAGCTGGCCGGCCCTTGCTTGGCTGGAATAGCCCATGTCTCGAAGTATTGCTCGCCTCGCCCTGCTCCTGGGCTTGATCACCGCCGTCGGCCCGTTCGCCATCGACAGCTACCTGCCCGCGCTCCCCACCCTCGGCGCCAGCCTGCAAGCCTCGCCGGCTGCGGTGCAGATGAGCCTGACCGTGTTCTTCATGATCATCGGCGTGTGCCAGCTGTTCTATGGGCCGATCAGTGATGTATTCGGGCGCAAACCGCCGATTTACGCCGGGCTGGTGATTTTTGCGGTGGGCAGTGTCGGTTGTGCGCTGGCCCCGAGCATTGAAGTGCTGATCGGCTTTCGTGCGCTGCAGGCGTTTGGCGCCTGTGCAGGGATGGTGATTCCCCGGGCGATTGTGCGCGATCTGTACACCGGCCACGAAGCCGCACGCCTGATGGCCTTGCTGATGCTGGTGATGAGTGTTTCGCCGATTCTTGCACCGCTGGCCGGCAGCGTAGTGATTTCGATCTGGAGTTGGCGCGAAGTGTTTGCACTGCTCGCCGCGGTAGCCGTGGCGTGCCTGGTGATGACGGTCGTGCAGTTGCCCGAAACCCATCCCGCCGAACGGCGCCTGGGCAAAAACCTGGGCAACGCGTTTGGCAGTTACGGGGCGCTGCTGCGTGATCCGCTCTTTACCGGGCTTTCGGTCGTCAGCGGGTTCGGCCTGGCCACGTTCTTTGTATTCATCGGCAGCGCGCCGTTCGTGTATATCGAATACTTCGGCCTGACCCCCACCCAATTCAGCCTGTGCTTTGCGCTGAATGCGGCGTCGTTCTTTGCCATGAGCCAACTGACCGCACGCCTCAGTGCGCGCTTTGGCCTCGCATCGGTGATTCGTTGGTCAGTGGTGGCAGTGGCAAGCGTATTGGGCACGCTGGCCGTGACCACACTGTGGGTCGACAGCCTGCCGTTGATGATGACGCTACTGTTCATCGGTTTCGGTTTTCTCGGCCTGTTGCTGCCGGCAGCGGGCGTTTTGTCCCTGGAGGACCACGGCGCGGTGGCGGGTTCTGCCTCTGCACTGCTGGGGGCGATTCAGATGATCACTGCAGCGGTGTCCATGACCGTGGTCGGCGTGTTTGCTGACCATGCGCCGGCGCCAATGTTGATCGGCATTGCACTGTGTGCCGTCGCGGCGCTGCTGGTGACCCTGTGGACGTTACGCCGCTTGCCCGCTCACTTGAGCAGTGCCCCACCCTCCTCCTGATCCCGGGCAAGGCCCATCACAAATCAAACCGATCCACCGCCCGGCGCCGCTCGTTGTCCTCGCGCACGTCATAGCTGGCAGTGGTCTGGATATTGGTGTGGTGCGCCAGTTTCTGCGCAATCGACAGGTCATGCTCCTCGATCACCCGCGTGATAAATGAGCGGCGGAAATCATGGGGCATGATCTTCACGCCGACTTGCTCACCGCGCTGGCGGGCAATGTAGTAGATCGCGTGCTTGGTGATGCGTTCGCGGGTGATGTGGCTGCCCCGGCGGATGCGGTTGAACAGGAACGTGTCGTCGCTCTCGCCTTCTTTAAGCTGTTCACGCCGAAAATCCAGCCACGCCTGCAATTTGGCAAAAGCCCAGGCCGGCGCGTACTTGATCAGTTCCTTGTTGCCCTTGCCGATCACCCGCAAGCTGCGCTCTTCGAAGTTGATCTGCGCCAGGTCGAGGTTGACCGACTCCGACTTGCGCATGCCCGAACCGTACAAAATCCCGATCAGCGCCGCATCGCGCAGCCCTTGGGGGCGTGGGTCGGCGGCGCAGACGTCCATCATCTCGCGGATCAGCGTGCGCCGCAGGTTGCGGCCCTGGCTCAGGCGCGTACCCGGCGTGGCCTTGACCGTGCGCATGCGCAACAGGTGTTCCTGGCTGATCAGGCTGAGGCGCCAGGCTTCATTCATCACGCCGCGCACTGCGTTCACGTACAGCGAAGAGGTGTTCGGCGCATAGCCGTCCTCGCGCAAGGCGGCGACCAGGGCGATCACATGTTCAGGTTGCAGCAGGTGCCAGTCGATGTCTTCGAGGTTGATGTCCTCGAAACCCAGGCGGTCGGCGGCGTCCTGCAGCACGTAGCGCATGGTCAGTTGGCTGGAGGGGGCCAGGCGGGTGAGGTAGAGGGTCAGAGGATTGCGAATGGACTCAGTCAAAATAGATCAGCCTTTGGATTAAATACCTCGAACAAGCCATTGTTTAATCGAGGTATTTAGTGAATTGGCGGGGGCCGAGTCTAACCCAGCAACGGCCCTCGCACAAAGTCACGGCGCGACGTCGTCACCCTCGACAGAATCTTGCGGCTGGGTCTGGGTTTGGGTCTGGTTCCATTCGGTGTCCTGTTTCTGCATCAGGGCAAACCAGTGTTGGCGCATGAAGGTCAGGTACGCCTCGGGGGCCTTGGCGAAGTCTTTTTCTTCGCTATAGCAACCCGGCAGCGGCAATTCGGTGCCCTGCTCCTTGTACTGGCTGACCAGCGCCTGCTGGGCGGCCACACTGCAATCCTTGGGCAGCGGCATGCCGCGCAGTGCGCCGGCCTCCTCGTCCCACCAACTGGCGCCATAGCGGTCGACGCCGCGCAGGCGGTATTTCTGGGATTTGCCCACGTGCATGATCAGCTTGAATTCATTGGGGCTCACGTCACTGGTGCAGGTACGCGAATAACCCACGGTGGCCTGGGTGATGCCATCACCGGACAGGTCGGTGACCTTGGTGGCATCCCGGTCGAAGCGCAGCGCCGCGTCGAATTCGCAATGCTGCACATCGTCGTAGAGCATCCACACGCGCTTGGGCCGGTTGCCATCGAGCAAATATTGCGCGGCATAGACAAATGCCGATTGGGTGCCATCGTCGTCGCGCTCGCTGAGTTGCTCGGCGAGTACCAACAGGTTTTTGCCCTGGCGATCGTCCCATATGTACGCGGCGATCTGCTTGCCGCGCACTTCGACCCCATCCGGCAGTTGCTCAATGCTGGTCAGCGCTACCCCAGCATCAGCCCGCACCGTCGTGACACACGCCACGGTCATCAACAACCCCATCAACACTGGCCGTAAAAGCTGCACGCTATTCATCCGATTACCCTGGCAAGAGAGCGCTTACTTTACCGGCACTTGGGGGGTATTGCAGAGAAGATTGTTGAATAAAATCGGTTCCGGGCCCCTGCACGCGAGCGCTCGGCGCGATGTGTGGATCTTCTAGCTGAACACGGGCTGTCTACCTGTCAAATAAACGAGTTTTTCATATGCCTTTCATATTCGTACCACATTTTTGCGCTTAATCTTGGCTTCAGGACTTGAGAGCGAACCGCGACTTCCCCGACTAACCTGTTGATTACCCTTTATCTTTGCGTTTTGTGAGCTTTACTTAAATCGCCACCATGGAAGATCCAACACCGTCTCAGGAAAGTCGAATGAATACGCCACTCCACCTTGTGTCAAGTCAGGCACGGCGCTGCCCGCCACTGATGACTGCTGTTTTCACGTTCCAAGTTGCTCTAGCCCCGAGGTCATGAATCTTTGAAACCCTACCCTATTCATTGTGTGTCGATCGTTATCCCGGTCTACAACGAACAAGAGAGCCTGCCTGAGTTGCTGCGTCGCACGACCGCTGCGTGCAAGCAACTGGCTTACGAATACGAAATCATCCTGGTGGATGACGGTAGTCGCGACAAATCCGCCCAAATGCTCGAAGACGCAGCTGCCGAAGATGGCAGCAACGTGGTTGCGGTAATCCTCAATCGCAACTACGGCCAGCACGCGGCGATCATGGCCGGTTTCGAGCAGTGCCGGGGCGAGGTGGTG
Source organism: Pseudomonas sp. FP2335 (assembly GCF_030687535.1). Classification (NCBI taxonomy): domain Bacteria; kingdom Pseudomonadati; phylum Pseudomonadota; class Gammaproteobacteria; order Pseudomonadales; family Pseudomonadaceae; genus Pseudomonas; species Pseudomonas sp. FP2335. The sequence goes on from NZ_CP117437.1 coordinate 2,993,529, forward strand.
ATCACCCTCGACGCCGACCTGCAAAACCCGCCTGAAGAGATCCCGCGCCTGGTGGAGCAAGCCGCCCTGGGTTACGACGTGGTTGCCACCGTGCGCAACAATCGCCAGGACTCGGCCTTCCGCCGCTGGCCGTCGCGCCTGATCAACCTCGCGGTACAGCGCTCTACCGGCGTGGCCATGACCGACTACGGCTGCATGCTGCGCGCCTACCGCCGCACCATTGTCGACGCCATGCTCGCCTGCCGTGAACGCAGCACCTTTATCCCGATCCTGGCCAACGGCTTTGCCCGGCACACCACGGAAATCCTGGTGCACCACGCCGAGCGTGAACACGGCGAATCCAAATACAGCGCCATGCGCCTGATCAGCCTGATGTTCGACCTGCTGACCTGCATGACCACCACCCCGCTGCGCCTGCTGTCGATCGTCGGTTTCAGCCTGGCCGGCCTCGGCCTGCTGTTCGCCCTCGCGTTGATCGTGCTGCGCCTGGCCTTCGGCGCCCAATGGGCCGGCGATGGCATGTTCGTATTGTTCGCGGTGCTGTTCATGTTCACCGGTGGCCAGTTCATCGGCATGGGGCTCTTGGGTGAATACCTGGGCCGCATGTACAGCGATGTGCGCGCTCGCCCACGCTTCTTTATCGAAAAAGTGCTGCGCAACACCCCGGCAGCACCGGCCCCCGTCGTCGTCGTTGACGGCCTGGTGTCCTCCCATACCACTTCTACTTCTCCTTCCGATCAGGTTTCGTCATGAATTCAAAAGCCGTTGTCTTCGCATACCACGATATTGGCTGTGCAGGTATTGAAGCCCTGCTGACTGCCGGCTACGACATTACGGCGGTGTTCACCCACGCCGATGATCCCAAGGAAAACAATTTCTACGGTTCCGTCGCCCAACTCTGCGCCCGCAACGGCATCCCGGTACACGCACCGGAAGACGCTAACCACCCGTTGTGGATCGAGCGCATCGCCAAGCTGAACCCGGAGTACATCTTCTCCTTCTATTACCGCAACCTGCTGAGCGAGCCGCTGTTGGCCACTGCCAGCAAAGGCGCGTTCAACCTGCACGGCTCGCTGCTGCCGAAATACCGTGGCCGCGCACCGGCCAACTGGGTCCTGGTCAACGGCGAAACCGAAACCGGCGTGACCCTGCACCGCATGGTCAAGCGTGCCGATGCCGGCGCAATCCTGGCCCAGCAAAAAGTGCTGATCGAGCGCACCGACACCGGCCTGAGCCTGCACGCCAAACTGCGTGATGCCGCCACCAACCTACTGCGCGACGCCTTGCCGCAACTGGCCGCCGGCAAACTGAGCGAAACCGCCCAGGACGAAAGCCAGGCTACCTACTTCGGCCGCCGCACCGCCGCCGATGGCAAGCTGGACTGGAAAAAACCCGCTGAACAACTGTTCAACCTGGTCCGTGCCGTGACCCAACCTTACCCAGGCGCCTTCTGCGCCGTGGGCGAGCACAAGCTGATCGTGTGGCAGGCCGAGGTGGTCAAGGGCAATGAAGGCCTCGCCCCAGGTCGCGTGATCAGCGTCAACCCGCTGCGCATCGCCTGCGGTGAAGACTCCCTGGTGGTCAAGTTCGGCCAGCGCAACGAGAACGGCCTGTACCTGGCCGGCCCATCCCTGGCCGACGAACTGGGCCTGGTCGATGGCTCAGTACTGCGCGGCGCCGAATCCGGCCGCAAGCCACGTCGTACCCGGGTACTGATCCTGGGTGTGAACGGTTTCATCGGTAACCACCTGTCCGAGCGCCTGCTGCGTGACGATCGCTACGAGATCTACGGCCTGGACATCGGCTCCGACGCCATCGAGCGCCTGCGCAGCCACCCGAACTTCCACTATGTGGAAGGCGACATCAGCATCCACACCGAGTGGATCGAGTACCACATCAAGAAATGCGACGTGGTCCTGCCGCTGGTGGCCATCGCCACCCCAATCGAATACACCCGCAACCCGCTGCGCGTGTTTGAACTGGACTTCGAGGAAAACCTCAAGCTGGTGCGCTACTGCGTCAAGTACAACAAGCGCGTGATCTTCCCGTCGACCTCCGAGGTCTACGGCATGTGCCAGGACCAGTACTTCGACGAAGACACCTCCAACCTGGTGGTCGGCCCGGTCAACAAGCAACGCTGGATCTACTCGGTCTCCAAGCAACTGCTGGACCGCGTGATCTGGGCCTACGGCGACAAGGGCCTGAAATTCACCCTATTCCGTCCATTCAACTGGATGGGCCCACGCCTCGACCGCCTGGACTCGGCCCGTATCGGCAGCTCCCGCGCCATCACCCAGTTGATCCTCAACCTGGTGGAAGGCACGCCAATCCGTCTGTTCGACGGTGGCGAGCAGAAACGCTGCTTCACTGACATCGCCGACGGCATCGAAGCACTGGCACGCATCATCGACAACGACAACGGCGTGTGCGACGGCCAGGTGATCAACATCGGCAACCCGGAAAACGAAGCCAGCATCCGTCAACTGGGCGAAGAGCTGCTGCGCCAGTTCGAAGCCCACCCACTGCGCGGCAACTTCCCGCCGTTCGCCGGTTTCCGCGACGTGGAAAGCAAGGCGTTCTACGGCACTGGCTACCAGGACGTGGCGCACCGCAAGCCAAGCATCGAAAACGCCAAGCGCCTGCTGAACTGGGAGCCAACCGTTGAGATGAGCGAAACCATCGGCAACACCCTGGACTTCTTCCTCAAGGAAGCGATGCTCGAAATCGCGGACAAGCGCTGATGCAGGCAGGTCTTCGCATTGACGTCGACACCTACCGTGGCACCCGTGAAGGTGTGCCGCGGTTGCTCGAATCCCTGGATGAAGCGGGGGTGAAGGCGACGTTCTTCTTCAGCGTTGGGCCGGACAACATGGGGCGCCACTTGTGGCGCCTGATCCGCCCGCAGTTCCTGTGGAAAATGCTGCGTTCCAATGCGGTCGGCCTGTATGGCCTGGACATCTTGCTGGCCGGCACCGCCTGGCCGGGCAAGCCGATTGGCCGCGACCTGGGGCATTTGATGCGCCAGGCCAAGGCCGCCGGGCATGAAGTCGGCCTGCACGCCTGGGATCACCACGGCTGGCAGGCCAATACCGGGCGCTGGAGCGAGGCGCAGTTGGTGGAGCAGATCCGCCGGGGCGTCGACACCCTCAGCGACATCCTCGGTGAGCGCATCGACTGTTCCGCCGCCGCCGGTTGGCGCGCCGATGAACGTGTGGTGCAAGCCAAGCAAGGTTTCAACTTTCGCTACAACAGCGATTGCCGGGGCACCAGCCTGTTCAGGCCGACATTGGCCGATGGCAGCGCGGGCACTCCACAAATTCCGGTAGACCTGCCGACCTTCGACGAAGTCGTCGGGCCGGTGGTGGCTGCCAAGGATTTCAATGGGTTCATCCTTGACCGGTTTGCCGAGTCGAAGCTGAACGTCTACACGATCCACGCAGAAGTAGAAGGGATTCTGATGGCCAACGATTTTCGCCAATTGCTCGCCCAGGCAGGGCAGCGCGGCATCGACTTCAAACCCCTGGGCGATTTGTTGCCTGCGGACCTGACCACCCTGCCCCAGCAACAGCTGGTGCGTGGCGCCTTGCCCGGCCGTGAGGGTTGGCTCGGAGTGCAGCAGGCATGATCCGGCGTCTGGCATTGCCCCTATTGCTGTTGGCCTTTGGTGTGTTCTACCTGTTGCCGCTGGCTACCCATGGCCTGTGGATCCCGGACGAAACCCGCTACGCCCAGATCAGCCAGGAAATGCTGCTGACCGGCAAGTGGGCATCGCCGCACTTCATGGGCATCCGCTACTTTGAAAAACCGGCGGCGGGCTACTGGATGATCGCGCTGGGCCAGGCGATCTTCGGGCAGAACCTGTTCGGCGTGCGTTTCGCCTCGGCGTTGAGCACCGGCCTGAGCATCCTGCTGGTGTACCTGGTGTCGCGCCGGCTGTGGAATGATCCGCAGAAAAGCCTGGTCAGCAGCGTGCTGTACATGAGTTTTGTCAGCGTCGCGGCCCTCGGCGGTTATGCCAACCTCGATCCGCAGTTCACCTTCTGGGTCAACCTGACCGGCGTGGCCTTGTGGTTCTGCTTCGACAGCACCACGCGCAATGGCCGCTTGGCCTCCTGGGCGCTGTTGGGTTTGGCCTGTGGCATGGGCTTTATGACCAAGGGCTTCCTGGCCTGGCTGCTACCGGTGCTGATCGCCCTGCCCTATGCCATCTGGCAGAAACGTTTGCGTGAACTGCTGGGCTACGGCCTGGTGGCCGTGGCGGTGGCGGTTGTGGTCAGCCTGCCGTGGGCGTTGGCGGTGCACCTGCAAGAGCCTGACTACTGGAACTTCTTCTTCTGGCACGAGCATATCCAACGCTTTGCCGGTGACGATGCCCAGCATGCCGAGCCGTTCTGGTACTACCTGCCGCTGCTGGTGGCGTTCTCGCTGCCGTGGGTTGCGCTGCTGCCATCCACCCTGAAACAGGCGTGGTTGCAAAAACGCCTGCCGAAAACCGCGTTCCTGCTGTTGTGGCTACTGATGCCTCTGGCGTTCTTCAGCCTGGCCAAGGGCAAGCTGCCTTCCTACATAATGCCGTGCCTGTTGCCGCTGGCCTTGTTGATGGGCTCGACCCTGGCCGACAAACTCGCCGAGGGCCGCAGCCGCGCACTGCGCATCAACGGTTGGTTGAACCTGGTGGTGGGCATCGTCGCGTTGCTGGCACTCACGTGGTTCCAATTGAAAAAGCCGGTGTACGAGCCGGGCCAGGAAACCCTCAGCCTGGTGCTGGTGTTCGTGTTCCTGTTCGGCTGGATCATTGCCAACCTGTTGCAGGCAGCGCGCCCGCTGAAACTGTGGGCCGCACCGGTGCTCGGCAGTTGGTTGCTGGTGGCACTGGTGCCCGCCGCACTGCCCCATTCGGTGGTCTACAACAAGACCCCGGACCAATTCATCATCGATCACCTGCAAGCCCTGCGGCCGGCCACGGCACTGCTGAGCAATGACCTCGGTGCAGCATCGGCCCTGTCCTGGCGCCTGGCGCGGCCGGACGTGACGCTCTACAACACCGTCGGCGAAGTCAAATACGGCCTCACCTACCCGGATGCGACTCATCACAAGGTCGACACCACGCAGGTCCAGGCATGGATGAGCGATGCGCGCAAACAAGGTCCGGTCGGCGTGGTGATGCGCGTTAAAGGTGACGACGAAATCGCCGAAGTTGCACTGCTGCCAGACGACGGCCAGCGCTTTGAACAAGGCAACATCGTGATTCTGATCTTCCCGCAGGTTGCTCCATGATCACCCTGCTCCTGTTACTGACCGCCTGCCTGCTCACGTGCATGGGCCAGGTCTCGCAAAAATTCGCCGTGGAAAGCTGGCGCGACCTGCCGGACGGTTGGGCGCTGAAACTTCGCTCGCCGTGGCTGTGGGCCGCATTGGTGTGCCTGGGCCTGGGCCTGCTGGTGTGGTTGCTGGTGTTGCAGCGCCTGGAAGTCGGTATCGCCTACCCGATGCTCAGCCTGAACTTTGTGCTGGTCACGCTGGTGGCACGTTTTGTCTTTCATGAACCCATCGATGGCCGCCATTGGTTCGGCGTGGCGCTGGTGATTGCCGGTGTTGTGCTGCTGGGGCGTCAGGTATGAGCCGCGTGCGTGGTTTTGCCCTGGCCTTGGCCAGCGTCGGCCTGGTCAGCGCGGCCCAGTTGGGCATGCGCTGGAGCATGACGCGCCTGCCGCTGCCCCACGAGTGGCTGAGCACGCCGATCGATCTCGGTGCCCTGGGCGTGGTGATCCTGGCGATCTTCGCCTATGCGCTGTCGATGCTCTGCTGGCTCGGCGCGCTCAAGCACCTGCCTTTGGGCCGTGCCTATTCATTGCTGAGCATCAGCTACGCCCTGGTGTACCTGCTGGCGGCCAGCCTGCCGGTGTTCAACGAACAGTTTTCGCTTTCAAAAACCCTGGGGGTGGCGCTGGTCATCCTCGGAGTTCTGGTTATCAACTCCCACCGTGCTAGCCCCGCAAGCTCCAGGAATGCCCCATGAAAATCAGTGTATTTGGTAGTGGTTACGTCGGTCTGGTGCAGGCCACCGTATTGGCCGAAGTCGGTCACGATGTCATCTGCATGGACGTCGACAAGAACAAGGTCGAGTCGCTGCAAAAGGGCCATGTGACCATCTTTGAGCCGGGGCTGGCGGCGATGGTCAAGGAAAACCTGGAAAGCGGGCGGCTGCACTTTACCCATGACGAAAAACTCGCGGTCGAACACGGCGAAGTGTTGTTTATCGCCGTGGGCACGCCCTCGGACGAAGACGGCTCGGCGGACTTGAAATACGTGCTGTCGGTGGGCGATGCCGTGGCCCGTCACCGTGTCGACCCAGTGATCCTGGTGGAAAAATCCACTGTGCCCGTCGGCACCGGCGACACCCTGCGTGCGCACATTGAGAAAGCCCTGCACCTCGCTGGCCGGCACCTGGAATTCGATATTGTCTCCAACCCGGAATTCCTCAAGGAAGGCTCGGCAGTGGCCGACTGCCGCCGCCCGGACCGCATCGTCATCGGCTGCGAGCGCGAAGAAGTGCGCGAGGTCATGCGCGACCTGTACGCGCCGTTCAACCGCAACCATGACCGCATCATCTTCATGGACCTGCGCAGCGCCGAGCTGACCAAGTACGCCGCCAACTGCATGCTGGCCACCAAGATCAGCTTTATCAACCAGATCGCCGAACTGGCCGAACACCTGGGGGCCGACATCGAAGCCGTGCGCCTGGGCATCGGCGCCGACTCGCGCATCGGCTACCACTTCATCTACCCGGGCTGCGGCTACGGCGGCTCGTGCTTCCCCAAAGACATGCGTGCCCTGATCCACAGCGCCAAGGAAGCCAATTGCTCCAGCGACCTGTTGGAAGCCGTGGAAGCGATCAACCAGCGCCAGAAGAGCAAGCTGTTCGAACGCGTCAATGCATTCTTCAAAGGCAACCTCAAGGGCAAGACCTTTGCCATCTGGGGCCTGGCGTTCAAACCCAACACCGACGACATGCGGGACGCGCCCAGCCGTGTGCTGATGGAAGCCCTGTGGGCCGCCGGTGCCAACGTGCGTGCATTCGACCCGGAAGCCATGCAGGAAACCCAGCGCATCTACGGCGACGACCCGCGCTTGATGCTAATGGGCACACCGGAGTCCACCCTCAGCGGCGCCGACGCGTTGATCGTCTGCACCGAATGGCAGCAATTCAAGGCGCCGGACTTTGATTTGATCCTCCAGCGCCTGAAAACCCCGGTGATCTTCGACGGCCGTAACCTCTACGACAGCGAGCGCCTTGCGCGCAAAGGCTTCCAATACTTCCCGATCGGCCGTGGCGACTCCTGCCAATTGCCGATTCCCCAGCAACAGTGGGTGCCGCAGGTTGTGGAAGCCTGATACGTGAACAAAGCCCAACCGCCCTTGATGAGTGCCCTGATCCGCCGACAGTCCCTGGTGCTTGGGCTGTTGGCGCTGCTGTTGTTTATCGCCGGCAACTGGCACCAGGCGATCATCGGGTTTGACTCGCGCTTTGTGCTATTTGCCCAGGAAATGCTGCGCCATGGGCCGAGCTTTTTCCCGACGACCTATGGCCAGCCGTACGCCGATTACCTGGCCACGTCGACGTTGTTGACCTGGCTGTTGTCCCTGCCCTTGGGCCAGGTCACCAGCTTTACCGCGTGGTTGCCGACGGCCATCGCCTCGGCGCTGATTGTGATCCTGGTGTACCGCCTTACGGCGCCCTACTCCACACGCTGGGGCCTGTTGAGCGTGGCGATGTTGGCGCTCAGCAGCACCTTCATCAGCGAAACCCGCGCCGTGTCCCTGGACCAGATGCTCGCCGCCGTGGCCCTGGCGGTGTTCTACCTGGGCTACGCCCACGATCACTTCGGCGCGGGCAAACGCCTGCACCTTGTGTATCTGTTGCTGATTGTCGGTTTTTCGATCCGCGGGCCGATTGGCCTGGTGATCCCCACGGGCGTGCTGTGCAGTTACTACCTGCTCAACCGCCAATGGCGCCAGTTGTTCAGCTTTGGCCCATTGGCCCTGGCATTGCTGGTGGCGTGCGTCGGCCTGCTGTTGCTGTTGGCCAAGCTCAGTGGCGGCGAAGTATTCATGCAGGACGTGATCCGCATGCAGTTCCTGGGGCGCATGGACGGCAGCGAAGGCTCCAGCGGCGTGCTGTATTACTTCACCAGTTCCATGGGCAATTACGCCCTGGCCTACCCGGTGGCGCTGCTGGTACTGCTGGCGCTGGCCGTCGGCGGCAAACGCACACCGGACCCGGCGTTACGACTGGTGCTGTATTGCGCGGCGGCGGGTTTGCTGGTGATGCTCGGTCTGTCGATTCCCCAGGCGAAAAAAGCCCGTTATGTGCTGCCGATGTTGCCGATGGCGGCGATCATTGCGGCGTACCCGTTCCAGGTCACCCAGGGGCGTTTGTTTGCGCTGTTGCGCAGCCTGATACTGGGCCTCTGGACTGTGTTGCCGGCGCTGCTGGTGGTCGGTTTGGTAGTGGTACGCCGCCGTTACCCGGATGCTGTCGGCAACCTGGGCGTGATGTTTGGCGTGCTCGGTGCGCTTCAGGTCCTGGCGCTGCTGGCGTGGTTGAAACCGCACCTGCGCACAGGCGGTCCGGCACTGGCCGCGGTATTGGCGTTATGGACAACCTACATCGTGGTGGTCGAACCGCTGGAACGCAGCCTGTACGACACGCGTACGTTCAGCCTGGCGGTCAAGGCGCGGATTTCCCAGGACCCGGCACCTGTGGTGCTGCACGGGCTGGGGAAAGACGCCAAGGCAATCAAGCTGATGGTCAACCTCGATTGCGACCGGGTGCCGCTGTTCACCCAGTCGAGCAGCGACCTCACACCTTTACAGGCTCCGGCGTGGCTGGTGATGAGTGCGGCGGATTTTGAAGGCTTGCAAGAGCCACGCTTGCGCGCACTCACGCCGACCGTCAGCGGCGAATTCGACAAGAACCCCTACGTGCTGCTACACCTGAGCAACCCCCTACAACCGTGATCCTGCCGGCTTCGGCCGGTATTCCCGCGAAAGCTCCTACGCAGCTATGCGTAAAGGCTGGTGCCGTTTCCCTTTCCCGCTCCTGAATTCAAAATGTAAACTCGCTTGCCAGTTACGGTAACTATTTACTACCCCTTGGTTGAAGGGGACAGGACAAGGACGTTGTAACCCGCGACCTACATCGCCGTTACATCCATGAAAGGACTCTGCCGTGCCCACTGAATCATTCCCCGATACCCCCTCAACGCCTGCGCGTGAGCAGGTCCATGTCAGCTATGTGCCGATGCCCAGCCTAGACCGGCTGATGGGCCTGCGTGATGCCCTCGTCGCGCTGAAAGGTCCGCTGTCCAACGACCCCAGGGTGCGCGAGAGCCTGCAACGCCGGCTGTTAAGCGAAGAGCATTCCAAACGCATACTCGGCAGCGCGAGCCCGCAACCGTCGGTTCACCCTAGCGCTTGAATTCATTTTTTTTGCATTTAACCTGCATTAATCTGCATTGGCGTGGCGCAATCCAGGTCGGCACACTATGTACGTTCCTTCCCCCAATGTTGGAACTTTCCAAAGGCTTAACCGGAATGCCCGGCAGGCCTTTTTTTTTGCCCGCTGTTTCAGGACCTTTTTAATGCTCGCTCGCTGGTTACCCACTGCCATCAATACCCGTCCCGCCGAATGGAGTCGTGCCGCCATCGGCATGGCCTTGGGCACGCTGCTCAGTGTGTGGGTGTGTGGCCAAGTATTCGGTATGGATGTCGCCCTGCATTTGCTCGGCCCCCTGGGCGCGTCGGCGGTCTTGCTGTTTGCAGTGTCGTCCGGCGCGCTGGCGCAACCGTGGTCAATCATCGGCAGTTACCTGTGCGCTGGGGTGGTCGCCTTGTTGGTCGCGCGGGTACTGGGCCGGACGTTGGGCAGTGCCTGCCTGGCGGCGGGCATGACCGTCATCCTGATCTGCTGGCTGCGCTGCCTGCATCCACCGGCCGGCGGGCTGGCGATGACCCTGGTACTGGCGGACCCAGCATCCATCGCCCTTGGCTGGCAGGAACTGGCCCCGGTCATGCTCGGCGCCGCAGCGCTGCTCGCCTGCGCACTGGCCTACAACAATGCCACCCGCATGCGTTACCCCAAGGGGCAAGTGGCACCACCCGCCGCAGTGCTGGGCAACACACCCGTGGTGACCGACCCGGCAATCACCGCTGCCGACCTCAAGCTGGCCCTGGCGGAAATGGAGCAGTTCTACGATGTGCAGCCGACCGAGCTGGAACAACTGATCCACGCGGCGGAAGGCCATGCGCGGCGCCGTAGCATTGGCGATGTGCTCGCCAGTCGCGTGGCCTGAGCGGCGTCGTTCGCGCGACGAGCGGCGTATTGCACCTGACCTGGCAGCGGCTGGAGTCATTACAGCACTTGAAGTTGTCTGCTGTTCACCACGCTGTCTGGGCACCGCTGTACCAGTAACGAAGACCACCTGAAAAAAGCCGGTGCGGCGGTGCGCCACGTTAACTACCCTGACATGCAGCATGGGTTTATCAATTACCCGGCCCAGCACGCCGCGGCGCGCAAAGCCATACAGCTGTGCGTTGAGGCCCTGGCCGGATATTTTCAGGCGCAGCCCGCAGGCCGTGCGTGAACCTGCATAAATGCAACAACGACCTGCATGATTCCACGTTGTACTGGGCAAATTTGCACTGGTAGGATCGTGAGAAGGTTCGCCCGCGAACATCTTGATAAAGACAATAAAAGCAGGGAGTTAGAGATGACTGCTCAGGTTTCATCGCAAGCAAGCCACGCAGCAATTCATCCGCAAGACGTATTGGTCGAAGTCCGCAACCATATCGGCCACCTCACCCTCAACCGCCCCGCCGGGTTGAATGCCATCACCCTGGACATGGTCCGCAGCCTCACCCACCAGTTGCACGCCTGGGCGGATGACCCCGCAGTCTACGCCGTGGTCCTGCGCGGAGCGGGTGACAAAGCCTTCTGCGCCGGCGGTGACATCCGTTCCCTGTATGACAGCTTCAAGCAAGGCGATACCTTGCACGAAGACTTCTTCGTCGAGGAATACGCCCTCGACCTCGCTATTCACCACTACCGTAAACCGGTCCTCGCGCTGATGGACGGCTTTGTCCTGGGCGGCGGCATGGGCCTGGTGCAAGGCGCCGACCTGCGCGTGGTCACCGAGCGCAGCCGCCTGGCGATGCCGGAAGTGGCCATCGGTTACTTCCCGGACGTTGGCGGCAGCTACTTCCTGCCACGCATTCCCGGCGAGCTGGGGATTTACCTGGGGGTCACCGGCGTGCAGATTCGAGCCGCCGATGCGTTGTACTGTGGTTTGGCGGACTGGTACCTGGACAGTGCCAGGCTGACCGAGCTGGATCACAAGCTCGATCACCTGCAGTGGCACGAGTCAGCCCTCAAGGATCTGCAAGGCGTACTGGCCAAGCTCGGCGTACAGCAATTGCCCGACGCCCCGCTGGCACGCTTGCGCCCGGCCATCGACCACTTCTTCGCTTTGCCGGACGTCCCGAGCATCGTCGAACAACTGCAGCAAGTCACCGTAGCCGATAGCCATGAGTGGGCGCTGGCCACCGTCGGCCTGATGCAAACCCGTTCGCCACTGGCCATGGCCGTGACCCTCGAGATGTTGCGCCGTGGCCGGCGCCTGCCGCTGGAGCAGTGCTTCGCCCTGGAGCTGCACCTGGACCGGCAATGGTTTGAGCGCGGCGACCTGATTGAAGGCGTGCGTGCGTTGATCATCGATAAAGACAAGGCCCCACGCTGGAACCCGCCGACGCTTCAGGCATTGGACGCCAGCCACGTCGATAGCTTCTTCCAACACTTCAAGCAAGTTGCGAGATAAGTCATGCAAGACATTGAATACACAGAAGAACAAGTGATGATTCGCGACATGGCTCGCGATTTCGCCCGGGGTGAAATCGCCCCCCATGCCCAGGCCTGGGAAAAAGCCGGCTGGATCGACGATGCACTGGTCGCCAAGATGGGTGAGCTGGGCCTGTTGGGCATGGTGGTCCCCGAGGAATGGGGGGGCACCTATGTGGATTACGTGGCTTACGCCCTGGCTGTCGAAGAGATTTCCGCCGGTGACGGCGCCACTGGTGCACTGATGAGTATCCATAATTCAGTGGGTTGCGGGCCGATCCTCAACTACGGCACAGCTGAACAGAAACAAACCTGGCTGGCCGACCTCGCCAGCGGCCAGGCGATTGGTTGCTTCTGCCTGACCGAGCCCCAGGCCGGTTCCGAAGCACATAACCTGCGCACCCGTGCCGAACTGCGTGACGATCAGTGGGTGATCAGTGGTGCCAAGCAATTCGTCAGCAACGGCAAACGCGCCAAGCTGGCCATCGTGTTTGCCGTGACCGATCCCGACCTCGGCAAAAAGGGCATCTCGGCGTTCCTGGTACCCACCGACACCCCCGGTTTTGTGGTCGACCGCACTGAACACAAGATGGGCATTCGTGCCTCGGACACCTGCGCCGTCACCCTGAACCAATGCACGGTACCTGCGGCCAACCTGTTGGGCGAGCGCGGCAAAGGCCTGGCCATCGCCCTGTCCAACCTCGAAGGTGGCCGCATCGGCATCGCCGCCCAGGCCCTGGGCATCGCCCGCGCGGCGTTTGAAGCGGCGCTGGCTTATGCCCGGGATCGTGTGCAGTTCGACAAGGCGATCATCGAGCACCAGAGCGTGGCCAACCTGCTGGCGGATATGCAAACCCGCCTGAATGCCGCGCGCCTGCTGATCCTGCACGCCGCACGGTTGCGCAGTGCCGGCAAGCCATGCCTGTCCGAAGCGTCCCAGGCCAAGCTGTTTGCTTCGGAAATGGCGGAGAAAGTCTGCTCGTCAGCGATGCAGATCCATGGTGGGTATGGGTATCTGGAGGATTACCCGGTGGAGCGTTACTACCGGGATGCGCGGATCACGCAGATTTACGAGGGGACCAGCGAGATCCAGCGGATGGTGATTGCCCGTGAACTCAGGCACTACCAACTCTGACTGACACACTGCAAAACAGTGTGGGAGCGGGCTTGCTCGCGAATGCGGTGTGTCAGTCACAGGTATTTCAACTGATCCACCGCTTTCGCGAGCAAGCCCGCTCCCACATAAGCCGCTCCCACCCGTTGGGAGATCGAATTACCTGTCTTTGAACTGCGGGGCACGCTTGGCCACGAACGCGGCCATGCCTTCTTTCTGATCCTGGGTCGCAAACGCGGCATGGAACACCCGGCGCTCAAAGCGCACGCCTTCGGACAGGCTCACTTCAAACGCGCGGTTCACACTTTCCTTGACCATCATGCTGATCGGCACCGACTTGCCGGCAATCAGCGTGGCGACTTTCAGCGCCTCTTCCAGCAATTCATCAGCCGGTACGATCCGCGCCACGATCCCGCAGCGCTCGGCTTCCACCGCATCGATAAAACGCCCGGTCAGGCACATTTCCATGGCCTTGGCCTTGCCCACCGCGCGGGTCAGGCGCTGGGTACCGCCCATGCCCGGCAGCACACCGAGGTTGATTTCCGGCTGGCCGAACTTGGCGCCATCGCCGGCCAGGATAAAGTCGCACATCAGCGCCAGCTCGCAGCCGCCGCCCAGGGCAAAGCCGTTGACCGCTGCGATGATCGGCTTGCGGCGGTTGGCCACGCGATCGCTGTCGCTGAACAAATCGTCGAGATAGATCTGCGGGTAGGTCAGCTCGGCCATTTCCTTGATGTCGGCGCCGGCGGCGAAGGCTTTTTTCGAGCCGGTCAGCACGATGCAGCCGATGTCAGGGTTGGCTTCCAGGCCATCGAGCGCCTGGTTCAATTCGCTGACCAGTTGTGCATTCAGCGCGTTCAGGGCTTGGGGGCGATTGAGGGTGATCAGCCCGACGCGGCCCTGGACGTCAAGCAAAATGGTTTCGTAACTCATGTGGCGGCTCCTTAGAGATTGCGTGAGATGACCATGCGTTGAATATCGCTGGTGCCTTCGTAGATCTGGCAGACCCGCACATCGCGGTAGATCCGCTCCAGGGGAAAGTCGCTCAGGTAACCGTAACCGCCGAGGGTTTGCAAGGCGGCGGAGCAGACTTTCTCGGCCATTTCCGAAGCGAACAACTTGGCCATCGAGGCTTCTACCAGCGCGGGCTTGCCGCTGTCACGCAGGGCGGCGGCGTAATGCACCATTTGCCGGGCCACCGCAATTTGCGTGGCCATATCCGCCAGGCGAAACGCCACGGCCTGGTGCTCGATCAGCGCCTTGCCGAAGCTTTCGCGCTCACGCGCATAGTCACGTGCCGCTTCAAAGGCCGCGCGGGCCATGCCCACCGATTGCGAAGCGATGCCGACGCGCCCGCCTTCCAGGTTGGCCAGGGCGATCTTGTAGCCCTCGCCCTCCTCGCCCAGACGGTTCGCGACCGGTACCTTCACGTCTTCAAACAGGATCTGGCAGGTGTCCGACGCGTGCTGGCCGAGCTTGTCCTCGACCCGCGCCACGGTGTAGCCGGGCGAATCCGTCGGCACGATAAACGCACTGATGCCACGTTTGCCCGCCGCAGGGTCGGTGACTGCAAACACAATCACGATCCCGGCGTTTTGCCCGGAGGTGATGAACTGTTTGCAGCCGTTCAGTACATAGTGGTCGCCTTCCAGGCGCGCACGGGTTTTCAGGCTGCTGGCATCGGAGCCGGCCTGGGGTTCGGTCAACGCGAACGCGCCGAGCATGGCACCGCTGGCCAGGGGCTTGAGGAATTGCGCTTTCTGCTGATCGTTGCCGAACTTGAGGATCGGCACGCAACCGACCGAGTTGTGCACGCTCATGATGGTCGAGCAGGCACCGTCGCCGGCGGCGATCTCTTCCAGGGCCATGGCGTAGGCCAGGTAGCCGGTGTCGCAACCGCCCCACTGCTCCGGCACCAACATGCCGAAAAAACCCAGCTCGGCCATTTCACCGATGGCTTCCTTGGGGAAACGGTGGTCGCGGTCCCATTCGGCGGCGAAGGGTTTCAGGCGCTCCTGGGCAAATTGCCGGGCAGCTTCGCTGATTTGCAGTTGTTCGTCATCTGGCAACATGGTGAGTCCTTAATACAGGCATTCGACGGCCATGGCCGTGGCTTCACCACCGCCGATGCAGATCGCGGCAACGCCACGCTTGAGGTTGTTCTGGCGTAGCGCCGACAGCAGCGTCACCAGGATGCGCGCACCGGACGCGCCAATCGGATGGCCCAGGGCGCAGGCGCCGCCATGGATATTGACCTTGGCGTGGGGGATTTCCAGCTTGCTCATGGTCACCAGGCTGACCACGGCGAAGGCTTCGTTGATCTCGAACAGATCGACGTCAGCCAGGTTCCAGCCGGTCTTGCTCATCAACGTACGGATCGCTCCCACTGGTGCCACCGGAAACAGCCCTGGCTCATCGGCAAACGCCGCGTGGCCGTGGATCACCGCCAGCGGCTTCAAGCCGCGTTTTTGGGCCTCGGACTGGCGCATCAGCAGCAACGCCGCCGCCCCATCGGAAATCGAGCTGGAGTTGGCGGCCGTCACAGTGCCCCCCTCACGGAACGCCGGTTTCAGGCTGGCGATCTTGTCAGGCTTGGCTTTCGGTGGTTGTTCGTCATGCAACACCGTCACTTGTTCCTTGCCGACGGTAACCTGCACCGGGACGATCTCGGCGGCAAATTTGCCATGGGCGATGGCTTCCTGCGCACGGGTCAGGGAGGCAATCGCGAACGCGTCCTGGGCTTCACGGCTGAAACCGTTGTGCATCGCACAGTCCTCGGCGAACGTGCCCATCAGGCGGCCCTTGTCGTAGGCGTCTTCCAAGCCGTCGAGGAACATATGGTCGAGCACGCGGCCGTGGCCCATGCGGTAGCCGCTGCGCGCACGATCGAGCAGGTACGGCGCGTTGGACATGCTTTCCATGCCCCCGGCGATCGCCACCGCAATGCTGCCGGCCAGCAGCGAGTCATGGGCGAGAATCGCCGCTTCCATGCCCGAGCCGCACATCTTGTTGAGGGTGGTGCAGCGCGTCGACTTGTCCAGGCCTGCGCCCAACGCCGCCTGGCGTGCCGGTGCCTGGCCGAGGCCCGCCGGGAGCACGCAGCCGAACAGCACTTCATCTACGGCGTCACTGGCAATGCCTGCGCGCTCAACTGCCGCACGAATTGCCGCCGCGCCCAATTGCGGCGCGGTCAGGTTCTTGAGTTCGCCCTGGAAGCCGCCCATGGGCGTGCGCACGGCGCTGACAATTACGATGGGATCAGTCATGGTCATTCGCTCCTTACTTGGCCGCCATGCGCAAGGCACCGTCGAGACGGATCACCTCGCCATTGAGCATGCTGTTTTCAATGATGTGCCGCACCAACGCGGCGTATTCGGCCGGTTTGCCCAGGCGTGGCGGGAATGGCACGCCAGCGGCCAGGGAGTCGCGTACTTCCGGGGTCATGCCGGCCATCATCGGCGTTTCGAAGATGCCCGGTGCGATGGTCATCACACGGATGCCAAAGCGCGCCAGTTCGCGGGCGGCGGGCAGCGTCAGGCTGGCGATGGCGCCTTTGGAGGCAGAATACGCCGCCTGGCCGATCTGCCCGTCGAACGCGGCCACCGATGCGGTGTTGATGATCACGCCGCGCTCGCCGTCGGCATTCGCTTCGGTCTCGGCGATGGCCGCTGCTGCCAGGCGCAACAGGTTGAAGCTGCCGATCAGGTTGACATTGATCACCTGGGCAAAGCTGGCCAGGGCATGGGGGCCGTTCTTGCCGAGAATTTTCTCGCCACGCACCACACCGGCGCAGTTGACCAGGCCGTGCAAGCCACCAAACGCGGTCACGGCAGCCTGCACCGCGGCCTCGGCGGCCGCTTCCTGGCTGATGTCCGCCACGGCGGCGCGGGCGTTGTCCCCCAGTTGCTTGGCCTTGGCCGCGACGGCCTCGGCATTGAGGTCCACCAGCATGACTTTGGCGCCAGCGGCAACCAGCATCTCGGCCGTGGCCGCGCCAAGGCCCGAAGCACCGCCGCTGATCAGGAATACCTTGTTTTCAATCTGCATCATCGTGTCCTTAAAAGTGGATCAGGCAACCGCCGCTTTGGCGATCTCCTGGTTACGCAAGATAAAACGCTGCAACTTGCCGCTCGGGGTCTTGGGCAGGTCGCTGACAAATTCGATTTCCCGTGGATAGGCATGTGCGGCCAGGCGCTTGCGCACATGCTGGCGCAGCTCTTCGGCGAGCTCCGGGGTGGCGCGGTATTGGCTGTTGATCACCACGAAGGCCTTGACCAGTTCGGTGCGCTCCGGGTCCGGCTTGCCGACCACCGCGGCTTCGATCACAGCCGGGTGCTCGACCAACGCGCTTTCCACATCAAACGGGCCAACGCGGTAACCGGAGGTGGTGATCACGTCGTCACTGCGCCCGACAAAGCTGATGCTGCCATTGGGGTTCAATTCCACGGTGTCGCCGCTCAGGTAGTACTTACCGACAAACGCCTTGGTCTTCACGCCGTCATAGCCGCCGAACCAGCACATCGGCGACTGTTCGCGGTCGATGGCGAGGATGCCGGGCTGGCCGGCGGGCAACTCCTGATAATCATCGTCCAGCACCACGATACGGTGGCCCGGCGAGGCAAATCCGGCCGAGCCGACATGCACCGGGTGTTCCAGGCCATGGTGATTGCACAGCACCATGCCCAGTTCGGTCTGGCCATAGTGGTCGTGGATGGTCACGCCGAGCTGGTCGGCAAACCAGCGGATCACTTCCGGGTTGAGCGGCTCGCCGGCGCTGCTGACGATGCGCAGCTTGCCCTTGATTGCGCGCGCGAACTGCTCACCGCCGGCGATCAACAGGCGGTAGGCGGTGGGCGAGCCGGTCAGGTTGGTGATCCCGTATTTGTTGATCACCCGGCAGGTGCTTTCCAGGGTGAAGGGGCCATCGTAGAAGGTAATCGGGTGGCCCATGGACAGCGGCCCGGTCACGCCGAAATAGATGCCGTAGGCCCAGCCCGGGTCGGCGACGTTCCAGAACGCGTCTTCGGGGCGCAGGTCCACGGCGTCGCGGGTGTAGCTCTTGAATGCCACGATGGCCTTGAGTGGCACAGACAACGCTTTGGATGGGCCGGTCGTGCCGGAGGTGAACATCAGCAGGAAGGGATCGTCCGCGCCCAGTAACACCGGTTCGCACACGTTGGAGTAGTTGGGCAATTCGGCCCAGAAACTGAAGTCGCCGCGCACCAGGCCTTCGCCCTTGGCGCCGCTGACCGTGACGATGGTCGGGCAGCCGTCGACTTCCGTCAGCTTGGGCCGGTTTACCGCATCGGTGACCACCAAGGCGGCGCCGGAGCTGTTCAGGCGGTGCTCGATGGCCTTGGGCCCAAAGGCAGTGAACAGAGGTTGATAGACCGCACCGATGCGCCACGTCGCGAACACCACCACCAGCAGTTCCGCTGTGCGCGGCAACAGCCCCGCCACCTTGTCGCCACGCTTGACGCCCTGGGCCAGCAAAAAGTTGGCGAAGCGTGCGGCCTGGTCCTGCAAGTCGGTAAAGGTCGACGTAGCGCTGCGCCCGTCCTTGCCTTCCCAGAACAACGCGATGCGCCCCGGCAGTGCGTGGCGGTCGCAACATTCGACGCAGGCATTGAGGCCTTGCAGGTTGCCGGCGAGTGCGGCGTCAACGGTGTGCTGGTAGTCAAACCCGGTGGTGGCAGCCAAATAGTCACGCATCGCTTCAAATCCTTCTGCATTGTTATTTTAAGGACGTAAACCGTGGAAATAGTCGCTCCAGAGCGCTGCAGCAGCAATGGTCAAAGCTTTCAAGTTGGCTGACTGCTTTGGCCAATCATCGATCGCGCTGATCGACCGGTCAGCCCAAGCGATTGGACGGCCCTGGCGCAAGCTTCTAACCTGAGGGCCTGCGCCACCAGAGAAGTCCCCCTGCCGATGATCGTCCGTCCCAAGCCCAACTTGCTGGGTATCCTGTTCTCCCTCAAGGGTTCGATTGCCAAGCGCATTGCCTTGCGCAGCCTGCTGGTGACGCTGCTCGCGTCGGTGATCGTGCTGGTCGAGACGTGGCACCCGGCGTATTTCTCCAAGGTCAACGCCACACCCTTCACTTTGCTGGGGTTGTCGTTGTCGATCTTCATGAGTTTTCGCAACAACGCCTGCTACGACCGCTGGTGGGAAGGTCGCAAGCAATTGGGGCAGATGATCATTGATGTGCGCTCACTGATCCGTGAAACCCAAGTACTCGGCGATTCGCCAGAGCGCACCGGGCTGTTGCGCGGTTTGTGCGGTTTTGCCCATGGTTTGATCGCGCGTTTGCGCCACGAAGACGAAGCCCGGGCAATCACGCCCTGGATCGGCGTAGACGCAGCGCACCCGAACCTGCCCGACAACGTGCTGCAGCAACTCGGCGCGCGCTTTTCCCGACTGTGCGAGCAAGGCGTGATCAGCGAGTGGCGCTACACCCAACTGGAAACCCGACTGGTCAGCCTGAGCCAGGTGCAGGCGTCGTGCGAACGGATCAAGAGTACGCCGCTGCCCTTCCCCTACACGTTGTTGCTGCACCGCACCATCTACCTGTTCTGCATTTTGCTGCCGTTCGCCATGGCCGAGCCGCTGGGCTGGTTGACGCCAGTGTTCACCGCCATCGTCAGCTACACCTTCTTTGGCCTCGACGAAATTGGCGATGACCTCGAAGACCCGTTCGGCTTCGACGAAAACGACCTGCCGTGCAATGCCATCGTGCGCAACCTGGAGCGCGAACTGCGCGCCGCCCTCGGCGAAAGCGACTTGCCGCCCGCCCTGGAACCTGTGGAGTACGTGCTGACCTGATGCCGGTTTGACACTCGCGTTGGTCTGACCGAAGCTGACGGCTTTGTAATACTTTTCGGACGCCTGCATGTCTAAGTCACGCCGTTACGCCATCGTCGGCCTGTGCGCCCTGCTGTTTTTTGTATTGCTCGCCTGGTATTTCTCCCGCTCCACCCAGGTGGCCGTGCCGCCGGCGATTGCCCATGGTTATTCAAAAGCCCTTAAACAGGCGCATAACGGCGAGCCTGGCGCGGCCCGCGTGCTTTACCAGCAATTGGCGCGGCCGGATCTGTCGCCTGAACGGCGTGCCGCGCTGCACGCTGAACTGCCCAATTACCCCAGTCCGCAAGCCTTGAAACTGGCTGACAAGGACCTGGCCAGCGATTCCCCGCTGGTACGCGAGGCCGCGATCCACAGCATCGTCGGCCTGGTGCCCAGCGGCCAGCGCACACTGCTGCTTGGCCCGGCGCTGGACGACCCGCAGCAAAGCGTGCGCTTTGCCGCCGCCAACGCCCTGCTCGGCCTGTCGCCCGACACCCTGGGCCTGTACTTCGGCCCGTTGCAGCAAGTGCTGGACGAATTCGTCAAATACCTCAAGGCTCAGCCCGAATCTGCCGAGGGCTGGATTCAACTGGCGCGCCTGTACATCCACAGCGCCCTGCTGCCGGACGCGCAAAATGCCCTGGAGCAAGCCATGCGCTTGCAGCCCGACAACCTGCAAGCCGTGGTCGCACAGATCGAATTGCTGGATAAACAGGGCAAAAGTGAAGAGTCGCGCCAATTGCTGGCACGGCAACTGGCGGCGCACCCGGAATCTGCCTACCTGCAACACGCCCTCGGCCTGTGGCTGCTGCACCATGGTGAGCGTGCCTATGCCCTGCTCGGCCTGTCCAAGGCGGTAGAGCTGGAGCCGGACAATCAGGATTACCGCTACGACCTGGCCACCACCCTGCACGCCCAGAACGAACTGGAAGCCGCGCAACGTCAGTTGGAAGAAATCGTCCAGCGTCACCCTGCCAATCGCAAGGCCCGTGTGCTGCTGGTCAACTATTGGAAGGAAAGCGGCCAACTGCAGAACGTACAGGTGTTGCTCGCCCAGCTCGAACAACAAAACCCGGACGATCCGGCCTTGCAGCAAGGCTTGTAGCCGCACTGCAAAAACTTGTAAAAACCTACGCAACTTGTACAAATATCAGAATCCGTTGAACGGTCACAGGCCACTACGGTCAAGTAAATATGGCGCGCCCAAGGCGGTGCGCTCCTCTATTTGTATGTGATCCGAGGGCAATTCTTGTCTACATCCAACGAGCTGTTCAGTGAAAAGGCGGCCATCGGCATCGAAGGTCTTGACGACATTCTTTGCGGTGGGCTCTCGCGTAGCCATCTGTTCCTGCTGGAAGGTGAACCCGGCACTGGTAAAACCACCGTCGCCCTGCATTTTTTGCAGGCCGGTGCGAAAAACGGCGAAACGTCTCTGTACATCACCTTGTCCGAAACCGAGCGCGAGTTGCGCCAGGGCGCCAAGTCCCACGGTTGGGACCTGGATGACAACATCAATATCTTCGAATTGACTCCACCCGAAAGCCTGCTCAACGCCGACCACCAGCAAAGCCTGCTGTACTCCTCCGACCTGGAGCTGGGCGAGGCCACCCGGCAGATCTTCGAGGTGGTCGAACGGGTCAAGCCGTCCCGCGTGGTCATCGACAGCCTGTCGGAGATCCGCCTGCTCGCGCAAAGCTCGCTGCGCTATCGCCGGCAGATCCTGGCGATCAAGCATTACTTCGTGCGCTATGACGCCACGGTGCTACTGCTGGACGACCTGACCACCGAATCCCTCGACAAGACCGTGCACAGCGTCGCCCACGGAGTGATCCGCCTGGAAGAACTGACGCCCAACTACGGCGCGGAACGGCGCCGGGTACGGGTGGTGAAGTACCGGGGGCAGAAATACCGCGGCGGCTTCCACGACTTCACCATCCTGCAGGACGGCGTGCATGTGTTCCCGCGCCTGGTCGCGGCCGAACACCGTGGCGGCTACAACCGCCAGACCCTGACCAGCGGCATCAAGGAGCTGGATTCGTTGCTCGGCGGCGGTATCGAGACCGGCTCCAGCAGCCTGATCCTCGGCCCGGCGGGTACGGGCAAGTCACTGATCTCGATGATCTTCGCGGCCGCTGCGGTGGCCCGTGGCGAGAAAGCCGCACTGTTTATCTTCGATGAAGAACTGGGGTTGTTGTTCGAGCGCATGAAAAACATGGGCATCGACCTCCAAGCGCTGCAAGCCACTGGCAACCTGCTGATTGAACAGGTCGACGCCGCCGAACTGTCCCCAGGCGAGTTCTCCCACCGGGTGCGCCGCGCCGTCGACGACAGCGGAATCAAGACCGTGGTGATCGACAGCATCAACGGCTACCAGGCCGCGATGCCGGAAGAGAACGCGCTGATCCTGCACATGCACGAGCTGCTGCTGTACCTCAACCGCCGTGGCGCAGCGACCTTCATGACCGTTGCGCAACACGGGCTGGTGGGCGACATGCAGGCGCCGGTGGACATCACTTACCTGGCCGACACCGTGATTTTGTTGCGCTACTTCGAAGCCATCGGTGAAGTGCGCCGCGCCATCTCGATCATCAAAAAACGCACCGGCGCCCATGAATCCACGATCCGCGAATACCGCATCGGCAGTCGCGGCATGACCGTGGGCGAACCGCTGAACAACTTCCAGGGCGTGCTGCGGGGCATTCCGACGTACATGGGCGCCGGTTCGCCACTGCTAAAGGACCTGGGGTAGTGCCGGGCCTGTCACCCCTCTCCGAGCGCGCAATCATCCTTGCGCCAATGGGCCGCGACGGCTCGTTGGCGTTGATGATGCTCAACGAAGCCGGCTACGGCGGCATGGTGGCCAGCGACCTGGGCGCGCTGAGCGCGGCGCTGGAGCAAGGCGCCGGCCTGCTGATCATCGCCGCCGAAGCGCTGCGCGGTGTGGCGTTGGAGCCATTGTTGGAGTACCTGCAACAGCAACCGGCCTGGTCGGACTTGCCCATCGTGTTGCTGACGCACCACGGCGGCAAAGAGCAAATCGGCACCAGGCAACTGAGCGGCTTGCTCGGCAACGTGACGTTCCTGGAGCGACCGTTTCACCCGGTGACCCTGATCAGCCTGGTGAGTACTGCCTTGCGCGGCCGCCGCCGGCAATATGAAGCCCGCGATCGCCTGGTCGACCTGAGCGAAAGCGAGTCACGCCTGCAACGCACCCTGGAAACCCTCGAACAGCAGGTGGAAGAACGCACCGCGCAGCTGCGCCACAACGAAGATGCGTTACGCCAGTCGCAGAAAATGGAAGCGGTCGGCCAACTGACGGGCGGCATCGCCCACGACTTCAACAACATGCTCACCGGCATCATCGGCAGCCTGGAGCTGCTGCGCCGGCGGGTGTCGCGGGGCAAGCTGGACGACCTGGACAGCCTGATCGATTTGGGCGTCACTTCTGCCAACCGCGCGGCTGGCCTGACCCATCGTCTATTAGCGTTTTCGCGGCGCCAATCCCTGGATTCCAAGCCCGTGGAAATCAACCGTTTGGTCACGGCCATGGGCGAGTTGCTGCAACGCAGCATCAACGAAAGCATCGCCCTGGATATGAGCCTCACCGATACACTATGGACCGCCGAAGCCGACCCCAACCAACTGGAGAGCGCCCTGCTCAACCTGGTGATCAACGCACGGGACGCTATGCCCAATGGCGGCAACCTCACTGTCGAAACCAGCAACCGCCACCTCGACAGCGTGTTCACTGCCGCTTACGGCACCTTGAAGCCCGGTGACTACGTGGAACTGAGCGTCAGCGACACGGGCTGTGGCATTCCCGAGAGCGTGATAGGACGGGTCTTCGATCCGTTCTTTACCACCAAGCCAATCGGTCAAGGCACAGGCCTGGGCCTGTCGATGATCTACGGGTTTGCCCGCCAATCCCATGGTCATGTGACGATCCATAGCGTGGTCGGCAAGGGCACCACCGTCAGCTTGTTCCTGCCGCGTTTTGTCGGTGAAATCATCGCGAACCAGACGGCTGATCCGACATTGCTGCCCCTGGCCGTTGCGGGCGAGACGGTGTTGATTGTCGAGGACGACCCGGCTGTGAGAGTACTGGTCAGCGCCGTGCTCAAGGAGTTGGGTTATGGCTTTGTCGAAGCGGGCGACGCTACCACAGCGGTACCGATCATTGAGTCCGATCAGCGTATTGACCTGCTGATCAGCGACGTCGGTTTGCCAGGGATGAACGGGCGCCAGTTGGCAGAGATCGGTCGGCAGCTGCGACCGGAGCTCAAAGTGCTGTTCATTACCGGTTATGCCGAGCATGCGGCGGTGAGAGGAGGTTTTCTTGATCCGGGCATGCAGCTGATCACCAAGCCGTTTACCTTTGATTTGTTGACAGCGAAGGTCCGGGAAATGATCAGAGGGTAAAACGGGGCCTGCCAGATCAGGCCCCGCGCCTTCCAATGCGCTTAATCGATTCGATCAAAGACCTCTCTTTTCATGGCGGCGTCCAACACTTGGGGCGGATGCCCGCCTTCGATCAGTTCGAATGTACCGTCCGGCTTTATATCAATACCTGAAGCAGTGACGATTACCGTTGACTGGGGTTGCCTGTTGATAATGTCCAGCAGCGGCTGTTGATCTGCGATGGTTTGCTTCAGAGAGCTTGCCAGCCCCTGCGCGCTACGCGCGTTGTCACCGCCGACGAAGATCACTTTGCCGCCATTGGCCAACGATGCATCCAATTGCTTCAACAGCGGCAGCATTGACGGGTCGGCTACGCCACCTTGCAGATGTATCAACGTACGTTTGTGATAGATCCCGTCCTTCAAATCGCTCATCACTGCCAAGGCGGTGCAATCACTGATCCCTCGTGTGTACAACGTCGAGGTGGCATCCAGGGTGTGTGCTGATTCGGTGACCGGCACGTATATCCGCTCCGACACCGCTGGCGTGGTACTGCCCGGCAGCTGGCCGATGTTCGGCGTGGACGTATCAAGACGGGTTTCGTACAACTGCTTGGTCGATTGTTCATCCACGCTCGCCTTGCTGGCCCAGCCTTCGTCATGGGTACTGACCCTGAATTCGAGCTTGTCACCGCTGGTACTGTAGGTCCGATAAGGGGTCGCCGGTTTTTTCTGGGTAAACAGTGCTTGCAGGCCATCACTCATGGATTTTTCGGTAGGAAATGTGACGAGACCCAGGTTTGGATCATAAAAAAAGAACTGTTTGCCTTCGCCGTCAAATTTTACGCCCGCCATCATCGAGTGGCCGGGGGAGTCGATCATCAGGGTGGTGGACGTTTCGGCGCGGCTCAGCTCGCCGATCAATTCATGATGTGATATCTGCCGCACGTTGTTGCCAGCATGGAACGTTGTCGGCGTAGTGACCTGTTTTTGTACGTCTTGCAGCGTTTTGGCAAACGTTATGGACGCTGGATGAGTAGGCTTCGCGGCCGCGAGGAACATATTTTCAATCAGCGTCTGAGCTTTACCCTGCTCAAGCGCAGAGGCCATGATTTTTGCCAGTGCAGCACATTGGCCTTGCGACAGCGAACTGACCTGACTGAGGTAAAACCGCTGCGGATTAGGGATGAAGTTCCCTCCCGTCGCCTCGATGATCGACTGAGCCTGCTTGACGCCACTGAACGCATGCTGCACGGCGAGGCGCTCCTGCTGTCGGACCAGGGCGCCAATCTGCGCCGCACTCAGTCCATCGGTGCTTGCCAATTTCATGACCTGCTCAGCGTTCAACTTGGAAGAAAAGCCCTTAACGGAAAAAGGGTCGCCACGGGTGTAGCCGCTGTTGTATTCAGCACTCGAAGTCCCGCTCTTGAACCTCTCTTTGAGCGCCTGGAATTCTTTCCGGATCCGTTTGGATTGCTCGGACAGCGGTACTGCGGCGCCTTGCCAGTTTTCCAGGAGCTCGTCACTGCTCCGTAGCGAAGGCGTAAAGTCATCCAGTGCCGCCCCAAAGGGTTGCCCCGAGATGGGGTCGTAGCCGTACCACTTGCCGTTGTGCAAAACGGCGGTACTCTCGGCAACTGCCCCATTAATCTTGTAAGTGCCCGTCGCCGCAGCGTCGAAATTGCGACTGGCCTTGAACACGTCATAGTGCCCCGCAGCGCCGCGGGCCTGATTCAACGCCGCCTTGACACGGGTTAAACCTGAGCGGCCCGCGGCCGCCACTGCATCTTCGACACCCGGTATCGGGCTTAACGCCCCAATTGCGCCGCGCCCGACAATTCGCCCCACACTCCAGGCCTTGGCTGTCGTGGAGCCTGCGGCATTCAGCACGCGCCCTGCCTGCCCAGCGGCGGACGCGCCCGCGAGAGCAAAGCCAAGCGTGTCGAAGAACAGGTCCTGAATACCTCCGTCTACATTGCCACGGCTGAAGTTGACAATGGCCGAGCGAAGCGGGATCAGGTTCAGCAGAAATTCACGAATCTTTCTAATCGGCGGCACTTCACTTTCAAACGTCGTCAAGCCTCTGCTTTCCCTGACAATCTTCTCGGACACCTGATCGTACATATTGTCCCGAACCAGTTGCGCGATACGAAAGGTCCGGCTGCTGTTGTATGTCTGGGGTACTGCATCCGTGGGCGCTCGCTGGGCAAAGCGTTGCTCGTCTTCGGCTTCGGTCGACACTTTTTCTATATAACGTCGATCTGCCGGAATGTCGGCGTAAGCCTTTACCTTGATCTTGTCATCATCGAGCGGCCTGGGGTGCAATTCGTACCGATATTGGAAGGCGCGATGACCAACCACGAAATCACTTTCAAGATCGGGCCGGCGAGTGATCTTGTGTTGATTGGGATTGACTTCGTAAATGTGCACTTGGCCTTCGTACTCGGCACGGACCAGCAGAGGTTTCAGCTCGTCCGGCTGGCCGCGCCGCCAATACGGTGGGGATGTTGATTGATGATGGATCAGTTCCTCACGATAGACCTCGACCTTGCCATATTCGAGGAACTTACGGTCCTCCAAGGGCAGGTTGGTCAGCAGATGCACAAGGGCGAAAAACTGGCTTATTTGCAGTTGGACCAAATGCGCCTGGACCTTCTCTTCGAACTGTTGGTTGAAGTTGGGCAGCGTCATGGTTTTCGCTTGATTGACGATGTTGGCTATCGGCACGCCTGAATCATTCGACTGCCACCGGGTAGCCACGTATCGAGGGGCGGTGGCGGCTCGGAATGAGTTTCTGGGAGGGATTACTAGAGTTGTATCGAGCAGCCTGCCCTCAATAACCAGGTCCACAATCGAATAGGGGCCAGGCAGATCGTTGTTGCGCGGCACTTGATAAATGCATTTTTTTTCGTAGTCGGTACCTTCACCAAAGTGTTCCTTTAGCCAATCCAGTGCGATCTGTTTACGACTCGGGATGTCGGCACGCTGGATAGCCGAAGCAGTGGTCAGCTCGCTTACGTGCTCATCGAAGGCCGCACGT
Source organism: Pseudomonas sp. FP2335 (assembly GCF_030687535.1). NCBI lineage: Bacteria > Pseudomonadati > Pseudomonadota > Gammaproteobacteria > Pseudomonadales > Pseudomonadaceae > Pseudomonas > Pseudomonas sp. FP2335. The sequence continues at coordinate 3,020,819 of NZ_CP117437.1, forward strand.
ATGCGCGAGAGTTCCTGGCTGGAGTAATTGTCAGAGGGGCTGGCAGAAATAATCCCCCTGCAGACGGCCCAGTCAATGATTGCGAGGTCCTGGGCATGCTGGGCAACCCTTTGATCCACTCGCGTGACCGGCTCAATATTGTCAAAGGCCATGACCTGGGCGTAGGTCATTGTCGCTACGCTGCCAGGCGCCTGAGCTTCGATACGCGCGACTGCCGTACACAGGCTGACCCAGCTATGGGAGCCGATCACCATCCCTGGCGGCATATCCCGGACCAGAAACTGTGGAGCCTTGCGGGCCAGTAACAGATGAGCCGCAGTGGGCGCCATGGCTTCGCTGGCACGATTGAGGGTCTTGAGATGCTCAGTCAATCCAGCAACGACCGTTGACGGCGATTTGCCCCAGGAGCGGCTATCGTTCAGTTCGAATCCGGCCACCCGGTTGCGCGGTGGCGGTTGCACGGCCCCCAGGACGCTCTCTCGGTCGAGCGAGGCTTGCAGCCCCGCCAGGAGCCAATCGTTATCGCTGCCGGGCGTGGAAACTGCGCCCGCCTTGGAACGCAGCCCACGCCCGAACTCTTGGGCGGCCGGCGAGTTGAGCAAGGCGTTAATGACGCGCGCTGGATCGCCGGCCTCGGCGCTGCTCAATTGCAACTTCGATGTCAGCAAGCCAAACAGCCCACCCTCATCGGGCAGCTCCAGTGTTTGCACGGGGTGGTAGTAGGCCCCAAGCAACTGTTCATGAGACAACGGTTGCGACCAGGACAACGCTCCGCCGTAATTACCAAACGGTTGCGTGGGGAGTGCGGGGCGCTGTGCGTAACTCACCAGGTTACGCAGTTCGCCGAGGCTGGTTGGCAGGTTCCAGCCATGGTCTTGAATAAACCGCTTGAGACTCACCATTTCCCCAGCTTCAAGAGTGTTCAACTGCGCGTAAGCAGAGCCCGGCTCGACCTTCATGAGGGAGATCTGGAGGAGATTGGCGATACGCTCGTTGGACTGTTGAGCCAACTGCTCCTTCGCCATTCCCGGAGGGTTCAGGCGTACCTGTTCCTTGTATAACGCAAGTTGTTCTCTGAGGCCCGCATACACCGCCTGCGTAAAATGCTCTTTGTTTTTACTGTCTGGGGCGATAACCGCTGTGGAGCTTACGCGTTCAGCTTGGGCCTGCAAGGATGTGCCAACCGGAGTCTCAACGGTGCGCTTGGCACGCGAAGCGATGGCGTTTTCCGATGCAGGCATCGCTTGCGGCTGGGCGACGGGCGCAGGCGCGGTCTCTGGCTGGCGTGGCGGGACCGTGAAACGTGCAGCAGGGGGGTAATTGGCGATAACCATTCAAGTTTCCTTCGTCAGTTAAGCGCATCGAGCCTTCAGAAGCTGAAGGCACAAATGTCTGAACTGAGTGAAGGGAACTAAGGCCGTGATTCCGCTACCTGTCGCGAGAAAGCATGACCGGGTGTATCAGAAGAAATACATCACGCCAGTAAGCGCTGGATGTGTTCGTGTAGGGTATCCAGGTCAAACGGCTTGGCCAGGATCGGTGCGTTGCGCGTAATCGGGCTGTTGCAGTCGAGAATTTCCTGCGGGTAACCGCTGATAAAGATGACCTTCAATTCCGGGCGCAACCTGATCGCCGGCTCGGCGATCTGCACCCCGGAAATCCCGCCGGGCAGACGATAGTCAGTCACCATCAGGTCCAGGTGTGGTTTGCTCGCAAGGATCTCGAACGCCTGCTCCCCATCGATCGCCTTCAACACTCGATAGCCGAGGCCGGCCAGATATTCGCCCAGCACGAACATAATCGATTCGTCGTCTTCGACGATCAGTACAACATCTTGTGCATCTTCACTCATGGGAAGCCTTTGTCCGGTCAATTGCTGCTGTTACGACCATGGGGTCACGCAGAAGGTTGCGTCGAGGTGACGATTGATTTCATGCCGACGCCTCGAGGGGCAGGCACACCCGGAACAGGGCGCCCTCGCCTATCTGGCTCTCGACCTCGATGGTGCCGCCATGGGCCGCAACGATCTGCTCGGAAATAAACAAGCCCAGGCCCAGGCCCGCCGCGACATGGCTGGCCGAGACGCGCTCGAATTGCTGGAAAATCCGCTTCTGGTTGTCGGCACTGATGCCGATGCCTCGGTCACGTACTTCCACCCGCGCTTCGCCGTGCTCGCTGTACACGCGCACATCCACCGGGCTTTTGGCCCCGTAGCGCAACGCGTTGGTCAGCAGGTTGCTGACCACCTGCTCGATGCGGAACTCATCCCACAGGCCCTCGACCGGCGCCTCGGCGACCAGGTGCATCGAGGAGTTGGCCGCCGCCACTTGTGGGGCGAAGTTCTCGACCAGATTGCGCACCAGTTGCGTCAGGTCAAACCGTGCCGGGCGGATCGACAGCTTGCCGGTGCGGATACGCGACACGTCGAGCATGTCTTCGATCAGGCGGATCAAGCTCTGGATCTGGCGCTCATCGCGGTCGACCATGGCGTGCATCTTGTCCAGGGTGAACGCCGCGGCGTTGTCCCGGGCCAGGTGCATCTTGCGCAGCTGGGTTTCGAGGATCAGCCCGTTGAGGGGCGTGCGCACTTCGTGGGCGACAATCGACATGAAGTCGTCACGCATGCGCACGGCCTGCTCCAGCTCGGCCTGGGTGGCCTGCAAGCGCGTGAGCAGCAGCTCCTGCTCACGGCGGCTGCGTTCCAGGGCTTCGACCTGCTGCTTCATCGCCTTGCTCTGGCGATACAGGTCGACGAACACATTGACCTTGCTCTTGACCGCGTGAATATCCAGCGGCTTGTGCAGGAAGTCGACGGCCCCGCTTTCATAGCCCTTGAACGCGTAGTTCAGCTCGCGCCCGGCAGCGCTGACAAACACGATAGGGATGTTTTTGGTCTTTTCGGTGCCGCGCATCAACTCGGCGAGCTCGAAGCCGTTCATGCCGGGCATCTGGACATCGAGGATCGCCATGGCGAACTCGTGTTCCAGTAACAGCGACAAGGCCTCGTCGGCGCTCAATGCCTTGTAGACCTGGCGATCCTCGCGCTTGATCAGCGCTTCAAGGGCCAGCAGGTTTTCCGGCAGATCGTCGACGATCAGCAATTTGGCCTGGACAGTACTTAACATGGGGAATATTCCAGGGAAGCCAGCAATGAACCGATGCGGCTCAAAGTAAGAATGTGGTCAGGTGCGTGCAGCGCCAGGGCCGCCAGGGGCATCACGGCAATGCGTGCCTCCTTGGGGTCCTGCACGATGGTGGTACCACCCGATTGCTTGACGTGGGCCAGGCCGCGCGCGCCATCCTGGTTGGCGCCGGTCAGCAGGATCGCCAGCAGGCCGGCGCCATAGGCATCGGCGGCCGAGGCGAACAGGTAGTCGATGGCCGGGCGGGAATGATGCACGCGGTCTTCCTGGCTCAGGGACAGGCTGCGGTCGTTTTCTACCGACAGGTGATAACCAGGCCCGGCAAAAAACAACGTACCGGCCTCGATCAATTCCTTGTCCCGTGCTTCGCGCACCGGGATGCGCAGGCGTCGGGCAAAGACTTCGGCCAACTGGCTGCGGCGCTCGTCCGGCAGGTGCAGTACGGCAATGATCGGCAAGCCAAAGCCTGTGGGCAGCTCAGCAAAAATACCCAGCAACGCCTCGACGCCGCCGGCGGAAGCGCCGACAACGATGGCTTCAATCCCGTGAATCGGGTTGGCTGCTGCGTCATTCATGATTTTCGGTAGATCCGTTCTTGCTTGACCAGCGGTTCGAATTGCTTGCTGTAGGCGGAGAAATCCAGGGTTTCTTTGCTGCCCAGCACCAGGAAGCCGCGATGGCACAGCGACTCATGGAATAATCCAAACGCACGATCCTGCAATTTTTTATTGAAATAAATCAATACGTTACGACACGAAATTAATTGAGTTTCCGAGAATACGCTATCGGTTGCCAAGCTGTGGTCGGCGAAGGTCACGTTCTCGCGCAATGTCTTGTCGAAGATCGCGTAATCGTAAGCCGCGGTGTAGTAGTCGGCAAATGAACGTTGCCCACCGGCCTGCTGATAATTGGCGGTGTAGGCCCGCACGTTTTCCAGGGAGAAGATCCCCTGCTTGGCTTTGTCCAGGGACGCCGGGTTGATGTCCGTGGCGTAGATGATCGTGCGTTCGAGCAAACCCTCCTCGCGCAGCAGAATGGCCATGGAGTACACCTCCTCCCCCGTGCTGCAGCCCGCGATCCAGATCTTGATCGACGGGTAGGTCTTGAGCAGCGGCACGACTTCCTGGCGGATCGCCAGAAAGTGCGAGGGGTCGCGAAACATCTCGCTCACCGGGATCGTCAGGAATTGCAGCAACTGCATGAACGCGGCCGGGTCGTGCAGCACTCGCTCCTGCAAGGCGGAGATCGTCGCGCAGTCGAACTGGCGCAGGGCGTGGGCCACACGGCGTTTTACCGACGCACCGGAGTAGTCGCGAAAGTCGTAGCTGTACTTGAGGTAAATCGCCTCGATCAGCAGGCGCAGCTCAATATCGCTGCTTTTTTCCAAAAAACTTCGCTCCACTTAAATGCGTTCCATCTTCGGTAGCCAGACGCGGATCAATGAGAACAGGCGGTCCAGATCAATCGGCTTGGCCAGGTAGTCATTGGAACCCGCCGCGAGGCAACGCTCCTGATCGTCCTTCATGGCCTTGGCCGTTACTGCAATGATCGGCAGCTTTTTCCAGCGCGGGTCCTGGCGGATCAGGGCCGTGGCCTCGTAACCGTCCATCTCCGGCATCATCACGTCCATCAGCACCAGGTCGATGTCCTCGACTTCATTGAGTTTGTCGATGGCTTCGTAGCCGTTACGCCCGATCACCACCACCGCGCCTTTGTGCTCCAGGGCGCTGGTCAGGGCGAAGATGTTGCGCACATCGTCATCCACCAGCAGGATTTTGCGCCCCTCGAAGACCTTGTCGCGACTGCGGGCGGTCTTGAGCATCTTCTGACGGTCATGGGACAACTGGGATTCGACTTTGTGCAGAAAGAGTGTGACTTCGTCGAGCAGGCGCTCCGGCGAGCGGGCGCCCTTGATGATGATCGAGCGCGAATACTTGCGCAGTTCGGCCTCTTCATCGCGGGTCAGGTTGCGCCCGGTATAGACAATGACCGGCGGGAACGAGCAGATGTCCTCGGTGGCCATGCGCTTGAGCAGTTCGTTGCCAAGCATGTCCGGCAGCTTGAGGTCGATGATCATGCAGTCGTAGACGTTGGTGCGCAGCAGGTCGAGGGCGGCCTGGGCGTAGCCGACGTCGGTGATCTCGATGTCATCGTCGCCGATCAGGCGGGCAATGCTGTCACGTTGCAGGTCATCGTCCTCCACCAGCAGCACGCGCTTGACCTTCTGGGTCAACTTGGCTTCCAGGCGCGCAAACACGTCCTTGAGCTCTTCGCGGGTGGTGGGTTTGACCGCGTAGCCGATGGCCCCCATGTGCATGGCGGCTTCGACGCGGTCTTCCACGGAAATCACGTGCACCGGGATGTGGCGTGTGTTGGCGTGTTCCTTGAGGCGTTGCAGCACGGTGAGCCCGGAATGGTCCGGCAGGCGCATGTCCAGCAGGATTGCGTCGGGCAGATACTCTTCGGCGAGGTTGTAGCCCTCGTCCGCACCATGGGCCACCAGGCACTGATAACCAAGCTCGTGGGCCAGATCGAACAGGATGCGCGCAAAGTTCGGCTCGTCTTCCACCACCAGGATGCAGCGTGTGGCGAACGGCGCTTTGTCACGGTCGTCGGCGAAGCGTGGGATCAATGTGGCATCGGCCACCGGCAGCGGCGAGACCTTCACCGGCGCCGGTGCCGGTGCCGGCACTACCACGACTTGGCGCGGAGCTTCGATGGGGGCGGCGTCTTCCCCGCGCTCCACATATTGCTCCGGCAGCACCAGGGTGAACACGCTGCCCTCGCCCGGCACGCTGGTGACGCTGATGTAGCCGCCGAGTAGGGTCGCCAGGTCGCGGGAAATCGACAGGCCCAGCCCGGTGCCGCCGTAACGGCGGTTGGTGGTGCCGTCGGCCTGGCGGAAGGCTTCGAAGATGCTTTCCTGTTGGTCCGGCGCAATCCCGATCCCCGAATCGCGCACGGTAAAGGCGATGCCCTCTCCTGGCACGCCGGACACCGACAGGCTCACCTCGCCCTGTTCGGTGAACTTGACCGCGTTGGATAGCAGGTTCTTGAGGATCTGTTCCAGACGCTGGCGGTCGGTGAACAGCATCGCGGGGGCATCGTCCTGTATATCGACCTGGAAGCCCAGCTTGCGGTCCGCCGCCAGGGGCTCGAACATGCCGCGCAGGCCGTCGACCAGGCGGGCGACGCTGGAAGTCTCCGGACGCACTTCCAGTTTGCCGGCCTCGACCTTGGAAATATCAAGGATGTCGTTGATCAGGTTGAGCAGGTCATTGCCGGCGGAATAGATCGATTCGGCGAACTTGACCTGCTCGGCGCTGAGGTTTTCCTGCGGGTTTTCCGCGAGCAGTTTGGCCAGGATCAACGAGCTGTTCAGCGGTGTGCGCAGCTCGTGGGACATATTGGCGAGGAATTCGGACTTGTACTTGCTCGAGCGCGTCAACTCGTCGGCGCGGTCTTCCAGTTCGAGTTGAGCCTGGCTCAACTCGGCGTTCTTGCGATCCAACGCATCGCGCTGGTCTGCAAGCACCTGGGTCTGCTCGGCCAGTTGCTCGTTGGTCTGTTCCAGCTCGGCCTGCTGGATTTCCAGGTGGGTCTGGGACTCCTTGAGGATGCGCGACTGTTCTTCGAGCTCTTCGTTGGCGGTCTTGAGCTCTTCCTGCTGCACTTGCAGCTCTTCGTTGAGCTGCTGGGTCTCGGCCAGCACTTCCTGCAAACGTTGGCGATAACGTGCGGCTTCGATGGACGTACCGATGTTGCCGGCGATCAGTTCCAGCAGCTCGACGTCACGTTCTTCCAGCGGGCGCAGGAAACCCAGCTCGACCACGCCATTGACACGGTCGTCGTCGCTGGTGGGCATGACCAGAACGCTACGGGTCGGGCCTTCGCCCAGGCCGGAGCTGACCTTGAAGTAATCCACCGGCACATCATCCAAGCGAATCAGGCGATCAAGCTGGGCGGCTTGCCCAACGATGCCTTCGTCGCTGTAGATCGCCTGTTCCAGTTGCTCCTGCTCGCGGGAAAAACCATAGGTGGCCACACGCTTGAGGCCGCCGTGTTCTTCGCGGACATACAGCGCGGCGACAACCGAGCCCATGTATTGGGCAAAAAATTGCAGGATATTGCGGCCCAGCATGTTCAGCGTCAGTTGGCCGAGCACTTGCTCTGCCAGCTCGGTCTGGCCGTTACGCAGCCAGGCTTGCTGCTCCAGACGCCGTGCGATCTTCTGTTGAGACGCGAGGTTTGCGGCGTAACTGGTTGACAAGGAAAGTAAATTCTTCCTGCCAACGTAGGCTAGAAACCCGCTCAAGCCGAGTACGAACGCCAGGTACAGCGTGACGCTGATCACCGTGGCGCGGGTGACTTGTTCGTTGCGCGAGAGCCGGAACTGCTGCTCCATTGCCACCGCGTCGTCGTATTCCTTGCGGATCTCATCGGTCAGGCGCTTGCCCCGACCGGCCTTGACCGCGCTGCGGTAGTCACCGGAGTGGCGCTGCATATCAATCATCGATTGAGCGTAATTGTTCCACTCGCTTTGCAGGGCTTCGAGGCGCTTGAGGCGGTCGAGTTGCTGCGGGTTGTCCGCCACCAGTTCCTGCAAGTTGCGCAAGTCGGCAATGATGCGCGGCTTGGCGACCTCATAGGGGTCGAGGAAATGCTCGTCACCCGTGATCAAGAAACCGCGCATGCCGGTTTCCAGGTCAACCGTGAGTTTTGACGATTCATTGAGGTTGTTGATCACCCGATCGGTGTGTTCAACCCACTGGATTACCGACAAGAGATAGGTAATCAAGCACACGAAAAACACCGCACTGAGCACGCCCACACCCAATGGCAGTGCCACATTTCGGCTCAGGAGAGTACGGAAGCTCTTTTCATCGACAGACGTCGCGGGAGTCATAGGCATGCCTTGGCCGAGTGGGGAAAAACCGGGAGTTTGCCCCAAAGGTGGGCGAGAGGCCATGTTTGCCCGTCGTTTTTACTCGAATGCCTTACCACGCGCTTACGGGTAGCCACACAGTCTTAAACGAAATTTCGGTCCTCTTGCAGGAACGCTCACCTCATTTCGGGCAACCCATGGCATGCCGAACCGATAAAAGTGTGCCTCGCCGGCACCTCTCCTCCCTTCGCAGGTACGCCCAAATGATAATAGGCTTGCTCCCGTACGGAATTTCCAGCGCTTACGACAGTTTCTATTCCGCGCCCGTCACCGTGACCGAAGGGCAAGATCCCCCGGACGCCGATGCGTTGCCCAACGCTCAGCATTCACAACCTGTCACTTCTCCCCCCTTGGTAGCGCTCGCCAATTCGGCGAGGAACACGGTTAACCCCCATCAACTGGGCGACTTGAGTGGCGCTCTGTCCTGGCCAATACCGTTGAGTAACGACGAGCAGGCGCGCCTGACAGCGTTCGCTCAACGTCATACCCATCACCTTGGAACCCAACCATCGGTTGCGAGCACACCGGGGGGGATATTGGAGTTCCTGCGCTATCAGCTACCGCTCTCGCCGCAGACCTTGAACAGTCCGGCCAAGCTGCTGGACGCTCTGCTCAACAGCCCAGCAGCCAAATTGATGGGAAAGGCGCTGCGGGAACATATGCAAGGCATTGCAACAGAACGCAGCGATACCGATTACCTGCTCGCCGCCATCAACCTTCAGCTAGACCCGGACCTAGCCACAGCGCTTGACCGGAACACAGTGGCCGGTTTCGACCTGGCGGCCCAAGCGCATATCGGTCAGCCTGCGTCGGTGGTGGTTGAGCGCTTGCAACAGCATCTGGTCGCTCAAGGCCGGTCCAGCCTCGCCACGGCGGCGGCCGATGCCCATCTGCTACTGGCGAGCCGAGCGCCTGCATTCTTGATCAAAGACATTCCCAGCAACATCACCTACGGCAGCCCGGCCTGGCTCAACCTGGACGTTGCAGCGACAACCGTTGACGCCCAGACGCCCGGAAAGGTCCCTAACATGACCTTTCTCCAAGTTATGCAAGCAGCCGAATTGGCCGCGCAGTCCAATCCAGCCGTTACCGAAAGTGCACAAAAAGCCGCCCTGTTGAACTGGGGCAACGCCCACGGCGTGGTGGCCAGGAAAGCCGATCACCTCTACACCCCTGAAGATATGAAGACATTGTTCGATACGTTCAATGCCCGTATTGCGCAGATGCGTGGCGCCACAGAAACCTTGGATAAAGCGTTGCCATCGCGCAGGGAGATGGCACTGGCGGAGCTGAGCAGGCGCTTCCCCGGCAAAGAAGCGTTATTCGAAGTCAAAGCCATCAAGGTGCTGCAACGTTACTTTCCCGATAACGGATCACCTGCGAGAGAAACCGTTATTTTAGCCGGCGAGCACTCGATGCTTGATGTCGCCATGATGAGCCTGAAGAACAAAAACCTGGTTTTTCGCTCGAAGGACAGCCGGCTTCCGATGGCCGAGCTGAACGCCAATAAACGGTTCAGGGTCCTCGACGCGTTTGAAGCCGAATTTGCCAAGGGGATCGAAGACAAGAAAAAAGCCGTCGGCACCAGCATCCAGCACCTGATAGCTCAACTCCCTCTGGAAGACCGACAGAACTTCGAATATGGCGAAGTCCGGTTCTTTCAAAACAAGGCCTACCAGTTAGGCACCGATTTTTTTGATCAAACCCCACTTCCAACCGACAAGGCGCTGATGGTCAGCGTCAAGCGCAATGGCAAGACCACCGCGTACTCAATCGACTTTGACAAAGGCAGCATCACCCATGCCTTGCCTTGGCAGGCAGAGGTCCGCGAGACGCGAGATGGCAGTAGAGTCAGCAAAACCGAAACGTTCGGCGATACCCTCTTGGCCCGCGCAGCGCCAAGGTCGTTGGAGGCTATCCCGGACAGCTTTGCTTCGCCGCGTACCCAGGCGATTGCCGACACGTTTGTCAAACATTTTGATCTAGACAGTCAAGACATCAAAGACCACGCCAAAGGCTCTACCACCGAAGACCTGCGCAATAGGAAGATTGCCAGCATCGTCGATGTCATGCTGGACGTGATCCCCTTTCGCTCGGCTATTGTCAACTTTCAAAAGGGCAATTTCGGCGATGGTGCGTTTGATCTGGCCTTGGATATTTTCGGTTTTCTCACCGCTGGTGCAGGCACAGTCGGCAAGGCCGTCAAGATTGGCAATTCGACACTCTCTACGGCGACCAAAGCCTACAAGGTCAGCAAAGTCATCGGTGCGGCCGCAATCAGCACGTTGAACCCCCTCAGTGGCGCGGGTGACTTGGCGCTGGGCACCGCCCGGCTCGCCAGCAACGGTCTCAAGCGAATTGGCGCCAGAATGCTGCAAGGCATCAATGAGCTGCGGGGGGCAACCGGCAGCTATGACGTGCTCAAAGCCGCCAGCAAACACCACACCTTGGCGGCATATGGCACCCTCCCTGTCGACGGCCAAAGCGTAGCAACCGGCGCCGTGCTCAAGGATGGCAAGTGGCATGCCTTTGATGTCGACAACATGCAGCCTTATGGGGGGGCCTTGCAGGGCTTTGTGCCTACTGCCGTTGCGCAGGACGGTGCAGTCAAGGCGCTTGATAGTCATCTGCTCAATTGGTTGGCCACGGTGGTTGCCCCGAACCCACCCACCCAGGATCTTCCATTGGTATTTCAGAGGGTCGTCAGCCAGGCGAAGGCGATCGATGAGGTGTCTTATTTGCGTGGATACACTTCAGGCAGGCCGGACGACATCCCAGGGTATTTTCCATCCATGAACCTGGAGCAACTCAAAGAGTTGGCTGTCGACAGTCATCGAACGCCTGAGCAGGTGGGAACTTTGTTCAGGGCCTTAGAAAAGAAACGCATCGAAATCAGCCTGAGTAACTCGAAGATATTCAGTGACGAAATACGCGCGGCGGGTGGAACGTTGATCCCCATGCCCCAAGGCTTTTATTTGAGCCAGGCAGACGTCCTCTCCGAGGGCGAATGCGCCGTGCTCGCCAATGCAATGGCGCTGGCGATTGAAAATAACAAGTCAGAGATATTGATCGGGAATTTCTTTACCTCGATTGCCGATCTGAACAATCCCAAATCGATCAAATTTCGCCAGGACCTGACCCGTTTCCAAGGCATCCTGGAAAACCGCGTTCATGGTCTGCAAACACCAACGCAGGCGGGCCATCAGACGATCATTGACGATTTGGCCAATGCAGCGGCACCCACACAGCTGCTGATTCGCGATCGTGGCCATGTAGTACTGGCCGGTATGAGTATGCAGAACAACACAAAGCAATGGTTTTACTACGACCCCAACTTCGGCCTGGTCAAGTTCCCGACTGAAGAGGCAATGAGGAAGGGCCTGGACAGCGCGCTGAGCAGCGGCCGCTCGAATGTGCTGATGCAGCCTTATGGCGCAGACAGAGCCCGCCCTGAGTACAAATATGCCGAGTTCAACGAGTTGGAGTTGATGCAGAGTACGGGCAGTATCACCAGCCTGCATGGCTTGTTTAGCACGGCGATATGACGGGCGGGACATTCGTTGGGGATACCGGCACAATGCCGTGCCTGTTTCGGGAACTTGCCGGGCTTGATACGACTCACTAGAGAATCGTCTGTCAACTGACCAAGACCGGCACCTTCACTTTTCAGGAATTTTCACTATGCCCCCGCTCGCCTCCACCATCCTTGTAGTCGAAGATGACGCCATCGTGCGCATGCTGATCGTCGACGTGCTCGAAGAACTGGAGTTCAGTGTGCTTGAGGCCGCGGATGCCGAAGAAGCGCTGGCGTTGGTCAACAATCTGGATCAACCGATCGACCTGATGATGACCGACGTCGGCCTGCCAGACATGGACGGCAAGCAACTGGCGGCCAAGGTACGTGAGCTACGCCCCGCGCTGCCGATCCTGTTTGCCAGCGGCTATGCGGAAAACATTGATGTACCGCCTGGCATGCAGGTGATCGGCAAGCCGTTCTCCATCGACCAGTTACGTGACAAGGTCCAGTCGATCCTGCGCACCGCCTGACGCCAACGCCGTACGAGTGCCGCCTGCCCGGGCGGCATTTTTGCATGGGCCGGTCAGGGATTAACGTGACGTTGGGCCAATAAAATTGGAAACTCGGCGCTCTGATTCCCCGCCCTCTAAATAAGCTCTCTGGAAGGACGCAACAACATGATTGGAAAACCGACGCGCCTGCTGTTGGCGAGCCTCTCGATACTCATGAGTACCGGCGCCCTGGCCGACTTCACCGCCAGCCCCGCCGAAGCCCGCGCCATTGCCAAGGAAGCCTATCTGTACGGCTACCCGGTGGTGGCGATGTACAAGACGCTCTACACCCAGGCCGTTGATAAAGGCGGTGCCAACTTCAAGGCGCCGTTCAATCGCATCGCCAATTCCGCCCAGGTGCTCACCCCCAAGGACTCCGCCGTCGCCTCCCCCAACGTGGACACGCCCTACTCCTTCGTCTGGATGGACCTGCGCAAGGAACCCCAGGTACTGACCCTGCCCAAGATCGACGACAACCGTTACTACTCGGTGCAGTTGATCGACCTGTATACGCAGAACTTCGCCTACCTGGGTACCCGCAGCACAGGCAACAATGGCGGCCACTACATGGTCGCAGGCCCAGGCTGGAAAGGTCAGCAGCCGGTGGACATCGACCGCGTGCTCTACAGCGAAAGCAACATTGCCTACGCCCTGTACCGCACGCAGCTGTTCGATGAAAAAGACCTGGGCAAGGTCAAGCAGATCCAGGGCGGCTACAAAGTACAGCCCCTGAGCAGCTACGTGAAACAGCCGGCCCCGGCCGCCGCGCCCAGGATCGAATGGCCCAAGCCCATGGCCACCATGACCGAAGGCCCGCAGCTGTTCCGCTACCTGAACTTCATGCTGGCGTTTGCTGCGCCCCAGGACAGCGAAAAAGACCTGTTGGCCCGCTTCGCCAAGATCGGCATCGCCGCAGGTGCGCCATTCAAGGTCAACCAGTTGAGCGCAGAACAGCGTAAAGCCCTTGAGGACGGAATCAGCGATGCCCGGGCCGAGTTCGCCGCCTTCAAGAAGGACAAGCTCGACACCAACCAGGTGACCAGGGCCGATCTCTACGGTAGCCGCGACCGCCTCAAGAACAATTACCTCTACCGCTACGCCGGCGCCGACCAAGGGCTTTTCGGCAGTTCCAGCGATGAAATCGCGCACCTGAAGTACGTCCTCGACAGTGACGGCAAACCGGCCAACGGCGCGCGCCACAGCTACACCGTACACTTCGCCAAGGACCAACTGCCGCCGACCGATGCGTTCTGGTCGCTGACCATGTACGACGCCAAGACCAAGCAGCTGGTGCCCAACCACAAGAAACGCTACGTGATCAATTCACGCATGTTGGCAGACCTCAAGCCTGACGCCGATGGCGGCGTGACGCTGGCGTTGCAGCACCACGAGCCGCCGAAAGCCGAGCAAAGCAACTGGCTGCCCGCCCCGACCGGGCCGTTCTACGCAGTGCTGCGCATCTATCTGCCCAAGCCCGAGGTAGGGAGCGGTCAGTGGAAACTGCCGCCGCTGACACCGCTCAAGTAACACCCTGCTGTTTATGGAGTTGTACTGCATATGACTTGCTGGAATGTCCTCGGCCTCACCCCGGACGCCGATAGCCGCGCAATCAAGCGTCAATACGCGGCGTTACTGAAAAAGACCCGTCCGGATGACGACCCCGAGGGCTTCCAGCGCTTGCGCGAAGCCTACGAAGCGGCGTTGGCGTGGAGTGCGCAAGCGTACGACGAGGCCCCCGAGGTGCTGGTCGAGGAAACGGGCATCAGCCTCGACCAGCGCTATCAAGCCGCGATGGCCGACGGCACGCTGCTGCTCTTCGAAATTCACCTGTTGCAACGCAGTGTCGACGGCGAACTCGACGCCGCCGACACCCGGTGGGCGTTCGAAACGTTCAATTGGATGACGGCCTGGCAGCGCCTGGAACTGCCCGTTGCATTGATGCAAACCCTGGAATACCAACAACGCACCGCATTGCAAAAACCTCTGTACGAGGCCCTTGAGCAACAACACGACGGGGCATTCCTCGCCGCCTATGCCGCACGGAACGAGCGTACGTGGGTGAGCAAATACCCCCACGCCGACTGGTTCAACGAATGGCTGGCCAGGCTGCTGGCAAACAACCGTTATTGGTCGAGCGCGGTGTTTGACGCGGTCTGCGTCGGCCAGGGCTGGCACGGTGGCGCGGACCACAGCTGCCCTGCCGATGAGTGGGCGTTGCTGCTGCGCCGCCAGCAGGCACCGCTGTTCCTGGCCCAGCAGCGTGCACTGGCCGAACAGCCGCCCTACAGCCCCCAGCAACGCGCCGCCCGCTTGCTGTTGGCACCGATGACACTCGGTCAGCGTCGCGCATTTGCCCAGCGCTTGGATGAAGACGACTGGCAGGCTTGCCAGGCACTCAGCGCGGACATCTACGCCGAACACGTCGCCGTGGCCGAAGCGATGCCCGGTGGCACCGTGTATTTCTGGCAAGGTTGGGACAAGAGCCTGGACACCTGGCCATGGTTGGTGGCGCTGCTGTTGGCGTGTGTGGTCGGCACCTTCGGGCAGGCCGACACCTTGCACGGCAACGTCGTCCCGACTGTCGGCCTAGGGCTGTTGTGGTCGCTGGCCTTTGCAATAGGCGCGGGTGTGGCATGGCAGGTCTGGCGGCCGCTGGCGCATCAATATCGCTTGCAGGACGAGCGCCTGAGCCAGCGCCTGCCGCGCTGGCTCAGCCCCACTCACCTGCCCTTGCTGCCGCTTCGTGATCTGCTGCCCGGTGGGGTGCTCGTCGCCGTCCTCGGTTACTGGTTCGGCCCCCTCGCCAGCCTGACCCTGGTGCTGGCACTGGCGTTGATCGGTGCAGTCAAGCGGCCGTTCATGAACCAACACACGCCGTGGTCCGTGCGCAACCCGCGCAAGACCAACCTCGCTATTGCGCTGTGCGTCGTCGGCGGCATCGCGCTGTACGGCGGCTTGAAGGTGCTCGACAACCACTACCTGGTCACTCGCAATCAAGGCCTGCAACAGTGGACCGAGCGTTTGTGCAGCCGCATGCCGCGCACCGCCGATCACTGCCAGGCCCCTGCGACGCAGGAGCAGTGGTATGGCCAGGAGGCTGCACAATGAATTCCAATTGGTTTATTGCCCTCGGCATTGCGCTGGTCATGGGCCTGTTTGGCCTCGCCGGTGCCGCCAGGCAAGTGCAACTGGTGGGGTTGTGGTGGGACCAGCGCGATGGCGCCGACACGGCAATGGCCAGCGCGCTGGCACCGCTCATCGATTGCGTCAACCGCGTCGACCGCGATACGCGACTGGTGTACTACCGCCGCGCCAACCCGAACCTCAGCGATGGGCAGTCAACACTGTACCCCGCCGGCTATCCGCACAACCGCAGCGAATTCGGCGATACCACCGAGCCCGAGGCGCGGGTGATCCAGAAAGATGTCTGCGGTGAAAACATCGCGCTCAAACTCAAGAGCCAGCAACCCGGTAGCCGCTTGATCGGCCTAGCCGAGCGGTTCGTGCCGAGCCTGAATGCCATCACCGGGTTGATCTACGCGTCCAAGTCGTCCCAGCCACAGTCGGCGGCCTACGAACGCTTGTTCAACGACAACATGTTGGCGCTGCTCAGGAAGAACATGCTCAAAGAAGGCGCGGCCTACACGTCGATCTCCGCCGAGCTGCGCCGCGCGCTGGAACGCGAGGAACAGCGCTTGCGACCCGCGCAACTGACCCTGCTAAAAGCTCGTTTCGGCGAAGACCTGCACTGGCACGTGCTCAATTACATGATCACAGCGCGCCAGGCAATCAACCAGGTCGACCAGGGCATGCGCAACGCCAGCCTCACGCCCCAAGCGCTGGCGACGCTGGCGGCCGCCGTGCAGGTGGCTGGCGAGAACACTGAACGCTTCGCCAAAGGTGTCCCGCGCACCGCCCGCGACGAGGACGCGGCCTACCTCTGGTACAGCGTCAAACCGAGCGTCGACGCCTACCTTGAGGCGATGCATGCGTTGCTCAACGATTGGCTTGATCACGCGTCGCCGCAGCAACTGAGCGACGACTATTATGTCGTCGCCCGCCGCTATGACAGCCTGCTCAGCTACTACAATCGCCAGGCGCGCAACACGTTCTAGGGTCTTTTCAGCTTTAGATAAGACTGATGCAGGTCTGATGCCCAGCCATCGATCACACTCTTGACGTCATCGGCCTTCATTACCTGCGCGTCGTTGGCCAGCGGCTTGCCGGTGCCTTTGCGCACCACTTGGGCAAGCACCTTGCCGCTGGCCCCGTCGAGAAACTGTGCCTCAGTGCCCAACGTGGTTTCCTGGTCACGGATACCCGCGCCGGTACTCACCGCCGCCACGGCCAGCGCCACCGGAATGTACTCGTAAGGCTTGAGCGCTTCGGTCTTGCTGCTGACGGCGGTTATCGCTGCGCGTACCACGACCACCCCGGGGCCTGGGGCCTTGGCCAGCGGCAGGGATTTCTCCAGTTCACGCTTGAGCGCCTGGTTGTAGTAGGCGTTGATGCCATTGAGGGTGCTGTCGGGAATTTTTGCGCTGGCTTGGGGCTTGGGGTAGAACTGGGTCGGCTCGATAAACACCGCGTGGTAGCGGCTCAGGTCGAGCTTGGGATCGACCCAGCGCATCACTTCGGCGCCCGACGGCGACTTGGCCTCCTTGAGCTGGCTGTAGTCGGAAAGAAACCCGGAATATTCATCCGGTTGCGTGATTTTGCTGGCGCAGCCTGCCATTGCGATGGAGGCAACGCACAGCGCGCTGAGCATTAGTCTTGGTTTCATCACGGCACTCCTTGGCGATCATCACTGAA
Source organism: Pseudomonas sp. FP2335 (assembly GCF_030687535.1). Lineage (NCBI taxonomy): Bacteria > Pseudomonadati > Pseudomonadota > Gammaproteobacteria > Pseudomonadales > Pseudomonadaceae > Pseudomonas > Pseudomonas sp. FP2335. Next base: position 3,037,787 of record NZ_CP117437.1, read on the forward strand.
ACATCGAGCTGTAGGTATAGCCAACTCTGGAGAAATAGCCGGCTCAGCTGCGTTCACGTGGAATCAGGCCCTGTAACTGCGAGGCCAGGAAATTCGCATCAAAGCCAAAGGTGTCCGGGTCTTTGAGGCCGTTGGTTTTCTTCCATAACCAGTCGTTTTTATCCGCCGGCAACACCAGCGAGACACTGCCGTGACGCGCGGCCGTCAGGCCCATTACCGCCACCGAGATCAAGCCGCCCGCACCCATGACATCCGGTACAAACTCCACGGTCTTGCCGGTGATCTGCACGTTCAACTTCTCGGTCTTGAAGGTCGAGGTCTCCACCGGGACGCTCGGGCCGCTCGCCACATAAGCTTCTCGGTGGACTTCAAGCAACCCGACTGTCTTGACCGGCTCCAGCCACTGCTCAATCTGCCCGAACAACTCGCCAAGCTTTTGCGCCCAACGGGCCGACTGCACATCAAATTGCTGTTTTTTGTGCGCTTCGGTGTTGGCGTAATGACGAAGCATCTCGCCCAGTTGCTGTACATCGTCCATTGCGGAACTCCTTGGGTGAGCCAGGTCGCGAGGGCTGATCATGGCAGATGCCGTCACACACCGTACGATTAAAGCCCGGGGCCATTGCGGTGCAGTGGGATAAAAGCGCAGGTCCCGCGATAAATAGCGGATCAGCGCCGCCAGTGGCCTTGTTTTCATAGCAAACAAACTGATCCGCATTAATGAGCTTTTACTGAGGCTGTTTTGTTTTTGTCACTCTTCCTACAGTGCCCGCCACTTGGAACCGTGGGAGGACTGAGCATGAGCACAGCAACAATCGGACAGGCCTATAACTATAAAGTCGTCCGTCAATTCGTCATTGCCACCATCGTCTGGGGTGTTGTCGGCATGGCCATGGGCGTGTGGATCGCTTCGCAGCTGGTCTGGCCGCAAATGAACCTTGATCTGCCCTGGACCACCTTTGGCCGCCTGCGGCCCTTGCACACCAGCCTGGTGATTTTTGGCTTCGCCGGCAGCGCACAGTTTGCCGCCAGCTATTACGCGGTGCAGCGCACTTGCCAGGTGCGGCTGTTTTCCGACCGCTTGGCCGCGTTTACCTTTTGGGGTTGGCAGTCGGTCATCGTGATCATGCTGGTCAGCCTGCCGCTGGGCTACACCACCACCAAGGAGTACGCCGAAATCGAGTTCTCCGGTGCGGTGTGGATGGCGGTGGTGTGGGTAGCCTACGCGGTGGTGTTTTTCACCACCGTGGTACGGCGCAAAACCCGGCATATCTACGTGGGCAACTGGTTTTTCGGCGCGTTTATCCTGGTGATCGCCATGTTGCACGTGGTCAATCACCTGGCGATCCCGGTGGATTGGTTCAAGTCCTACCCGGTGTATTCCGGGGCGACCGATGCGATGGTGCAGTGGTGGTACGGACATAACGCCGTAGGGTTTTTCCTGACGACGGGCTTCCTCGGGATGATGTACTACTTCGTGCCGAAACAAGTCGGGCGGCCGGTGTATTCCTATCGCCTGTCCATCGTGCACTTCTGGGCATTGATCACCCTGTATATCTGGGCAGGGCCCCACCATTTGCACTACACCGCGCTGCCGGACTGGGCGCAGTCACTGGGCATGGCAATGTCGCTGATCCTGCTGGCGCCGAGTTGGGGCGGGATGATCAACGGCATGATGACCTTGTCCGGCGGTTGGCATCAGTTGCGCACCGACCCGATCCTGCGCTTTTTGGTGTTGTCGCTGGCGTTCTACGGCATGTCCACGTTCGAGGGCCCGATGATGGCGATCAAGACCGTCAACGCTCTGTCCCACTACACCGACTGGACCATCGGCCACGTGCACGCCGGCGCGCTCGGTTGGGTGGCAATGATCACGTTCGGCTCGCTGTACCACATGGTCCCCAAGGTGTTCGGCCGCGAACAGATGCACAGTGTGCCGCTGATCAACCTGCACTTCTGGCTGGCGACCATCGGCACGGTGCTGTACATCGCCTCGATGTGGGTCAACGGTATTACCCAGGGCCTGATGTGGCGAGCGGTGAACGATGATGGCACCCTCACCTACTCGTTTGTCGAAGCCTTGCAGGCCAGCCATCCGGGGTTTGTCGTACGTTTCGCCGGTGGCGTGTTTTTCCTGGCGGGCATGCTGCTGATGGCCTACAACACCTGGCGGACGGTGCGCAGCGCCGACGTGCGCATGGCCCAGCTAGATGCGCGAATCGCCTGATGTGGGGCTGGTTGCTGTTGATGTGCCTGTATGGCGCCGTGGAGTACTGCTTGCGCGGGCAATCCGAGCAGAGTCTGGATGACGCCAGCCTGCTCCCCTTCGCCGACGATCCCGAGGTGGCACAACGGGTGGAGCAGGCCACCGGCAAACAGGTCAACGCGGTTGCACCGGAACATGCCAAACCGGGCTGGATCAACCTCGACATGTGAAACTGCACCGGCGATTTGGTGGACAACTGCGTATGACTAATCCGTGGTCGATGGGTAAGGTGGGCCGACTACCCCTGTCAGGAGCATCGCATGCGCACCATCGGCCTTATCGGCGGCATGAGCTGGGAGTCCAGCGCCGAATACTACCGCCTCATCAACCAGCAGGTGCGTGAGCAACTGGGCCCGCTGCGCTCGGCGCAACTGTTGATGTACAGCGTGGATTTCGGCCCGGTGGCGCAGGCACAACACGCCGGGCGTTGGGACGACGCCGCGCTGATCCTCGAAGAGGCTGCGCGGCGCCTGCAAGCCGGCGGGGCCGACTGCGTCGTGCTGTGTACCAACACCATGCATCTGGTGGCGCCGCGTATCGAGGCGGCAGTGTCGATTCCGTTTCTGCACATCGCCGATGCGGCGGGGTTGGCCGCTGTTGCAGCAGGCACCTTGACCGTGGGTTTGCTGGGCACGGCGTTCACCATGGAACAGGACTTTCTCAAGTCACGCCTGGCCGACCACGGTTTGAGCGTGCTGGTGCCCGACGCGGACGAGCGCCAAGCGGTGCACCGGATCATTTACGAGGAGTTGTGTGTCGGCGTGATCAGCGAAGCCTCGCGCCAGGTCTACCAACGGGTGATCGAGTCCCTGGCCGCGCGCGGCGCCCAGGCGATCATTCTCGGATGTACGGAAATCGGCCTGCTGATCAAGCCGCAGCACAGCAAGTTGCCGCTGTTGGACACCACCGAGCTGCATGCGCAGGCTGCGGTAGCGTTCGCGTTGCAGGACTAGGCGGATTGGCGCAGGCGCGCCATGCTCACGGTGTCGACGAACGCGCCGTCACGCACGGCGTAATCGCGCATGCGCCCTTCCACCTCGAAACCGAACTTGCGGTACAACTGCTGCGCGGCTTCGTTGTCGGCGTACACCGTCAGCTCTACCCGGCGCAGGTTCATCCAGTTGTCGGCCACGTCCAGCGCGGCCGCCAGCAGGCGCGAGCCCACGCCCTTGCCCTGCCAGGCCGGGGCCACACCCATGCCGAACGATCCGACATGGCTGCGGCGCACACGCAGTTGTTGTTCCAGGCCGAGTTGGCCGATCACTTCCCCGCCATGCACCGCCACCAGCTGTAGGCGCCGCTCGTTGTCCATTTCCAGCTTGTTGCGCCACGCCTCAATCGATTGGAAAGGCATTTGCAGCACCTGACGGCACACGGCCGGTTCGTTATAGAGCGCGGCGACGCCCTCCAGGTGGGCCTCGGTAAAACGCTGGATGACGATATGGGGTTCAGGCGTGTGCATTGTGTTTCATCCTTTGAAAGACAAGTGGCCGCCCAGTGTAGAGGCCACGCCCGCCCGCTGGCTAGGGTGCCGGCTGAGTCGTCCACAACGACGGCCAATCGCCATAAGCCACGCCGGTGCAGCGCGGCATCACATGAAACTCGCTGAGCTGGAACGCCTTGCCGTCAAACACCCAGACGCCACCGCCACCGCAGTCTCCGATCCCACGCTGCTTGTAGAAGTAACTGAGGGTGCCGGTGCTTTCGTCGTAGCCGACCGAGCCTTGCAGTTCCGCCGCGTCCAGCGGCAATGGCTGCAGTTTCAGCTGAGTTTGTTTGTAGGGCGCTTGTCGTTCACGGCGGCTGACATCGAACTCGCAGTTGTAGGCTGCGCAGTCATAACGCGTGACAGTCATCGCTTCCTTCTCTGACAGCGCGCCCACGTTGGCTTCGGCTTCACCCTCCTCCGGCGTGACCGCCTGCAATGCGGCGGCGACCAGCCCGGCTTGTTCTGTCGCGCTCAGCGGTGGCGCGGTTTGGAACCTACGCAGCACGGGGGGCGGCAAGCGCGGCGGCACTTCACTCGCGGCCCCCTTGCCCGGCCGTGCGAGTGCGGTGACGTTATCCACCCGCCCTTGTACCGCATCCATCAACAGCAACGCTGCACTCAGCCCGCTCAGCGATACGTGGGCCTCGTCTTCACCCGGCAACTGCAAGCGCTGGCCATTGCGCAAACGCTGCAACAGACGCCGCGCCGCGGGCTCTTCGATCACGCCGTAGGACTGCATGTCGGGATCGCCGCCCTGATCGTCCAGCTCGACGTGCAAGTCGCGGGTCAGGTCCGGCCCCAGCGGCTGACCGTCCAGCCGCAGGGTGGAAAGGTCCACGGCCTGGCCGCGATGGTCAAAGCGCAAACGCAGATAGCCTTCAGGCCCGGCCTGATGCCAGAGATGCAAGGTCAGCGAGCTGTAGTCCTCTTCGTCGACGCCGCTGGGCGCGCTGAGGGCGTGGCAATTGCGCAGGTTGTCGCAACCGATGACCCACTGCTTGATTTCCCGCAGCAATGGCACGGTTTCCACAGGCGGTTGAGCCAAGGCTTGAGGGGTGATAGCGGCCAGCAACAGGGCCGGAAGTAAGCGGCGCAGCATGGGGACTCTCCGTGTCGAAAAGGCGCGGATTGTCCCATGTCTGGGGCGTTGCGTCAGCGTCGAGCGGCAGTGCGCCACACCCGCGCAATATCCGCGGCCCGTTCGCGCAACAACCGTGGTGCCTCGCTGCACGCCTGTTCCAGGCTCATCGGACCGGACGGCAAGGCGAACGCGGCATCGACACCGTGGGCATACATTTGCGCATAACCGTCGCCAAGGGTGCCCGCGATGACGATCACCGGCACATTGTGCCGCTGGGCGATACGCGCCACGCCAAACGGAGTTTTGCCGCGCAGGGTCTGGGCGTCGAAGCGGCCTTCGCCGGTGATCACCAGGTCGGCACCGCGTACGGCGGCGTCGAGGCCGACCAGGTCGGCGACGACTTCCACACCGGCGCGAAACTGTGCGCCGAGGAAAGCTTTGGCGGCGAAACCGAGGCCACCGGCCGCACCACTGCCGGGTTCGTCGCGTACGTCTTTGCGCAGGACTTGGGCGCAGTGGTCGGCGTAGTGACTGAGTGCGGCATCCAGTTGTTGCACTTGCGTGGGATCGGCACCTTTTTGCGGGCCAAAGATGGTCGAGGCGCCATGAGGGCCACACAGTGGGTTATTGACGTCGGCAGCGATTTCAAAGCGCACCTCGGCCAGGCGTGGGTCAAGCCGCTCGAGATTGATCCGCGCCAGGCGCGACAAGGCCAGGCCACCCGGTGGCAACGGCTGGTCCTGGGCGTCGAACAACTGCATGCCAAGCGCCTGCATCGCGCCGGCGCCACCGTCATTGGTGGCGCTGCCGCCAATCGCCAGGATGATGCGCTGTGCACCCAGGTCGAGTGCGGCGCGAATCAGTTCGCCGGTGCCGAATGTGGTGCTGCAACAGGCGTCGCGCTGCCCCGGTGGTACCCGTTGCAGGCCGCTGGCTTCGGCCATTTCGATGATCGCCGTGTGGCTGTCGGCCAGCCAGCCCCAACGCGCGTCAACCGTACCGCGCAGTGGTCCTTGCACTGTTTGGCTGCGCAGTTCGCCGTTACAGGCGGCGAGTACCGATTCCACCGTGCCTTCACCCCCATCCGCCATTGGGCACTGGAGCAACTGCGCATCCGGCCAGACGTCGGCCAAGCCTTGGGCAATAGCCTGGGCGACGCCTTCGGCACTCAGGCTGTCCTTGAACGAGTCGGGGGCGATGATGATCTTCATGGGCTTTCTCCGGTTTTTATAACGCCCATGCTGCCAGTTGGCAGCGCCGATGACGCCGGTCCGATGCACAAGTACGGCTGGGCTTTGTTGTTCATTCCGACAAAGCCTGGGGCAACAGCTGAACACCGAGGTAGAGCGCGAGCATGCCGTCCAGGGTCAGTGGGTCGACGCCACTGAGTTCGGCGATGCGCTCCATGCGGTAACGCAAACTGTTGCGATGGATGCCCAGGGCATCGGCGCAGGCCTGGCTCTGGCCGTCGTGCTCGCACCAACTGCGCAGGGTTGCCTGCAATTGGCCGTTGGCGTCCTTGGCCAGCACCTTGCGCAGGGGGTTGAGCAACTCGTCGAGGGCATCATCGTTGCGGTGGCGCCAGAGCATGACCGGCAGGCGAAAGCGGTTGAGGGTCAGCAGCCGTGTGTGCGGCAGGACATCGCGGCCATAGGCGAGCAAATCGCCGACACGGCGGTAGCAACGGCGCAGCCCGGGCAAACCGTCGGCTTGCCCGCCGACGGCGACGCGCAGGATGTTCCAGCCCTGGCCTTCGAGCTTTTCCAGCAACCGTGGGTTATCCACCGGCAGGGCTGCCGGGCGGCACCAGAGCAGGGAAAACTGCGCCGAGCTGACACACCAGCTGTCGGGGTAGCGCGAGGTCAGCCAGGCATTCAAGGCTTCTGCCGATTGACCCGGGCCCAGTTCAAACAGGTACGGCGTGCGTGCCAGTTGCGGTTTGAGCCCCAGTTGCTGGGCTTCGTCCACCAGACGAGGGGAGTCGCCGGTTTCGGCCAGCAGCAACGCCAGCAGATCGTCGCAACGCTGGCGCCGCCATTGTTGCTCGGCCTGCTGATGGCGATGGCTGACCAGCATTTCAGCGGTCATGCGCACCAGCTCGGCGTAAGTGCGCAAGCCTTCCGGTTCGCCGGTGATGCCGAGTACGCCGATCAGGCGCTGGTCATGCAGCAGCGGCAGGTTGATCCCCGGCTGCACGCCCTTGAGGTGCTTGGCGGTCTGCCCATCGATTTCCACCACACGCCCATTGGCCAGCACCAGTTGCGCGCCTTCATGACGAGTATTGATGCGCTCCGGCTCGCCGCTGCCGAGAATCAGCCCCTGACTGTCCATGACGTTGACGTTGTAGGGCAGGATGGCCATGGTGCGATCGACAATATCCTGCGCCAAGTCATGATCCAGCTCGAACATGGGGCTATTTTCCTGAAAAAGCGGGTTGTTCACCGGCACAGCGCAAAGGGAGGTTCACTGTGCGCGAGCACAAAGACAGTACCCCGTCACGTCACCGAGACTGTTTAGGCGATCAACGTTACCCTCGCATCGCGAAAAATCATAATAAAGAGAGACTGCCATGTCACAGAGCGCCACTGCCGCACTGGCTACCGATGACGATAAAAACGCCATCTACAAGCGCATCACCCTGCGCCTGATCCCCTTCATTTTCATCTGCTATCTGTTCAATTACCTCGACCGGGTAAACGTTGGCTTTGCCAAGTTGCAGATGCTCGATGCCTTGAAGTTCAGCGAAACCGTGTACGGCCTGGGTGCCGGGATCTTCTTTATCGGTTACGTGCTGTGCGGCGTGCCGAGCAACCTGGCACTGACCAGGTTCGGGCCGCGGCGCTGGATTGCGCTGATGATGATCGTGTGGGGCACCTTGTCTACGTGCCTGCTGTTCGTCACCACGCCGACGCACTTCTATACCCTGCGTCTGTTTACCGGGGCTGCCGAGGCCGGGTTCTTTCCGGGGGTGGTGCTGTATCTCTCGCAGTGGTTCCCGACGTTCCGACGTGGGCGGATCATGGCGCTGTTCATGTCGGCGATTCCGGTCTCGGGCTTGCTGGGCAGCCCGTTCTCCGGCTGGATCCTCAATCACTTCGCCGCCGGCCAGGGTGGCCTCGCCGGCTGGCAATGGATGTTCCTGCTGCAAGGCATCCCGACCGTGATCCTTGGTGGCCTGGCTTACTTCCTGCTCAGTGACAGTTTCGCCAACGCCAAGTGGCTCAAGCCCCACGAGCGTGCGGTACTGGAGGCCGATCAGGCGACTGACCTGGCCAATAAGCCCAAGACCACCTCCGACTCCCTCGCCGAAGTGTTCAAGAACCCGGCGATCTGGGCGTTTGGCCTGATTTATTTCTGCATTCAGAGCGGTGTCTACGCGATCAACTTCTGGCTGCCGTCGATCATCAAGAACCTGGGCTTCAGCGATAACCTGGTAATCGGCTGGCTCAGTGCAATCCCGTATCTGTTGGCGGCGGTCTTCATGCTGCTGGTGGGGCGCTCCGCCGACTTGCGCAAGGAGCGTCGTTGGCACCTGGTGGTGCCGATGTTGATGGGGGCGATAGGTCTGGTGATTGCGGTGAACTTTGCCACGACGCCAGCCATTGCGATTCTTGGCCTGACCATCGCAACGATGGGCGCCCTCACTGGCCTGCCGATGTTCTGGCCAGTACCGACCGCCATGCTCAGCGCAGGCGCGGCGGCAGGTGGCTTGGCGTTGATCAACTCCATGGGACAGATGGCCGGGTTCCTCAGCCCCTATATCGTCGGCTTTGTGAAGGATGCCACCGGGTCGACGGACATGGCGTTGTACCTGCTGGCGGCGGTGATTGTGGCCGGTAGCGTGCTGGCCCTGCGCATGACCCGCAGCCTCAAGGTTTAACGCGGCCCATGTAGGAGATGGCGTGTGTGGGAGTGGGCTTGATCACGAAAGCGGTGGGTCAGTGAATACACCTTTGACTGATACACCGCTTTCGCGAGCAAGCCCGCTCCCACACAAGCCATCTCCCAAAGGCCTATTGCGCAGTTACAACAGGCCGCCGCCGTCGATGTCGATGACACTGCCGGTGATGTAGCCGTTTTCCATGGCCAGCACGTAACCTGCCGCCACTTCTTCCGCCTGCCCTACCCGACCAACCGGCAACGCGCTGCCCGCCTTGGCGAACATCGCCAGTCGCTGCTCTTCGGCCAAGCCTGCATACGCGGGCGTATCAATCACCCCCGGGCTGATCACATTGACCCGACGCGGCGCCAGCTCCTTGGCCAATTGTTTGCCCAGTGCCTCGGTCGCGGCATTGATGCCGATCTTGATGAACTGCCCCGGCACCACTTTGCGGCCCAACTGCCCGGAAGTCAGGCTGATGCTGCCGTGCGCGTCAAGGAATGGCAGCGCCAGTTGGATCGCACGCAACGAGCCCCAGAGTTTGACGTTGAAATTGTCCTGGGCCTCGTGCAGATCGGTGTCTGTCAGGGCCTTGGCGCGTACGTTCGGTCCCGAGGTGTAGACCAGGTGATCAAAATGCCCGACGCTTTCGAACAGGCGCTGTAGCGAGGCTGCGTCGGTGACATCCACCGGCTCGCTGCGCAGGCCGTGTTCGGCGCTCGACGTCAGGCGGCGGCCAGCCAATACCACGTGGGCGCCTCGGGCGGCGGCGGCCTTGGCCACGGCCGCGCCTATACCGCTGCTGCCACCAATGACGATCACGGTTTTGCCGTTCAGGGGAGAAGTCATGAAGAACTGTCCTGGTTGAGAAAGTGAGCGTTCATCTTCTCAGCTTGGTAATCGGCGAAAAATCCCGGTAAAACGACAAGATCTTTAAAGGATTTTTATAAATGAGCTCGATCCTTGATCTGGAAGTCTTCGTGCGCACCGCCGACACCGGCAGCCTTTCGGCGGCTGCGCGAGGCCTGAACCTGACGCCTGCGGCCGCGAGCATCGCCCTCAAGCGCCTGGAGACGCGCCTGGGTTTTCGTCTGCTGGCCCGTTCTACACGCAGCATGCGCCTGACCGAAGAAGGCCGGCGCTACCTCGACAGCGTGCGCGTGGCGCTGGCCGCCTTGTCGGAGGGCGAGCAGGCGCTGAAGCAGCAAAACCAAGGCCTGAGCGGCCTGCTGCAAGTGGCCGCGCCATCGGACTTCGGGCGTAATGTGGTGCTCGGTTGGCTGGATGAGTTCAAGGCCCAACACCCCAATATCCGCCTGCAACTGATGCTCAACGACAGCAATGCCGACCTGTTCCGCGAAACCATCGACATCGCCCTGCGCTTTGGCGTGCCCCAGGACTCCAGCCTGGTGGCGCTGCCGATCGCCCCCGCGCATTGCCGCGTCGCCGTCGCCAGCCCCGCGTACCTTGCACGCCACGGTACGCCCCAGGCGCCCCTGGAGCTGTCGCAGCACAGCGCGCTGCGGTACATGCGCCAAGGCCAGATCAGCAAGACCTGGCGTTTTCGCCGCGCCAACGAGCTGCAAGACGTCGACGTGAGCGGAGATTTCCTCAGTGATGACGGCGAAATCGTACGCCGCTGGGCATTGGCCGGGCACGGTATTGCCTACAAGGCCAGGCTGGATGTCATCGGCGATATTCGCGCTGGCCGGCTGCTGGCGCTGTTCGAGGATTGGCAGGGAGAGCCCGCCCCCTTGAACCTGATGTGCCCACATCGGCTGCAAGTGTCGGAGCGGGTGAAGGTGCTGCATCGATTTCTCCAGGAGCGTTGCCAGGCCTTGCTGAGCACATGAAGAAACGCGTGCGGGGCTTGTTCCAGAGCCTGCGAGTCTGGTATTGCATAACCCACGTTTCACCGCCAGAAAGGAGCTATCCATGATCTACCGCACATTGGGCCAGTCCGGCTTGAAGGTCAGTGCCTTGACCCTGGGCACCATGATGTTTGGCGAGCAGACCAACACCGAGGACTCGCTGCGCATCATCGACAAGGCCTGGGACCAGGGCATCAATTTTATCGACACCGCTGACGTCTATACCGGTGGGCGCTCCGAGGAAATCGTCGGCGAGGCCATCGCCCGTCATCGTGACGATTGGATCGTCGCCTCCAAAGTCGCGATCGGCCCCACCGATGGCCTGCCCAACCGCAGCGGCCTGAGCCGCAAGCGCATCTTCAATGCCCTGGAAGCCAGCCTGACCCGCCTCGATACCGACTACCTGGACATCTATTACCTGCACCGCGAAGACCATGACACGCCGCTGGAAGTGACCATCTCGGCGATCGGCGACCTGATCCGCCAGGGCAAGATCCGTTACTGGGGGCTGTCCAACTACCGTGGCTGGCGCATTGCCGAAGTGATCCGGGTGGCCGAGCGCCTGGGTGTCGACAAGCCGGTGATCAGCCAGCCGCTGTACAACATCGTCAACCGTCAGGCCGAGGTCGAGCAACTCACGGCAGCGGCGGCCTATGGCTTGGGCGTGGTGCCTTACAGCCCACTGGCGCGGGGGGTGCTCAGCGGCAAGTACGCGCCGGATGTCACGCCCGAAGCCGGCAGCCGCGCCGCGCGCCAGGACAAGCGCATCCTCGAAACCGAATGGCGCGTGGAGTCGCTGCGCATCGCCCAGCAGATCCAGCAATACACCCAGGGGCGTGGCGTGGGGATCGTCGAATTTGCGATTGCGTGGGTGTTGAACAACGCCGCGGTGAGCTCGGCGATTGTCGGACCGCGTACCGAAGCACAGTGGGATGCCTACATTGGGGCGCTGGAGGTGAAGGTCACGGCAGCGGATGAGGCGTTTATTGATTCGCTGGTGACGCCGGGGCATTCGTCTACGCCGGGGTTCAATGATGTCGGGCATTTTGTGTCGGGCCGAGTCGCACGGACGTAACCGCACTGTGGTGACCAGGGCGCTTGCTGTGGCGAGCGCCCTTGGGACAGATTGGACGGGCGGGAGATTTTCCTGGAAAACGCCCCAAAACAGCGCACCTCTTTCACGCCAAAAGCACCATAATCCCCTCCTCTCTTGTCTCAATCGGTTTTCGCGAGGACTGCGTGTCTAAAGGTGTGGTGTTATCGGTGTTGGCCTCGGTGTTGTTTGCCGTGATGTATTACTTCACATCACTGCTCACGCCATTGAGCGGCCTGGAGATTTTCGGCTGGCGCATGCTGCTGACCGTGCCGTGCATGACGGTGTTCATGATCATCAGCGGCGAATGGCGACGGGTGTGGGAATTGCTGCAGATGCTTGCACACAAGCCGCGGCTGATCGGTGGTGTGCTGCTGTCTTCGGCGTTGCTGGGCGTGCAGTTGTGGCTGTTCATGTGGGCGCCGCTCAATGGGCGCAGCCTGGATGTATCGGTGGGGTATTTCCTGTTGCCGCTGACCATGGTGCTGACCGGACGCCTGGTGTACGGCGAGCGCTTGTCGCGCCTGCAGCAGATCGCAGTGCTTTTTGCCGGGCTCGGGGTATTGAACGAGCTGTATCAGGCCGGTGGTTTTTCCTGGGCGACCTTGGTGGTGATCATCGGTTACCCCGTCTATTTCATCGTGCGCAAGTACCTGACCACCGACCACTTGGGCGGGCTGTGGCTGGATATGGCGTTGATGCTGCCCGTGGCATGGTGGTTCGTGCAGCACGGCGAGCAAGGTTTTGCGGTGATGGACAGCCACCCCAAGTTGTATGGGTTGATTCCCATGCTCGGGGTCATCAGTGCATCAGCGCTGGTGAGTTACATCATTGCCAGCCGCTTGCTGGCATTCAGTTTGTTCGGGCTGCTCAGTTATGTGGAACCGGTGCTACTGCTGGGCGTGGCGCTGATCCTGGGTGAAGGGATCAAGGGCGGCGAATGGCTGACCTATATCCCCATCTGGCTGGCGGTGATGGTGCTGGTGTACGAGGGCTTCAAGCATCTGGTACGCCAGCGCAAGGCATGAATGACAGGCCTGAAAAAACCCGGTGAATACCGGGTTTTTTATTTTTCGAGGACGTCAGTCGGTGGCCAACACGCCACGACGCACCTGATCCCGCTCAATCGACTCGAACAATGCCTTGAAGTTGCCTTCGCCGAATCCATCGTCGCCCTTGCGCTGGATGAACTCGAAGAACACCGGGCCCATCAGGGTTTCCGAGAAGATCTGCAGCAGCAGGCGCTTGTCGCCTTCGATGGACGAACCGTCCAGCAGAATGCCACGGGCTTGCAGTTGGTCTACCGGCTCGCCGTGGTTCGGCAGGCGGCCTTCGAGCATTTCGTAGTAGGTGTCCGGCGGTGCGGTCATGAAGCGCATGCCGATATTCTTCAGCTTGTCCCAGGTCTTGACCAGGTCGTCGGTGAGGAATGCCACGTGCTGGATACCCTCGCCGTTGAACTGCATCAGGAACTCTTCGATCTGCCCGGCGCCCTTGGAGGACTCCTCGTTCAGCGGGATGCGGATCATGCCGTCCGGGGCGCTCATGGCCTTGGACGTCAGGCCGGTGTACTCGCCCTTGATGTCGAAGTAGCGCGCTTCGCGGAAATTGAACAGTTTTTCGTAGAAGTTCGCCCAATAGGCCATGCGCCCACGGTAGACGTTGTGGGTCAGGTGGTCGATGACCTTGAGGCCGGCGCCTTGGGGGTTGCGGTCCACGCCATCGAGGAAAACGAAGTCGATGTCGTAGATCGAGCTGCCTTCGCCGAAACGATCGATCAGGTACAGCGGCGCACCGCCGATGCCTTTGATGGCCGGCAGGTTCAGTTCCATCGGGCCGGTCTCGATATGGATCGGCTGCGCGCCCAGCTCAAGGGCGCGGTTATAGGCTTGTTGCGAGTCCTTGACGCGAAACGCCATGCCGCATACCGACGGGCCGTGTTCGGCCGCGAAGTAGGACGCGATGCTGTGGGGTTCGTTGTTGAGGATCAGGTTGATTTCGCCCTGGCGATACAGGTGCACGTTCTTCGAACGGTGGGTCGCCACTTTGCTGAAGCCCATGATCTCGAAGATCGGCTCCAGGACGCCCGGCGTTGGTGATGCGAATTCGATGAATTCAAAGCCCATCAGGCCCATTGGGTTTTCGTATAGATCTGCCATGATTTGGCGCCTCATCATTTCTTGTCATTAACCATCGAGTTAGGTGCGAGCAAGGATGAGGTCTGACGGTGGCGCGCAGGAAAGGCCTCGCACACTGCGGGCGAGGAAGTCACCAAAGATGAGGGGGGAGCCGAGTAGCTTCATGGTTACATCAGTCTCTGACGGCCGAGGCTTGCGTGAGCGCAAGTCCATATTCTTGTATGCGTAAATCGATTCTACACAGCGTAACAGTATTTGTCCGTACTCTTATCAAATCCCCATTGCCCTGGGCTGCGCAAGGGGTTTGTTGCACAGGTAGATGCCCAGCAGGATCACTGCACCGCCCAGCAGCATGGGCGACGTCAGTTGCTCGTCGAGCAGTAGTGCGCCGCAGATCACCGCGGTCAGTGGGTTGAGTGCAATAAAGACCCCGGCGCGGGTTGCACCGATGCGGCGGATACCGTCGTACCAGGCGATGTAGGCCAGTGCCGAGCCCAATACGCCGAGGTACAGCAGGCTTAGCCATTGCGGCAGATGGATCGCGGCCACCGCGGCCAGCGTGAGTTTGCCGCTGACGGCCGTGACGGTCGCGAGCATGGCGGTACCCAGCAGGATGGACCACGTTACTGTTTGCAACGGCCCCAGGCTTTGGTTGAGGGTTCGTGAATACAGGGAGTACACGCCCCACCCCACCACGCAGCCGAACACCAGCACGTCGCCCAGCCAGGCCTGGTCGGTGCTGATGAGTAGCTGTGGATTACGGCTGATGATGACCACACCCGCCCCGCCCAGGCACAAGGCAATCCCCAGGCATTTGCCGGCGCCCAAGCGTTCTTTGAACAGCAGCCACGCGGCCAGACCGATAACCGCCGGGTTCAGTGCAACGATCAGGGATGCCCGCGACGCATTGATGTAGTGCAGGCCGTAGAAAAAACACAAGTTGTAGAAAAAAATCCCGAAGAACCCCAGCACGGCCAACTGCAACAGTTGCCCACCGCGTGGCCGCACCAGGCGCACGCGGGTAGCGCCCATGAAGCCCAGCAGCGCGGCGCTGGCCAACATAAACCGCAGGGTCGCCGCCAGCAGCGGGTCGACGCCGGTAGCCAGGTAACGTCCGGCAACGAAAGTGGCGCCCCAGATCATGGTCACGGCGCAAAGCTTCAGGTAGGTCAGGCGGTCAGTCATCAACGGGGCTCTTTACGGTGGATATTGGCGTATCCTCCGGGTAATGACCGATCATCGTAAAATGAGTAAATACTCATGACACTCACGCAACTGGAAATTTTTTCGCGGGTGGCGGAGCTGCACAGCTTCACCAGCGCAGCGCATCGGCTGGGTATCAGCCAATCGGCGGTATCCCATGCCATCAAGGCCCTTGAGCAGGAACTGGGCGTCGAATTGTTTCGGCGGCATCAGGCCCAGATCGAACTCAGCGATATCGGCCAGCAACTGGTCATGCGCGCCCGCACTCTGCTGGGCGTGGCCAATACCCTACAACAGGAAGCTTCCGATGCCCGCGGCATGAAACGTGGCACGTTGCGCATCGGCTCTTTCGGCCCCACTGCGTCCAACCGCTTGCTGCCGCCCATCCTCACGCAGTTTCGCCACGAACATCCGGGGATTGAAGTGCACGTGGATGAAGGGCCGGACCGCCAGGTGCTGCAATGGCTGGACGAGCGGCGTGTCGATGTGGGTTTCGTGGTGCTCGAACAGGAGCGCCTCGATACCTTTGCGTTGTTCAAAGACCAGATGGTCGCCTTGCTGCCGGCGGCACATCCGCTGACTGCGCAGCCTAGCGTGGCGTTGAAGGCGCTGTGCAACGACCCGTTCATACTGACTGAGGCCGGTTCCTTGGAGTTGGTTTCACGGCTATTCAGCACTGCGCGACTGACACCCAAAGTACGCTACCGCTGCGCGCAATTGCTCAGTACGCTGGAGGCGGTCAGTCGCGGTGATGGCCTGAGCGTGGTGGCCGAGGCTTCATTGCCGCCAACGCCGGACCCGCGTTATGTCGTGCGCGCCCTATCCCCACCGGTCGTACGCGAAATCGGCCTGGGGGTGCTGGATCAACGCCAGGCGAGCCCGGCGACCCTGGCGTTCATTCAAATAGCACAACGGATTTATGGGTAGGCGCCTACTGGCCGAACGGCCAGGTACAGCGAGCTTAATTGCGCCGCGCCATCTATCATCGATTTAATCTGAATTGCCATTCGGCGCTTTTCCCACCTTGCTACAGGCCGTTTCTTCCATGCCCCTGACCCTCAACGGCCCGCGAAAACGCGCCACCCGCTCTATGATCACCGTGCTCAGCGGGCTATTACCGATGGTTTTAGGCGTGGTCATTCTGTACTGGCAAGCCGAACGCACCCTACAGCAGAGTACTGCTCAGACCGCCCTTGAAGCGGTGCGTCAATTCGACCTGATGCTCGACAACACCGCCCTCGCCGCCCAGGCCCTGATTCCATTGGCCGGGCAGCCCTGTGATAACGCCGCGCAATTGGCGTTGCGTGAACAAGTCACGCGCCGCCCGTTTGTGCGTGCCACGACGCTGTCCTGGCAGAGAAACATCTATTGCAGCTCACTGTTTGGCGGTGAGTACGCGTCGCCGGTGAACCCGGATGACTACGTTGAGGGCAATCTGTGGTTGATGAACGGCAACCCGGTGACCCCCGATACGGCGCTCCTGGTGTTTCGCCTGGTCGATGGCGACAAAGCCGCGTTTGCCTCGATTGACGGCTACCACCTGACCAACGCCCTGCGCCTGATCAGCCGCTACGCGCTGCTGGTCCTGCAAGTGGGGCCCAACTGGCTGGACGCCAGCGGCAAGGTGCATGACAGCGCCTTGCCGGAATTTGCCGTGGCGCATCATCATTTGGCCTCCACGCGCTATCACTACAGCGTCGAGGCCGGCATGCCGTCCGGTGAAGTGTGGCGCTACATGGAAGCCCGCTACCCGGCGTTGTTCAGCCTGCTGGTGTTCTTCGGGATACTGGCCGGCGTCCTCGCGCATTGGCTGCAAAAGCGCTCCTGCGCGCCGACCCATGAGCTGCAACGGGCGTTGGGCGCCAACGAGTTCATACCGTATTTCCAACCCGTGGTGCGCGGCGATACCCGTGCGTGGGCCGGTTGTGAAGTGCTGATGCGTTGGCAGCATCCGAAGGAAGGCCTGGTGCGCCCGGACTTGTTCATTCCCCTGGCCGAGCACTCAGGCCTGATCGTGCCGATGACCCGCGCCCTGCTGCGCCAGACCGCCGCGCAGTTGGCACCGCACGCCGAGCGCTTCAGCCCGGGCTTCCATATCGGCGTGAACATCACCGCACGCCATTGCGAAGACCTGGCGCTGGTTGAGGACTGTCGCGAATTCCTCGGCGCCTTCGCGCCTGGCCAGGTCACGCTGGTGCTCGAATTGACCGAACGCGAGCTGATCAAGCCGACCGATACAACCCGACGCTTGTTCGACGCCCTGCATGGATTAGGGGTGATGATCGCCATTGATGACTTCGGTACTGGGCATTCCAGCTTGGGCTACTTGCGCAACTTCAATGTCGACTACTTGAAGATTGATCAAAGCTTTGTCGCCATGATCGGTGCGGATGCGCTCTCGCGGCATATTCTCGACAGCATCATAGAACTGTCCGGCAAGCTCGACCTGGGCATCGTTGCCGAAGGCGTGGAAACAGTCGAGCAATGCGAATACCTGGCGGCACAAGGTGTGGACTTCCTGCAAGGTTACCTGTTCGGGCGGCCGTTACCCTGTGATGAATTCATTAAATCGCTGGGCAGCCATTGAATAGCCGGCCACTAACAAGCTGAAATAATGTTGTTTACACAAAAGACGTGATTTACTCGTGGCGGATTAACTACTACAATTTTTCATGCCTGTGCAGAACTCGCAAAAAGCGCCACTTTCTTTAAGTCACCTTAAAGCCGTTGGCTCATAGCTTTGTCTGCAGTTGTATCCGCCAACTACACTATTGGAGTACAGATTTTGTCCAGACTCGCCGAATTTCGCGCAGCAGAAAAAGCCCTTCAAGAGCAGCTGGCCCAGCTGGAGTCGCTGAAGAACGACGCTGGCCTGAAGAAAGAAATCGAATTCGAAGAAAAGCTTCAAGCGCTGATGAAAAGCTACGGCAAAGGCCTGCGCGACATCATCTCCATCCTTGACCCGAACCCGGGCAAGGCCAGCGCTGCAACCGCCAGCGCCCCGAAACAGCGCCGTGCACGTGTGGTCAAGGTCTACCAGAACCCGCACACCGGCGAACTGATCGAGACCAAAGGCGGTAACCACCGCGGCCTGAAAGCCTGGAAAGAACAGTACGGCGCCGCCACTGTAGATTCCTGGCTTCGCGGCTGATCAACACGCACTAACAAAGAGCCCCGCACTTGCGGGGCTTTTTTTGCTTCAGGGTTCGAAAACGAACTTAACTAACATTTCATATTGTTCAAACGCGTTCGGTGTATCGCGCTCAAAGTTTCAAGCTGTCACGTACCGAACTGACTTCGTCCTTACTGGCGTCGTACGCTTGGGCTTGGCCTGCGTATGAAAAAACATACGCCTTATCCGCATCAATCGCGCCCACCAATGTTTGCGAAATCACGCGCCGGCCATTCTCGGTAATCACACAAGTAGTTTCCAGGGCGTCGAGACGGCTCAAGGTCGTCGTGTGCATCTTACTGCACACGCTTTGATAGCCGCTGCGGGCGAAATCTTTCTGGATGGATTTACGCATTTCCATCAATACGCCCTCAAGATTAACTCTGTGCCCCTCTTCAATCGGTGTGCCGGTCAATTCCATGACCATCAGCGTCAAGCCATTTTCATCATTCTTGATCGCGCGCTGGCGCGACACTGCCTGAGGAGGAACGGGCGCTTCGCCGTCGGGTGTGACTTCCTCGACTTGCCAACCACTGGGCCAATGGATTTGCGGCTCGGTCGCCAATGCAAAGGGGCTGGCCAGCAGCAAACACACAGCGCTCAACAACGCTTTACGTAATTCGATCATTGCAAAAAACACCAGAGGGCCAAGCGTTAAAGTTTGAGCCCCGCCCCTGCTGGTCGCAAGGCCTGCGTGGGCTTTTTAATTTGGCGCCGGGGTCGGGGCTTGCGTATCATGGCACGGCTGCACGGATGCCGGCCGCAAGCCAAGGAACCGCTCCTTATAGGAGTTGCGTTTGCCCCATTTTTTTCTGGAGGGCCCATGAGCCTGCACGAACTGAACACCTTCCCGGGCGTCACCGCCCAACCTGATACCGCGACCGCGAACTTCGTGTTCAATCACACCATGTTGCGGGTCAAAGACATCACCAAGTCGCTGGATTTCTATACGCGCGTCCTGGGTTTCTCGCTGGTTGAGAAGCGTGACTTCCCGGAAGCCGAATTCAGCCTGTACTTCCTGGCCCTGGTGGACAAGTCCCAGATTCCAGCCGACGCGGCTGAGCGCACGCAGTGGATGAAGTCGATCCCGGGCATCCTGGAACTGACCCACAACCACGGCACCGAAAACGACGCTGACTTCGCCTACCACAACGGCAATACCGACCCGCGCGGCTTTGGCCACATCTGCATCTCGGTGCCGGATATTGTTGCCGCCTGCGAACGTTTCGAGGCCCTGGGCTGTGATTTCCAGAAACGCCTGAGCGATGGCCGCATGAAGAGCCTGGCGTTCATCAAGGACCCGGATGCGTACTGGGTCGAAATTATTCAGCCAGCACCGCTGTAAACAAAAAACCCCATGATCACTCATGGGGTTTTTCATTTCAGCCAGGCAACTTACGACGTGCGGATCAAGTGATCAAAAGCACTCAGGGAAGCCTTGGCGCCCTCGCCTACGGCAATCACGATCTGCTTGTACGGCACAGTCGTTACATCACCGGCGGCGAACACCCCTGGCAGTGACGTCTCGCCACGGGCATCGACGATGATCTCGCCACGGGGCGACAGTTCGACAGTGCCTTTGAGCCAGTCGGTGTTGGGCAGCAAACCGATCTGTACGAAAATGCCTTCCAGATCGACCGTCTTGAACTCGCCGCTGTCGCGATCCTTGTAGGCCAGGCCGGTCACTTTCTGGCCATCGCCTTTGACCTCGCTGGTCAGCGCGCTGGTAATCACATCCACGTTGGGCAGGCTGTGCAGCTTGCGTTGCAACACCGCGTCGGCGCGCAGCTTGCTGTCGAATTCCAGCAAGGTTACGTGGCTGACGATACCGGCCAGGTCGATGGCCGCTTCCACGCCAGAGTTACCGCCGCCAATCACCGCTACGCGTTTGCCCTTGAACAGCGGACCATCACAGTGCGGGCAGAAGCACACGCCCTTGGCTTTGTATTCCTGCTCGCCCGGCACACCCATTTCACGCCAACGGGCGCCGGTGGCCAGGATTACGGTCTTGGACTTGAGGGTCGCACCGCTTTCGAAGCGGATTTCGTGCAGTTCACCGGGGTTCTTCGCCGGGATCAGGGCACTGGCGCGCTGCAAGTTCATGATGTCCACGTCGTACTGGCGCACATGCGCCTCAAGGGCACTGGCCAGTTTCGGCCCTTCGGTTTCCTGTACCGAGATAAAGTTCTCGATGGACATGGTGTCCAGCACTTGGCCACCAAACCGCTCGGCGGCGACACCCGTGCGGATGCCTTTACGCGCAGCGTAGATCGCAGCGGACGAACCAGCCGGACCGCCACCCACGACGAGCACATCAAACGCGTCTTTGGCGCTGATCTTCTCGGCGGCTTTTTCGAGGCCGCTGGTATCGAGCTTGGCGAGGATTTCTTCCAGGCCCATGCGGCCCTGACCGAAGTTCACACCGTTGAGGTAAACGCTTGGCACCGCCATGATCTGGCGCTCATCCACTTCTGCCTGGAACAGCGCGCCGTCGATGGCGACGTGGCGGATATTCGGGTTGAGCACGGCCATCAGGTTCAGCGCCTGGACCACATCCGGGCAGTTCTGGCAGGACAGCGAGAAGTACGTCTCGAAGTTGAACTCGCCTTTCAGGGCGCGGATCTGTTCAATCACCTCGACACTGGCCTTCGACGGGTGGCCACCGACTTGCAGCAGGGCCAGCACCAGCGAAGTGAACTCATGGCCCATCGGGATGCCGGCAAAACGCAGGCTGATTTCGGCACCCGGACGATTGATCGAAAACGATGGTTTGCGCGCATCATTGCCATCGGTTTTCAGGGTAATCAGCGTGGTGAGGCTGGTAACGTCCTGCAACAGGGCCAGCATTTCCTGGGATTTCGCGCCGTCATCGAGGGAGGCGACGATCTCAATCGGCTGGGTGACCCGTTCCAGGTATGACTTCAACTGAGCTTTAAGATTGGCGTCCAACATACGGGCGATTTCCTTTAATTCTGGGTAAAAAAAACGCCCGAGCGAATCTCGCCCGGGCGTTTTTGAGGGCGGTTGCAGCTGACTTAAGGTGCGGATACCCGCCCTGGATACTTCATTGACTTAGATCTTGCCGACCAGGTCCAGGGACGGAGCCAGGGTGGCCTCGCCTTCTTTCCACTTGGCTGGGCACACTTCGCCCGGGTGGGCAGCGACATACTGGGCAGCCTTGATTTTGCGCAACAGCTCGGAAGCGTCACGGCCAACACCGCCGTCGTTCAGCTCAACGATCTTGATCTGACCTTCTGGGTTGATCACGAAAGTACCGCGGTCAGCCAGGCCTGCCTCTTCGATCAGGACGTCGAAGTTGCGGGAGATGGTCAGGGTCGGGTCGCCGATCATGGTGTACTGGATCTTGCCGATGGCTGGCGAGGTGTTGTGCCAGGCAGCGTGGGCAAAGTGGGTGTCGGTGGAAACGCTGTAGATTTCGACGCCCAGTTTCTGGAATTCGGCGTAGTTGTCAGCCAGGTCTTCCAGCTCGGTTGGGCAAACGAAGGTGAAGTCGGCTGGGTAGAAGAACACGACGGACCATTTGCCTTTCAGGTCAGCGTCAGACACATCTACGAAGTTGCCGTTTTTGTATGCGGTAGCTTTGAACGGTTTTACTTGGCTGTTGATGATAGGCATCGTTGACTCTCCGTCAGGGGTTAAGAAGTTGATGAAGTGAATCCTACCCAGTCTCTGGGCCGATGGCTCATTGGCAAACCTGATGCTCGCGATTGGCTTTGTCTATCAGCTAACCGTATTAATAGAAGAAATCTTAAAGCAGCGGCTGCGTTGCCAGGGTCATCCCGAGAAAGGGTGTCGCTTCAACATAGCGCATGGCGGATTTCATGTCGCTCCAGCCGACGTAACTCATCAACGACTTCAAATCCCAGCCGCTGCGATGGGCCCAGGTCGCAAAGCCACGGCGCAATGAGTGGCTGGTGTACGCGTCGGCTGCAATACCCGCACGCTCCAACGCCTGGCGCAACAATGGAATTACGCTGTTGGGGTGCAACCCCTCCTCGCTCAGGTTGCCCCAGCGATCAATCCCGCGAAAAACCGGGCCACGCACCAGCGCCGAAGCGCTGAGCCACTCGCTGTAGGCCTGCACCGGGCATAGGCGCAGCAACGCTGGGGTCTGATAGGTCTTGCCAAGGTTGTCCCGATCACTTTTGCTGCGCGGCAGATACAGGCTGATGCCGGCGCCGGGGGTGGCCTGCACGTGTTCGATCGCCAGGCGGCAGAGTTCATCACTGCGAAAGCCACGCCAGAAGCCCAACAGAATCAGCGCAGTGTCGCGTTTGGCGCGTAACAGCCGTGGTTGATCGTGGTCTTGAGCGGCGGCTTGCGCTTGAGTCGCCAGAGACGCCACCACCTGTTCCAGGTGCTTTAGCTGCAGTGGCTCGGCCTGTTTCTCTTGTGCCGGATGCACGGCACGAATCCCCTTGAGCACCTTGCGAACCACCGGCGCTTTTGTCGGGTCAGGAAAGCCCTGGCTCGTATGCCACTGCGCCAATGCCGAGAGGCGCAGCTTCAAGGTGTTGATCGCCAGCACACCGGCATGCGCGACCAGGTAGCGCGCCACGCTGTCACTGGTGGCTGGCAGGAATCCGCCCCAGCTCACTTCGAAATGCTCGATGGCTGCGCGATAGCTGCGCCGCGTGTTGTCGCGGGTGGCGGCATTTAGATAACGGTCCAGATCGCTCATGGGAAGCCTATTCGTACCGCTTGCGTATGTACGCGCGGCTAAAACGTCGATGACACGGGATAATACGCCAATATCCCATCTGTTAATTGATGAATTTCAACGGGTTTTTATTCGTGATAAGGTATGTATCTACATACTACGTACCACAGTACTAAATCGACGGAGACCCCATGGCGCGCGGCGGCATTAATAAGGCAGTAGTTCAAACGGCACGCTTGGCGATTCTGGCTCGCGGCGAGAACCCCAGCATCGACGCTGTGCGCATCGAGATGGGCAATACCGGTTCGAAAACCACGATTCATCGTTATCTGAAGGAGCTGGACGAAAGCGAAAGCCGCCAGACCATCACCCAGGCCCCTATCGACGATGAGCTGGGCGAACTGGTGGCACGCCTGGCCCAGCGCCTGAAAGAAAAAGCCCAGGAGCCCATCGACCTGGCCCAGGCCCAGTTCGAGCAGCAGAAAACCGCCCTGCTCGCCCAGCTGGAAGCACTGGAAGAGGCCCACAGCCAGCTCAAGCAACAATTCGACATCCAAGCCGCCGCCCTGGCCGAAGAAAGCGCCGCGCTGCAAACCGCCAGTAGCAGCCTGCAGACCGAGCAGACCCGCAATGCCGGCCTGAGCCAGGCGTGTAGCGATTACGAGTTGCGCATTAACGACAAGGACGAGCAGATCCGCTCACTGGAAGACAAACACCTGCACGCGCGCGATGCGTTGGAGCATTACCGCAATGCGGTCAAGGATCAGCGCGAACAGGAACAGCGGCGCCATGAAGGTCAACTGCAACAGGTCCAGGCTGAATTGCGCCAGGCCCAGCAGAGCGCCATGGTGCGCCAGGATGAAATCACTCAACTGCATCGGGACAATGAGCGCCTGTTGATTGAGCAGCGCGTCATAACAAAGGAACTGACGGCACTGCAGGAGCAAGCGCGCAAAGACCAGGTCGAGCAACTAAAACTGAGCGATCAGGTGAGCGTGATAGAGAGTGAGCGCACCTTGCTTCAGGAGCGCCTGCGCGTTGCCGTGCTGGATAGCCAGTCCCGCCAGGAGGCCCTGACCGGATACCAGCACGCCAATAAGGCCCTGGAACTGGACCTTATCAAGGCCCAGGCGAGTATCGAGGCATTGCGCCTGGCGGCAGCCGTTGCAACGACCCCAGAAGCAACGCCAAACGCCTGATCAGTCCGCCACAGGCGTGCGCATGGTGACGAATTCTTCCGCCGCCGTAGGATGCACGCCGATGGTCTCATCGAAATGCCGCTTGGTCGCGCCGGCCTTGAGCGCGATCGCCAAGCCTTGCACGATCTCGCCGGCATCCGGGCCGACCATATGGCAGCCCAGCACCTTGTCGGTGTCGGCGTCGACCACCAGTTTCATCAAGGTTTTCTCCTGGCACTCGGTCAGGGTCAATTTCATCGGCCGGAAGCGGCTTTCGAAGACTTGCACCTTGTGGCCGTTTTGCTTCGCCTCTTCTTCCGTCAACCCTACGGTGCCAATGTTCGGCAGGCTGAACACTGCCGTCGGAATCATTGCGTAATCCACCGCGCGGTACTGCTCCGGCTTGAACAAGCGCCGTGCGACTGCCATGCCTTCAGCCAGGGCAACCGGCGTCAGTTGCACACGGCCGATCACATCGCCAATAGCCAGGATTGAAGGGTCGGCGGTCTGGTACAGGTCATCCACTTCGACGAAGCCACGCTTGTCGAGTTTGACGCCGGTGTTTTCCAGGCCCAGGTTGTCCAGCATCGGGCGACGACCAGTGGCATAGAACACGCAATCGGCTTCGAGTACGCGCCCGTCTTTCAGGGTGGCCTTTAGGCTGCCATCGGCTTGCTTGTCGATGCGCTCGATGTCGGCATTGAACTGCAGATCCAGGCCGCGCTTGGTCAGTTCTTCCTTCAAGTGCGTACGCACTGCGCCGTCAAAGCCGCGCAAGAACAGGTCGCCGCGATACAGCAGCGAAGTTTTCGCACCCAGACCGTGGAAAATGCCCGCGAATTCAACGGCGATATAACCACCGCCAACGACCAACACGCGCTTGGGCAGCTCTTTGAGGAAGAACGCTTCATTGGAGCCAATGGCATGCTCGCGCCCCGGGATTTCCGGGATCTGCGGCCAGCCGCCCGTGGCGATCAGGATGTGCTTGGCGGTGAAGCGCTCGCCATTTATTTCCACCTGATGCGGATCAATCAGTCGCGCATGCCCTTCATGCAAGGTCACGCCACTGTTGACCAGCAGGTTGCGGTAGATGCCATTGAGGCGATTGATCTCGCGATCTTTATTCGCGATCAGTGTCGCCCAATCAAAATTTGCTTCGCCCAACGACCAGCCAAAACCACTGGCCTGCTCGAAGTCCTCGGAAAAATGCGCGCCGTACACCAACAGTTTTTTCGGCACGCAGCCCACGTTTACGCAGGTGCCACCCAGGTAGCGGCTTTCCGCAACGGCCACTTTGGCGCCAAACCCCGCAGCAAAACGCGCAGCGCGAACACCGCCGGAACCGGCACCAATTACATACAGATCAAAATCGTAGGCCATTTCACTCTCCTCGGCAGGCAATCAGCATACCGACTTACATGGGACTGAAAAACGAAAAAGCCACCCTAAGGTGGCTTTCTCTTGAAACAGGTTTGGCAACCGTGGATCAGTAAGCCTTGCCAGTCTTGTAGAAGTGCTCGTAGCAGAAGTTGGTTGCTTCGATGTAGCCTTCAGCACCACCGCAGTCGAAACGACGACCTTTGAACTTGTAGGCAATCACGCAACCGTCTTTGGCTTGCTTGAGCAAGGCGTCAGTGATCTGGATTTCGCCGCCCTTACCTGGCTCGGTCTCTTCGATCAGCTTGAAGATATCCGGGGTCAGGATGTAACGGCCGATGATCGCCAGGTTCGACGGGGCATCTTCCGGCGCTGGTTTTTCAACCATGTCGCGTACGCGGATCAGGCCATCACCAATGTCGTCGCCGGCAATTACACCGTACTTGTTGGTTTCTTGAGGATCAACTTCTTGAACGGCAACGATAGTGCAACGGTATTTCTGGTAGAGCTTGACCATCTGGGTCAGCACGCCATCACCTTCCAGGTTGACGCACAGGTCATCCGCCAGGACCACGGCGAACGGTTCGTCACCGATCAGCGGGCGGCCGGTCAGGATGGCGTGGCCGAGGCCTTTCATCTGGGTCTGACGGGTGTAGGAGAACGAGCACTCATCCAGCAGCTTACGGATACCAACCAGGTATTTTTCCTTGTCGGTGCCTTTGATCTGGTTTTCCAGCTCGTAGCTGATGTCGAAGTGGTCTTCCAGTGCGCGTTTGCCGCGACCGGTCACGATGGAGATTTCGTTCAGGCCGGCATCCAGTGCCTCTTCGACGCCGTACTGAATCAGTGGCTTGTTCACCACCGGCAGCATCTCTTTAGGCATGGCTTTGGTCGCTGGCAGGAAGCGAGTGCCGTAACCGGCTGCTGGGAACAAGCATTTCTTGATCATATAAGTCCTTACAAAGGGCTGTGCGTACGGAATTCGGCGCAGTCTAATCAGGCCGCAGCCACCTTACAATGGGTCCTGCTGGCGTTGCGATGTCATCATAGAGAAAAAATCCCGACGTAAGTTCCACTTATCTTACAAAGAGCCCCCTCACCAGCAGTGAAAAAGCGGCTGGCGCCCCAGTATTTCTTGGGCCTGCATCCTATTTAGCACGTTTTTGCCCCTTGGACACTGACCGGCAATAACATGCGCGGCCCCGCGACATTTGGCGCTATCATTAGGCCCTTGAACCATACCCCCGAGATTGATAGATGTCAGAACCAAAAGGCGTAAACGGCTACCTGATCACCCAACGTGCGGACGGCTGGCACTTGATCAACTTTCATGGCGACAGCGTCGCGGGCGCATTTGCCACCGAAAGCCAAGCGATCGCGGTAGCGGAAGTGTTTGTGGATGAAGCGGGCCATGCGTCCAGCAAGCGACCGAAGGGCAAGTAAGCTGCAAGGCCCTGCACAAAAAAGCCCCGCTGAGCGGGGCTTTTTTGTGCGCATTCATTTTTCACAATCCAAGAATTTTATCACTCACGGCCTAGCGTCAGTTTGATAAAACTGCATGAGCCATTATTGTTTTCACAAGTCCGTAATCCCAGTCTTACAGCCAACGAAAAAAAACAAAACGCCCTCACCAATTGCAATGTAGTAAAAATCCTACAGATGGATTTTAAGTTTTGGCAAATAGCCACATCCCTCTTACACATTCCGACATATTCAGGCCACGCCATTAGGCGAATCGGGCGACTTACTTTTTCAAGTGCAGCTCCAATAATTGCCGTGCTTTGAACAAACCCAGAACTGGCAATGCAATTAGTTGAAAAAAGCAATTTTTCATACTGATGCCGAGGGATGGCCCGAAGCAGTAACACCCGTTTGACAATGGCGCTGACCATTGTTTCAAGCCTGGAAGGTCCTGCCCGCAACTGCGAAAGGATTTATTCATGACACTTACTAATAGATGGGTCTTTGCAAATGAAAATTGAAATGAGAACTACGTTGTTGGCAATCAGTCTGCTCGCAGGTTCGATCGCCACTGCTCAAGCGGCGGATGGAACCGTTACATTTTACGGCTCTGTTCACTCCGGCGCCTGCTCTATCAAGCCTGAGTCCGTAGATCAATCCGTGAACTTGGGTGCCATTGCCAAGCACCAATTGCAAGATGGTGGAAGATCCAATGCCCGTCCTGTGTTGATCGAACTTGAAGGCTGCGATTTGACCGGCCTTACCGACAACACCGTGACCACGACGTTCACGGCTGCGCCATCAACCGCAGTGCCGGGAGCGATCGGTACAGTCGGGGGAGCGGGCAACATTGGCATCATGATGACACATGGTGGCGACGTTATTGAACTGGGCAAGCCAACTACCCCGCAGGCCATTGTCGCTGGTGATAACACGTTGCAATTCGGTGCCTATGTACAAGGTGCAGCTACGGGCGCCATCGTCCCTGGTGATTTCACCGCAGTCACCAATTTCACCCTGGCTTACCAGTAAGTGTTTCCCCCGCTACTTATATGTATGTGGCGGGGGTATTTGGCGGGAGATTACGGTGAACACATTCATACACCGCGCTATTGCCACTTCACTGCTGATGTTCATCTGCCCTGTTGTCTTTGCACAAGGTCAAGGCGATGGGATCGTCACATTAGGTGGAAACGTTGTTGATTCTGCCTGCGGGTTGGAATTGTCCAGTATCGATCAAACGATTGACATGCCTGCGGAACCCATCGGCCGACTCTTGAGAAATTCGCTGGGCGCGCCACACCCCTTCCAGCTGCGCTTGGTCAACTGTTCACTGACTCGCCCTGATCCCAATCGCCCCGGTGCAACGTTGCCTGACTGGGAGCATATGCGCGTGACGTTTGACGGAGACCGCGACAGAGACGGCCGTTCCTTCGCCACGTCAGGCTTATCCCAAGGCGTGGCCTTGCATATTTGGGATTCCTTGGGTCAAGAGAGCGTGCCAGGCGAGCGGATGCCTCCACATCCGTTGAAAGAAGGCGACATGACGCTGAACTACACGCTTCGCCTGGTCGGCAACGGACTGCAGGTTTTGCCTGGCGCCCACACGGCTGCGGTGCGGTTCAAGTTGGAATACTTTTGAACATTGATGGATTGCTTTCATGCTGAATGCGTCGAAGGTCATAAATGCACTACGCCCAAGTTTACTCTTCGGCGGTTTACTCTCTGTGGCGGGAACTGCGTTGGGTGCCGGAGATATCGAGTTCAACACTGATGTTCTTGATCTCAGTGATCGTTCCAACATTGACTTGTCCCGTTTTGCCCGCAGTGGCTTTATTCTGCCGGGCACTTATTCAATGGTTATACAAATAAATAACCAGCCTACATCTGAATACTCGGTGGCATTTTACCCTCCCGATAACGACCCTAAAGGAAGCCTGGCTTGTTTATCGCAAGGTCTTGTATCGCAGTTGGGCTTGAAGGCGTCCAGCACCGCCAAACTGACGTGGTGGAAAGATGGACAATGCCTGGACATACAGAGCCTGCCTGGGATGGCAGTCAGTGGTGACTTGGCCACTTCCACGCTGAGCATCAACCTGCCTCAAGCCTACCTTGAATATAACGCGACCAATTGGGACCCGCCCTCACGCTGGGACGAAGGGGTGTCCGGGCTGCTGATTGACTACAACATGACGGCGCAAACCGGCCAGCAGAGAAATGACCGGGCGCGCAGCAACATCAGTGGTAACGGCACGATCGGGGCCAATGCCGGGGCGTGGCGCTTGAGGGCTGACTGGCAAGGCCGTGTCGACCAGGATCGCGAAGACTCGTCCGGGCGCGGGCAGCAGTTGGAGTGGAGCCGTTACTACGCTTACCGCGCAATACCGCAACTGCAAGCACGGTTGGTAGTGGGCGAAAACTATCTTTATTCGGACGTGTTTGACAGCTTCCGTTTCACCGGGGCCGCGATCAATTCTGACGAAAGCCAATTGCCGCCCAACCTGCGTGGCTATGCCCCGGAAGTGGTCGGGGTGGCCAAGACCAACGCCAAGGTCACCATCAGCCAGCAAGGGCGCGTGCTTTATGAAACGCTGGTCGCAGCGGGGCCATTTCGCATTCAAGACCTCAACGACGCGGTCACTGGCAGGCTGGATGTAAGGGTGGAAGAGCAGGATGGTTCGGTACATAGCTACCAGTTCGATACGGCTGGCGTGCCCTACCTGACGCGGCCTGGGCACGTTCGTTACAAAGTGGCGACGGGGCGACCGTCCAATCTCCAATATGGCGCCGATGGCGACTTTTTTGGAACGGGGGAGTTTTCCTGGGGGATCAACAACGGCTGGTCGCTGTATGGCGGCGGCATCGCGGATAACAACTATCGCGCATTATCTGTCGGGGTAGGCCGTGACCTGCTGGCCTTCGGCGCGCTCTCGCTGGACGTCACTCAAGCGCGCGCTGAGGTGTGGGGTGAAACGCTCTCGGGTAAATCATACCGACTTCAATACTCCAAACACTTCGAAGAATACGACAGCCAAATCACGTTTGCCGGTTACCGCTTTTCCGAGAAGAACTACCTGAGTATGAGTGAATACCTGGACGCTCGTCATTACGGCCTGAATGGCGAACTTGCCGAGCGTGACGCCAACGGTGATCTCTTAAGGAGCTGGCGACCTATCGGTGATAGCAAGGCGCTGTATACCGCGACCATCAATAAACAGTTTCGTGATTTAGGGGCCAGCGTGTACGCCAGCTACAACAAACAAACTTATTGGGGCCGTCCCGCCACGCAGCGTTGGAACTTGTCGGCGTCGCGCTATTTCAATATCGGAACCGTCAAAAACATGAACGCCTCCCTGAACGTGTATCGAACCCTGGATTACAACTATCGGGATAACGGCGTATCGCTGACGGTCAGCCTGCCGTTTGGGCACACCGGTACACTGTCGATGGACGCCAATAGAGCCGCAGGGAAGAACGGCTTGGGCACGCGCTACAGCGATCGCCTTGATGAGCGCAACAGTTACCAGCTCAGTGCCAGCGACAAAGGCGCCAGTGGTTATTTGAATCATACCGGCGACCAGGCTGACATCGACCTTGCCGCCAGCAGGCAGGAAGGCGGTTACTCCACGCTCAGCGTGTCGGCTCGCGGTGGTGGCACGCTCACGCGCTATGGCGCAGCACTGCATCGCACCAACAGCACCGGCGGAACCCGCCTGATGGTTGACACGGGTGGGGTCGCCGATGTGCCCGTGCGCGGTTACGGCGCACCGACCCGTAGCAATGTGTTCGGTAAAGCGGTGATTGCCGATGTCGGCAGCTATCTGCGCACAGCTGCCAGTGTCGACCTGGAAAGCTTGCCGAGCAATATCGAAGCCACCCAATCCGTCACGCAGCTGACACTCACCGAAGGTGCTATCGGTTATCGGTCCCTGTCCGTGATTGCCGGCGAAAAAGCCATGGCCGTTCTGCGCCTGCCCGATGGCAGCTCACCGCCCTTCGGCGCGACGGTGAAAAACGCGAAACAGCAGGATACCGGCATTGTGAATGACGGCGGCAATGTGTACCTGAGCGGCATCCAGGCCGGTCAACACATGATCGTCAGTTGGGGTGGCACCGAACGCTGCATCCTGACCTTGCCCAACGTCCTGCCTGCTGATGGTTTGACCGATGCCCTGCAACTGGGCTGCCGGATGGTAGCCACCGACCCCTCCTCGCCTGAGCCCGCCACCTTGACCGGCCAGCGCGCCGATACGGAGAAAACATCCTCATGAGGCTGAATACGCCCCTCACCACGCTGTTGGCCCTGACCTTGAGTCATAACGCCAACGCCGCCGTTGGCCTAGACCGTACCCGAGTGATTTTCGATGGTGGCAAAGAAGCAACCAGCGTCAATATCACCAACAACAACACCCAGCTACCGTATTTGGCTCAAGGCTGGATTGAGGATGAAGAAGGCAAAAAAATCACTTCGCCCTTGATCGTGCTACCGCCGGTTCAACGCCTGGAACCTGGAAAACAGAGCCAGTTGAAAGTACAGGCATTACCGGCGGCCAAGTCGTTACCGCAGGATCGAGAGACGGTCTACTACTTCAACTTGAGAGAGATTCCGCCGCGCAGCGATAAACCCAACACCCTGCAGATTGCGCTGCAGACGCGGATCAAATTGTTCTACCGGCCGAAAGCTATTGCGCCCAGCCAGCAAGATCTCTCCAACCCCTGGCAGGAAAAGCTCACGCTGATCCGTGAGGGTGAACGCTACCAAGTCAACAACCCAACGCCTTATTACGTGACCCTGGTGGATGCGCGCACCACCAAGGACGGCAAAACCGTACCGGGTTTTGAACCGCTGATGATCCCCCCAAAAGGTTCGATGACCTTGGGGCCAACGGCCAAGTCGCTCGGTACAACTCCGCATTTGGCCTACGTGAACGATTACGGCGGTCGCCCACTGATGGCTTTCACCTGTGCTGGCAACACGTGCAAAGTCGACGCGCAAGCAGCAACGCCCAATGAATAACGCATGTTGCCGGAGGAAGTCATGAAGTCGCACAACGTGAAGATCCTGGGTGCACTGCTGCTGGCCTCTATTGGGAGGGCACACGCTCAGGATGATGATGTTGAAGGCATGAGCGGCCTGCTGAACATCAACGGGTCCATGCATGAAACCCCCTGCATTCTGGAAATGACATCGATGCATCAAACGATCGATCTCGGGGCCATCTCGACTAGCCAATTACGACGCCCTGGTGACCAGGCAAGCCCGGTCGCCTTTCAACTGCGCTTTGCCGATTGCCAACGCAAAGCCGGTGGCATCCGCAGTGAACGCACGGGCAACCTGGTGTGGAGTGCCTTTCAACCCGTGGTGTCAGTGGCGTTTTACGCACCCGCCGATGCTGATGACCCCCGCTTGGTCAAGGTACAAGGCATCACGGGAATGGGCTTGCACCTGACCGACGCCTTGGGGCGCGATGTACAGCTGGGCTCCAGGGGCGAACCCTTGTTTTTGCCCCTGGGCAGCAATACCCAGACCTGGAATGTTCAAGCCACTCGCACCTCAGCATCCTTATCCAGCGGGGCGTTTCGGGCAGTAGTGGATTTCCGGCTCAATTATGAGT
Organism: Pseudomonas sp. FP2335; assembly: GCF_030687535.1. Classification (NCBI taxonomy): domain Bacteria; kingdom Pseudomonadati; phylum Pseudomonadota; class Gammaproteobacteria; order Pseudomonadales; family Pseudomonadaceae; genus Pseudomonas; species Pseudomonas sp. FP2335. Next base: position 3,070,292 of record NZ_CP117437.1, read on the forward strand.
AAGCCCACAATGATAGTGAAGACAACCGGTCTTTGGGCCGTTCTGATAGGAGGTGGCCTGCAGTGGGCCGCCAGCCCAGGTGTGCAGGCTGAAACCAGCCTGGCTATCCGCGCAGTCATCATCGCGCCTCCGCCCTGTGTGATTAACGGCGGTATTACGTTGGATGTGCCTTTTGGCAACGACTTGCTGACGTCGCGGGTGGATGGGGTCAATTACCGGCGAAATGTGCCTTATACCGTCACCTGTGACTCCCCGTTCAGCAACGCGCTGAAACTGGAGCTCAAGGGCACGGCGGCCGGGTTTGACAATCGCGTGCTGAGCACTCGCAAAGCAGACCTGGGGGTAAAACTGTTCGTCAATGGCGGCGACTGGCCGCTGAATACTGCCGTGAATTTCACGTATCCGAACTTTCCAATGGTGCAAGCGGTGCCTGTCAAGCGTGTGGGCAGCAAACTGACCGGAGGGGCATTTGATGCGACCGCCACCCTGGTGGTCGATTATCAATGAAGAGGAATGATCAATGAGATGCTGGCAGCAGCGAGCGTTGCTCGCCTTGTGTTCCATCGGCCTGTGCAGCAGTGCGTTGGCCAACCTGACGTTCAGCGGAACCTTGAACGAGCCTCCGCCTTGCACCATTGATGCAGGCAACACGATTGAAGTCGACTTTGGCGATGTAGGCGTAAAGCGCGTAGACGGAGTGGAGTACCGCAAGGGAGTCGCGTACACCATCAACTGCAGCGCGGCTACCCTCCCCTGGATGCTGAAGTTGAGTGTCAACGGGACCCCCACGGCATTCGATGGTGCGGCGGTGCAAACCAGCGTGCCGGCGCTGGGTATTCGGATCTTTCAGAATGACGCGCCGTTTCCACTCAACACACCCATGGACATCGTCCTGTCGGCCCCGCCGACATTGGAAGTCGTGCCCGTCAAACAACCCGGCGCAACGCTGGCCCCCGCAAGCTTTGCGGCGGTGGCCACGCTGTTGGCTGAATACCAATAGGAGCCGTCCATGGGACATGCAAGGGAAAACAAAGGATGGACATGTGCCTGGCTGATCCTACTGCTGGCCTTCGCGCTGACACCCAAGGGGAATGCCGCGGACAACCTGCGTTTCAAGGGAAACCTGGTTGAAGAGGCTTGCACGATTCGTCCGGGTGATGAAGCAATCACGCTGGAACTTTGGGATGTGACCAGCAAGCACCTCTACATCAATACGCGCACTCAAGGTAAGGGGTTCAAGGTGCATCTGGAGAACTGTGATACCTCGATTGGAGACACGGTCAGCATCATGCTGGGCGGCACAGAAAACAGGAACCTGCCCGGACTGTTCGCACTGGATGGTAGCAGCGGCGCCACGGGCATCGGGCTCGGCATAGAGACACCGAATAACAAGCCGTTACCCGTGAACACCGTCAGCGACAAACAGGTGTTGAACAATGGCAGTAACGTCATTGAGCTCAAAGCCTACGTGCAGGGCGAACCGGACGCAATCAAGGACCAAACCATCGGGCACGGCAGGTACACAGTGACCTCCACGTTCACGCTGGACTATCCGTAACGACCTCAGATAAACCTCATCTCTCCCCGGTCGGCCTTAAAGAACGGACGGCGTGCTCGCCGAGCGAACCCCGGGTAGAGGGGCAAAAGAGAAGTACACATGAAACGACTATACGGAGCCATTGCGCTCCTCATCTTGACGGGCATTACGACGACGGTGAGCGCCGCAGACTGCCGCGTAAATAGTGGCGCTTGGCAGCATGTAGGCGCAGGCGGAACTTTAAACCTGCAGGTCCCCGTCACCGTCCGGGTGAGCGCTGACAGTGCCCGTCTGCTCCTTGAGGGGGCTAGGCTGGAGTGCCGATTCACGCCCGGCCAGCCATTTCCGACATTTTTAGACCTATGGAGAACCTCGGCACTGGCCGGCGCGCCTTGGACACCCGGCCCCAAATTTGTCAGCCAAGGTACGGGCTTGCGAATAAATGGCACGCACTATAACACCCCAGTCCCCTATGAATTGTACTTGGCATCAATGCTCAATAACGGCATAGGTGTGCCAATCGACGTAACGCCCTATATCTTGATCCGCAACAACCCGACGAACCCTATCGACATTCGAATAGGGGACACCCTTGGGGTATTACGCTTGCGCCAGACGAACAACTACAACACTACGAGTACACTGCTGGTTGTCACATACACCGCAGCCAACAACTTTACCGTTTCCCCATCAACCTGCACGATCAACAACAATAATCCGATCGAAATCAACTTTGGCACCGTCAACCAGAGGGAAATCGGCACCGACCCATTGACCACGCCGATCCGCAGCAATCGCAGACTGACCTACTCATGCCCGGCCGGCGGGATTACCTCCCCCATCACCATTACCTATAAAGGTACGCCCTCTTCGTTTGATTCGCGGCTGCTGAGGATGACCAATACGGACGTCGGCACAGCGTTGATCCGGGCGGGATCAGCGGTGCAAGTCAACGGTAGATTCCTGACGCAGATCACCAACAGTGTCGGAGGGGACGATGTGACGTTCACGCTGGTTCGCCGAGCGGGTTCACTGCCTGCCGCTGGGGCCATTTCCGGTAGCGGCGTACTCGTGATGGGCGTGCCATGAGCCGCACAAAACGTTGAGCCACGATCATTCTGGTGCTTGCCGAGGGCGTGCAGTCGCAGCGTGTATTCTGTGACTGCGTGCCAGGTGGCAGTCCGCTATAATCTCGCCTCAACGCCCCACGACTGTGTCAGCGTCCCCTCCAACACCCTCAATGATGAGCCTCTATGAACAAGTTTCTGGCACTGATTGCAGTCCTGGCGCTCGCCGGGTGCACCACCACTTCTGACGTCTATCTGAAAAACGGCGAGCAAGGCCTGACCGTCGATTGCTCGGGCGAGGCCAACTCGTGGGCCAGTTGCTACGAAAAGGCCGACGCCTCGTGTGCCGGCACCGGCTACCGCATCGTCGGCACCGAGGGCACGCCGGCCTTGAGTGAAGACGACAAAACCCTGGGCAAAGACGTCGGCAACTATAAAAGCCGCAGCGTCGTGGTGGTGTGCAAATAGGCTACAGGTGAATCTCGGCGAACTTGATACCTAGCCCGCGCAGGGTTTCGGTCAGGTCATCGAGGCTGGCAAAGGACTCGACTTCATCGTGTTCGTCCACCAGAAAAAAACTGCGCCCGCCGCTTTTCTTGAAGAAGACGATCCACTCGCCAAGGTCAGCGGGATTCTGGATGACATGGGTGGCCGAGATCTGACCCTCGGCGTGACGGGCGGTGACGTGTTCACGTTTCATATCGGATATTCCGTAACGGCATCAGCCAGAAATGCAATCTTCCCCAGCCTTTTTCACATCACCCGGACGGATCGGCACATTGGACATGCTCTCGTAGAGCTTGATGCTACTGCCGCTGGAGCGTTCTTCAATTTCAAAAATCGCGGAAGGGTCGGCGGAAAACTTCTGCGGTACGATCACCCGTACACCATCCTTGTGCGGCTCGATCTGCGGCGGACGACGGGTGGTCGATAGTTTGCGCACCACACAAGCGGCATATTCCTGCGGCTTCTTGCCGGAAATGACCGCAAGGGTGGGCGGGGTCTGCTTGATATCGGCAACCGAAGCACAGCCACCTATCGCCAGGGCCAAAACCAACACACTCCACTTCATACAAAACCTCCGATAAAGATCCTACGACAGCGGGGATGGTAATTTTCTCCCGCCCACGTAGGATTTATCCCTGATAACTCGAGAAATAACTGTTTTAAATTGTCGATGTCATCGACAACGGCCCGATAATAAAAGCGCTGGGGCTGATAAACTCTATCTTAACCTACGTATCGTTCTGATTTTTCAGAAAAAGTCCTTCTGGAGACGCCCCCCATGAAATTCATCCACCAGCGCGAGCACCTCAATGAGGGAGACATTGTCGTCATCGAATGCTCACAGACTTGTAATATCCGTCTGATGAGCGACGCAAATTTCCGCAGCTTCAAGAATGGCGGCCGCCACACCTACCACGGCGGCGCGTTCGACAAGTTCCCAGCCAAGATCACCGCACCGAGCACCGGTTTCTGGAACATCACGCTGGATGTGGTCACCCGCCGCGCCATCAGCGTGACCCGCAAACCAGCGCTGTCCCACAAGATCCGTATCGTCCGTCGTACCAGCACCAAACTGAGCTGATCCGGGCCCTTCACAGGAAACAAGCAGTGACCACCACCAAATACGTCATCAAGTACAAACTCAACGGCGAGCGCCGTTTCGAGTTCGCCCAACTGCACAGCAACAGCGTGGAAGAAGCCAAGCAAGCCCTGGCCAAGATTCACGATGCCAGTGATGAAATTACCGACATCACTGTGAGCAAGGCGCTGTAAGCCGATGTCCGGCCCCACTGCTGACCTGTTTGCCGATGACGCCCTGCAACAACCCGCAGGGCGTGAACAAATCGGCGATGAGTCCTACGTGCTAAGGGGCTATGCCCTGCCCTGGATCGATCGCCTTCTGCCCGCGCTACGCGGCATTCTGGCGCAATCCCCGTTTCGGCAAATGGTGACCCCTGGCGGCTTTACCATGTCGGCAGCACTGAGCAGTTGTGGTGCGCTAGGCTGGACCAGCGCGCACCACGGCTACCGCTACACCTCGTTGGACCCGCGCAGCCAGCAGCCTTGGCCAGCGATGCCCGATGAGTTGCGTGAACTGGCCGTGCTGGCCGCGGCAGATGCCGGTTTCATCGACTTCAGCCCCGACGCCTGCCTGATCAACCGCTACGTTGCGGGTGCGAAAATGTCCCTGCACCAGGACAAGAATGAGCGGCGCTTCGACGCGCCCGTGGTATCGGTGTCCCTCGGTTTGCCGGCGATTTTCCTGTTTGGTGGCCATGAACGCAGTGACAAGACGCAAAAAATTTCGCTGTTTCATGGTGACGTGGTGGTGTGGGGCGGCGTTGACCGCCTGCGTTTTCACGGCGTGATGCCAATCAAGGAAGGCCTGCACCCGATCATGGGCCCGCAACGCATCAACCTGACGTTTCGCACGGCAGGATAATTCGAGCGCAAGCTTCAGAGTGTCAGGCCGGTGCGCTGCGTTTAATCTGCGCATCCCCATTCAGAGTGCAGAGGCCATGAAAACCGAACAAGACCCGCGCTGGGCCGCCGTCGTCGCCCGCGACCCCAAGGCCGATACGCTGTTCGTCTATGCGGTCAAAACCACCGGTGTGTATTGCCGCCCCAGCAGCGCCTCGCGGTTGCCACGCCCGGAAAATATCCAGTTCTTCGACACTCCGGCGCAAGCCGAGGCCGCAGGCTATCGCGCGAGTAAACGCGCGGCCGGCGATCAGACCCAATTGGCGGAACACCACGCGCACCTGGTGGCCGAGGCATGCCGCCAGATTGAGCAGGCCGACGCCCCGCCCAGCCTCAGCACGCTGGCCGCGCACGCCGGGCTCAGCCCCTACCATTTTCATCGCGTGTTCAAAGCCGTCACCGGCCTGACGCCCAAGGCGTACGCCAACGCCCGGCGCTCACGCAAAGTGCGCGAGGCGCTCAAGGGCCAGCATTCGGTCACAGATGCGCTGTATGACGCTGGCTTCAACTCCAACAGCCGCTTTTATGAATCTGCCGACCAACTGCTCGGCATGACGCCCAGCGACTACAAGGCCGGCGGTACCAACAGCGCAATGTTGTTTGCCGTCGGCCAATGCTCGTTGGGGGCGATTCTGGTCGCACAAAGTCGCCGTGGCGTCTGCGCGATCCTGCTGGGCGATGACCCGGACGCGCTGGTGCGTGATCTACAGGATCAGTTCCCCAAGGCCGAACTGGTGGGCGCTGACCGCGGCTTTGAACAGTTGATCGCGCAAGTCGTGGGTTTTATCGAAACCCCCGCCCTGGGCCTGGACTTGCCGCTGGACCTGCGTGGCACGGCCTTTCAGCAACGGGTATGGCAAGCCTTGCGGGACATTCCGCTGGGTAGCACCGCCAGCTATGCGCAGATCGCCGAGTGTATCGGCGCGCCCAAGTCGTACCGCGCGGTGGCCCAGGCGTGTGGGGCAAACAACCTGGCGGTGGCCATTCCCTGTCACCGCGTTGTGCGCAGCAACGGCGAGCTATCGGGTTACCGCTGGGGGGTGGAACGCAAGCGGCGCTTGCTGGAGCGCGAAGGCCAGCCTTGAGCATCACGAAAATGTACCTGCGTCCAGTGAATAAAACAGACTGGCCGACCGCCAAGGGCCCTGCTAAAACAGCGAAAAATCCTACTAAAGCTGGAGACGCACCCCATGAGCACCTGGCCAGACACCCGCCTTCTTGACCTGCTGGGCATTGAAGTGCCGATCATTCAAGCGCCGATGGCCGGGGCGACGACCGCTGCCATGGTCATCGACGCCAATGCGGCCGGCGCGCTCGGCTCGCTGCCGGCGGCAACCCTGAGCATCGAGCAACTGCGTGAAGCCTTGACCACTATCCGCCAAGGCAGCACGCGCCCGATCAACGTCAACTTCTTCTGCCACCAGCCGCCCGAACCGGATGAAGCCGGCGATCAGCGCTGGAAAGCATTGCTGGAACCCTACTACCGCGAACTGGGCGCTGACTTCGAGGCGCCTACGCCGGTATCCAATCGTGCGCCGTTCAACGACGCCGCCTGCCAAGTGGTTGAAGAGTTCCGCCCCGAAGTCGTCAGTTTCCACTTCGGCCTGCCGGAAAAAGCCTTGCTGGAGCGTGTGAAAGCTACCGGGGCGAAGGTACTGTCATCGGCCACGACTGTCGAAGAAGCAATCTGGCTGGAACAACACGGCTGCGACGCGATCATTGCCATGGGCATTGAAGCTGGCGGGCATCGTGGGATGTTCCTGAGCGACGACCTCAACACTCAAATCGGTTTGTTCGCGCTGCTGCCGCAGATCGTCGACGCCGTGAATGTACCGGTGATTGCCGCCGGAGGTATTGCCGACGCGCGTGGGATTGTGGCGGCGTTCGCCTTGGGCGCTTCGGCCGTGCAGGTAGGAACGGCGTATCTATTTACGCCCCAAGCCAGCGTCAGCGCAGCCCACCGCCATGCACTGCGCCATGCCCAGGCAAGTGAAACCGCGCTGACCAACCTGTTCACCGGCCGGCCGGCACGCGGCATCCTCAACCGGGTCATGCGCGAGTTGGGCCCGATCAATATCCTGGCGCCGGCTTTTCCAAGGTCCGGGGGCGCGCTGATGCCGCTCAAGGCCAAGGATGAAGCGGGTTTCAGCAACCTGTGGTCAGGCCAGGCGTTGCGCCTGGGCAAAGAGCTGTCCACCTATGACCTGACGCGCCAATTGGCCGAACAGACCCTGGCCAAACTCAAGAAGAACTGACACCTGGGGCAACTTGGCACTGTACCGGCAATGGCCAACCGCTATATATTCCCGTAGATAGCGGTAAAGCCTTCTCCCTATAACAAGCCGTACACCCTTTAAGGAGCTGCTCTATGAAGATTCGGGTCTCACGCCTGGCCGCGTTGGTCGCCGCCCTCACCGTTGGTGCGGCCCACGCCGACGAAGTGCAAGTCGCCGTCGCCGCCAACTTCACCGCACCGATCCAGGCAATTGCCGCCGATTTCGAAAAAGACACCGGCCACAAACTGGTCGCGGCCTACGGCGCCACCGGCCAGTTCTACACCCAGATCAAGAACGGCGCGCCATTCGAAGTGTTCCTTGCCGCCGATGACACCACCCCGCAAAAACTGGAAACCGAAGGCGACACCGTCAAAGGCTCGCGCTTCACCTACGCCATCGGCACCCTGGCGCTGTGGTCGGCCAAAGACGGTTATGTAGACGCCAGGGGTGAAGTCTTGAAGAAGAACGAATTCAAGCACCTGTCCATCGCCAACCCGAAAGCTGCGCCATACGGCCTGGCCGCGACCCAAGTGCTGGCCAAAGAAGGCCTGACCGACAAGGTCAAGGACAAGCTCGTCGAAGGCCAGAACATCACCCAGGCCTATCAGTTCGTCTCCACCGGGAATGCCGAAGTGGGCTTCGTGGCCTTGTCGCAGATCTATAAAGACGGCAAAGTCACCAGCGGTTCGGCGTGGATTGTCCCTTCGTCCCTGCATGACCCGATCAAACAGGACGCGGTTATCCTCAACAAGGGCAAGGACAGCGTGGCTGCCAAGGCCTTGGTTGAATACCTGAAAGGGCCGAAGGCCGCGGCCGTTATCAAGTCCTACGGTTACGAGCTCTAAATGCCGCTAACGAGTGCCGATTTTTCCGCCATCTGGTTGACCATCAAGCTGGCGTCACTGACCACAGTGATCCTACTGGTCATCGGCACTCCGATTGCCCTGTGGCTGTCGCGCACCCGTTCCTGGTGGCGCGGCCCCATCGGTGCAATCGTCGCCTTGCCATTGGTGTTGCCACCGACGGTCATCGGTTTCTACCTGCTGTTGACCATGGGCCCCAACGGTTACTTCGGCCAGTTCACCCAATGGCTGGGCCTGGGTACCCTGACTTTCAGTTTCTCCGGGCTGGTGATCGGCTCGGTGATCTATTCCATGCCATTCGTGGTGCAACCGCTGCAAAACGCGTTCTGCGCTATCGGCACACGTCCCTTGGAAGTCGCCGCGACATTGCGCGCCAATCCTTGGGACACCTTCTTCAGCGTAATCCTGCCCCTGGCTCGCCCCGGCTTTATCACCGCTGCGATCCTCGGCTTTGCCCACACCGTGGGTGAGTTCGGCGTGGTACTGATGATCGGTGGCAATATCCCGGACAAGACCCGCGTGGTCTCGGTGCAGATCTACGACCATGTCGAAGCCATGGAATATGCCCAGGCCCATTGGCTGGCGGGCTCCATGGTGGTGTTCGCGTTCCTCGTGTTGCTGGCGCTCTACTCAAGCCGTAAAACCAAGATGGGTTGGAGCTGACCACGATGATTGATGCACGCCTGCAATTGAACTACTCGGGCTTTGCCCTCGACGTGAACCTGCAACTGCCCGGTCGTGGCGTGACGGCGTTGTTCGGGCATTCCGGCTCCGGCAAGACCACCTGCCTGCGTGCCATCGCCGGGCTGGAACGGGCCGAACACGGCTTTGTGAAGATCAACGATGAAGTCTGGCAAGACAGCGCCAAGGGCCTGTTCGTACCGCCGCACAAACGCGCGCTGGGTTATGTGTTTCAAGAGGCGAGTCTGTTCCCGCATTTGTCGGTGCGCGCCAACCTGGAATTCGGCCTCAAGCGCATTGCACGCCAGCAACGTCGCGTAGACATGGGCCACGCCACCGCACTGCTGGGCATCGGCCACTTGCTCGAGCGCCACCCCCAGCACTTGTCCGGCGGCGAGCGCCAACGCGTCGGCATCGCCCGAGCCCTGCTCACCAGCCCCCGGTTGTTGTTGATGGATGAGCCCCTGGCGGCCCTCGACAGCAAGCGCAAAGGCGAAATCCTGCCGTATCTCGAACGCCTGCACGATGAGCTGGACATCCCGGTGCTGTACGTCAGCCATGCCCAGGATGAAGTCGCCCGCCTGGCCGATCACCTTGTCTTGCTCAGTGACGGCAAGGCCCTGGCCAGTGGCCCCATCGGTGAAACCCTGGCACGGCTCGATCTGCCCATGGCCTCGGGCGACGACGCCGGCGTGGTGATCAATGGCACGGTCAGCGCCTATGACACACATTACCAACTGCTGACCCTGCAACTGCCCGCCAGTGCCTTGCACATGCGCGTGGCCCATGCGCCGCTGGCGGTGGGCAAGGCGCTGCGGATCAAGGTGCAGGCGCGTGACGTGAGCCTCAGCCTGCAGGCGGAAGAACACAGCAGCATCCTCAATCGCCTGCCAGTGACGGTCACCCAGGAAATCGGCGCCGACAATAACGCCCACGTGCTGGTACGCCTGGATGCCGCAGGCACACCGCTGCTGGCGCGCATCACGCGTTTTTCCCGTGACCAGTTGCAACTGCATCCCGGCCAGACGCTGTGGGCGCAGATCAAGGCGGTGGCGGTCCTCGCCTGAGCAAGCTTTTGGCACGACTGCACACGGCTGCGGTCAATCAGGCATACCGGCCTGATTGTTGCCAAGGAACCGCACTATGCCTGACACCGACCTCCCCCATGACCTGCATTACGTCGACGACACCCAGCCCGGCATCCGCCGCAAGACGCTGCGGGGCAAGTTCCAGTACTTCGATCCCCGCGGGGTACGCATCCGCGACGCCGATGAGATCCAGCGCCTGAACGCCCTGGCCGTGCCGCCCGCCTATACCGACGTATGGATCTGCGCCGACCCGCGTGGACATCTCCAGGCCACCGGTCGGGATGCCCGCGGGCGCAAGCAGTATCGCTACCACGCACGCTGGCGCGAAGTGCGCGACAGTGACAAGTATTCGCGCCTGCAGGCATTCGGCAAGGCCCTGCCCAAGCTGCGCAAGCAACTGCAAGCGCAAATCGCCGCGCCGGGATTCACCCGCGAAAAGGTCCTGGCCACGGTGGTGATGCTGCTCGACGCCACACTGATTCGCGTCGGCAACACCCAATACGCACGGGACAACAAATCCTACGGACTGACGACCTTGCGCAACCGCCATGTGGGTATCAAGGGCAGCGAGATCCGCTTCCAGTTCCGTGGCAAAAGCGGCGTCGAACATCAGGTCAGCGTCAAGGACCGGCGCCTGGCCACGGTGGTCAAGCGCTGCCTGGAGTTGCCGGGACAGAACCTGTTCCAGTACCTGGACGAAGACGGCGAGCGCCATACCGTCAGCTCCCAGGATGTGAACGCGTACCTGCACAGCCTCACCGGCGCCGACTTCACCGCCAAGGACTACCGCACCTGGGCCGGCACCGCACTGGCACTCGCGGTATTGCGTGAGTTGGAGTGGCAGCCGGAATCCGACGCCAAGCGCCACGTGGTGGCGACGGTCAAGGACGTCGCCAAGCAACTGGGCAACACCCCGGCGGTGTGCCGCAAATGTTATATCCACCCGGCTGTGCTGGAGCATTTCAGCCTGGGTGAACTGTCCAGGCTGCCCAAGCCGCGGGTACGCAAAGGGCTCAAGGCGGAAGAGGTGGCGCTTGCGATGTTTCTGGAGCAGCTAGCCGCAGACTTGCCGAAAAAAGCCCAGCCGGGTTAGGCTTTGCATCCCTTCTGACTCCCAGGGCGACCGCCGACGTGAACAACTAAGCCTTCCAAAATGTATCTGCAACAAGCCGCCCGGCGCGCTTGTTGGCCTGTTCGACATTTTTCTGGAGGTGCTGATGACTGACGTCAAACGCCTGCCCGCATTGGTTTCCCTGCAACACCTGTGCTTTCAGTTCGCCAATGGCGAAACATTGCTGCAAGACCTGACCCTGTCCATCGACCACACGCCGACCGGCATCGTCGGGCGCAACGGACGGGGCAAAAGTATCCTCGCCAAATTGATTGCCGGGCGGCTGCAGCCCTCCACTGGCACACTGAATCGTACGGCCAGCGTGGCCTACGTGCCGCAAAGCCTGGATGTCGCCCAAGGCGACACCATTGCCCATCTGACAGACACAGCACTGACCTTGGCTGCACTTGAACGCATGGCCGAGGGCACTGCGCAGCTGCATGATCTAGAGCTGATCGATGATCGCTGGGACCTGCACGAACGCCTGCGCAGCGCGCTGGATAGCGCAGGGTTGGCGCACCTCGCGCCACAAAGCCCGGCCGCTCAGCTCAGCGGTGGCCAATTGGCACGGGTCGCGCTGATCGGCGCGTTGCTGGCGGCCCCACAACTATTAGTGCTCGATGAGCCCACCAACCACCTCGACAGCAGCGGCCGCGACTGGCTGCTGCAACAGTTGGCGGGTTGGCGCGGCGGCCTGGTGGTGGTCAGCCACGACCGGCAACTGCTCAACAGCCTGGGGCGCATCATCGAACTCTCACCCCTTGGCGCCCAGGTCTATGGCGGCAACTACGATGCCTACCGCCTGCAACGCGACGCCGAACAGCAGGCTGCGGCCGCAGCCCTGGAACATGCCCGCCTGGCCCGCAGCCGCGAAAGACGGCGCCTGCAAACCGAGCATGACAGCCTGCAACGCCATGCCGCGCGCGCGCGCAAACAAGCCGAAACGGCTAACGTGGACCGCTTCACCAAGGCACGCTGGAAAAGTACCGCCAGCGAAATCGTCAGCACTGTGCGCAGCGCGCACTCGGTCCACAAGCACGAACTCGACGCCCAGGTGCGTCAGGCCTACGAGCGGGTGCAAGATGAAACGCCGACCTTGCTGGCGCTGCCCGCCTCGACCGTGCCCAAGCGGCGACAGGTGCTGGACCTGGTGGATGTTCAACTGCCGTGGCTGCCGCACACCCGCCTCAACCTTCATCTTGCGGGCGCCGTTCGCGTCGCCGTGCGCGGGCCGAACGGCTGCGGCAAGTCCACGTTGCTCGCGCTGCTGGCGGGCCAATGGCGGGCGGTCAGTGGGGTCTGCCGCGTACATGTGCCCTGCGCCTATATTGATCAACACCTCGCGTTACTCGACGATCAACGCTCCGTCATCGAGCAGCTCCAACTACTCGGCACGCCGATGGCCGAAGCCGAACTGCGTAGCCGTTTGGCGCTGTTGCAACTGGACGCCTTGCGGGTGACTCAACCGCTTGGGCAGCTCAGTGGCGGCGAACGCATAAAGGCGGCGATGGCGGTTGCCTTATGGCGCGCAACGCCGGCACAGTTGCTGCTGTTGGACGAGCCGACCAACCATTTGGATCTGGAGTCGATACTCGCGTTTGAACGGGCATTACACGGTTTTACCGGCGCAATGTTGGTGGCGTCCCACGATCAAGCGTTCATGCGTGCAATCCGGCCGACGCACTGCTTGACCTGGGAAAACGAGGGCTGGCGCCTGGAGTGTGTCTGAGGTCATTGCGCGGGGTGTCAAAGCGTCCTACCGTAGTGGCCGAATAATTTCACCCAGGAGCCCGGCCCCATGCTGCCTTCGTCCCCCAAGCCATACGTGAATGCTGCACTTGCCCACCGCCAGCGCTGGCGCGGTCGGGTCGGGATGATGCTGGTGGCCAGCCTTTCGGTGTTGGCGGGCATGACCGATGCGATTGGCTTTATGGCCAGTGGTGATTTTGTTTCGTTCATGAGCGGCAACACCACGCGTCTGGCGGTGGCAATCAGTGCGGGAGATCTGGGCTTGACGGGACGCTTGCTGTTGCTCGTCGCTACCTTTGTCATCGGCAACGCGTTGGGCGTGGTGGTCAGCCGCTTCAGCCGTCGGCATGCCCTGCCGCTGCTGCTGTGTATTGCTGCCTTGTTGTGCGTTGGCGCCTGGTTGCCGATGGTCGATGCACTACCCGCCTTGCTGGCGGCAATCCTGGCGATGGGCATGCTCAATGCAGCGGTCGAAGAGGTCAATGGTTTGCCGGTGGGGCTGACGTACGTAACGGGTGCGCTGTCGCGCTTTGGCCGCGGCCTGGGGCGCTGGTTGCTGGGAGAACGCCGCAATGGCTGGCGTGTGCAACTGATTCCGTGGACTGGAATGTTTGTCGGCGCGGTGATCGGGGCGGTGCTGGAGCAGCAGATGGGCCTCAAGGCGCTGCTGGTCAGCGGCGGATTGGCGGCGGCGTTGGGGGTATTGTCGCTGAAGATTCCCCGGCGCTGGCATTTGGGTTATATGCCCCGCTAGAGGAAAAAGATGCTCGTCCGACGCTTCGGCCTCGACGTCCGTGTACTGGTAAAGAGCCATCACGCCGAACGAGCGGGGGGAATGATAAGCCAATGTCCGGCGGCTGTCCCGCCGGGCAATTCCTAAATCCGCTAAGGCAATGGATTACAGGCAAGTCGCGAGTGCTGCCAGGCGACGCTTGGCAGGCATGTTGTCTTCAATGGCGTAATACTTGACGCTGGCACCCGCGCCCGCGCTTTGCACGTCGACAAAGTAGTCGCCACCGGTGGTGTACACGGTAAAACCGCCCGCCCCGTTCGGCTCCTTGAAGCCGCCGGCGTCCACGCCAAATACGCTCTCATCCTGCCAGCCGAACTGGATGCACTGCGCAACCACCAACGTGGCTTTGTCCGAAGCCAGGGTTTTGTAGGGCGTACCGGAGCGCGCCTCTTTCATCTTCGAACCTGCGCAACCGGCCAGCGCTGCCAGTACCAATGCGCCCATTACCACTTTGTGCATGCCATTGCTCCCCAGGAAAAAACGCGACTCTACCATTTGCGCGCGACGGCGGGGCCAAAGCTGGCGCGGTCTGGCACATGGCATTATGATGCCGCGGTTGATCTCACTGAGGAGGTCAACGGGATATTCTCTACAAGGAAGCGTCATGAAAGATTTCGTCATCAGCGTCAACAACACCGTTCTCTACATCGCCTTGGCCTTTGTTTGGCTGATTGGCCTGGTGTCGATGTTCAGTGCGAGCTTTCTATCGGGCCTGGCGGTCCTGGTCGGCGGTACGTTGACGTGGTGCATCATCTCCGGCTTCTGGTTCGTCCAGTCGGCCACGTATGAAGAACTGCGCAAGCTCAACGCCAAAAACTGATATGACAAGGCAGCCCCACACGGGGCTGCCTTGCTGTCGGCGGGATGAATTTAGTTTCACTGTGAAGGGAGAACGCGCCATCTATAGTGGCCGGGCTCATTTTTTTAAAGCCTCCCTTCTGCCCGCCCTCCCGCGGGCTTTTTTTCGCCTGGACGTCAGAGCAGCCAGCGCAACAGATAGAACAACGCCATGCTCAGCAGCACGGTGAGCAACACGTTGCGCGTCCAGTACATCAACGCCACCGCGCTGATGCCCGCGAGCAAGTACGGGTTGGCCGGGCTCAGGTTGAGTTGGTGGTCGGCGAGAAAAATGATCGGCCCGCAGATCGCCGTGAGCATGCCCGGCACCGCAAACCCAAGAAACTCCCGCGCGCCACGGTTAAGGCGCACAGGCAGGCGCGGCTCGATAAACAGATAGCGGTTGAGAAACACTGCCAGGCCCATCGCCACAATCATGATGAAGATCATTGCTGCCCTACCCCCAATCGCTTGCACGCATAGCCTGCGCTCATCCCCAGTACACCGGAGACCACCACCGCCGACTCCCAGTGCAGGAAGCTCAGCCAGACCGAAAACAGCAACGCCACGGCCACGCAGACCACGCTCGGCACATCGCGCACCACCGGGGTGATCAGCGCGATAAAGGTGGCGGCGATGGAAAACTCCAGGCCCAGTTGATCCAGGCCGGGAATGCTCTTGCCAAGCACGATGCCGGCCAGGGTGAACAGATTCCAGACGATGTAGAACGTCAGGCCGACCCCCAGTGCGTACCAGCGGTTGAAGGTTTCGCGATCATAGTGGCTGACCAGGGCAAAGAATTCGTCGGTGAGCAAAAAGCCCAGGCTCATGCGCCAGCGCGTGTTGAGCGCCGACAGCGTGGGACGCATGTGCATGCCATAGAGCAGATGCTGGGAGGTCAGCAGAACAGTGGTCAGCAGGATGGAAATCAGGCTCGCGCCGCTCTTGACCATGCCAATGGCCACCAACTGCGCGGCACCGGCGAACACGATGGCCGACAACCCTTGAGCTTCCAGCGGGGTGAATTGCGCATCGATGGCCATGGAGCCGGCCAGCAGCCCCCACGGCGCACAGGCCAGGGACAACGGAATGACGGCGATTGCGCCGCGTGCGAAGGCGTAATGAGGCAAGGCGGTAGGCATGGAAACAGCTCATCGACAGACAGTCGACAAGCATGCCAGCGCAACAAGGGGCTTGTCTTGAACGATCTTGCTCAGGCGAGCCGCACAGACACCTGTTCCACCGAGTCCCGCGCTTCGCGCAACTCGTGGGCGTCTTGATTCAGGCGATGAATAGTATTGAGCAAGCGCTGGCGCAGCACCTCATCGCCGAGTTTTTCGACGGCGCGCATAAGGTCGAACGCCGCGGTTTCGTTATTTTCCGCGACGGAATCGAGGGTCTTGCGCAGGTTGCGAGTGGCACGGGTCACGCGGGGGATTCCTTCATCAGCAATGGGCAGGCACTTTAGGACATTCGTGTTTCATTTTAATTTCAAACACTTGTGGCTGATTTGAGGAGCGTTGATCCATATCAATCGTAACCGGATTTGACCGATACATATGGAAATACGTATATTCGAATTTCCATATGTATAGGGCCAAGGCCATGTCCGAGCTCATCTCCCCTCCCACGCTGTTCAAATGCCTGGCCGATGCCACCCGCGCACGCATGACGTTATTGATCCTGCGTGAAGGCGAACTTTGCGTGTGCGAACTGATCCATGCCTTGGATGACAGCCAGCCGAAAATCTCTCGTCACCTGGCGCAATTGCGCAGTTGCGGGTTGATGCTGGATCGTCGCCAGGGTCAATGGATCTACTACCGCATCAATCCCGCACTGCCCGACTGGGTCACCCAAGTGCTGGAGATCACCTTGCAAGCCAACCTGCCGTGGTTGCAGACCGACGCCCAGCGTCTGGATGCAATGGGCGAACGACCACAACGGGCCAGCAGTTGCTGCTGAGCCATCGGAGTTTTTATTCATGCTTGTCGCCATTGGCATCTTTATTTTCACCATCGTATTGGTCATCTGGCAGCCCAAGGGCCTCGGGGTCGGCTGGAGCGCGACGATGGGCGCGATCCTGGCCCTTGTCTGCGGCGTGATCAGCCTGGGGGATATTCCGGTGGTGTGGCACATCATCTGGAACGCCACCGGCACGTTTGTCGCCTTGATCATCATCAGCCTGCTGCTCGATGAGGCCGGCTTCTTCGCCTGGACCGCGTTACATGTGGCGCGCTGGGGACGTGGGCGCGGGCGACGATTGTTCGCCTATATGGTGCTGCTCGGCGCGCTGGTCTCGGCACTGTTTGCCAATGACGGTGCGGCGCTGATCCTCACGCCTATTGTCATGTCGATGCTGCTGGCGCTGCGTTTCTCGCCGGCGGCGACCCTGGCCTTTGTCATGGGCGCGGGGTTTATCGCCGATACTGCGAGCCTGCCGTTGGTGGTGTCGAACCTGGTGAATATCGTCTCGGCGGATTACTTCAAGATCGGCTTCAACGAATACGCAGCGGTAATGGTGCCGGTGAACTTCGTCAGCGTGGCTGCCACCCTGGCCGTATTGTTGTGGTTTTTCCGCCGCGATATTCCGCAGGCCTACGACCCGGCCGACCTCGAAGAACCGGCCCATGCCATTCATGACCGCGCCACGTTCCGCGCTGGCTGGTGGGTGCTGGGCATCCTGCTGGTCGGCTGTTTTGCCCTTGAGCCGCTGGGCATTCCCATCAGCGCGATTTCTGCCGCTTGCGCCCTGCTCCTGCTGGTCATTGCTGCCAAGGGTCATAAAATCTCCACACGCAAAGTGCTCAAGGAAGCCCCGTGGCAGATCGTGGTTTTTTCCCTGGGCATGTATCTGGTGGTCTACGGCTTGCGCAACGCCGGCCTCACCACGTACCTCGCGACCTGGCTCGACACCTTCGCCACCTACGGCGTATGGGGCGCCGCGATGGGCACCGGGGTTCTGACGGCGTTGCTGTCTTCGGCGATGAACAACCTGCCGACGGTATTGATCGGCGCACTGTCGATCGAGTCCAGCCATGCCGTGGGCGTGGTCAAGGACGCGATGATCTACGCCAACGTGATCGGCAGCGACCTTGGTCCGAAAATCACCCCGATTGGCAGCCTGGCCACGTTGCTGTGGCTGCATATCCTCGCGCGTAAAGGCATCACCATTACCTGGGGCTACTACTTCAAGGTCGGCATCGTACTGACCTTGCCGGTGCTGTTGATCACCCTTGCCGCCCTGGCCTTGCGTTTGAGTATCTGAAATGAAAGTCCTGTTCATGTGTACCGCCAACAGCTGCCGCAGCATCTTGTCCGAAGCCGTGTTCAACCACTTGGCGCCGCAGGGTTTCGAAGCCATCAGTTCAGGCAGCTTCCCCAAGGGCCAGGTGCTCCCGCGCAGTTTGAGCACGCTGGAAGCAGCCGGCATCCGCACCGCGGGGTTGTACAGCAAAGGCAATGACGCGTTTGAAGGCTGCCCGCCGGATCTGGTGATCACCGTCTGCGACAAGGCCGCCGGTGAAGCCTGCCCGGTGTATTTCGGGCCAGCACTCAAGGCCCATTGGGGGCTTGAAGACCCTTCGGATGTGCAAGGCGACGAAGCCATGCTCAATGCCGCTTTCCAGGCCACGCTGGAAACCATCGAGTGCCGCTGCCGGGCGTTTTTCGCCCTGCCCTTTGCGCGCCTCGGCGAGGCCGAATTGAAGGCGGAACTTGAGCGCATTGGATTGCTGTAACGGAAATCTGCAGCGTATGCTCTCGCACTTTCCTGAAAGGACGCGGGCATGCTGACGATCTTCTTTTACGCGCTGGTTTTTGGTTTTGTATTTTGCCTATCTCCCGGTGCCGTGCTGGCGGAGACCCTGCGTCGTGGCTTGCTCCAAGGTTTTACCCCGGCGCTGCTGGTACAAATCGGATCGCTGGTGGGCGACGCGGTATGGGCGGTGATTGGCCTTACGGGGATTGCACTGCTGATCCAGCATGACGCCGTGCGCGTGCCGCTGACCGTGGCCTGCGCGCTGTACCTGGCCTGGCTCGGCGTGCGCAGCCTGCTCGACGCCTGGAATTTGCCGGACGCCGACAGCGCGCCAGCCAGTTCGGCGAAGAATGCACTGGCCGTCGGCGCGACGATTTCCTTGGCCAACCCGAAAAACATCGTCTATTGGGGCGCCTTGGGCAGTGCGCTGTCGGGCATTGTCGGCGCGACGCCGAGCCACGGGCAGACGTTGATGTTCTTTGCCGGCTTCATGCTGGCTTCAGTGCTGTCGTGCTTCCTGATTGCCGCGCTGGTGAACCTGCTGCGCCAGAATGCATCGCCCACTTGGCAGCGCGTCAGTTATGGCGCCTGTGGCGTGGTGTTGATCTACTTGGCCATTCTCGCGGCACAAGGCATTTGAAGTTATATATCGACTAACTTCCAAGTGCCTCTTGTCTGAATGAACTCTGAACGCCGGGCATTTTAATTAATCATGCGTTGACATTTTGTAACTGCCTGAGTAGATTGCCCCTGCCCGCAACTGGGGCCTTTTTTAAACCTCACAAAAGAAGCCAATGGACACAGTATCTAGTCGCTGTCCGAGCACCGCGTTTGCGGGCATCGGGCGCCAAACCCAGAATATGACAGGACTCGCCTCCCCGGTCCGGTAAGCTGCGCTAGAGCTAGATGCTCCACCGTAACTGCCTCGCCGGTCGCCCGTCCGGTCCCGAGGTGTGTTATGACCTTCCAAGCCTTTGTTTTACATGATGTTCGCACCTTGGCCGCAGCCCTGCGCGCCAAGCTGTGCCGCACGCCTGGCGGTTTTTCCGCGGGCCGCTCGGCCTTTGCCACACCCTCCCCCAAAGTGCGTCCGGCGCATCCGCTGGCGCATTGGCGTATCTGCCCACACAGCGGCCAACTGGTGCAGCACTGGGATCACGCCGACCCTCAAGATCCACAGAGACCGAAGGTTTCCAGCCTGGGTCTTTACGTGAACGCACGCGCCGCTTAACCCCGCTGGAAACAGCAACTAACTGATTATGACCCTGGAGTTCTTTATGAACTATTCCAGTTGTAACTCGCTGCGTGCTAATTAATTAACGCCGCAACAACCGTTGTCCAGACACTTTATTTAAACCGATCGCGAAGTCCGCGGCTCGGCATGCTTTCGCTCGCCTGTCAGCAGGTAAGTACCGGGTATGTTTTGTCGAGAATTGGCGACAGGAGTACAGCAAATGAGCGCCGTAAAAAACACGCCACTGCACAACAAAAAAACCAGCGACGCCGACACCAGACTGTCGATGCGCGCCGCCCGCGAAGCCCACAACGGTCTGTCGGCCACACTCGCCAACGTACGCGCCACCCGGGACGGCCTGACCGAACTGGATGCCCAAGCGCGCCTGCAACGCGAGGGCTACAACGAAGTGGCCCATGACAAGCCGCCACACGCCATCGTCCAGTTCCTGCAAGCACTGAACAACCCGTTCATCTACGTGCTACTGACCCTGGGCGGCATCAGCTTTGTCACCGACTATTGGCTGCCGTTGCAAGCCGGTGAAGAGGTCGACCTGACCAAAGTCATCATTATCATGACCATGGTCATGCTCAGCAGCCTGCTGCGTTTCTGGCAGGAGCACCGCTCGGCGAAATCCGCCGAAGCCTTGAAAGCCATGGTGCGCACCACCGCCACCGTACTGCGCCGCGAACAGGTCGGCGCCCAACCGACCCTGCGCGAAGTGCCGATGCGCGATCTGGTGGCTGGCGACATCGTGCAGCTGTCGGCCGGCGACATGATTCCGGCCGACATCCGCCTGATCGAGTCCCGCGACTTGTTTATCAGCCAGGCGGTCCTCACCGGCGAAGCCTTGCCGGTGGAAAAATACGACACCCTCGGCGACGTCACACAAAAGTCCGCCGCGCCCCTGGCCGCCGACCAAGGCAACCTGCTGGACCTGCCGAACATCTGCTTCATGGGCACCAACGTGGTCAGCGGTCGCGCCACCGCCGTGGTGGTCGCCACCGGCTCGCGCACGTACTTTGGCTCCCTGGCCAAGGCGATTGTCGGCTCACGGGTGCAGACCGCGTTCGACCGTGGGGTCAACAGCGTCAGCTGGCTGCTGATCCGCTTCATGCTGGTGATGGTGCCGATCGTGTTCCTGCTCAACGGCTTCTCCAAGGGTGACTGGGGCGATGCGTTCCTGTTCGCCCTGGCGGTTGCCGTGGGCCTCACTCCGGAAATGCTGCCGATGATCGTCAGCGCCAACCTGGCCAAAGGCGCCACGGCGATGGCCAAGCGCAAGGTGGTGGTCAAGCGCCTCAACGCGATCCAGAACTTCGGGTCGATGGACGTGCTGTGCACTGACAAGACCGGCACCCTGACCCAGGACAAAATCATCCTCGAACACCACGTCAACGCCTTCGGTCAACGTGATGATGCGGTGCTGTCCCTGGCGTGGCTCAACAGCCATCACCAAAGCGGCATGAAAAACCTGATGGATCAGGCCGTCGTGCAGTTCTCGGAGCAGAACCCGAAGTTTCAGGTGCCGTTTGCCTACAGCAAGGTCGATGAATTGCCGTTCGATTTTGTGCGCCGTCGCCTGTCCATTGTGGTCAAGGATGCCGCCGATGATCAGTTGCTGGTGTGCAAGGGCGCGGTTGAGGAGATGTTGAGCATTTCCACCCACGTCATGGAGGGCGGTGACGCCATACCGCTGGATGAGCGCCGCCGCACCGAATTGCTGGCGCTGGCAAACGACTACAACGAAGACGGCTTCCGCGTATTGGTGGTGGCCACGCGCAACATTCCCAAGGCGTTGGCCCGCCAGCAATACACCACCGCCGATGAGCGCAACCTGGTGATCCAGGGCTTCCTGACCTTCCTTGACCCACCAAAGGAAACCGCCGGCCCGGCGATTGCCGCGCTGCAACAAATCGGCGTAGCGGTAAAAGTGCTGACCGGCGACAACGCCGTGGTCACCAGCAAGATCTGTCGTCAGGTCGGCCTTGAACCTGGCCAGCCGCTGCTCGGCGCGGAAATCGAAGCGATGGACGACGCCACCCTGTTGCGCCGCGTCGAAGAACGCACGGTGTTTGCCAAGCTGACCCCGCTGCAGAAATCCCGTGTGCTCAAGGCCCTGCAAGCCAACGGCCATACCGTGGGTTTCCTCGGTGACGGCATCAACGATGCACCGGCACTGCGCGACGCCGACGTGGGTATCTCGGTGGACAGCGGTACCGACATCGCCAAGGAATCAGCCGACATCATCCTGTTGGAAAAGAGCCTGATGGTGCTCGAAGAAGGCGTGCTCAAGGGCCGCGAAACCTTCGGCAACATCATGAAGTACCTGAACATGACCGCCAGCTCCAACTTCGGCAACGTGTTCTCGGTACTGGTGGCCAGTGCATTTATCCCGTTCATGCCAATGCTGGCGATCCATTTGCTCCTGCAAAACCTGATGTACGACATCTCCCAGTTGGCCCTGCCGTGGGACAAGATGGACAAGGAATACCTGGCCAAGCCACGCAAGTGGGATGCGAAAAACATCGGCCGCTTCATGATCTGGATCGGGCCGACCTCGTCGATCTTCGACATCACCACCTTTGCCCTGATGTGGTACGTGTTCAGCGCCAACAGCGTGGAAATGCAGACCCTGTTCCAGTCCGGCTGGTTTATCGAGGGCCTGCTCTCGCAAACCCTGGTGGTGCACATGTTGCGCACCCGCAAGATCCCGTTCTTCCAAAGCACCGCCGCCTGGCCGGTGTTGATGATGACCTGCGTGGTGATCGCGCTGGGGATCTACGTACCGTTCTCGCCCCTGGGCACCCTGGTCGGCCTGCAACCGCTGCCGCTGGCGTACTTCCCATGGCTGGTGGGCACCCTGCTCAGCTACTGCTGCGTGGCCCAACTGATGAAAACGATCTACATCCGCCGCTTCAAGCAGTGGTACTGATCCCCGCCGTTCAAACGGTGGCGGTCGCCCGGCCGTCACCGTGCATCACAAGGATTCGAATATGCGCGTGTTGATCTGTGCAGGTCGTCATTACGCCGACACCCGAAAGTCCCGCCAAGTGCTGGACGCTTACCACCGCCTGTACCCGGTGCAGGTATTGATCCACGGCGGCAACCAATTTCTTGGCAGTGACGTCGAGGAATGGGCGCGGGAACTCGGCATCGACGTGGTGCGCTACCCGCCCAACTGGCAGCGCCACGGCAAGCAGGCGGAACGCCAGCGCAACCATTTCATGCTGACCGACAGCCGCCCCGACGTGGTCATCGCCCTGCCGGGTGGTGACGACACCTCGGAGCTGGTGTGCCAGGCCAAAGCCAGCGGCATTTCGGTGCTGACCGTAGAAAGCTGAATTCAAGGGAGGTGCATCATGCACAACAAACACACCCCGAAGCGCCGGGACGGCTTCGCCAAATACCGCGCGCGTCATGCTCGTGACGTGCGTCACAGCTTGTTGCTGTTGCCGCCCGCAAAGCGCCGCGCGCTTCAACGCAACCTGATTTTCATCGGTTTGACCCTGGCCTTGCTGCTGATCATTGCGCTGCTGTCCAAGGCCCATGCCGCCGGCGGGGCTTATGTCGTCGACGATGGCGCGATCAATGCGCCGGGGGAATGCAACGTCGACGCCTGGTTCACTGCCAACCGCCACGACGGCAGCACGCACAGTGAAAGCCTATCGCCCGCCTGCACCTTCAGCGGCTTGCCGTCAGTGCAGTGGGGCGCGGCGCTGTCACGGGCCGGCGGTGAAACTCAGGCCAACCCGCAGCTCAAGGCGCAGGTGCTGTCGCGCAGTAGCGTGGAGATCGCCGTATCGGCCGGGGCGCACCTCGCCCTTGACCGTCGGCACGCGTTTGATGGCGCGGACCTGAACGTGCCACTGACCTGGCAACCCGTGCAGGCGCTGCGCCTGAACCTCAACGCGGGCTGGACACATGCCTACGACGACGGTGAGCAAAACCACCGCCTGACCTGGGGCACGGGGGTGGAGTACCAGACGGCGCAGTGGCTGACGCTGATCGCCGAACGCTACGGTCAGCAAGGCGGCGATCAGGCCTGGCAGGCCGGGCCGCGCGTGCACCTCGGCGAGTTGCTCGATGTGGACCTGGTGGTCGGGCGCAGTCTGATCGGTGAGCGCGACCAATGGTTGACCACCGGCGCCACGTTGCGCTTCTAGGCTTTGGCCTGGCGCTCAAGGTGCAGTTGCAGTTGTGGGTCGAGTTGCAGCTGCGCCGCGAGGTCATCCAGATAATTGCGTTCGGCGTCCTGCTGATCGTCCACCAGCATCACACTGGCCAGGTACACCTCGGCGGCCACTCCCGGGTCGCCGGCAAATTCAGCAAAGTCCGCCGCATCCAGGGGCTTGGCGACTTCGGTGTCGAGCCACTGTTGCAGCTGCGTGTCGTCCGTATGCTGGCGCAGCTCATTGGAAATCATCTGCTGCTCCTTTTCATCGATGCGCCCATCGGCCTTGGCCGCCGCAATCAACGCGCGCAACACCGCATGGCTGTGGGCTTCAGCTTCAGGGCCGGCGAGTTGGTCGGCCGTCTGGAAGGCTGCCTGCGGTTTACTCGCTTGCTGGCTTTGCCACGCCTGATACGCCTGGAAGGCCATCATGCCCAGGGATGCCAGCGCCGCGTAATTCATCCCGCCGGCACGTCCCTGTGCCGGACGCGCCGTAGCGCCGCCCAGCATGCCGCCCAGGCCACCCAGCAAATCCCCCAGACCGCCGCCGGCCGAGGCATTGCCGGTGCGGGTGCCTTTCAGTAAGCCGCCGAGCAGTCCGCCCAGGCCTCCGCCCGAGGAGGCTCCGCCCGCTTGCCCGGCGCGCAACAGTTGTTCGAGTAGATCGCTGGTGTTCATGGTGTCACCCTCCGAGGGCGCAGTGTTGGCGTCTAACAACCATAGCCCGCGCCTGCCGGAACACCATGACCGCCGGGCGGGCACAGCTTATGATGGCGCCACCGCGCCTTCAGGAGAAAACCCACGTGAACCGGATCGAGCACATCGCGCTGATGGCCCGCTACAACCAGTGGATGAACCGCAAGCTCTACGATGCCGCTGGCACACTGAGTGCTGCGCAGCTGGCCGTGGATCGCCAGGCGTTTTTCGGCTCAATCCTCGGCACCCTCAACCACTTGGCCCTGGGCGACACGGTGTGGCTCAAGCGCTTTGCCCGGCACCCCGCACGCTACACAACCTTGGCTGCGCTGGACGGGGTAGCCACACCAGGCGACCTGAAACAACTGGCCTTTGCCGATCTGCGCGAACTCACTGCTCGACGTCGCTGGCTGGATCAGATGATCATCGATTGGGCGCACACCGTGCGTGAGCCCGATCTCGATCACCGCCTGCATTACCACAACATGCGCGGCGTGGCAGCGGACAAGGATTTCTTCAGCCTGCTGCTGCACTTTTTCAATCACCAGACCCACCATCGCGGCCAGGCCACCACCTTGCTGTCCCAGGCCGGCGTGGATGTGGGCGACACCGACCTGTTGGCGTTGATTGACTAGCGTCAGCGCGCCTTGAACACCGCGTAGGCTTGCAACAATCGCGGGAAGTCCTGGGGCTCGGGCAATTGCGCAAAACTTTCGACGGCCGGGATCGTTGCCCAGGCCAGTTTTTCGCAGGTCCAGGTCTCCATGAAGGGCGCGTAGCCACGGGTGTTATCCAACAAGGTCGCGCGCACGTTGACGAACTCGTCGATGCCATGGGGGCGCGTAAACAGCCAGCTCATGCAATGAGGGCAAAAGTAGTGGCGATCGACCCCGTGCAACCCACCAATGACCGGGCAACCCTGGGTCACGGTGAAGCCGCTGGCGGGAACCAAGGCACTCAGGGAGAACGCGCTGGAGGACATTTTCTGGCAACCGGTGCAGTGGCACGCCATGGTAATCACCGGTTCCAGGCCCAGGCTGAAACGCACGCGGCCACAGCGACAGCCGCCCTCTTGCGGCAGGGTTTCGACGCTCATCATTGCTTCCTTTTTATGATTGGGGGCGTGGCAGATTAACCCCATGCCCAAGGGTTGAACAGGCCTACCCGCGCGTATCGAGCGACCTTGGAGTCACGCCAAAAATCCTTTGTAGATCACTGATCTACCGAGGTTTTTTCTGGCCTCTCGGGTGTAACAAACCTGCTATTCGAACTTGCACCGAAGCGTCCGGGGCTATATATTCCCAACCCTGCTGCAACGCGCTACCGCCCGAATGGCGAAACTGGTAGACGCATGGGACTTAAAATCCCCCGCTCGTAAGGGCGTCCCGGTTCGATTCCGGGTTCGGGCACCATATATATCAAGGGCTTGCATGAGATACTTCATGCAGGCCCTTAGTGTTTTTGTTCCGCAATTTCTGAAGCTGTTCCGCAATTCCTGCCATCGGCGTCCTGCCGACGAACACCAACCCACAAACCTGACACATCCTGCGTTCGCTTGTAGAATCGCCCCGCTGTCGCAGGCAAGGCAGGCCGGCGGAAATAACCAAGCGCCATAGAGAAGGCGCCAAAGGGTCAGAGAATCAACGGAGCGACCAACAAAGACGCCGTTGTACTTAGCAAAAGATAGCGATACCATACCCACACAATCCTCATGGTGTAAGGGGATGATAGATAGAGAATAGGGACGTCGCATGTATGCAGTTGGGCTTATAATTTCTTTCAAAATCGCTCTGTTAATATCGCTTTTTTTAGTGTTATCGGGGCTAAGAGCTGAGGCAGAGTACTTCAAAAAGCTCGGAGTGAGCGACTCTAAGATCAAGCGATTCTACAGAGAAAATTTAGTTTCTTCGTCTGTGACAGTGGCCCAAGTTACTCTGGTTGTCGGGTTTGTATTCTCGTTTATTTCCCTAACTACGATCTGGACAATTTCCTGATACATATTGGGAAATGCCTTGGGCTCAGCCGTGACGAGCCCTTAACGCAATCACGGCCCCCCCCCCCTCCAACGGCGTCCTGCCGAGAGAACACAATCCCTTATTGACGCATCGAATCAAAGCTTCGCTCACAAGCAAGTCCAGCTATTCTGGCGCGGTCATACGCGACCGCCAACTCTCCCGCTCTTTTGTCAGCCCGTTGGAGCAGGTCGGAGAGCACCATTGCGGCGCGGGTGGCTGACGCGCCTCGCTGGGCAGCTCCGGAATCGCCGCAGGCAGTGGCGGCAAACTGGGTGGCTTCGACATGCAGCCGGTCACCAGCAGCATCAGCGGTGCCAGCATCCACAGCTGCAGCCTTGTTCTGTTCTCGCGCATTGCTTGCCTCCTTGTTCACTGACGCCTGGCGGCGTTGTTCTTCTTTCCTGGCCTCGTCGCCGGCGCCTTTGAGTGCGACGGCATGGTCCCGCTCGATCTCTGCCAACTGTTCGCCGTAGCGCCAGTCCTGCACCTGCCAGGTGCCGCCGGCGCTGATCACCATCGCCAGCAGGATCGCGACCAAGATCTGCCCGGGCGTCATGCCAACGCCCGCCGCACGCCTTCAGCCAGCACCGCGTCGGGATAGGCATACTCGGCGTTCTCGTGATGGATGATTGCCTTGACGAAGCCAGCCATCACCGGCGCCTGGGTCAGGTCGACATCCGCCCCAGGCCGGGTGCCGGTGTTCGCCTCCACTGCGCGCACGTAGGCAGCGGTATCGTTCTCCACCGCCGGTGCCCAGCGGCTGATGATGGCCTTCACCGTCTTCAGTCCGTGCTTGCGCTGGTATGTCAGCAGCAACTTGCCCAGGGCGCGGATACCGTTCTCGGCAGTGTCGAACCGGGCGAAGCGCTTCTCGATGGTGGGGTCTGGCTTGAGTTGGCCCTGCCATTGGTTAACGGGGTTGTAATCGATGTTGCCGGGGTTGCGGTTGCGTACCCCACGGGTTTCGGTGGTCGGCATGCTTTTCTCCAGACAAAAAAATACCCGCTCATGGCGGGTGTGGATGCGGTTTGAGCGTCAAGCTTCAATCGGGGCCGGGAGCGGGTAGCGCGCCTTGATTGTCGTCACCAACTCAACCCAGGCGGAAAAGTCCGGCACAGCACCTTGAACAAGCGCGTCGTAGGCGATCTCAAGCCTCAGTGGATCGGACTCTTGCTGATAGGCTGCGCGGCGCTGAGAGTGGGCGGTTGCAAGGGAGGACTGATATTCGACAGCGCGCTTCTGTTCGGCGGTCACTGCCTGGCTGAAGTCGATCATTGCGCGATCTCCTGGAGTGCTGGTTTCTGATCAAAGTCTGTTGGGAGCGAAACGCGCCCGTCCGGCGGGTTCGTAATACTGGCCGGGTACCATGAGGCCTGGCCTCCGCACGGGCCGACGGGCATGGTGATCGTTACGATCAGGTTCCCATTCACACGCTCGACGGCGTCGTTGATCCATTCACAATCCACGGCTTCGGCAGGAAGCGTTGCCCCGTCCGGCAGGGGACCGAAATCAAGAGCAACACCATTGATGGTCAGCGAATCGCCGCGCTTGAAGATTTCCAGACTCGCATCGGAACGGGTTGATACCAGGTTAATGATCATTTCCATTTACCTATCGCCAAGTAATTGCAGCTGAAATTGCGAGAGGCCACGGAGGCAGACGAAAGCATCATAGGCACGCCAAGGCTTGTCGTACTGCCACCATTACCGTCCCATGTTAGAACCCCTGAACTGTAGGACTGGCACATAAATGTCGGTGCAGCGATAAAGGCAGACGGGAAGGTAATCGTCGCCGCGTAACCGTAGAAAAGCGACCCGGTTACGTTCGTTACAGCACAGGTGCGCGTAACCAATCCAAAGCAGATCTGCGTGCCATCTGCGAATCGGATGTAGGTACCGTTTGCGTTTGTACCTGTTTCAAATATCGCGCCAGACGTCACGATGCCGACCAGATCAGCATATGCACCAGTTTTCAGGCCGAGCGCGGCGCCGGCGCCTGCAGCTGTCGTTGATCCAGTACCCCCCTTTGTGACGGGCACAACATTCTCGGTGGACACCGAGCCCAGACCAGCCAGAGTACTGCCCCACTGCTGAATCATCGCCCGGGCCTGATCTGCCAGGTCCTTGGTGTAACCCTGCACAGGCGTGAGGGAGTAGCCCCCCGCCGCGTTCGTTGCTCCACGATAATTCGGTGAGATCGAAAGCACCGTATTGCTGACAACGTTGGTGACCTCGTACCAGCCGCCATCAGGGCCGAGAAACGCATCACCTACTCGGCAGTTGGCGACAAAGGATGTGCCGGTGCCTGTAACAGTATTGGAATTCAAAGTTACAGCAACGGTGCCGGTTCTATACCATGGCATGTTTTTCTCCAGACAATAAAAAACCGCACTTGGCGGATATTGAACATCAACAAGCTGCCTTACTTAGGACATTGGCTTGGCGAAAGATATTGGAATATAAAAATGCACAGAGTTTGATACGCCAACTATAAAGGGAACAATTCGATTGTTCTCATACTCCCAAGTACAGTATAGCTTTGCATACCCCGAGGAAGACCCACAAACATCCATACCAATATTATTTATCAGCATATAGTCACCAGTATCAACGGGCGAATAAGCCGTCCAACTACTTTTCGTCTGTCCTTGCGAGGTGTTGCTTGAGCCAAGATACGTCCATTGCGTTATCGTTCTAGTGAATTGGGCGCAGGGCGTGCCACTATCAAAAAGAAGTTTCGACTGTCCATCCCAGATCCGAAAACCATAACCGGAAACTTCACGCGACTGAAATGCCGCGACAAAAAAATTGCCCGGCACATTCCCTATAAAGGTGAATCCCGTCCAGTTCCCAGGCGTCCCGCTGATAGTTGCATACTGAAAAGTGGATGATGCATCGGGCCTTACAAAAACCAGCGGAGGTTCATCGGTGGTGATTGGTGGTGAAAAAGTAGCACCGCCAGAGTATCTTCCTCTCTGCAAAACAACCAATCTTGAAAATTCAGAATCAAGAGTCACCACATCATTGCTGTTCCTAAACTCAATGCCATAGGACATTTACCTATACCTCATAACCAGCAGCCTTTGGGAGCCGAGAGCCATATCTGAGTCGGTGAAATACCTATTACCAAACCAAACATAAACCCCACCCGAAACAACTTGGGGCTCAAATTGAGCAGCATATGGATTCTGTGCATTTGGGTCCTTCGGGTAAGCGCCGGAAGGTATGCATATTGCTGAATGGGTGCTTGGCTCGACACCAGGAATAGCTATATATACATTCCTTGGGCCGGATGAAATCGGCGGCCCTCTTGTAACTATCGAGGAATGAATAACCCTGACAGTAAAGGAGCTTTCATCCAGCTCAAGGAGGCCGGTCGGCCCCCAAGTTCTCACTCCATAGGTCATGCGGAAAGATCCCCCCACTGATACCGCTTCACTCCGTTTTCATCGAACACTTTGCCGCCGGCATTGTTAATGACCTGCCGCGCCTGCCCACCGAAAGCACTGTTGATTTCGAAGGTTCCGTCGAAGAACAGCTTCCAGCCACTCTGTCCCGCCACATAGTTGTTCGACTGAATGTAGCTGCCGATTTTGGCGTTGGTGATCGTGCCGTCCTGGATGAACGCCGAGTTCATGAAGACCTGACCGCCCTGCACCACGAATGGCGTGGTGATTGCTCCACCAGCAAGCGTGTTCACCACTGCAAATCGATCAGCGCTGACCAGGAACTGGCTTTGCAACAAGCCGTCGGCGTTCTGCTCGATGCCCAGGCCGATCCCCGCCGCCACGTACTGGCCGTTGGCGTTGATCTGCATCTTCACCGCCCACATCGTGGACAACTTGCCGTCGGTGTCGGCTTGAGCCCTGGCGGTGACTTGGATTGACGCCTTGTTTTTCCACTCGTTGACTGCGCTGGCCAGATCTCCCTCATCAGTGCCGTCGCGAGCACCGCCAGCGATGGCTTCGAGCGTGGTGGACTGGGATGCAACCGAGTTGCTGGTGTCCGCAAGTGACTGCGTGACGGTCTGCACGGCAGCAGTATTGGTATCTACGCTGCTTTTCAGCTGGTCGATACGCTCAGTGGTTGCCAGCTTGTCGGTGGCCACCACCTGCTCAAGCGTGGTCAATGCCGCTTTGTTCGCCCCCACCGCCGCATCCAGCGACGTAGTGCGTTCAACCATTGCCAGGTTATCGGAAGCCTGCAACTTCACCTGCTGTGCAAACTTCGCGGCGGCATCCCAGTTTTGCAGGGCGCCGGCAAGATCACCCTCCCCGTCATCCTCGCGCCAGCTTGCCTGGAGCGATTGCAGCGCCGAAGCGTTCGCCGTGACCTTGCCGTCCACAGCCTCGATAGAGGTCTTGTTCTGCTGGATCTGGAGCGCCATGGCCTGGGTTGTTTGGGCAATGGTGCCCATGTTGAACCAGAACTCGACAGCGGGCGGCGGGGTATCCACCGGCACCGTCTTGAGCGCCTGCCACAGGTTCTGCCCGGTGCGAACAATCTGCCCAGCGCTGTAGGTCTTGGCCGGGTCGTAGACAAGGGCGTCCGTTACCTGGTCGATCAGAGCCTCCAGCTCCTGCTTGGCCTGCTCCAAACGATCATTGACCGAACCGGGGCCGGACCCGGAAATCAGATCGATCTCGTCAAGGAGCTCTTTGGCCAGTTCTGACTCGCCCACCTGGCCGGCGATCAGCTCCAGGATTGGACTGGCGCTTGAGCTGGCCTGCCCCAACACGCCATTGACCACCGGATAGAACGGACCGACGTTGCCGGTGCGGTCCACCAGGCGCGCCCAGAAGAAGAACTGCGCGCCGGCGGCCAGGGCCTGCATGCTGTAATTCGCCTGGGGATACGCCAAGTCGGCAAGCTTGGTAGCCGCCGACAGGTCATTGGCTGGGCCATACCACAGCTCGGTGCGCTGAGTGTCCTCGGCGCCGGGCGGGAAAGCCCAGCGGATGCCGATGCCGAACAGTTCGCTGGTGGTGGACAGAAGCGCCACCGCCGGCGGAAGGCCGACCTTGCCTTCCAGGTTGGTCAGGTTGGAGCTTTTCCAGATCGACGAGATTTCAAAGGCACTCACCGAGCGGACTCGGGCCAGATAGGCGCCCGAGTAGATGCCAGTGACGTCGACACTCGTCGAGCCGGTGCGCTGCAGCTTGATCCAGTTGCCGCTGTCCTTACGCCACTCCACGTCGTACGCGACCGCGCCAGGGACGGCAGGCCACGAGATGTTCATGGTGCTGATTGCCAGGCCTTGGTCCACGGAGTAATTCGAGGTGATGCCCACGCTCGACGGCGCGGGAACCACGGTGATCGGCACAACGCTGATTGGCCGATCCTCCAGCCGGGCGCCGGTGTCGATGTGGTCGAACTTGCTCGGGTCGTACTGCACGGCCGAGATCTCGAACACACCGGCCTCTGGGCGGGCCACGCTGACCACACGATAAAGCGGAATCGCCAGGTCGTCAGCATCCAGCGCCCATACCAGTTCGCGCTCAGGCGGCACGGAGTAGGCCAGGGTTACGGTGACCTGTCGGCCGCTGACCAGTTGCACGGTGCGGCCCTCGCACTTGCCGTCTGGCAGGTTGAGGATCAGCCGGTCGCCGGGCTTGGCCTGGGTGTCGCGGTCCAGGGTGATAACCTTGCCGTTCACCGCCGAGATGCGCCCACCCACCGGCCGACCCGCCAGCAGTTCGTCGGCAATCGGGATCACGTATCCGGGCAGCGGGATACGCCCATCGAGACCGACCTTGAAGGTGACGGCGCGGTCTTTGGAGTTGGTGAGCAGCGCCCACTTACCACGGCGCTGTGCCTCCGACTCGCGGGTGCAGCCGATGGCGCTGATCTCCAACGGGTTGTCGCCGTAGCGTCGCTGCAACTTTGGATCCGTGACCGCCGTGACGTCGGTATCGTAGTTGTTGGCCGGGTTGTCGTAGCTGATCAGCGCCCGGGTGTAGCGCGTGCGCTCCGAGGCGCTGGAGTAGGTGAACTTGCCGTCGATCACGTTCGCACGGGTGTAGGCGAAGTCGAAGTCGGTGGCGCGCGGCATGTCCGCCAGTGTGAAGACCTGGCCCTGGGCCCAGTAGGTCATGCCACGGTAGATGGTCGAGATGTCTTGCAGCAGTGACCAGGCGTCGGCCTTGCTCTGCAGGTTGAGATTGCAGATGAAGCGCGGCTCCTGGCCGCCCTTCCCGTTCGGCACCATCTGGTCGCAGTACTGGGAGATGCGATAGAGCTCCCACTTGTCGACCATCCACGGTTTGATGCGCCGGCCCAGGCCGAAGCGGTCGGCCGTGGTGATGTCGTAGGTCATCCAAACAGCGTTGTCGGTCCAAGCCTGTTTGAAGGTGCCGTCCCAAATACCGGTATACGAGCGCGACACAGGGTCGTAGTTGCTCGGCACCTGTATCTTGCGACCGTTGCAGCGAACCGTGACGGCAGGAATGTTTCTGAACTGCTCAGCTGAAAACTCGATGTAGAGCAGTGCGGTGTTCGGGTATCGGATCTTGGCGTCGATTACCTCTGTAAAGCCGGCGATCTGCATCGTGTCGGAAATTTTGTTGTTGTTCTGGTTGATGGTCACCCGGGTAATACGCATCAGCCAGCCGGTGGTGGCCCTGGGCAAATCGATACGGCGGGTGCGCTCGTAAAGGCTGGTGGTCTTGCCGTCGACCGCTTCGCTAAGCACCTGCTGGTAGGCGCCGCCGTCGGTGGCCAGCTCAACTTTGTACACGATCCGGTAACCGTTGATGTTGCCGCTGGCATCAACAGACTGGAGCGCCGGCCAGGCAAAACGCACGCGCACGGCCGAAAGCTGGGTATTGGTGATCGCCCGAACCCATGGTGTGCCGCTGCGGAGTTCGGTGCTGATCGTGGTTTCGTTTTCTACTGATGGAATCCCGGCGATCGATGCTTGGTCCACACCTCCGGTGCGCCACTCCCATTTCACATTTGGGAAGTTCATATTGCCTTGAGGGTCTTGAATTGGAGTGTCGTCCAAGAAGATATCCCGCGCTGTAGGCGTACCGTCAAACTCCCCCTCACCTACCGCGATAAGCATTTTGGCCAGCGCAACAGAGCGCAGACTGTCCGGGGCTTCCGTTGGCGTTTTTGGCTTATCCTCGCCACCTTTGGCGCCGTGGATATCAATCTTGCGTGCTGCGCCCATGCTTTTCTCCAGGCAATAAAAAACCGCCTCAAGGGCGGTGGGGTGTAACGTTCTATTTCTAGGCTTTATCTTCGGAATAGATGGCGGCGCTGATGATTGCGCCACCCCATCGCCGGTTGCCGTAACACAACGGCACGGGATTGCCCGATGCAGTCGTGTTGCGCGCTGAGCCAAATGCATATCCAGGCTGATTTTCTGGTGCGGCGCTCATCTTGAGGCCTGCCGCCTGCGGACTGAGCATTTGAATTACGCCTCCAGCAGCACTTCCGATACCGCCAGCTACGAGCGCTGCGCCTGTAGTTGTTGTCGAACCGAAAGCAAAGAAACCAACCACAATCAATATTGCGCCCAATATGGTCTGCATGAGCCCTGCGCGCTTACGGCCCGTAATTACCGGCGCTATTCGGATCTCTCCAGAGCCGCCAAAACCTAGCTCTTTTTCTTTCAGATTTTTTGACCCTCGAAACACGGCAAACTCAATACCGCGAGACTTAGCGCTCGACAAGAAGCGCTCGAAGCCTGGGATCTGCACGCATAACGCCTTGATAGCCTCGGCTGGCGACTTAACCGCCAGCCTGAAAGATCTTCCGAATTGCCTAAGTTGCCCATAAAGCAAAATGGTAGTCATGGGCTGATAATTGATTGCGAGTGCTGACATGTTTTTCTCCAGGCGAAAAAAAACCCGCTTTGGCGGGCTTTATGGGATCAATAGGCGGTAGCTGAAATATCTGGGCCGCCTGGCGACATAGATATCCTTCTTCTCAAAACCTCTCCGCTTTTTACTTCGACATCGCGCTCAACCATCATCCCTCCGCCGCAAGCTGCGCTCGGCTTAGCGCCCAGAACTACTCGGCCCGACTTTACGCCAAATCTAGCAACCTCTCCCGAGGCGAATTCGGCTGCAAGCTCTCCATTGATATAGAAGCGGTAATTGCACCCAGATCCAAACATTCCACTATCTCGGGTGACAATGAGCTGAGCATCGGACTTTGCGGTGAACGCATAAAGCCGTGAGGAAGGCACGGGATCGGCTTTGTCGGCAGATATTGTCGAGCTAGAGCAGCCGACCAAAGCAAAAAGCAAAAAGCACCCTACAAAAACTTTCATGTCGTTCCCTCGCTGAGATATGGCGAGACTTTATCACCACCAAGACAGCAACACGAAAGCCCGCAGATGCGGGTTGAATTCAATCAATGGTATTAACACCGCAATACTCCCTCAAAGAAGGAGTATTACGCTGTTGTCAGCCCATACCCAGCCTAGCCATACCTGACCTCGCCTCGACGCACCTAACCATGCCGAGCCGCATGATGCCTTGGCACCGCAATGCCCTCTCATGGAAAGGACATTACGCTGCTATTGACCAAGAGCCTTTCGGGTCATGCCCTGGAGCGCGGAAAACTTTGCAACAGCGTCAAGGTTTGCCCGTCGCTGATCATCGGTAAGCTCCGTTATCCTCAGATTCCTCAGCTTTTCTCCGCTCCCGCGAAACGCCTTCCTGACATTCCGGCCCAACTCAGTTACCGCAACTTCTGTCTGCTCATTAGGCGGCACCCAGCGGTAACCACGGCCGCGCACTGACTGAAGACAGACCTGATGATGCTTGAGCAAGTCCGACTTAAATGCCTCCACGTTCGCCAGCCATTCGAACTGACGCTCACGAAACTTCTCAATGGTCAGCGACTTCGAATCGGTCATGGAAGGCATTCCGAAACGAGCTTCCAGCCATTCATGCCCGACCAGATCGCCGTATTTGAATTCCTTGAGGAAGTCGTCCACGGCATGCTTGTAGCTTGGGTGCTTTTTCAGTTCAGACATATTCCACCTCGAAACGACCGAAGCGCGGCCGATACTCGCAAACACCAATCAGCAGGCCTGAGTCGGTGATGGCTTTTTTGGCCTCCTCGATATTAAGCACGTCAGCGTTTATTGCGACTTCTAGCTCGACGCCCCATTCAAGAAAGATTGGCCGGTAACGCATGATCTTCGCCTGTCCAACCTTAACCCCGCGACAATCAACGAATCGCTGATCCTCCCAAAGAGAATCGGGAGTTGCCGGCCCAGAGAACTCCAGTTTTGCCTTATCAGTCATTACGACCGCGCCGCGCTTCCATTGCGTGCCAAGCTTCTGAAGCTTCGCTCCAGCCAGGAACGTCGCATCGAAGTTAGCACCGGGCACAAAGAATCCGAGTTTTTCATCGTGGTAAGCACCAGCGATAAACTCAGAGCGAGCAATGGCAAGATGATCGTCGTCCGTCTTCTTGCGCTTCCCAGTCAATTCCTTGTGAGCCTTTGTTGCGGGATTCAAAGGGTTGGCCAGCTTGTCGCTGTGCATCATCAGCGGCGAGGTTCCGGTAATTCTCAGAGTGACAAGCTCCATGCTCATGCTGTTTTCCTCAATTCAATCGAAGCGACCACATTCGGATTGAAGCCGTCCAGCGGCATCAGGTTCTTCTCGCTGACCGAATAGCGCTTACCCTCGACCAGCATCAGCCAGTTTTCTTCGATATTGCGGATCAGTTGGCCGGAGCGACCGACCAGATTTGGCCGCTCCGGCATCAGGATCAAGGCGCGACCGCCAGCTTTCAGAGTGAAGTTCATGCCGCGCTCCTCCGGGCAGCCTGTGAAAGGAACCGGCAGCGCAGATTTTCGGTCGCCAGCGCTACAAACTCGAACATTTCCGCCGTGGAGACGTACATATCCCTGTCCACAAGCATTGACTGAATGAACTGCTGTCGAGTCAGAACGAACGCGCCCATTGGCACGGGCGTGACCTGCCGATTGCCGTGATGGTCGGCGCTGACGAGATATCGCTCACACTCTCCAAGTTTGTCGGGGATATCGAAGGACTTGCCCTGCCCCTTCGGAATGAACTCACCTTCCAGGACGGCGTAGGCCGCGATGAAGTTGCACGCCGACTCGAACTGGCTTGCAGGGATCAGCTCAAGGCGCGGCACGTTGAAACGCGTGTGCACTGCTGAATAAATACGCGCGGAAGCACTGCGCTGAATGGATGCTGGAAGATGTGCCACTTTGTGGCGCGCCAAGCCTTTCAGGGCATTCGTCTCGGTCATGTCGACCAGGTCATCCATCAGCGTCTTCATTCTATTGCTGGAGTCTTGGTAGCTGCCCTGCTTGCGAATCGCCGGAAGGACTTCAGCAGTCACCCACTTCTTGAAGCGCTTGGCTTCAGCCTTGCGGCTGCGCAGGATGGCCGAGTAAAGGCCGGATTCGTTTATGACCAGCATTTCTTGGTCGCCGCCAGGGGTACGCACAATCTGCGTACCCTTTTCGTCTTCGTCCAAGTTTCGAGTCATGTCACCAGCAATACGGTACTCCAGGGCGGACGACACATCTGCCGCCACGAACCACGGCTGATCATCAATCAGCAGGGTCCGCACCTGTTGCTTGCCGAACTTGAAGGGGATGACATTGGATGTGGCTGTGCTAATATCGCTCATGACGTTTTTCCTAGTAGATTGACGTTCTGCTTCACAGGCCTCAAGCGTTGGCGCGCTTGGGGCTTTTTCATGTCTGTTCATTTTTCGCTTTTCCCTTGGCTTGCTGAATAATCTCAACCAGTTGCGCGTTCATCGAGCGGTTCTGCTCGCGCGCCTGCTGTTTCAACCACTCCATCAGCTCACCAGGGAATCTAACCTGCGTTCTTGCTAGATCGCTCATAACCCCTCCTTAGTGACACGCAGTCACTATACAGCCGATATTTCACAGTGACAAGATAGTGACATGGAAGAAATTTATAGATCTCAATTCCGCCTCCCCTACTCTCTTTATGAGCAGTTGAAGGCTTCCGCTGACAAGAATCGCCGCTCAGTGAACGCGGAGCTGATCGCGCGCCTGGAGCAAAGTCTTGAGGTTCAGCAGCAAGA
Source organism: Pseudomonas sp. FP2335 (assembly GCF_030687535.1). Classification (NCBI taxonomy): domain Bacteria; kingdom Pseudomonadati; phylum Pseudomonadota; class Gammaproteobacteria; order Pseudomonadales; family Pseudomonadaceae; genus Pseudomonas; species Pseudomonas sp. FP2335. The sequence continues at coordinate 3,107,714 of NZ_CP117437.1, forward strand.
TGCTGAGGATTCCCCTCGATTTAAGATCGATGGAGACGCCTTTAATCTTGGGAAATATGAGCCTGGGGCTGACGCAGTGAAATTTGCAGGCGGTCCGGCAGCCGAAAAGGAAAACTCCTTTATGGCGAGTTTGCTAGAACTGATTAATGAGTATCGCCCCGCAGAGCTCAAAACGTTGCCGCCCGATAACGCAAAACCCAAACCTAATACGGGGCCAGAGCCCCGCAAGCGCTACCCGAAGAAGTGATTGGTCCGACAAGGAACGTCAATGTCACCCAAAGAGCCGATACCAGAACCCGACAACAACAGCGCGTTTTCTTCGGTCACAGTATGTTTCGTCCCCAGAGCTTTTGCCGCCAACACCCTAGCGAACCTCGGCCTGGTAGGCACCCTCTGCAAATACGGCGACAAAGAGTTTCGACGAATCGAAAAGCTGAAGTGCGACCTGTACTTCCCAGCCGGGACGTTTGTCGTTCTTGATCAGAATGGAAACATCGACAGCATCCATACCGGGTCTGACATCGGGCAGCTTGACCTGGCTTTCAACGACTACTTGAATTTCCTCATGGATGTTCGGCGGATCTACGAAGGGCCGGGCACCTACAACAAAAAACTTGAGGCCGTCGAGGCCATGACAACCGGCATGGGGCGCCAAGGGCATTCCCATGGCTACTTCATAGCCAAGCATGGCGGCGCGGGCCCACTTCTCGACAAGTGTGTCCAGCGAAAGCGCTAGCATTCCCTCCCGCCTGAATCCACCATCGATAAGGAAATTTGTATGCGGAAATTAAGGTCTATAGAAACCGTCGGACTTAGCGTTCAAGAGATTCTCAGCGAGTTCAATGAGCGCGCGGGAGAGTTTGGTGTGACAGAGGAAAACCTCGTCTCCGTGAACGTCACTCCCCCGAGTCACCCCATCAAAATACTTGATGGCGATAAAACTAAAGACGCGCGCGTCCAAGTGACTATCATTTACTGGAGCGATCGATGAGCCATATCAAAGCCCGCATCGAAGCTCTCCGAGCGCTTGTGGACGAACTCAAGAACGCAAAAACAATCTTTGAGCGTGCATCGCTATTTTCTGCCATTCGCGGCTTGGTCGAGGACCTCGACAATGACGAGCGCCTCAACAGTTACGCTAAAGAGAAAGCAATCGGTGTCCGCTGGCACTCTGCTGCCGCGCTTGGCTTCGACGAAACCAACGGGCACTCGTCCGAAGCCCATAGGGTTTGGGCAATGGGTGAGCTTAGTACCCTAGAGTCTGCTTACGGGTAAACCTTAGGCCCGGTAAGCGGGTGTCATACATGCGCAAGGATGCGAAATGCCCTCAATCGAACAGCAGCACATCTCCGAAGCAGAGATACATAAATTTATTGAACTCATCGGACTCAAGCTAGCGGCGCCTGGGCGCTACAGCGCTCTGCTCGTCGCAAACCTCCTAGGAGGTGCTCTGTCCGGTACCCAAAACCCCGCCAAGATCATTCACGAAATCGAACTCCTCGAACGGGGTGAGCCCGGCCGGTTTAAAAAGCCCATTCAAAATAAACACCCGCCCCTTAAAGGCTTGTGGCACAAGCACTACATGCAGGATGGGCTTGCCTCGATGGCACAAAATATTCAGAAGGGGCTCAACTGGTTCGATATACCGCTATTTAAGCAAATGATCCAAGACGCCGAGAATGCAGAAGAAGAGCGTTTTGTTGAGCCGCATCACGTACCGGCCCTGGCTGCGGATATCGTTAGTGGTAACTGGCAAAGGCTTGCGGAGCGACAAGCCCTGAGCGGTGAATGGATCGTGTTCGCCAAGCATGAAGGTCAGAACTACTACCTCACGATCGCCACGCATGACAGTGACACGCATCAGCATGTGCGCGAGCAGATCGACCAGGTCTGTTGCGTTGAATTCTCCTTTTTAACGCAGCTTTTGGCTGACGCGGAGGAAGCATGACAACTCGCCGCCAGGTGGAGTCCGCCGCTCCGGCACAACCCCTCACCTTCAAATGCCTAGGTCACACCAAGCGAGACGATGGCTCGATTGAGCAGTACCACCTAGAGGTGTCTGACACCAGGGATGGTGAGACCGAAGAGATCTCAGTCGAGGCCAAGCACCTCTTGTCCGCCCGGAGCATGAAGAGGATCCTCCTGGGCCGGAAAATGTTCTACTCCGTCACGCAGGCCAAGCATGAGAAAATGCTGAGCGAGATGTTCGATCAGCAGCTGCTTGCAGCAGTCGAAGACTAGCCCAACCAGCCGGGCTTTTTTCGCGCATCATCTATATTCGAAATATCCATCACCACATCATAAGGACCTGATATGGCGCCTAGCCAGAATGACCTGACTAAGAAACTGAACAGCGCGCTGGAGTGCCCAGCAGATCACCCAGATGCGTATATACGCGTGCGAGTTGCCGTAGTCAGCGTTTTAGCTTTATGGCCAATCGATGCTATCCATAAGGCCTTGGTCAAGCTCCTCCCACAGGGAGAGAAAATTTCTGTAGAAAGTAGAAAAACTCTCGCAGGGCTAGGAGAGTCAGTGGAGATCTTTATGTCCACCGGACCTGACGAATACGATAGCGCCACTTTAGATCATGTTTTGATATGCGCTCCAATGCTTGCAATCTAGCAGCCACTCCAATCGTACCCGCCAGATGCAAAAAGCCCAGCGCGGGGCTGAGCTATTCCAAGGACAGCATCTGGCCAAAATGCAGCCACTGGAAATAGTGTCAGATAATTAGTAGCGTAACGACTCCTTATATATCTTTGAGGTTCAGCGGATGACTCACATTCAGGTCAGAAAACAGCTAGGCACTCGCATGCGATACGCAGACCGAGATTGGTGGTACCAGTTTCAAACTCTACCAAAGTTTTGCGAAGAAAAAAAAACTTCTAGTCGTGCAAACAAATTAATGCAGCAATTTGCTTCGCTTACTAAAAACTGGAATGCCGACCTAAACTCTGAATGGACGGTACGAGCTTACTATTCGGCCAAAATGGTGTTGGCTGCTTCAGTGATGGCTCAAAGCTTAAGATATGCTGAAGAAAAAAACCTACGCGCAGTAACGTCTTATCTTAGTTACTATACCGTCATGCACTCTCTTCGTGCAATCGCATTCAGTAGCCCAAACGTGATGTGGAATGATGGTGAGATCCTGTTTATGACTCACTCAAAAACAATTAATGTTGCGTGCGACGAAATCGCGAATTTCAATCGAGAGTTATCGGTAAGTGTAAAGGGGGCAGTTCTTCATCTCAAGGCATTTAGAGAGTTGATCTCATACAGAGCTCCATCCAGCGGTGATAATTTTCCGAAACCAGACTTCGACATATACGAATATTCTCGTTTTTTTCTCGAAATCGCCCAACTGCAGTCAGAACTACTTGAAGCATCGATAGAGAAAAACGTAACAGAATCTTTCAAATTGCAAGAAGAAATAGTTTCAAAAGTCACTGATGTAGAAATGGAAAGCATACATTTCCACGATAAAGAGGACTGCTATCGGCTCGGGTATTTAGCTAGAAAACACCCAAGACCAACAAATATTCTCCATATGATGTCTGAAGGTCACGTAGAGGATTTCTTTGGTTCGTGGTGCGACGACGACTGTAAGCCTGGTTCTTTTGATCCAGATGAAGACTGGCAGATATTGTTCGACGTGCCGTAAATCCGCATGATCATTTCTCATCCTGAAAGTGGCGACTGTAACGCGAACCTGTCCGGGCATCCAGCATGGATGGAATACCAGTAACGCGTGATTGGGGGGCGGTAGTAGCCTCTGCCCGCTCAAATGCTGGCCAGGAGGCCCCATGTCGTCCCTACTGTTCTACACGGATGAAAACGAAGCGATTGTGGCCACGGATACGCTTTTACATTATTCCGTCGATACGCCCCCAGGCTACGCGAGTAAAGCTATCGCCATCCCCCACATGCGCATGGTCATTGCAGCGACAGGCTCCGCCCTGCTTTTCAGCCGCTGGGTCGGCCTTGTGAATAACCAAGGTTTTGCCCTCGATGTAGACGCGGTCGATACTCATGCGCCCCAAGAGCTTCAGGCCCTCTGGAGCGAATTGAATCGATATGCCCCCGCCCTCAAGGACCAATCTGCATCGATCTATCACTTCGGGATTTCCGACGACTCTGGAAAAATCCATGGATTCGCTTACCGTTCCGGGTCGGACTTTAAATCCGAGGCTTTAGATTATGGCCTTGGACTAAAGCCAGAGCTTATGGATAAAGCGGGGATAGACTGGAGCTCGTTCCCAGCGTGTGCACCCGAGATAATGCGTGCGCAATCGCTGCAGGAAGACGGAAAGACCAAAAATCGCGTCTACATCGGCGGCTCAGTGCATGTAACTCACCTTACAGAGAGCGGCTTCTCCATTTACTCCATGGGCAAACTGGCTTGAGCATCTTTGTGCCTGAGGATCAGGCGAGTTCGGTCGTGCCAGGGCCCACCGTAGACGATGATCTCGGACGGCCTGCCGTAAAGGTGGTGCAGTAGAAAAGGCCCTGGGCCGAACGTGCCCGACTCTTCGCCAGGTAGCGCCGGATCAGTGCCCAGATAAATCCCAGCATGATTCGGGTGAACCGTCCGGCCGACGTGCATGACGACAAGGTCGCCGCGCTGCGGCTGGTCAACCCGCACAAAGCCGGCGGCCTCGTAATGCTGTTCGTACAAGCTGGCGTTCTCCGCCCTCTCCCACCAGCCATCAGTGCGCTGGAAGGCTTCAAACTCCAGCCCCCACTCCCGCTGATACCAGTCAGCGCAAACCTGCCAGCAGTCCCAGGCGCCATGCACAAACGGGCGCTTGAGCAGCGGCGTGCTGCCAGTTGGTGTGATCGTGCGCAGGTCGCCTTCGGGCCACGACAGGATATGCCAGGGCAAAGCCGTGGCCTCGCACATAGCCAGGTCGTGCGGCGACGGCCTGCTGGTCGCGTCCGGGTGCGAATGAACAATCCCGATCACCTCGCCCAGGTCTTCCGCCACAGCGTAGTCCTCTGGATCAAGCCGAAACTCTTCATTCGGTTCCGTGGCGATGTTTCGGCACGGGAAGTACTTCTGCGCTCGGCCGACGGCCAACAACAGGCCGCAGCACTCGCGCGGATAATCCGCCGCCGCGTGCGTCTGGATGGCCTCGACAATGTGCTTGCGCATGGTCAGCTCCGGGCAATGAGTGAAACGGCGGGGAACCCACCGAAGGACAGTTCGTTGTTCTCGCCAAACCGCAACTTGCAGGAAGATAGGCAGCCCTTGCACTGGTCCTTCGAAGGATCATCCGTGGCGTTGTCCTCGTCATCGAACATCGCCGCACCGGTGTAACCGCAATCCGGTCCCCGGTAGCCATTGGTCATGGCCCAGTGGCAAAACGTCGTCATCTGCCGCCCTGGCAGCCCGTGGTTGTCGATCTCGCCCGGGGAAGACAGCTCCCAAACCACTGCCTCACCGTCCTCACTGGTCTTCTGGTCGATGAACCAAATTTCCAGTGCCTCCTGGGTCGGATCAGCCGTTGGGTTCCCCTCCGGAAAGTTCGCCGCATCAAGGTACTGGACCAGGGTCTCGCGAACCGTCAGCTTAAACTTGAGCATGTCCTCGAACGCCAGGCACAGCGCCGTGACTCGTCCGTTGACGTTGCCAGCGGCGAACGTCGGGCGTGAGGCGGTGCCGTCGCTGCTGGAGGAAATGCCCTCGATCTGCACCGGCCAAGCCGCGTATTCCTCGCCCTGCCACCAGATGGACTTGGCGGGCAGATCCTCTTCCGAGTGTTCGTAGGCCAGCAGCTCTTCCGGCGTGTGCGGAATCGCGTGCCCGTGGAAGCGCAGATAGTCGGCGCCGTATTCGGTCCCGTCGATTTCAAACAGGCGAATCTCGCCGCCGGGCTCCAGTTTCTGGATGTCCGTGATCAGTGCCATGGGCGGTTATCTCAGGGGTGAAAGGTTTGCTGAAAAGTGGCGTTGATGGCGTAGACCTGGCCGCCGCGGTGCACGGGTTTGTATCCGTTGCACTTATAGAGGCCAAGTTCCCCGAGGGGCGGCGTCCAGAGGAACGCCTTTGCCCCCTTGTGCCGATCAAGGAACGCCTTGATCAACATCACCCGAGGCTTGGCGCCAGTGAAGACGAGCGGCCAGGACTGTGACTGGCTGTTGAGGCCATCCTCGACCGACTGCTCGTACCCGTCGCCGAACTGTTTGGTGCGGACGCGCTGGGCAACATCCCCTTCCGCGCCCTTCTCCGTCTCCCAGATGAATCGTTCGATGGCCATCAGCGCCCCTTGATTGCTTTGTTGATGACGCCGCCCTGGCGCATGTCCTTGGTCCGCAGCTCCTGGTACTTCTGCTCGACGAACGTCGCCAGCTCTTTGCCGAACAGGTCGTAGCCAGGGTCGTCAGAAGAGGACGACGCGTTACCGTCGCCATCGATGTGCACCTCGACATTGATCTGTGTGCCACCGGCCCCGCCACCGCCCATGGCCATAACGCCAAGCTTGCCGCTGGAGGTTCGCGTGAGCGGCATGATTGCCTCTTCGCCCGCCTCACCCATGATGCCGGTCTTGCCGTTGGCCATACCGAACGCCGTGGGCTTGCTCACGACAGAGTTGGTGAAGGCACCGCCGTCGGCGAACATCTGCACGCCGCCCGACCAGGCACCGCCCATAGCTTGAGCGTACATCCCGGTGTAACCGGCTTGAGATGCTCCGAGGTTCGACGACGTAGCACCGGCAGACCCGGCCGCCATGCCATTGCCGCCGCCGGCAGCGCTGCCGCCCAAATAGCTCGCCGCTGCGCCGACCAGGCTGCCCAGCAATGCCGAACTGGCCTGGCGCGTGGCAATGCGTGCCATGTCCGCCAGGATCGACTTAGTGAAGTCAGCAAACGACAGCTTCCCGGTCATGGCGAAGTTGACGACCGCGTCCTCCATGGAACTGAAGGCGTTGCCGAACAACGACTTGGTCTGGCCGGCCACGTCCTGCGCCGAATCCAGGTAGTTCGCCCAGGCTGCCGTCGCACCGTTGGTCCAATCGCCCTGGGCATTCTCCACATCCGCATAGTTCTGCCGGATCTGGTCGGTGGCGGCCTTGTTCGCGTCTGCGAGGGCCTGCGACTTACGCTTGAACTCCTCCTCCGACATGTTGCGCGATGGATCCGACTTCTGGTTGGCCAACTCCAGCGACTGCTGAGCAAACCGGTCCTGCTGGCTGTTCAACTGCCCGTTGAGCGCGTTCTGGCGATCGCCCTGGCCAACGCCCAGGACGGCACGTTGCCCGGCCAACTCCAGAGCCCGCTGTTGCTGCCCCAGCGCCTGCACGTACGAACTGATCGCCCGCTCCTGCTTGGCGAGTCGCCCGGTCTCGTTGGTCGCCAACACTTCAAGCTGGCTGTCGGCATCCTTCTGCGCCTTGACCATCCCTGCACGTGCGTCGGCGATCTTCTGGTCCAACTGGATGCTTTGCGTGGCCGAGGTGGTCTTCTTGCCCTTGGCGGCCTCCAACGCGGCAATCTCGGACTCGTACGCGGCCGTTACCTGGTCACGTTCGTTGCCGATTAGGGCCTGGCGCCGCACCAGGTAGTCGGCCTCGGAGATCAATCCCGCCTTCTGCGCCGCTTCCAGTTCCTTCTGGTAGTTTTTGTAGTAGGCAGCGATGGCCGCCAGGTTGTTCTTGGCGTCGTTAAAGCCGGTCAGATCGACCTGACTGCCGGCGGCCTTCGGGTCTTTGTTCTTGTCTTGGAGGCCCTTCGACAGGGTGTCGTAAGCGCCGCCGGAGAACTTGGCACCATCGAAGCTGACACCATCAAGCAATGGTGATTTCTGCCCCGTTTTCTCAGCGTTTTCGTACAACGTTTTGAACTGAAGGTTGAGCTTGTCCTGCGCGGCCTTGCGCTTGTTCAGTGGGTTGATGTTGTCGAGCTGCGCGTCGAGCGCCTTCTGCGCCTCAATGGCCTTCTGATTGGCGTCAGTAGCCTCGCCAGTTGCAGCCGTCTGGGCGGTGCTTGCGGCGAGACGTAACTTAAGCCCCGCCAGCTTCTTTTCCAACGCTTCAGTCGAGTCGTCGTGTTCGCCGGTGCCCAGGCCAAGTGCGGTGTTGAGTGAGCTGAGCCCATTGGAGATTGCGCCGGCTACACCACCACCCTTCCGCGTATCCAGCACGCGCTGAGTGATCTCGATCTGCTTGGCCAGGTCGGGAAATATCTCCGACCGAACCTCGGCATATGCGCCCTTGATGGCTGTCTTGATGTTGTCCCAGTCGCGTTCGACGTCAGATAGCGATTCGCGGTAGGACTTCAAGCGCGTCAGCGCAGCCTGGTTCAGATCCTCGCTGAGAACATCCAAAGCGCGTTGGCTTTCGCCCTGATCATCCAGCCCCTTGATCACCTGGTACTGCTCAAGAGTGAGCAATCCATACTGGCTGCTGATCTTTCCGGCGGCCTCCGTCGCAGTATCGCCTGCGTTGGCAAAGGACTTGGCCAACTCGCCCGCGCCCTGCCCCGTGACCTCGCTGACCGCCGCAGCAGCTTCAGCCAGATTGCGCATCTGCGTTCCGCTGGTGGCTGCGCCAGACGCAAGCGACACAACCGCCTCCCGCGCACCGGTCAAGTTCCCGGTAACGCGACCGGCACCGTCAGCCATGTCCTTCAGGCTGGCAATGGTCTGCCCGGCGCCGTTCGTGCCGCCATTGATTGCAGCGTTGAACTCGCGCGCCTGCTTCATCGCGTCGAAGTAGGCGTAGCCGAGCGAGCCAATCACAGCGACCAGCAGGCCGGCCGGAATCAGCATCCCGGCAAGGCTCTTCGCCGACTCGCCGGCGCCGGCCCCCAGTTGTGCAATGGCCCGCGCCCCGCTGCCCAGATCGCCCGCCTGGATGGCGTTGACGAGCTGCATCACGTTTTCTTGCGCCTGGCGGGTGCCCAGTTTGAGCTTGTCGAACGCGCCTGCGGCTTCAGTCAGCCCAGCGCGATCCTTTCCGATCTTCGCCAGCGCCTCGTTGTAACGCTCGGCGTCAATCTGGCCGGTCTTATGCAGGTCGTTGAGCGCTTTCTCCTGAGCTTCCAGCTTCGCCAGCTTGGCGGTGACCGGATCAATCCCATTGACCGTGCGTTTCAGCGCCTCAATCTGACGATTTTCCGCCTCGATCAGTTTCTGTTTCTGGGCCAGCTCCTTCGCTTCGGCCTTCTCGATCTTGTCGTAGGCCTTGCCCAGTTGGTCCTGGTACTTCGCTTGTTCCTCGATCGTGACCAGGCCGCCTTTGCGAGCGCGCTCCAGCAAACCCTCGGCCTGCACCAGCGATTCAATGCTGTCGATGTTGCCCGTCATCGCCTTGTCGAGCTGGCTGATAACGCTGATTTCCGCTACTGCGCTGTCGGCCGCCTTGCGGCTCGCCCCGGCCTGCCGATCCCTGGCGACGGTGGATTTGTCGATGCTTTGAGCGACATCCGCTTCGGCCTGGGAAACCTTCTTGCCGGTGTTGGCCAAGCCTTCGCCGGTTTTGCCGAGGTCATCGATGGCCTTCTGGGCACCTTCCGCCGAATCGACCAGCTTATCCAGATCGTCAGCAGCCTTTTCGGCCTGCGACGACTCAACCGCAATGCCCAGGGTGGCGAAGTTCGTGCTCATTTGGTTTCTCTCTGTTCCGCCATCACCTGCAGGGCTTCAGCCTCCATCCGCCGGAAGTCGCTGAAAAGGGTTTGTCGCTGGCTGATCGGCACGCCGCACATCCGAATCACGCCGGAAAGAACGCTGTAGTCCATGCCTGTTGCGCCGCACGCGCCTGTGCGCCACTGGGTGCTCATGGCCTCGAAGACCTTGAAGGCGTCCCAGTTGTCGGGCCAGATGCCGACTTCCTTGTCGGGTATGTCCTGCCGCGACAAACCGAAGGCCATCAGGTCTGCATCTGACGGCCCGGGCTCATACAGCGCGCGGGAGGCGCTTAGGAGTTTCCCAGCCGGGCTTCGCTGAAGGCTTCGGCGTACGCGTTCAGCACCGCCTTGGGCGCCGAGTTGATCGAGTTGACGAGGATGCGCACGTTTTCAGGCGTGAACTTTTCCTCGATGTCCCAACCGACGACCACGTCCAACAACTGGTCGGCTTGCAAGGCGATCTGAGCGGCCGTGAACGCCTTGAGGTCCATGTCACCGACCTGCTTGCTCAGCTCGTCGTGGCGCTCGTTCCAACCGGTGTAGAGCTCAGCAAGTGCGGTTCGGTCCAAGTACTTGAACTCGAACTCCACCTTTTCCGCGTTGTAGCCGGCGCGCTGGATCAACACCGTCGCCTTGAAGGTGGGCTTTTGGATCAGCTTGAACTTGGCCATGGGTTACACCGTGGCCGCGTAGCGAGTTGGTAGGCCAGTCAGGGCAACGCTGATAACACGGGTCATCAGGTTGTTACGCGACATGGTCGGCGTCGCGGTGATCGACACGTAACCGTTGTAGATAATGCTGCTACCACCCGGGAGGTTCAGGCGGAGCAAGCGAGGCTGCTTGTCGTCGTCCGCTGCCTCGCAGACAGCCACATAGGGCTTGGACGGATCGTCAGCGACGGTGTAAGTCAGCGTGATTGGGTTCTTGGTGGTCGGCATCTGGCGGTCGTTGTCGTCGGCCACGAAGCCAAAGGTCAGGAACTGCTGATCACCACCGGCCGAGTTCATTTCGGTGACCTGCGAGATCTCGGTGAAGGCAGTCACCTCGCGGACAAAGCCGATACCGGAGCCCGCTGGATACTGCTGAGTGTTGGTGGTGTTCACGCCTGCCAGGGCGAACGTGCCGCTGGCAATTACCCCCACACGGACACCGCGACCGTCGAGGCGAGTCCAACCGGAATTGACGGCGATTACATCGCCCTCGGCCAGGCCATGGGCTGCAGCAGTTGCGATTGCCGGATTGGCATTGGTCAGCGCAGTGAACGGGATTTCAACGCCGTAGGTCGATGCAATCTCAAGGGTGGCGCCGTTGGGCATTTGGATGCCGGCCATGGGTGTTTCCTCTTTCCAGAAATGACAAAACCCGCACAGAGGCGGGTTTCGGGGGTTGCCCAACGGGCGGATTAGAACGTGTCAGCTCGATACTGAAACGACAGAGGCAAGGTACTCGTAGTCTCGCCTTGGATGGGTGCGGCCGTGGCCATGGGAGAGCGGACGTAAACCGTGAAGTCAGCTTTCGTCAGCGGCAGGTTGTTCGGGTACAACTGAGCGACCTCTTCGGCAATCGCGCCGGCGGTGCCAGTGCCCGAACCGGCCGCTGTGACCACGCTGACCTGAAATACGCCCCGATAGGAGACGTGTTTGCCGGCCAGGTCCTCGCTATCACTATTGCCGGGCATCAGGTACGCCCTCAGGTAGGTAGCCCCGCCAGTCGGCGGCGTGAAGGTCGAGCCCTCATATGCGATCACCAGCTTGGGTACACGCGCATCAGCCCAGGCCTTCAAGCGCGCTTCGAACAGACTTCGGATAATCCGGTCGCTCATTTTGAAAGCTCCGAGACAGCTTTGTTGATGTACATCTGAAACTCCGTCACGGTGATCTGCACCATTCCGGCCGGGGCCTGGTTGGACCAGCCTTCGTACTCAAGCCGCGGGCCGTATGGGAGATTGTTCATGATCCAGATTTTGCCGATGCCGATTTGGTAATGCTCAAGAACACCTTTGCCAATGGCTTTGGCGGCGGACCCCGTTGGATCAACAAGGTCCAGCATGCCAGTGGCGCCAACCTCAAACGAAACCTGCCAGTTACCCCGGAACCGCCCACCGACATAACCCTTGCCGGCGACCAAGCCATTCACATTGAAGTTCTGGTCGCGCTCGGCCTTTGTCAGGGGCTTGGCGTACTTCACGTTGCGCTTGAGCTTGCCGGACTTGGTGAAGTTGCTGTCGGTGAGGTTGATGACGGTATTGCGCGCTGCCACCTTGAAGTCATAGTCATCTGCTGCACGGGTATTGGCTGCGCGGTGTTCTATGTTCGCTGCCCACAATTCAGGGTTGCCCACCGGGGAGCGATCGACGACAGAACTCAGCAGGTCAATCGAGACCTTCTTAACGATCTCCTCGATATTCCCCTTGGTCTTTTCGGCGAACTCCCTGATGTCCAGACTGAAGCTCATTTTCTGGCCTGCACACTGAAGCCGACGGCGATGCCGGCGTAATCCCATGGATCAACGTGCTGCACCGTGTAGGTGTCGCCGTCGAACGCGATCTTGTCCAGCGTCACCGGCGGGGGCGTGTCTGCGCCATCCAGCAACACCGGGGAAATCAGGATATTGACGTCGCCCTGCTTGATCAGCGAACCGTCGATGTCTTGTTGGCGATAGTTCTGGCGAAGCCCTGAGCCGTCGAATTGCTCCGTGAGCACTGGGCTCCCGCCGACCTCTGGGTCGTACTCGCCGGTAATGACCCGAATCAGCGAAAGCCCAAGCCCCTTGCCGCCTCTGGATCGCGGAGCGAGCATCCTTGCCGCACTTGCTTTTGCCCGATCATAGATGTCTGCCATCAGCTACGTACCAGGTTGACCTGACTTGAGGATTCCAGCAGCCCAGCGAACTGAGCATACGACTGCCGTGTTGCCGCCGGCTTGCTCAACGACTTGCTGGCGACAGCAAACGTGGTGCTGATCGGTCCAACCGTTTCGGAAATAACCGCTCCCGTTTTGGTTTCGGGGGCGATCAGGTCGTCGGCATGGATCTCGGCGGCCAGGGCCATTTGGCCTGCCTTGATCTGCGGCGGGATCTCGTCGAAACGCAACACCCAGCCTTGACGCTTGACCTCGGCCCGGGGCCAGGCCAACGCCTGATCACGGTTCACAGCCTTGCCCTTCCATGGCATCGCATCCATTTGCAGGGCGGCGCGGCGTAGCAGGGACTCCTGCGCCACCTCATCAACGGGGATTGTTTTGCCGAAGTTCGTGGCATAGATGACCAGTTCGGCGGCCGTTGCGAAGCTATCGGCGCCTGGCACCACCTTGCCGTTCTCGATCACCAGAGCCATATCAGACCTCTTTCCAGCCGAGTCGCTTGTGGTCTTCCAGGCAGGAGGGGTGAACGTGCAGTTCTTCGCCGCCCTGCTCAACCTTTACCAGGCCGGTGTAATCCGGTTCATCGTCTTCCACGGCTGGCTTACCTTTCGGCTTCGCCGCTGCAGCTTCATCCGCGAGGCGTTGGGCGTCTGCCACCGCCAGATCAATCGCGTCCTGCGCGCTTTTGCTCCAGTCGGCACGTTCCTGCTCGCTCAGGGCCTCGAAGGCTTCAGCGCTCAAACCACTGAGTTCGATAGCCTTGGCCAGCAGCGCCTTTGCTGCCTTCTGCTCTTTCGTCAGTCCAGCCATTGTCATTCTCCAGAAACAACGCGGGGGCCGAAGCCCCTGGTTGTCGTTGTGGTTGAGTTAGCCGACCAGCAGGCTGATGTGCTCATCCTTGATCGCGCGGCAGCCCCAGGCCAGACGGACGTGGTAGGCCGTTTGCAGGAACTGGCGGTAGACCGCGATCTCGAAGGACAGACCGGTCAGCGGGTCGGTGATGGTGATCACGTCGTCCGCCGAGTCGCCGCCCTCTGGCATTGCCGGGGCGCGGGTGGCCAGTACGATGGCAGAGCGAGCAAATGCCACGTTCGCGGTGTACGAGTTGCCCAGCGTCAGAGCGTTGCCGGTTGGGATGACGATCTGCGAGCCGGGCTTATTCAGGGTGATGGTGCCCGGGGCCGCAACGCCAGTGCCGACGACGTACTTGTTGTCGCCATCAGCCGCGAAGGTCGCGATGTCGCCAGCCAGCACCGTACCCGCACCGGTTGCCAGCGCAATGTTGGTCGCGCCGATAGCGGTGGAGCCGTTGGTGACGTACGCGGCGCCGGTACCTTTGACGTGTCGGCCCACCTGGTGGGAATGGCGGATCGCCATGTTCATGATGCGGTCGGTCATGCCGTTGCGCAGCATGTCGCTGGAGCCGGCCTCGTTGACCTTAAACAGGCCGGATTGCTTGCCGCGCATGTTGCCGATGGCCGAGTGGCCCAGGACCAACTGCAGGTCGTTGGTGGGGGCGCCGTTCTGCTCCAGAATGCCCAGCACGCCAGCGAAGTCGGACAGGTCAGCCGCGGTGCCAAATGGCGTGGTGCCAACAGTACCGTAGGCGCGGGAGGCGTTGCGGTAAGCCTCCAGCCACAGATCCTTCTCCACCTCGTTCACCAGGGTGCGCATCGCCTGGTAGAAGCGATCCGCCTGAATGGACGAGAACGTGCCGGCGTTCTGCAGGCCTTTGGTCTGCTCACCATTCCAGCGCACCGGAACGTGCTTGCTCTTGGTGATGGCCACCGCGACGTTATCGACGATGGTGTCGCCCGAGTCCGGCGCGGTCACGCCTGGGGTGTTGTCGGCCGCAGCCGCTTCGCTGGTGATGGGCACCAGCACGTCCTGGCCGATTGCCGCCCGGGCAACGGACGAGTCACGGGATACCGCCGGGATGAAGCCAGTCATCTCGCGGGAGATCACATCGAGCGCTTCGTACAGAGCCGGCACCAGGCCGTTAAGGGTGTTCGCCATTTTGGCTTTCTCCACAAAAAAGCCCGCTAAGTGGCGGGCATTGATTACTTGCCGGGCAAACCCCGGCGGCTTTGGTCAGTCAGTTACCAAGCCGCCATTGCGTGCGTGATCAGCCTTGGCGGCAGGATCAAGCGCATCAAATGCGGCTCGCGGAAGGGTCTTCTTGTCGCCACCCTTGCCGCCGTTGTTCGTAGCCCCGCCGCCGCTGGCACCGGAACCCTTGAGGATGTTGTCGCGGTACGGGTAGCGTTCGACCAGGGCTTCCAGCGCCTCATCGAAGTCAGCCAGCTCACCAGGGCGGGCGCGGCTGTAGATCTTGTTACCATCGTCGCCATAGGCCACGACCTTGCCTTCCTCGACCTTGAAGGCCTTGCCGAAAGTGTTTTGCAGCATGTCCGGCGGAACGGCGATCTTGTCGGTGACAAACTTGGAGCGGCCGAAGGCGCCGCCGATCTTCTCCTGGTAGAGAATGCCAGTGGTGGTGTCGCGTTCCGTGGTAACGGTCTTGATCTGCTCTGTGAGCGTGGACACCTGGGCCTTGAACTTCTCCTCAGTGGCCGCGATGGCAGCTTGCTTGATCTCATCCACCTTGCCGGCCTGGACCAACTGTCCAGCGTCGAGGTTCGCGACGGTTGCCAGTGCGGCGCGGGCTTTTTCAGGGTCTTCGATGCCCTCGAATGCTTTGGCACGAGCCTCGGCGGTTTCTTTGGCTTCGCGGTGCCCTTTGGCTTCGGCGTTCAGCGCGGTGATTTTGGATACGGCCGACGGCGCGTCGAACGCCACGTCCTTCCCATCGTCATGCGTGTAGACCGGCTTGCCATCCTGCACAACCACATGGCCTTGTTCGTCGAGTTTGAGTTTCATCGGTTCATCTCCGGGCATCCGCCCATTTGGTGGGCCATCCGGCCCGGTGCGGCGCTATCCATCCGGAATTGCGCCCAATAAAAAACCCCGGCATTGCCGAGGTCTCGTTTATTGCGCTTAGTTAAATGTTTGGAGGCTCAACAGTTATTCTGGTCGAGTGCCATGCCATCCCATTTACTTCATTGATGATGTGCTGAATTCGAGTTACTAGCCTTCCTTTTTTTGACGTCAATTCATCAGGGAATTTCGCTCCAGGCAGACTCACAAAGTCGCCTACCGCAACAGGCCCGAATGGTGCTCTTGATGTCAGAGTATGAACGCCTTCACCGGAAGCCAAATCTATGAATTCCAGGCTGTAAAATGGCTCGCCGATTTTACCGAATGCAAGCTTAACCAGTGGTGAGTCATTGCCCTGTTCAGCGTCAATCTCAACACCTGGGTCGGGAAGCAGCATCCACTGAGGCTTTCCAAACGTTTGGGGATAGCCAATGCCGTCTTTCTCATGCCATCTACAAGCTGTAGATAGACGAATCCCACCATCCCAATGACCGCGAGCGATCGCAAACTCGCCGTTATCAAAAATAATGGACTTAACTTTGAATTTACCAGTGCTCTCTAACACTTTCATGCCCTCTAAACGAACTTTAGTTTTCTGGTCTTGCACCATCGAGTTATCCACCTAGAGCATGGCCTATCGATTGGGCTCGAACATTTGAGGGTATAAGGCTGTTTGAGTCAAGCAAAGCAAGTTCAAACAGTAGAGCAGCTGATGAGTCGTATACATGACCTCAGCAGATAACAACTCTCTCACCGCGAAGTAGGCACCCTACACAAAGAAGCGTCCTGGTCCCGCCAGTCGGTTTGCCATTCTTCATCAGCACACCGATCTTCGTTTCGATCACCTCACGCCCGCCACAGCGATGGCATTGAACCATCGTTGCTGGCTTGGGCATCGCACGAACGCGCTTGCGCACCTGCTCCGCGGGAGTGTCCGGGGCAGGCGTGCCTTGAATGAGGTGAAGCTTGGGTTTGTCGGTCATGCAGCCATCTTAGCGAATGCCTGCGCGTCATGCTCCTTGATCTCATCTAGGGTCAGCCACTCACCGGTTGGCGAGTAGAAATCCTCAAGGCGTTTGCCGTCCTTGTAGAGCTGGAACCGCATCGGCCCAAGCACTTGGGCCTTGCGGGCGTCCGACTGTCGCTCAAGCCAAGTCCCGTAAGTGGTATCCCCTGGCACCTGGCCATCCATGCTTGCCCGTTGGCTTGGCGCCATCTCGTCAATGGGAATGCCAAGCTCTCGCCATGATTTGGTTCGCGGCGTTGAAGTGCTGCGACAGCAGAAGTGAATCCGCCCCGGGCCTTGCAGCCACGGCACCTTGTGCCCTATCGGCTTGTGCGTGCCGACCTCATACGAAAGCTTGTCCCGGATGATGCAATCGGTGGAGGTCTTCGTGTCCAAGGTGCTGAGCCAGTCTTCGGCCTTCAGGATCTCGCTGTTTGCCACGTTGAACTGTTCGCGTGCCGTGGCCGCTGTGTGGCTAACGGCAGTCTGCACGACCGCTGCCAGGTCCTTCCGTGGCCGCTCAAGGAAGCCGTCGGCATAGCCGGCCGCCCTGGTGCCGCGAATGCTGCGAATGATCTGGTCGGTGGTTCTGCCTTCCAGATAGCCGGATCGGATCGCGTTGCGAACCTTGACCATGCGCTCGGCGCCCACCTGCTTGCCCCAGTCGCGCAACAGGCGCCCCTGGAACGGCCGGGACATAGCCGCTGCATAGGCCTGTTCAGAGCTGATGCTCACCAGCGGAAAGCGCACCAGCACCGGCTCCGGCAGCGCCTGCTGAAACAGTGTCTGCTGCCAGTTGGCCTCGTAGCCCGCAAGCTCCTGCAGGTCAGCTTCGAGCGCAGTGAACACCTGGTCGTAGGCTTGGGCGTTTACTGCCCTCACCTCGTCCAGTAGCAGTTCCAGACGCTCCACGGTGAAGGACTCGGCGGGCATGCTCTCCAGTGCCTCAGTCAACGCAGCCGACAGGCTGGCGTCCGACCGATTCAGCTGAGCAATGATGCGCCGCACCACGCCAAGCTTGTACTTCTCCAGCGATACCGCGTGAGCGATATGCTCGTCCTGAAGGATCTCGTTGACCGTTGCCATTTAGAGAGCTCCGAGCGCTGGCCCCTGGTCGGCGATCTTCTGCTTCTCGACCTCCCACTCAATGTCATCCGAGACCACGCCGCGGCGCTTGTACTCATTGAACAGGGTTTCGTCGGAGAGCCGGCCTTGGGTTGCCATGTTGAGCAGCAGTGGAAGAGTCGTTTCCGGCGCAAAGTCCACGTCGAAGTTGCCATTCACCTTCACGTGGCCACCTTCCTTCTCGCTCTTCCAGAGCGCGAAATACTGAAGCACCTGGTCAAGCGTGTCCTCAAGCTGGCCGGCCATGGTTTGCAGCGGGCTCATTTCCTGGGCCGCCTCTTCCTCAGCCTGGGTCGCCGTCTTCGTGGACTGCTTGTCCTTCTGAAGCAGCTTGGCACCCGCGATGCGCATCTGATCCTCAAGGTCCTCCAGCGACTTGCGGCCAGCCTCAATGGCGGTGCCGGTGTGCTCCACCCACTTCATGTCGCCGCCGGTGGGCAGCTTGGTAGCGGAACTGGTCCCGACCTTGAGTTCAAAAGCGTCGTCGTCGATACCGGAGATCATCAGCATCGGCACCCGAGCGACGTGCAGGATGTTGTCCTGATCGCTTTGGGACTGCCAGTGCTTCTTGTTGAGGTGCGCCAACTCCAGCAGCGGCGGCGTCGCAGTCATGAAGCCCGTGCGTTTGGTGTAGTACGTAGCCAATGGAATGACCGAGAGCGTGTTCGTACCCTCATCAAACTTGGCCCACTCCTTCTTCCCTTTGTCGTCTTCGGTCTTGCGGTACACCCGCCAGCCGCCAGGGATCAACACTCTGATCTGCGGAATGATGGTCACGCCGAACTCGCCAGAACGCTCCTCAACCACCTCGGCGTACCAGAATTGGGACAACGAGCATTCGCCGCCCTTTTCTTCGGTGAGCCAGCCAATCACCTGCTGAGGGTTAATCATCACCGCATAGGGGCGAACGCCGGCGGCCTTTTCGTCCGCAGCAGTGCGTACAACAGAGTTGCCTTGCTCGTCTTTCGTTTTCGGGTAATCAGCCAGCACATGGCAAAGGCCATGGGAAAGCCCGACCGTGAACAACTGCTGAGCCCAGACCTGCAGGTTGTTGCCCTGGCGGTCGAAGTTCTGCACGTAGGCCTTGATCGAGTCAGGCACATCCTCGCCAAGCACAATGTTCTCGGCGAACACCCTGCCCTTCATGTTCTGGACCGTCTCGCTGAACGCCGGGAGCAACGTGGACAGCGACAGGCGCTCCTTGTAGGCGTCGTCATCTTCCTTTGGCCACTTCGGCAAGTAGAGCTTGCCCGCCAGCTGCATCGCCTTCGTTCCGCCCATCAGTGCGTCAACAAGAGCCCAGTCTTCGCGCATGGCGTCTACTGCCGGTAGCGTTTTGCTTGGGTCATTGCTCATGGGGGTCACATTCTCAAGGAGTTGGTGAAAGCAGTCCGCTTAACGATCGGGTACTCGCGATGGATAAAGTAGCCGCCTGCGTCGTTCGCGTGATCGATACCGGCGGTTTTGTCTGGCTCCCCGTTCGTGCCCCACACCTGCTGTTCCAGGCCATCGGCATAGGTTGGGCAGGTGAACGGGTTGATCCGGTAGCGGCGCTCGCCCTGCGCATTGCAGAAGGCGGCGTTCATTGCGTTGATTCGGTCCTTCACCGGCGGGTTCGCCGCTGGGGCGATAACCGCGAACCCGGCCTGCTTAAGCATGGCCAAGTCGGTGATGCTGGCGTTCACGGACTTGCGCGAATCGCCCGAGGCGTCCGGGTAGATCCTGATTTCGCAGGTCTTCTTGAAGTCGTTGCCGTCGTGCTGCCAGTAGCGTTCTTTGATGCGCCGGATCATGTCGGGCGTATCGTAACCGTCGATCAACTCGTCCACGGCCCTGGGCAACCCCTGATCTCGCTTCACATGGGTGATCGCCGCCATCTTGCCGACGTTGAAGTCCATGCCGATGAACAGCGGTTCGCCCGGCTGCACGGTGTCGAAGCACCCGTTCAGCTTGCGGTCGTAGGCCGTGTAGATCGTGCCAGACGTCAGGTTGACGAACTGCCCACGGAGATAGGCTTGAATCAATTGCGGCGGGTACGACTCCATCAGGGATGAGATGTAGTCGTCCGGTAGGTTCAGCTCATTGTCGAAGGTGCTGGCCTGCACCAGGCCGTACATGTCATTGAGCGCAGGCTTGTCGCGCAGTTGTTTCACGAACTGCTGGTAGACGAACTTGAAGCCTTCCGGTGTCGTGGTGACGTCCACCCCGTTCTTCAGCCCGGGCAGGTTGTAACGCATCCGGGCGATGATCTTGCGCCAGGCCTGCTGAGCCTTCAGCAGGCTCATCACGTCCAGCTCGTCGACCAAGGCCTGCCCGATTTTGAAACCCACAATGGTCTGTGGCTTCTCCATCGAGCGGCAAATCACTGTGCCGCGATACTGCCGGCCGCTGTAGATGTGAACCTCATGGTTCGCCTGGTTGATCTTGGTCTTCAGCCCCCAGTCATAGGCCACCTCATCCATGGTCGGATAGAAGATGTCCCGGATCTGCGGGTAAGTCGGCGCGAAGTAGCCAGCGTTGACACCAGGCCACTCCATGAAGTGCTTGCTCAGTGCAGAGCATCCCACCCAGGTCTTGCCTGAGCCGAACCCGGCGACGAATGCGCGAAACTTGTGGGACAGCGTGAGGAATTGAGCCTGGGGAACGTTAAGGCTCGGCATTTGGTTTCCTCGCATCAACCACGTCGACCTGAATCCGAGTCGGAATTACCGGTTCGTCGCCCGCCTCCTCCTTCCGCGCTCGATTGACGTAGATGTCGCCGGTTTCTTTCGCGGCCTGCTCCAGGATCTGCATAGCCAGACCAATGTTCTTCATCGACTCGGCCCTCTCCACGAAGCGGTTCATGGCACGAAGGCGGAAGGCACGATTGGCGATCGGGATGTCAGCTGTCTCTTCGCGGAACCGCTTACGGGTGTCGTGAAAGAGGGTCTGCCACTTGAGCGCCAGATGGGAGCCGGCGCGCTTTGTCGGGTCATGCTGCTCAACCTGCTGGCGGGTTACATCTACATCAAATTCTTGCTTCACCGCTTGTGAGACCTGGCTTGGGGTGTCGAAGCACGCTAAAGCCTGAACGATGAAGCTCTTCACCTCATTTTTCAGGGCTGCCATAAGTTAGATTCCGTCTCACGCCTGTCTTACATCAGGCCAACTTGAGCAGACAGGTTCCGCAGGCCCTCGCAATGTTCAATTTCCCCACCTCAGCAGGACTGTTTGCAGCATCCACCAACGCTTGAACGTCAGGGCTTGCACCGTAGCGGCGGACGACACCGACGAACTCCTCGACGTCGTGGCCCTGCAGCTTGATCTTCGGTGCGCCGTCTTGGGTGAATGCTGGTTGACCGTACTTGTCGGTCGCATGAGCCAGGTGATACAGCTCGTGTTCGATCAGGGCGCAGAACTCAAGGTCACTGCACTGGGCGCAGTAGTCGGCTGCCAGGGTGATGATGAAAGCCGGCACATCGCCGAACCAATCCCGCATCTGTTGCTCCATCCGGGCTTTCTGCCAGCCACCGGCGCGGAACGCTACCTGTTCGGCCTGGCCCAGTACTGTACGGCCCTGTTTGGCGAAGCTCGATGACGCCCACATGATCCGGATGTCTGCATCCAGTAGGTGGGCATGGTCTTCGTTGTGAATGGTGCCGGTGTCGGCAAGGACCTCGGTCTGGAGCCATTCCCACACCTCAGGTGCAGGTGTTAAGCGCATACCTAAGTCGGAAAGCTCGGACAGCTCAAGAAGTGACGATGGAGGGTATGGCCTTTCCATGGGTTACCTTGAACTTGAAATTGTGGAGTGTTACCGGTATTGGTGGCGGCTTCAAAAAGTAAGGAAGCTCAATTCAATGTCTCGCATTAAATGTATTTGCCTTAGCGCTCTCGCAGTCGCAACTCTCTCAGGATGCGTTACTGCCCCTACCTGGGTTAACAGGGGGCCAGTAGATCTAGACGTTTGGAACGGCCTGATGAATTGCTACACCGACGCAAATATCATCGACGGAGAAAGGATGGAGGGTACGCTCTGCGCCACGCAGGAATCCGGTTTCTTCGGAGGCGGCGAACCTGAAGTCTATTTCGGGCCATGGAATCGGAAATTCATGAAAGAGTACGCTAGCGCAGCCACTGCGGGTGTAGCTCAGGACTGGAAGGGTAAAAGAGTGTTCTTGCAATGCGCCCCCACACTCGCGAGTGATAACAAAACCGTTGCGAAACGCTTTTGCAAAGTCACAGTCAACGATCAGTTACTGGTTAGCGCAACCGTCAAATACGTGAAGTAGAAATAGGCCTCTCAAGCCATCAGACTCATAACCCGGCCCGTTAGGCGCGCTCGATTGCCTTCCAGTCGGGTTGCTTGGTTGTCATGAAAAACGTCACCCAATAAAAAACCTCGCACTTGGCGAGGTCTTGTCAAAACTATGCAGTTATTCAGGAAAGTTATCAGCCTTCCCAATCATATAGAACATCGAACCGGCGAGATGATGAACTGCACCTGTACGTTCATGATCGAATGATCGCCATGCGCTAAACAGTTCCGCTCCAGTTTCTCCATCATGAATACCGCCATCTTTCGAGACTCGTATCGCCCAAACAGGCTTCCATGCGATCACACCGTCAGAATTCCGAGTCTCTTTTTCAATGACGTAACGCCCGTACAGCTCTTTGTCGCCTATCTCAACAATTAAGCTAGACCGGGCCTTTCCAAAAACCGACTCAATAGTTGCGGAAACATTGTCCGCCCCAACTTTGAAATCCACACCCCAGCGCGACTTCGGAGACTGTGCATCAAAGCATTCTCGAAGGCCTGCTACGAGAGCCTCAGCATATCCCTTTATCTCACTCGCGGTTTCAACAACACGTCCAAGGGCAGCAATCGTGCCCGGAGCTACTGGTTTGAACTGCATACTAACCTCCTGTCATTAGAGAGCAGGCAGTATGCCACTGCGCAGCGTCAAGTCACCATGAGGTGAGTTTGCGCATGGGCATGTCCGTGGAGCGAGGCGACGACAATACCCTGAGGAAGGCCGGCAGCTTTGGCGACGTCAATTGCCTTGGCGATAGACACATCCAGGTCACCCAGCGCCTTGATGATGTCCGGACTCAAAGGGAGCGCGTGGTGCAGGCGGGTAACGTTGCTCATCTGCAAAACCTCGCGCCACGATTTGGCGCATTCGAAAACGTGGCGCGGATTACTTGCCCCGGCGCTCTACTCCACCCGGAGCCTTGTCACAGTGCAGGCAGTGCTCGCAGCTCAGTGTCCGACACAGCCAGGCCTTCACCCGCTGCCAGTACGTGACCATGAAGATGTGCCGGGCGCCAGCCAGAGCCAGGGACACATGAAGCGTCAGGCCAGCACTGCTCGGGCCGAAGAAGATGTTCTGGCTGCGCGCCATGACGACAAAACCGCTGATGGCGATCGTCGAGTAGATCAGCTTCCCGAGGATGCCGTCCCTCACCTTCCCACTTAGTACGCACCAGGCAGCCCACAGCGCGATAAGTCCGCAGGCGATGGAGTTGATCAGTTCAAGATTCATGGTGGATTGCCTCCCCCGAACCGCTGGCGAATGAGCGCCCAGAGGTCAGCGGACTTAATGGCTCGATTGATGGCCGCCAAGAGCGAGCCGCCGAAGGCCCCCAGCAGGAAGCCGATGCCGGCGACGATCTTTGGCTCGGTCACGCCCAGGTAGGTGCTGACCATACTCGTCAGGTAGATCGAGCAGGCCATGCCGGTGATGAGAAAGATCATCCAGGCGCGCCAGTCGTTCAGGTCGTCCTTGTGCCACCAACTGGCGATCACCGCCCCAACGAGGCCCGCAATCAACAATTCGAACCTGTCGATCTTGTCGAGCAGGCGCTGTAAATACTCCATGCGCTCGACTCCGTGGGGCATGTTTGAAGGGAATGGTTATCGCGAATACTTGGGCGCCTGGGTGATCTTCACCAGGCCGTCAGGCAGGATTTCCATGTAGGAAGCCTTCACGATGATGTCTGGATTGACGTCAGACGCTGTACCAACGCCAATGCCGAACCCCGCAGCGTAAGACTTACCGGCCTGGGAAATCTCAAGCCGGACCGACCACATATTGGTGAGCTGATCATTAGCGATCTTGGTCTTCTTGATCGAACCGTCATCGATGAAGGCCTGATCTACAAAAACCTGGCCATCCGCTACTACGAATGGCTGAGGTTGCTCGGCCTTCGTGAGGCCGCCACAGCGAAAGCGAGTGACGCCATCGATAAAGATGGTAGTCAACCCGCCCGTTTGCGTGATGCGTGTTCCAGCGACTCTTGCCCTCGCCTGCCGCGCAGCTACCTCTTCGGCAGTTTCGTGGCGCTCGTAGGTCAGCGAGGTCCGCACATCCGAACCATCACGATCAAATGAGATGTCCTCGGTCGTGAACTCAGCGCTTGCTCGGCACTCTGCTGGGACCTTCTCCAACTCAGCTCCGATAAACGACAGGCGCTCCAGCGCGTTGGCTGGCAGATCGTATTGCGACCAAGAGCCCGCCGTTACGGTGATCAACTGAGGATCGCTTGGCAGGGTGCCGACTTGGATCTGGGCGCTGTTGATTTCGAAGTCGCCGCTGACGTGGTCGAGCTTCCAGCCGGAAACGCCCGGCACGTAGTTGCTGGATTGGATCGTGCCGGACATTTTCTGAGCCTCATAACGAGAAAAGCCCCAGCGAATGCTGAGGCCCTGAATAGGTGCGCGTGTCTTCCCACGCTGCCAGCCAAAGACCTTCCCAGCGTCGACGCCCAAATGCATCGATCTCGCTGATCTGGTATCGCGCCACTCTGGAAGTCAGGTGTGAACAGAGCGCGTGGGCTGCCGGTGTTTTTCCGTAGCGCTGCACTACCGGCTTATCAGCGTCCAGGCCTTCCGTGAGGCTGCCCTGGCTGCAGTGAAACTGGCTACATCTGGGAAAGAATCCACTTGGGTAGCTGCTTTCCTCGGAGGTACAAAAAAGCCCGGCGCGTATGTCCGGGCTTTTTCTGTTGCTTCCAGGCGTATTCAGCAGGGGGTCAGACCGACGCCATCAGGGGCAGGCTTGGCCGAAGCCATCACGAAGTGGTTGCTGGATGCGCGCAGGTTGGAAGCGAGACCTTCATCGGTCGACTGGCTACCCGATCGCCACATTGCCAGGGTCAGTTCCAGTCGCTGCATGGCAACGCCTTGCGGCTCGCTCAGGCCGTACGCGGACAAGTACGCAGTGCGATAGGCGCTGGAGATTGGCTCGGCGAATGCCGACAGTGAGAAACAGGACAGGCAGGCAGCAAGCGCCAAGCCCAGGTAAGCGGACATTCGCTTCATCATTCGGCATTCCTTTCGGTGGGTTTCTTAGGGCAATAAAAAACCCGGCTCGGTGGCCGGGTTCTTTTTAGTCAGTCCTACACGCGCAGGAATGACAGGATGGGCACATAATCGGCGAACCGGCAGGCCCTGTCAAGGCCCTCATGCGGCATCCTGGTCATCGAAGAAGACGCCCTCCTTGGTCAGGATCTCGCCAGCTTCGAGAAGTGCCTCATTGACCAGCTTATCCAGTCCCTTGAAGATCTTCCGGCGCCAGTCCCGCCGGGTGCGCTCCGGTGTGCCGTCCATATCCCAGGTGTTCATGTCGTAGTTGTGGGCCGGCAGGATGATCACCCCTTCGCACGGAGCCTCCTGGCGCTGCTTCAGCTTGGCGTTGATGGCCTTCTGAGCCTTCGCCACCGCCGCCTTCCTCCAGGCGGGAGCATCATCATCAATCTCTAGCGACACCTTCCCGGCGGGCGCACGCTCAGCGCCGCCAAGTTGTGGGTAGGCCCAGGCTGTGACTGCCTTGGTCAGAAACAGGCGCGGCGCCGACGAGGACACGTGCGAAACGATCAGCCCAATAGCTCCAACCTTCGAGGCCATGTGCGTCGAGTAGCATGCGTTTAAGGCCATCCAATGTTTCGGCGCAAGGCAAGAGTGAAGCCGACCAAACACCCAGCAATCAGTGAGGAAGGCCGCCTCCTTACCCACGATCTCGCCCTTCAGCTTGTTGGCTTGGACCTTTGGCGTGTAATCGCAACCTCCAGCGCTGTTGATCGTCTCGGACGCCAACGCACGGATCACTGCGGAAATAACGTCTCGATAGATCATGCTGCAGCCCTCTTCAGCTCTCTGGTCATTGCCCGGTATTTGGCCTTGATGGCCTTGATCTCTTCCACGGTGTACTTGCAGGCCGGGTGCAGCCCCTCCAGCCAGGCCACTTTGTCGGCGCCGATGCGCTGGACCAGGCGAATGCGGTACTCCACTGCGTTGCCGGAAAGGTTGCGGTTGCACTTCACACACTGGCGGTGGATGTTCAGCGGCTCGAAGCGCAGTTCCGGGCAGGCGCCGACGGATCGGTAATGCCCAGCATCCCAGCGGCTACCCGTCATCAGGTCGTTGTCGTTCGGCATTGAGTCGCAGCTGATGCACGGCAGGTGCGCGTCACGCAGGCGCACGTACTCGTTCACGGCGGTCTGGGCTTCGCGCAGGTGTTCCGCCCTGCTCTTCAGCTTCTCCCTGCGGACCTTGATCTCGGCTCGCTCGATGTCGGCAAGAGCCTTGCGGGATTTCGGCGCGTGGCGCGGCCCGTCAACGAGGGCGCACGCCGGACTGCACACCGCCTGCCCGATCCGCGCCGGGACGAATGAGGCCCTACAAGTAGCAACGCGGCACTTCTTTGGCTTGGGCTGTTTCCGCTCGATAGTCATACAGCCTCCTTGAATTTCTGCTGCTCTGGGGTGGAGTCGCCGCGAAGAGGCATCAGCTTGTATTCGCAAATTGGCCCGCGCATGACGTGGGCCTTGCGGCGCGCTTCCAGAGGCTCACCTTCCACCTCGATCACCCAAATCTGGCTCCCAGTCGTATTGCGGTACTCAACCCCTTCCCAAAAATACACGGCTGGTGACCCGAGGCATTTGACCAAGGAAACTGTTCTTCCTACGTTCGCTTCTCGTGCGCGACGATCAACGATCAGCGCCAGGTCACCCGGCTTGAAGTTATGGCTCATGCAACCTCCTTAAACGCTTCGAACTCAGCCATCTCGGTCAGCCGCTCTTCGGTAAGGATCGGCCAGTCATGCAGCACCAGGTACGCGCAGCACTGGCGCCAGAAGTCTTGGAATGTCTCCTCTCCCATCGAGTCGTAGGAGAGGCTGCGGGGTGTCTTGCGGGTGAGCTGGCCCAGACCCGGAATGTCGAACAATTCCTGGTCGCAGTACACGCCCGACTCCAGTTGCAGTGCCTTGATTGCGTCATGGGACTGCTTGCCTGAGAACCGATCAATGTTCTGGCTCAGCACGCGGCCCAGGCCGTGGACCAAACCATTGAACCTTGGGTTGCGCGGCTGCTTGAGGTCGGCGCGGATCTTCGCGTTCATCTTGAATTCACGCTCGCGGAGAATCGATCGGTCAGCATCGGAGGACGGCACGAATGCGGCGACCTCCTTGCCGGTGGCTGGATCGACCAGTCGGCGCAGCACCAAGTACACGGGCATTGGGCGGGGTTTTGCTGGCTTTGTCATTTCGCCGCCCTCTTCGCTTCAAGCTCCAGGGCCTGCTGGATCAGCAGCTCCCGGCGATCCGCCAACTCGTTGGCCGCTTCAATTCGTAACTCAGTTTTCCGCTCGGCGCTTGCCTTGCGCATTTCCAGCATGGAGTTCTTCACCAGCTCAAGCTTCTGGCGCAGCGCCGGCTCTGGCCGGGTAACAGCACCAGTGAGCAAACCAGCGATGGCGCGACCGTCTTCGGAAATCGGTTCAACACTCAGGTCAGCCAAGTACTTTTGGCCGTGGTCGCGGGGGATTCGCTTCAGATCCATGGCCTTGGTGACGGCCTGGATACGGCGGCTGGCGTCAAAGCCCACGGAAACATGCCAGTTGACCGGTTTCGCATCTTCGCGGGCCTGGCCCACAAACCGCTGGTAGGCGTCGATGAACGCCATGCGCGCGCCGATTTTGTCGCCAACATCGAGGACAGGTTTCGCGGCGGCCAGGGCTAACTGAATCTCGTCGGTCAGCACCACGGTTTCGAATTCGTCGTTGGTAGTCATGGCGATGGCCCAGGCCTCGTCCTTGCCGGGACGGCCGTCGGAGGACTGGACGCGTTGCAGGATGTCAGCCATTGCCAGCTTGCCCTTCACCTCGAAGCGGCAGGCCTTCAACGCAGCTTTGACGACAGGCACCGGATACGCGCAGAGATCTTCAGCCATCATCGCGGCAGTGCCTGGGTTCATCTCTTGGCCCATGGCCTCGGCCGTCGCGCAGATGGCGGCGGCCAGCCCGGCGACCTGGTGGTCATTCATCTCAGAGGTATTCATTGCGGTCACCTGCTTGGCGTTTGGCCAGAACCATCTGGGCGGCCTGCTCCGCTGCGGAGTGGTTCGCTTCCGTCCGCTCCATCTGGCGGGCGGTCGTGCCGTTGATGCGCTGACCGGTCACCCACTGGGTGTGATAGCTCTCGGCGTTGGCCAGCAGCTCGTTGAGGCTGTGGCACTTGCGCAGCACAGCGGCGTCGCTGGTTTTCAGGAAGTGGGCGGCGACGTGGTGGGCGACATCGGCGCCCAGGCGGTCGACCAGTTGGCCCAGCTGGCCGCCGACCTTGGCGTTCCACACCGGCCAGGCGCTGTAGCGCTTGCGGTAGGCCATGGCGTAGTTCGCCCAGACCTTGAAGGTTTTGCAGGTCTGGTCTTTGGGGCCAGGCATGTCGGCGGGGATCTCAACCCGTGGAGTGTCGGTGCGATCCACCACCAGGGCCAAGGCGCGGGACTGAGCCGGCTTGCCGGTGGCGTCCTGCAAGTCCTGACTGGTGTCCTGATTTGTATCCTGATGATTGGTATCCTGATTTGTCGGAGATTTATCCGACCCTTGCCCGGATTTTTTTCCGATCTTGATCGGAGATTTATCCGAGGTAGATCGGATTTTTTTCCGACCCTTGTTGTTTGGTGGGGTCGGATATTTTTCCGACCCGTCCAACTTCTGGTTCCACTCGACGGCTTTCTCGGTCAGGCGGAAAAGCGTGATGTTCGACGTGCTGGAAAGCTCAATCAAGCCGGCCTCTTCCAGGGCCTTCAACATGCGGTAAGCGGTGTCGGGCTTATCGGTGAGTAGCGGTAGCTCCTCGATGATCTTGGCCTTGCTCAACGCGAAGAAGATCCCGTCATCGGTCTTGATTGGCTTGGTCCAGCTCGGGCAGCCATAGACGAAGGCGAACAGCAGGGCCTGCTGAGAATTCAGCCCCCACTCCAGCGCCTTAACCTGATTAATCGTGACGGTGTATTGCATGTCAGGCCTTCCCGACCTTAGCGGCCAATTCAAGGAAGCGATCCACGTACCAGTGAGGCTGCGTCTCGCGGGGGCATTGAGGGCTGGTGAGGTTCTTGCCGTAGGCCATGCCCTTCTCGGTCACAGACCAGAAGTCGACCATTTCCTGCTTGGAGTTTTTGCGCTGCAGGACCTTGAGGAAGCCGTGGGCTTCAAGTGCAAGATTGAAGGCGCGTGGCGTGCTGGCAATGGAGTGATCTTTGATCAGGGCGGTGATTGCCTTGGTCGGCATCGATGAGCCGCCAGCTGCGTCAGGGGCGGCGTCCACCGCATAGCCTGGGAGGAATTTGGCATCCAAGCCGTTGTTGGTGGCGATCTGGGCGAGCATCATCACTTGGCTGGATGGCGCAGGCTTCAGCAGGCGTGTGAAGCATTCCAGGATTGCGAGCTCGCCGACGACCTTCGTGCCGTTGGCGATCACCGCTTGACGAGCTGCGGCCTGCCCTTCCAGTTCGTGCCAGCGTCGAATGACCTTCATGCGCATCGGAGCGCTGTAGCCTGTCAGTAGGCAGTCGGTATGCTCGCGATCAAGAAGATACTGCACTTGCTCACGATTACGACCGTCTAGGTAGATGTCCTCAAATCTGAGGAGATCGACTTTCAAGTCCTTGAGCATGGCTGCGATGTCACGCAGCACGTTATCGTGTCGCTTGCCGGTTACGCTAGCGATCTCGCGTGACGACATAGTCCGCGCCACGTTTTGAAATTGCGAAAAACGTGGCGCGGAAATGTTGGGGGTATTGATCGATTCGGTGTGTTGGTGCATGATTCGCTCCAGTTGTTTACCGCTGTAGAAAAAGCCGACCTCGTACGTCGGCTTTTTTGTGCCTGGAATTCAGGCGATGGATTTCAAATTCGGCCGGGCGTCCTTCATCAACTGTTCAGCCTTGCGCCCCAACTCCCCCGCCTTTGCTTCAACCTGGCGGCACTGCTTGGCGAAGGCCGGCAAGTGCGGCAGGTCTTGCTCGCACATCACTTGGTCGTCAAACACTTCGCTGCCGGTGTCGATCACGTCGCCGAGGGCGCGGATCAGTGCACCGAAGCTCTTGTTCGCGCATTGATCGCTGGTCATCTGGCGGGCGCCGGTCAGGCCGTGGCGGCTCGCCAGCTCGTTCAGGCAGTGATCTCGGTATTCAGGCTCAAGCGCATTGACCCAAGACTCTTCCAGCCAGGACGGCATTTCCTGATCGCCAGATAGCCAGCGCTGAACACGCTTAAGCCAGCGTCCGGTCGCCTTCACGAACTCACTCACGTCGCCGGTCAGGTCGGGCGAATTGAAATCAGGGACGACCTTCTCCTTGGCGCGATCAGGAATCGACAGGTGCAGTTCGCGGCTCAAAGCCTGAGCGAAGTCGTCCTGGCTCAAGCTGGTGCGCGCGATCTGGTTTTGAGCATGGGCGACCAGCACCTGATCACGGGTTTGTAAGGTGTGTCTGGAACTGGACGTTTGCATGGGGGCTGCTCTCTTCTAATCTGGCTTCAATGGAACGGCGGAAAGGGATGTCGCTTAGGCGGCCATCTCGGCCCATGGAAACGACGGACAAAGGGATTCTTTTTTGAAGGCACCCCCGGTCAACGCCTCCGCTCGCTTGGCAACCACTGGAGACATGCCGTGCTTCTCGCGAACCCAACCGGAAACGGTGCTTTGATCAACCTTGAGCTTTTCAGCCGTGACCTCCTGAGTGCCGAAGAAGGCAACGAGGTCCTTATAAATAGTTTTCATGCTGCCCCTCCATACGGGAATACCCATATAGTAGTTTATGGGAATACCGATTTGCAAGGATATGGGAGCACCCGTAATACTCGCGGAATGGAATTCAAAGATCGTTTAAAGGCAGCGCGCCGGCACGCCAAGCTCAATCAGGGCGAATTGGCCGCGAAAGCTGGTATCACGCAGACGTCAATTTCTGACCTTGAGCGTGGAAAATCGAAAGCCACCGCACACGTCGTGAAGATCGCCGACGCATGTGGGGTGAGCGCCAAATGGCTCTCAGACGAGATTGGGCCAATGTTGGCGCCTGGGTCGACGTCCGGCTCTGGCGAATCGAACGTCTCCCCCGCCGCGCAACCCACCAAATCATTCCGCTACCCGGTAGTGAGCTGGGTTGCCGCCGGTGCCTGGGCAGAAGCCGTAGAGCCCTACCCGGCCGGAATTTCAGACACCTACGAGTTTTCGGAGTACGACTCCAAAGGCCCGGCGTTTTGGCTGACAGTTAAAGGTGATTCGATGACGGCGCCTGCCGGCCAGAGCATTACTGAGGGCACGCTGATCCTGGTAGATACCGAGGCCGAGGTTGCCCCAGGTAAGCTGGTCGTGGCCAAGCTCCCAGACAGCAACGAAGCCACTTTTAAGAAGCTGGTCAGCGATGGCGGTCGGCTGTTCTTAAAACCGCTGAACCCGAGCTACCCAATTGAGGCGGTGGACGAGAGCTGCCGGATCGTGGGCGTGGTTGTGCAGGCGCTGCAGAAGTTTTACTGATGCCATCCGCACTTGGAAAACCGTCGAGCTCATGGCGAGAGCAGAGCTTCTGGAGCAAGGTGTGGACCTATGCTCTGCTGGCGCTCATGCTGGTTTTCACAACCGAAGCCGGCATTTGGCCGGACGGCAGTTCATCTCATCGCAAGCGAGTCTTCAGCCCTGGCTTCGTTGTGCTCTGCACCATCGTGGCGGTGATTGAGCTGATAGCGCTGAGCCATTACTATGGCTTGAATGGATGAGGTGGGAGAGTCGGTCGTCGCTTGTTCTACGCCTGACCACAGAAATTTATCCAAATATCTAAAACGTACCGAATAATCACGGGATGACTATGACGGATCGTCGCACGAGCAAAAAAAGCTCCGCAGCTGCAGTGGCAAACAACAGCAAACAAAGCTTGTCCCTTCTTAGTCTTAGAATAGAAACGCCAGCCTTTCGCAAGCTAAAAAATATCTCTATAGATTTCGCTGAAAGAATAACCCTAATAGCCGGACACAACGGAATAGGAAAATCAACAATACTTGGGTTAGTTGCAAACGGCTCCGGTATAACGGTAAAAACTGCGAGAACACTAGGCATTGCTCCGACTTATACGGGAAAGCTATTCAACGGCGTACTCAATGAAATAGTACATATTGACTACGAGAGCGAATATCTTGTAAACAAACAGGAAAATAAATTGGCCAGCCCACACCTAGACTATCGTGTGAATGGCGATGAAATATCCATGAGATGCGGCTTCACGCATCGCGAAGTGAAAAATAGTGACAACATCACGAGCCGAATCGAACCACGAGTCGTGGCTAGAATTTCAAAAAAATATATAGACCCAACCGGAAAAGTCTCGATCGGCGTCGCATCAAAGATGCCACTACCTACAATTTATCTAGGTATGACGCGAATGATCCCTATTGGAGAAAGCAATCCAGAATTAGTTGAAAGCACACGCGACAATACTATCACCGAGGATGACGGAAAATTCATTGAGGATTTCATCCAAGACATCATTAATGTTACAGGACGAAAACAAAAAAATAGTGGCGTGATCACAACCCAGTCGATCCGTGGCACTAACAAAATTGCAAAGCATCCCGAATACCCTCACAGCCCGAAAAGTGTTTCGCTGGGCCAAGATAGCTTGAGCGCCATAGCTACCGCCTTGGCGTCCTTCAGACGTTTGGAGAGAGAATGGCCAGATTATCCTGGCGGTTTGTTAGTGATCGATGAGATAGATGCCGGCTTCCATCCTCACGCACAGAAAGCGCTTATAGATGGGCTTAAAAATATTGCAAAGAAACTACGACTGCAAGTAATAGGCACAACTCACTCTTTATGCATGATAGAGGCAATCCATCCAGATACCAACCCAATCCCTGAACGAGGAACGAGAGTTGACTCCGTGGTTTATTTGACCGACTCCATAGCACCTCGCTTTGCACGAGACATGTCTTTCATACAAATAAAAGATGATATGTCGCTAACCCCGCCCAAGCCCCCAGAAAAGGCTGCAAAAATCGACAAAACTCTTAAAGTCTATCTGGAAGATGCAGAAGCAAACTTTATGCTTGGCCTACTTCTTACTCAAAAACTAAAGAGGCAAGTTAATACCGCGACTGGAAGAACGCTCAAGGCAATACCGATAAGTGTTGGCTGTAACAACCTGCAAGGCCTCCAGAACTTCGACAAATATTTTAAAACCGTGCTAATAGTTGTTGACGCAGACTCAGCAGTAAACGCAAGCTTAAAGAATGTGGTAAAGCTTCCAGGGGGCTCAGATAAGGCAGGAAATGGCTTTTCTCCGGAAAGGACCATTTATGAGTTTTTACAAGAGCTAATGGAGGACAACGAAAAATACCCTACTGCTCGATCAGCGCTGGAAAAAATGAATATCAGTCGCGATCAAATTGGCACTCACCTTCTTAAAGGCGATGTAAACATTACAAATCGGATTTCGTCAAAAAGCTGGATGAAAGCCAAGTTACAAAAAATCAAGGACTGGAAAATAGTTGAGCTTTGGTTTGTGGAGCATCCTGATCTGGTCAAAAAATTCGAAACCGACCTGATTTTAGCCGCTACCAGGACCGCAATGCTGACGAAATAGAGGCTGGCCAAGTATACTGCGCGCCGTTAAACTGAGGCTCAGACGCCTCAAAGGATGAGATAGAAAATGTACTCCAACAAGCTATACAGCCCCTTACGCTACCCCGGAGGGAAGGCTCGCTTTGCGCCTTTCATTGCTGAGGTAATGCGGGCTAACGGCCTGGCGGACGGACACTATCTCGAACCGTTTGCCGGCGGAGCCGGTGTTGCCCTTGAGTTGCTTTTCGACGGGCATGCAACTCATATCCATATCAATGATCTCGATCCGGCTGTATTCGCCTTTTGGTCAGCCGCCACTACCGATCCGGACGGGATCCTAAAACTGCTCAGAGACACTCCAATCACTATGGAGCAATGGCATCACTGGCGTTGCGTGATGCTTGGTCAAGACCCTGACCTATCCCTTGCGGAAAGGGGTTTTGCAACGCTTTTTGTTAACCGCACCAACCGCTCAGGCATCCTCAAGGGCGGAGTCATCGGAGGGAAGGCTCAGACTGGCGCCTACAAACTCGATGCTCGATTCAGCAAAGAGATGATTGCTGCCAGACTTGAACGAATCGCGCTGAATGCAGATCGGATTTCGGTATATTGCGAGGACGCCTTTCTTTTGCTGAGCCGCGCAGCAGAATTTCTGCCAGAACAATCGCTGATCTACCTTGACCCGCCGTACTACGTTAAAGGGCGCGGCCTATACCGAAACTTCTACAAGCACGAAGATCACCTTCAAATTGCTAAATTGCTGCAGTCGCCTGACTTTGAGAGGCCGTGGGTAGTCTCCTACGATAACGCGCCAGAAATCTGCGAGATGTATAGCCAGAACGAGGCGCTGACGTATGGACTGCACTACACCGCTCAAGCGCGATATGTAGGCGACGAGGTCATGTTCTTCAAAGAAGGTATCTCCGTACCTGATGCGAAGATCCCTAGAGCCACTGTGGCGGCATGAATCCAAGTCCGGCCCAGCGCCGGGCTTCTTATTTCTGGCAAGCGCCCTGCTCTGCTATGGTGGCGCCCTCTGATCGCAATGGAAGCATCGAAGAATGGACTCATGGAAGACCCTGGCGATCGCCGTCATGGTGATGAGCAGTGCTGACGCTATAGCGTTTGAAGTCGAGAATCCCGTCGAAAGAACACTGACCGTCACCACCATGGTCCCAACGATGATCCTCGGCGGAACAACGGCATTCACAGTCTACGGCCCCTCAATGATGATAAAGGCGAAAGACGATGCCCTCGCATTCATTGGCTCAGAGGGCGAGATTCGTGGCGCAGAGTTTGAGCAGGCATCCAGATACTACCATTCGACCGATCCTTCTCCGCTCATGTCAGACATGCAGTTGGCCCAGTCGATAGCTACATCATTCTGAAAGCGGCCTTCAAGCAGGCCGCGATGCGAGACCTTTCGTTTCGGCGACATCCTTTTCACCTGGCATTTACAGGACGGAGTGCAAAGTCGCCCTACTCCTTTGAAGAATTCCCTTTAGGCCCGCACATAAGCGGGCCATTTTTTTGCCCGCGGCTATGCTTTCCATGCCATCTACTGGAGACCAAGCGATGCCTTCGCCCGAATACTCCCTTACAGACACCTTGGAACGCATGTATGAGAACCAGCTCGCCCTAGAAGCTGCGCTGATGGAGTTGACGCTGCTCGTCGAAAGCCAAGGCCATGCCAATATCGGCGAGAATGTGCGCGGCGCCCTAGAGGCGATCGGAGAGAACGCCGGGCATATCAAGCAGGGCCTGGCCAGGTTGAAGGCCCGGGAGCCGGATTGACGAATTGAGTTTGCGAGCCCGCCGCTAAGCGGGCTTTTTTGTGACCGTAGGAAAAAACCCTCAGCCAATATATGCACTTATGCATAAATTTACCGCTGGGCTATTGTCAATGTACGCCAACGCAAATACTGTACTTACACACAGTAATCGCAAGGAGCGAAGCATGAACCAGACACCCTACTCCGCATCAAAACCAAGAAATTCCTACGAGCTTGTTGGCCGACGCCTGCAAGGCTTGATCGCTTCCCCTCGGGTCCAGAGGATTCAGTTGGTGGAGGTATCAAGGCGCGACGACGAAAGCCCTGAAGCCTGGCACCAGGTCATCCAAGACATCGGCGACACCGCCGGCATAAGGATCGAGCATTTGGATGATGGCGCCGTAAGGATCGGCTGGCGCGAGTACTGCGATTACTAAATGAGCCCGCCAGTGAGCGGGCTTTTTATCGCCACCCATAAAATATATGGGAATACCCATTGACGATAAATATGGGAATGCCTATATTTGTATTCATCGAGACGCCAAAGCGAATCGCCAGAGCCGAGGGCTCGAAGTTCTTTAGCGACCCCCCTTGCCGGATCACCACCGGCCCAGATTCAAAGGCAGCGATGAACCGGCCTAAACGGTTCAGAGGGTTGGCAACTGACCCGGGCGTGCAGCGTAAAGCGCCAAGAACAGTTATCCAGCGGGAGAACAAGCCGAAAGGCCCGCGGCTGGAAGAACATTTGATTCAAGCCGGTGACCGACGCCAGTAGCGGGTCACGGCGGAAAGCATCACTGAGCAGCCTTCTCGCGAGGGCTGCTTGGGATGACAACCGGAGGTACGGAAATGCCAACGAAGCGCGGCAGTGAAATTGAAATAGGCGACGTGATCTACCTCGGCCTTGGCGATCGCACAGGTCGAGTCACTGACTTCAAGGCTCACCCGACGCTTGCAGAGCTGCATCCCGGCTTGACGGCCAGGGTCGCGATAACTGATCGGGGCTCAATCACGATCATCGACCAGCAGCCGATCAGGGTGCCGGAGTGAAGCTTTCACTGGCAGGCCTTCGCAAGAGGGCCTGACGGGAAATCAAACGGGAGTCACACATGAAGGTCGATAACGAAGTGATGGCGCTACTCAGCACCTCGCGCACTGAAGACAACAAACTGTTCATCACCGGCGGCCAACTCGACAAAAGCCTGTACCAGCGTCTCGACAAAACGCTGAAGGCTGCCGGTGGAAAGTGGAACACCAAGGCAAAGGCGCACCTGTTTGCCGGTGACGCGGCCGACGCAATCGAAAACATCCTGATGACCGGTGAGGTTACCGTTCCGCAGGACTTTGGCTTCTTCCCTACTCCGCCGCACGTTGCGAAACAGGCTGCGGATCTCGCCATGATCGGTGACGGGATGATGGTGCTGGAGCCAAGCGCGGGCCGTGGCGCTCTTGCTGTGGCCGCCAACTCCGCAGCAGTAGGCGTCATGGTCGACATGCACGAACTACTGCCGGACAACCACAAAGCGCTGATCGAACTGAAGTTGCCACTATCGGGAGTTTCCGAACCCTGCGACTTCCTGCAGGTCGAGCCGAAGCCCATCTATGACCGCGTGCTGATGAACCCGCCTTTCGACAAGAAGCGCAGCGACATTCACCACGTCGTTCACGCCCTGAAGTTCCTCAAACCCGGCGGCCGACTGGTGGCGATCATGCCTTCCGGTGTGACCTTTCGCGATGACGCTCTGACCCGGGACTTTCGCGGGATCGTAGAGCAGCGCGGCGGCAGTATCGAAACCCTGCCAGAAGCCTCATTCAAGCAGGCCGGAACGATGGTCAACACCGCATTGGTGGTGATCCCGGCCGCAGCCTGACAACCAGCGCCAACGACAGCCTGTCGTTAACTGCCCGAGGCCCTGGTACTCCCCAGCACCAGGCTGCATCGGAGTGTGATTTGTGGATCGGTTCGACGGTATGAAGGCCGGTATCGCCACAGATATGCAGCGCAAGGCGACGGGCGCCCGGTAGCCGAACGCGTAAGTCTTCCAGGTTCGATTCCTGGGCAGATCACACCCCGATGCAGAAAACACCCTTCCCCGCCTCTACCCGTCAGCACTCACCCCGCGCCCATCGGCAACAAGCGGGAGGAATGAGTGTTGACGAATACAGGTGAACAGCACGCCCCTGGAGGCGAACATGATCCAAAGTCAGCACGCTTACTGCGATGTAGCGCTCGCAATGAACCAGCGCCGCAACATGGCTCTAGCCCTTTGCCTTGGGCTGGTCGGCTCCAGCGCTCCAAAAACCTCACCGCTCTATCGGGTCATCCCGGCAGGGAATGAGTTCTTCCACGTCGTCGACTCCAACACCGGCAAGGTGAAAGGGTTTCGCCGCAACCACAACGAAGCCTGCGCCCTCGCCCGGCGCCTAGAGTCCCGCCATGTCCAGCATTTACGCGGATAGCGCTCAGGCCAGGGAATCCGAAAGGCGCTTTGACTTGCCGAACTTCGGAAGGAAACAGCACGCCGATCTGTTCCACGAGTACACGGCAGTCGATTTGACAGAGCGCGAAGCGCGACGCATCAAAGAGCGCTCCAACCTCAAGGTGCGGATTGGCCTAGCCATGACACAGATGGAAGTCATCTGCCCGCCTACTGGAGCTGTTGGATGAACATCTCACAACGA
The DNA here is from genome assembly GCF_030687535.1 of Pseudomonas sp. FP2335. Taxonomy (NCBI): domain Bacteria; kingdom Pseudomonadati; phylum Pseudomonadota; class Gammaproteobacteria; order Pseudomonadales; family Pseudomonadaceae; genus Pseudomonas; species Pseudomonas sp. FP2335. The sequence goes on from NZ_CP117437.1 coordinate 3,145,602, forward strand.
GACCACCAAAACGCCGTCAGCTGGATCGAGGGCGAGATCGAAAACATGATCCGCGACCTCGGAAAACCAAACGCCAGTTCGGCGGCAACATCGTGCGTCACCCTGGCCTTCATGCTTCGCGTGATCGATGACAACGAGCATCGGTACTTCCGGGCGCGCATCGACAAGATTTACGACGACTACAACGCATCACTCATTTCCGCCGCCTGACGGCAGCACTCAACCCCACTACTTCAATGCTGCGCCTGGCGCAGCGAGGGATCGTCATGTCCAAAAACACCAAACAAGCAGTTGCACAAGAACCGCTCGAAACGAGCAGAACCGAAGATTCCAACAATTCCGTTGTCCCTGCTGTTGCCGTCACCGACATCGCCGAATATCAGCCGCACGAAGAACAGATCGTTCGCCTGGAGACCACCTACGCAAAGCTGGTCGTTGATTGCTCGACCAGCGAAGGCTTGGCAAACGCCAAAGAGGTTCGCGTCGATATCCGCGACGTCCGCTACGCCCTTGCGAATACAACCAAGACAGCGCTCGTCCCGTATCAACAAAAAGTCAAAGACGCCCAGGCGCGTGTCAACCAGGTGAAAGAGTTCGGCGAGGCGCTGAAGGCACGCGTTCTGGTACTTGAAGAACCAATCGACGAAGCCATCAAAGCCGAAGAAAAGCGCGTTGCCGATGCCAAAGCCGAAAGGGAGCGGCTGGAGCAAGAACGCATCGAAGCCATCCGGGCGAAAATCAACCGGTTCAGCTCTGTCGCTGCCGCCTATGCAAGCCGCAGCGCCGCCGATGTCGCAAGCGTTCTGCAGAGCGTCAAAGAGTCGGTGATCCTGCCCGAGGAATATGGCGAATTTGAAGCCGAAGGCACCATCGCTCGCGATAACGCCATTGAGCAATTGGAAGCGCTGCACAAGGCTGCTGTTGACCGGGAAGAAGCTGCTGCCAAGCTGCTGGAACAGCAGAAAGAACTGGACGAACTGCGCGAAAAGCAGCGTAAGGCCGACGTCGAGGCCGAAGAGCTGCGCAATCAGCGCGCAGAAGAAGACCGTAAACGCTTGAAGCAGCAGCAGGACGAATTGGACCAGCAACGCCGCGATATGGAAGCGCAGCAACGCCAGCAGCGTGAGCAGTTGGAAGAGCAAAGAGCCCAGCAGCGTGAACGCGACGCACAATACCAACGCGACCAGGAGGAGCTGGCCCGCCTGCGCGCTCAAGCTGCAGTCCCTGCGCCAGCCGCAGGCACTGTGAACGAAGAGAAAGCGGAAGTCGCACCTGCTGTCGTACATACCCCCGTGATTGAAGCCATCAATGCGGACCCGGCCACACCGCAGGCTGACGACATCATCGAAGTTGTCGCCCTGGGCTTCGACGTGGACCTCGATACCGCTCGCGCCTGGCTTCGCGCCATCAACTTCTAACCACCCTTTCCATCTGACGGCCAGCATACCCCATGCTGGCTACGGAGAGCGTTATGACCGATACACCCCCCCAAGCACAAACCGGCCTCGCGACCTACCACGATCCATCGCACAACGCGGCCGCGCTAATCCTCGACCCAGGCACCATGCGGTCGATGAGCGACCTCGCACTGATGATGTCGCAGGGAGTGACCACCGTCCCGAAGCATCTCAAAGGCAACCAAGCCGATTGCATGGCGGTGGTGCTTCAAGCAATGCAGTGGCAAATGAACCCCTTTGCCGTGGCGCAGAAGACGTTCATCGTCAACGGCGGCGCATTGAGCTATGAGGCGCAGCTCGTCAACGCGGTGATCACCGCCAAGGCACCAGTCAAGGGTCGCTTGAACTTCGAGTGGTTTGGAGCCTGGGAAAACGTCATCGGGAAGATGCGTGAGGTCACCAGCAAATCCAAGAAGGACGAGGACACTGGCGAGTTCAAAAAGTACCGCGTTCCGGCCTGGAGCTTTGACGATGAAAAAGGACTCGGCATCAAGGTTTGGGCAACCTTCCGGGGCGAAGACGAGCCGCGCACCCTGGAACTTCTGCTGACCCAGGTCCGCACCCGCAACTCTACGCTCTGGGCGGAAGACCCCAAGCAGCAGATCGCGTACCTGGTTACCAAAAAATGGGCCCGCCTCTTCTGCCCCGACGTGATTCTTGGCGTGTACACCCCCGACGAATTCGAAGAATCGTACGGTGGCGAGATCGACATCACCCCCGCCAAACAGGCCGCGAACACCGCCGCAACTGCTGGCGTGTCATTCGGCCCGAAATCCCCCTCGCCTGAAATCGACGGAGTATTCGCGGATCTGCTGGCCGTTGCGAAGCGCCAGGACATCGAAGCCTACGCGGCAGCCTGGGCAGGCCTCAAGCCGAAGCAGCGTGCAGCGATCGGCCTGGCGTGCCACGAAGCACTCAAGAGCATGGCTGCAACCGTCGATGCTGATTTCACCGACATGACCGGTTCCAACAGCGACCAGCCCCGCACAGAGGAGGCCGCGTAGTGAGAAATGAGCTTCAGGGCACAGAGAAGTGGCATGCGGATCGATCTGGCCGCGTGACAGCCAGCCGCTTCAAGGATGTGATGGCCTGGGGGAAGCCGGACAAAAACGGTAAACGGGTTCCGCAAGGCGCCCGCACCACCTATATGCATGAGCTGTGTTTTGAGCGCTTGGCAAAGCGCGCCAAGCACAGCGTCAGCAGCAAGTCGCTTGCGTGGGGGCATGAGCAGGAAAAGCCATCCCACGACGCGTACGAGATGCTGACCGGCAATGTGGTGACCAAGTCAGGTTTCATCGTTCACCCAAAGTACGACTGGCTTGGGTGCTCCCCTGACGGACTGATAGACATTGATGGCGGAATCGAATCGAAGAACCCCTTCAGCGAGGCGATTCACGTCAGGACCTGGCTTGAAGGCATGCCCGAGGAACACATGCCGCAAGTCCAGGGCTGCATGTTCGTGACGGGCCGTAAGTGGTGGGACTTCCTGTCCTTCGATTCTCGCCAGGATGAAGAGTGCCAGCTCTACATCGAGACGATTTACCGCAACGAAGACTACATCGCCAACCTTCACAAAGAGCTGGTCCAGTTCAACTTGGAGCTGAATCGCATGGTTGACGAGGTGGCAGACAAAGCTCGGGCGCAAGCCCATCGTTTAGGAGCCTGATCATGATCAGCAACCATCTCAACCTGGTCGAGCAGCAGCGCCGACACGCCGATTCAATATCGGAACGTACGGCGCTATTCCTGGCCGCTGGCGGAACGATCTACCAAGGCGAAAGCCCAGCGATCAACCCGCCACCGCCGAAGCGCTCGACCAAGATCGATCCCGAAACAATCCTCAAGCGTCGCAAGCCAATTCTGACAAGGGCTGAGCGTAACGCGCAGCGCAAACTCGCGGAGGCACTATGAGCAAGCGCAAACCTCACAACCTCAAAGCCCGCATTGACCGGTCCTGCCGGTCGCTACTGGCCTCCAATCACGTCGCTGTGGTGAACATCGACCCCAGCGGCCGCCAGGGCATGATCAATTACAAGTCGATGAAGAACATCGCACCGGGGAAGATTGGTCAGGCTGTCTGCAGCATCCCTCACCGATGGACGATCTACCTCAGCGCCCTTTGCATCGACGCCCGAGGCGACCGCTATAGCAAATCCGTGGAGGTTGCGCCCGATGGCGTCTACCTCTCCGACCACCTCGAAGACGTGATCGAGCATTGCTACAAGAAGCTGCGTGACGAGGCGAATCAAAGCCAGATGGTGGCTTCAGGCTGGATCGCCATTCCCGAAGTGATGTCGCTGGACGAGGAACACGCCGCGCGGATCTTTGAGGCTGTCGGCGCCTGGCGCCAGGTGAAGACCGATTCATGCGCCGCATAGCCCGCATTCAGCAACGCAAACGTCAAACCTGGCTCGCACTGCCGGCCAGCGGAATAGAAGAGGTAGGCCATGGCCAAATCAGTACAGGAGCGTTCGGCCAAGGCTGCGCAGAAGCGCTTGGCAGTCGCCGAGAAGGAATTGCGGCACAAGGTCAGGCCGGGCATCGAGCAAGCCATGGAACGGATCTGCGCCAGAGGCAAGACGCCGATCATTAGCGAGGTCCTGCAGATCGCCATCATGAAGATGGACTTGATGGTCGACGAAGAGCTTGCGGACTTCTTGAGCTATCCGCGCCACGAAATCATGATTAGCGAAAACGTGGCGCGAGCTTTTCATAGCGAAAGTCTGCGAGAATTACGCAACGACCCTGGCGACGAATATTTTTCGCCAGCCGGAACTCATAAGCGGATCATTTAGTTATTTTGAACCCCGCTTTACTGCAGCAGTCGTGATTTATAGAGGGCAAAAAGCCCCGTGAGGCCCAGAGCCTGAGAAGTTCGCGTGTGTGGAGTAGAAGATGACCAGTGAATGTTTCGACTTGCCAGTCGCAGCACGGCGCCCTGCAGAAAAAATTCTCAGAGATATAGAAACTGCTGGATCAATGATACTGGCGGTGAAATACGGCGCGAAAGCTCATGGCTTTGTAATCGGCCTGACTTGCGCTGGCGTCATCAATGAGGAGCAATCTGAAGCACTTCTCCTCCAGTTTGATCATGCAGCGGAAAGAAAGCTGAGAGAACTGTCGATGTAACTCGCGAATAGGACCTTGAGGCTCAACGCCGCCAGGCAGGCACTTGAGTTAGGACCCCTTTAGTGGTTACCGAAAAGGTGTCGCAGATCATTCGGGCGGCGGGGCTGAAGGCGCTCGCAGACGACCCGCCAGAGCCTGACGACGAAATCTTGCAGGGCTCATAGCCCCGTGGTCTTTCTCTTGTGATCTACATCTTTAATGATCCCTCCCAGGATGGTGTTAGAACGATATAGATCTGTCATGGTTTTCTCGGTTAGGTCTCCACTCTCAATCAGTCGAAAAAGCTCGGCATGATAGTGAGCAAAAAGCGCAAGCGGTGCGATGGCGCCCTGGGCTTGGCCCAGTTCTTTTGCCAAACGAATTGTATCGTTACGGTCCTGTACGGCGATGTCCATGACAAGCTTCAGGCGTTCGCGCCGAGTTTGAAAGTAACTCTGAATCCAGACGCCCGCCACGGATCCCGTTGCGCCAACAAGCGTACCAATCAATCCTGCTATCCATGCTTCCAAGCGTCACCTCAAAAAGTCTTCGACCTTCCGGCCCATGCCGGTCACCCGTAATACCCCAACCCAAACCAAATTGCCACCACCGGATACGGAGGGCGGCGCTTACCTGAGGTAAACGAAATGCCTGTACGCCATAGCGTCATCCACAAGATCGACAAGAAGCCCGACGGCAGCCCGGCTGTTCTGTTCCTTGGCGCATCCGAGCAAGTCGACAGTCCGGCCCGCGACGACCTGATGAGCCAGCTGAACGAAAGCTACAACGCCACCGCCGGCAAGGGCTGGGGGTTCTTTCATAGCGAGTCAGGCGCCCATCCATTCAGTGGCTGGCTCGGCAAATACCTGGCTGGCGTCACCGACTTCCTGGCGTTCAGCACCATCGCCGTCGAACACCTGACCAAGCTGATGGAAGAATCGAACCTCACCACCGGTGGGCACGCCCTCTTCTGCCACTACCAGCAAGGCCTGACCGATTATCTGGTGATCGCGTTGGTGCAGGAAACCGAAGCGGTGACCATGACCGAAGAACTGGCCCTGCTGACGGTGAAACGCCTGGACCTGGACCATGTCCGCCTGGCCGCGCGCATCAACATCAGCGAATGGCAGACCGACCGCCAGTCGAAACAGTACATCTCGTACCTGAAGGGCAAGCAGGGCCGGAAGCTCAACGACTACTTCCGCGACTTCATCGGCTGCCAGGAAGGGATCGACGCGCCGAGCGAAACGCGCTCGCTGCTGAAGGCGTTCAGCGACTTCGTTGAAAGCGAGGACATGGTCGAAGATGCCGCCCGCGAAAAGACTCACACGCTGGTCAGCTACTCCATGGCACAGGCAAAGCTGGGCGAGCCGATCACCCTCAACGAACTGTCGAGCCTGATCGATGAAGACCGGCCGACGAGCTTCTACGACTTCATCAAGGCGAAGGACTACGGGATTTCCGAAAGCCTGCCGCCGGACAAAAAGACCCTCAACAAATTCCGACGCTTCACCGGGCGAGCCGAAGGGATGTCGATCAGCTTCGAGGCTCACCTGCTGGGCGACAAGATCAAGTTTGACGAGGGGGACGGCACTCTGACGCTTCGCGGCCTGCCCACGCAACTGACCGAACAGCTCAAGCGCGCTACCGCCTGAAGCCCACCACTGCGCCGCGCTCCCGATGGTGGCGGCGCCTTACTGGAGATAATCCATGAGCATCCCTGCAAGTGCTTTGAGCGACGAAGAGTGCCTGCACTATGCAGCGCTTGAGCCAGCCGCAGCGGCTGAACTTACCAGGCGCCTAACCGAGCAATGCATTGACCCTGGCGCCGAGACCGAGAGCCTTCGCGAAGATATCCGCCTGCTTGAAAGCCAGGCAGATGACAACGATGAAGAGCTGGATCGGCTGCGCGACAACGCTGAAGAGGCATGCGCCTACATCAAGCGCGCAATGAATCACGACGAGGACGAAGAGCTGCCGGTGAGCAAGTTGCTTCAGAAAGCCCTCGACAGCCTGGAGTAAGGCCATGACAACTTTTGCAGTGTTTGGCATGAGTGAAAACTGGGCTCGCGAAGATGCTCGCGAGACCACCGGGACAATCAAGGTTGTCGACGGCAAGCGCTTCGAGCTGACGATCCCTGAATGGGAGGCAGCGGTGGAGGCTCAGGTGGCAAAGATCATGGCGGGCAAAAAGTGCGTGCGCCTGTCGCCGTTCTTCGATGCCCCCCAGTACGCCCAGCAATTCATTGATATGGCACGCCGCAGCATCACCTGTCGCGACATGAAGATCAGGACCAAGGCTGTGCTGGTCAACGCCAAGGGCGAGCCGATCATCAACCCCAAAACCGGCGTAGAAAAGGTCGGATTTGCCGACTGGATTCCCGAGGCGAATTACGCAGCCTAATCCAGCGTAGCCGCGCCCCGCCCGCTCATCTTTAAATCAAGCCGACCAGCAAGGACTACTCATGCCCTCAAAACATAGCGCCACTCAATTCATCCACGGCCAGGCAAGCATGGGTCTGCCGTTTCAGAAAGAGCTGGTGGTGGACCTGTTCGCCGGCGGCGGTGGTGCAAGCACTGGCATTGCCCGCGCGTATCGAGAGCCTGATGTGGCGGTGAACCACAACCCCATCGCCCTGGCCGTACATCGCGCCAATCACCCCAAGACCGCGCACTATGTCGCGGACGTGTTCGAGGTCGACCCGGTGCTGGCCACTGGCGGGCAGCCCGTTGGCATCCTCTGGGCATCGCCCGACTGCCGCCATCACAGCAAGGCCAAGGGAGGCGCACCGCGTGACCGTGGCGTACGCGGCCTGGCGTGGGTTGTCGTTCGCTGGGCACACGCCACACGCCCCCGCCTGATGTTCCTGGAGAACGTTGAAGAGTTCTGCGACTGGGGGCCAATCGACGAGGATGGCCAGCCAATCAAGGCGGAGCGCGGGCGCACCTTCAAGTCGTTCATCGCGGCGCTCAGTACCGGCCTACCGGCGGATCACCCGGACATGCCGGAGGTTCTGGAATCCATCGGTGAGTTCGTGCCGCTGGAAGCGCTGGTGCGCGGCCTGGGCTACAACGTCGAGTGGCGGGAGCGAATCGCGGCGAACGCCGGCGCGCCGACCATCCGCAAGCGCCTGTACCTGGCGGCTCGCAGCGATGGCCTTCCGATTGTTTGGCCGGAGCCAACCCACCGCAAAAAGCCGTCGGCAAAACAGAAGCCTTGGCGCACCGCCGCCGAGTGCATCGACTGGAGCAACTTGGGCAAAACCATCTTTCGCGCAAAGGACATGGCACTGAACACCCGCCGCCGGGTGGCCAAGGGCATGTGGCGGCACGTCATCACCAACGACAAGCCTTTCATTGTTCCAATGCGGGGCACCTCCTCAGCCCACACCAGCACCCACAGCGTCGATGAGGCGGTATCGACCATCAGCTCCGGCGGCACCCACCACGCGCTGGTGCAGCCTGTAGCGGCACCATTCCTCACCGAGTGCGCCAATGGATCGTCACAGCGCAACTTCGATGCACAGGAGCCGCTGCGCACCCAGGTCGCCCAGGTCAAGGGCGGGCACTTCGCGATGGCGGCCTGCCACCTGACCCACCCCGGAGTAGTCGCGGCGTTCTTCGAGCAAGCCAACGGCGGATTCTACAAGGGTGATGGGCGCCCGGCTGACTCACCGATTTCCACCATCTGCCAGTCCGGCTCTAACCAGCGGCTGGTGAACGCTTACCTGGTGAAGTACTACGGGTGCGACAAGGGTGGCGTTTCGCTCACCGAGCCAATGCACACCCTGCCGACAAAAGACCGCGTAGCTCTGGTGGAAGTGGTCCAGGTGCCGGACACGCTCACCCCCGAACAAATGGAAGGCGCCCGGCGCTGCGCTGCGTTCATGCACGAGCATTTGCCTGAGCACTTCAAAGACCCTGCCGACATGGTAATGATCAATGGCTACGTGCTGGTGGATATCACTTTGCGCATGCTGCAACCCCCGGAGCTGAAGGCCGCTCAGGGCTTCGATAAGGGCTACATCATTGACCGTGGGCTGTTTGTTGACCCAGTAACCGGTGCCGAGCAGTGGCTACCGATCAACAAGACGAATCAGGTCAGGCTCATCGGCAACAGCGTCTGTCCCGACGAAGCAGAGGCGTTGGTACGAGCCAACGCCGCCGACATCATTAAGCTTTACCAGCGGCTAGCAGCTTGAGAAATAGGCATGTTCGGCAGGGATCTCAAGTTGGAAGAGATTGCTTCCGTACAATGTAACTGTCACCCTTCTGATCCTGATAATGCTGAGCTGTAAAAGTCTGGAAATTAGCTCTACCACTTCTTGTTTTGTATTTAACAACCACCTCAAACCCCTCCCACTCATGGAGCTCTCCAAAGCGGGCAATACAAGAGCCCATGCTAAATAAAGGGTCAATATCACGGACTCTCTTGTCACCGTTAGAAGCGGTCAGCTGTATTTCAACACAATCACAGTAGTCACCAGTATTACCAATATTCAGACTGACATAGAACCCACCGTCGTCCATACCTGCATCTACAACATTCATTTGTAGCAAAGGCTCTAGTGAACGCTCGTAGTTAGCCAAGCTAGCCTTCTGCGTTGCTACAAGCTCAGTCTGCTGCTCGACAGAGTTACTAAGCTCTTTGGCTTGAAGCCTAAGCGCATCGGTGCCTTGTCGAAGCTCTATACCCTGCTGAAAGAAACCCAAGACTAGCCAGAGAATGGCTACGGGTCCAAAGGCCCCGGCGAGAAAGTCCCCGACCTCGTTTAAATCCATGCATCGAAGCGTCTGGATTCTATCCCCGACCAACCACCAAGCGAAAAGCGCGTAACCCAACGTTAGAACAATCCCGATTGCTGCCAGCACCCGCCCCATAACCACCCCTTTCCGATCAAATAACGTCTGAGCTTACAACGAACAGGCTTCGAGGACTCCCCATGCCTACAGAAAACAAAACCATCGGCCAGCAGCGCCTGGACCGGATCATCGCTGCGAACGAATTCCTCAGGGTGATCGCTAACTGCGGCCGGTGCTTCTTTCGTAACAAGGGGGCCCGGCACGATGCATACCTCGCTCTCAACGGACGGCGCAATATCGTCTGGCTGTTCGATGACTACACAGGGGCGCGCATCAACGTTATGCGGGAAGGTCCGTGGGAGGGCTTCTCGCACGGCGGCACGCTGAAGAGCCTGGTCGGATCTATCGGTTCGTTCGTACTCAACGGGAAGATGATGCGCTACGGGTATTTCCAACCGCTGATGGATAACGGCTTCGAGAATCCATGGGGCTATGGCGACGACATCTTGATCGTCCGCGATGAAGGCGTGCGCCTGGGCTTGATCCGCAAGCCGGATGAGCAAAAGGAGGCAGCATGAAGCGCATATACCTCAGTGACCCCATGACCGGCCTGCCCGGCCTAAACTTTTCCGCCTTACACGCAATGAACATCTGCATGCACGCGGGCAGCCCTTAGTCCGAACTGATCTCAATATCTTCTGGAAAGATAAGCTTTACATACCAGCCGTGCCCGGCCGTAAGAGCAGATATTGGAGCAAGTAAAAGTGCTGCCAGTAACATGGCTCTCTTCAACCCGCCGATGCTGCTGACCATCACCCAGCAGATAAGCCATAGATGAAGAAGACTCGCACCACACGCAAGAAAGATAAACCCGAAGGCCTGAAACGAGCTAGACATCCGTGTTCCTCGCTTCGTTAAAAACCGAATCATAGCGCGTCCGAAGCGCTACCTGACAGTAACCCTCCCCCTTCAAAGCCAGCCGCTATAGCGGCAAGGACGAAGTCATGCCTGAAGAAACTCAAAAAGCCGGGCCGGATCACTTCCGCTACATCGACACCATCGGCCCGGATGGTCTTGAGGTTCACTGCATCACCTACCACGTGATCGGCGAAACCGCGCAGTGCTACTACATCGGCGACACCTACACCTGCGACCTGATCAAGGGCCCGCAATACAGCTGGACCGTTGATGCAGTGAAAAAGCGCCGCAAGCGCGTACTGAAAGACGGCGGCAGCTGGGGTAAGCGCTTCGCCTATACCGACAAGGCGCTGGCACTTCGCTCCTACAAGGCCCGCAAGTCCTGGCAGTTGCGACACGCCCAGCTGTCGATGGAGCGCGCTCAGGCAGCTATCGGATATTTCGGTGACACCCAAGTCGAAAGCGCAATACCCGACGCAGCCGTGACCATCCCGAACGAATACATCCAGAGCATGAACTGGGAGGGCTATTGATGACCATCTCACCGCAACCGAAAGAACGTCCCATCCTGTTCTCGGCGCCGATGGTGCGCGCCATCCTGGAAGGCCGGAAGACGGTCACGCGGCGCGCAGTGAAAGGCTTCCAAATCCCAACCGAGGACACCGCCATTCCGGTTGGCGATCGTCAGCGCTGGAGCGCAATTGGCCAGCGAGACCCGCGCTATGGCTTCTGCGTATTTGGATCGACCGAAGCTGAGTGCGCCAAGGAGCTTGAAGAATACGCACCTTGTCCGTATGGCAAGCCCGGCGACCGGCTGTGGGTGCGCGAAGCCTGGGCGGAGATCAGCGTGGCCCAGGCTCCTGGCGAAAGCTGGGTTGTCTACCGCGAGTGCGACAACCGCACCGACTACGGCGGCCCATGGAAGCCCAGCATCCACATGCGCCGCCGTGACAGCCGCATCCTGCTGGAGATCACCGACGTGCGCGTCGAGCGGTTGCAGGACATCAGCGAAGAGCAAGCCAAGGCCGAGGGCGTAAGGCTCTACACCGATCACGCGGAACTGGGTGATTGGTGGCACGTCGAGGGGATCGAGACATACAGCGCTGATCCGCGCAAATCGTTCGAACTGCTCTGGTCATCCGTCGGCGGCGACTGGCAAGCCAACCCGTGGGTATGGGTGGTCGAGTTCAAGCGGGTGACGCCATGATCGCCACCCTCTGGTTCGCCTACGTGTTCATCTACAAGGGGCCAAGGCCATGATCCCGCGAGACGGATTCATTCGGCGAAAATTCGAGGCAGCCATGATCCGACTGGCTATCGCAATCCTCATGGGCCGGAATGTTCAACGCTCCCTTGTCTTGTCGCGCAGTGACAACAACCACATGTGGAGCATGGCCGAAAAGCTTGACGCTATCGCAACACGCATCAGCAAAAACTACCCCTAACCCATTCCCCTACGTGCCAGCCGGTGAACGGCGGGCAAGGACATCCCATGTTCGCAATAAAGCTCACCCTGATCCTCGCGGGCTTCATCCTGTATCTGTTCGGCACGGTCGTTGGCTTTGTAGTAGGCATTCCCGCACTACTGAGTTCAGGCGAAACGCAAGACATCATCACGGCCTTCGGTGGCTTCATAACCTGGCTGCTGATCAGCTTCGGTTTCATCATCCACATCATCAAGACAGCGCGGCCCACCACGGGCGGCGGGAGGTAGGTATGGACGGAATTCACTTCCTGTCGCACGAAGACGTTTGCGAACTCACAGGTGCCAAGACAAAGGCAGGACAGATTCTGGTCCTGTCCCGCAATGGCATCCGCCACACTATCAAGCGAAATGGCTGGCCCTGCGTTATCTCGGCATCGTTGCTGGCCGGAAAGAAAGATCGGCAACCCGAAAAGACCGAATGGCAACCACGGATGGGAATTCAGTAAATGGCGCGACGGCCCACCAACCCCGGCAGCATCCCCCGGCTGCGCAAGCGCCTGCGATCCGGGGGAAGGGTTTATTACTACTACGATGCAGGCGATAAGCCCAGGAAGGAAATCGCCCTTGGCTCCGACTATGGTGCCGCGATAGTTGAGTATGCGCGCCTCGAAAAGAGCCGGGCAGCGAATGCGCTGGTCGCCGCGGCGCTGACCTTCGAGTACGTCGCAAACAAGTACGTGGAAGAGGTGGTGCCTACGAAGTCGCCGGCCACACAGAAGGACAACGCGCGAGAGTTGAAGCAGCTCCTGATCTTTTTCAACGACCCGCCAGGTCCATTGGAGGCAATCGAACCAAAGCACGTGGTTCAGTACCTGCGCTATCGCTCAAAAACCGCGAAGGTACGCGCCAATCGGGAAAAGGCTCTGCTCAGTGCGATCTGGAACTTCGCCCGCCAGAGCGGCTACACGTCGCTCGCCAACCCATGCGCGGGCATCAAGGGGAACAAGGAGACCGGCCGGGACACCTACGTCGAGGACGAAATGCTAGCGGCTGTATACCTGCACGCCGATCAACCGCTCAAAGACGCATTGGATCTGTTCTACCTCACCGCCCAACGCATTGGCGACACCCTGAAGATGGATGAGCGCCACTTGCTGGATGATCAACTGCTGATCACGCAGGGGAAGACCAGCATGAAACGACGAATCGAGGTTGTTGGGGAGCTGAAGGTCGTGATCGACCGCATACTGGAAAGGAAGAAGGGGCACAAGATTCGATCAACCAGGCTCGTTGTAATGGACAACGGCCAGCCGATGACAGCAAGCATGCTGAGGGGGAGATTTGACGCGGCCAGGATGAAGGCCGGGATTGAAAAGTCTGCGTTTCAGATGCGCGACCTTCGCGCTAAAGCTGCCACGGACAAAGAGGAATCGACAGGTAGCATTCGTGACGCTCGGGACCAATTGGGCCACACGACCGTCGGGATGACAGAGCAGTACATTCGGCGTCGCAAGGGCCTGAAAGTGCTCCCAACCAAGTGAAAATCCGTTCCGCAATAAAAATGGCTCCCTTGAAAACAAAGGGCTACAAGCGAGCCATTGCAGAACTATTGCGGACCGGAAATAGCCATAAGCTATTGATTTAAAGCACTTTATGGCCGGACTTAAAATCCCCCGCTCGTAAGGGCGTCCCGGTTCGATTCCGGGTTCGGGCACCATATATATCAAGGGCTTGCATGAGATACTTCATGCAGGCCCTTAGTGTTTCTGTTGCGCAATTTCTTAAGCTGCTCCGCAATTCCCCTTCCCCGGCGTCCCGAGCTTTCTGCCAACCGCCGGCGCGAATCGCTGCCTGATCGGCTGGATGCTGGCGGCACTGGTCTGTTCACACGCCCTCCTTGAAGATTCTCAAAACGCGCACGCCGGGCTATTGAGGCACCGTCTAGCGTCGGGCACACTTGCGTGGACTCATCGCCAAAAAAGGAATTTACGATGCCGTTTTCATCAGATGAAAGGACCGCTTTGCTCGCGCTCAAAGGCGTAGGACCAACCGTCATTACACGGCTTGAGCAAATGGGTATCGAATCGCTCGCAGAACTCCGAAAATCAGATGTTGGTGACATCCTGGCTCAAGCATCAGCGGCATTAGGCTCGACCTGCTGGAAGAACAGCCCTCAAGCCAGAGCGGCCATCACCGCTGCAGTGGCGCTCGCGAGGCGCTCTGCAGAGCAAATCCCGGCCAGGTAGGTTCGTTCGATTGTCTCCCAGTCGGGTTGCTTGAATGGTCGAGCACGTGAACTACCCCACTCTGATTGAATCCATTACAGCAATGGAAACTCAGACAACTGCAATCACGGAAGAACCGCCTTTGAAACTTCGTCTTTCAGTCCTCCTTTTCAGCATCGCTCTGTGTGCTGAGGTGCAGGCTGTGCCAAGCCCCGAAACCGAAGCTGTCTTTGAACACGCAATGCTGTTAGGTGATGCCATACAACAACGAGCCGATCAGCTGGTTGAAAGAGAACAGCAGGGAAAAATTGACAAGGGCACACTGAGCCAGTCAATACAGGAGGCAACCAAAGGGCTTGAGACTTATGAGGACGAGCTGCGTAAAGCTAGCGCCGGAGGGCACGGTGTAGCGACTTTCATGTTGGCGAATATGCAAGAGGTTAAAGCGGCAACCTTTTTAAGTGGCTATAAGGCTATGCATGTAGAGGCTTGCGCGCTTTACCAGAACGCCGCGGATCAAGGCTTGGTTGCCGGAGCGATAATGGTGTTGCGCGACTGTGACGAGGCATTCCTGCGATTCAAGTTCGATGACCCCGAGTCTCTTCGCAAGTATACCCAGCTAGCCAGTGCTCTAGAGCAGCCGGATCTGTACGCTGGCCATTATCCACTGCCGGCAGTACGCTCGTACTGCTTCAAAGATTCACTGAAAGCCGAAGCCAATCGCGAACTACCGTTGACCACTATGAGGGACTTCCTCAAGCCGGTTTCTCTGAGCCTGGAACAGTTTCGCGCCGACGGGTATTACCTGTTAGCGCTCAAGGGCGATTTCGCGAACCCGAAAGTTCAGGCCTATTTCAAGCAGTCGCAGACGATAGCACCTGACTGCCTAGACCCTTCCAATCTCAAGGCACTGTTCAAAAATAGAGAGGGGAAAAACCACTGACGTTAGCCCTCTTTCAACACGATTTGGCACATTAGAAAACGTGGCGCTGATAAACGTAGCGGCCGGCAGCGACTACAACACCCTGGCGTACCACTTCCACCGCACCGAGCCAGGCGGTGATGGACGGGCTCGGCCAGTGGGTGAAACCATGATAGCCCCCCCTCTGGTTCGCCTGAGTGTCTATCTACAAGGTGGTGAACTGACTCACGAAGTCTTTGGGGTCCTCGTGTGGTAACAACCGGTTATTCACCGGCCCGTTCAGCGCACCTCCTGGTGAGTGAGCAAGAAACGATCGAGCACATTTTTAGTGATCATCACGGTGTAAGTGTCAGCTTGTATGAGCCCATGTACCCATTCGCACGTGGCGGCGGTAAAGACCTCACCTCGGCCTTTGTGGAAGTGCACCACCATACCGGCCCCACGGCTGTGTAAAGCGATGCTGGCGTCACTAAGGTCAGGCGCCAGGATGGAAGCCCGAAACCGGGCATCGCCATCGCCGAGCATGAATGAATAGGCATCTTCGCTGCGGCCATGCTCGGCATTGGTCGCCCAGCCCATTGCGAGGATTTGCAATCGGCAAGGCGCACCGTCTGTGCCGAGCGGTTCTGGGAGGCCATCGACGAACGTGTACTCGAGGCCATCGACTTCATAGCCAAAGATGTTGGCTTCGTCTCCGAACATGTCCGCGTAGCCGAGGCCTGTTCCCATAAACGCCCAGTGCTGAGGCCTGAAGACCGTGTATCCGCGCGGGTTGCGCGGTGCCATTGCGCCAAAGCTAGCGTATATCCCACGCAGAGCATTCACCCCGAACGTCGATGCTCCGGGGTGATTGACCCTCGGATCTTCCCAGGCCCCCGTTAGCCGATGAGGCTCGGTAGCCGCCACAGGATCGAGTGCACCGGCATCGTACTTGTAGGCCACCTGCCGCCGGCCCTCCTCCTCCAGGCGAATCTGCCACATGAAATTGCCGGCGAAGCGCGCGACCTTGCCGCCCTCCTCGACAAAGGCGTCGACGTGGTCGCGCATTTCTCGCGTCCAGTACTCGTCGTGCCCGGCAAAGACGGCGCAGGCGTAGCCCTCCAGCGCGTGCGGGTCGTGATGCAAATCGTCCTGGGTCAGGATATGGACCCTATACCCCTGCTGTTCGGCCCAGACCACAAAAGGCCTCTCGAACGAAGCCCAACCCGCCAAGGCGTAGTACTTGGCATAGCCGTTAAGAGCGGCCCATTCGATGAACTCATAACGCGCCGGGCCTGGCTTGCGGGGCCGGGTCGTGTTGATGCAACGGGGCGCACCCTCCGGCAGCCAGACCTGCCCGCGCGCCCAGGGCCGTTGTGCCGAGAGTAACGGTGAGCGGCCACGCGGCGTGCCGGGGTGGAGGCCAAAGTAATGATTGGCACCGCCCCAGTCGTTATAAGCGGCCCAGGTCGATGTGGCTGCAACGAGCACCAAGGCATCGGCGCGCTTGAGCACCGCCTTGACGATAAACAGATGATGCCCCAGCACGCTGTCAGCGCCATCCCGTACTTCGACCATATAGCCACCCGGCTCGGCCTCCACCGGGATTGTCCATCGCATGAAGACTGGCCACTGGCAGCCATGCTCATAGGCACGTTCGGGTATGGGGTGGAAGCAAGCATCCAGGCTGTCGGTGGTATGCACCGTACAGGTGTCGGCTCCATCACGATAAATCCGCAGTCTCACTTGCGCGCAGTTCGACGACAGATACAGGCAAACCGTATCACCCGGGCTGTAGGCACGGCGGTCCGAGTAGCACCAAGCGGCAGCCGGGCCCGACTCGCAAGGCACTTCCACCCAGGTCTCGCGTGCGGCCTGACGTGGGCCCGAAGCCTGGCTGACGGTCACGTTGGCGCCCGGGCGTTCACCTCGTGCAGCGGCGTTTTGCGGGGCGGCTGAATTCATTGAGTCATACTCCTTGGTTCGGCGGATTCTGCGGATCGAGCAGCCAATGCATTTACGCGGACTCGCGCGCCAGGCGCCCCGATATGCGCAAGGTCAATGCCCGCCGTTTCTTCGATAAGAAACCCAGCCATTACGGTGACAACGCCCAAGCCAATGACATAGCTGACATACAGGTAGCCAAGGTCGGCGCCGCTGAGATAGTTATGTAGATAGGGGGCAGTGCCGCCAAAGATCGCCACCGAGATCGAAGACACCAGGCCGACGCCCTGCGCCCGTGCCTGGGTCGGCACTTGTTCGGACAGCACCGCAGGGAAAATCGCCGCGATCAGCGACCAGGCGCCAAGCCCCAGAACCTGGGCCAAAAACAGCGTGTAGGGCTCAGTGGTCACCATTATCGAGATGGGATAGGTCAGCAGGATCACGCCCAGGCCCCAGGCAATGACCATAGGCCGGCGCCCTACCCGATCAGACAACATTCCGCAGACCGGCAACCAGCACACACAGAGGACCTGCGCGAGAAGACTGGCCATGTAGGCACCCGTGGCGTCCATACCCTGGGCGATCGCGGTCGAAGCGCCGAACGTGACCCAGGCGTAGTAAGTGACATTGGCGGCCGCGGCCAGCATGACGATGTTACGCGCAACGCGCAGCATCTCCGCCGTGGACAGCTTGCGCGGCGGCCGCGCCTGCCCCTGCTGCGCTACAAATACATGAGATTCCTGCGCACCGCGGCGCAAGAACAGTGCGTAAAAACCAAGCACTCCCCCCATGGCAAAACCGATCCGCCAGCCATACTCACCCATGGCCTGCGCGCCCAGCAGCCAGGTCAGCGCCGCCGCCACCGCCGTCGCTGCCATGACCCCTAGCGTCACGCCCACATAGACGGAACTCGACCACAAGCCACGGTGCTTGCTCGGGGCGATTTCGGCGACATAGGTGTAGGACACCCCGGTCTCGCCACCATGGGCGAGCCCCTGCATCAGGCGGAAAAACAGCAGCGCGACCGAGGCGTACAGGCCAATGCTCTGGTAGCTGGGAATCAGCGCGATGCCCAGACTGCTGATCGCAAGCAGCAGCATGGTGATCACCATGATAGTCCGACGCCCCAGTCGGTCGCTCAGCCGGCCAAACAACCAGCCGCCGACCGGGCGGGCAACAAAGCCAACCGCAAACACAGCAAGGGTCGCGAGCATCGCCGAGCGCGCATCGGTCTTGTCGAACAGATTGCTTGCCAGGTACACCGAAAAGGTTGCGTACAGGGTCCAGTCAAACCATTCCAGCGCATTGCCGATACTTGCCGCGCGCAACGATTTGAGGCGTCCTTGGTGAGACGTCGTATTGTTCATGGAGTATCTCCTGGTTACGGAAGGGATCGCGGTTTGGCAAACCGGATCAAAGGTGCAACGCGGGCTTGGGCTGGCCTAAACCCTGGGCAACCGGGACGCGGACACGCAGCGCAATCAGCAATGCGGCCAGCAGCATGAGCACGGCCGCCGCGATGAATACGCCTGCGCTGCCACCGAGGTTGAACACGGCACCGCCAGCGGCGGCGCCGGTTGCGATAGCCGACTGCACAGATGCCACCACCATGCCCCCGGCGCTTTCGGCCTGATCAGGGACTGCACTGGCAACCCAGTTCGACCACGCCACCGGCACACCACCAAAGGCCAAGCCCCAGATGCTCAGCAGTACTGCCTGCCCCGCAATCGAGGCCGGCAACAGCACCAACGCCAGTGCTGCAACGCCGACCAGCGCGGGCATCAACACCAGAGTGGCCAGCGGGTAGCGCTCCAGCAGCTTTCCGGCCAACAGCGTGCCAACGAAATTCGCCACACCGAACCCCAACAGCATCAGCGACAGCCCCTGCGTACCGATGCCGGTCGTCCCCTCAAGAAATGGCCGAACATAGGTGAACATCGCGAAGTGCCCGCTGTGCACCAGCACACACCCGAACATCCCCATGGCGATGCCCGGGCGCTGCAGCACGTCGAGGATGGTGCGCAGACGTGCCGGCCGGCGCGGCGCCAGGCGCGGCAGAGTGAACGACTGGAACGCCAGAGTGGCCATGCCGACCGCTGCCGCCGCAAAGAATGCACTGCGCCAGCCATACAGCCCGCCCAGGTAGCTGCCCAGCGGCACTGCTACGACGGTGCCGATGGCAATGCCGCTGAAAATGATCGAAAGCGCCCGTGGCAACAACGCACTCGGTACCAAGCGCATCGCGACCGCCGCCGCCATGCTCCAGAACCCGCCAAGGGCAATGCCCAGCAAGATACGCATCAACAACAGCACCGCGAAGCTGGAGGAAACGGCGACCAACAGATTGGAGGCGACCATCAAGGTGGAAAACCCCAGCAACACCCAACGGCGGTCGATGCCGCGGGTCAGGCCCGGGACCAATAAGCCCGCGAACAGCGCCACTACCGCAGTCACTGTGACCGCTTGGCCCGCCAGCGCTTCGGACACTCCCAGGTCGTTCGCCATCAGCGTCAACAAGCTGGCCGGAAGGTACTCGGCGGTCAGTAATCCGAACACGCCCATTGCCAGCGAAAACACGGCCATCCACGCGGGGGTGGCAGGCTCCACGTCCGGGACGACGCCGGGATGGCGGTCGGATACGGAATTACACACACAGTCAGTCATTGCACGGATCTCCCAATCTTCATGGCGATCCGCAGTCTAGGCGCGGGAATCCGGATGATCTATGATCTAAAGTCTCTACTTTTTGACCAAAACACCTGAACAATGCCTACAGATCAGTTTGCGCTCTCCTCGGACCTCATCACCGAACTGTTACGCGGCATGCGCCTGCGCGGCGTCGAATACCGGCGTATTCAAGCGGGACCCACCTTCGGTTTGGGCTTTGCTGAAAAACCTGGGCATGCCTGGTTCCACTTCATGGCCGTCGGCAATGCGGTGCTGCGGATGGAGGACGGAACCACCTACGCGCTGGGTGCGGGCAACGCCGTGTTCATTTCCCATGGCGCGGCCCATCAACTGTTTTCCGATCCTCACGTGCCTGTTCAAGACATCGACCTTCTAGACGGCGCCCCCCTCGGCGAAGCCGTCAGCGCGGTGGATACCGGAACCGGTGGCAGCCCCACGCCGAGCACTATTGTGTTCAGTGGCTGCATGGAGTTTGAACTGGGCAGTCTCCACGGCCTTGGCCGGCTGATGCCGGGCCTGATGTTGATCGATGCCGGCGGCCAGCGTTACCCCGGACTGGTGCCTATCCTGGCCACCATGGAACGCGAGGTCAGCGCTGCACGTATCGGCTTCGCCGGTATCCTCGCGCGCTTGGCCGACGTGGTGGCGGCCATGGTCGTGCGCGGCTGGGTGGAGTGCGCCTGCGGGAATGCCTCTGGCTTGGTCGCCGCCTTGCGCGATCCACGCTTGGCCGGCGCCCTGCTTGCACTGCACCAGCAACCGGGCCGTGACTGGACCGTTGCGCAGTTGGCAGAGCAATGCAATACCTCACGCTCGGTCTTCGCGGACCGCTTCCAGGTAACGATCGGCATGAGCCCGCTGCGCTATGTCACCGAACTGCGAATGCGCCTTGCAAGCCAGTGGCTGACCCTCGAACGGCTGCCGATTGAAGAGGTAGCGCAGCGTTTGGGCTACACCTCCCAGGCCGCGTTCAGTCGCGCCTTCAAACGCATTACGGGCAACACACCTGGCTTGAGTCGCAAGGTCAGGTAGGCGACTGCCCGTTGAAGCCGAGCGCACGCAGTCGCTGATCCGTGGCGCTGGCTTATTTACCACCCGTCACGTCGAGAAATGTGCCGGTGACGAATGATGCCTGCTCGCTGGCAAGCCATAGAATCGCCTGTGCCACTTCCTCCGGCTGGCCACCCCGCCCCATGGGGATCGAGTCCTTGACCCGATCGACCCGGCCCGGCTCGCCACCACTGGCATGCATGTCGGTGTAAATATGCCCGGGGCGAATACCGTTGACGCGTATGCCTTCCCGAGCCACCTCCTTTGCAAACCCAATGGTAAACGTCTCCAGGGCGCCCTTTGAGGCCGCATAGTCGATGTATTCATTAGGGCTGCCGAGACGCGCCGAGGCCGAAGAGACATTGATCACCACGCCGCCCGGGCCGTTGTGACGGTAAGACATGCGCTTCACCGCCTGCTGGGCACAGAGTATCGGCCCAATGGAATTGACCGCAAAAATGCGTTGCATCCGCTCGAAGCCAAGGCCTTCCAGGCGTGACTGAGGCGCCAGCATCCCGGCGTTATTGACCAGTACGTCAATACGTCCGAACGAGCGGTCGATGGCTGCGAACAAATCGGCCACCTGTTGCGGGTCCGCACTGTCGGCGCGCACCGCCAACGCCCTGCGCCCCAGTGCTTCGACATCCGCAACCACTGCCAGCGCGGCGGCCTCGTGGGCGACGTAGCTGATGGCGACGTCATAACCGCGTGCGGCAGCCAACCGGGCGGTGGCCGCCCCCACGCCACGACTTCCTCCGGTGATCAGAATCAGCGGTGCCTTTGAGACGTTGATCATTGAACCTACCTCCTGGCCAGTCGGCCGTATCAGCCGATAATGAGGGTACCGCTGGCGATCACGACGCACGCCAGTATCCGGCGCGCTGTAAGCGTCTCGCCGAGGAACACATAACCGATCAACAACGCAAACAACACGCTGGTTTCGCGCAACGCGGAGACCGCGCCCAGGGGCGCTTCGTTCATGGCGTAGATGACCATTGCATACGCAAGCAAAGAGACCAGTCCGCCGCCCATGGCGGTAAGCATTCCTGGCCGAACCGAGAACAAGCTGCGCGGACCACGCAGACCGATGTAAACCACCGGCATCAGCACGCCCCACAGGGCGCACATCCACACGGCGTAGGACAACGGTGCACCGGATAGCCTGGCGCCTATGCCGTCGACAACGCTGTAGGCCGCAATGAAGCAGCCTGTTCCCAGCGCATAGGGCAAGCTGGGAACCGACAGACTGCGCCCTTTGAAGGCCAGCGAAACAATCCCGCCTGACACCAGCGCCACACCGAGCAACTCGCCAGGGCTGATGCTTTCTCCGGCAAAAACCGCGGCCCCCAAGGTAATCAGCACCGGCGACGATCCGCGTGAAATCGGATAGATCTGCCCCAGGTCGCCAACTCGGTAACTGCGCACGAGGAACAAGTTGTAGCCCACATGCAGTAACCCCGAAAGCAGCGCGTAGCTCCAGCTTTCCATGGCCGGTGGGACCATGAAGGCGGCGGCGACGGCACAGACTATTGCAATGGCAATGCACATCACCGTCATGGACCACAGGCGATCGTTACCACTGCGCAGCAGCGCATTCCAGCTTGCATGCAGGAGCGCGGCGAAAAGAACCAGCAAGACGATATGAATAGGCATGCGCCACTCTAGGCAATCCGTTTCCGAGACAAAAGCGAAGTATCCTCATTGCAGCATGAACGGATACTCATGCATTACGCTTGCACTCGTTGTACTTTCAGCGCTTCGCTGACTAGCCATTGGCGAAAGCTGGCGACATGCGGTTGCGATTCGATGCCCTTGGGGCAGACGAAGTAGTACGCAAGCGGCGATGGAAGCGGCACGTCGAACAGCCGAACCAAACGGCCATCGGCGATTTCGTTCTCGACATGCCCGCTGCGCACCAACGCCACGCCTTGGCCGAGCAAGGCCGCCTCGACCGTCATGTTGGTGTCGCCAAATCTGACGCTTTCCTTGAGCGGCAAATAGGCCAGCCCGACGGCTTGAAACCACGTCTCCCATTTAGGTACCAGCTCGGCACCATCACGCGTCAGCAGTGGAAAATCCAGCAACTGTGCAGGGCTCTGCGGTGTCCCGACGCGTCGCAGCAGTTCAGGGCTGGCCACAGGAAATACCTGCTCTCCAAACAAAAATTCCGAATACAGACCTGGGTAAGCACCCTTGCCGAGCCTGATCGCAACATCCGCCTGGCCGTGAGAGAAATGGATGATTTTGTCCGTGGTATCCAGCGAGACCAACAGCTCGGGGTGCTGGCGAGAGAGCAGCGGCAAGCGTGGCAGCAGCCATTTGAGCGCGAAGGAATAGGTGGTGCTGACGCGCAGTCGAACCCGGCCTTTTTGCTCGCGCAGGTGGCCCAAAGTCGCCTCCAGGCTGATGAAGAATTCGCGCACGATGGGCGCCAGCGTTGCCCCCGCGGCCGTCAGGCGTAACGCCTTGCCACGTTCGAACAACTGCAGCCCCCAAAGCGCCTCAAGATGCTTGAGCTGGTGGCTGACGGCGCTCTGGGTCACATGCAGTTCCTGCGCGGCTGCGGTGAATGTCGGGTGGCGCGTAGCAACTTCGAACGCACGCAATGTCGCGGTGGGCGGCAAATCTCTCATAGGGGCGGTATCCGGCGAAGTATCAGAAAGACGCTTGCATGAACGCTAGCTCATAAGGCGCTGAATTCACTCTAACCGTCGCCGCCCTGCCGTGACAGGGGTGCACCGGAAACTAGCAGCTCAACGACGCCCAGGCTTCTCGATGGGCTGGGTGGGTGAGTCGTTGCGCTTGGAAGCAGCGTCTTGCCGGGGAGCTGTCTGTTGCCGGTGTTGTTCTTTATGGAATGCCTCATGCCACCGCATCAGTGCTTCCGCGCCGTCAGAAGCCAAGGCCGAGAGTGGCGCGCAGGCTATCCACGCGGTTGCCATTACGAGTGTCAGTTTTTTCATTACGTATCACCTGGGTTGGTTGAAATCCAAATAGTCGGCGCGCAGAAGCCTACGGCGCCCGTGTGGTGCCATGCGGTCATGCCTGGGTGTATGACTCAGGGCGTGGAACGCGCGAGCTGCGCGTATTGCTCCAGCAGCCAGGCCAAGTCGTGGTAACAGGTCGCTAAAGCGTGCGCGCCAAGCCTTCTCATCGACCTTGATGTGCGGCGAGCCTGCGCCGCGCAGATCGCCGGGTCACCCGCCCAACGAGCTATCCGCCGGGCGCCGCTTTGTGCGCAACGGGCGACGGGCGAGCCCGGCTCAACACGCTTCGCCTTAGCCTGTAACCGGCGCAATTGCTTACTCAATTGCAGGGACAAGTAGCCCGCCCGGTAATCGTGCCTGTTATCGGCGCCGAGCAAATTGATCAACGCGACGATTCGAGATTGCTGCCTGGCCTGCCATTTAGCGTGGTCGATCGTGCTTGCAAGACGAAGTAGCTGGCGTGTGTGCTTATGCAGTGAACGTTTCAACGCCCGAATATGTTTGACCGGATCTCTGGGCAAGATCTGGAACGCCAATAAGCAGATCAGCATTGCAACAATCCACGCCAGCGCCTGGTTCGCAAAGTCGGCGAAATCATAGGAGGCGATGGCACCCGTGCTCACCAGGGTGTTGAACCCGATCAGGTAGGCGATGCCTTGCAAGGCGTGACGCGGTTGGCTCGTCGCATGGATCCCGAACGACCAGAACGCCGCCAACAGCATAAATAACAGCGGGAAACCGTTGATCTGTGGCATCAACAGGAACTTGCACAGCGCGGCAGCCACAATGGCGTAGAGCGTGCCACGTATAAAACTGGCCATACCCTGCGCCGGCGCCGCGGCCGTGGCCAGCAGCGTGCAACCTGGGCCCAAGACTGCCAGCAGCGTCGGCCCTTGATTCCAGCCGCTGAAGTACCAGACCGCCCCCGTGGCCAGGGTTGCGAGCACGGCCCGGATGCCGTTTCGTGCCGCGTCCGCGTAATGGCGGTGGTAGCCCACGGCGCGGACCTGCGCCGGGCGTCGCTGATCGAGGCTGGAGAAGTTCAGCAAGGCCTCAGTCAAATCTGTCAATTGCTCGTGCAAGCGTTCGCTGAACAACCGCGAGCCTTGAGTTGAGTCTGCATGCTCATCCGCCAAGCGACGCAGTTGCCCTACCGTATCGGCCGCCACCTGGAAGGTGCAGCGGCTGCCCGCCAGGCGCTCACTCAGTTGCAGTAGCGCGCTGGCATTGTCCGCCAGCAGCACGGGATCGACGCCACGGGCGGCATCGTCCAGGTGCACGTCCAGCACCGCCGATTGCAAATGCGCCAGGCCTGCTTGAATCGCCAGTTGCCGGGAGCGAATCAGCGCCGACTCCCCACGGGCGAGTCCCAGTTGATCGTCCACCTTGCCGATGTCCATCGCGAGCTGGTGACGTTGTGCCGTCAACGCCGCGATAGGCTCGCCGGTGAGTCGAGAGGCGAGCAGTCGGGCACTGCGGGCACAGATGCCGACCAGCGCGCTGCGCACCTTGTCCTCCATGGTCTTGGCACTGAACAGCGTGACCACCAGGCTCAAGCTCAGCACCCCCAATGCGACCGCCGTACCACGGGTGATGATGTGCTCAAACCCCAGTTGCGGCGCAACGATTGCAGGGCCCAGCGCCAGGCAGACGGTATAGCCCGCCACCACCGCCGCCGTGGCCTGATAATGGCGCAAAACGGTCATTGCACTGACGCACAGGCCCAGCCACAGAGCGATACCGAGCAGGAACAACAGCATCTGTTGTGCGAACAGGCCTGTCAGCACTACCGCCGCGACCAGGCCGACCAGGGTACCCAGCATCCGGTAGACACCCTTGCCACGAACCGCCCCCTGGATGGGCTGTAGCAACAACAACACGGTGGATGCGCCCGCGAACGGGGCGTCCAGATGCAGTTCAAAGCCAAGCCACAGCGCCAGACCTGCAGCCAAGATACTGCGCAACACGTAGAAGAACGTGACGGACGCCGAGGGCCGCGCAATGCTCGCGAAAAGGTGTGTCAGCCGGTTCGTCATCACAGGAACGCCTGCAGCCATTGGGTGAGCCGCCAGCGTGGCGCAGCGTTCGACTCCTTGACTTCGACACTGGCGGTCATGCCCGCCACCAATTCCACGCCCTCCGGCACCTGATCCAACTCAATGCGCACGGGTACGCGCTGGGCCAACCGAATCCAGCTGAAGGTCGGGCTCACCTCGGGCAAGCCGTTGGCATTACGCACTTCATTAACATCGGCGATCCCCCTGCCCATGCTTGCCACGTGCCCTTCCAATAGTGGGGCAAACCCCATCAGCTTGATGGAGACCGGGGAGCCGACCCGCACGGCCGGCAGCTTGGTCTCCTCAAAATAGGCCGTGACCCAGAAACTATGGCCATCGACGACGAACAGGTTGGTAATGCCAGCCTGTGCGTAGTCACCGGGTTGCAGGCGCAGTTGAGTGACGTAGCCGTCTACCGGCGAACGAATGGTCGTGCGCTCCACGTCGAGCTGCGCTTGGGCGACCTGGTGGGCAGCTGCGTCCAGGCGCGCTCGGGCAACGGCCAGGTCGCGGGCGGCGTTATCAATCTCTTCCTGGGCAATGGCCCCGGCCAACTGGGCTCGCCGCTTGAGTTGGGCGCTGCGTTGCTCGAACACGCTGCGCGCCTCGGCAAACTGCGCGGTGCGCTGCTGTAGGGCCAATTGATAAGCGCGCGCATCGATGCAATAGAGCAAATCGCCCTTTGCCACCCATTGATTGTCCCTGGCTGGCAACCGATCGACTTGGCCGGACACCTCGGGAGCGATACGGATAACCTGCGCACTGACCCTCCCGTCACGCGTCCACGGGGCCAGGACGTACGCCCGCCATAGTTGCAGGCAGAACACCAGGGCCAGCAAACCAAGCAACAGGGTAAGCGCCGGTTTGAGGATTTTGACGATAGACATGACCTGCCCCACTCAACAATTGACGACCATCGTCGACAGGACGATGAGCGAGACAAAAAAACGCGCCAGTGCCGGGTGCCAGGCCCAATCCAGCCAGCAGCGGGTCAGGTTCTCGATAAGCGTGTAGGCCAGGACCGACACGCCCAGGTAGATCAACAAAGGTGGGAAATACAGGTTGGCGATGGAGACTTCGCTAAACATGGCAAATACCGGGTTCAAGGGGCTGTAGCATCTCCCCTTCCTACAGGGGGCTTGTTGATGATGCTAAGCAATTACCACCACTGCCGATATTGAGTAGACTGCCAGAATATAATCAAATCCAGACAACCTCACGATTGCATGCCATGGCCGAAATCCATCCTTTACACGTCGATCAGTTCGAGTACGACACGCTTGTTCAACCTGCCGTCGCACTGAGGCTGGAAACACAACGCAACGACAGTGAGTCCGCGGTACACAAGCACCGCAAGGGGCAACTGGTCGTGGCGTATGGCGGTGGCATTGTGTGTACGGGCGAGGACGGCGTGTGGATGGTCCCGTCGGGTTTTGGCGTGTGGATACCAGGGGGCGTGGCCCACAGCAACCGTGTGACGGCCAACGGGCAGGTGTGCTTTCTGTTCGTAGAGCCCGGCGTTGCGTTACTGCCAGACCACTGCTGTACGCTGGCGCTGTCGCCCCTGATCCTCGAGCTGATCCTCCACCTCAGCGACCAGGCCCAGAATTACCCTCCACACTCGCGCACTGCGCGGCTGGCCAACGTGTTGCTGGAAGAGCTTGAGCTGGCCCCCACCGAACAGCTGTACCTGCCGTTGCCGGCATCAACCGCGCTTCGCACAATCGCTCGGGCGCTGGCGCAAGACCCAGCCAACCGCGCCACCATGGCGAGCTGGGCGCACCATGTGGCCATGAGTGAACGCTCGCTGTCGCGCCTGGTAAAAGGCGAAACGGGCCTGACCTTCGGCCAGTGGCGCAAGCAGTGGCAGATCATTGTCGCGCTGCAAAGCCTGGCCGAGGGGTTGTCGGTACAGAGGACGGCCGAAGCCCTCGGCTACGAGTCAGTCAGCTCGTTTATCTCCATGTTTCGTAAAACCCTGGGCACCTCTCCAGCACGCTACCTGCGCAACACTGCTCTTCCCGCCAAGAACTCCGGTCATCGCGCTTCTGCCGTTGCGTCTGTTCCCAGGTGATCAACCTTACGTCCCACTTTTGACCTTGCTCCAGACCCGCGTACGCACGCGCGCTCATTTGAGGAGTGGGGAACGTGCACGAAGTCTAGGTTGCGAGGCAGCCGGTGACGATAACCCGCTGTTGTTACCCCGAAAGCGTTAAGCTACGCCCCCCGAGCGACGGAGCCCCCGGATGACACAATGGCGAAAACAAGGCACATCGAGCAAGGCGTGGACCTATGCACTCCTGGCCTGCGTGCTCCTGTTTACCTGCTTCACGGGGGCGATCTGGCCGGACGGCTACACGTCCAATCGCAAGCGGGTGTTCACCCCGGGCTTCCTGGTGGTTTGCACGATGGTGGCGGTGGTTGAGTTGTTAGTGCTGAACCACTTTTACGGCGTGCGTTAAGACCGCTGGGCCGAGCACTCTGATGAAATCCAGCCTCAGGCGGTGGTACTGACCAACGTACCCGACGTGTCGCTACCCTCAGCGGTCACTGCCTGCAACAACGCTGCGGTAGCGGTCTGCAATGCCGCCGTCGTCGCAGCAATCTGCACCTGGGCCGCGGCAACCGCAGCTGCCTTGGCCTCTTCACTTAGCTTGGCGGACTGGGCTTTTTGCAGCGCCTGCTGCTGGGCCTGAAGTTGCTTTTGCAACTGTTCAATCTGTTTTTTCAGTTGTTTGACGGTGTCGGACGTTTGCGTCGATGAACTGCCGGAAGCCCCGCCACCTGCAGCAGTTGCGCGTTTGCTGGCACTGGTGGCGGTAGTCGCGGTGGTGCTGCTCGACGACTCGGCAGTCGTGTCTGCGCTCGCGGGACTGGTGGCCGCTGGCGTGGTAGGGACTGCGCTTGGAACAGTGGCGACATTGACGATCATGCTGAGTACTCGGTTGCGACTGGAAGAGCTGCTGCGGATATTTCAATTTGTTTCTGGGCCCTGCAGGGCAACTTTATACGCCGCACTGCCATCATCACGCCAGCCCTGTTGGGCTGAACTTGGCGTAAGAAGGCCGTATCTCTGATTCAGATCAGATTCTTGCCCCGCCGGTGGCGTACAAAAGAAGCGTCTGCAGGGTGTGCTGTGCGCGCCCGTGTTTTAACCGAACAGAGGGTTTACTCATGCTTAGCGTCAAAGAGCACAACGAACGGGCCGCCACGATCTATGCCACGAGCACCGGCCAACACTGGATTGAAGCGCTCACGGACGGCCGCCACGTGCTGATCAGGCCCTTGAGCGAAAAGGATCGGGAGCGTGAATACGCTTTCATCAAACACTTGTCGCCCGAATCGCGGCACATGCGTTTTCTGGGGCAGATCAGCGAGCCGTCCGGGACCTTGCTTAATCAATTGATGGACACCGATAACCGGCTGCGCATGGCCTACGTGGCGTTGGTGCATGACAATGGTCAACTGATCGAGATCGGTGTAAGCCGCTATGCCGCCACCGGCGAGCATGAATGTGAGTGTGCCGTGACCGTCGCGGATGAATGGACGCATCTGGGGTTGGGGACGTTGCTGATGAAGCACCTGATCAAGGCGGCGCACAACAATGGTATGCGCCGGATGTATTCAGTCGATGCCGCCAGCAATGCGCCCATGCGCGACCTGGCCCAGGCGCTGGGCTTTGCGCGGCACGCTGATCCTGCAGACCCCCACCAGGTGATTCACAGCCTACGCTTGTAACGTCTGGCCCCGACGAGCGTCGGGGCGCTCGCCGGCTGCGGCCGCTATAGCCCCCGGCCCGGCTTGATCGCCAACAGGCTACAAGGCGCACGGTGCAGGAGCTGTTCGGCAGTGGTGCCCAACAGTTTGCTCAGCCCTTTGTGTTGCACCGTACCCGCCACAATTACATCGACTTGGTGTTGTTCGACGAATTGGCAAATGACCGGCACCGGCACACCCTCGATGAAGTGACGGCAGTCGGCCGCAACGCCATGGCGCTCGGCTATCGCCGCGAACGCTTCACGCTGTGCCACGCCCTCGGCTTCGTAAATGCCGGTGGCCAGGGGTAAGGCGCCGAAGCCCATGTCCATCGTGTACGCAGCCGTCCAGTCGTACGCATGCAGCACTTCAACCTGAGCATTGCAGACCTCGGCCAGTTTCGACGCGGCGGCGAGAATCTGATCGTTGAATACCAGGTCCTGGTCTTCGCTGCGCAACACATCAATGATCGCCAGGATACGACGGGGGTGCGGGTTCTGGGCGTTGGTCACCAGGTGCACCGGGACCGGGCAATCCCGCAACAGTTGCCAGTCCAGTGGGGTGTAGAACACCCGTTTCAGCACCGACTCCTCGCGGGCATCCTTGATGATCATCGTCAGCGGCATTTCCTTGATGAAGTGCAGGATCTCCGCATACGGATCGCGCACCCACACCACCTCGCTGGTGACCGTGACACCGTATTCGCGCATCCGGCTCGCCTGTTCTTCAAGCCAGTGGCGGTGCTTTTCCAGATACGCATCGCGGACCGCGGCGATCTGTTCGGGCGCGAACAGGTCGGCCACCGCCAGCGCCTGTAAATAATCAAACGCCACGATATGCAGGGGTTGTCGCAAGGCTTGCGCCAACGCCGCTGCACGTTCGAAGGCCGGCGTATGGGTCATGGCTGACGGGGCGATCAAGAGTAAACGCGGTATCTGTGACATGGTGCACCTCGGCACTTGAGCGATGGCTGGGAATACTCCAAGGCTGATCCCCTCGCCCGACGACCCACTTGATCTTTGTCAGTCATCGGGCAAATCATCGTTCAATGCACCAGCAGCGCGACCCACATGGCCGAGGTCAGCAGAATCTGCCCGGGGATGACATACGTGGCAAAGCGTCGCCCACCGCTGATCCAGGCCAACAGGCATTTGCTCAGCGCATTGCTGCTGACCGCCAACAGCACGGGCGGGGCAACGGCGCTATAGGCCAGGTGCCCGCCTTTGGCCAGCGAGGCAATCGAGGCCGTGGACGAATGGGCGTCGGCGAAGCCGCTGAAGATGGCCGTGAGCATCACGCCCGCCTGACCAAAACGATCAAGCATCAGTGACGATAAAAACGTCATTCCGGCCATGGTCAACGTGACCGCCAGCGCAAGTTTGAGGTTGAACGCACCGCCGACCTTGATCGGCCGGCTGGCGATACCCGCGGTTTTCGGGAAGAGCAGGCAAGCGCTGAACAGCAGCGTGACGCCAAGCCCGGCCAGCAGCGGCCCCCACACGTACGGCAACAAGGCGGTATCGACCGCGCCGAGGATCAGCGCAACCTGGGCCACCGTGGCCAGATTCGACAGAATGGCCGCCGCACTCAATACCTTGAGGTTATCCGGCTCTTTGCGCGCAATGTGCCCCATCGCCGCGATGGTCATGGTGCTGGAAGCAAAGCCGGAGGCGATGGCGCTGACGACATAGCCGTAGCGAACACCCAACGTGCGCACGGCGATATGGCCAATGGCCCCCACCGCCATCAGCATCACGGTCAATGTGCACAGGGTGCGCAAGTTGAGCGCCGAGTAGGGACCGATGAAGCGATCAGGGGTCAGCGGCAACACCACCAGCGCAGCGATCAGCAACACCAGGCCGTCGCGCATCTCGGCTTCGGTCAACTGGCTACGGGCAAAGTGATGGAGTTTCTCTCGGTAAGCCAGCAACCCAGCCATCACCACGCCAATGGCAATCGCCTGTTCCGGTGCTGTACCGCACAGTGCGCCAAGTAACAACACAGTGAGCAAGGCCACTTCGCTGGTCACGCCCGGATCGCTGCCCAGGCTGCGCCAATAGGCCACACTGACCAGCAATGCCAGGCAGCCGCCCATGATCCCCAGCAATAGCGCTCCGCCAACCTGCATCGCCACGTAACCCAGCAAAGCTGTGATCGCAAACGTGCGCAACCCGGCACAGGCACGGCTGTCGCCCCGACCTTTATGCCGTTCACGCTCAAGACCGATCAACAGCCCGATCCCCAGCGCCGCGGCGGCGCCCGCCAGCCCCGGTGTTTCATGCATGGCGGCGCAACCCCGGCGGTTGCGTCGGGCCGGGCGTGGCATTGGCCGAAAACCGTCTGCGCGGCGTCCTGGTTATCAACATTCACCTCCGGCTGATGCTCGTGTCTGGCCCATATTCAGGGCGCCCAAGACGTTTGCTGCAAGGCTCTCCCGCTGATCCAGACTGCGCCGGGCGACGTTGCCGGGAGTTGATCATGATCAACAATCCGGGTGGGACACCCTCACGCCCTGGATGACGACGTGCGTCGCGGCGGCCCGAAAACACGGCGTGTTTACACTTTCTGACTTAAATCAAACGATGGCTGAGGGTTCACGGGGACATTGGAGCCAGCATTCACACCACCCTACGCGGTGAGTGTAGAAACCCTCGTTTCGTGGAGGCTTCTATGACTACGCACCTGCAAGACACCCACTCAACCCTTCCTCCCGCAGGGCAACCCATCGCAGGCAGTTTGCAAAGAGCCGACTCCCGGCGGCTCTCCCTGAGCCTGCTGGTGGCCCTCGTGATCGGTTCGATGATTGGCAGCGGCATTTTCAGCCTGCCGCAGAACATGGCCGCCCATGCGGGTGCCGGAGCGATCCTGATAGGTTGGGTGATCACCGGCATCGGCATGCTTTCGTTGGCGTTGGTTTATCAAACCTTGTCCAACCGCCAGCCGGCGCTGGACAACGGCGTATTCGCCTACGCCCGGGTCTTGGGGGGCGAGTTCCTCGGGTTCAATTCCGCCTGGGGCTACTGGATCAGTGCCTGGATCGGCAACGTCAGCTACCTGGTGATTCTGTTTGCAGCCTTGAGTTACTTCTTCCCGATGTTCGGCGAAGGCAATAACGCCGCCGCCGTTGCCGGCGCCTCGATACTGCTGTGGTCGCTGCATTGGATGATTTTACGAGGCATGCGCACCGCGGCCCGCGCCAATGCACTGACGACGCTGGCCAAAATCGTGCCCTTGTTGCTGTTCATCGGCCTGGTGATCGTGGCCTTCCGGCGTGAAACCTTCGCCGTCGGCTTCTGGGGCTCGCCTGATTTGGGCAGCACCCTCGATCAAGTCAAAAGCACCATGCTGGTGACCGTTTGGGTGTTCATCGGGATCGAAGGGGCCAACGTTTTCTCGGCGCGTGCGGCCGAACGCAAAAATGTCGGGCGTGCCACCGTGATCGGGTTCGTCATCACCTTGTTGCTGTTGATTGCGGTGTCCCTGTTGTCACTGGGCATCCTCAAGCAACCCGAACTGGCGACCTTGAAGAACCCATCCATGGCCGGTGTGCTTGAGGCTGCGACCGGCCCTTGGGGCGCGGTGTTGATCAGCATCGGCTTGATCATCTCGGTGGGAGGTGCACTGCTCGCCTGGACGCTGTTGGCCGCCGAGTCGGTCTTCACGCCGGCCAAAGAGAACGTCATGCCTGGGATGCTGGCAACGGAAAACGTGCACGGTGTGCCCAGCCATGCGCTGTGGATCACCAACGGCTGCATTCAGCTGTTTCTGTTGCTCACGCTTTACTCAAGCGCCAGCTATCTCGCGCTGATTTCCCTGGCGACCTCAATGATTCTGCTGCCGTACCTGTTCAGCGGCCTCTATGCCTTGAAACTGGCCTGGCAAGGCCTGACGTACGAGGGCCATCCTGGTCTGCGAGCCCGTGACGCGGGCATTGCCTTGGTAGCCACGGTGTATTGCGTGTGGCTGCTGTATGCCGCCGGCCCCAAATACATGCTGCTCAGTGCCTTGCTGTACGCGCCAGGCTCATTGATTTATCTGGCCAGCATGAAAGCCCGTCAGGGCCAACCCCTCAACGGCGCCGAAACGGGCCTGTTGATCATCATCTGGGCCGCCGCGGCCTTTGCCGGCCGCATGTTGTGGACGGGGGCACTGACCTTGTGAGGAGCGCGCTCACACCGTGTTTTTTTCAGGGCGGCCTGGCGTACCGGGAATGTGCCGCCTGCCCTTCACCCAAGAGGAGTCGTCAAGATGAGCAATTCCGAGAAAAAAATGCCGATCCCGACCGAGGCCAAGTCGAATCAGCATCCCTTGTCGTCAGACCTGTGGCAGCCCTTTGAAAAACTCCGGCAGCAGGTCGATCACCTGTTTGACGATTTCAATCGCGGTTCAGGGCTGTCGCCCTTCAGTCGCGGTTTGTTTGATCTCGAACCGCTGTGGCGGCACGAACGGATCGGCCAGCGCCGGCCCGCCGTGGACATCACCGAGAAGGACAAAAGCTTTGAAATCAGCGCCGAACTGCCCGGCATGGATCAGAAGAGCATCGAGCTCAAGCTGTCCAACGGCAACCTGATCATTAAGGGGGAAAAGAAAGCGCAGAAGGTTGAAAAAAACAAAGGCTACCACCTCAGCGAGCGTCACTACGGCGCCTTTGAACGGGTATTCAGCCTGCCCAAAGGCGTGGATGCCGAGAAGATCGAAGCCAGCTTCAGCAATGGCGTACTGAACATCTCGTTGCCCAAGAAGCCCGAAGCCATGAAGGCGGACAAGGTCGTACCCATCAAGGCCGACTGAGGCTTGGCCCACTTGCCCCTGCCGGAATAACGACAGGGGTTTTCTTTGATGACAGGGTTCACGTCATCACCGGAGGACCGTTCGTCGCTTTTTATTGAATTAAATTGAACCAAACGAACGTATAAACTTTTGCGCCGCTACTCTTAACTGACTTTTACAGGGAGGGCGCAAGGTCAGCCATGTCTGAAGTCAACTATCAGCGCCGCTCCGTCAAGGCGGCCTGCGCCAATTGCGGCGTGCTGGAGTTGTGCCTGCCGCTCGGGCTTACAGGGCAAGAGGTCGAACGCCTGGACCAAATGATCTTGCAGCGCATCAAGGTCAAAAAAGGCAATGCACTGTATCGCACCAGCGATCCATTCAGTGCGCTGTACGCAGTGCGCATCGGCTCCTTCAAAACCACCGTACTCACGGTTGATGGTCGCGAGCAGGTCACGGGCTTCCAGATTTGCGGCGAGATGCTCGGCCTGGATGCCATCAGCAGTGGTGCACACGCCGGAAATGCCTTTGCCTTGGAGGACAGTGAGGTCTGCCCTATTCATTACCGGCATCTGGAGCGACTCGCGCGGGACCTGCCTTCGCTGCAACAAAACCTGAACAAGATCTTCAGCCGCGAAATCGTTCGCGATCACGAGGTGCTGATGATGCTGGGCAACATGAGTTCAGATGAACGCCTCGGCGCTTTTCTGCTGAACCTGTCGCAACGCTTGAGTATGCGCGGGTACTCGTCCAGCCATTTTGTGCTGAAAATGTATCGGGAGGACATCGGCTCCTACCTGGGCCTGCGCCTCGAAACCATCTGCCGGAGCATCGCTCACCTGCGTGAACTGGGACTGGTGGAAATAAGCGGGCGCGAGGTCAATATCCAGAATATGGAGGGGCTCAGACAACTGATCACAGGCTGCCATCATCTGCGCTGACAGCCGATGCGGCTCACTCAACGACGCAATCGAGTGAACCGCACGTCGATGCCACGCCCCCGGTTCACGGCGTGATTGCAACTTTCATGACCCCGTCCCGCTGGTGTGCAAACAGGTCGTAGGCCGCTTCAATGTCGTCGAGACGGAATCGGTGAGTGACCAGCGGCGACAGATCCACCAACCCGCTACGCACGACGGCCATCAAGCGGCGCATACGTTCCTTGCCGCCAGGGCACAGCGTCGTAACGATGCTGTAATCGCCCAGCCCTGCCGCAAAGGCATCGAGCGGTATGTGCAGGTCTTTGGAATACACGCCCAGGCTCGACAGGCGACCACCGGGACGCAACACGCGCAACGCCGATTCAAAGGTGCCCTGGGTACCGAGCGCTTCGATCGACACATCCACCCCGCGCCCGTCGGTCAGGGCCATGATCTGTTCGACCACATCGCCGTCCTTGAAGTTGACCACATGGGTAGCCCCCAATCCACGCGCCACCGTCATGCGCTCGGCCACGGCATCCACACCTATGATGGTGCTGGCGCCTTTGAGCCGGGCACCGGCAATTGCACACAAGCCAATCGGCCCCAGGGCAAATACGGCTACGGTATCGCCGATCTTCACTTCACCGCGCTCGGCGCCGGAAAAGCCGGTGGACATGATGTCCGGGCACATAAGCACCTGTTCATCACTCAGGCCGTCGGGAATCGGGCACAGGTTGGCCAACGCATCAGGCACCAGCACATATTCAGCCTGGCAGCCGTCGATGGTGTTGCCGAACTTCCAGCCGCCGATAGCCCGAAAACCATGGCGAGTATCCGGGCCATCCTGGGAACCACAGCCACACAGGCAGGCGTAACTCTGGCCGCTGGGGGTGATGGCGCCGGCAATCACGCGCTGCCCTTCCACAAACCCACGCACCTGGGACCCCAGCCGCTCGATGATGCCCACCGGCTCGTGACCCACCGTCAGGCCCTTGGCCACCGGGTATTCGCCTCGCAGGATATGCACATCCGTACCGCAGATGGTGGTGGTGGTTATTCGAATCAATGCGTCCAGCGGGCCGACTTCCGGAATCGGCTTGTCTTCGAGCACGATGCGATTGTTTTCGACGAATATCGCCGCTTTCATAGTGGCCATTACCTTCTCCTGGTGGGTTCGACGCTTGGCCCAGGCTGCACCGGACTGCGTGGCCCGGGTTTGATAATGATCAATAAAGCGTGACGTACCGCCGGGTGGACCACCTGTCAGGCCACCGGATGCGGGTATGCGTTGTTTGACAAAGATCAAGCACCCGGATCGCGCCAGGCGCAGCCTGTTGGCATCGACTCGACACACCTTGCCAAGGGAGCTTCGCCATGTCCGGACAACCGCGTTTCATGCTGATCATCTCACCGCTGATGGAACACAGCCCCGCCTTGGATCGGGCCGCGGCACTCGCCAAGGCGTCGGATGCGGCCCTGCATATTGTGGCTTTCGACTACCTTGACGGGCTGGCGACAGCCGGTATGGTCAACGAGCAGGCACTGGAACAGATGCGCATCGGCTACGTCGAACGTCATCGCCAATGGTTGGAAGACCAGGCACGGCCACTGCGCAACATCGGTATCCCCGTCACCACCGAGGTGGTCTGGGTGGAACGAGCGCTGCAGGAAATTCTCACTCATCTGAGGGAGCAGCCCATGGCGGTGCTGATCAAGGCCTTGGTCCCGGAGCCGTTCATGTCGCGCCTGATGTTCACGCCGCTGGACATCCACTTGTTACGCGAATGCCCGGTGCCGCTGCATTTTGTCAGCCACGCCAAGCATGCCCTGCCGCGCAAGATCCTCGCCGCTGTGGACCCGTTTCACCGCGACGGCCAATACGCCGACCTCAACGACAGAATCCTGCACGAAGCGGTGAAACTGGCCAGCGCCTGCGATGCTGAGCTGGATGTGCTCTACGCCCATGACCTGTCATCGAGCAGCGCCAATGAACTCGGCATCGATAAGGCCATGGCGTTTTTCTCCTCAGGTGCCGCCAAGTCACTGTTGGATGCCCAGGCCGATGCTTTACGCACGCTGGCCGAACGCAACGGGATTCCAGAAGAACGCCGGCACCTGGTCATGGGCAACCCGGCCAAGGTGCTCTGCAACTACGCCGCCAGCTACGACATCGACATGGTGGTCATGGGTCGGGTTGGCCACCGGGGTATCAGCCAGTTGATCGGCAGCACGGTGGAACGGGTGTTGTACAAAATGCCGTGCAGCGTATGGGTAGTTTCACCGCAACCCCTGTCGGACTGAACATCCAGGCCCCTACTAAGAGCGCTCACGCCCACCCAGCATGCGGTCCAGGGTGTTGTCCCGCACCCAATAGTGATGCAGCAACCCTGCCGCCGCGTGCAGGCCGATCAGCCAATAACCCGCACTGCCAAGCCATTCGTGCCACCCCTTGAGCTGCTTGGCCAGGTCGGGGTCGACCGCCACCAGCGCCGGCAGATGAAAGCCGAAGTACGGAAAGGCTTTGTCGCCGGCGGCGAGCATCAGCCAGGCCAGCACCGGGGTGACGATCATCAACATATACAGGGCCAGGTGCATCAGGTGCGCGAGTGCGGTCTGCCACGCCGGCGGTGTCGGCGTGATCGGCGGGCGCGGCGACAGGCGTGCGAGCAGGCGACCCCATACCAAGACGAAGATGCTCGCGCCAAACACCCCGTGCAATCCCATGAACAGGCTTCGCACCTCGCTGCCTCGGGGCAGCAAGCCCTTGATTTCAACGCAGGCATAGACACCGACAAACAACACCAGCATCAGCCAGTGCAAAGTGATCGACAGTTTTCCATAACGGGTGACAGCGGTGTCGCGGGTCATAATAGCCTCGTGATGATCGTAAGCGACGGCCGATTCGTTCGGCAGTCTCGAGTCGGTTGCCACCCTGCTCTGATAGTCTTAAGACAATCTGAAGATCGACGGTTACGTCGGTTTTTTTTACCTTCAGCCTTGGTTAAGAAATGGCCCGGATACTCCACGCGCCGCCTCCCTTGGGAGCGGCGTTACGCCCATGGCCGGTGGGCGTGAACAACAATCCCGACTCAAAGGAGTCCGTGTGCGTCTATTACTGATCGAGGATGATGTGGCCCTCGGCGAGGGCGTTCAGCAGGCGCTGGGGCGCGAAGGCTATACCGTCGACTGGCTCAAGGATGGCGCCAGCGCGCTGCACGCCTTGCTCAGTGAAACCTTTGACCTGGCGGTACTCGATCTCGGCCTGCCGCGCATGGACGGTCTCGACGTATTACGCCGCCTGCGTGACAGCGGTTCAAACCT
This sequence comes from Pseudomonas sp. FP2335, assembly GCF_030687535.1. Classification (NCBI taxonomy): domain Bacteria; kingdom Pseudomonadati; phylum Pseudomonadota; class Gammaproteobacteria; order Pseudomonadales; family Pseudomonadaceae; genus Pseudomonas; species Pseudomonas sp. FP2335. The sequence continues at coordinate 3,183,933 of NZ_CP117437.1, forward strand.
GCCGGTGCTGATTCTCACCGCCCGTGATGCCACCGAAGACCGCATCGCAGGGCTGGACGCCGGCGCCGACGACTACCTGATCAAGCCCTTCGACCTCGCCGAACTCAAGGCCCGCCTGCGCGCCTTGCTGCGACGCAGTGCAGGGCGCGCGCAGATGCTGATCGAACACGCCGGTATCAGCCTCAACCCCGGCACCCAGCAGGTCAGCTACCTCGGCCAGCCGGTGGTGCTCACGCCCAAGGAGTATCAACTGCTGCACGAGCTGCTGTCGCCACCGGGCCGGGTCATGACCCGCGATCAACTGACACAGCTGCTCTACGGCTGGAACGAGGAAGCCGAAAGCAACACCCTGGAGGTGCACATCTACCACCTGCGCAAGAAATTTTGCGCCGACCTGATCCGTACCATTCGCGGCGTAGGCTACCTGGTGGAGGAGCGCCCATGAGCTCGATCCGCCGCCGTAGCCTGACCCTGGTCATCGGCCTGATGCTTGCCGGCCTGGCAGTGCTCAGCCTTTTCAGCCTGCACGACAGCAACCACGAAATCGCCGAGGTCTACGACGCGCAATTGGCGCAGAACGCGCGCCTGCTGCAAGGCGTCATGCGCATGCCGTTGGCCGGGCAGGAACGCGCCAACCTGTATCAAGCCTTCAACTCGGCGCTGGCTGAAGCCGTGCCTCGGGGTGATGGCCATCGCTACGAAAGAAAGATCGCCTTTGAGGTGTGGAGCCCCCAAGGCGAAGTCCTGGTGCGCACCGCCAGCGCACCTTCCTTCTCCACGCCACCCGCCCAGCCCGGCTTCAGTGATGCGCTAGACCTGAACAAGCACCACTGGCGGTCCTTCCTCCTGGAGGATAAACAGAACGGTTTGCGCATCTGGGCGGGCGAACGCTATGACGTGCGTGCGGAACTGGTCAGTCGCATCGTCCGCCATACGTTGTGGCTGAACCTGATCGGCAGCCTGGTGCTTGCCACAATGATCTGGTTCGCCATCGGCTGGGGCCTCAAACCCCTGGCCAACATGGCCGCGACCCTGCGCGCGCGGCACAGTGGCGCCCTTGAACCGCTGCAACTGACGCCGCTGCCCAGCGAGCTGGAGCCGATGCAGACCGCACTCAACCGCATGCTCGCGCAGATCCAGGAGGTGTTGGGGCGTGAACGGCGCTTCATTGCCGATGCCGCCCACGAAATGCGCACGCCCCTGGCGGTACTGCGGGTTCACGCGCAAAACCTGCTGGAGGCCGGCACCGAACAGGAGCGCCACGAGTCACTCGAATTTCTGATCGCCGGCGTCGATCGTACCAGCCGCCTGGTCAGTCAATTGCTGACCATGGCCCGACTCGAACCCCAGGCCACCGCGCCCGCCTACAAACCCATCGACCTCGGCGAAACCGTCCGCAACAGCCTGGTGCAGCTCACGCCATGGTTGCTGAGCAGGCACCTGGAACTGGCTTTTGACGTCAGCGACCACCCCTTCAACACCCTCTCCGATCCCATCGCCATCGATATCGCCCTGAACAACCTGATTAGCAACGCTGCCAACTTCTCCCCGGAACATGGCGTGATCACTGTGCAACTGACCCAGGCTGACGGGTTTTACCACTTGAGCGTCGACGATCAAGGTCCAGGTATCCATGAGGCGGACCGGGCGCGGTTGTTCGAACGCTTCTACAACCGGGGCAACCCTAAGGGCGCGGGGTTGGGGCTGACCATCGTCAACACCATCGCAACCCGATTGGGTGGGCGAATCGAGCTGGCTAACCGAGCAGAAGGCGGCCTGCGGGCGACACTGTCGATTCCGATCAACGCGTAAGCCGCCCCTACGCCGCTCAGGGAACAATACGCCAGCGCCGCTGGGGTGAACTTGGCATAAAAAAGCCTTAACATGCGGCGTTCGGCTACACACCCCAAGGAAGAAATCACTGATGAGCACGACCGTTTACTGGCTACGTCTATTGGCCTCCATTCCGGTTTATGGCTTATCCATCTTGGTGTGGGTCCAAACCCCCAGGTCTATCCTGGATGCCATCCAGCTATGGCGCCGGGGCTACCTGAGCTCGTACGAGATCGGCCTGACGATTGGCTATGTGGCCGGTAGCCTGTTGACTGCGGTGGTTGCCTACGGCATCTGGCGATTGGCGCGCTACTTGCGCACTGCCTACTTCAGGAAACAACCCAAACCCGCCCCAACCCCCTGGCCCTAAACCTCGTAGTGAGCGGGCTTGCCCGCGCCGGGGGGCGAAGAGGTGTGAGTGTGGGCGACCTGTTGTAGTGAGCGGACTTGCCCCGCGCTGGGGGGCGCAGCCGCCCCAAATCCAGGCACCTCGGTCTTTCTGATGCACCGCGGCGTACCGTTTGGGGCGGCTGCGCCCCCCAGCGCGGGCAAGCCCGCTCACTACATGGGGGTAGTGCTGACGATTCGTAAGGCCAAGCCTTCGTATGCATCCAGGGTAATGGTGAATTCACCCTCCTGCGTCAGATCCCCCTCGACCCGTTCATTGATAATGTCCACCACCGGCCCTGGCGCAATGCCGGGCAGGCGCAGGGTTTCGGTTAGCGGTGTGGCGCTGAAGTTGAGCGCGGTGATCTGGGTGCCTTTGCCCGCCGGCAGTTCGTGGACCATGATCAGCAACCCCGGGTGCTGCACATCCGGCACCAGGATCTGGCGGCTCGCGGCAATGTCGTACGCGCGGCGCACCGCGAGGATTTTTTGCAACTGCGAGGCAAACGATTCAGGGTCCTGCAATTGGCTGTTCAGGCTGCCGTACAAGCTGTGCGCACGGGGCATGTGCCCGGCCGACTGTTCGGCGGCGGGGTTCAAGTCCACCAGGTCGTAGGCGCCACGGTGAATCCAGCGCGTATCGCCATCGCCCATCAAATGCGCCACCTCATCCGCCGGCAACGGCAACGCCCCCACCAGATCCCAGCCGGACAAGGCAAACACCCCCGGCTGCATGGCGTTGTACATCACCAGCAGCAGATGGATCTGACGGATTTGCTCCACATCCTGCGGCGTGATCGCCGCCAAGTCGCGAATCCCCAGCGCCGCCGTGATGATGCTGGCCGTGGTGCAGGCCACGCCATTGGTGACGAACTTGAGGTTGTACGGCGCCTGTTCACCCGTCAGGCGTTCATACATCTGCTCGCGGATGTGTTCGCGCAAGCTGTTGCCGGGAAAGGTCTGGCCCTGGTAAACGAAACTGTCGTGGGCATGCAACGTCCAGAAGTGCACCAGTTCCAAGGTCAGTTCATCGTGGTTTTGCAGCGCATGGATCAACGAACCGGGGTCGATGCCCAGGCTGTGCATCTGGCGCAGCATCAGGCGCAGGAACTCGGTGTCCCCCATCAGCAAGGCATGCTGGTAGGCAGGCCGGGTAATGAAATCGTAGGACAGGTCCGCACCGCCATGGGACATCGCTGCAATGTCGTCCACGGTCAGGTTCAGCTCCTGGAAACTGAAACCACCGGCCTTGCGGATCGCGCCGCCGAGCAATTGGTTGCCGGTGATCGACAGCGGATGGCTTTCCGACCAGGCCGTGCCGTCGGCCTTGCGCTCCACGCCAAGGAAACCATTGGCGTCGAGGCGCAGGATCTTCGCGCCCATTACGTCGATGGCATGCAAGGCGTCGCCGATGATCATCTGCTGCGCGGCGAAACTGGGGTCCAGCCAGTTCAACGACGGCTGGCCTGCCTTGAAGTAATGCAGGTACACCCAGCGGCGCGGTTTGCCGTCCACGCCGATGACCACGGGCGTGGCGCTCCAGTCGGTTTCCTTGACCCCAGGCTCGAAGAAAATCACCCGCTGCAACTGGCCGACGATGTAGTGCTTGTCGCGGAGTGCATCCACCTGCAGCGGGCTGAGGTTGTGCGCATCCTGGCCGTCGACGACCTCGGGCAGCAGTGGCCAGTCTTCTTCGCGGATCTCCACCATGTGGTACAGCCCGGGATAGTCCTCGTAGGCCATCTCGGCCAGGCGGAAGTCGGCGCCTTTGCCGGTGTGGGACGGGATCACGTCGTCGATGATCACCGCATTGTGCGCAGCCGCCATGCGCGTCAGCGCCTGCAACTGCGCCTCGCTGCCCAGTTGCGGGTCGATCTGGAAACTGATGCGATCGAAATTGCCGTCGATGGTCGGCGTGTGCCGTGTGCCGCTCAAGCCGCCGGACATCTTCAGCGGGCCGTTATGGATGCCCTGGATGCCGATCTTCGACAGCGCCTGCCACAGGCTTTCATCGCCCAGCGCCTCGAGCACCGTGCCGCCCTCGCGCGTCACGATCGACGCCGGGTACGCGGTGAACCACACCGACGACAACGCTGATGCATCCCGTGGCCGGGTTTGTGCGTAGGGCTGTTGCCACAGGCGCCCGTGCCCGGAATAGAGCCGCGCACGCTGGCGTGCCGCGTGCAGCATCGACTGTTCAACCAGCCAGTTCACATGATCGTTGTCCGGCGCCGTCATAAGCTCAGTCCCTGTCGTGGTGAAATGTTGCTTGTAGACATATGAGGGGGCTGCGCGCCAATCGTTGCATTGCGATGCGCAGTTCGAAATCGGGCGGGTGTTGTTGCGATGCGCAATCACGCGCGGCGATCAGCCTGTAGCCAATACACACGGTCAACAACACCAATACCCACGGTCAACACACTGTAGTGAGCGGGCTTGCCCCGCGCTGGGTGGCGAAGCCGCCCCAAATCCAGGCAACTCGGTGCATCAGAAAGACCGAGGTGCCTGGGTTTGGGGCGGCTTCGCCACCCAGCGCGGGGCAAGCCCGCTCACTACAAGCCGTCGCGGTACTGCCGTGGGGTGAATCCGGTGGATGCCTTGAACTGGCGGGTGAACGCGCTGTGGTCGGTGTAGCCGCACTGCAAGGCCACCTCGGTAATCGGCAGGTCGGTGTGCAACAAGCGGTGGGCGTGTTCCAGGCGCACTTTCTGGATCATCTGGCGGGGCGTGAGGTGGAACACGCGCTTGCAGTAGCGCTCCAGTTGCGCCACGGAAATCCCGGCGATCTGAGTCAGCTCACCCAGGGTTACGCGGCGGTTGAAGTGCGTGCGGATGTATTCGTCCACCGCAGCCAGGCGCTGATACGCCGGGTGGGTTTCACTCGCCGATTGCAGGTCCACCGAGATACCGCCAAGGCCGATGATCGCGCCCTCGTGGTTGTACAGCGGCCATTTGTGGGTCAGGCACCAACCCGGTTCGCGAGTGCCGTACAGGTGCAGTTCCAACTGGTCTTCGAGGACAAATCCCTGCTCCAGCACGCGCCGGTCCTGTTCGGTGTAGCCCGGCCCCAGTTGTGCGGGAAACACTTCGGCGCTGGTCTTGCCGAGCAGCGGTTGCAACTGCTTGAGGCCGCAACGTTGCACCAATGTACGGTTGGCGAGCACGTAGCGGGCCCTGGTGTCCTTGATGAAAATCGCCGCATTGGGGATCACATCCAGCATCGGCAACAGTTGCACCATGCCGGCCAATAACTGCTCGATGGTGTGGGGACGATTCACCTCACTGCCTTGGCAAAGGGTCGCAAACGCGGTCGGCATCATCTGTGTTTATCCCCTCGTGAACCCCTCGACGCGTAGCAGATTGCACCATGCCTGGAGCGCTGTCGAGCGACGCCAACTGTGCCGATTTCGTCATTCATGCACGCAAAAAACATCAATCGCGCCGCCCCTCGTGAGTTCACGCTATGGCCACTGCATGCCTATCCAATAACTCACAAGAAGGCGACGCTATGTCAGGTCAAGGCAAGTTCAAGAAGCAACTTTCACTGATGGATCTCACCTTTATCGGCTTGGGGGCCATCTTCGGCTCCGGCTGGTTGTTTGCGGCCAGCCACGTGTCGGCCATCGCCGGTCCTGCCGGAATCATCTCCTGGCTGATCGGCGGTTTCGCGGTGCTGCTGTTGGGCATTGTGTACTGCGAACTCGGCGCCGCCCTGCCCCGCGCCGGTGGCGTGGTGCGTTACCCGGTGTATTCCCACGGCCCGTTGCTGGGCTACCTGATGGGCTTTATCACGCTGATCGCGTTTTCCAGCCTGGTGGCGATTGAAGTGGTCGCCTCGCGTCAATATGCGGCGGCGTGGTTTCCCGAGCTGACCAAAGCCGGTTCCAGCGACCCGACCACCCTCGGCTGGTTGGTGCAATTGGCCCTGCTGTGCGTGTTTTTCATCCTCAATTACCGCAGCGTGAAGACCTTCGCCATCGCCAACAACCTGGTCAGCGTATTCAAGTTCATCGTGCCGCTGTTGGTGATTGGCGTGCTGTTCACCTTCTTCAAGCCGGCGAATTTCCAGACGCATGGCTTCGCGCCGTTTGGCCTGTCGGGTATCGAGATGGCCGTGTCGGCCGGTGGGGTGATTTTCGCTTACCTGGGGCTGACGCCGATCATCTCGGTGGCCAGCGAAGTGAAGAACCCGCAACGCACGATTCCCATCGCGTTGATTCTCTCGGTGCTGCTGTCGACGGCGATCTACGTGCTGCTGCAAACCGCGTTCCTCGGCGGCGTGCCTACCGAGATGCTCGCCGATGGCTGGGCCGGGATCAGCAAGCAATTGGCCCTGCCGTACCGCGACATCGCCCTGGCCCTGGGTGTCGGTTGGCTGGCGTACCTGGTGGTGGCCGACGCGGTGATCTCCCCCAGCGGCTGCGGCAATATCTACATGAACGCCACGCCGCGGGTGGTCTACGGCTGGGCGCAGACCGGCACGTTTTTCAAGATCTTCACGCGTATCGATGAAAAGTCCGGCATCCCGCGCCCGGCGCTGTGGCTGACGTTCGGCTTGTCGGTGTTCTGGACCCTGCCGTTCCCCTCCTGGGAAGCGTTGATCAATGTGGTCTCCGCCGCGCTGATCCTCAGCTACGCCGTCGCCCCGGTGACCGTCGCCGCGCTGCGCCGCAATGCCCCCGATATGGCGCGTCCGTTCCGGGTCAAGGGCATGGCAGTGCTGGGCCCGCTGTCGTTCATCATCGCTGCGTTGATTGTGTACTGGTCCGGCTGGAGCACGGTGTCCTGGCTGCTGGGCCTGCAAATCCTGATGTTCGTGGTGTACCTGCTGTGCGCCCGCTGGGTGCCGACCGCGCACCTCAATCTCAAGCAGCAAGTGCGTTCTTCCGCGTGGCTGATCGGCTTTTACGCGGCCATGATCCTGCTCTCCAAACTCGGCAGTTTTGGCGGCATCGGCGCCATCGGTCACCCCCTCGACACCGTTGTGGTCGCCGTCTGCGCCCTGGGCATTTACTGCTGGGGCGCGGCGACCGGCGTACCGGCGCATCTGGTGCACCTGGAGTCCGACGACGCTGAAAGCGAAACCGTCGGCGACGCTCACTACGCCACCCCGCTGGCCCCGGCCACTCACTGAATGGAGGCTTTTATGAAGCGCTTGCACGTCATCGATTCCCACACCGGCGGCGAACCCACGCGCCTGATCATGGACGGCTTCCCGGCCCTGAGCGGCAGCACCATCGCCGCGCAGTTGGACAACCTGCGCAGCGAGCACGATCAATGGCGTCGCGCCTGCCTGCTGGAACCGCGCGGCAATGATGTGCTGGTCGGCGCGCTGTATTGCGCGCCGGTCACACCCGGCGCGACCTGTGGTGTGATCTTCTTCAACAACGCCGGTTATCTGGGCATGTGCGGCCACGGCACCATCGGGCTGGTGGCGTCGTTGCATCACCTGGGGCGCATCGCCCCCGGCGTGCACACCATCGACACGCCGGTCGGCCCGGTCGCCGCCACGTTGCACGCGGACGGCGCCGTCACCCTGCGCAACGTACCGGCGTATCGGCATCGTCAGCAGGTGGCGGTCGATGTGCCGGGCCATGGCCGGGTCCTGGGCGACGTCGCCTGGGGCGGCAACTGGTTCTTCCTGGTCTCGGAACACGGCCAACGCTTGCAGATGGACAACGTCGACGCCCTCACCGACTACACCTGGGCGATGCTCAAGGCCCTCGAAGACCAGGGCATCCACGGCGCCGACGGGGCGCTGATCGACCATATCGAACTGTTCGCCGATGACGCCACGGCCGACAGCCGCAATTTCGTGATGTGCCCCGGCAAGGCTTACGACCGCTCGCCCTGCGGCACCGGCACCAGCGCCAAGCTGGCATGCCTGGCCGCCGATGGAAAACTCGCACCCGGTGAAACCTGGGTGCAAGCGAGCATCACCGGCAGCCAATTCGAAGGCCGCTACGAATGGGACGGCGAACGCGTGCGCCCATTCATCACCGGCCGCGCCTACATGACCGCCGACAGCACCTTGCTGATCGACGCGCAGGACCCTTTCGCCTGGGGCATCTGAGGCCCCATCCACTTGAACGTTCCAAGGAGTTAGAACAATGAGCGACAACATCTTCACCGGCTGCATTCCCGCGCTGATGACCCCGTGCACCGCTGCGCGCAAGCCGGACTTCGACGCGCTGGTCGCCAAGGGCCGTGAGCTGATCGACGCTGGCATGAGCGCGGTGGTGTATTGCGGCTCGATGGGCGATTGGCCGCTGCTGACCGAGGCCGAGCGCCAGGAAGGCGTGGCGCGCCTGGTGGCCGCGGGCGTGCCGACCATCGTCGGCACAGGTGCGGTGAACAGCCGTGAGGCAGTGGCCCATGCAGCCCACGCGGCCAAGGTCGGCGCCCACGGCTTGATGGTGATCCCGCGTGTGTTGTCCCGCGGCGCGTCCGCCACGGCGCAGAAAGCGCACTTCTCGGCGATCCTCAAGGCCGCGCCCAACCTGCCGGCAGTGATCTACAACAGCCCGTACTACGGTTTTGCGACCCGCGCCGAGCTGTTCTTCGAACTGCGTCGTGAACACCCGAACCTGATCGGCTTCAAGGAGTTCGGCGGTGGCGCGGACCTGCGCTACGCGGCGGAACACATCACCTCCCAGGATGACAGCGTGACCTTGATGGTCGGCGTCGACACCCAGGTGGTGCATGGTTTCGTCAACTGCAACGCCACCGGCGCCATCACCGGCATTGGCAACGCCCTGCCCCGCGAAGTCCTGCAACTGGTGGCCCTGAGCAAACAGGCGGCCAAGGGCGATGCCAAGGCCCGGCGCCTGGCCCGCGAGCTGGAGGCCGCACTGGCGGTGTTGTCATCCTTCGATGAAGGTTGCGACCTGGTGCTGTACTACAAGCACCTGATGGTGCTCAACGGTGACCAGGGCTACGCGCTGCACTTCAACGAGACGGACGTGTTGAGCGACGCCCAGCGCCGTTATGCCGAGAACCAGTACGCACTGTTCCGCCAGTGGTACGCCAACTGGTCGGCTGAGCAGAACTTCAACTGAAGCCTTGTGCGCCGCTGTGCTTTGCGCAGCGGCCAACCCTCTTTTTTTCAGGACGACCCCATGACTCTGACGGGCACGATGCTGATCGGTCAGCACTCCCTTTGCGGCAATCGCGATGCGATCCGGGCGATCAACCCCGCCACCGACACCCCCTTGGAACCGGCCTATGCCGGTGGCAATGCTGAACAGGTGGCCCAGGCCTGCGCGTTGGCGTGGGCCGCCTTTGATGGTTATCGCGAAACTTCACTGGAGGCGCGCGCCCGTTTTCTGGAAGCCATCGCCGCGCAAATCGAAGCGCTGGGCGATGCCTTGATCGAGCGCGCCATGGCCGAAACCGGCCTGCCGCAAGCGCGTATCAGCGGCGAACGCGGGCGCACTTGCGCGCAGCTGCGTACCTTCGCCCGCACCGTGCGTGCCGGGGAATGGCTGGATGTGCGGGTCGATAGCGCCCAGCCGCAACGCCAACCCCTGCCGCGCCCGGACCTGCGCCAGCGGCATATCGCGCTGGGCCCGGTGGCGGTGTTTGGCGCGAGCAATTTCCCCTTGGCCTTTTCGGTGGCGGGCGGCGATACCGCCTCGGCATTGGCCGCCGGTTGCCCGGTGATCGTCAAGGCCCACGGCGCCCACCCCGGCACCAGTGAGCTGGTGGGGCGTGCCGTGGCCCAGGCGGTCAAGGACTGCGGTTTGCCTGAGGGCGTGTTTTCGTTGCTGTACGGGGCCGGGCGCGAAGTGGGAATTGCGCTGGTCACCGACCCACGTATCAAGGCGGTGGGTTTTACCGGCTCGCGCAGCGGCGGCGTGGCGCTGACCCAGGCGGCCCAGGCGCGGCCCGAGCCGATTCCGGTGTATGCCGAGATGAGTTCGATCAACCCGGTGTACCTGTTTGCTGCGGCCCTTGAGGCACGGGCAGAGAACTTGGCCAAAGGGTTTGTGGCGTCGCTGACCCAGGGCGCCGGGCAGTTTTGTACCAATCCCGGCCTGGTGATGGCCGTCCAGGGCCCGGCGCTGGAGCGCTTCGTCAGCACCGCGCGGGCCTTGCTCCCGCAATGCCCGGCGCAGACCATGCTCACGCCCGGTATTTTCCAGGCTTACGAGGCAGGTGTCGGCGCCCTGGCTGAACACGCCGAGGTGGTTGCCAGAGGTCTGGGGGCGACTGGGCCGAACCAAGGCCAGGCGCACCTGTTTGTGACCCAGGCGAGCGAGTTTTTGAGCAATGCGCAGTTGCAGGCAGAAGTCTTCGGTGCGGCGTCGCTGGTGGTGGTGTGTGCCGACGATGAGCAGGTGCGCCAGGTCAGCGAACACCTGGAAGGCCAGCTCACCGCGACCTTGCACCTGGATGAGGCCGACCTGGCACGTGCCAAGGCCCTGCTGCCGGTACTTGAACGCAAGGCCGGGCGCCTGCTGGTCAATGGCTGGCCGACCGGCGTGGAGGTGTGCGACGCCATGGTCCACGGCGGGCCCTTCCCGGCCACGTCGGATTCGCGCAGCACGTCGGTGGGCACCGCGGCGATCCAGCGGTTCCTGCGCCCGGTGTGCTACCAGGATTTTCCCGACGAGTTGCTGCCCTGCGCGCTCCAGGCAGGCAACCCGCTGCTGTTGCGCCGCCTGCTCGACGGTTCGAGGGAGGTCTAGGCCATGCCCGAACCCGACATCATAGTGGTCGGCGCCGGTATCGTCGGCGTCGCCTGTGCCCTGCAACTGGCGCGTCAGGGCCAGCGTGTGGTGGTGGTCGACCAGCAGGCCCCGGGCATGGGCGCCTCGTGGGGCAACGCCGGCCACTTGGCGACCGAGCAAGTCTTCCCGATTGCCGACGTGTCGATCCTCAAGCGCCTGCCCGCGATGCTGCTGGACCCCATGGGCCCGCTGCGCCTGGACTGGAAATACCTGCCCCGCGCGCTGCCGTGGTTTATCCGCCTGCTGCTCAACCTGCGTCCGGCCAGCTACCGGCGCACCGTGGCGGGCATCCGCGCGCTGAACGAAGGCAGCCTGGGCGCCTGGCAGCGTTTGTTGCAGAGCATCGAACGCCCAGGGTTGTTGCATGAAAATGGCTCGTTGCTGGTATTTGAACGCGCCGAATCCCAAGCCGCCCTCGACGCGCTGCAACAGCGTATGCAACAGCAAGGCGTACCTGTGCAGGCGTGGACCGGCAGTGCCATACGCGAGGCTGCGCCGCAGTTGAGCGAGGGTATACGCGGCGGCTTGTTTTTCCCGACGACCGGGCACTTTGTAGACCCTTATCGGGTGGTGTGCGAGTTGGTGGAGGCGGCCAAGGCCAGCGGTGTGACGTTTCTCCAGCAGCGTGTAATGGATGCCCGCCTTGAAGGCGCAGGCGTCGCGCTGCTGACCGACCAGGGCAAGCTGACGGCGCGCCAGGTGTTGATCGCCTGCGGTGCGCATTCGGCCAAACTGACCGCGGCCTTGACCGGAAAACACGTCCCGCTGGACACCGAGCGTGGCTATCACCTGATGCTGCCCCAGGAAGCGCAGCGCCTGCCGTTTGCGGTCACCTCGCTGGAACGCAAATTCATCATGACGCCGATGGCGGGCGGCTTGCGCCTGGCCGGCACGGTGGAATTCGCCGGGCTTGATCGCCCCGCGAACATGCAGCGCGCCTGGCAGTTGCATCGGTTGAGTGACGGGTTGTTCCGCCAGCCTCTGAGCGTGACGGATGCCACGCCGTGGATGGGTTTTCGGCCTTCGCTGCCGGATTCTCTACCGATTATTGATCGGGTGTGTGAGGGCAAAGTGCTGCTTGCGTTTGGGCATCAGCATTTGGGGCTGACGCAGGCGGCGGTGACGGCGGAGTGGATGGTGAAGCTGTGGAAAGGTGACTCAGCGCAGTGTGGGGCTTACCGGTTGGGGCGGTTCTGAGGGGGATGTATTACCTGATGCATCGCTTTCGTGGGCAAGCCCGCTCCCACAGTTGATTGGTGTTGCTGGGCTGTCAGCGCTCGGCTGGAGATCGCCCAGACACTGCTGGTCCTCTGTGGTGTCGAGCTTTAGCGAGGCTGCGAAGGCGGCGGTACTGTTGGTAAAGACATTTCCCTTCAACCATGGAATCTGCAACATCTGCTCTACTTGACCAGCCGCTTCTCCTTGGACGGGCGGTAGCCAAAGTAGGAGCTGTAGCACTTGCTGAAGTGGCTCGGCGATACAAACCCGCACGCCACCAACACTTCCACCTGGGACAACTCCGTGTGCTGCAGCAACCGCCGCGCCTCGGTGACGCGCAGTTCCATGTAGTAGCGCTGCGGCGTGGTGCCCAGTTGTTCCTTGAACAGGCGCTCCAGCTGGCGTCGCGAACGACCGGCGTAGACCGCCAACTGGTCGAGTTCCAGGGGCTCTTCGAGGTTGGCGTCCATCAGCTTGACCACCTCGCGCAACGGTGCGCTGACGCTGATGTTTTCAGTCGGCTTGATGCGCCGGTAGCGTGACTCTTCAAACGCCAGGATGTCCTCGATACCTTCGACCAGCGCTTTGCCGTGCAGGCTTTTGATCCAGTCCAGGGCCATGTGGAAGGCCCCCGAAGGGCTGGACGCGGTGAGCCGGTCGCGGTCGATCACAAAGGGTTCGCTGGTGACCTGCGCCGCTTTCGACACTTCCGCCAACGCGGGACGGTGCTCGGGGTGGATGGCGCAGTGATAGCCCTGCAGCAATCCCGCGCGGCCAAGGAACCACGAGCCATTCCACAGTCCCGCCAGACCCACCCCGTGTTCGGCAGCCGTGCGCAACACGTGGATGAAGTCCTCGCCAGCCTTGAGTTCGGTGCGAAAACCACCGCAGATCACCAACAATTCCAGGTCGTGCAACGCCGCCACATCCAGGCGCGCATCCGGGCGGATCACCAGGCCCAGGTCGCTGATCACTTCGCCGTCGCCCCAGCCAAAGGTGCGTGAGGCAAACAAGTCGGGGCGCAGCAGGTTGGCGGTGACCAGGGTGTCGAGGGTCTGGGTGAAGGCCGGCAGGGAAAAATGTTCGAGCAGCAAAAAACCGACGCGGGTGACCGGCGACGGCTGTTGGGAGGGGTCATTCAGGTAGCGCAGGTTCTTGCCTTTCATGCCACCGCTGAACTGGCGTCTTTCCATCGAGGGTTAGCCCACTTTTATTGTTGATGCAGTGGGCGCCATCTTAGAGGATTGGCGCACCAAAACGGCGAAATCGTGGCATCCAGTGATCCAGGATCTGCGCGGACGCCAGGATAGGCTGCGCGCGGCCGATCAGCAATCGGCGCGGTACATACAACGATTTAAACAGCCGGTTTATGCCTGATCTTGAGAAAACCGCCTGCCCGCAAAACCCGAGGCCGAGCGCTCGCAAGTGCATCTGATACGGTTTTTTCTTTGCTATCTGCCTCTGTATCGAAAGCGCCTGCGAAGAGACAATGGCGCCACTCCCGACACCCTTGTCGAGCGCGGCAGGACTCTTCCTGACGCCCCCTTCCCTTCGGAGGCCTTATGACCAAGATGGCAATTTTCCTGTTCGGCTTTTTAGTGCTGACCATCGGCATCGGCCTGTTGGCGACTATATCGCCGGTCTAATGCGCTCAGCTGGCAAACAGCATCGGGTACAACGACAGCACCAGCAGCCCGGCCATTGACCCGTTGAACACCCGCAACAGGCGCGGCTCGCGCAACACATTGCGCAGCCCGCTGCCGCAGACGACCCAGACGCACACACTGGGCAGGTTGACCACGGCAAACACCAGGGCAATCACCAGCACGTTGGTGACATAGCCCTCCGCTGGCGTGTAGGTGGTGATCGCGCCCAGCGCCATGATCCACGCCTTGGGATTGACCCACTGAAACGCCGCGGCGCCGAGAAAAGTCATAGGTTTGCCGTGCTCGTCATTGCTCTCGGACATGCCGCCGGACGTCGCAATCTTCCACGCCAGGTACAACAGGTACGCCGCGCCCACATAGCGCAGCAACGTGTACGCCCACGGCAACACCTTGAACACTTCCCCCAGCCCCAGGCCGACCGCAATCACCAGCAACATGAAGCCAATACTGATCCCCAGCGCATGGGGCATCGAGCGACGAAAGCCGAAGTTCACCCCCGACGCCAACAACATGGTGTTGTTGGGACCGGGTGTAATCGAAGACACAAAGGCGAACAGCACAAAGGCTGACAGCAGGCTGGTAGACATGAACATGACAGAGCATCCAGGCGCGGGGTGACAGGCCTGTGACAGTAGAGGTTTGCAGCGCCGACCGCCCCGTACAGCTGGGGGTGGATCGGGGAATACACTTTGGTCACCTGAAAAAGGGAGCAAGCCATGACAGCGTGCTCCCTTGACTGGCTACTTAACGCGGACCACCGCCACCCCCAAAGCCTGGGCCACCATGCCCACCACCTTGACCGTGCCCACCACCACCACCACCACCACCACCACCTGGTGGTGGCATGAACATCCAGCAACCCGATAACGTGGACAACAAGGCGACCACGACGGCGGCCTTGGTCAGGTAATTCAACTTCATGACAACACTCTCACTTGGCAATATTTGTTTCGCGAGTGTTATGACAACCGCAAGTCGAGGGCGTCACGGCTATCGTGTAACGCGTTGGTAGGGTTTGTATTTGAATGAATACAGGTGGTTCAGGGCTCCCTGTTCGGGGGTGGCTATGTTGCGGCGATAAAACTTTATCCAAGGCAATAAAAAACCCCGTAGACGCTAATCTACGGGGTTTTCAAGAGTGGAGGCCGAGGTCGGAATCGAACCGGCGTAGGTGGATTTGCAATCCACTGCATAACCATTTTGCTACTCGGCCTCAAACGATCAATGCCCTGAACACTGGCACTCACCGCATGCAAACTTGAGTGGGCTAATGAAGCCTGCCTCTACTCTAACTCATTGAATACATTGAAGTTTTTAATGCTTCGTTGCGTTCGATGGGCGCCATTATGTACGTATTTACCAAAGCGTGCAACCCCTTGATTTCAAAAATATTTCGTAGCGCTATCAAGGGGTTGCGCGCCTGCCCTACTCCTGGATCAGTTGTTGCCGGTACTGCGGGTCGGCCTTGATCTGAGCGTCGGTGAACGGCAGTAGGCTGAGTTTTTTCTGCGAGAAAGCCTGGGTCTGGTCCTTGGCGTACGTGGATGCAGGGTCGCTGGACAGGGAGAACGCGAGCAAGCCCTGGGCATGGGGGCCGGTGTCGTCGAAGGTGACGATTTGCAGGTAGCTGCTGCCACTGACCACTTCCCGTTTGCCATCGGCGCGCGGCACGGTTTGCATGGCGTTGTAGATGCCCAGCGCCTGGGGGCCGCCGTGGATCGGGGTCTGCCCGCTGACTTGCACATCGCCCCAGCGGCTGTTGGCCGTCAAACCGAGCTTGGCCACGTCGGCGGTGGACGCCAGCATCGCTTCGCGCAGCGCCGTGGCGACGGGTGCACGCTCGATGGCCACGCCGCGGGGCGTGGTCAACGGCTGCGTCGGGTCAAAGGCGACGCGCCAGGCGTCGGGGATCTGCTGCAGGTGTTCCATCAGGTTGATGAAGTGCACCAGGCCCACGCCGCTGTCGAGGTTGGCGTGCTGGTCCCAGTTTTTCAGGCTGGTGCACAGCGGCTGCAAGGCCACGGCATCGGCGCCCAGGTGTTTGGCGCAAAATGCCATCAGGTCGGGCATCACCTGGCCGGCCAGGTACACCTCATTGTCCATCACCATATGTTGCAGGTCAGCGACGCCGATGGGCTTGCTCTCCAGCGATTGCAGGCGTTGCACGGCGAAACGCGCACGCGGGCCGAGGCCGATGTGGTCCTGGCTGATCACTGGCGAAAAGCCGCTCAACGGCGCCTTGGGGTTGGCCAGCCAGGCCGAGTCATTGGAGTGCTGCACATAGTCGCTGCGTTCCAGTTGCGGCAGTTGATCGGCGGCGAAGATCCCGGCCTGGGCTGCACGCGGGTCGATGTCCCAGGCGCAGGCGCTGTGGGCACCGTCGAGCACGATCAGTTGCAGGCCGGCACGCGGATCGCTGCATTGGGCGAGCTTGGCCTGGCTGACGTTGGGTACTACCGACAGGTTCATGTACAGGCTCTGACCCTGGTCGTCCGCCGCCACCGTGTTGACCCACGGGATACCCTGCAGGGTATGCACCGAGGTTTGCAGTTCCTTGAGATTGGCGGCGCGGTTCATCGCGTACCACTGTTGCAGCACGCGATCATTGCCGAGGTTGGCATCACGCAGGCTAAAGGCGTGGTGCTGGTCCCAATCAAGCTTGCCGGGCCATTGCACCACCGGGCCGAACTGGGAACTGTAAAGCGTCTGGGACACGGCTTTAAGGCTGCCATCGGCCTGCCTGGCCTGCACGGTTACCGTCGTTTTATCCAGCGCGACCGATTTGCCATCCAGCAAATAGCGCGTCGAATCCTTGGGGTCCAGGGTCAGGCGATATAGGGTGAAGTGCTTGGACGTGTCGACCGTATGGGTCCAGGCCAGATGCTGGTTGAAACCGATATTGATCAACGGCAGGCCGGGCAATGCTGCGCCCATCACGTCCAGTTGTCCGGGGATGGTCAGGTGCATCTCATAAAAACGCATGCCACCCACCCACGGAAAGTGCGGGTTGGCCAACAACATGCCGCGGCCATTGAACGAACGGTCACGGCCGACCGCTACCGCGTTGCTGCCACGGTCCAGGGCAAAGCGTTGTTGATTGGCGGCGACCCGCTCAAAGCCCAGGGCACGGGTCTGAATCCCGGCGGTCACGGCAGGCGGCGTGGCACCCGCCAACGCTTCGGCAAACTGCCCCACCCCACCTTCGACCAGCAAACGCCGGGTGAGCTTCACCACGTCTTGCGCGGTGATCGCCCGCACCCACGCCGCCTGGCACTGGGCCGGCGCACCGTGCTCTTTCAGATAACGGTTGTAGCCCGCCACGTACCCCTCGACCCGCTGCCGGATCTGCGGGGTTTGTGCGTTCCAGAAGGCCGCGACGGCCTCTGGCGTGTTCAGCCAGGTGAAAAACACATCGCTGGCCAGGTTGTTGCGTTCCTCCAGCGTCGCCTGGTCCGGGCCGAAGAAGCGTGACCGCTCGCCGTTCACCGTGACCACTTCGTTGGCCAGCAGGCACAGGTTGTCCTGGGCATACGCATAACCGATGCCGTAGCCCAGGCCACGTTCATCATTGGCACGGATATGGGGCACGCCGTACCCGGTACGCCGGATCTCTGCCGACGCCGGCGTCACCGCCTCCCGTGCCGATGCCGCCAGGCTCAACCCCAGCAACACCCCTGCCACACATACCTTGGACAACCCGTTGGACATAATCACGCCGACTCCACAGTCAAATTGAACACCCTCGCAAGGGGTAGTTACCCCACCGTAAGGACGCAAAAAACCCGGGACAATTTAGGCGACAACGAGGTTTATCGAAGAAGGCCGTAGTGTGACAAAAGCGATACCGACAAAATTTCTACATCTGGAACTTCATGATTTCTGTCGCTCGTTCGTCTTATTAACCAAGAGCGCTCATTTTCCTGATCAGGCTCTGATAAGGAGTTTTATTGCATGTACAACTCGCAACTGCCCACGGATGGACATTCACCCGCCGCCGATGCCTCGTTCGGCCGCGGCGGCCAAGCGTTCGGCAAGGCGCCCGAACAGCACGGCAACCAGCGTATCCGCCACTTGCTCAAATATTTTGGCCTGCGTACCAGCCTGATCCGGCTGAAGGTCATCGACGCCCTGCTCACCGCTGCCGACAACCAGCGCACCCTCGGGGTACGCGGCGTGCACAGCCATTTGCTGGAGTTGGGCATTCCGCTGTCTTTTCTCAGCGTGCGTGAAGTGCTCAAGCGCCTATGCAGCGAGGGCGTGATCACCCTCAATGCGGACAAAAGCTACAGCCTCCATGAAGAGGCTGCCAAAGTACTCGAAGGCCGCGCCTGACTCAGAAGTTGGGCTTGACCTTGCGGCGCATGATGCCGTTGATCACCACCACGGTGACGGCCACGCCGATCGCGATGTACTGGAACGTCTTCTCGCTGATCACCCCAGTGTTCTGCAAGTAGGACAGGCCAAACATCGTCCCCAGCACCACCAGGGAAATCAGAATCGAATATTTCAAGCGTTGCTTTTGAGTCATGACAGTTCCTGAATCTTGAGAATGTATCCGCGGTGTATCACCACACATGCCCACTCGCGGGCATAGGCCGCAGTTAGCAGGACACCATGTTACAGGCGATGACAGGCTTTGGCATATCGGCTGCCTGATTGATGCACCTGAGAGCCCTTCAGCCTGCGCGCCCGCATCAAACATTCGAAACGCCTTCTGACCGTTTGCGCGGAACCGTCCTCCCTCCTGCACTCACCTAGCTAGAGCCCATCACGGAAAGAAGCTACACACTCCAATCCCACGGATGTTTGGGCACTACGCCATTGAGTCATCCACATGATCCTCTTTCCCCTCTCTCCGTACAGTCCGGGTGTTATGACGAACGCCGCAGCGTCAGCCCACCAACCGAACCGTGCACAGTCTCCCGTCCGCCACGCCGATACACCGACCCACATTCCGCCCGCAGAAGGCTTTAAAATCGCAGCCGCCGACCAGGAGAACCTGCGCCAACTGGCCAACCACATCCGTGGCGTGGCGCTGCTGTGGACCGATTCAACCTCCGCGCAAACCATATCCAGTGCGTTGCACAATTGGACGATGCCGATTGCCCCCGACTCGTCCTATCCCGACAAACCGCTTTCCAACCCCAGCGTGGCGCAAGTCATCACCCGCCTGGGCTTCCAACTCCCGACCAGTCTGGCGCAGGCCATTGCCCTGCGAGACAGTTTGGATCAAAAAGCGCTGGCCCCCTTGGTAGGCAATGCCGGCGGCGGCCTGTCCTGGCCCGTGCCGCTGGATGCCGCCCAACAACAGGCGATCAGCGACACGATAGACCGCAACAGCGCCGGGCTTGCGGGCCTGCCCCTTGCCGACCGACGCAAAGGGGCGCTGGATTACTTGCTGGAGCAGACGCCGCTCTCCAGCCAGGAGCTGCAGGACCCGCACAACGCGATCGAAAAACTGCTCAAGTCACCAAGGGCCGAGGCGCTGGGCCTCGCGATCCAGACAAAGTTGGGGGGTATTGCGACCCCTGACAGCCTGTCCGAATACGTGCTGAGCGCTATCCAACTGGGGCTCGATCGCGAGTCTGTCCGCCAGCCCGACAGGACCCGCGTGGCCGGTTTCGACTGGGCACAAGAGCAACACTGGGGCAAGCCGGTCTCGAGCGTGCTTGAAGGCCTGAAAAACCACCTCGTTGCCACCGGCAAAGCCACCCCTGCCACGGCACCGTTGGCCGCACACCTGTTGCTCAGCCGCGTTGCGCCGGCATTTCTGGTCAAGGACATCCCCGATCAGATCGTATACGGCAGCCAAGCCCACGCCACGTTCTGCATGGCGGTGGCAAAGGTGGAGCAAGAAGCGCTTGGCGCGTCGGCAAAGATGACCTACGCGCAGGTCATGCAGCGCGCCGATCAAATTCCCGGGCCCGCCCCCGAGCATGCGCTGCAAGCGAACTTGATCGAGTGGGGAATAGTCAGCGGCGTGTTGCAAAAATCAGTCGATGGCGTTTACACCCCGCAGCAACTGGAGAGGGTCAGGGCCGCCTTCGATGACCAGCAAAACCAGCGCCTGGCCGCCAGTGAGTCAATCAATACCGACCTCCCCACGCGCAAAGGGGTCGCGCTGGCAAAGCTGAAGCAAGCGTTTCCCGAAATGGACCCGGCACTGTTTGAAAAACCGCTCCTGCAACTGGACGAAGCATACAAGCATGGCCCACAGCCACTTTATGACCCCAACCGGCGGCCCGTAGGCCTGTATTTTTCAATGCTCGATGTGGCTATGGGGCAAAGCCCCCTGGGCAAATGGAAGACCTCCGATAAGCGCATCCCGCTCGACAAGTTCAACAATAGCCCGGCACGCAGTTCGTTCCAGGCGTTCGACAGCGAGTTCACCAAGGCCATCGACACGCGCAAAAGTGCGATTGCCACCACGGTACGCCACCTGATTTCACAACTGCCGCTGGAAGACCGCAAGCGACTGGAGACGGGAAACATCAGGTTTTTCCACGAGTCCACCTACGACGGCAACAAGGTGACAGCCAAAAACCTGGTGCTGAGTTTCAAGGTCGAGCAAGAGGGCCAACGCTCGATTTACCAGTTGGACATCCAGAACCTCAAGATCACGCGCAAAGACAACTACATCGACTTGAAAGAGGTGACGTGGCAAGACGGCAACCGGCGAATCCGGCAAACCGAGTTCAAACCCAAAGCCGGCGGTGACGTCGCGCAAGCTGAACGCCCCTCGACAGGACCTGCACTGCCTGACAGTTTTTCCAGCGCCCGCAGCCACCTCATCGCCAATGCATTTGTCGAGCACCTTGACTACGACAACCCCGCAATCAAACAGGAAGCGATGGGCACAACCCCCCACGAGCGGCAACTACAGGCACAAGACAACGCGCGCGAGTTCTTTCTGAACCTGATCCCGTTCAGGTCCGCGATCGTCAACTTTTCCCAGGGCAATATCGCCGACGGCGCATTGGATCTGGGCCTGGACCTCTTCAGTTTCTTGACCGCCGGTGCGGGCACTGTGGGCAAGTTAGGCAAGTTGGGGTCCGCCGCCGTGTCTGCCGGTACGAAATATATCAAGGGCGCGAAGGTGATCGGGGCCGCGGCCATCGGCGCCCTCAACCCGCTGGATGGCATGGGCGACCTGCTGATAGGTGCCGCACGAATCACCGGTAAAAGCGGCAAGCAGTTGTTCAAGGGCGCGCAAGCGCTGGGCAATGCCACCGGAGCATTGGCCGAAAAAACCATGAGCACACTCAAAGGCGCAAACGGCAGTTACGATTTGATCAAGGCCAGCCAGGCCCATGGCGCGGCCTCAATCGGCACGTTCAAGTCGGCCGACCGAACCATTGAAACCGTCGCGATTCACCGCAACGACAACTGGTACGCCTATGACCCAGTAAAAAACCAACCCTACGGCGGGCCGATCCAGGACTTCCAGCCCTCGTACACACTGGCGCCGTCGCCCGTCGCCTCTCCCCCATCGCGCAAACACCGCGTCACGCCGTACAGCTTCAGCCAACGCCCGCCGCGTGCCAGGAAGCCGTTACCCGTCGGGGAATATGCCACCGCCATGAAAGGCAAGCTGGAACCTGATCACTTCAAGCCCGATACCAAGTTCGAAACGATGAAAAAGTTCGTCGAGGAGCTGTTTGACCATTACGCCAAGATCGGCACCAACATGCCCCCGCGCCCGCCTATTCCAATGGTCACCAAGCCGATACCGCCGGCTGAGCTGCTCTCGCAAGCACTCAAGACCTCGAACGGCGTGGTACTGGGCGAACTGCATCACGAAATGGCCAGCTTCAAGACGCTGTTCGATAATGCGCAAACGTTGAAAAAAGAGGGCGTCAAGCGCGTGTATATGGAAGGGCTGCTGTCTCGGCCGAATTTTCCCGACGGCCTTCAGGATGACGGTATCAGTATGCTCGGACGCACAGGCAAGCCGCGTACATCGCCAAGCTTCAAGGAACTCAAGGCCAAGTTGGAGGCCAACGGCATCGAGATCGTGCCACTCGACCACTATTACCTCACCCGGCACAAGGATGTTAAGGCACTTTACGGCCCCACCCAGACCGGCTTCGGCTCTGAACAACGGCTTCGAGAGTTCAACTATTACGCGACCAAAACCATCGAAGCCACGTCCAACGGCGAAAAATGGGTGGCCCTGGTAGGCATGTCGCACATGAAGACATCCGAAGCGGTGCCGGGGCTGGCCGAAATGACGGGCAGTACGGCGATCGGCGTGTTCAATAACGTCAAACCCATGCCAAGCATGGGCTACGCCGCGAAGGTTCCAGCCCCTGACCCGAGCAAGCCGTTGGGCCACAAGGACTATCCAGGCGACTTGCGCATATTCGTGTAGCCGCCAGCGGCGCCGGAGTCATCGCCTCAGTCCAAGGCCTGGAGTGGCGCATAGCTCCACCAGCCAATCCACAAACACGCGTACCCGCAGCGACAGCTGGCGGTGCGGCGGATACAGCGCCGTCAGTGCCATTGCGGGTACCGTCAACCGGGGTAACACCTCGACCAGCCGCCCCTCGGCCAACTGGCGCAGGGCATGGTAATGCGGGGCCTGGATCAAGCCATACCCGGCCTCACATGCCGCAAAGTAACCGTCGGCGCTGTTGACCGAGACGCTCTTGGCCAGATTGATCGGGCGCAACTCGGTCCCCACTTCAAATTCCAGGCCATAGCGCTTGCCAGTGGTGCTCGATACGTACTCGACCATCTGGTGATGCATCAGATCTTCAACGCACTCGGGCACGCCCATGCGCGCCAGATAAGCGGGGCTGGCCAGGGTTACCTGCTCGAGCATCACCAAGGGCCGCGCCACCAGCGACTCATCCAGCGCCGGGCCACCGCGCAGCACACAGTCCACACCTTCACGGATCAGATCCACCGGGCGATCATTCAGGCCGATTTCCAGTTCGATACGCGGGTAGCGCGCCGTGAACGTCGGCAACGCGGGAATCACGATGCAGCGCCCAATGCCCGACGGCATGTCCACGTTCAAGGTGCCGCGTGGGTCTTGCCGACGGGTGGAAAATACCGCCTCGGTCTCCTCCAGGTCGGCCAGCAAACGCACGCAACGCTGGTAATACGCAGCGCCGTCCAGCGTGGGGCTGACCTGGCGCGTGGTGCGTTGCAACAGTTGCACCCCCAGATACGCCTCCAATTGCTTGATCAGCACCGTCACCGAAGCGCGCGGCATTTGCAGGCTGTCTGCGGCCTTGGCGAAGCCGCCCAGTTCGACAATCCGGGTAAACACGCGCATTGCATTAAAACGGTCCAAACCTGGGCCCCTCGCTGAGGATTATTTAGATAATCCGAATAGTGATAACTGTTTTAGCCGGTTTATCCCAATTCTGTCGAGGATAACAATGGAGCCCTTCCCACCCCAGGCGTTTAACACATGCACACACGTCAACTCGGTAAAAACGGCCCCCACGTCTCTGCCATCGGCCTCGGCTGCATGGGCATGACCGATTTCTACACCCCCGGCACCGACACCACAGAGGCCACCGCGACCCTGCATCGCGCCCTGGAGCTGGGGGTGAACTTCCTCGACACCGCCGACATGTACGGCCCGCACACCAACGAAGCGCTGATCGGCAAAGCCATCGTCGGCAAGCGCGACCAGGTGTTCCTGGCCAGCAAGTTCGGCATCGTGCGCGACCCGGCCAACCCGACGCTGCGCGGTGTCGACGGGCGCCCCGAGTACATCCGCAACGCCATCGATGGCACCTTGCGCCGCCTCGGCGTGGAGACCCTCGACCTCTACTACCAACACCGCATCGACCCCGAAGTGGCCATCGAAGAAACCGTCGGGGCCATGGCTGAACTGGTCAAGCAAGGCAAGGTGCGTTACCTGGGCCTGAGCGAAGCGTCGGCGGCCACCCTGGAGCGGGCGCACAAGGTCCACCCCATCAGCGCCCTGCAAAGCGAATATTCGCTGTGGAGCCGCGACCAGGAAGACAACGGCTGCCTCGCCGCCTGCCAGCGCCTGGGCGTTGCGTTTGTGCCCTACAGCCCGTTGGGCCGCGGCTTTCTCACCGGCGCACTGCAAAGCCCGGACGATTTCGACGCCGACGACTATCGCCGCCAAAGCCCGCGCTTCCAAGGCGAGAATTTCGCGAAGAACCTGCAACTGGTGACACAGGTGCAGGCCCTGGCGCGGGACAAGGGGGTCAGCGCCGGGCAGCTGGCGCTGGCCTGGGTGTTGGCGCAGGGCGACTACATCATCCCCATCCCGGGGACCAAGCGACGCAAGTACCTTGAAGAGAACGTCGCGGCGCTGTCGGTGCGCCTCAGCCCGAGTGAATTGGCGGCGCTAGAGGCGGTGTTTGCGGCCGATGCCACAGTCGGCCTGCGTTATCCCGAAACGGTGATGGCGATGCTGAACATCTGAACACCCCGGAGCGCCCAGAAGCGGCGCTCCAACTTTCTTGTACGAACGTACCTAAAGCTCTGGATCGCCAAGCCGATAGCCCGACGAAGCTCTAATAAAGCCGCGTGAATAACAAACGCTTCGTAAGGACGATCCCATGCCCCCACTGCGCTCCATCCAAGCCCGCTATACCGTGTTTCTGGTGCTGTTCGTCCTGGTGCTGTTTGTGTTGACCATCGTCGGCATCGGCCAACTGGTCGCACCCACGCTTCGCCATACCGAAGAACAAGTGGTGCTCAACCGCATCAGCGAAGTCGCCGAACAGATCCAGGGCGAGCTGAACAAGGTTCAGGCCCAACAACGCAGCATCACCCAAACCATTCCCCTGCTCGACAGCGATGCCATCGACAAGGTCCTGCCTGGCCTGGTCGACCAGTACGGCGAGCTGAAAGTCTTCGGTGGTGGCATTTGGCCACTTCCCAACCAGCGCACCCCCGGGCGCAACAAACACAGTACGTTCTGGCACCGTGATGCTTCGGGCAAGCTGACGGTCAATACCTTCTGGAACAGCGACCCGGCGCCCAATTACTACGACCAGAGCTGGTACAAAGGCGGGCTCGCTTCACCTCGCGGCCAGTGCGCCTGGGCGGCGGCCTACAAGGATGACGCCAGCCAGGAGCCACGCACCAACTGTGCCATGGCGATCCAGCGCGACGGTGCCGCCTATGGCGTGGCGACCATCGATGTGACCCTGGGCTTCTTCAATGAGTTGGTGGCCAGCAAGGAAAAAGACATCGGTGGGCAAATGCTGATCGTTGAAGGCGACGGCAAGATCATCAGCAACAGCTCGCGCATCAGCGGCCCGGTGGTGTTGAAAAACATCAGCGAGCTGACTGGCACGTCGGCCTTCGCCGCCCAGGTCAGCAAAGCCCTGGCTCAGCGCAACCAAGCCTTGCAGCGCAGTGAGTTCGACAACGGCGGCGTCGCCAGCACCTTTTACATGCGCCCGATTGAAGGCACCCCGTGGTTCCTCGCCACCGCCCTGCCCACCTCGCTGATCACTGCCCAGCGCGATGATGTACTGGGCACCCTGGCCCTGCTGCAAATCCCTATGGTGTTGCTGCTGGTGCTGCTCGCGGTGTACGCGATCCGCCAATTGGTGCAGCGCATGACCACGCTGAAAAGCAATATCGATGCATTGTCTGCCGGCGACGCCGACCTGACCCGACGCATCACCATCCGCGCCGAAGACGAACTGGGCGCCATCGGCCACTCGGTCAACCGGTTTATCGTCTACCTGCAAAACATGATCGGCGAAGTCACCCAGGCCACGGGCGCCATGTCCTCGGGCCTGGAGCAATTGCAACAGACCTCGGTGCAGACCAACCAGATCCTGCTGCGACATGCCTCGGAGACCGACCAGACCGTCACCGCCATCACCGAAATGAGTTCCACCGCCGACACCGTCGCGCAAAACGCCGCCGAAACCGCGGCCTTTACCCAGCGTGCCAACGAACACGCCGACCGTTCCCGTGTGGTGGTGGGTGAGGCGTCCAACAGTGTCAGCGCGTTGATCGGCGAAGTTTCCAGTGCCACCCAGAGCGTGGAAAACATGCGCCAGGACGCCGCGCGTATCACCGAGACCCTGGGTGTGATCGGCGCGATTGCCGGCCAGACCAACCTGTTGGCGCTCAACGCCGCCATCGAGGCGGCGCGGGCTGGCGAGCAAGGCCGTGGGTTCGCGGTGGTCGCCGACGAAGTGCGCGCACTGGCGGCACGGACCCAGGCCAGCACGTCGCAGATCAACGAGATGCTGGTGCGCCTGACCACGGGGGTCAGCACGTCCGTCGCGGCCATGGAAAACACCCAGGCCAGTTGCCAGTCGGCCGCCGACGCCACGGCGCGGGTGAACACCGGCCTGGACGAAATGGCGGGCTCGGTCAGCCACATCAACAACCTCAGCACCCAGATCGCCACGGCCGCCGAGCAGCAAAGCGCAGTGACCGAGGAGATCAACCGCAGCATGGTGCACATTCGTCATATGGTCGAAGAGTTGGTGCAAAGTGGTCACGCCACCGAAGCCAATACCCAAAGCCTGCTCGACGCCAATGGCCGGGTTATTGCACTGATGAGTCGCTTCAAAGTCCGTTGATCACCTCGCCAAGGTCTCCCGTGCAAAGCGCGGGAGTCGGACTATTCTGACAGCTCAAGGTGTTTAGCCACGCCACACAGGAGGTGTGTCATGCGCGCTGTCGAGCAGTCGGTCCGGTTGGAGCGGATCAGTCAGGAACGCTTTATCCAGGCCCCGACCGAGGCCGTCTACGACTACGTGACCCAACCGGACCGCTGGCACGAATGGCACCCCACTTCCCTCGGCGCCGAGACCGGCACCTGCGGTTCCCTCCCCGTCGGCGCCCGCTTCACCGAATTCATCGACCTGTTGGGCATCCGCGTCCCTATGAGCTATCGCGTGCAGATCGCCCGACGCCCCGACGAATTCAAGACCGTGTTTACCTCCCTGGCCGTCGACGGCTCGATTCACTATTTCTTGCAGGCCCACCACGATGGCACGCTGTTCAAGCGTGTGCTGATCTACGAGACCGAGTTGCAGCTGGCCAGCCTGCATGAACGCATGACCGAGCTGTCGTCCGTTGCCCTGGACCAGCTCAAGCAACGACTGGAAAACCCACCCTCTGTATAATTTAGAAACATTATCGCCGCGTACCCTTGCAAAAAGCAGGGAAAATGCCGGGCTTACTGCTCGGAACCGGATGACAACCCATGAAGACCCCATTGCGCGTGGCCCTGCTTTCGGCCCTGTTCACCACCACCCTGGCCCAGGCGGCCGACCTGATCCCTATCGACGTGCACCGCGACGCCAATTGCGGCTGCTGCAAGAAGTGGATCAGCCACCTGGAAAGCAACGGTTTCAAGGTCAATGACCATGTGGAAACCGACATGAGCGCGGTCAAGCAACGCCTCGGCGTCGCCCCACGCCTGGGTTCGTGCCACACCGCCGTGATCGACGGCAAGTTCGTCGAAGGCCACGTGCCCGCCGAGCAGGTACTGGCTTTGCGCACACGCGACGACCTGCTCGGCGTCGCCGCACCGGGTATGCCCATGGGCTCGCCTGGCATGGAAGTCGAGGGTCGCAGCGAAGCCTTTGAAGTGATCGGTCTGACCCGTGATGGCAAGGACGTCGTGGTGGCTGAATACCCGGCGCAATGATCGCGGGTTACCTGGGACTGTTCGTCGCGGCGTTTGGCGCCGCGACCTTATTACCCCTGCAATCGGAAGCGGTGCTGGTCGGCCTGCTGCTCAGTGGGCATTACAGCCTGTGGCTGCTGCTGGGCGTCGCCACCCTCGGCAACGTGCTCGGTTCAGTGGTGAACTGGTGGCTGGGGCGCTGGGTGGAGCACTTCAAGGGGCGACGCTGGTTTCCGGTCAATGACCGGCAACTGGACAAGGCCCGGCGGCATTACCAGCGCTGGGGGCATTGGACGCTGCTGCTCAGTTGGCTGCCGGTCATCGGGGACCCGCTGACCCTGGTCGCCGGCGTGATGCGCGAACCCCTGTGGCGTTTCTTGCTGTGGGTGACCGTGGCCAAAAGCCTGCGCTACGCCGTGCTCGCCGCGCTGACCTTGCACTGGGTGTGAATCCCTGTTTAATTTCTCGCCAACATTAAACGCCGTTTAATCCAACCTTTTTCGGGGCGCTCGTTGATGTCGGTACAGATCGCAGTGATTGATGATTGGCAGAACGTGGCCAGTGGCGTGGTGGACTGGTCGCCGCTTGCAAGCGTCGGCCAGGTGCACTTCCTGCACGATTACCCGGCGGACACCGCCACCATGATCCAGCGCTTGCAGGGCTTCGAGGTCATTTGCGTGATGCGCGAACGCTCGACCTTCGACAAGGCCCTGCTCCAGGGCTTGCCCAGGCTCAAGCTGCTGGTGACCGGCGGCATGCGCAACGCGGCCATCGACATTCCCGCCGCCAAGGCACTGGGGATTCAGGTGTGTGGTACTGACAGCTATAAACAGGCAGCACCGGAATTGACCTGGGCATTGATCATGGCGTCTACCCGCAACCTGCTGGCCGAAGCCAACTCGCTGCGCGCCGGAGGCTGGCAGGTTGGCCTGGGGGGTGACCTGCATGGCAAGACCCTGGGGATTCTCGGGCTCGGCAGCATCGGTCAAAAGGTCGCCCAGTTCGCCCAGGTGTTCGGCATGCGCGTGATCGCCTGGAGTGAAAACCTCACGCCGGAGCGCGCGGCCGAGTCGGGGGTGACGTGGGTCAGCAAGCAGGCGCTGTTCGAACAGTCCGACATTCTCAGCGTGCACTTGGTGCTCAGCGAGCGCAGCCGAGGCCTGGTGGATGCCGAGGCGCTGGGCTGGATGAAACCGTCTGCGCGCCTGGTGAACACTGCCCGCGGGCCGATCGTGGATGAGACCGCGCTGGTGCAAGCGCTGGAAAGCGGGCGTCTGGCCGGGGCGGCACTGGATGTGTTCGCCGAGGAACCCTTGCCGCACGACCACGCGTTCCGGCGCCTGCCCAATGTATTGGCTACTCCGCACGTGGGTTATGTGAGCGAGCAGAATTACCGCCAGTTCTATCAGCAGATGATCGAAAACATCCTCGCGTGGGCCAACGGCACGCCCATTCGCGGGCTCGCCTGACGCACTTGTAGTGAGCGGGCTTGCCCCGCGCTGGGGGGCGAAGCCGCCCCAAATCCGCACACTGCGGTCTTCCTGATACACCGCGGCGGGCCATTTTGGGGCGGCTTCGCCCCCCAGCGCGGGGCAAGCCCGCTCACTACAAACACCTATCCGCGTACTTTCTGGGCATGCTTTCAAAGCGGTATAGGGTTACAAGTTTTTTGTCCTACAAAAATTCCTCACAAACCCTACGGGCTCTGGGATCTGTCCTAGACTGATGACCGATGGGTCCGTTTCAAAACAAAAACCCCGCAAAAAATCGAAACTTTCCAACTCTGCCGTAGGTCCAGTTTTAAGGTGAGGCGAGCACGTGGAGTTCATCCCCAATGCCCGTCCATCCAATCTTTTCGAGCCAAATGTGCATCTGGCATACGCCTTGCCAGTTTGTACAGTGCTTGTGCGCCTGACCGCAGGAAGCGGTCATCGGAGCTGATGGCAGCGGGCCATTAGCCAACCAACATGTGGGAGTGAATTATGATCAATGCCGCTGTAGTTGTTCAGGGAGAGCGTGTCAGTCAGCCGGTAGGGGGGCCATCATTGGTCGACCTGCCCACCACTGTGCGGCAGGTCGTGAACGAAAATCCCAACCGCAAGAAAGTCTTGTTTGTCACCTCTGAATTCGCCGACCTGGTCAAGACCGGCGGCCTCGGCGACGTGTCCGCCGCCCTGCCCCGCGCCATGGCCCATCTGCACGATGTACGCGTGTTGATCCCCGGGTACCCACAGGTGATGGAAAGCGATAACCCGATTCATATCGTCGGCGAGCTGGGCGGCCACGCTGCGCTGCCGCCGTGCAAGATCGGGCGCATGGACCTCAAGGACGGCCTGGTCATCTATGTGCTGATCTGCCCCGAACTGTACGAACGTGAAGGCACGCCCTACGGCGCCAACAACGGTCGCGACTGGCCGGACAACCATATCCGCTTCGCCCGCCTCGGCCTGGCCGCCGCCGACATGGCCGCCAACCTTGCGCAGATCCACTGGTGCCCTGACCTGGTGCACGCCCACGACTGGCCCGCTGGCCTGGCGCCGGCCTATATGCACTGGCGTGGGTCACGCACGCCGACGCTGTTCACCATCCACAACCTGGCCTATCAAGGCGTGGTCAGCCTGGCCTCCACGCCGGAGTTGGGCATTCCGCCCCACGCCCTGCAACAGGAAGGCATGGAGTTCTACGGCAAGATGTCGTTCCTCAAGGCTGGCATGGCGTATTCCAGCCATATCACCACGGTGAGCGCAACGTACGCCCAGGAGATCACCACCCCCGAATTCGGCTGCGGCCTCGATGGTTTCCTGGCCAGCAAGACCCAGCAGGGCCTGCTCAGCGGCATCCCGAACGGCATCGATGAAAGTTGGGAAACCTCCACCGATACGCACCTGCAACATAATTTCAATATTGGCGACTGGGACGGCAAGGCCATCAACGCCGGCCACGTGCGCCGCCTGTTCGGCCTGCACGACTCCAAAGGCCCGCTGTTCGCAGTGGTCTCGCGCCTGGTCTACCAGAAAGGCCTGGACCTCACCGAAGCCGTAGCCGGCTTTATCGTCGAAAACGGCGGCCAGATCGCGATCATCGGCCGTGGCGAGCCGGAAGAAGAACAGGCCATGCGCGAACTGGCGCTGCGCTTTCCCGGCCAGGTCGGCGTGCGCATCGGCTTCAACGAAACCGACGCCCGGCGCATGTTTGCCGGCAGCGATTTCCTGTTGATGCCCTCGCGCTATGAGCCGTGCGGCCTGAGCCAGATGTACGCGCAACGTT
The DNA here is from genome assembly GCF_030687535.1 of Pseudomonas sp. FP2335. Taxonomy (NCBI): domain Bacteria; kingdom Pseudomonadati; phylum Pseudomonadota; class Gammaproteobacteria; order Pseudomonadales; family Pseudomonadaceae; genus Pseudomonas; species Pseudomonas sp. FP2335. Next base: position 3,214,640 of record NZ_CP117437.1, read on the forward strand.
TCGGCTCGCTGCCGGTGGCGCGCAACACCGGCGGGCTCGCAGACACCATTGAAGATGGCGTCACCGGCTTCCTGTTCAATGAATCCAGCGTAGAAAGTTACCGCGAAGCCCTGAGCCGAGCGTTCAGGGTCTTCGCCTTCCCGGGCCTGCTCAATGCCATGCGTTCGCGCGCCATGACCCAACCCTTCAACTGGTGCCAGGCGGTGGAACCCTACGCCGAACTGTACGAACAGCTTGTGGCCAAGGCCCTGGGGAAATCCGCCAATAAATAGACATGGGAGGTCTCTGTAGATGCCGTCACGGACTCTGGAAACCTGGCCCCACGGCGCAATCATGCTGGACGCGCAACACACGCGTTTTGCCTTGTGGGCGCCAGACGCGTATTACGTCAGCGTTGAATTGGAACACGGTAAGTCCGTCGCCATGCTGCCCCAGGCAGATGGCTGGTTTGAAACTGAAATAGCCTGCCCGGCAGGCACGCGCTACCGCTTCAATATCGATGGGGAAAAGGATGTCCCCGACCCGGCGTCCCGGGCCCAGGCCACGGACGTGCATGGCTGGAGCCGGGTCGTCGACCCCCTCGCCTATCAATGGCGACACAGCCAGTGGCACGGCCGTCCGTGGCACGAAGCGGTGATCTATGAACTGCATGTCGGCGCGTTGGGCGGTTACGCCGCCGTAGAGCAACACCTGCCGCGCCTGGCCGAGCTGGGCGTGACTGCGATCGAGCTGATGCCACTGGCGCAGTTCCCCGGCGAACGCAACTGGGGCTACGACGGGGTTTTGCCCTATGCGCCCCACGCCAGCTACGGCACGCCCGAGCAGCTCAAGCACCTGATCGACAGCGCCCATGAACACGGCCTGGCGGTGATCCTCGACGTGGTCTACAACCACTTCGGCCCCGACGGCAATTACTTGGGCCAATACGCCCAGGGTTTCTTTCGCGAAGAGGTGCACACGCCTTGGGGCGCCGGCATCGACTTCGAACGCCGTGAAGTGCGCAACTTCTTCCTCGACAACGCGCTGATGTGGCTACTTGAATACCGCTTCGACGGCCTGCGCCTGGACGCCGTGCACGCCATCGACAACCCGGGGTTCCTCAAGGAGCTGGCGCAACGGGTGCGCCAGCAAGTCGATACCGGCCGCCACGTGTGGTTGGTGCTGGAGAACGAATTCAACCAGGCCAACCTGCTCGAGCACGATTTCGACGCGCAGTGGAATGACGACGGCCACAACGCCCTGCACGTGTTGCTCACCGGCGAGACCGACGCCTATTACAGTGACTTCGCCACCGACACCACGGCCAAGCTCGCCCGCTGCCTGGGCGAAGGCTTCATCTACCAGGGCGATACCACCCGCCACGGCCACACACGCGGCGAACCCAGCGGCCATCTGCCGCCGACCGCGTTTGTGCTGTTCTTGCAGAACCATGACCAGATCGGCAACCGCGCCCTCGGTGAACGCTTGCATCAACTCTGCTCACCCCAGGCACTTCAGGCGGCAACCACTTTGCTGCTGCTGTCACCGATGATCCCGCTGCTGTTTATGGGCGATGAAGTCAACGCCAGCGAACCGTTTCTGTTTTTCACCGACCACCACGGCGAACTGGCCGAAGCGGTGCGCGAAGGCCGACGCAATGAATTTGCCGACTTCGCCGCATTCAACGAACCGGCGCTGCGCAAACGCATTCCCGACCCGAACGCCCTGCGCACCTTTGAACACTCGACACCGACCTTCACCGACCACCCCCAGGCCCGGCTCTATCGCCAGTTGCTCAGCCTGCGCCACCGCCACCTGGTGCCGCACCTGCCCGGCAGCGTCGCATTGGGCGCACAGGTGCTGGCCGAGGGCGCCGTCAGTGCACGTTGGCGCCTGGGCAACGGCAGCCTGCTGCAGATCGACCTCAATCTGAGCGCCACCGCACTCGCGTATCACCGCGCCGAACACCTGCTATTCGAAACGCCTGCCGACCAAGGCGCACAACTGCCGCCGTACAGCGCACGCGTCACCCTATCCCCTGTTGGAGAGCACTCTTGAGCGAAGCGAACCTGGAAATCCTCGCCAGCCGCGCGGGCCTGGCCGTCGATTGGATCGACGCCAACGGCCGCCCACAACGCGTCAAACCCGAGGCCCTGCGCGCCGTGCTCAAGGGCCTGGGCCACCCCGCCGACAGCGACGCCGAGGTCGACGCCAGCCTGCTGCAACTGGAGCACGCCCAACAGGACAGGCAATTGCCGCCCTTGATGACAGTCGACAGCGGCGACAGCCTCAACCTGGCGCATTACTTCGAACCCGACACCCTGTGCCGGGTCAGCCTTGAAGGCGGCGACACCCTGGAGCTGCGCCTCGACGGCAATGCGCTACTGCCCGGCGTCATCGCCCTCGGCTATCACCACGTGCACATCGCTGGCCAGACCTTCACCCTCGCCGTCGCGCCTACCCACTGCTACAGCGTGGCCGAAGCGGTGCATAGCCAACCCGCGCGTGCCTGGGGCATCAGCGCCCAACTCTATGCCCTGCGTCGCTTGGGCGACGGCGGCTTTGGTGACACCCTGGCCCTGGAACACCTGGCGCGCGCGGCCGCCGAACGCGGGGCCGATGCCTTGGCGATCAGCCCGATGCACGCGATGTTCAGCGCCGACACCGGGCGCTACAGCCCGTATTCGCCGTCCAGCCGCTTGTTCCTCAACAGCCTGTACGCCTCGCCCGCCTGCATCCTCGGCGAACGCGAAGTGCGCAGTGCCATCGAGGCCCTGGGCCTGACGGAAGAACTGCACGACCTGGAACAACACAGCCTGATCGACTGGCCCAGCGCAGCCAAAGCCAAGCAACGCCTGCTGCGCGCGCTGTATGAAGACTTCCGCCACGGCCATCACCCGCAACACGCCGACTTCCTCAGCTTCCGCCAGGCTGGCGGCGAAGCCCTCGAAAACCACTGCCGCTTCGAAGCCGTACAAGCCGCGCGCGCCGCAGCCGGTGAGGATCTCGACTGGCGCCACTGGCCCCAGGATTGGCGCGACCCACAAAGCCCGGCACTGGCACAATTTGCCGCAGAGCACGCCAGCGAGATCGGTTATTTCGCCTTCAGCCAATGGCTGATCGCCCGTTGCCTGGAACGCGCACAACAAGCCGCGCGGGGCAGTGGCATGGGCGTCGGCCTGATCGCTGACCTCGCCGTGGGCGCCGACGGCGGTGGCAGCCAGGCCTGGAGCCGTCAGGATGAACTGCTCGCCGACCTCACCGTCGGCGCACCACCGGACATCCTCAATCGTGCAGGCCAGGGCTGGGGGATTTCCGCGTTTTCTCCGGAGGGTCTGCAACGCAACGGCTTTCGCGCCTTCATCGAGATGCTGCGCGCCAACTTCGCCCACGCCGGCGGCTTGCGCATCGACCATGTGATGGGCCTGCAACGCCTGTGGGTGATCCCCATGGATGCCTCGCCACGGGACGGCGCTTACCTGTATTACCCGGTGGACGACCTGCTGCGCTTGCTCGCCCTCGAATCCCACCGCCACCAAGCCATTGTCCTCGGCGAAGACCTCGGCACCGTGCCCGATGGCCTGCGCGAAAAACTCATCGGCCGCTCGATCCTGGGCATGCGCGTGCTGCTGTTCGAACAGGGTCACGACGGCCAGTTCAAGCCGATCCTCGACTGGCCCGACAACGCCCTGGCCACCACCAGCACCCACGACCTGCCAACCCTCAACGGCTGGTGGCACAGCCGCGACATCGAGTGGAATATCCAGCTCGGCCTGATCGACGCGCCCACTGTCGAGCAATGGAGCGAACACCGCCTGCGCGAGCGCCAGGCGCTGCGTCAGGCCTTGAGCCAGGACCCGCAGAATTTCGTCGATGAGATTCGCAACGAAACCGACCACATGATCGACGCCAGCGTGCGTTACCTGGGCCACACTCGTGCGCCGCTGGTGCTGCTGCCGCTGGAAGATGCCCTGGCCGTGGACGAGCAAGCCAACCTGCCGGGCACCATCGACACCCACCCCAATTGGCGCCGACGCTTGCCGGGCGAAGCCTCCAGCCTGCTCGACAACGCCGGTGCCGCACGCCGCCTGGAACTGCTGGCCGTGGCGCGCAACCAGGCCTACGAGCGTGACCGATGAAAACACTGCCGCTACGCGCGACCCAACGCCTGCAATTTCATCGCGGCTTTACCCTGGATGATGCGGTGCCCCTGGTGCCGTACTTCGCCGCGCTGGGAATCAGTCATCTGTATGCTTCGCCGCTGCTCAGCGCCCGCGCCGGCTCCATGCATGGCTACGATGTGGTCGACCCCACGCGTGTCAATCCCGAGCTGGGCGGTGAAGCGGCATTGCGGCGCCTGGTGGCCGCTTTGCGCGAACACGACATGGGGCTGATCCTCGATATTGTCTCCAACCACATGGCCGTCGGCGGCGCCGATAACCCCTGGTGGCTGGACCTGCTGGAGTGGGGGCGCTTGAGCCCCTACAGCGAGTTTTTCGACATCCAGTGGCACTCGCCAGACCCGTTGCTCAAGGGCCAATTGCTCATGCCGTTCCTCGGCAGCGATTACGGCGAAGCTTTGCAGAGCGGCACTGTGAGCCTGCAATTTGATGCGGCCCACGGCGCGTTTTACGTCGCGCATTACGAACACCACTTCCCGATCTGCCCACGGGATTACCCCGCGATCCTCGGCACCGACCCGTTGCTCCAGCCGCTGGCCGAGCGCTTCAGCGCCCTCGCCTATCAAGACGACGCCTACCACGAGGCCGCACGGCTCAAACAGTTACTGGCCGAACGCGCCAGCGAGGACCAGGTCCTGCGCGCCATCGAGCAACAGTTGGCCAGGTTCGACTTCGACCGCCTGCATCATCTGCTGGAACAACAAGCCTACCGCCTGGCCAGCTGGCGTACGGCGGCGGACGACATCAACTGGCGGCGCTTCTTCGACGTCAACGAGCTCGGCGGCCTGCGTGTCGAACGCAGTGCGGTGTTCGAAGCCACCCACGGCAAGATCTTCGAACTGATCAGCGAAGGCCTGGTGGACGGCCTGCGCATCGACCATATCGACGGCCTGGCCGACCCACGCGGCTACTGCCGCAAGCTGCGCCGACGCGTGGACTCGTTGGCGCCCGGACGGCACTTGCCGATCTTTGTCGAGAAGATCCTCGGCGACGGTGAAACTCTGCGTGAAGACTGGCAGGTGGACGGCACCACCGGCTACGAATTCATGAACCAGCTGTCGTTGCTGCAACATCACCCGGACGGCTTCGCCCCACTGGCCGAGCTGTGGACGCGCCACAGCGAGCGCCCGTCGGCGTTCATCGAGGAAGCGCGCCTGGCCCGCCAGCAAATCCTCAACGGCTCCCTCGGCGGCGACTTTGAAAGCGTGGCCCAGGCCCTGCTGCAAGTGGCCCGCGACGACGTGATGACCCGCGACCTGACCCTTGGCGCAATCCGCCGTGCCTTGCAGGAATTGATCGTGCATTTCCCGGTGTACCGCACCTACATCAGCGCCCGCGGCCGCAGTGCCGCCGATGAGCGTGTGTTCCAGCAGGCCATGGACGGCGCCCGCAGCACCTTGGGCGAAGGCGACTGGCCGGTGCTTGACCACCTGGCCAACTGGCTAGGCGGCCAACCCTGGCGCGATCGCCCGCTGGGGCGTGAGCGCAAGATCCTCAAGCATGCCTGCGTACGGTTCCAGCAACTGACCTCGCCGGCGGCGGCCAAGGCGGTGGAAGACACAGCGTTCTATCGTTCGGCGGTGCTGTTGTCGCGCAACGATGTGGGCTTCAGCACCGAGCACTTCAGTGCGCCGCTGGCCGAGTTTCATGCCGTCAACCGGCAGCGCTTGCAGAGCTTCCCCGATAACCTGCTGGCCACCGCCACCCACGACCACAAGCGCGGCGAAGACAGCCGCGCACGCCTGGCGGTGCTGAGTGAATGCGCACCGTGGTTTGCCGAGCAAGTGGAACACTGGCGCAGCCTTGCCGCGCCGTTGCGCAGTGACACCAGCCCCGCCGCAGGCGATGAACTGATCCTCTATCAAGTGCTGCTGGGCAGTTGGCCACTGGACCTCGGTGCAGACCTCGAGGGTTACCAACAACGCCTCTGGCAGTGGCAACAAAAAGCCTTGCGCGAAGCCAAGTTGCACAGCAGTTGGAGCGCGCCCAACGAGGCCTACGAGCGCGGCGTCGAAACCTTCCTGTCGCGCTTGCTGCTGAGCGCTGAAGGCCACGCCTTGCGCAGCGCCATCGGCAACGCCGCCCAGGTCATCGCCCCGGCTGGCGCGATCAATGGGCTGGCGCAATCCTTGCTTCGCATCACCGTGCCGGGGGTGCCGGACCTGTACCAGGGCGCCGAGTTCTGGGACTTCAGCCTGGTGGACCCGGACAACCGTCGCCCGGTGGATTTCAACGCCCGGCAACAGGCGTTGCGCTCCCCACCGGACATCGGCGAACTGTTGTTCCACTGGCGCGACGGGCGTATCAAACAGGCGGTGATCGCCCAGGCCTTGGCCCTGCGCAAGGCCTACCCCGAACTGTTCCACAGTGGCCGCTACACGCCGCTGCAAGTGCTGGGCAAACACGCCGCGCACGTTGTCGCGTTCGCCCGCGAACACCAGGGCAAATACCTCGTGGTGGTGGTGCCACGCTGGTCCCATTGCCTGCTTGAAAACGGTGTGTTTCCCCAGATCAATGCGCAGGTTTGGGGCGATACACGGGTCACACTACCGTTCGCCGCCACGACACAAAAATGGAAGGGACTTTTCCACACAGGCGCAGTCACACCAAACAAGGAGCTGCCGCTGAGCACTGCCCTGGGGGATTTCCCGGTCAACGTCTTTATTAATCCTGATGATCAAGAGAGCTGAACATTTTCTGTGAGGAGCATTGCGATGAGTACTGAAGACAAACGCATACGGGAACTGGCACACCAGATCTGGGAGTCGGAGGGCAAACCCCACGGCCAGGACACGCGCCATTGGGAGATGGCACGCAAGCTGGCGGAAGCCGAAGCTTTGACGCCGAGCAAGCCTAAGCCGGCAGCCAAACCGAAAGCGGCGGCCAAGCCCAAGCCAGCCGCCAAGCCGCCCGCCGAGAAAAAACCCAAGGCCCCGCGCAAACCGGCCAGTTAAGCGCACTTCCCTGTGGGAGCGGGCTTGCCCGCGAAGGCGCTGGGTCAGCAATCGATGCACTGACTGACACTCGGCATTCGCGGGCAAGCCCGCTCCCACAGGGGGCGCATTTCACTCTGAATTCAATGCTCACCTGACCACCGTCAGCACGGCCGCGTTCGTCCCGAAAAAATTCTGCAGGAGCAACTCAATGAGCAAACCCGACAACACCCCATCGACGCCTAAAAACGAGCCGTCGCGGATTCGTGAAGGTTTGCCCTTCCCCCTCGGCGCTACCTGGGACGGTCTGGGCGTCAACTTTGCGCTGTTCTCGGCCAACGCGACCAAGGTCGAGCTGTGCCTGTTCGACGACAGCGGCGAGGTGGAGCTGGAGCGCATCGAGCTGCCCGAATACACCGATGAAACCTTCCACGGCTACCTGCCTGACGCCCACCCGGGGCTTATCTACGGCTACCGCGTGTACGGCCCGTATGACCCGGCCAACGGTCACCGTTTCAACCATCACAAATTGCTGATCGACCCTTATGCCAAGCAATTGGTCGGGGCGCTCAAATGGTCCGAGGCGCTGTTCGGCTACACCATCGGCCACCCGGACGACGACCTCAGTTTCGACGAACGCGACAGCGCGCCCTTCGTGCCCAAGTGCAAGGTCATCGACCCGGCGCACACCTGGGGCAACGACCAGCCGGTGCGGGTGCCGTGGGACCGCACGATCATCTACGAAACCCACCTGCGCGGCATCAGCATGCGCCACCCCAGCGTCGGCGAATCCGTGCGTGGCACCTGCGCGGGGTTGATGGAAGATGATGTGCTCAAGCACATCCGCCAGCTCGGCGTGTCCTCCGTCGAACTGCTGCCAGTGCACGCGTTCGTCAACGACCAGCACCTGCTGCAAAAAGGCATGACCAACTATTGGGGCTACAACAGCATCGCGTTTTTTGCCCCCGACCCGCGTTACCTGGCCAGCGGCAAGATCGCCGAGTTCAAGGAAATGGTCGCGCACCTGCACGAGCAGAAGCTCGAAGTGATCCTCGACGTGGTCTACAACCACACCGCCGAGGGCAACGAGCGCGGCCCGACCCTGTCCATGCGCGGTATCGACAACGCCTCGTACTACCGCCTGATGCCGGATGACAAGCGCTTCTATATCAACGACTCCGGCACCGGCAACACCCTCGACCTGAGCCACCCGTGCGTGCTGCAAATGGTCACCGACTCGCTGCGCTACTGGGCCAACGAGATGCACGTCGACGGCTTCCGCTTCGACCTGGCGACGATCCTTGGGCGCTACCGCGAGGGGTTCGACGAGCGCCACAGTTTCCTCGTCGCCTGCCGCCAGGACCCGGTGTTGCGCCAGCTCAAACTTATCGCCGAACCCTGGGATTGCGGCCCCGGCGGTTATCAAGTCGGCAACTTCCCGCCGGGCTGGGTGGAATGGAACGACCGTTTCCGCGACACCGTGCGCGCCTTCTGGAAAGGCGATGACGGCCAACTCGCCGACTTCGCCGCACGCATGACCGCCTCCGGCGAGATGTTCAACCATCGTGGCCGCCGGCCCTATGCCTCGGTGAACTTCATCACCGCCCACGACGGTTTCACCCTGCACGACCTGGTGTCGTACAACGACAAACACAACGAGGCCAACGACGAGAACAATCAGGACGGCAGTAACAACAACCTGTCCTGGAACCACGGCGTCGAAGGCCCCACCGACGACCCGGAAATCAACGAGCTGCGCCTGCGCCAGATGCGCAACTTCTTCGCCACGCTGCTGCTGGCCCAGGGCACGCCGATGATCGTCGCGGGTGACGAGTTCGCGCGTACGCAACATGGCAACAACAACGCTTATTGCCAGGACAGCGAAATCGGCTGGGTCAACTGGGACCTGGACGAAGACGGCAAGGCCCTGCTCAAGTTCGTCAAACGCCTGATCAAGCTGCGCCTGGCGTACCCGATCCTGCGCCGTGGGCGTTTCCTGGTGGGCGACTACAACGAAGACATCGGCGTCAAGGACGTCACCTGGCTCGCGCCGGATGGCAATGAGATGTCCACCGAGCAGTGGCAGGACAGCCATGGCCGCTGCCTGGGCATGCTGATGGACGGCCGTGCCCAGGAAACCGGCATTCGTCGGCCAGGTGCCGATGCCACCTTGCTGCTGGTGGTGAATGCGCACCACGACATGGTCAACTTCCGCCTGCCGCCGGTGCCTGAAGGCGGCTTCTGGACGTGCATGGTCGACACCAACCAGACCGCCGTGCGCGGCCAGGAACGCTTCGAGTTCGATCACGAGTACGCGGCCACTGGGCGTTCGCTGCTGTTGTTTGAGCTGCAATACGAAGAGGAGGTGTGACCCAGCCACCAAGTCGGTAAAAAAACGACATCCCAAGATGTAAAAGCGACCAATCGTTGACTATGCTCAAGTCGCCTTGCCGGCACTCCAGGGTTGGAGTGCCGTGCAGTCACGCCAGCGGAGCCTGGAGTGAATAAAAGAGTGTCGTCCCGTCAACGGGGTACGACCCGCATCAATCGACAAGGATGTGACACCCATGAAGCCTGCCTCCTTAAGCGACGGCCGCCGCGGCCCGGCGCAAATCTGGAACAGCGCCCCGCAACTGGCGCAAATCCCCGTAATCAATCCGACTTCGCTGGTACCACGGGACACCCGCGTGGTGGTGGTCGCCCCGCATCCGGGCGATGAAGTGCTGGCTTGCGGCGGTCTGCTGCAACTGCTGAGCACCCTGGATCATCCGCTGCAACTGATCTCTGTGACCGACGGCAGCGCCAGCCACCCCGGCTCCAGCGTGTGGCCGGCAAGCCGCCTGAGCGTGGTGCGGCCCCAGGAAAGCGTCGAGGCGCTGCGCCGCCTGGGCATGCCATTGCATAGCCTGAAGTGGATTCGCGGCGGCTTTTGCGACAACGCCCTGGCCGCCCGCGAGCAACCGTTGGGCCAGTTCATTGCCCGCTACCTGCAGCCGGGGGATGTGGTCTTCACCACTTGGCGCAACGACGGCAACGACGACCATGATGCAGTCGGTCGCGCCACCGCCCATGCATGCAACCTGGTGGGGGCGCGCCTGTACGAGCTACCGATCTGGGCGTGGCACTGGCCAACGCGGGAGGCGTCTGTGATCCCCTGGCAACGGGCGCGCAAGGTACGCCTGGATACCTGGAGCGTGGCGCGCAAGCTGCACGCTGCCCACGCCTACGCCAGCCAGTTGGTGGGCGACCCCGAGATTGGCTTGGCGCCCATGCTTGCGCAAGTGTTGCTGGAACGCATGCGCGACCCGTATGAGATCGTGTTTGTCTAGGCACGCACTCGTCTATACCTGTCAATTCTCACAGTGGCGGGCGCTGGAATCTGCTACTAAGGTGGCAACAGCGCTGCACAGGTTGAGGTGCAGTCGAGAAAACCATGCCAACCCCTTGCATTGGCCGGTGTTTTTGAGCAGGTACCCCGTATTCCCTGATCCATATCGCGCATCACGTTGTCATGGTTTGAGCCGCATTGCTCATTCATGAGGACGGATTATGCGTATACGCACTTGCCCCCCGCTGTACTTCGGCCTCGCCACGTCGGCGATCCTCGCGGCGTGGCCGCTGCTGTCCCAAGGCGCCTGTGTCGTCAGCGGCAGCCCTGCCACCGGCCAGGTGTTTACCTGTACCAGTGGCACCGACCCCGGCATCAACGCAGCGACCGGCGACAACCAAGTGTTGTTCCCCAGTGGCAACAGCGTGATCAATGGCAATGTGACCCTGGGCCCAGGCAACGATCTGGTGCAACTGGACGCACCGGACACGCAGATCAACGGCGCGGTGAACATGGGGGATGGCGCGAATATCTTTCGCTTGAACAAGGGCACGATCACCGGGGCTGTGAACCAGGGCTCGGGGACCGATGTTGCGCAGGTCAGCGGTGGCCAGGCAGGCGCGATCAACCAGGGGGCCGGCGTTGACGATTTCTCCATGAGTGGCGGCACGATTGACTCATTGGCCCAGGGCGACGGGCACGACAAGTTTTCCATGAGTGGCGGCACGATTACCCGTGCGTTCGAGGACGGTGATGATGCCAAGATGACCGGCGGCACGATCGGTCGGGTGGACATGAAGCTCGACAAGAACCTGTTCGACATGAGTGGCGGGACCATCATCAACAACCTGGTGACCGGCTTTGATGACGACACCATTTTGATCTCGGGCACCGCCTACATCGGCGGCAATGTCAGCACCAGCGGTGGCGTGGACACGATCACCGTCACTGGCGGCACCATCAACGGGCAAATCCTCGCCAGTACCGGCAACGATCGTTTCAGTTGGATCGGTGGCGGCAAAATCAACGGCTTCATTCTGCTCGGCCCCGACAACGATACGGCGCTGCTACAGAACTTGAATGAACCCCTTGTGTCTTCTACCTCACTGATTGACGGCGGTACGGGCACCGACACGCTGACATTCGACAACACCCAGGCCACCACTCCCGGACGCTATACCAACTGGGAACAGGTGACGCTGGACAACAACGCCACCTTCACCCTTAGAGGCACCTTTGTACTGGGCGATGCCGGTACGGGAACCGGCGCCATGACGCTCAACGGCAGCAGCAGACTGCTGGTCAACACCGGTGCCATCAGCGCATTTGACAGCAACCAGTTGGCAACCCTGACTAACCGCGGAATGATCGACATGACCACCGGCAGTACCACTGCCACGGACGTCCTGACCGTCAACGGCAATTACATCGGGACCGGCGGCACGCTCGCCCTGCAGACCGTATTGGGGCCGGATAACTCAGCCAGCGACAAGCTGGTGGTCAGCAAAGGCACGATCCAGGGCTCCAGCAAGATCGACATCACCAACCTCGGCGGCGCGGGCGCAGGCTCGTTGCAAGACGGGATACAGGTAGTGCAAGCCACCAACGGTGCGACCAGTAGCGCCGGTGCCTTTAGCCTGGCCCATTCCGTTTCCGCAGGGGCATTTAACTACTATCTGTTCAAGGGTGGCGTCACCGACGGCACCGCAGAAAACTACTACCTGCGCTCCACGGTACCGGTTATCCCACCACCGGACCCGGTGATCGTCACGCCGCTCCCGGAACCGGTGCCAGGTACACCGCCGCTGCCGCCCAACCCGGTCATCACCCCGATTCCAATCTACCGCTCCGAAGTATCGATCTACGCCGCACTGTTTCCGGCCGCCCAGCAAATTGTCCAGGGCATGCTTGGCACTTACCACGAACGCATGGGTGACCAGAACCAGCAACAGACCGACCTACCTCACACGGGATGGGGCCGGGTCTACGGCAGCAGCAGCCGGCAAAGCTTCGCCGGCACGGTAAACCCCACGTTGGACAGCTCCACAACCGGGTTTAATGTGGGCACCGACCTCTTTACCCTCGCCACCGACGACGGCAAGGTGCACCACGCCGGGTTCTTCGTCGGCCATAGCCGTTTGAAGGGCGACATCAAGGGTTTCAACGACGGCTGGCAGGACAAGGACGCCGGCAGCACCACCCTGCGCAGCGACAGCCTCGGTGTGTATTGGACACTGATCGGCGCCAACCGGGCTTATCTGGACCTGGTGTTGATGGGCTCGCGCCTCGACGGCCACAACGAGTCGGACCGTGGCGTGAAGATGAAAACCCGTGGGCATAACGTGTCTGCTTCGGCGGAAGTGGGTTGGTCTTTCCCGGTGGTAGCCAACTGGGTCGTCGAACCCCAGGCCCAACTAATCATCGGCAAGACCAAACTGGACAGCCAAAACGACGGTATCTCCGACGTTGCGTATAAAGCCGACACCACCGTCACCAGCCGCCTCGGCGCACGTCTGCGCGGTGATTACCAGGTCAGTGGCATGCCATTGCAACCCTATGCCCGTGCCAACATCTGGCACACCCGTGGAGGTAAAAACACGGTGACCTTTGCCGATGTCACCGACATCGATACCGAACAGAAATCCACTACGATGGGCGTCAGCCTCGGCGCCGACCTCACGGTGGCGCCGGGCATCAGCCTGTACAGCGAAGTGGGCTTCAACCGCAACCTGGACAGCAATGCCTTCAACGGTCGGCAAGGTACGCTGGGACTGAGAATGGCGTTCTGAGGTGCTGTGTTGTATCGCAGCGGATACGTGCGCCGCTGCGATACCCCCCGCTTGAAATGCACGTTCGCAGTGCCCCGCCAAATGTGAAAATTTTATTAACTATCTCTCTGCTAAGGCTTTTATTACAGGACGTAAGCTGCCAACCTAATGCGAATAATTATCAACCGTTTTATTATTTGCCAGGGACGGCATTTTGGGGAGAGCAACCTGCATGTCCATACAACCCTCCGTCAGCGGCCGTTTTTCACCCTGCCTGCTGACCCTGGCCATTTGTATCGCCAGCCCTCAAGCCGCGTTCGCGGCCGCCGCTGACACCCACGCAGCACCGCTGGAACTCGGCGCCACCGAAATCTCCGGGCAACAACTGGGTGAAACTACCGAAGGCACCCAGTCCTACACCACCGGCGAAATGGCCACAGCCACCAAGCTGAAGCTCACCCCGCGTGAAACCCCGCAAGCCAGCACCGTCATTACCCGCCAACGCATGGACGACCAAGCCATGACCAGCGTCAACGACGTGGTCAAGAACACCCCCGGCCTGTTCCTCAGCCAGGCCAGCGGCCCGGGCCGCCAGACCTACAGCTCGCGCGGCTTCGACATCGACAACATGATGTTCGACGGCCTGCCCAGCGCCTACTCCGGCTACAGCAACAGTGTGCAGCCCAACCTGGCAATGTTTGACCGCGTGGAAGTGATTCGCGGCGCCACCGGCCTGGTCACCGGCGCTGGCAACCCGTCGGCGGCGATCAACTTCGTGCGCAAGCGCCCCACCGCCACGCCGCAAGTGTCGATCACCGGGGCCGCCGGCAGCTGGGATGATTATCGCGGTGAACTCGATGCCTCCGGCCCGCTGAACGACAGCGGCACCTTGCGCGGGCGTATGGTCGGTTCGTACCGCGACGCCAACAGCTTCCGCGACGGTGAAGAGAGCAACCACGGTCTGTTCTACGGCATCACCGAAGCCGACCTGAGCGAAAACACCACCCTGACCCTCGGCCTGTCGCGCCAGGAAGACCAGACCAACCTCTTCTGGGGCGGCCTGCCCATCGGTACCGACGGCCATCACCTGAACCTGCCCCGCTCCACCAACCCCGGCACCGATTGGGAAAACAAGAAACTGACCATCGACACCGTATTCGGCGACGTCGAACAGCGCTTCGAAAACGGCTGGAAACTCAAGGTCGCCGGCTCCGCCTCGCAACTCGACGGTGTGTTCAGCGGCAGCTATCAGTCGCGCTACCAGACCACCCTGGCACGCACCGTCTACCAATCGCACCAGGACGACCAGCAATACGCTTTCGACACCTTCGCCAGCGGCCCGGTCGAAGCGTTCGGCCGCACTCACGAAGTGGTGGTCGGCACCAGCAAGCGCATCTACGACGCCACTTCCAAGGAATACAGCCCGTATGACACCAACTACCCGCTCAATGGCGCCAAGCCCGACTTCGTACGCGACGGCAAGACCCACGCCATCACCACCCAGGACGGCGTCTACCTGACCACCCGCCTCAACCTTGCCGACCCACTCAAGGTGATCCTCGGCGCGCGCGTCGACTGGTATGACTACGACGACCGCCAGGGCGACGGCGACTACAAGGTCACCCGCAACCTCACGCGGTATGCCGGTGTGATCTACGACCTCGACGACCACCACTCGGTCTACGCCAGCTACACCGACATCTTCACCCCGCAAAGCAACAAGGATTTTTCCGGTAAGGTGCTGGAACCCATCGTTGGTGAAAACTACGAGATGGGCATCAAGGGCGAGTACTTCAACGGTGCGCTGAACGCCAGCCTGGCGGTGTTCCAGATCGACCAGAAAAACCGTGCGACCGATCCTGCGACCCAGGCAGGCTGCCCGCAACAGAGCTGCTCCGAAGCCTCCGGCCTGGTACGCAGCCAAGGTATCGACCTGGAACTGCAAGGCGCCCTCACCGAAAACTGGCAAGTCGGCGGCGGCTTTACCTACACCCGTGCGCACTACGTCAAAGACAGCGCCAGCAACAAAAACCAGCGCTTCGACACCGATACCCCGGAACGCCTGTTCAAGCTGACCACCTCCTACCGCTTCCAGGGCCCCCTGGAAAAACTGCGGGTCGGCGGCAACCTCTACTGGCAGAGCCGCATGTACAACGATGTCGCCCTCGCAAACGGCAGCACCTATCGCCTGGAACAAGGCAGCTACGCCGTGGCCGACGTGATGGCCGCTTACCAGCTCAACAAGCACCTGGACCTGCAACTGAACGTGAACAACATCTTCGACCGCACCTACTATTCGGCCATTGCCACCAGCCCGACCTGGGGTTCCACCGACACCTACGGCAACCCGCGCAGCTTCGGCGTCACCGCCAAATACACCTTCTGACCGCGCTCCGACCTACGGCTACCCGCCCGGAAACGCATGCGTTGGAGCCATTGCAGTCCCAACGCACGCGTTTCTGAATAGCCCCTATACTGGCCACCCCAGGATGGAACCTCGCGTGCAACTATGCCTATCACCCCCAATCCCCCTGCCCTGTTAGTCCCTGCACAACACAGCGACCTGGACGATCTCGTTGCCATTCGAATTGAAGCCATGCGCGACAGCCTGGAGCAGGTCGGACGCTTCGATCCGGTGCGTGCCCGCGAGCGGTTTGTTGGCAGTTTTGAAGCCCGCGACACACGCTATATCGAAGTGTCGGGAGAAAAGGTCGGCTTTGTAGTGGTCCGACAGCGTCCAAGCGAATGGTTGCTCGACCACTTGTATGTGCGACCCAACGCACAAGGGTCGGGCATCGGCTCTGCGGTACTTGCCCAGCTATTCAACGAAGCGGATGCCGTTGCACTACCGATTAAAGTCGGCGCGCTGAAACAGAGTGCCTCGAATCGTTTTTACACCCGCCACGGTTTCCAGTTCGTCGAAAGCGGCGAGTTCGACAATTACTACGTTCGTCTGCATACGCCAGCGGGCTAGTTGGGTGCGAGCGCACAAGGACATTTGCATGTTGACCGGCCACCGCTTTGTGTTGCCAAGGAAGAGGAACGATTCATGAGTCTTGATCTGTGCCTGGAAGCTGACAGTACGCTCACCATTTCGACGCTGAGCAAAGCACTTGCGCAGGCTGGTGCTCTGGAAATCGAGGTCTCAGAAAATGGGCTGTACGCTGAATTTACCTCGGGACTCAAATTGAGCACCCATGGCGTACGCGATGACCCAACGATTTATGCCGAGCATAAAATGGGGATCGACTTCCCTGTCGCTGTGCGTTGCACCATTAGAATCAAAGGGCCCGAACCAGAGGGGGAATCGGCAATGGAAGATTTGGATAAACTCGCTCAATCCATATTCCAGTCGTGTTCGGCGCTCTTTCTCATTAGCTTTCAGTTCGAGCAAACCTTGTACTGGCGGGATGCGACAGGGTTGTATCGTCCTTGAGGTGGGTGCCTGCGCGCCCTCTTTCAGACATTTATGAATGGCGTTTTTTTCCGGACGAAAACGCCGCGGTGTTGAGGGGCGGCTTTCGGCCGATTCTGTTGAAAAAGTCGGCCGTGGTTTCCACGGTAGAAAAGTACGCACTTGAGATTGAAATCTTTGCATTGAGCAGAGTACTCCGGGCTCAGATTTCGCGTAGCTGCGTGCAAAAAAGGCGTTTTCAGCGATCAGTATGCGGGCAGTCTGGAAGAACCGACTTTTTCAACAGCATCGGCCAGAAGCGGACCGCCGGCGCGGTTCTAGTTCAGCCCGATAGTCAAGGCTCACAGCATGCGACTGCATATCTAAAGTCATTCTGGCTTATTGCTTACACCTATATCCCTATAGGCCCCCTCTCAAATTCATAAGACTTGTATTGGCCGCTGGGTAATTGGCATAGTGCTACCACTCCCCAACTGACCCGGCGCCAAAGACTAAGTCAGCCAGAAGCTGACGGAAGTTCAGGGCCTTGCCAGGTTGCTTGTTCCAAGGATCTGGACATTTAGCCCATGAAAACATACGCAGCGCTGGCCCTTGCGCTCACCACCCTGTGCAGCCCCGTCCACGCGGCGAGCTGGCAGATTTGCCGGCTGGACGTACAGATCGTCAACGTCTTGAAACAACCCTACCCACAGCTGCAGGGGCGGATCCTCAAGGTCGCCCCGACCTCCCCCACCACGCAATGTCCCCAGCAAGGCTCGACGGTCACCTTCACCCCGGAAACCACCGATTACCAGAACACCCTCCCACGTCGGCAATGGCCTCGAAAAGGCCAGTCGGTGCAGATTGACTACCGGTATCTGGATGGGATTTGCAAGGGCGACGGCCACCCGCATCCGTGTCGCATCGAGCACTACCCACTCATGGGGCGCTAATCGGGCGTCACTTGCCAATGAGCGTTGTAGCCCTGGCGACTCGGCTTGCGCCTAGGCATGGGTGAGCCCGGTCAACGTATCCGCAATGGTTTTAGTGCGTTGCGCCGTACCCTCGGTCGCGCGGCTCGACGCCTCCAGTGCATCGAGCATTTCGCGCAACGCGCCGACGCCGGTGGATTGGTCTTCGATCTGTTGGGCAACGCGCTGGATCTCACTGGACAGCAGGTCAATATCCACGCCGATTTCCGCCGCATTCTTACGGGTGATTTCCGCCAGTTTGCGCACTTCATCCGCCACCACCGCAAAACCCCGGCCCAGGTCGCCCGCGCGCGCCGCTTCAATGGCGGCGTTAAGCGCCAGCAGGTTGGTCTGCCCGGCGATCTGCTGGATCACCTGCACAATCGACTGGATACGCAAACTCGACCCGGCCAGCGTGCGCGCACCTTCTACCGCCACATCCGCCTGGCTGGAAAGCCCTTCCACCGTTGTCCCGGCCTGGGCAGACACGGCGTTCTGCTGGTCGATCGTACCCACCAGTTCATCCATCGACGCGTGCAACTCACCCGAGTAATGCTTGAGCTGCGCGGCGATGTCCTCCTGCTGACGCTCGGCATGGGCCAACACCATGCCTAAGTCTGCCAAGCCTTCGAACACCGGCAGGATATTGCGGTCCAGCCCACGGGTATTGAGGGTATTGCTGAAGTCATTGTTCTTGAACGCGGTAATCTGCTTGACCACCACATGGTTCAACCCCGCCAACTTCTTCACCTGGCGCCGTAGGAAAAATGCCTTGAACTCGCCGTAATGGGCGATGAAATTGTCCACGTACTCATCACTGAAACTCGCACCCTTGGCCACCCGAAAGAAGAAAATCGCCGTCAACGTCTGGTTCAGGTTCAAGCCCAAAATCTCCCCAAAGGTCGAAAAACCCGCCAACGGTACATCACCAAAAATGCCGGCCATGCTGCCCAGCTCGGCGCCGTTGTTCAGCCGGCGCAAAATGCAGTCATTCAAAATCCCCGCCACCGGCTGGCCACCCTTGCCGCGCAGGAACTGCTCATAGTCCAGGCGCGTGGCCTCACGCAAAGGCGTACGCCGCACCATCACCAATTCCTCGCCCGGCGCCACGTCGCAAAACAACTGCACGATCTGCTGCTCATAATCGATACGCGCGATGGATCGTACAAACAACTCACTGCCCACCCGAATCGCAAACGAATAGTCCGCCAGCTTCGACTCCAGCGCCTGGGGCGCGCAACCGAAAGCATCACACAGTGCTTGCACCATGCTCTTGATATTGCCGTTGCTGTCGATCACCTGGTCAATCGTGCGGTCCTCAACCGACGCGGTCAGCACACTGAAGGTCAAATCCGCCGGTTTAAAGTTCTGGCTCTTGAACACCCCAAATCGCACATGCGCCGCCGTCTTCAGGAACACAATCTGTGCATGGTTCTGATAGCTGCGCTGACCGTCATGAATCAGCGTCTTCTGGAAATCCGACTTACCCCCGGCCGATCCCCCTACAAACAAACACGGAAACCGCCCCGACTCATAAAGCGCCTCCATAAAAAACGACTCCGACGCCGACAACCCGTCGAACACCACATACGCCAACGTATCGCGATGATCAATCGACGTGCGTACCTGCACTCGCTTGATATTGGACACCAACTTGGCAATTCGCTCCTGCATTCCCAACCGCTTACCGCCACCGCGAATGTCCTCACACTCCAACGGCACCATCGCCACCTCGGCCGAGGCGATCAGACTGTCGTCGAACAACTGCAACACGATCCGATCCCAGCGATCGCCGGTGGCGCAATACAACGAATTGGGCGCATTGCAGAGTTCGCCGGAGGTGGTGCAGAGGCTGATGGTGGATTGGGGGAAGCGGCGTTTGAGCTTGGCGGCGATTACGTCGATGTCCAGATGCGGCGAGATAAAGCCGGTGATCAGGGTGGGGGTGATGCGTAAGGCGGTGAGTGCGGCGTCCAGGTCGTTGGCAGTACTGGTGAGCGTGGCGGTGCCTTGACGATCGGCCCGGGCTTTTTTTAGAAGGGTAAGTGGGTTCATGTGGTCGACTCGATCAAGGGTGGGCAGGGATAGGCATGCGAATAGTAGGGTTATCGGCGGGTTGGGCCGGGGCTGAAGGTGGGATGTGACGGATGGATGCGGTTTTAGGGAGTTTCCCCGTTATTGACAGGCTGCTTTCAACCGAGAGTGAATCGCCCCGGCGTTCGTAGACGCTGTTGGTGTCCGCTTTTGGCCGATTCTCGCCCGCCATGAGAGCCAGAACGCAGCCCAAAACGAACCCGTTCAACGGAACCCCATCATCAACCAACATCCGTTAAAATCCGCAGCCTATTTCGACAACGCTTGCGACAACCGAGGAAAATTCATGGCAAGGATGGCCGCTGTTTTCACTGTTCTGAGTTGCATGGCGTCGGCCTCTGCATGGGCGGCGTCTGATTGTCCGTTTCCGCAGGGAATGCAGGCCTCCATCGGTGCGTCGAAACAAGCTATTGAGGCCAGGCAAGCGGGCGTCGCCAAGGATGAGCTGCTCTCCAGGATTTCCCCTGCGGTCAACGGGCCGATGTCCCAGATGTTGAAGAGTATCGTCGACGAGGTTTACGACTACCCGGCCTTGCTGCCCGAGGTGTATGCCGCCTTCCGGTTCGAGCACTGTTTTGTTTCGCAGCAGCACCCCGAACAGGTGGCGGCCATGAAGTTTGCCGATGCCTATCCGTTGCTGAAGCAATGCGAGCAGGTCGAACCGCAAGGGGCGCGACCTCCTTGTGCAATGCGCGTAGTGCATACGGTGAGCGGAATTCCGGAGTAAGCGATCCGTCAATTCAATTGCAAGCTGAGCAAACACGGCTAGGCACGGGCACGCCGATCTCGTCGACTCTACTGCCTACCGTATCTTCCGGAGCCTCCATCCAGTGCCTGACTTGCCGAGCAACGCCGCCTACACAAAACGCTTCGACCTGGTGCTCGCCTACATCGACGCCAATCTTGAAGGTGACTTGTCGGTGAACACGTTAAGCCAGGTCGCGAATTTTTCGGCGTTTCACTTCCACCGACAATTCACCGCGTTCGTTGGCGTGCCTGTTTCGCGTTATGTGCAACTGATGCGACTACGACGCGCAGCGCATTGCTTGTCTTCCGGCGCGGACTACTCGGTGCTGGACGCCGCGTTCGGTGCGGGTTTCGAAAGCCCCGAAGCGTTTTCCAGGGCGTTCAGGCGCGCGTTCGGTACGACGCCGAGTGCCTTCAGGAAACAACCGAATTGGCAGGTCTGGAGTGCGGTGTTCACCATCCCTCACTTTTCCAGGAACATCATCATGCAGATACGAATCGTCGAGTTTTGCGCAGTCCGGGTTGCAGCCTTGGAGCATCGCGGAGCGCCCGCGCTCGTGGGAGAGAGCGTGCGTAAATTTATCGAATGGCGCATGCAGAGCAGGCAGTCGCCGGTGGCCTCCAGTCGCAGCTTTGGTATTCCGTTCGGCAACCCCGATACGACCCCGGCCGAAGAGTTCCGGTTTGCAATCTGCGGCGAGATTCACGAGGCCGTCGCCGCGAATGAGTTCGGCGTAACCGAGCGGGTTATCCCTGGCGGGCGTTGCGTGGTGGTGCGTCACGTGGGCTCGCCGGATCATATCGGCGAATCGATCTATCCGATCTATCGCGACTGGCTGCCTACCAGCGGCGAGGAGCTGCGGGACCATCCGCTGTTCTTCGAGTATCTGAGCATTTTCCCCGAGACACCGCAGGATCAATGGCAGACCGATATTTATGTGCCTTTGCAGTAATGCGCGCTGCCTCTCGCCAAGGGGCAGCCATATCACACGCCTCTGAATGTGCTGGATGCGCTGCGCAGGTTTGCCCCACTCCTGGGTCAACCCCACGCCCGACATCACCACCAAACGCTGCCCCGCCCGATGCGTATGCCACGCCGAGCGGGCGCCCAATAGGTCTCGATGTGTGTGGCACCCTCGATCTTGAACAACTGCTTGTCCTGGGTACCGGTGGCCTTGGCGAAGGCTTGCTCAGACATGTAAAGGCTGTCGGCCTTGCTGCCTGCGATCATTAGCAGCGGTTTGTCGATCAACCCGATCTGGTCGGTGGCGTCGAAGCTCATCAGGTCCAGCAGGCTGCTCAAGGTGTACTTGAAGGTTGAATTCGGGTGCGCGTGGGTCTTGCCGTACTACTCAAAGCCTTGGCGATACAGGTCATACGGCAGTTTGGGGACTTGTTCATCGGTCAATTTGACGTCGCCGGTGTACACCACTGCGCCACCGCCGGCGTCCTGGGCGCGGGCGGCCGAGGCTTGTTGCAGGCGCTCCTGGATGGTCGCGACTTGGGAGTCCTGGTAGCCGTTGCGCCGTACCAGGCCATTTCTTAGCCGCGTCATAGTTCGCCGGGGTGTAGACGTTGGCGGCTATCTACAGGCCATCTTGTAGTCTGCCGCCTGGAGTTCAGCGCCGGACATGCCCATCATCGCGGCCATGAGACGGGTTTTCAGTGTGGATCTCATCGTGCGGAGTCTCCCGAAAAATCAGTGCGTGATTGCTTTGAGAGCAAACTACCTGCTCACGCATTGATGGATAAACCGGGTGAATCGCATAGGACTGATACCAGAACCCCATAAGTGTGTGGCTGGTTAACGGCATTTGGGCTGCTCGGGCAACAATTGTGACTCCACTCCTCTGCCTCTGGTACAACGGCACCGCCCTGGAAGCCGCAACCTTCTACGCCAAGACCTTCCCCGACAGCGCCGTGCAAGCGGTACACCTCGCCCCCGGCGACTACCCGGCAGGTAGGCAAGGCGATGTGCTGACCGTCGAGTTCACCGTCATGGGCATCCCCTGCCTGGGCCTCAACGGCTGACCGGCCTTCCCCCACAGCGAAGCGTTCTCGTTTCAGGTGGCCACCGATGACCAGGCCGAAACAGATCGCTACTGGCACGCCATCATCGATAACGGCGGCCAGGCCAGCGCTTGTGGCTGGTGCAAGGACAAGTGGGGGCTGTCGTGGCAGATCACGCCACGGGCACTGACCGCAGCGGTCACCCACCCCAACCCGGCCACCACCAAGCGCGCTTTTGACGCGATGATGGGCATGACCAAGATCGACATTGCCGCGATTGAAGCCGCCGTCGCCGGGGCTTGACACATTCGTTCACATCCCCTGAAGATGAGCGCCTCATTCAGGGTGTGACAATTCATGTCTGCTAAGTCGCTGGTTAACCTTTCCGTCATTGGCTCCGTGGCCAAGGCGCAAGGTTGCGTGGCGCACGCCCTCAAATCGAAGAAACAGTCGCTCATGTGACCGGGGCGCGCTGTCCCGTCAGATGAGCTGACAGGACATTGAGCGCGACGGTCTCCCCCCCTCTGCACAATTGCCTCTGCCCTTCTGACGGTGACTTGATCGGTCAATCATCAGGAGAAAGTGCATGTCAGCGTTTCAAGGTATCTGGGTTCCCGTGGTCACGCCGTTCCAGGACGGTGCCATCGACTTTATCGGCCTGCGCCGCCTGGTCAGCCATCTGCTGACAAAGCATGTGGCCGGGATCATGGTGTGCACCACCACCGGCGAAGCCGCCGCGCTAAGCCGCCAGGAACAATTGGCGGTGCTGGATGCGGTGTTGCAGTTGGTGCCCGCGCAGCGTGTGGTGATGGGGTTGTCGGGCAACAATCAGATTGAATTGCTGCAGTTCCAGCAGGCCATCCTCCAGCGTCCGGTCGCAGGTTTGCTGGTGCCGGCGCCCAGTTATATCCGCCCATCCCAGGCAGGGTTGGAGGCGTTTTTCCGCACGGTGGCGGATGCGTCCAGTGTGCCGATCATCTTGTACGACATTCCCTACCGTACCGGCGCGACCTTCGAACAAGCCACGTTGCTGAATATCGTCGCGCACGAGCGCATCGTCGCGATCAAGGATTGTGGCGGCAACCTGGCCAATACCCTGGCATTGCTGGCGAGCGGTCAGGTGGATGTGTTGTGCGGCGAAGACCTGCACATCTTCAACGCGCTGTGCCTGGGCGCCAGCGGCGCGATTGCGGCGTCGGCCCATGTGCACACCGAGCAATTCGTCGCGCTGTGGCAACAGGTGCGGGATAACCAGTTGGCCGAAGCCCGTGCGACCTTCTTCCAACTGCTGCCGCTGATCAACACGATGTTTATCGAGCCGAACCCGGCGCCGGTCAAGGCTGCGCTGGCCCTGGAAGGCTTGATCAGCCGCGAGCTGCGCGCGCCGATGCAAGCGGCCAGCGACGCGGTGGTCAGGCGCTTGCAGCAGGTGTGCAAGCTACCCGGCTGATGCGCCAAAAACAGACATGCGGCGGGCCGCCCGGTTGCGACCGGTGCGATCCCGGCCTATGGTCCAAGGCACGCTTTGCACTTTGTTGTCCCACCTACGTCAACCCGTAACAGGTGACACCATGCCCAGCCTCCCACGCCCCGCCGTGCTAGAACTGATCGGCAACACGCCGCTGGTTCGGGTCAGCCGTTTCGATACCGGCCCCTGCACACTGTTTCTCAAACTGGAGTCGCAAAACCCCGGCGGTTCGATCAAGGACCGCATCGGCCTGGCCATGATCGACGCCGCCGAGCGCGACGGCCGTCTGCGCCCCGGCGGCACCATCATCGAAGCCACCGCCGGCAATACCGGCCTGGGCCTGGCGCTGGTCGGCCGGGCCAAGGGCTACCGCGTGGTGCTGGTGGTGCCCGACAAGATGTCCACGGAAAAAGTGCTGCACCTCAAGGCCATGGGCGCCGAGGTGCATATCACCCGCTCCGACGTGGGCAAGGGCCACCCCGAGTATTACCAGGATGTCGCTGCGCGCCTGGCACAGGACATCCCGGATTCGTTTTTCGCCGACCAGTTCAACAACCCGGCCAACCCGCTGGCCCACGAGACAGGCACCGCGCCGGAGATCTGGGCGCAAACCCAGCACGACGTCGACGCAATTGTGGTGGGCGTCGGCTCGGCCGGCACCCTCACCGGCCTGAGCCGTTTTTTCCAGCGCGTGCAACCTGCGCTTGAGATGGTGCTGGCCGATCCGGTGGGTTCGGTGATGGCTGAATATAGCCGCAGTGGCACGCTGCAGCCGCCGGGGTCGTGGGCGGTGGAAGGCATCGGTGAAGACTTCATCCCGTCGATTGCCGACCTCTCCAGCGTGCGCCACGCCTACTCCATCAGCGATGAAGAGAGCTTCGACCACGCCCGCCAGTTGCTCAAGGCCGAGGGCATCCTTGGCGGCTCATCCACTGGCACACTATTCGCTGCCGCGCTGCGTTACTGTCGCGAACAGACCTCGCCCAAGCGTGTGGTCAGCTTTGTCTGCGACACCGGCACGCGCTACCTGTCGAAGGTCTACAACGACCAGTGGATGAAGGATGCGGGGCTGCTGCACTACACCCATTACGGCGACCTGCGCGACGTGATTGCCCGGCGCTTTGAAGACGGCCGCGTGATCAGCGTAGGCCCCGACGACACCCTGCTGACGGCCTTCCAGCGCATGCGCCTGGCGGATGTGTCGCAACTGCCGGTGCTGGTGGATGGCAAGCAACTGGTTGGTGTGATCGATGAGTCCGACATTCTGCTGGGCCTGCACCACGATGCGGCTGATTTCAACATGGTCGTCGCCAGCGCCATGACCGAAGCCCTCGAAACCCTGCCTCCCAGCGCCAGCCTCGCCGAACTCCAGGAAGAACTGGACCGCGGCCTGGTCGCGATCATCGCCGACGCCTCGGGCTTCCATGGCCTGATCACCCGCGTCGATCTGCTCAACCATTTGCGGAGATCTCTTGCATGAGCCAGCCCGATAAAAGCGCGTTCGCCACCCGTGTCATCCACGCCGGGCAAGCCCCCGACCCGACCACCGGCGCGCTGATGCCGCCGATCTACGCCAACTCCACCTACCTGCAAGACAGCCCCGGTGTGCACAAAGGCTTCGACTACGGGCGCTCGCACAACCCGACCCGCTTTGCTCTGGAACGCTGCGTGGCAGACCTGGAGGGCGGCACCCAGGCGTTCGCGTTCGCCTCGGGGCTGGCGGCGATCTCGACGGTGCTGGAACTGCTGGATGCGGGCGCGCACGTGGTCTCCGGCAATGACCTGTATGGCGGCACCTTCCGGCTGTTCGACAAGGTGCGCCAACGCAGCGCCGGGCACCGTTTCAGCTTTGTCGACCTGAGTGATGTGCGGGCGTTTGAAGCAAGCTTGCAGGACGACACGCGCATGGTCTGGGTCGAAACGCCGAGTAACCCGCTGCTGAGCCTCACCGACCTTGGCGCCATCGCGCGCATCTGCCGGGCGCGCGGGATTCTCTGCGTGGCCGACAACACCTTTGCCAGCCCCTGGGTCCAGCGACCGCTGGAACTGGGTTTTGATGTGGTGGTGCATTCCACCACCAAGTACCTCAATGGCCATTCGGATGTGATCGGCGGCATCGCGATTGTCGGGGATAACCCTGAACTGGCGCAGCGCCTGGGTTTCCTGCAGAACTCGGTGGGCGCCATCGCCGGCCCGTTCGACGCCTTTCTCACCCTGCGCGGCGTGAAAACCCTGGCGCTGCGCATGGAGCGTCATTGCAGCAACGCACTGGAGTTGGCCACCTGGCTGGAACAGCAACCGCAAGTCTCTCGGGTTTACTACCCAGGCCTCGCGTCCCACCCACAGCACGAACTGGCACGTCGGCAGATGCGCGGCTTTGGCGGGATGATTTCAGTGGACTTGAACAGTGACCTGGCTGGCGCCACACGCTTTCTGGAAAACGTGAAGATCTTCGCCCTGGCCGAAAGCCTGGGGGGCGTGGAAAGCCTGATCGAACACCCGGCGATCATGACCCACGCCAGCATCCCCGCCGCCACACGGGCCCAATTGGGCATTGGTGATGGGTTGGTGCGGCTGTCGGTGGGCGTCGAGGACGTGGAGGATTTGCGTGCGGACCTGGCGCGAGCCTTGGCCCACATCTAAGGCCTGCCTGGGAGCTGGCTTGTGTGGGAGCTGCTTGTTGCGGGAGCTGGCTTGCCTGCGATGCAGGCACCTCGGTGTATCAGGTCAACCGAAGTGATGCTATCGCAGGCAAGCCAGCTCCCGCAGAAAAGCCAGCTCCTACACGTGTCGGGATCAGCTTGAGGTGATGTTGGCCCGCGCCGCGTGCAACTTCTTGTAGCTTTCGATCAGACGCTGATGGCGATCCAGGCCTTCGAGCTTCATGCTGGTCGGCGTCAAACCGTAGAAACGCACACTGCCATTGACCGAACCAATCACCGCATCCATCCGCTCATCGCCAAACATGCGGCGGAAGTTGGCTTCGTAGTCCGCCAACTCCAGGTCGTCGTCCAGTTGCATCTCCAGCACCGCATTCATCGCCTGGTAGAACAAGCCACGATCGGCGGTGTTGTCGTTGTACTGCAGGAACATCTCCACGCACTCCTTGGCTTCCTCGTGCTGCTGCAAGGCGAGGAAGATCAGCAGTTTCAACTCCAGAATGGTCAACTGGCCCCAGGCCGTGTTGTCGTCGAACTCGATGCCGATCAAGGTGGTGATATCGGTGTAGTCGTCCAGCTCGCTTTCGATAAGACGCTCGACCAGGGCGTTGAGCTCGGCATCATCCAGGCTGTGCAGGTTGAGGATGTCGGCGCGGAAAAACAGCGCCTTGTTGGTGTTGTCCCAGATCAGGTCGTCCACCGGGTAGATTTCCGAGTAGTCCGGCACCAGGATGCGGCAGGCGGTTGCGCCGAGGTGTTCGTACACCGCCATGTAGGACTCTTTGCCCATGCCTTCAAGAATGCCGAACAGCGTCGCGGCTTCCTCGGCGTTGGAATCTGCGCCTTCACCTGTGAAGTCCCACTCGACAAATTCGTAGTCCGACTGTGCGCTGAAGAAGCGCCACGACACCACACCGCTGGAGTCGATGAAGTGCTCGACGAAGTTGTTCGGCTCTGTCACCGCCTGGCCTTCGAAGGTCGGCGCCGGCAGGTCGTTCAAGCCTTCAAAACTGCGGCCTTGCAGCAGCTCGGTGAGGCTGCGTTCCAGCGCCACTTCCAGGCTCGGGTGGGCGCCGAAGGAAGCGAACACGCCGCCGGTGCGCGGGTTCATCAGGGTCACGCACATCACCGGGAATTCACCGCCCAGGGACGCGTCCTTGACCAGCACCGGAAAGCCCTGGGCTTCCAGGCCCTGGATACCGGCAAGAATCCCCGGGTACTTGGCCAACACCTCGGCCGGCACATCCGGCAGGGCGAATTCGCCTTCGATGATTTCCCGCTTCACCGCCCGCTCGAAAATCTCCGACAGGCACTGCACCTGGGCTTCAGCCAAGGTGTTGCCCGCGCTCATGCCGTTGCTCAGGTAAAGGTTTTCGATCAGGTTGGATGGGAAGTACACCACCTCACCGTCGGACTGGCGCACAAACGGCAGCGAAACAATACCGCGCGCTTCATTGCCCGAGTTGGTGTCGAACAGGTGCGAGCCACGCAACTCGCCGTCGCGGTTGTAGACCTTGAGGCAGTGGGCGTCGAGGATCTCAGGCGGCAGCTCATCGTTGGGCCCGGGCTGGAACCAGCGCTCATCCGGGTAATGCACGAACGGCGCGTTGGCCAGTTCTTCACCCCAGAATTGGTCGTTATAGAAGAAGTTGCAGTTGAGCCGTTCGATGAACTCGCCCAACGCCGACGCCAGTGCGCCTTCCTTGGTGGCACCCTTGCCGTTGGTAAAGCACATCGGCGAGTGGGCATCGCGGATATGCAGCGACCACACGTTGGGCACGATATTGCGCCACGACGCGATCTCGATCTTCATGCCCAGCCCGGCCAGAATCCCGGACATATTGGCGATGGTCTGCTCCAGCGGCAGGTCTTTGCCGGCGATGTAGGTGCCCGCCGCTGACGTCGAGTGGGGCATCAGCAAGGCCTGGGCGTCGGCATCGAGATTTTCGACTTCTTCGATGACGAACTCAGGGCCGGCCTGTACCACTTTTTTGACCGTGCAACGGTCGATGGAACGCAAGATGCCTTGGCGGTCTTTATCGGAAATATCCGCCGGCAACTCGACCTGGATCTTGAAGATCTGGTTGTAGCGGTTCTCCGGGTCAACGATGTTGTTCTGTGACAAACGGATATTGTCCGTGGGGATATTGCGGGTTGCGCAATACAACTTCACGAAGTACGCCGCACACAACGCCGACGAAGCCAGGAAGTAATCGAACGGCCCCGGCGCCGAGCCATCGCCTTTATAGCGGATGGGCTGGTCGGCAATGACCGTGAAGTCGTCGAATTTGGCTTCAAGTCGAAGGTTGTCGAGAAAGTTGACCTTGATTTCCATGCGGGCACACCAGAATAACGGGCTAAACAAAAATGGCCGCCATTATGAAGTCTTTCACCGAGAAGTTTCAGGCTTTTGACCAGCGGATGGCGAAATATCAAATGTGCATTAATCTTTTTGCTGCTGTGGCCGATTGGCTAAGTGCAACCATGGAGTAGTCGGAATGCGCAATAACCAGCCTGTTACACAGCGTGAGATTTCACTCGCACCGCAGCAAAAACTTATTTCCGCCACCGACGTTCAAGGTGTGATCACCTACTGCAACGACGCCTTTGTCGACATCAGCGGTTTCGAGCGGGCCGATCTG
Organism: Pseudomonas sp. FP2335; assembly: GCF_030687535.1. Taxonomy (NCBI): domain Bacteria; kingdom Pseudomonadati; phylum Pseudomonadota; class Gammaproteobacteria; order Pseudomonadales; family Pseudomonadaceae; genus Pseudomonas; species Pseudomonas sp. FP2335. The sequence goes on from NZ_CP117437.1 coordinate 3,243,815, forward strand.
ATCGGCGCACCGCAAAATATCGTGCGTCACCCCGATGTCCCACCTGCGGTCTTTGCCCATATGTGGAGCGCCCTCAAGCAGGGCCTGCCGTGGATGGGCATCGTCAAGAACCGCTCAAAGAACGGCGATCACTATTGGGTCAACGCTTACGTCACGCCGATCTTCGACGGCAGTAAGGTCGTCGGCTTCGAGTCGGTACGGGTCAAGCCCAGTGCCGATGAAATCCGCCGCGCCCAGGCGCTGTACCGGCGCATCAGCGCAGGCAAGCCCGGCGTGCCGCGTCAGGATGCGTGGCTGCCGGCCGTAGTGAGCAGCGTGCCGTATATGGCCACCGCGGTGATCGGCGGCGTGGCGGGGCTGTTCTTCAGTGCACCGCTCGCCATCGCCGTGGCCGTCGCCGTCGCCTTGCCGGTGGGCGTGCTCTGCGCGCGCATGCGCCAGGGCAGCACGTTGGGTCTGTTGCAGGGGGTTGACCCGTCGACATCGGATGCCTTGATCGCGCAGATGTACAGCGACGCACGCGGCCCCCAAGGGCGCCTGGAAACGGCGTTCCTCAGCCAGGATGCGCGCCTCAAGACCTGCCTCACGCGCCTGCAGGACAGCGCCGAACAGCTCAGCGCCCTCGCCAGCCAATCCGACCAGTTGGCCAGCGCCAGCGCCCAGGGCCTGGACCGCCAGCGTGTGGAAACCGAACAAGTCTCCGCCGCCGTCAACCAGATGGCCGCCACCACTCAGGAAGTCGCCAGCCACGTACAGCGTACGGCCGATGCCACCCAGCAAGCCAATGCCCTTACCGGGCGCGGCCGTGAGGTGGCGCGCGATACCCGCGAAGCCATCGAGCGCCTGTCGGCGGTGGTCGGCGAAACCGGCGTGACCGTGGCGCAATTGGCCCGCGACAGCGACGAAATCGGCAGCGTGGTGGATGTGATCAAAGGCATCGCCGATCAAACCAACCTGCTGGCCCTCAACGCCGCCATCGAAGCCGCCCGCGCTGGCGAGCAAGGCCGAGGGTTCGCGGTGGTCGCCGACGAAGTGCGGCAACTGGCCCAGCGGACCTCGCAGTCGACCACCCAGATCCACGCGCTGATCACCCAGTTGCAAGCGTCGTCCAACAACGCCGTGCACAGCATGGAAAACGGCCAGCGCCAGGCCCAGGAAGGCGTGGCATGGGTACTGGAAGCCGACCAGGCCTTGGTCGGCATCAGCGAAGCGGTGTCCCATATCACCGAGATGACCACCCAGATCGCCGCCGCAACCGAGGAACAAAGCGCGGTCGCCGAAGAAATCAGCCGCAACATCACCACCATCGCCGGGCTGGCGGACCAAACCTCGATCCAGGCCCATCAGTCCACCGACCTGAGCAAAGAACTGACCAACACCGCCGCTACCCAATACGCGTTGGTTGAACGCTTCAACCGCTGACCCACCCTTCTCACGCGCCCTTTTACAGGGCGCCTCCGCTTGCGCTAACGTCCACCTTCGCATCAAAACGAGGGAATGTGATGGGATTTTTTGCTCGCTTGTTCGGGGGGCGCTTCACGATGCCACCGCCCGACGAAACCGACGCCAGCCATGCGGCGATCATGCGCGAGATGCGTTCGCCGCAATACGCCGCGCAGAAGCAGGCCCTCAAGCTGTTCACGCAAACCCTGCTGGCCCGTACGCCGGAAGAAGAAAGCGCGCGGCTCGTGCGCCGCGTCCTGCGTAAATATGCCGCCGACCAGGACCCCGCCAGCGCGTTGACCCATGGGCTACTGGACAGCTCAAGAGGCCAGAAACTGGCTTACCTGGCGCTGCTCGGTGTCGATTGGCGCGGCTTCGACGTATTCGAATACCACGCGCCCTACCTGGTGGCCGCGAGCGGCGTGCAAGCGCCCTATACCTATGAGCACACGGGCACCCGGCCGATGCAGGAGGTGCTGGAGAACTTCGACCAATGGCTGGCCGGGTTCGGCAAGCGCTACCTGCATCTGGATTCTGGCGATGACGACTACGTGGGGTTTATCGTCGACGCGCACAGCGTCGAATCGACCCTGGAGCTTGCGCAACAGGCAGGCTTGCACGTCACTGTGCAGAGCGCTGCTTGCGATACATCCCCGTGAAGTACTCCATGTTGTCCGGCGCCGAGTTGTGGCTGATCACCGCAAAGTCCCTGACCAGTTGGATGTGATATGGCCCGTTGCCCTTGGGCGCCAGGGGTTCACGCACGATGATCAGGTTGTCGGTTTCCATCGGCAAGCGGTGGTGTGCGCTGAGGATCTGCTTGCCGGTCTTGGCGTCTTTGAGTGTCACGGTGAATTCCGCGACCTCCCTGCCCTCGGCGTCACGTTCGGGTAGCACGTTCACGTCCAGGTCGCCATCGCGGCCGAGGAAGTCGTCTCGCATCTGGTAATGGCCGCTGCGCTGCTCGCGCGGGACGTCGCCGAGTTTGTCCAGGTCCGGCTCGCGGTCTGAGCGCCCCAGCTGAATCGCCAGTTCAGGGGTATTACCCTTGGCGCCGCTGACCCAGGTGCCGGAGAAGTTGTAGGGTTCGACACTTTCCCGGGTCATGCGCCAGATGCCGGTCTGGCGCCCATCGTCGGCATATTCATGCAGGTAAGTGAAGGGTTTGTCGTCGTAGTCGCTCTGGTCACCCACCAGCTTGATCGGCTTGCCGCTGCCACTTTTGCTGTAGCGCACTTCGCCGATCAACACCGCGCCCTGCTGCTGATACCAGATTTGCACCGGGATCTTGCCGTCGAGGGTGCCGTGGAGCATCTCCGGGTCTTCGGTAACCGGCCCTTCCAGACGTGGGGTTTCCTGCCATTGGCCGTCCTTCCATTCGCCGGTGGTGCGCAGCATATAGCCGCTGGGCATGCTGGAGTTTTCGCCGTCCTCGGTCGGTGGCACTTCTGCTTGGGTGTAGGAACCCAGCCGTACCAGCTCTGCGTCGCGCATTTGCCATTGCGACGAGCGCGTCCAGCAACAGCCACGATCGGTTTGCGAATGGATCACGCCGTCCCTGGGGTTGACCGAAAACATCCCGCCGCTGGATTCATTGGCCAGGTCGGTCAATGGGCGATTGAGCACCCACTGGGGCTTCTGCGGGTCTTGCAGGTAGACGTCATAGCTGGACTGGAAATTTGCATCGGCGCCATTGCCGTTGCGGATCGCCAGGTCGATACGGCCGTCGCGGTCGATATCGGCAAAGTACAACACGCCGTACTCGCCCACCAGGCGCCAATCGAGGGTTTTGCCGTCTGCGTTGAGCGGCACCTGCGCGGCGGGGGTTTGCAGTTGCTGGAGGATTTCCAGGGTGTGTTTGTCACGGATCGTGACCAGTGCCCGGGTCAATTCCTCAAGGTCTTGCGGCACCTGCGCAAACAAGACTTCGACCAGATAGTGACCACTGGGCTCATCGACCGAAAACGAGCGGGGTTCGGCCATGACCGGGGTGGCCAGGGCCAGAGAGATGAGCACACCGTTGAGGAGCGAACGCATCCAGCGCTTCCTTGCTGCAAATGGGGGCGCGCAGTGTATTCGAACAAATCGCTGTTTTGCCAACGGCAATGGCTGGTATGTTGCGCGGCTGCAACCGGCCACACCGCCAAGGACCATCACGCATCATGGAAGAAGCCGCCACACCGAAAGCCCGTCGCAACTATTTTATTCGCCACTGGCGAGGGGAGTTCCCGCTGGCGCACGCATTCTGGATCAATGAAGTATTGATCAGCCTGCTGTGCCTGCTCGCCACGACGCCGTTGTACGTGCTGTTGGTGCGTGACCCTCCAAGCCCCGCCACCCTGCTGCTGGCAGGCGTGCCGTTCATGCTTATCGCGCTCGCCGTCACAGTTTGGCAAGGCGTTGGCGTTTGGCGCTCGGCCAGGCATCACCGCCAACGCGGTGGCAAACACCGCTGGGTCATGGTGGTTCGCGTGCTGGTGGTGGTCGGGGCGGTGCAGACCGTTTACTCGGTGCTCGACGTGGTGCCGGCGTTCAAGTCTGCGCTGCGCCTGGCCATGAACCCCAACGCGATGCCGCCCTACCGGATCACTGCGCTCAGCGATACTGAGCTCCAATTCAATGGCGGCATCGGCTCCGGCAGTTTCTCTGCCTTCGAGCAGGCATTGGCCGCTCACCCCGCTGTCACCACGCTCCAGCTGGACAGCCCGGGCGGCCTGTTCGGCGAAGCCCGGGCCATCGCGCGGCTGATCGAAGAAAAGGCGTTGACCACCTACACCAACAGCGCATGCATGAGTGCCTGCGCGCTGGTGTTCATGTCGGGCAAACAACGGTTGCTAGGCGTGGAAGGCAAGCTGGGGTTCCACGCCGCGACGTTGTTCGATTCGGACAATCAATCAACGCTAGTCGTCGCACAGTATCGCGAGGCACTGCTTAAGCACGGCGCGTCCAGACAATTCGTCGATAAAGTGCTGGCGACCGCACGCGAAGACATGTGGTTTCCGGACATCGCTGAACTCAAGCGTGAGCACATCGTGTCGGCCACCGTAGACGCCCGGGGCTTCACCGATGCACGCCTTGCGCGGCTACGGGAAGCGGGGCAACTGGATGTCTACTTGCGCACGTTTTTCCAGTTCAGAACGCTGGCCGAAGAGGTGCCTGCGCAGTACGAAGTGCACAAGGCCAAGGCACAAAAAGCCTTGGATGAGGCCACAGCCTACAGCGCGTTCGATAAGCTCACGCGCGAGCACGACACTTGGCTGATCCAGGACGCTCTGCGCAAGGCCCCGGCCCCGCAACTGTTGCGGTTCTGGCAAGCCCAGGCGTCGCTCGTGGACGCCGCGGTGCAAGGCGGTGAACAGGCCTGCGCGTTCTACCTTACAGGCGTTTACCCCGGGGGTTACGGCGCTATGCCAGACGTCTTGCAGGCGCTGTTCACAAACGCACGCGACAGCCGGCGCGAACTGGTCAAAGCAGCCGCCGAGGTCAACCAGAACATTGCTCCGACCGCCCAGGCCCGGGCCGACTTGAACCGTGTGTTCACGCACGTCCAGCCCGGCACCTACGAGCGCTATCGGTCCCCGAGCAAACACGCACCCGCACAGGTGTGCACTGCCCACCAGGAGTTGTACCGACGTGTGCTCGCACTGCCCAACCCAACGCGCGTCGCCGAGGCGTTTCGGTTGTTGCCGGGCTACACGCGCTGAGGGGCGTCAAACACCGGCGTCTAGCAGCATCTGGATCAGCGCTTCAGGCCAAACCGTATCGGCAGCGGTTTTCAGCTCGTTGACAGACCACCAATGGTGGTCGGCCATGACCTGGGTTTCTGCCAGGGTCCACTCGGCTTTGGAAAGCGTCTTGCTGTGCGCGTGAACGACAAAATACTGTTCGATGGCCATCACTGTTTCGCCGCTGGGCAGCATCAAGGCAAAGCGCCGATCCGCCACGCAGGCGCCAACGCTATCGCGCACAACGCCGGTCTCCTCGCGCAGTTCGCGTATCACCAGGCAGGCATCCGCAGCTTGTCATCCGGTTCCGAGGCATAGCGCGGAAAGATATGGCAATGCAGTTCCGGCTCAGAGTTGCCGAGGCGGGTCATGTCCAGCAGATAGGTGGCGCGGGCTTCAGCATCCAGGTCGTTAAGGCTGGCAGCCACTGGATCGGCCCACACCTACACCGCGAACCAAGAGCAGATACCAGACAATCCATATTTTCTGTTGTACACAAAAAATCCCTAAAGATTCTCGACACCCCCGCCGACATAGCGGTGATAGCAAATCGCCGCGTCACACACAGCAGCGACGATTTGGCCGCCCTCCCCGCTGATGGTTGTCTCGATGAAAATAAAAAATAAGCTGGTCCTTGCTTTCGTTTCCGTCGCTTTTATCCCGGTCAGCCTGGTCGCGGTGATCTCCGTCATGAACACGCGGACCCAGGCAGTCGAACAGTTTATCGACGGCAGCACCCGTGAAATCCGCCAGATCGATGGCAACATCCGCCAGTTTTTCGATGGCACGACGCAGAACGTCGATCAAATGTCCGCCGATCCTGTATACACTTCCGTGAACACGCTCAAGGACTACCAGCCCGCCAATGCCGCCAGCCAGCCGATGCCGGCGCCGGCACAAGAGGTCATCGAGCACTTTGCGCGTTATGGTGCAACCCACCCCGCCGCTGCGATTCTGTCCATCGGCCTCGAAGATGGCACCTACGCCAAATGGCCGGATGACCCGCAACTGGCCAAATACGACCCGCGCGCGCGCCCATGGTACAAGGCCGCGATGGCGAGCCCCGGCAAGACCGTGCGCACCCCCGCGTATTACTACGACAAGGACGACGTGGCCCTGGTGGGCACTGCGCGCGCCTTGCTGGACAACGCCGGCAAACCCAAAGGCGTGTTCGTGGTCAGCGTCTCGCTGAAGAACCTCACCGAGCTGGTCAAGAGCATCAAACTGGGCGCCAGTGGCTATGTGATGTTGATCGAAGATGGCGTGGTGCTGGTTGACCCGCGTGACAATACGCACAACTTCAAGCCGCTCAAAGACCTCGGCGAACCCTACGCACAGCTGGCGAACACCGCCCAGGGCTCGACCGATGTGGTAATCAATGGCGTGCGCTACATGGCCAATATCTGGACCTCCCCCGGCCTCGGCTGGCGTTATGTCGGCCTGATCGAATACAACGAAGTGATGGCCGAAGCCACGCGCATGACCTATCTCACCAGTGCGATCGTCGCGGTGCTGGTGCTGATCTTCGGGTTGGTCGCGGCGGCGTTCTCCAAGGTCATCGTCAAACCCATCGGCCAGGTTAGTACCGGCTTGCAATCCATCGCCCAGGGCGAAGGCGACTTGCGCCACGAACTGCACGTGCAGGGCAAGGACGAAACCGCCGAACTGGCCGGCTGGTTCAACAAGTTTCTCGCGGCGATCCGCCAGTTGATCCAACACATCGGCGCGGCCTCGGCCAATTTGCAGAACGCCTCGCGGGTCAACAGTGAAGTGGCCAACAACATGAACGAAGCCGCCGGGCGCCAGCGTGAGGCGGTGGAGTTGGTCTCCACCGCCTTCAACGAGATGGTCGCCACCGCCAACGAAGTCGCGCGCTCGTGCAGCGGTGCGGCAGAGTCGGCAGAGAACGGCCACCGCCGGGTCGCCGAGGGCAAGCAGCAAATCGAAGTGACCACCGACAATGTCAACCGCCTCGGCCGCCGCCTCACGGAATCGTCACAAGCCATGGTCGAACTGGAAGCCGGTAGCCGCAGCATCAACCAGATCCTCGGCACCATCCGCGCGATTGCCGAGCAGACCAACCTGCTGGCGCTCAACGCCGCCATCGAAGCCGCCCGCGCCGGCGATCAAGGCCGTGGTTTTGCCGTAGTGGCCGACGAAGTCCGGGCCTTGGCCAAACGCACCTCGGACTCCACCGGCGAGATCGAACACCTGCTCGGTACCCTGGAAAACAAGACCCAGGAAGTCACCCAGAAAATGGGCAGTTGCCTCGACCTGTCACGGGCCAGCGTGTCGTCCATTGAAAGCGCGCGGGACAGCTTTGAAGGCATCCAGTTGTCGGTGAACGAGATCCGCGACCAGAACCTGCAGATCTCCGCCGCAGCCGAGGAACAGCACAGCGTGGCGGAAGAGATCAACCGGCATATCCAGCAGATCTACGACGAGGCACGGTTGGTGGAAAGCCTGGCGAACTCCGCGCAGGATGACTCGGGACGGTTGTCGAACCTGTCGGATGAGTTGAATGGGTTGGTGGGACGGTTCAAGTCATAGGGTCACAAATGGGAGAGCGGTACCTGCTTTCTTTTCATGAAAGCAGGCACCACTCAACCGCTTGTTCACGCTGCGTGACTTTGTCGGAGAACGGCCACAGGCGGGACTGATAGCGTTCGATCCATACCGTCGGAAATACATCGCCTTGCTTGAAATACCTTGCGCCGTTTCCATCTCTCAGCGAATCGCCCCAGGAGAGCAAACCGACCTCCCAATAGCCGCTCAATGGGCAAATTTGACCGCTGTAGCCGTTGGGCGCGGACAGATGGGATTGGCTGAATGCCGGTGAACCCGGAAGGCCCTGGCCGGTGGCGGGATCGAGGAGTTTGGCGTTGGCCAGTTGGGTGATCAGTGCTTCGCTGGGCTTGGGGGGTGGAATGTTGGCCAGGTGAGCTTCCAACCATTGAAGTTTGCCGTCCCAGGCGGGCAGTTTGGCTGGGGGCAAGGGGAGGATTTCGTTGATTTCGGGGACTTTGGGGTTGGCGTAGGAGTAGTTGGCGAGAGTCCGCCAGATCTTTTCGTAGCGCTCGGAGCGTTCGAGGTCTTTCTCCTGATTGAGGTAATACAATGTATCGGTGAGTGGAGGACCGCGAAAAGTCCGTCTCAACCAGCCGGCAGAGGTTTCATCACCAGCAGCCACCCCTAGTTGGAAAACTTCAAGTGCCTCTTGAAACAGTCCCTTCCCTTTAAGGTTGACACCTAGGTCAGAGGCCGCTTCGCGATGCCCCTGTTCGGCCGCGCATCGGCGCATTTGTCGGGCTATATCCGGTGCAACGTCGCTCGGTGCCAGTCTTTGTGCAACAGAGTACTGAGCTTCAGCACTACCTTGATCAGCCGCTTTGCGGAAATAACGCAACGCCATTTCCGAATCCTGCTTCAGCCCGGTTGAACCGTTTTTCAGAAAAATGCCAATAAAGTAGTAGCCCGTCGCCACGCCTCCATCGATCAATGTCTGGCTCAGCCGCAAATGCTCATCACTCCGGAGCTTGAAATGACCGCGCATGCTGCCGTTTTGCAGGTTGATATTGGCCTTGTAATGACCATTCTCGGCGGCAATCCGGTACAGCCGTTCAATCTCCGCATCTACGGCCTCATCTTGTTTGAGTAAATTGTTTTTCTGCAACCAACGAGCGTATTGAAACAGTTCATCGACCTGGGCAGTTGGCGCAGAGATTTGCTCATGCACGCAAGTAAAGGCCAGCTTGGCTTTAATTTCGGTCAGTGGATTCATAGAAACACTCTGAGCAGGGCGAGTAGGAGCTAAGCCGCTATCACAGGCAACCAGCAGGAGGGATGTCAGCCATATGAGAATTCGCATTAGTCGAGGTCCTTAGGCGTTCTTTCTTCGTAATAAAACCCGATGAGCGGCGTAGCGGGTATACCGTTGTACTTATTATCCTGGCGGTCTTTGTTTTCTTTGATGAGCCCTGTCCATACATCAAACGCCTGCGCCGCATCATCCTGATCCCCCCGCCCATCCGTATGCAGCCCCCACAACCGCCGCCTCAACCCCTGCGTCACACTCCCCCACTCATGCGCAATATTCAGTTCACTATCCACCTGCATACTCCGTGTATTGATATTCGCCGAGCCGTGGGTGGTGAACACGTCGTCAACGATCATCAGCTTCGAATGGATATACACCGGCATCCACGGCTTACCCGCTGGCGAGTCCTTGGCCACCAGCGAACACACATGCACCTTCAGCCCCGGCCGTGGTTCCGGGGCCAGTGTGCTGTTCTCGATGGCCTGGATCTGTTGTTCGAGCGCGGCTTCGCGTAGCTCATTGCGCAGTTTGGCGTCGCGCTGCGCGTCCTCGGCTTTTTCGCTGATTGCGCCGCCGCTCAGCGCATCGGTCAGGCGCGTCAAGGCGATCAATGCTCGGCGTTCGAGCAGTTCACTCAAGGTCGGTGCCTGTGCACTCGTGTGGGCCTTGGCCTGTTCGATGCGCTGCAGCTTGGTGATCTGCGGGATGGCATCACCGCGCCCAAGGCTTTCGAGCATGCGGTAGGTGTTCAAGGCCCCAGGGCCTACGCCATCTTCGCTGGCGTTGGTGATCACGAACAGGTGCAGGCTGCCATGCAACCCCGGATCGCGTCCGGCGCGGGTCTGGACGGCGGCGGCCTTGCTGATCGCTTCGGCGAGGGGCGGCCAGCGGAAATACTGGTTCTCGATGTAGATGAACTGGGTCGCGTTGTTGACCGCTTTCAGGTAAAGCTTTTCGATGTCGCGCTTGCCGTCTTGCGCCTGGGTGCGCACCAGCTGGGCCAGTTGGCGCGTCGCGCCGGGGGTGCATTGCAGTGTGGGGCCGATCTGCTTTGCCTGGCGCAAGGCAAACAGGTCTTCAGCGGTCTCCCTGCGCCAGGCGGTCGCGAAGTTGTGGTGCAAGTGCTCAAGGATCGGCCCGCTGACCTGGCTGGAAATATCCTGACGCGGTGTATCACCACGCGGCCCGCGATTGGGTGCAGGTTTACTGCCTTCGGCGCGGTTCTGCGCCGTATGCTCGTCCGTGTCCCAGTACTCGTCGAGCATGTTGTGCCCCATCACAAAACCGACGGCATGCTCGGCCCGTTCATAGTCGACCAGTACGGTTTTTTGATGGTGGGTCACAGCCACTGCCAGCGCGCCCAGGGTGCCGACGCTGAGCTGTGGGTCGAGGCTTTTATATTTGGCTTGATGGGCGATTTCCGCGCGTTCAAACAGGCTGAAACCACGGCTGACAAACACCGGCACATTGCGCGCTACGCGCATGGCAGGCGCCAGATGATCGGCAAAGGCACAGCGGGAAAACCACTGCCGGTCGTAGGCATATTGATCATCCGTGGCCGGTTGCAGCGCCCGGTCCTGGATCCGGTACGGTCCTTTGCCAGGCAGATTGGCCTCGCCGGCTGCGCCAGCGCTATTAAACGGTGACTCCCAACCCAATATCCGGACCTCAACGCCTTCTCTTGCTTTTGCCATGAGCAGTTCGCCGATACTTGGGCTCTCGCCGTCGCGAATGAAATACATCGACGGCTGGAACCCCCAGCAAATGATATCGATGGTTCTCGTGGCGTTGGCGATTGCCAAATGCACGGCCTTGAACGCTTCTTCACCGTTGATCAGCGGCTGGTAGGTGGCCTCGACCGGGTGATACTCAGTGCACTGCAGGTACCAGGGCGCAGTGCAGGTTGCCTGTTGGGTGTGTTGCAGGGCCACGGGCACGACGGTGCAAAGGTCATTCATGGGGTTTTCCCTTCCTGGTCGTTGGACGTGCGGATCACCGCAGCGTATTTGGCGCGGTGCTCGGTATGCGAGGTGGGCTGGCTCAGCTCACTGCAAGGCAGCAGGTGATGGTTGTGCAAACCGCCATTGGCCAGCACCGCTTGCTCGGCGTTGCGATATTCACTGGGCACCGGTATCTCGTAGCTCACGCCATTGGCCATTTCGATTCGGTAGTGCTGGGTCACGACTTGATGATCGATGCGCACATGCCCGCTCTTGTCGAACACACCCTGCTCGATCGCAGCGTTGTCGGCGTAGAGGGTGTATGGCATGCCTGCCCAGCCCTTGCCGACGGTGTTGGGGGTTTGCGCTACCGTGAAGCGCAGCGGTTGCCTGTAGAGATTGCGCGGATACTCCGGGTGCGCGGCTTTCAGGCTGCCGGGGCCCAGGTAATCAAAGTTTGCCGATTTGATGTTGTGGTTACCTTGGGTGCCGGACTCGATGCAACTTGGATCAAGGGTGATGTAACTACCACCTGCATTCAGGCTGATTTTCTTTTTCGCGACGATGCGGATTTCATCTTCAGCACTGATGATTTCCAAGCCATTGCGCGCCATCAGTTCCAACGTGTCGTTCTGTGCCTGAATACGCACAGGGCCGGCGTTGGCGATCAACTTGATCCCCAACTTGCGCACAAACAGACTGACGCCCTGCCCCACACCGATAAACAAGCGTTTGACCACACTGACATCCGCCTCAGCCCCGGCGTTGATCATCACGTTGCCCTGCGCAGCCAGTTGCAGGTGCTCCCCGCTGCTCAGGGCAATGCCCTGGGGAGCGCTGAGTAGAAGCACGGACGACTTGAGTCGTTCCAGGTCTTGCTTGAGTAAAGTCAACTGCGCCTGCACGTCCGCCGGATCGGCATTCGCCGCCAGAGCGTCAGTGGAGAGCGCGTCCAACTGCTCATTCGCTTGCTCCAAGCGGGCCATCGCCGCGCCCATTTCAAGCTGCTGCCCCTGCGCCCTGGCCTGCTCATCCGCACTGATAAACACCCCCTTCCCACCCCGGATCGCGCCCCACCCATCCGTGCGCAACTCGAACCCTTCACCGCGCTGTTGCCTGTGCGCATCCACCAGATGCCCCAGGTTCAACTGGCTCTTGCCGCTGTGTTCCGTGCTCAGCTTGATGTGCTCCTGCCCCCGCGTGTCGTCCATGCGCAGTTTGTTATTGGCCGGTGTGCGTAGCACGTTGCGTTTGTAGTTGCGCAGGGTCACGTGGTCGACGTGCTGGCTGTCGTGCAGGGCGTGGGCGATGTAGGGGCGGTCCGGGTCGCCTTGTTCGAAGGCGATGGCCACTTCGGTACCGGGGATCAGTGGCAGGTGCAGGCCGTGGGTGTCGCCTGCGTAGGGCCGGGCCAGGCGCAGCCACAGGCTTTCTTCGCCGGGTTTCCAGGTGTCGCGGTCGAACAGGAAGTTGACGCGGTAGCGGCCTTCCATGTCGATGTGGCCGTAAGGGTCGTGGGCCTGGGGGCTGGTGACGCGGGCCGGGACGGTGCCGGCGATTTGCGGTTTGGCGTGCGGGGCCGGGCGAAAGCACAGGGTTTCTGAATAGGGGATCGCCTCGAAGGCGGCTTCGAAGCTGCGGTCGCGCGCGGCCTGGGTGGTCAGGCGGGTGATGACTGCGCCGGTTTGGAATGCCTGGGGTGCGCCGCCGCTGATCCTGAGGACCTGGCCCGGCGCCAGGGTGGCGCTGCTGCTGAGGCCGCTCAGGCGGGTCTGCTGGTTCAGGTACTGCTCGTGGCGCAGGCGGGCGTAGAAGTAGCCGCTTTCGCATGGCAGGTCTTCGTCTTGATCGAGGCGGTTGCCGAGGACGCTGTAGGGTTCGGCGTAGTGGTAGGCATCGCCGTAGGCCCCGCCGCGGCTCTGCTCGATCCCGCCGTTCAGGTGGGCGCTGGCGTCGCGGTGGTGGTAGGCGCGTACGCTGACCTGTTGCTCGACGACCTGGTGGCTCGATTGCAACGCCCATACGCCGTCCTGCCCGCTGCTGCCGAGCCCGGATTGCGGGCGGTATGGCAGTTCGACGTCGAATTGGTAACCGCGCTGGCTATCGAAAAACTCGACGACCTCTAGACGCAGGCGTTCGTCGCTGGTGAAGCGATACCAGATGCCCACTTCGGCGAGCAGCCGGCTGATAAAGGCCAGGTCGCTTTCGCCGTATTGCATGACCTGTTCGCGCCGGGGGTAGTCGCGCTTGAGGGTGAACAGGAAGTCCTGGCCTTCGAAAGCGTGGCGGCTGCGCAGGATGTGTTCGACGATCTCGGGCACGGATTGGTGCTGGTAGATACGCAACTGTCGGCCACGTTCAAGCAGGGCCAGACGCGGTTGCAGGGTGATTGCATAGGTGGCCTGGTCATTGGAGCCGGACCGGCGCGCGAAGGCGGTGACGACGCCGTGCAGGGTGCGCAGGGGTTTGATTTTGGGGGGCGACAGACTCAGCAGCGGCAATTTTTGTGGCGGGGCGTGCAGGCTGAAACTGGCTTGATGGCCGAGGATGGAGTCGGCGGCGAGGTCGAGGTCGGGGCTGGTGAATTCGATGCGGTACTTGAACGGCTGGCTGAGCTGCTCTTCGCCTTCGAAGGCCAGCACATCAAGCATGGCACCGACATTGCGAACCCACAGCACGTGCCGGCTGTGATCGAAAAATGGGCTCGGTAGTACGCTGGAAGTCATCCCTTTACTCCTGAACGCGTGAGAGTCCAGAGAGTAAAGTTTTGTTATCCCAGATTAATGTCGGAAGATTCGACTTTAAGAGAAGGGTGCTTCCTGATCTCCTCTTGCGCGATGCACCTCAATCACCAACCCCTCCTCCTCACTCGGCACACTGAAGTGACGGGTGATCAGGTCGAACTCGGCATCGGTTGCCGCGAAGTCATGCTCGCCCCGCGCATTTCGGGCATGCAGCCGGGCGCGGCAAGTGGCGTCATCCAGCTCGAGATAATGCAGGCAGTGCGGCACCTGGGCCGTCTGCGCCAGGCCGCGCAGCCATTCGCGGTTGGCCAGGGTGTTGGCCGGAAAATCCAGCACCACGTTGACGCCCGATTGCAGCAGGTTGACCACCAGCGGCCCCAGCACACCACGAATACGTTGGGCGCTGCGCAGGTAATCCGCGATGGACAGGATTTCACCCGGGTACAGCTGCGCCAGCCAGTGATCTTCGCTGAGCACTAGTGCGGCATGCGCAGTGGCCAGGGTGTTGGCAAGGGTGGACTTGCCGGAGGCGATCTTGCCGCAGAGCAGATGCAGGGTTGGCATGGGGACGTTTCCTTGTGTCGGTTTACCCAGCATGCCCGGCATCAGTGATACCCCGCAACTCAGGCGGTATGCCGCTGCCAATGTTCGTAGAACGCCAGGGACGCAACGTTCTTGTCCTTGGCTTCGAGCATGATGTCGAAACGGTCGAGAAACTGCAGCGCGTAGTCGTTGGTCCAGCGGTTCCACATCTGCGCGCTGTGGCCGTACAGGTCGCGCTTGGACACCACCTGCATCAGCGCATCCATCTCCAGCTTGTGTTCGGCGTCAAAGCCGAGCTCCTGCAGGCTCTCCTGGGGCTGGGAGTAGTGCATGGTCGGGCGCACACCGCGCCAGCTGTCGATGACGCGAGCCACCCGTTCCGAGTGGGGATCGATGTACTCATTCTCGTTGATCCAGCAGTGATGAATATCCAGCACCACCGGCGCCAGGTCGGCGACTTGCAGGCAGTGGTCCAGCCCGTAGGTTTTCTCGTCGTTCTCGAAGGTGATGCAGTTGCGCGCCACTTGCGACAAGCGCGTCCAGACGGCGCGGGTGCCTTCCACCCCAAGGCGGCCGGCGATGTGCACGTTGCACTTGAGGTCCTGGAATTGTCGACCGTAGCCCATCATGCGGATCATATCGGCGTGGTATTCAAATTCGGCCAGGCTGTTTTCCACCACGCCGGGATTCTCCGAGCCCAGCACGCAGTATTGGCCGGGATGGAAAGACAGGCGGATGTCCGACGCCCGCGCCAGCTCGCCGATGGCGGCAAACCCCTCGACCAGTTGCTGTTCGATGGCCGGGTCCTTGTACACGGCCGCCACCTTGGGGTGACTGTAGAACGGCAACAGGTCGCTGCTCAGACGCAGCATGCGCAAGGTCGGCGGCAGCCCGGCGACGTAAGTGAGCAGGCGCAATTGCGCGGCAAGGTTGTGGGTGACCACTTCGACCAGCTTGGCGCGGGCCTCCTGCGGTGTCACACCGTCCATCCAGCGCAAGGTGGTGGTGCGCGGGTTGAACGGGCCTTCGATCAGCTTCATGGCACTGGCCGAGAGCAACCGTTCAGGGTGCTTGTATTGGCATGCGAAGCCGATGCGGGGATGGGTCATGGGAATGCCTGGCGGAAATTGAGGGCGGGATGATACGGGGTTAGGCGCTGGTCTACGCAGGAGGTTCAGTGGATTTTGCGCGAGCAAAGGGTTTGACATATTTGCTCAAGGCAACAATATAATTGCTAAAGGCAACCATCTGGACAACATCATGTCTATTTCCCCTCTGGTCGAACGCGCCGGCATCATCCGTGGCTTCAACCGTTTCTACACGCACCAGATTGGTGTGCTGCAGGAGCATCTGCTGCAAAGCGAGTTTTCACTCACCGAAATCCGCGTGATGTATGAGTTGTCGTCCCGAGGCGACCTGACCAGCGCCGACCTGTGCCAGATGCTCAGCCTGGATGCGGGTTACCTGAGCCGGCTGATCAGTGGGCTGGAAAAGAAAGGCCTGATCCAGAAAGTCCGCTCTGTCACCGATGCCCGCGCGGTGCAACTGCACCTCAGCGACCTCGGTCGCAGCGTGTTGACGCCGTTGGAACAACAGACCCAGGACGAAGTGATCGCCCTGCTCCAGGCCCTGCCTGAACGGCAACAGCAGCAACTGACAGGCGCGATGAAACGCATCCAGGCCCTGCTGCAAGGCACCGCGCCGAGCTACCTGCTGCGCGACCCGCAACCCGGCGACATGGGGCTGGTGGTGCAACAACAATCGGCACTGTATGCCCACGAGTACGGCTGGAATTGGGAGTTCGAGGCGCTGGTGGCGGAGATTGTCGCCAAGTACTTGAGGAACTTTGACCGCAGCTGCGAGCGCTGCTGGATCGCGGAAAAAGACGGCGAAGTGGTAGGTTCGGTGTTCGTGGTGCGCCATGACGACAACACCGCCAAACTGCGCATGCTCTATGTGGATGCCAGTGCGCGCGGCATGGGGATTGGCCAGCGCCTGGTGGATGAGTGCCTGCGTTTTGCCCGGCAGGCCGGCTACAAAAGCATGCTGCTGTGGACCGTGAACATCCTCACCGATGCCCGCAAGCTCTATCAGAAAGCCGGCTTCGAGTTGGTCGAGGAAGAACCCACCGAGAGTTTCGGCAAATCGTTGATCAGCGAAACCTGGACCCGTGAGCTGTAAAGCCTTCCCGCGCTGCCGCCAGCGCGGGAAGTCGTCACTTAAAGGTCGGTGATTTCCTTGTGGCGTGGTACCAGCGTCTTCATCACGCTCCAAGCCACCAGGTACGCCAGCGCACAGATCGCGAACATGATCATGTAGCCGGTGTGAATATCGTTGATCGACTTGTAGTAGTCGAACACCCAGCCGCCGACCTTGGTCATCACCACGCCGCCCAGGCCACCGGCCATGCCGCCGATACCGACCACCGAGGCCACGGTTTTCTGCGGGAACATGTCGGACACGGTGGTGAAGATGTTGCAGGACCACGCCTGGTGCGCTGACGCCCCCACGCCGATCAGCAATACCGGCACCCAGAAGCTGATATAGCCCAACGGCTGTGCCAGCAACACCACCAACGGGAACAGCGCGATCACCAGCATGGCTTTCATGCGCCCGTCATACGGCGCGTCGCCGCGTGCCATAAAGTAGCTTGGGAACCAGCCGCCGCCGATGCTGCCGACCATGGTCATGCTGTAGAGCACGGCCAGCGGCATCACGATGTCAGCGCCTTTCATGCCGTATTGCGCCGACAGATAAGTCGGCAGCCAGAACAGGAAGAACCACCACACGCCGTCAGTCATGAACTTGCCAAAGGCAAATGCCCAGGTCTGACGGTAGGTGAGCAGTTTGAACCACGAGACTTTTTTCTCTACTGCACCCGCTGGCGCCGGGGTGAAGGGCTGCACGGTCTGGTCGCTGCGGATATACGCCAGTTCTGCGGCCGACAGGCGCTTTTGCTGCTCGGGCGGCTGGTAGAAGGCGATCCACACCGCTACCCACACAAAACCCAACGCACCGATCACGATAAAGGCCGCCTCCCAGCCCCACAGCCCCGCGATCAGCGGCACGCAGATTGGCGCCAGGATCGCGCCGACGTTGGCCCCGGAGTTGAAAATGCCAGTGGCAAATGAGCGCTCTTTCTTCGGGAAGTACTCGGCCGTGGCCTTGATCGCAATCGGGAAGTTACCCGCCTCGCCAACCGCCAGCACCGCGCGGGACAACATGAAACCGGCAATCGACACCGGGATCACCGCCAGGCCAATCGCGCCACTGACCGCAGCGATGCCCTCGCCCATCGGCACGGCAAACGCATGCATGATCGCGCCGGTAGACCAGATGCCAATCGCGACGATATAAGCGGCCTTGGTGCCGATCTTGTCGACAAAACGCCCGGCGAACAGCATTGAGATGGCATAGACAAACTGGAACACCGCCGCAATGTTCGCGTAGTCGGTGTTGCTCCAGCCAAATTGCGTAGACAGCTGTGGCGCCAGGAGGCTGAGCACCTGGCGGTCGAGGTAGTTGACGGTGGTGGCGAAGAACAGCATCGCGCAGATGGTCCAGCGATAGCTGCCTACCGCTTGGCCAACGCGCTGGGCGTTGATGGGCTCGTTCAAATTCATGGCATCACTTTTTTATTTTTGTTAGGTAGGACATACGTAACGTCATATGTCGTCGTACAACTGTGACTTTTATAGCGGGCGATCTAGGGGCTGTCAATCTGAAACACTACGCCAAACCAAAACAAGTCGTAGGACAACATTCCCCCGACCACGACAAAAACGCAGGCCTCAGCAAAAAAACGCAATTAGTGGTGAATTATTTCGTATCCGCCTGTATCTGACCTTTCAGAGCGGTGCCATCGCCACGATGGCACCTCCCCTGTTCAGATTTAGAGTGGTGCCCATGAAATCTCGCAAGAAAAGCGTCAACCCCATCGGGTTGAAAGACATCACCATTGTCGACGACACCAAGATGCGCAAGGCGATCACCGCCGCCGCACTGGGCAATGCCATGGAGTGGTTCGACTTTGGCGTCTACGGGTTTGTTGCCTATGTACTCGGCAAAGTGTTCTTCCCCGACGCGTCCCCCAGCGTGCAGATGATTGCCGCACTGGGCACCTTCTCCGTGCCGTTCCTGATCCGCCCCCTGGGTGGCCTGTTCTTTGGTGCACTGGGCGATAAATACGGGCGGCAAAAAGTCCTCGCCGCGACCATCGTGATCATGTCCCTGAGTACCTTTGCCATCGGCCTGATCCCCGGATACGCCTCGATTGGCATCTGGGCACCGATCCTGTTGCTGCTGTGCAAAATGGCCCAGGGCTTTTCCGTGGGCGGTGAGTACACCGGCGCCTCGATCTTCGTCGCCGAGTACGCGCCGGACCGCAAGCGCGGCTTCCTCGGCAGTTGGCTGGACTTCGGCTCCATCGCCGGTTTCGTGCTGGGTGCGGGCGTCGTGGTGTTGATTTCCAGCGTATTGGGCGAGGCCGATTTCGAATCATGGGGCTGGCGCCTGCCGTTCTTCCTTGCCCTGCCCCTGGGCATCATCGGCCTGTACCTGCGCCACGCCCTGGAAGAAACCCCGGCGTTCCAGCAGCACATGGACAAGCTCGAACAAGGCGACCGCGAAGGCTTGAGCCACGGCCCCAAGGTCTCCTTCAAGGAAGTCGCGACCAAGCACTGGCGCAGCCTGCTGACCTGCATCGGTATTGTCGCGGCAACCAACGTGACCTACTACATGCTGCTCACATACATGCCGAGCTACCTGTCCCACAACCTGCACTACAAAGAAAACAGCGGTGTGCTGATCATCATCGCGATCATGGTCGGCATGCTGTTCGTGCAGCCATTCATTGGTTTTGTCAGCGACAAGATCGGCCGCAAGCCCTTCATCATTGCCGGCAGCATCGGCTTGTTGGTGCTGTCGATCCCGGCGTTCATGCTGATCACCAGCGGCAAGATCGGCCTGATCTTCGCCGGCTTGCTGATCCTCGCGGTGGTGCTTAACTTCTTCATCGGTGTGATGGCATCGACGCTGCCCGCGATGTTTCCCACCCACCTGCGCTACAGCGCGCTGGCCAGCGCCTTCAATGTCTCGGTGTTGATCGCCGGTCTTACCCCGACGGCCGTGGCCTGGCTGGTGGAAAGCACCAACGACCTGTACATGCCCGCCTACTACCTGATGGTGTTCGCGGTGGTCGGCCTGATCACCGGCCTGACCATGAAGGAAACCGCCAACAAACCCCTGCGCGGCGCGGCACCGGCGGCGTCGGACATGGAAGAGGCCAAGGAGTTGTTGCAGGAACATCACGACAATATCGAGCAGAAGATCGAAGACATCGACGCCGAGATTGCCGAGTTGGAAGCCAAACGCAAAAACTTGGTGCAGCAGCATCCGCGCATAAATTGAAGCAAGTCTGCGCCGCCAATAGCCTTGCCACGTTATCCGACGTGGCAAGGCTGGGCCGAGCAGAGGCCTGCTTTTATCCATCTGATGACTGAAGCGTGTTTACCCTTCCCCCTCATTATTTCGCCAAGGGCGCCGATAGCCTGTTATCGAACTGACTTGCAGAAGTGTCCTGCGGGAAATAATGCCGAACTCCCATGCACCAATTGTCCGCACGCTGTCCAATCGCACCAGCCTATCACTGACTCGCACATCACTATTCAAGCTGATGGCCCTGTTGGCGGGTGTCTTTGCAGCGGTCGTCTATTCGTTGGTCTACCTCGCCTACGACATGGATCGCACCGAACAGGCTGAAAGCGCTTTTCACGCTCGCAAGGCCATGCAGTCCCTGGACAAATCCTTGCGTTTGACCGTCAAAGACTATGCGTTCTGGAGCGACGCGTACAAACACCTGCACGTTCAAGTGGACACCGACTGGGCCTACGTGCGCGAAAATGTCGGCCCGACACTGTTCCAGGATTTCGGCTTTCAAGGGCTTTTTGTCGTCAACGACGTGAATCGCACGGTGTACGCAGTGGTCGAGGGCAAACTACAGCCGCTGGAGTTGAGCAGTTGGCTTGGCCAATCCATTGACCCCATTATTGAACAGGCGCGTGCCGGGGCCGCCTCCGAAACCCCGGTGACGAGCTTTATCAACGTGCGCGGCAGCCCTGCCTTGGTGGCGGCTGCCGCGATCACCCCCGGCACCGACCCCACGGTATTGCCGGACGGCAGGCGGCCCTCCGTGTTGATCTTCGTCGACATTCTGGACAGCGCCAAACTGGATGCTATCGGCGATGACTTTGGCGTCGCCAACCTCCACATCGCCAGCTCCGAAGAAATCGGCAAGTCACTGCTACCCCTCGGCGACAACGGCGCCGCCGGCAGCCTGTACTGGGAGCCGGAGCGCCCCGGTCTGAAGTTGGTGGGCGTAGGCCTGCCCCTGCTGGGCCTGGCGGCACTGCTGGTGTGCGCGATGACCTGGATGATCCTGCGTCGATCCACTGCCAGCGCCCTGGCCCTTGACGCCAGCCACGCTTCATTGCAAAGCAGCCAGGCGGCCCTGGCCACCAGCGAAGCACGGTTTCGCGACGTGGTAGAGGCCAGTTCCGACTGGGTTTGGGAAATTGACGCCACCTGGCACTTCACCTACTTATCGGAACGTTTCGAAAGCGTCACCGGTCTCGCCAGACAGGCCTGGATGGGCGCAGCGATGAACGACCTGCTCGACACGGACGTCGGGCACTTGTCGCAATGGCTCGCCACACCCGGCAGACGCCCAGACCTGAGCGTGCAGTGCCGCTACGTCGATGCCCAAGGTCAGGCGCGTAGCACCCGGCTCTCGGCCCGGGAAATGCCTTGTGGCGGGTTTCGCGGCACGGCCACCGATGTCACCGATGAAGTCGAGGCGCGACGCAGAATCGAGTACCTGTCCCAGCACGACGCTCTCACCGGGCTGCCCAACCGTACACGTCTGCAAGCTTTCCTCAACAGCAAGCTCCAGGCCGCGTCGCCTCTGGCGCAGCCGTTGGTCATGCTCACCCTGGACCTTGATCGCTTCAAGCCAGTCAACGACCTGCTCGGCCATGCAGCTGGCGACCGCGTGCTCAATGTCGTGTCCAACCGTCTCGTCGACTGCGTGCGCCATGGCGACCTGGTAGCTCGAGTGGGCGGCGACGAATTTGTGCTGATCCTCACTGATACAGGCACTCAGGATGACGTCGAAAAACTCTGCCAACGCCTGATTGCGTCCATCGAGGGCGCCATCGGGATCGATGAGCAGGAGGTGTTCATCAGCGCCAGCATCGGCATCGCCCTGGCACCCAACGATGCCAGCGACGCGGCCGAACTGCTGCGCTATGCCGACATCGCGCTGTACGAAGCCAAATCCGCCGGCCGCAATACCTGGCGCTTCTATTCCTCGGACATGAATGCACGGATCATTGAGCGGCGCCGCCTGGAAAGCGACTTACGGTTCGCGATCAAGCATGGAGAATTACGCCTGCACTTCCAGCCCCGCTACCGTATCGCTGACGGCGAGATGGTGGGGGCCGAAGCACTGGTGCGCTGGCAACACCCGGTGCGCGGCCTGATTGCACCGGACACCTTCATCCCGATTGCCGAAGAGTCGGGGCTGATCCTGTCGCTCAGCGACTGGGTAATGGAGACGGCGTGCGCCTGTGCCGCCCAGTGGCCGGCCCCCCTGTTCGTGTCGGTCAACCTTTCTCCCTCTGAGTTCAAGCGCGGGAACATGGTGGCGCGTGTCAGTCAAGCGCTGGGCACTTCCGGTATCGACCCGTCGCGGCTGGAACTGGAAATTACTGAGGGCGTCATGCTTGAAGACGCCGAAGGCGCCCTGGCGATCATGCACACCCTCAAAGCACTGGGAATACGCATCGCTATGGATGACTTTGGCACAGGCTATTCCTCCCTGAGTTACTTGCGCGCATTTCCATTCGATGGGCTCAAGATCGACCGCAGCTTCTTGAGCCGGCTCGAAGACAGCGACGATGACAAAGCCATCATCCAGGCCATTGTCGGCCTGGGCCGTGCCCTGTCCCTGACCGTGACCGCCGAAGGCATAGAAACCGCTGAACACCTGGACTTGCTCAAGGCCGTGGCATGCGACGAAGGCCAGGGTTACTTCCTCAGTCGGCCCCTGGACCGGGACACCTTCAATCAGTTGCTGGTCCGCTGACCAGCCCTACCTGAAAAACTGACTCGGCGTCTTGCCAAACTGTTTCTTGAACATGCTGGTAAAGGCGCTGGGGCTTTCATAGCCCAGTTCCAGGGCCACGTCGATAATCTTCTCCCCCACCGCAATGCGCTCCAGCGCCAGCAGCAAGCGCGCTTGCTGGCGCCATTGGCCGAACGTCATCGCGGTTTCCTTGCGGAACAGGCGCTGGATGGTTTTCTGGTCCAGGTCCAGGCGCTCGCTCCAGTCGGCCACGGTGGAGGCGTCGCCCGGATCGTCCTGCCATGCCTGGCAGATCTGCTGGATACGCGGGTCGGCCGGTTGCGGCAGCGAGAGCGGCAAGGCCGGCAGCAGCGCAAGCTCGTCAAGGATCAGGTGCATGATCCGCGCGTCGCGCGAATCCTCGGCATACGGCGGCTTCAAGCTCACCGAGGCCTTGATCAGTTCGCTCAACAACGGCGATACACTCACCGCCTTGGTCTCGGTGGGCAGGTTCGGGAACGCGTTGGGGCGCACAAACACGCTGCGCATTTTCAACGGGCCCACGCAACGCAGTGAATGCACATGCCCGCAGGGCATCCAGAAGCCGCGATTGGACGGCACCGTCCACTGATTTTGCGCCGAGTGCACCACCATCACGCCTTCGATGGCATAGAGCAGTTGGTGCTTCTCGTGGCTGTGGTCAGGGATCACCCAGTTTTCGGGATAATCGGTGGCCGAACTGATCACCGCCCAGTCGCCTTCGTCGATCTCCTGCAGAAATTTATCCAGTGATTTGATCATTTCGCCCTTTTTGCGATGATTACTGCCCGAATTTCGCGAGACAGGCATTTTTTGCAAATCTAGCATGAACGCCGAATCATTTTGAAATAAGTGGCGGGCTCAAGTACTCGCCCCCCCTGTATGGAATGCCTGCATGTCGACCCTGACCGCGTCACCCACTGCTGCCCCCACTACGTCCCAAACCAGCCCCTTGGTCATGCGCATCCTTGGCGCCTGCGCCCTGGCGCATTTGATCAATGACCTGATCCAGGCCGTGCTGCCGTCGATCTACCCGATGCTCAAGGCCAACTACGGCCTGAGCTTTGCCCAGGTCGGCCTGATCACCCTGACCTTCCAACTGACCGCTTCGCTGCTGCAACCGTGGATCGGCTATCACACCGACCGCCACCCCAAGCCGTGGCTGCTGCCGGCGGGCATGGTGTGCACCTTGGTCGGCATCCTGATGCTGGCGTTTGTCGGCACGTTCCCGGCGATCCTGCTCGCCGCCGGCCTGGTCGGCGTGGGCTCCTCGACCTTCCATCCGGAGACCTCGCGCGTCGCCCGCCTGGCTTCCGGCGGGCGCTACGGCCTGGCGCAATCGACCTTCCAGGTCGGCGGCAACACCGGCAGCGCCCTTGGCCCATTGCTCGCGGCGGCGATCATCATTCCCTACGGCCAGGGCCACATCGCCTGGTTCGGTCTGTTTGCAGTGTTCGCGATCCTGGTGCTGTACGGCCTGAGCCGCTGGTATCGCCACCACCTCAATCTGTTCAAGCTCAAGCAGGGCGGTAAAGCCACCCATGGCTTGTCCAAGGGCCGTGTGAGCTTTGCCCTGGTGGTGCTGGCTGTGCTGGTGTTTTCCAAGTACTTCTACATGTCCAGCCTTACCAGCTACTTCACCTTCTACCTGATCGAGAAGTTCCAGCTGTCGGTCGCCAGTTCGCAGATGTACCTGTTCCTGTTTCTGGGGGCCGTTGCCGTCGGTACGTTTGCCGGCGGGCCGATTGGCGACAAGATCGGCCGCAAAAAAGTCATCTGGTTCTCGATCCTCGGCGCCGCGCCGTTCACGCTCGCCCTGCCCTACGTCGACCTGTTCTGGACCGCGGTGCTCAGCGTGGTGATCGGCTTTGTCCTCGCGTCGGCCTTCTCGGCCATCGTGGTGTTCGCCCAGGAACTGGTGCCGGGCAACGTAGGCATGATCGCCGGGATCTTCTTCGGCCTGATGTTCGGTTTCAGTGGGATTGGCGCAGCGCTGCTCGGTCTGCTCGCGGATAACCACGGCATCGAGTATGTCTACAAGCTGTGTTCGTTCCTGCCGCTGGTGGGCATCCTGACGATCTTGCTGCCCTCGACCAAAGGCGTCTGATCGGGCGCGCGTCGCCTGGCCGTATGCCAGTACGAAGTGTGTTCTGAAAACCTGCGTGTGCGCTTACAATCCCGGTTTAAACGCACACCAGGCAGACCCGGCAAGACATGACGCTCGACCCTCCTACAATTCTGGCCCTCACCGTGGCCCTTGCCGCCGCTGCCGCCCTGTACCTGGCGATTGAATGGCGCAGCGTGCGCGAACCTTCGCTGCTGTTCTGGAGCGCCGGTTTCGCCACCATCACCGTCGGCTCCACGCTGGCCCTGCTGCGCACCAACGGCTTGCTGATGATCGGCATCTGGTTCGCCAATGGCTTGCTGGTCATCGCGCATTTTCTGTTCCTGCTTGGCGTCGCGCGCTTCACCCAGGTGCGGCTGTCACGACGCTGGCTACTGATGCCGCTCATCTGGCTGGGGATGCTGATGTTGCCGAGCGACCTGCCGTGGTCCAAAGCCATGCTGGCAGTGCAATCCTTGCTGGTGGCAGCGCCGACCCTGCGGGCGAGCTTCATGCTGCGGCCCCATGGCAAATCCTTGAGCATCGGCGCGGTGCAACTGCGTTATGTGCTGCTGTTCCACGGCTCGTTCTACGTGGCCAAGGCGTTGTCGGTGCTGATCCCGGGCACCTTGATCGACCTGGCCTCGTTCAAGGGCGAGATCATCCAGATTTCCCTGGTGGAGGGCGCGATGGCAATCATGCTGATCGCCCTGTCGATGACCGGCTCCGAACGCTACCGCCGCGAACAACAGATCGCCCGCCTCGCCGCCCGCGACCCGCTCACCGCCCTGTACAACCGCCGCGCCCTGGATTTGCGCGCGCCGCGCCTGTTGACGCAGATCTCCCCGGCCCGTCCTGGCGCACTGCTGCTGATCGACATCGACAACTTCAAGCCGGTCAATGACCTGTATGGCCATATCGCCGGCGACCGCCTGCTGATCGCCCTCAGCGAGATGATCCGCACGGTGATCCCCCGTGGCGCACTGGCCGCGCGCCTGGGCGGTGATGAGTTTGTGATCCTGCTGCACCCGGCCTCGACCGAACAGATCGTCGACCTCGGCAGCCGCCTGCGCGGGGATTTTTTTCAGTTCACTTCGCAAACCTTTGCGACCCCAACTCCAGTGACCCTGAGCATCGGCGCCAACCTGTTCGACCAACCGCCCGCGAGCCTCACGGAGTTGATCGAACAGGGTGACACCGCGCTCTATGAAACCAAGCGCGGTGGACGCGACAGCATTCGGTTGGTGGATCGCACCGGCGCCCGCAGCTAGAGGTCGTAGCTGACCGCAACGCTGCGCCCAGTCCGCACCGACTCCAGCGCACAATCCGCCAGGTGCAACGCATACAAACCGTCGCGCATGTTGGTGGGCAACGGCAGGTCGTCGTTCAGCGCATCGATGAACTGGGTCAGCTCATTGCGATAGGCGTCGGCATACCGTTCCAGGAAGAAATGCTGCAACGGCTCCAGCGCTTCGGTGTGCGCGGCGCTCCAGTGCCGCAGGGTGCTGGGGCGATGGTTGTCGGTGAGCAGCACGCCGCTGGCGCCGGACACTTCGACCCGCTGGTCATAGCCGTATACCGCTTGGCGGCAGCAGTTGATGTGGCATTGCTTGCCCGAGGCGGTGCGCAGCAACACCATCACGCTGTCGTAGTCGTCGATCTCGGCAAGGCTGAGGTCCACCAGGCGGCTGGCGATGGCGCTGACTTGCACCGGTTCTTCGCCGAGCAGATGGCGGGCGGTGTCGAAGTCGTGGATGGTCATGTCGCGCAGGATGCCGCCGGAATGGACCAGGTAATCACGCGGGGCCAGGCCGGGGTCGCGACTGGTGATGATGACCTGGCGCACCGCACCGATCTGGCCGGCATCGAGGGCCTGACGCAGGCGCAGCATGTCGGGGTCGAAGCGCCGGTTGAAACCAAGCATCACCTTGCCGCCCTGGCGTTCCACCGCTTGGGCCGCCGTGCGTGCCTTGCCGATGTCCAGATCGATGGGTTTTTCGCACAACACCGCCTTGCCTGCGGCGACTGCCGCCAATAGCAGGTCGATGTGGGTGTCGGTGGGCGTACCGATCACCACCGCGTCGATGTCTTCACGACGCAGTACAGCCGCGCAATCGTAGGCGGCTTCGCAACCCAGTTGCGTGCTCAGCGCGTCGACGCCTTCGCGCCAGGGGTCGGCCACCAGCACCAGCGTGGCATTGGGGTGGGCGGCGACGTTGGCGGCGTGGATCTTGGCGATGCGCCCGGCACCGAGGACGGCAATTCGTAGCATGGTGAAAACTCCTGGTTTTGTTGTTGGGGGAGATTCAGTCCGGCAGATTGAACGGTGTGACGATCTGCACCTGTGACGGCGCTATCGGCCCGGCCTTCCATAGCCGATGGAATTGCAGGATGTGCAGGAACACGCTGCGCGCATCGATCTGCAAGTTGTGATCAATGATCGCGGCGACTTTTTCTTCACGCAGCAGCTGGCGGTTTTCTTCGTCGAGGTCGTGACCGATAAACACCTCCAGTGGACGGCCAAGGGCGGCGAACGCATCGACAATCGCCCGATTGCCGCCGCCGACGCTGTACACCGCCTTGAGTTCGGGGTGCTGTTTGAGCGCCCGGGTCACGCGCTCGAACGTGCGGTCGTACACCCCGTAGCCACCGCTGACGTCCAACACCCGCAAGTGCGGCGAGCGCCCCCGCAGCCAGGCGCGAAAGCCCATTTCGCGTTCTTCTTCGCCACGGAACAGCTCACTGCCGATCACCACCGCGACGTCCTGGGGCACCGCCGGCAGCCAGCGCGACATCAGGTACGCGGCGGTCTGCCCGGCGGTGCGGTTGTCCATGCCGACGTAGCCGATGCGCTCGCTCTGCGGCAGGTCGGTCACCAGGGTCACCACCGGGATGCCCGCCGCGATCAGTTGCTTGACCGCCAGGTTCACCGCCGGCTCGTCGGCCGCCTTGAGCACCACGCCCTGGCTGCCGGTGTCGAGGCAGCGCAGCAGTTGATCGTGCATGGCCTTGGGGGCGATCTCTTCGAACAGGTGAAACCGCGGGGCAATCCGAAACGGCGCGAGGCTGGCCAGTTGCGCGACGATCGCCGCCTGCACCGCCGCGCTGAAGCGCTGGGGCGTGTGCATGATCACGTCGACGTGGAACGTACGCCCCATCGCCAAACCATTTTTCTCCTGGGACTCCAATTCCTCCAGCGCCTGTTCGATGCGCCGCCGGGTTTGCGCATGCACGCTGCCGCGCTGGTGCAACACACGGTCGACCGTGGCGTTGCTCACCCCCGCCTGGGTTGCGAGCTGCTTGATGGAAAAGTGTTTTGCGCGTTCGAGCATGCGGTTCGCCTGAGGTATTTTTGAGGTCTTATTTGGGTATTTCTGAGGTTTCGCAATGCTAGTCTCAGTTTCGTCTGGCGTCGAGCCGGGCGACTCACAACAACAAAAACTCAGGAGAACCCCATGCCCAACGCCGATCTCGCCATGCCGTTCAGCGGCCAATACTTTGTCGTCACCGGCAGCACCCAGGGCCTCGGCGCGGCGGTGGCACATACCTTGGCCCAACGTGGCGCCGCCGGGCTGATCATCTGCGGGCGCCGTCGCACCCAGGGCGAAGAACAGGTACGGCAACTGGCGCAACTCGATTGCCAGGCGTTTTTTGTCGAGGCGGATCTGGAAAATATCGAGGATTGCCGGGCGATCATCGCTGCCGCACACACCCACTTCGGCACCTTGCACGGCTTGGTCAACTGCGCTGGCATGTCAGATCGCGGCACCATCCTCGACACCTCGCCGGAGCTGTTCGACAAGCTGTTTGCGGTGAATGTGCGGGCGCCGTTTTTCCTGATGCAGGAAGCGCTGAAGCTGATGATCAGCAAAGGTGTGGCAGGCGCCGTGGTGAATATCCAGAGCGTCACCGGGCATGGTGGGCAGTCGTTCCTCAGCGCCTATGCGGCGTCCAAGGGCGCGCTGGCGATCCTGACCAAGAACGTCGCGTTCAGTGCGTTGCGCAACCGTATCCGGGTCAACGGCTTGAACATCGGCTGGATGGACACGCCCCACGAAGATCAGATCCAGCGCCAGTACCACGGCGCCAGGGACGGCTGGTTGCAGCAGGCCGAAAGCGCGCAGCCGTTCGGGCGTCTACTCAAGCCCGAGGAAGTGGCGCGCAGCGTGGCGTTTCTGTTGTCCAGTGAATCGGGAATGATGACCGGCGCGGTGATCGACCTGGAGCAAGGCGTGGTGGGCTGCACCGACGGCGGCAGCCCGCAACCGCACCAGGCCCTGAGCCTGCCGGGAGGTGTGTGATGTCAGCGTTCGTGAGCGCGAATGCCGTGCGCCTGGCGGACTTCAGCCGGATCTGCGCGCAACGGGCCACGGCTGAAGAGTACCCGCTGTGCCAGCACGTGCTGGACAACGTGCCGATCTATCAGGCACGTGCACTGCGCAACAGCGACAGACTGACGGCCATGAATGAACTGCACCGACTGTTCCGTGATGGCCCGGGCGTGATGGTCGTGCGCCGCGCCTACGAAGACCTGGAAGTGGTCGACCGTCACAGCCAGGTATTCGAAAAAATCTTCGCCAACGAAGCCGCCCAAGGCGTGGCCGCCGACCACTTTGCCAAGGCCGGCAGCAACGGGCGGATCTGGAACTCACTGCAGAAAGCCGCACTGCAGTCGCCCGAGTCGTTTGTCGAGTACTACGCCAACCCGCTGTTGGGGCTGATTGCCGAAGCGTGGCTGGGGCCCAATTTCCAGGTGACGGCGCAAGTCAATGTGGTGCACCCCGGCGGCCAGGCGCAGCAACCGCACCGTGACTATCACCTGGGGTTCCAGACCGACGATGTGGTCGAGCGCTTCCCCCTGCCCTTGCACGTGTTGTCCCAGTACCTGACCTTGCAAGGTGCAGTGGCCCATTCGGACATGCCGCTGGAAACCGGCCCGACCCAACTGCTGCCGTTCTCCCAGCAATACGCCTTGGGCTACCTGGCGTGGCGCCGTGAGGACTTTATCGACTACTTCCAGCAACACGCCGTGCAACTGCCGCTGGACAAGGGCGACCTGCTGTTCTTCAACCCGGCGCTGTTCCACGCGGCCGGCACCAACCGCACGCCGGATCGCCAGCGCATGGCCAATCTGCTGCAAATCTCCTCGGCGTTCGGCAAACCCATGGAGGCCCTCGACCGCGACCGCATGATGCTGGCGGTGTATCCGGCCCTGCTGGCCAACCCGGCCCTGGATGCCGAGGCGGTGATCGCCTGCACGGCCGACGGCTATTCGTTTCCCACCAACCTCGATACCGACCCGCCGCTGAAGGGCCTGGCCCCGCAAACCGGGCAGCAACTGATGCAGCAGGCGTTGCGCGAACGCTGGCCGCCAGCGGACTTCGCAGCGGCCGTGGCGCAGATGCGGGCCAAGCGCCAGGCGTAAATCCCCCGTGTTTTAACAACAACAATAACAACGGAGCAAAACCATGAAGAAGCAAGTCCTTGCGGCACTGTTTACCCTGGCTGTCACGCCCTGGGCGCTGGCCGATATCCGTATCGGCGTGAGCATCGCCCAGGTCGACGATGTGTTCCTCGCCCAAATGCGCGACTACATGGCCGCCCACGCCAAGGAATTGCCCGGTGTGACCCTGCAATTCGAAGACGCCCAGGGCGATGTGGTGCGCCAGCTCAATCAGGTACAGAACTTCACTGCCCAGGGCATGGACGCCATCATCGTCAACCCGGTGGACACCGCCGCCACCGCCAAGATGAGCACCAATGCCCAGCAGGCCAAGACCCCGCTGGTCTACGTCAACCGCCGCCCGGACGCGCCGCAACTGCCGCCGGGCGTGGGTTACGTGGGTTCCGATGAGGTCAAGGCCGGTGAGATCCAGATGCGCTACCTGGCCGAGAAAATGGGCGGCAAGGGCAACCTGGCGATCATGCTCGGGCTACTGTCCAACAACGCTACCCACAACCGTACGCTGGGGGTCAAGAGCGTGCTCAAGGAGTACCCGAATATCAAGATCGTCGAGGAACAGAGCGCAGAGTGGCAGCGCAACAAAGCGATTGACCTGATGAACAACTGGATCGTATCCGGCCGCAAGATCGACGCGGTGGCGGCAAACGCGGACGAGATGGCGATAGGCGCGGCCATGGCCATCAGCCAGGCCGGCATGCAGCCGGGCAAGGACATCCTGGTGGCCGGCAGCGACGGCGGCCCTGCCGGGTTGGACGCAGTGAAAAAAGGGCAACTGCTGGTGACGGTGTACCAGGACAACAAGGGTCAGGCAGTGGGCTCGATTGACCTGGCGGTGAAGATGGTCAAGAAGCAACCCTACACCGCTGAACTGACCATCCCCTATCAGCAGATCACCAAGGACAACTACCAAGCCTTCCTCAACCCATAACCCCGAACGCTCCCACATCTTGATTGGTGAACACGGTCAACGGTGGGAGCTGGCTTGCCTGCGAAGACGCCAGCACCGGCAACCTGTCTATTGGTCTTGCCGCCACCTTCGCAGCCTCGCTAAAGCTCTACCCACCGTTGATCGATGGCGCTACCAATAATCCCGGCGCCGAGGCCGAACAGGCACACCACACCCACGCCATAGGCCAGCGTGCGCCAGGGTTGCCAGCCCATCAGATACATCACCGTGTGCAGCACCCGCGCCAGGGTAAAGGCCACAAGCAACCATAGGGTCGCGGCGCTGCCACTCTGCTGCGCGACACACAACCCGCCCAACGCAAAAAACAGCGGGATATTTTCCAGGTCATTGGCCCACGCCCTGGCCGCGCGGGCCACTTGCGGCAACTCCATAGGCTGCGCTCTGCGATTAAAAAAGGCCGCGTCTTCACGATTGGTAAACGCCCGTGCGCGTATGCGGAAATATCCCTGATAACAGGAAATGGCGAACATCTTCAGGCACAGCACCAACACGCATACCGCATAGACAGGTAAAAGATCATTCATCCCTAAACCCCTTCACCACGATGTAAAGCAACGGACCCAACGACACAAACACCGCCGTCAGCAAAAAATACGGCAGCACCGAACGCAGCGGCCGCCCTCGCCTGCGCGCATCCCGGTACATCCACACACACGCCAGCACGGCCATCAGGTACAGGTCGATGACCACCTGCGCCGTGTCCGGTCGCGACAGCAACTGCGCTGCAAACGCCAGCAGCGACTGCTCGGCCGTCAGCATCGTGAACCCCGTATACAAGGTAAATCCGAGCAAGCCGGCCAGGGCGAAATAGGGTCTTGGCATGGTCTGTTCCTCAACGTGATGAAGGCTCACGTTAGTGATAAGGTTCTGCCCCTCGCAATGACCTCGGAGGTCATGAACCTGCCATGGACACCCCCTCTACCGCCGGCGAACACCTGCGCCAACTGCGCCGCCAGGCCAAGCTGAGCCAACTCGACCTGGCCTTGATCACTGGTGTTTCCCAGCGCCACCTCAGTTGCCTCGAAACCGGCCGCGCCAAACCCAGCCCCGCGACTTTGCATAACCTGTTGACGGCATTGGAGACCCCTCTGGAGCAGTGCAACCGCGTGTTCCTCGCCGCCGGCTTCGCCCCGCGCTACAACGCCACCCCGCTCGCTGCACCCGGCATGACGGCAATTCGCGACGCCGTCAGCCATGTGCTGCACGCCAACAATCCTGCCCCGGCGATTCTGCTCGACAGCCAGTGGCAAGTGCTGGCGGCGAATGCCAGTACTGCGGTGTTGTTTGGCCTGGTCGGCATCGCGCCGGACGCCGCCGATGGCTTGAACCTGCTGACCACCCTGTTGCAACCCGGCGGCCTCGGTGATCACCTGCTCAATGCCGACGAGATCCGCACCCTGGCCTGGCAGCGCGCAAGCCGAGAGGCATTGGGTAATCCGCCGCTGGCGCAATTGCTCGCCGGTTTGCCGACGCCAAGCCCCACCGAGCCGCCCCAGGAACTGCCGCCACTGGTACTCACCCGTATCCGCTCAACCCAGGGCGAGCTGAACTTTCTGTCAACCTTCACCACCTTCGGCATGCCCCAGGACATCACACTCACCTCCCTGCGTATCGAACATCTGATTCCGGCCGACGCCCACACCTGGCAGATAATGCGCGCCGCCTATGCAGAATATTCGGCGCTGGTTTTGTGAAATATCTGTACGTAGACTGCCGCGATACCCCCACGTGAAGGCGGCGAAAAAACGTGATGCAAGTAACCGAAGTCTCCATTGCCCAATTGCGCGCTGCGCTTGAAACCGGCCAGACCACTGCCGTTGAATTGGTCCAGGCTTACCTGGCGCGGATCGAGGCCTATGACGGGCCGCACACCGCTACCGCGCTGAACGCCGTGGTCGTGCGCAACCCGCAAGCCCTTGCAGAAGCCGAGGCGTCCGATGCACGTCGGGCCAAGGGCGCCACCCTGGGGCCACTGGATGGCATTCCTTACACCGCCAAAGACAGCTACCTGGTCAAAGGCCTGACTGCGGCATCCGGCAGCCCGGCCTTTGCCAAGCTCGTCGCCCAGCGCGATGCGTTCACCATCGAGCGCCTGCGCGCCGGCGGGGCGATCTGCCTGGGCAAGACCAATATGCCGCCAATGGCCAACGGCGGCATGCAGCGCGGTGTGTATGGCCGCGCGGAAAGCCCCTACAACGCCAACTACCTGACCGCCCCCTTTGCCTCCGGCTCCTCCAACGGCGCCGGCACCGCAACGGCGGCGAGTTTTGCCGCGTTCGGCATGGCGGAAGAAACCTGGTCCAGCGGGCGCGGCCCGGCGTCCAACAATGGCCTGTGCGCCTACACCCCGTCTCGTGGACTGATTTCGGTACGTGGCAACTGGCCACTGACACCGACCATGGATGTGGTCGTGCCCTACGCACGCACCATGGCCGACCTGCTGGAAGTGCTCGACGTGATCGTCGCCGAAGACCCCGACACCCGTGGCGACCTGTGGCGCCTGCAACCCTGGGTGGCGATTCCCAGCGTCGCCTCGGTGCGTCCGGCGTCCTACGCTGAACTGGCGGTGGATTGCGCGTCCCTGGCCGGTAAACGCTTCGGCGTGCCGCGCATGTACATCAACGCCGACCCGGAAGCCGGCACCAGCGAAAAACCTGGGATCGGCGGCCCGACCGGGCAAAAGATCAACACCCGCGCGACGGTGATCGAGCTGTGGCAAGCCGCACGCCAAGCACTGGAAGCGGCGGGCGCCGAAGTGGTCGAAGTGGATTTCCCGCTGGTGTCCAACTGCGAAGGCGACCGCCCCGGCGCGCCAACGGTGTTTACCCGTGGCCTGGTCTCCAAGGAATTTCTCCACGATGAGTTGTGGGAATTGTCCGCATGGGCTTTCGACGATTTCCTGCGCGCCAACGCCGACCCGAGCCTCAACCGCCTGGCGGATGTGGATGGGGCGAAGATCTTCCCCCATGACCCTGGCACCTTGCCGAACCGCGAAGACGACCTCGCCGCCGGCATGGACGAGTACGTGCGCATGGCCGAACGCGGCATCACCCCATGGAACGAGATCAGCACTGTCCCTGACGGCCTGCGCGGCCTGGAACAAACCCGCCGGCTGGACCTGGAAGACTGGATGGACAACCTCGGTCTCAACGCCGTGCTGTTTCCCACCGTGGCCGATGTAGGCCCGGCAGACGCAGACGTGAACGAAGCATCGGCAGATATTGCCTGGAGCAACGGCGTCTGGGTGGCCAACGGCAACCTGGCGATCCGCCACCTGGGCGTACCGACGGTCACCGTGCCAATGGGCGTGATGGCAGACATCGGCATGCCGGTCGGGCTGACGTTTGCCGGGCGTGCGTATGATGACTCCGCGTTGCTGCGGTTTGCCGCGGCGTTCGAGTCGATGGGCAACAAACGCCAGGTTCCACCGCGTACACCTGCACTGCAATCTGACTGAACGCGCCAAGCCTTATGAACGCAGGCCTGTGTGGGAGCAGGCCCCTTTCCATATTGTCTTGAGCCTGTATGCCGCATCAGGCTATGTAGGGCACCGCCACCAGCAAGATCGCCGTCCCATGGGTGACCGTCGCCGCCAACACGCCATAGCGCATGCGCACCAACCCACACGCCACACCTTCGATCAAGGTAAACACCAACACCGGCCAACCCAACTGGGTCACGCTCAACGCCAGGAAGGCATGGCACGCCGCAAACGCCACGCCACTGGTCAACGCCGCACGCAATGGCGTCAGCTGTTGTTCCAGATAACCCTGCAAAAACCCGCGAAACAACACCTCTTCCAGGGCATTGGCGCCATAGGCCAGCACCACCATGGCCGGCAGCCAGACCCAGTAACCGTAAAACGCAGACGCCTCAATGCCTTGGTAAAGCCGCAGCGGTGCACCGATCAAACATCCGACCAGCAGCCCGACGGCCAAGCCAACGTGCGGGCTGCCGATCGTCCAGCGCACCAGCCGCCACAGATCCGGGGCGATGTAGGCGAGCAGCAGGATCAACAGCACCGACAACCCGCCCAGCACCGCCAGTACAAAGGCATTCGCCGTGAACCCGATCTGCACCCCACTGCCCAGCGTCCACAGGCCCAAGGGTGTCATCACGTCGCGCATCAACACGAACGCCGCCAGCAGAATCAGGATGCGCATCGCCGGCATTGCCTTGGGCGTGAGCGCAAACCACAGACCGAACAGCAGCACGCCGGGAGTCAGATAAGTGGTGTAGTGGATCAGCACCGCCAAGCCTTCGGCGATCACTGCCCGGGCTCCTGGTCTGGATGGCGGCGTTGCCACTCATCCACTACGTCGCCCAGGGTTTTGGCCGCACCGTCGCAAATCCAGGCCATGAATGGCCGATCAAACTTAAACCCCGGGCCGCAGTGCTCCAGCATGAAGCGGCGGACGTTCTGGGTGTTTTTGTAGTGGGAAGTCACGGGGGTGGCGCGAGTGATGGGGTCGCTGTGCCAGTCAAAATCCATTTTGTCCCTCAGGTGTCTTGTTGTTGAGGTAACAGCATAGCGATGTGCCACTTCACTAGAAAGAAACCCCATGGTCCTCCTAATGAGTTAGGACGTCACATAAGATCAACGATCACTAAATGGCTAATATTTTATGAATATTTCAAAATTTCCCTTTCCTTGGGCGCCCTGATTATTGCAATGTTGTACGACGACTAAAGTGTCGTATTCACCCAAAAACAATAAGGAAACACCCATGCCCAACGTCAAAGCACTGATCGGTTTTCTGTGCCTGTTCAGCGGCTACGTCGCTGCCGCCCCTGCCCCGGCAGAAAAGGAAGTGGCCCAGGCGGTCGACCAACTGACCCAAGCCATGCTGCACCTGGACCTCAAGCAACTCCACGCGCTGACCGCCGACACCCTCACCTACGGCCACTCCAGCGGCAAAGTGCAGAACAAGGCGCAATTCATCGCCGACCTGGAAACCCATACCAGTGCCTTCAAGACCCTGGAAATGCAAAACCAGACCATCACCCTCGATGGGGACACGGCGCTGGTGCGCAACCACTTTCACGCGTTGGCCGTGAACAGCGGCGTCGAAGTGCCCACCGACATCGACAACTTCCAGGTTTGGCAGAAGCAGCATGGCAAATGGCTGTTGATCGGACGTCAGGCCTACAAGTACTGAAACGCCCCGGCGAGCCGCCTAACCCCGGCTCACCACGCCACCACCGCTCGCACCTTGACCAACGCTTCGCGCAGCATCGGCATGGCTACCGAGCCCAGCGCCAAGCGCAACGCATGGGGCACATGAGCACCGACCGCAAACGGCTCCGCGGTGGAGACTGAGACGTTCTCGCGCTGCAAGGCCATGGCGACCTGATCGGCGCGGGCCTCCTCCGGTAGCGGCAACCACAAGAAATACGAGGACGGGTGACTGAGGTACTCCAGCCCCGTCAGCACTTGCGCCGCCAAGGCCTGACGCGCCCGGGCATCCTCGCGTTTTTGCGCTTCCAGTTGGGCAACGGTGCCGTCCTCGATCCAACCCACGGCAATGGCGCTCATCACCCCCGGAACGTTCCAGGTGGTGGCCATGATCGTGCGCTCCACCGCCTTCACCCACGGCACAGGTGCCGCGACAAACCCCACCCGCAGCCCCGTCGCGACACTTTTCGACAGCCCGGCCACGTAGACCGTGCGCTCCGGCGCCAATGTCGCCAGCGGTGGTGGTGCATCTTCGGCCAGAAAGGCGTAGGCCGCGTCCTCGATGATCATCAGGTTGTGCTGGCGAGCAATCGCTACCAACTGCTCTCGCAGCGCCAAGCCCATGACCCAGCCGAGCGGGTTGTGCAGGGTCGGCATGCTGTACACCGCACGCACCGGGCGCTTGCGGCAGAGGCTGTGCAGGTACTCCAGATCCGGGCCGGTGGGCGTGACCGGGATTGCGACGATCTCCAGGTGCAAGGTCTCGGCCAGCACCTTGAAACCCGAATAGGTCAGTGCATCGACGGCGATCACATCCCCCGGCTTGAGCAGCGCCATCATCGTCACCGCCAGGCCATGCTGGGCGCCACTGACCAGCAACACCTGCTCGGAGGCAACCGCCAACCCACGACTCAGCAGATGACGCGCCGCCGCCGCGCGCTCATGCACACGGCCGGCATGGGGTTGATAGCGCAGCAGCGCTTCCAGATCGCCGGACAGCGCCAGTTGGCGCAGCGCCGTGCGCAACAAGTCTGCCTGGCCCGGCAAGGACGGGTAGTTGAAGTTCAGGTCCAACATCCCCGCGGCAACACTCATCTGCCCACTGCCCTGCCCTGGCGGCAGCGAAATCTCGCGCACAAAGGTGCCGCGCCCGGTTTCGCCGCTGACCAGGCCCATGGCCTCCAGCTCGGTATACACCCGGCTCGCGGTGACCAGCGCCAGGCCATGCTCGGCGGCCAACTGGCGGTGGGTTGGCAAGCGTGTGCCGGGCGGCATGTCGCCGCTGCGGATGGCTTGGGCAAAGGTGTCGACCAGCGATTTGTAGCGGGCGCGGGGCATCGGGATGTATCCATGACAATTTTTTGATTGTCCTAATCTTCAACTTTAGGATGACCGGCACGCAATCATTCTTTTCAGGCCCCTGCCCATGCAACGTACTTTCTCCCTCAGCCCCCCGGACAGCAGCACCCAGGGCTGGATCAACGGCTTTATCGGCGTGGTGATTTTCAGCGGTTCGTTGCCCGCCACCCGTTTGGCGGTGATGGAGTTCGACCCGGTGTTCCTCACCATGCTCCGCGCAACCATCGCTGCGGTGCTGGGGCTGCTGTTGCTGGGGTGGTTCAAGGAACAGCGTCCCGCACGCAACCAGTGGGGGCCGTTGCTGATTGTCGCGCTGGGCGTGGTGATCGGTTTTCCGCTGCTGACAGCACTGGCACTGCAATACGTGACCTCCGCCCACTCCATCGTATTTATCGGCCTGCTGCCGTTGGCTACCGCCGTGTTTGGCGTATTGCGCGGTGGCGAACGGCCGCGTGCGGTGTTCTGGTTGTTCTCGATCGCCGGCAGCGCGCTGGTGATGGGCTATGCATTCGCCCAGGGCCTCAGCGCTGCACCGGC
The DNA here is from genome assembly GCF_030687535.1 of Pseudomonas sp. FP2335. NCBI lineage: Bacteria > Pseudomonadati > Pseudomonadota > Gammaproteobacteria > Pseudomonadales > Pseudomonadaceae > Pseudomonas > Pseudomonas sp. FP2335. The sequence continues at coordinate 3,281,795 of NZ_CP117437.1, forward strand.
CGGTGACCTGCTGATGTTGCTGGCGGTGCTGGTGTGCGGCCTGGGGTATGCCGAGGGCGCCAAGTTGTCGCGCAGCCTCGGAGGCTGGCAGGTGATCTGCTGGGCGCTGGTGGTGTCGTTGCCGGTGGTGGTGCCGTTGAGTGTGATCCTGGCGCCGCCGAGTGTACGCGGCATCAGCCTGTCGGCGTGGCTGAGCCTGGGTTATGTGGCGTTGTTCAGCATGTTGATCGGCTTTGTGTTCTGGTATCGCGGCCTGGCCCAGGGTGGCATCGCCGCCGTTGGCCAATTGCAACTGCTGCAGCCGTTCTTCGGCCTGGCACTGGCGGCGGGCCTGCTGCATGAGCAGGTCAGCCTGGGCATGGTGCTGGTCACCGTCGCGGTGATCGGATGCGTGGCCGGGGCAAAGAGGTTTGCCCGCTAGCGTTGCGGTGAAACCATCTTGAATTTGATGTGGATGTCGTTGGACACCACGCTGTTGCCAGCCCACTCACCCTCGCCGATCTTGAAATCGGCACGGTTGAGGATGAATTCACCGTCGAACACGCCAATCCCGCCCAACTCCTTGAGCACCACATCGACCGTCACCGGCCGTGTAATCCCTTTGAGCGTCAGGTTGCCGCTGATCTTGAAGCGATTGTTGCCCAGCGCCGTGGCGCCGCTGGATTGGTAGACCGCCACCGGGTACGTCGCCGTGTCGAACCATGACGGACGCTGCAGTTCGTCGTTGGCATCTGCGCTGCCGGCGTCGATGCTGGCGAGCTGGATCTTGAGCAACGCGTGCGCCGCCCCAGGCGCTTGGGTATCGAACGCCAGCGTCCCTTCAAACTCGTTGAATGTGCCATACACCCGCTGCCCGAACTGCTGGAAGGTAAAGCTGATCTGGCTGGCGGCGCGATTGACATCACGGTATTCCACGGCCCGGGCATTGGAAAACACACCAAGCACCAGTGCCAGCAACACGACTGGGGATATTCGACGGTTCATGCACGCTCCGCGGGAAGTAAGGCCATCGGGTTCCCATCCTGCCCGTGTCCTGCTAAACAGAGTAGCCCCCATAACAAAAAGGACTTGGCATGCACCCCGCTTCCCTCCAGGACATCACCGCCCCCGAAGGTATCTGCTATGGCTGCGGCGCCAGCAACCCCCACGGCCTGCACATCAAAAGCCGCTGGGACGCCGACGGCATCCACCTGGTCGCCGAGCATGTGCCCGAAGCCAAATACAGTGGCTGGCCGGACCTGGTCTACGGTGGCCTGATCGCCATGCTGGTGGACTGTCACTCCAACTGGACCGCAATGGCTTACCACTACCGCGCCGAACAGCGCGAGCCCGGCAGCCTGCCGCGCATCGAGTGCGTCACTGGCAACCTCGGCATCAAGTTCATCAAGCCAACGCCCATGGGTGTCACCCTGACCTTGCGCGCCCGGGTCGAGGGCGACGTCGGACGCAAAAGCCGCGTGGTCTGCGAGGTGTACGCCGGTGACGTGCTGACCGCCATTGGCGATTCATTGTTCGTGCGCGTCGACACCGGGCAGTTGGCCGCTGCCGCCCATGGCCGCGACGATTAAACGTGGTCTACATTGACTGCTACCGCTAATCGAGGATGGCCCCGATGACTCGTCTCACCGCGCAGGACTTTGCCCCCGAACTGCTGGAACTCTACGACGGCTACGCCCACGGCAAGATCAACCGCCGCGAGTTTCTCGACCGCGCCGCGCTGTTCACCTTCGGCGGGCTCACCGCCTCGGCGCTGCTGGCCGCGCTGAGCCCCAACTACGCGCTGGCCGAACAGGTGAAATTCACCGACCCGGACATCGTCGCCGACTACATCACCTACCCGTCGCCCAACGGCAACGGCAGCGTGCGCGGCTACCTCGTGCGCCCGGCCAAGGCGTCAGGAAAGTTGCCAGCGGTAGTGGTGGTCCACGAAAACCGCGGCCTCAACCCGTACATCGAAGACGTCGCCCGCCGCCTGGCCAAGGCTGGCTTTATCGCCCTGGCGCCCGACGGCCTGACCTCGGTGGGCGGCTATCCCGGCAACGATGAAAAAGGCGTGGCCCTGCAACAGACCGTCGACCCGACCAAGCTGATGAACGACTTTTTCGCCGCCATCGAATGGCTGATGCACCACGACAGCAGCACCGGCAAGGTCGGTATCACCGGCTTCTGCTACGGCGGCGGCGTGACCAACGCGGCGGCGGTGGCTTACCCGGAGTTGGGCGCGGCGGTGTCGTTTTACGGGCGCCAGCCGCAGGCCAAGGACGTGCCGCGCATCAAGGCGCCGATCATGCTGCACTACGGTGAGCTGGATACGCGGATCAACGAGGGCTGGCCGGCGTATGAACAGGCGTTGAAGGCAGCAGGCACGACGTATGAGGCGTTTATCTACAAGGGCGCCAACCATGGTTTCCATAACGACTCGACGCCACGCTATGACGAGGCGGCGGCGAATCTGGCGTGGGAGCGGACGCTGGGCTGGTTCCGCAAATACCTGGCCTAGTGGCCACCCAGATCCGGGAGCAAGCCCGCTCCCACAGTTGATCGGTGCTGCTGGGCTGTCAGCGCTCGGCTGGAGATCGCCCGGACACTGCCAATCCACTGTGGGAGCTGTCGAGCCTTAGCGAGGCTGCGAAGGCGGCGGCACTGTTGGTAGAAGTGTTGCCCTCGACCATAGATCTCCCACATTTGATTTTCGGTATTTGCAGGTCAGTGCTCCAGCGCATACCGACGGCAATGGCTGAGGTAGCCCTGCTCATGGCTGCCTACCAGTTGCACCACGCTGGTCCATAACCAGGACGGCGCATCCAGCTGCCTGGAGCGGTTTTCTTGCAGCGTGGCCATCCAGGCCTTGCGCGTGTCCCGGCCCATCTGGCGGGCATGGGCGATACCGACAACCCGGGCGAGATACCCGGCGGCATGCATCGCGTCGGTCTCGCTGAGTTCGTCCAACTCCAGCTTCATGTCCTGCGGCAGCAATTCACGGATGAAAAAACCGTGATCCAGAAAGCGCGTCGCCAGCATGCGCTCACCCAGGCCAGGGGACAGCTGGCGAGCGCCCTCGACGACCCGGCGGCCATTGTCCCGTGGCATCTTCGCCCGTGCGGCACGGGGTGCCGCAGCGCCCACCGCCTGCTTGATGTCGATCAGGCAGTATTCGCGATCGTCCTTGTCTCCCACCCCCAGCAACGCCGCGTAACGCAGCAAGCCGAGGGAGCTGCAGCCCTTGACCCAATAGGCCGAATCCAGCAACTCGACCTTGGCGTCCTTGGGCCGCCCCTTGAGGGACGTGACCAACTGGTGGAGGTCGTCCGATGCGCAAACGTCGGCCAAGGCGCTTTTTTCCGCCCGCGACAACGACCAAAAGTGCTTGCCCAGGGGAATGCTCGGCCGCACATTCTCGATGCGTTCACGTGCCAGGTGCTTCCAGGTACGCTCCACGGCACTGCGCATGCCGGCCTTGACCTGGGACGGGCGCGGCGGCGCTTCATCCGGTTTGTCCTTGAAGGCCTGTTCGTAGCCCACCATCATTTCTTCGAGCATGCGTGCGGTGGTCACGCCGGGTAAATCAGAGCCACGAGCCGCGGTGGCCAGGGACAGGGCCAGGCGCACCAGGTCGTGGGCCGGGTTGCCGATCACGGCCTGGTCGAGGTCGCGGATGTGCATATCGATGCGCCCCTTGCTGTCGCCGGTCGGCCCCAGGTTGCCCGCATGGCAATCGCCGCAGATCCAGATCGCCGGACCGTGGGGCAACCGGCGGCCAGGCAGGCTGTGCAGCCAATCGTAGAACTGCACGGTGCTGCCGCGCACATAGGCGTGGGCGGAACGCGCCATCTTCAGGTTGCGCAGTTGGATCAGGCGGGGCATGCGGGCGGAGGGACGCGGACTGTTCATATAGGCACTCGGCTGGGGCTACGGTAGAGGCTAGGCCGGCGCAAATGTTTCATTTTGTTTCGCGAGTAAACCTTCAGCCGCGCCCCGCTACCGCCATCAACCAGCCCTTGAACGCCAGCATCGCCGAGGTTTCGGCACGCGACTGCAGACGGGTCAGCCAGTAACTGCCGGTGGTGATGCCCACGTCGAATGGCTGGCGAATCACATCATTTTCCAATTGCCGCGAAAACATCATCGCCGGCGCCAGGGCCACGCCCGCGCCCTGCAATGCCGCCTCCATCATCCCCAGGGATGAGTCAAACACAATGCTGCGCGGCACCAGAGTGTCGGCAGGTAAACCTGCGGCCTGAAACCACTGGGTCCATTCATCCGCCCGATAAGAGCGCAGCAAGGTGAACTTGAGCAGGTCGGCCGGGGTTTGCAGTTGCTCGGCGATGTGCGGCACGCAAAGCACGCTCAGCGGCGCTTCAAACAAGGGGCTTGCGTCGGTGCCATGCCAGGCACCCGCGCCAAAGCGGATCGCGTAATCCAAGCCTTCGGCGGCGACGTCGACGCGGTTGTTGTGGGTCGACAGCCGCAAGTCGATAAATGGATAACGTGCGTGAAACTCGGGCAAGCGCGGCAGTAGCCATCCCACGGCAAACGTGCCGACTGCGCCCACCGTCAGCACTTCGCGGTAATGTCCGCCTTCGAACCGACTGAGGGTCTGGGCAATCCGGTCAAACGATTCACGCACCACCGGCAGCAAGGTTTCGCCCTCGCTCGTGAGCATCAGCCCCCGTGGCAGGCGCTTGAACAAGGTGACATTGAGCTGTGCCTCCAGGCTTTTAACCTGATGGCTTACCGCCGCCTGGGTAACGCACAGCTCGATGGCCGCGCGGGTAAAGCTCAAATGCCGTGCAGAGGCTTCGAATGCACGCAGGGCATTGAGGGGTAGATGGGAGCGCAACATGCTTGACCCTAGTTATTCTAATGGCTGGTGCGAGATATGATCGTTTGTCGACGCGCGCAAATCTACCTAGATTTATCCGCCTGCGCAGGCCTCGGTTGGCAGTGCACCTTTGATATGGAAGCAAGTCAACATGAACCATCACGTAAGAAATTGCCTTATTTCAGCCGCAATTGTTGGATCTGGAACCTGCATGGCCGCCACCGACCTGCGCCAGGTTGTGGACAGCAACGTTGCGCCGTTGATGCAGCAACACGGAATCGCCGGCCTGGCGGTAGCCACGATCAAAAATGGCCAGGTGCAATACTTTAACTACGGCGTAATGTCCAAGACCACCCAGCGCCCCGTCACCGAAGACACCCTGTTCGAACTTGGCTCCGTCAGCAAAACCTTCACCGCCACGCTGGGCGGTTATGCCCAGGCCTCCGGCGCACTCAAGCTGACGGACAAGGCCAGCCAGCACCTGCCAGCCCTGCAAGGCAGCGCCTTCGACCGCATCAGCCTGTTGCAACTGGCGACCTACTCGGCGGGTGGTTTGCCCTTGCAGTTTCCGGAAGCTGCCGACAGTGCCAAGACCATGCTCGGCTATTTCCAGCACTGGAAACCTACCTACGCCCCCGGTGTGCAACGCGTCTACTCAAACCCAAGCATCGGCCTGTTCGGCTACCTGAGCGCGCAAAGCCTGGGGCAACCCTTCAATGTGGCGATGGAGAAAACCCTGCTGCCGCAATTGGGGCTCAAGCACACCTATATCACTGTGCCCGCCGACAAGGCCGAACAATACGCCCAAGGTTATGACAAGCAGCAAAACCCGGTACGGGTCGGCCCCGGCGCACTGGACGGCGAGGCCTACGGCGTCAAGTCCAGCACCCAGGACATGGCGCGTTTTGTCCTCGCGAACATGCACCCACAAACCCTGAGCGCGCCGCTGCAACAGGCAATTGCCACGACACACACCGGCTACTACACCGTCAACGGCATGACCCAAGGCCTGGGCTGGGAATACTACCCCTACCCGGTGAAGTTGCAGGCATTGCTTGACGGCAACTCCACGCTCATCGCGCTGCAACCCAATAAAGCCCATTGGCTGCAACCGGCGCAGACACAACCGGGCAACGTCATGTTCAACAAAACCGGCTCTACCGGCGGCTTTGGAGCGTACGTGGCGTATGTGCCTGGCAAGGATATAGGCGTGGTGATCCTGGCCAACAAGAACTACCCGATTGCCGACAGAGTGACGGCGGCCCATGGCATCTTGAGCGCGATGGATCAGTAGCAAGCATCACGGCCCGCGATGTGTTGCGCGCTTAACAGTCTTTGACAGTTTTCCGACAAAGCTGTCAAAGACCCCCGCCCTCCTCCAGACCTAGCATTCGAGCTTCCAAACCTCCAATCGGGTGCTCTACATGCTTCGCACGATGCGATCAAAAAACCTCTGTTTGTCCATCTCCACCCTGTGTCTGTTGGCCGGTGCCCATCAGGTTTTGGCCGACGACTGGGACTATCGATTGAAAGCCGGCGTGGCCAACCTGCCGCGCTACAGCGGCAGCGACGAGCGCACCACCACGCCGCTGCTGGGCGGCGCGATCGTCAGCCCATGGGGGATTTTCCTTGATACCGACAAAGGGCTGGGCTGGGGCTACGAAGGCAACGCCTTGAGTTTCAGCGCCTATATCGGCGCCAGTGCCTCACGCAAAGATGAAAACAAAACCGGCCGCCTGGGCTCGGACCGCCTCAAAGGCATGGGCGAAATCAAATCACGCCCGCAATTGGGCGTAAGCGCCAGCTATAACCTCGGCGCAGCGATTGTGGGGGCAACCCTGGAACATGCGCTCAAGGACGACGACCACAAAGACAGCGCCAAAGCCTTCACCTCGCTGGAGTTGAGCATCGGCACCAACCTGTACGACGGCGACTACGGCAGCCTCGATGCCAGCCTCAACAGCCGCTTTGGCGACGCCAATTACCTGCGCACATGGTATGGCGTGACGCCCGGCCAAGCCGCCCGCAGCCGTTTTCAGGCATATGACGCCAAAGGCGGGTTGTTCAGCCGTGGCCTGAACCTGACGTGGAGTTTGCCGGTCAGCGAGCACACCACATTCAGCACGCTGCTGGACATGCAGTACCTGTCGGGGGACGCGGGCAAAAGCCCTATCGTCGAGCGGCGCCTGCAAAGCTCGCTCATAGGTGCGCTGGAATACACCTTCTGATCCAGCCCCCCATCAACACCTGTGTGAAGCGCCGGGCTCAGCGCGGCGCCTGATCATTCGGCATAGGCCCACGTCATCCGAAACGACGCCCCGCCCCACTGAGAATCCAGCACTTCTACCTGCCCGCCATGCCACTGCGACACCCGCTGCACCAGCGCCAGGCCCAGGCCGAAGCCGCCGGTGCGGCGGTCACGGCTGGCATCCAGGCGCATAAACGGCTGGAAGATTTTCGCCCGGCCATCCTCGGGCACGCCGGGGCCGTCGTCACACACCCGCACTTCGTAGCCGCTGCCAAACTTAACCAACGAAACCTCCACACGCCGCTCGGCATAACGAATGGCATTGCGCAGCAGGTTGATCACCGCCCGCGCCATAAAGCGCGGTTCGATCTGGATGGTGTCCACCTCACAACTGCGCAACGTCAGTCGGACCCCTGCCGCCTCGGCCTCCAGGGCCACGCTGCCGATCACGCTGTCGAGCCAGCTGTGAGCCTCGATATTTTCCCGGGTGACCTGGGTCGCGCCGCGCTCCAGGCTGGCGTAGGTCAGCAACTCGGAGACCATTTCCTCCAGCTCACCGAGGTCGGCGTACATGTCGGCGATCAGTTCGCTACGCAGACGCGGGTCGACCTGCTGCTTGAGTTGATCGAGTTCAAACGACAAGCGCGCAATCGGCGTACGCAATTCATGGGAAACCGCGTTGGTCAGTTCACGCTGGTTGGCGATCAGGCTCTCGATGCGTTCAGCCATCTGGTTGAAGTGCCCGGCCAGTTCGCGCACGGTGGAGCGGCGTGGCAGCAGGATGCGCGAGGCCAGGTCATTGTCGCCAAAACGCTGTGCGGCCAGGCGGATATGCTCCAGATCACGCCAATGGGGACGCACCCAGAAATACAGCACGACGGCCAGGCACAGGCCGAGGAGCCCATAAGCCCACAGGTAAAGCCACTTGGGCTCTTCCGGCAGCTTGATTTCCAGCAATTGCGGGCCGTCATCGATACGGGCGAGGAACTCCATAAAGTGCCCACGCACGACCAGCAGCCCGTCCGCCAGCAGTTGCTGCTCACGCTCGTTCAGCCTCAGGGAATCACGCGACAGCAGTTTCAGATGCAACCCGTAATGGGGTTGCAGCTCGGCGAGGCGGGCAGCCCGCGCTTCGCCCGTCAACGGCCGCAACTGCTCGACCAGGGCGTAGGCCGGTCCACGCAACGCCTCGCGGTTGTAGGTTTCGTTGGCCTCCGGCAGCCACTCGTCGAAGGTGTAGTTGACCAGCCAGATCGCCCCCGCCAGGCCCAGAGCAAGGATCAGGTAAAGGCGTAGATAAAGCCGCAGCATTCATACCTCCCAGGCAAACGGATTGAACAGGTAGCCCTTGCCCCAGATGGTCTTGATGCACACCGGTTCACGAGGGTTATCGTTGAGTTTGCCGCGCAGCTTGCTGATGTACACGTCGACGCTGCGATTGAGGCCGTCAAACGCGATGCCGCGCATGCGGTTGAGGATGTCATCGCGGGACAGGATGGTGCCGGAGTGGCTGGCCAACAGCCACAGCAGTTCGAACTCCATGGTCGTCAGTTCGATCTTTTCGTCTCCCAGGCGCACCACCCGGCAGCTACGGTCAATCGCCAAGCGGCCAAAACACAGGGCCCCACGCACGGTGGGCTCCGGCGCCTGCCGACGTTGCAACGCGCGCAAGCGGGCGAGCAGTACCGGCGGTTTGATCGGTTTGATCACGTAGTCGTCAGCGCCGGATTCCAGGCCGAGGATGTGGTCCAGGTCGTCCTCCTTGGCCGTGAGGATCACGATAGGCGTGTCGGACACATTGCGGATTTCGCGGCACACGTGCAGGCCGCTCTGGCCGGGCAGCATCAGGTCGAGGACAACGATCTTGGGGCGAAAATCGAGAAAGGCCGCCAAGGCCGCGTCGCCCCGGTGCACCACGCGCACCTCGAAACCATGCTGCGACAAAAAATGCGCGATCAGCCCTGCCAGCTTCTCATCGTCTTCAACGAGCAAGACCTTGCCCAGCCCCAGGTTTTCCATAAGTTCTCAGTGTGCGACGCAGATTGAAGAGCGGGCATTATAGGTGGCAAGCTGGGCAACTTGAGCAACTGGCCAGCAGCGGCCGACGAAGCTTCATGCTTTTAAGACTTTTTAACAAATAGCCTGCAATTTTTAACGCCATCTACAGGGAGTTGTATGCGCAAGGATTACCTGGCGTTCTTCGTTTCGCTGTTCCTGTCGCGCCTGGCCGACCAGATTCTGCTGTTTATCGTGCCCTTGATAGTGTTTCAGAGCACAGGGAGCGTGTCCTGGGCCGGGCTGGCGTTTTTTGTCGAGTCGTTGCCGCGTTTCCTCGCGTTTCCGCTGTGCGGGGCGTTGTGCGACAAGTACCCGCCGGTGCGCATCCTGCATATCAGCCAGGTCTATCGCGCGCTGACGTGCGTCGTTGCGGTGGCGCTGTACGGGATGTTCGACGGCATCTATTGGCTGGTGTTGCTTTCGGCCGTGTGCGGGGTGCTGACCACCCAGGGCATCATGGCCCGCGAAGTGCTGATGCCGCATATCTTTGCGCAGTACAGTTATGCCAAGACCCTCTCCTACTCGCAGATTGCCGACCAGAGCGGACTGGTGCTCGGGCCGCTGGTGGCAGCGCTGATGCTCGAAGTGTGGGCGTGGCATTGGGTGGTACTGGGGATTGCCGGGTTGTTTGTGCTGGCGGACGTGGCCATGGGGGTGTGGCAGCGCTCCAGCTCGATCGACCTGGCGGTCTTTGAACAGCATCGTGATATTTGGCTGCAACCACTGCGGATTGCATTCGGGCATATCCGCCAGCTTGCCGGGCTCAAACGCCTGATTGCGCTGACGGTGGGGGTCAACCTGATCATCGGGGTCACGCTGGCCACGTCAGCCGCAATGGTCACCGGGCTTTACGCCGCCGACAAGGACGCCTATGCGGTACTGCAAGCCGCAGGCGCAGGGGTGACCATCGCGATTCTGTTCTACCTGGCGCGCGCCACCCTGTCGCTGAAAATCCTCGGTGGCCTGTCATACGCACTGATTGCCGCCGGCGCGCTGATCACCGCGATCAGCCCCAATCTGTGGGCTTACTCGCTGGGGTTCCTGCTGGTGATCGGCTTCGACAAGATGTACAGCGTGTACATGCGCAGCGTGCGGCAAAAGGTGATTCCGGTGCAGGACTTTGGCAAAACCGTGGGGGTGATTACCTTGCTCAACAACCTGCCGCAACCCCTGGCCGGGTTGGCGGTTGCACTGCTGGCGGCGCCGCTGGGTACGCAAACGGTGATCCTGCTGCTGACCGCGATCACCGTGTTGATCGGTGTGGTCGTGGCCTCAGGCCGGCACGCCGCTGTGAAAGCGGAACTCGACGTCGGGTGACTCGATCAGTTCCTGCTCGGCCGCCCTCACCCGCTCGATGACTTGGGCGATGTCCTTGGCGTCGCCGTATTGGTAGGCCAATTTCAGATAGCCCTGGAAGTGCCGCGCCTCGCTTTTCAGCAGGCCGAAGTAGAACTTGCCGAGGTCTTCATCCAAATGCGGCACCAGCGCTTCGAAACGCTCGCAACTGCGGGCTTCGATAAAGGCGCCGACCACCAGCGTATCCACCAGTTTGACCGGCTCATGACTGCGCACCACTTTGCGCAACGCCGAGGCGTAGCGACCGGCATGCAGCTGGCGCAGCTCGATCTTGCGCTTTTTCATCAGGCGCATGACCTGTTCGTGGTGCACCAACTCTTCGCGGGCCAGGCGCGACATCATATTGATCAGGTCGACATGGCTGTGGTACTTGGCCATCAGGCTCAGGGCGGTGCTGGCAGCTTTGAATTCGCAGTTCTTGTGGTCGATCAGCAGGGTTTCCTGATCGGCCAGCGCGGCCTGGACCCAGGCGTCGGGAGTGCGGCAACCGAGGAATTCGTGGATTTCGGGCAGGTTCATCGGGCTCACGGGCAAAGGATCACAAAAGGGCGCCGATTATACCGACCACGCCGCAGACCACCAGCCACCGGCCTTGATGTGCATCAACATGACGTGCGCCGGGCAGCAACTATAGTTGTCTCATGCCCACCACTTCCCGGAGTTACCGACCATGCAAGCCATCCGCAGCATCCTGGTGCTCATCGAGCCCGAACATTCGGAAAGCCTGGCCCTCAAACGCGCCAAGTTGATCGCCGGGGTCACCGGTGCGCACTTGCATTTGCTGGTGTGCGACAGGAAACATGAGCATTCGGCGCTGCTGAGCCTGCTCAAGGCGGGCTTGCAGGAGGATGGCTACAGCGTGACCACCGAGCAGGCGTGGAACGAGAGCCTGCATGCAACCATTATTGATGTGCAGCAGGCCGAAGGCTGTGGACTGGTGATCAAGCAGCACTTTCCCGACAGCCCCTTGAAAAAGGCTCTGCTGACCCCGGCGGATTGGAAACTGTTGCGTTATTGCCCGACGGCGGTGTTGTTGGTCAAGACGTCTACGCCGTGGGCTGAAGGTGTGATCCTGGCGGCAATCGATGTGGGTAATACCGACGCCGAACACCGTGAACTGCACGCCGAGATAGTCGGTCATGGCTTCGACATCGCCAGCCTGGCCAAGGCCCAACTGCATGTGATCAGCGCCCACCCTTCGCCGATGCTATCGGCGGCGGACCCGACGTTCCAGCTCAAAGAAACGATTGAGGCGCGCTACCGCGAACAGTGCCGGGCATTCCAAGCCGAGTTTGATATCGACAACTCAAGGCTGCACATCGAGGAAGGCCCTGCCGACGTACTGATTCCCTTTGCGGCGCACAAGTACCATGCAGTCGTCACCATCATCGGCACGGTGGCGCGTACCGGCATTTCCGGCGCGTTAATCGGCAATACGGCGGAGGTCGTGCTCGACAAGTTGGAAAGTGATGTGCTGGTGCTCAAGCCTGCGAGCCTTATGGATCACCTGGAAGAGCTGGCGGCTAAGTCCTGAGGGCGACGAGGATCAAACTGTGGGAGCCCGCTCCCACACAAGCCCATTTCACATTGGGTCGGGTGTTGTCAGTCAGCAAACACATCCCGCAGAAACCCCGGTGCGATATACCGGTGGTAATGCGCTTCGGACAGGATAAAAAACTCCCGGTCGATCGCATCGCGCAAATCCGGCAAGGCCCAGTCGCGAAATTCCGGCAACAGCACCATGCCATAGGCCTCCAGATTGGAGATCACCCGTGCGCCCCGGGCAATCAACTGGTACGCCCAGCAATACTCCGACTGGTGCGGTACGAAGCGAATCTTGCGCTGTTCCAGTTGAACGCGCAGGGTCTTGGGGTCGAAAACCTCGACCTTGCCGCCCATCACCTGCACCAGCAGTTGCTCCAGGCGCAGCCAAACCGCACGCTTTTCTTCTTCGTTATAGCCATTCCACTGGATCACTTCGTGGTGGAAGCGCTTGCAGCCACGGCACACGAGATCGCCGTAGACCGTGGAGCACAGGCCTACGCAGGGGGTTTTGATGGCTTGGTTGGACATGGGCAACGACACACAAATCAGCGAAACAATGCGCCATGTTAGCCCTTTGTCTAACCTGTATCACCCTGCAAACTTGGCGAGGCAACTTACCTTTAGTTTTTTTTTGCCGTAGAATCATCCGGCCTTGTAAGGCGCCAACAATCCGCTGGAAGCTGTTTTCAAAGCGTCACGAGCACAGTCGTTCCTTCAGAACGGTGTTGGCGATGGTGTTTGACCCGGTAGGTCAGTCACCAGCGCCAACCCTCATCAGCTCCGTTCTGCAGGCGTAAAACTTTGAAAGCAGCTTCTGTGAGGAATGCCGGCAGCGCTGGCTTTGCGGCCCAAAAAGCCCCCGAGCGCATGCGTGCCGTTCATTTCTGGATGAGCGTCCCGTGGGACCACTGATGAGGGTAATAACTGTGCTTGAAGCCTACCGCAAACATATCGAAGAGCGTGCAGCCCTGGGTATTGTTCCCCAGCCGCTTAACGCCGAACAAACCGCAGGCCTGGTTGAGCTGCTGAAAAATCCTCCGGCTGGCGAAGAAGAATTCCTCGTTGACCTGATCACCAACCGCATCCCACCAGGTGTTGACGAAGCTGCCTACGTCAAGGCCGGTTTCCTGTCTGCCCTGGCCAAGGGCGAAGTCACTTCCCCCCTGATCGACAAGAAGCGCGCTGTTGAACTGCTTGGCACCATGCAAGGCGGCTACAACATCGTGACCCTGGTCGAGCTGCTGGACGATGCCGAGCTGGCAGCTGTCGCAGCCGCCCAACTCAAGCACACCCTGCTGATGTTCGATGCGTTCCACGACGTGGCCGAAAAAGCCCGTAACGGCAACGAACACGCCAAAGCCGTGATCCAGTCCTGGGCTGACGGCGAATGGTTCCGCAACCGCCCTACCCTGGCCGACAAGATCAGCCTGCGCGTATTCAAGGTTACCGGCGAAACCAACACCGACGACCTGTCCCCTGCTCCAGATGCCTGGTCCCGCCCGGACATCCCGCTGCACGCCCTGGCCATGCTGAAAATGGCCCGTGAAGGCATCGTGCCGGACGAGCAAGGCAAGACCGGCCCGATGAAGCAGATCGAAGAAATGCGCGGCCAAGGCTTCCCGATCGCCTACGTCGGTGACGTGGTCGGTACGGGTTCGTCCCGTAAGTCGGCAACCAACTCCGTACTGTGGTTCTTCGGCGACGACGTGCCTTACGTGCCGAACAAGCGCGCCGGCGGCTTCTGCTTCGGCAGCAAGATCGCTCCAATCTTCTACAACACCATGGAAGATGCTGGCGCACTGCCAATCGAGTTCGACGTTTCCAACATGAACATGGGCGACGTGATCGACCTGTACCCACATGCTGGCAAAGTCTGCAAACACGGCACCGACGAAGTCATCACCACCTTCGAAATGAAGACCCCGGTGCTGTTGGACGAAGTCCGCGCCGGCGGCCGTATCCCGCTGATCATCGGCCGTGGCCTGACCGACAAGGCACGCGCCGAGCTGGGCCTGGGCCCAACCGACCTGTTCAAGCTGCCTGAAGCACCTGTCGACACCGGCAAGGGTTTCACCCTGGCCCAGAAAATGGTCGGCAAGGCGTGCGGCCTGCCAGCAGGCAAAGGCGTTCGCCCTGGCACCTACTGCGAACCGAAGATGACCACCGTGGGTTCCCAGGACACCACCGGTCCGATGACCCGTGACGAACTGAAAGACCTGGCGTGCCTGGGCTTCTCGACCGATCTGGTAATGCAGTCCTTCTGCCACACCGCGGCCTATCCAAAGCCGATCGACGTGACCACCCACCACACCCTGCCTGACTTCATCATGACCCGTGGCGGCGTATCGCTGCGTCCAGGCGACGGCATCATCCACAGCTGGCTGAACCGCATGCTGCTGCCGGACACCGTCGGCACTGGTGGTGACTCCCACACCCGTTTCCCGATGGGCATCTCGTTCCCGGCCGGTTCTGGCCTGGTCGCGTTTGCCGCAGCCACTGGCGTAATGCCACTGGATATGCCGGAATCGATCCTGGTGCGCTTCAAAGGCAAAATGAAACCTGGCATCACCCTGCGTGACCTGGTTCATGCCATTCCTTACTACGCTATCCAATCGGGTCTGCTGACTGTAGAGAAGAAAGGCAAGAAAAACGCCTTCTCCGGCCGCATCCTGGAGATCGAAGGCCTGAACGACCTGACGCTGGAACAGGCTTTCGAGCTGTCCGACGCCTCGGCTGAACGTTCGGCTGCCGGTTGCACCATCAAGCTGTCGAAAGAGTCCGTCACCGAGTACCTGAACTCCAACATCACCCTGCTGCGCTGGATGATCGGCGAAGGTTACGGCGATGCGCGTACCCTGGAACGTCGCGCCCAAGCGATGGAAGCCTGGGTCAAGAACCCTGAGCTGATGGAAGCCGATGCCGACGCGGAATACGCCGAAATCATCGAGATCGACCTGTCGGAAATCAACGAGCCGATCCTCTGCGCACCGAACGACCCGGACGATGCCCGTCTGCTGTCGAGCGTTGCCGGTGAGAAGATCGACGAAGTGTTCATCGGTTCGTGCATGACCAACATCGGTCACTTCCGCGCTGCCGGTAAACTGCTGGAACAGGTCAAGGGCCAGCTGCCAACCCGTCTGTGGCTGTCGCCGCCGACCAAGATGGACGCACACCAACTGACCGAAGAAGGCTACTACGGCATCTACGGCAAAGCTGGCGCGCGCATGGAAATGCCGGGCTGCTCGCTGTGCATGGGTAACCAGGCACGTGTAGAGCCGAACTCGACTGTTGTGTCGACTTCGACCCGTAACTTCCCGAACCGTCTGGGTGATGGCGCGAACGTCTACCTGGCGTCGGCTGAGCTGGCGGCAGTTGCCTCCACCCTGGGTCGCCTGCCGACCGTCGAAGAGTACATGGGTTACGCAGCGAAACTGGACACCATGGCCAGTGACGTTTACCGCTACCTGAACTTCGACCAGATCGCCGAGTTCCGCAAAATCGCAGCAAGCGCCAACATCCCGGTGATTCAAGCCTAAGGTGTGTTGACGTAGAAGACGCCGCGTATCGCAAGATACGCGGCGTTTTTTTATGCCCGGGATTTGGCCAGTTGCACCGCGCCATCCACACTCAAATCGCTGAGCAGCACCTGCGGCGCCATTGCCTCAGGCAATGCCTGCAACACCTCAAGGGCGTCGTGCCGTACACGCGCGAGCACCAGGCGCTTACCCTCCCCGCGCACCTGCGCAAAAAACGCGGCCAGCGCTTCAATGCTGGTGCCATCCAGGTTCGGCGATTCTTCCAGGCTCAGCACCACGGCTTGCACTGGCGATTGGCGCATCAGGCGCAAGGCCGCGCCCAGGATGCGTTCGGTATTCGCGAAAAACAGCGCCTCGCTGGGACGCACGATCAGCACACCCGGCACCTCCCGTGCGTCGGCATGATGCTGACGGTCAACAAAGTCGTGGCTATCGCCCAGGCGACCAAGCACCTGGATGTCAGCGGAGGACATCTGGCGCAGCATCAACACGACGCTGATCGCCACCGCCAGCAACAAGCCATCCAGCACGCCGAGCACCAGCACCGCCGCGACCGCGCAGATCACCAGCAGGCGGTCACGCCGCCAGATGAAATAGCGCCCCAGCGGTTGCACGCTCAAGCCATGCCCCAGCGCATAGATGACAATGGCTGCGAGCACCGGCTCCGGTGTCAGGGCGACGTAGGGCAGCACCGTCAACACAATCACCAACACCACCAGCGCCGCGACGATGCCGGCCAGCCGTGAACCCGCACCGGCGGCTTCATTCGCCGAGGTTGCCGAATACCCGGCGCCGACGGGCATCCCATGAAACAACCCGGACACCAGGTTGGCCGCTCCCAGCGCCAACAAATCACGATTGGATGACACGCGGTCGCCATGTTTAAGGGCGAACGAGCTGATAGAGCCGTAGGACTCCGCATAAAGGATCATGACTAACGCAAACGCCAACTCCCCCAGGCGCAACCAATCGGCGAACGGCAGCACCGGCAAGCGCCCCAGTTCCAGGCGCAGGTCGATCATGCCAATCAACCCCACACCGTGGGCCTGTAGGTCCAGGAGTTGCCCGCCGGCAATTCCCAGCACGACCACCAGCAACCCGCCCGGCAGGCGCGGAATCCGCGCGCACAGCCACAACACGCACAAGGCCACGGCCGCGACCAGCGCCGCCGGCCAGTTCCAGCTTGGCCACTGCTCGAGTAATTGCGGCAGGAAGCGGATCAGGTTGTTGTCGCTCAGGTGTACGCCCACCACAGCTGCCAGCTGCTTGAGGATAATGGTCAGCGCCAGGCCGAACGCGAAACCGCGCAACACCGGCTTGGCAATAAACGAAGTGACGCCACCCAGCTTGAGCAGCCCGGCCAGCAAGAAAAATCCACCCGTGACCAACACCAGCCCAAACGCCAGGGAAAGCCGCAACGCCGGGTCATCACCGGCAAGGCTGGCGGTCGCTGCGGCCAGTACCGCCGCCGAAGACGACGTAGCCGACACAATCGCAAAGCGGCTGGTGCCCAACAAGCCGTAGCACAACAGCCCGGCAAACAAGGCAATCACACCCGCCTGGGGCGGGAGCGCGGCAATGCTCGAATAGGCCACTGCCTCCGGCAGCAACAAACCGGCGATGGAGAGCCCGGCGAGGATGTCCTGGATGCGCCTGGAAGACGCCGCAACAGCGGGAGGGGTTTGAGTATTCAATCGAGCCAACCTTGGGGGTCTCCAAATCAGAAACCAATAAGCCGACAAGCTTAGCCTTCATTAACCGGCGCCGGGTTGATCCGGGTGCTGGTTTTGCGCAGCCACAAAAAAGGCCGATTCACGGTGTGCGCGAATCGGCCTCTTCAGGTGCCGCCGGTTATCAGGACAACAGCGAGTAGATCAGCGCCGTAATCGCTACCAGGCCAACAGCCGTGACAAACACGTTGGACGCCTGCCCGCGGTACTTGGCCATGGCCGGTACTTTGCGGATCGCGTACATCGGCATCAGGAACAGGATCGAAGCAATCACCGGCCCACCCAATGTCTCGATCATGCCGAGAATGCTCGGGTTGAGCGTGGCCACGATCCAGCACACCACCAGCATGAAGGCGGCGGTCATGCGGTCCAGGGTCTTCGGTGCCGGGCGGCGTCCCGTCTTGACCACCAGGCCCTTGAGGCCTTCACTGGCGCCGATGTAGTGGCCCAGGAACGATTTGGCAATCGCCACGAATGCAATCAATGGCGCGGCGAACGCGATGGTCGGGTTGTCGAAGTGGTTGGCCAGGTACGACAGGATCGACAGGTTCTGCGCTTTCGCCTCGGCCAACTGCGCCGGCGACAGGGTCAGCACGCAGCTGAACACAAAGAACAGCACCATCGCTACCATCAGCAGGTGCGCGCGGGACAGGATCTGCGAGCTGCGCTCATCGGCATGGGCGCCGTACTGACGCTTCTGATCAACCGCAAAGGCCGAGATGATCGGCGAGTGGTTGAATGAGAAAACCATCACCGGAATCGCCAGCCATAGGGTACTGAGCAAGGCCGATGGTTCCGGCACCACGCTGGCGGTGCTGAGGATGCCGCCGTTCCAGTGCGGGACCAGGTATACCGCCAGGAACAGCAAGGCGACGATGAACGGATACACCATCAGGCTCATGGCCTTGACGATCACCTGCTCGCCGCAACGCACCACGGCCAGCAGGCCGAGGATCAGCACAAACGCCAGGATTGCCCGAGGCGGCGGCATGATGTGCAACTGGTGCTCCATGAAGCTGCTGACCGTGTTGGTCAACGCCACGCTGTAGATCAGCAGGATCGGGAAGATCGCAAAGAAGTACAGCAACGTGATCACTGCACCGGCCTTGATGCCGAAGTGTTCTTCCACCACGTCGGTGATGTCGGAGCCATCACGACCGGAGAGTACG
Source organism: Pseudomonas sp. FP2335 (assembly GCF_030687535.1). Classification (NCBI taxonomy): domain Bacteria; kingdom Pseudomonadati; phylum Pseudomonadota; class Gammaproteobacteria; order Pseudomonadales; family Pseudomonadaceae; genus Pseudomonas; species Pseudomonas sp. FP2335. Next base: position 3,300,259 of record NZ_CP117437.1, read on the forward strand.
AAGCGGGTCAGGCCACGGTGGGCAAAGAACGTCATCGGAAACGCCAGCAGCGCCAGGATCAGCAACGGCCAGAAGCCGCCCAGGCCAGCGTTGATAGGCAGAAACAAAGTGCCGGCGCCAATGGCCGTGCCGAACAGGCCAAGCATCCAGGTGGTGTCCTGGCGGCTCCAGCTTGTGAGGGTTGCAGGTGTCGATGCATAGCGTTCGTCAACGCTATTGGCCTGATCATTCATCCGGTCGGATCTCCGCATTTACACAGCCGGGACGAGTCAGAAAAACCTGACAGGCAGCGCCCCGACCATAGAAGGGGCGCGATTGTCCGGGATTCTTGTGAATAAGCAAAGACTTAGCTGAGGAACGGTGGCGTGGTATATCGACACGCCGCACCCAACCCAGACACATTTGTTGACAATCCAGCGCCCACGCCAGCATGATCCGGCAATGAACGTTATGCCGTTGCACCTCACCCGCACCACCACCACGACCGCTTTCGGCGGGTCGCGCGGTGGCTGTGGGTGGTCGAGCTAAATACCCCACAGATTCAACCCAAGGCCCCGCCAGCAATGGACGGGGCCTTTTTGTTGCTCCGCCCACCAGGCAATCACAAGGAGCAACACCATGGCTGACGCCCTGTTGATCATCGATATGCAAGCCGGCCTATACGATGGCCCGCAAAGACCTTTCGAGCGTGAACGCCTGCTCGACACCATCAACCAGTTGATCAAGCGCGCCCGCGCCGCCAACAAGCCGATCTTCGTGGCGCGCCACACCGGCCCGGAAGGTTCGCCGATTGCGGCGGGCAGCCCGCTTTGGCAGGTATGGCACGGCCTGGAGGTGGACGAACACCGCGACCATCTCTTCAACAAAACCCGCCCAAGCTGTTTTCTGGGCACGGACCTGGCCCGACAACTGCGCGCAGCCCAGGTCGACGAACTGGTGATTGTGGGCATGAAAACCCAGTTTTGCATCGACACGACTTGCCGTGTAGCGGTTGAACTGGGGTTTTCGGTGGTATTGCCCGAGGATGGCCACACCTGCATGGACACTCCGGCGCTGAAGGCCGAAGCGATCATCGAGCATCACAATGGGACATTGGCCGGGGCGTTTGTGAAGCGTATCAGCGCAAGGGACCTCTGGTGCTCAAGCGACCACGCGACCCACTAACCCGCGGAGGCCCTCAGGGGCCTATTGCGCAGTTCACCATCGAGGGTGTTCTGCGCAATATCCAGCTGTTAGAACAGCCTTACGCAAGAAGAAAATTTTCTTTCTCAGTAAAACGCCCCGCCCTACAAATCCCGCATACTCATCCTCTCAAACCCTTCAGGAAGAGCCTTCCGATGACCGCAACAGTTCTGGTCCTGGTTGAAACCATCAACGCCTACCTGCCCATCATCGAAAGCAATGACTTTCATGTGATCCTGGCGCCCACACCCGCCGAACGCGCCCAGGCCATCAAGACCCACGGCGCGCAGATCAAGGCCGTGCTGACCCGTGGTCCGCTGGGCTTGTACGCCGCGGAAATCGACGCCCTGCCCCTGCTGGAAATCATTTGCGTGATCGGCGCAGGCTATGAACATGTCGACCTGCAAGCGGCCAGCAATCGCGGGATCGTGGTCACCAACGGCGCCGGGGTCAACGCGCCATCAGTGGCCGACCACGCCATGGCCTTGTTGTTGTCGCTGGTGCGCGGCATTCCGCAGACCGACGCCGCCGTGCGGCGCAATGAATGGCCCAAAGTGATGCGGCCGTCCCTGGGCGGCAAGCAGCTGGGCATACTCGGGCTTGGTGCGGTGGGCCTGGAGATCGCCAAGCGCGCGGCCCTCGGCTTCGGTATGGAAATCAGCTACCACAACCGCCAGCCGCGCGATGATGTGGACTACACCTACTGTTCGAGCGCGGTGGAACTGGCGCGCACCTCGGACTTCCTGATCCTGGCCACGCCCGGCGGCGACGGCACCCGCCACTTGATCGATCGCCACGCCCTCGACGCCCTCGGCCCCAATGGTTACCTGGTCAACATCGGACGCGGCAGCGTGGTGGTCACCGCCGACCTGGTGGCTGCCCTGGAGCAGCGGCGCATTGGCGGTGCCGCCCTGGACGTGTTCGACGACGAGCCCCAAGTGCCCGACGCCCTCAAGCGCCTGAGCAACACCGTGCTCACCTCCCATGTCGCTGGCCTGTCACCGGAGGCCGCCCATGATACGGTGCAGCGCGTAGCCGATAACCTGGTGGAGTTTTTCGCCGGTCGCCCGGTGCTCACGCCGGTCGCGCTGCCCCCGCCTGCAAAGTGACCCATCAGGCACGCTGATCACCCTCCAACACGCTAACCTATTAAACCGCCCCGACCTTGTCGCTGGGCGGTTGTGCGCATTAGATTAGGAAATAGTCCGAGGCCTTTAGAATAAGCAGAAGGGATAAGCATGGCGCTGAACGACCAATCGACCCAGATCCGGGCAGGCGAAGAACTTGACGCCAGCCTGATCGATCCCTACCTCAAGGCCCATATCCCCGGCCTGAGCGGCACGCCCACCATCAGCCAGTTTCCTGGCGGCGCGTCCAACCTGACTTACCTGCTGGAGTACCCCGGCCAGGAATTTGTCCTGCGCCGCCCGCCCTTTGGCCACAAGGCCAAGTCCGCCCACGACATGGGCCGGGAATACCGCATTCTCAACAGCCTCAAGGACGGCTTTCCGTACTGCCCCAAAGCCTACGTGCACTGCACCGATGAGTCGGTGATCGGCGCCGAGTTCTATGTGATGGAGCGGGTCAACGGCATCATCCTGCGCTCCGACCTGCCGGCCGAACTGGGCCTGGACGCGGCAAAGACCGAAGCCTTGTGCAAAAGCTTTATCGACAAGTTCGTCGAACTGCATCAAGTCGACTACACCGCATGCGGCCTGGCCGATCTGGGCAAGCCCGAAGGCTACGTGGCACGGCAGATCCGCGGCTGGAGCGATCGCTACGAAAAAGCCCTGACCCCCGACGCCCCGCGCTGGGAAGCAGTGCGCGCGTGGCTCGACGACAAGATGCCGGCCGACCACCCGACGTCCAGCATCGTGCACAACGACTACCGCTTCGACAACGTGATCCTCGACGCACACAACCCGATGCAGATCATCGGTGTGCTCGACTGGGAGCTGACCACCCTCGGCGACCCGTTGATGGACCTTGGCAACACCCTCGCCTACTGGATCGAAGCCGCCGACCCGGCCCCGGTGCAACTGATGCGCCGCCAGCCGAGCAACGCCCCCGGCATGCTCACCCGCCGCCAGTTCGTGGACTACTACGCCGAACGTGCCGGCATCCAGATCGACAATTTCGACTTCTACTACACCTACGGCCTGTTCCGCCTGGCCGGCATCGTGCAGCAGATCTACTACCGCTTCTTCCATGGCCAGACCCAGGACAAACGCTTCGCGCAGTTCATCCAGATGAACAAGCTGCTGGAGCAGATGAGCCTGAACGTGATCGGTAAATCAGCCCTCTAAGGAACCTCCATGTCCAAGACCAACCTGTTCGACCTCGACGGCAAGATCGCCTTCGTTTCCGGCGCCAGCCGTGGCATCGGTGAGGCCATCGCCAAGTTACTGGCCCAGCAAGGCGCCCATGTGATCGTCTCCAGTCGCAAGCTGGACGGCTGCCAGCATGTGGCGGACGCGATCATCGCCGCCGGCGGCAAAGCCACGGCGATTGCCTGCCATATCGGCGAAATGGAGCAGATTACCCAGGTGTTCGCCGGTATTCGCGAACAGTTCGGCCGCCTGGACATCCTGGTCAACAACGCCGCAACCAACCCGCAATTCTGCAACGTGCTGGACACCGACCTCGGCGCCTTCCAGAAGACTGTCGACGTGAATATCCGCGGCTACTTCTTCATGTCGGTGGAAGCCGGCAAGCTGATGCGTGAGAACGGTGGCGGCAGCATCATCAACGTGGCCTCGATCAACGGCATCTCCCCTGGGGTGTTCCAGGGCATCTACTCGGTGACCAAGGCCGCCGTGATCAACATGACCAAGGTGTTCGCCAAGGAATGCGCAGCGTTTGGCATTCGTTGCAACGCCCTGCTGCCAGGGCTGACCGACACCAAGTTCGCCTCGGCGCTGGTGAAAAACGATGCGATCCTGAAAACCGCACTGGCGCAGATCCCGCTCAAACGCGTGGCCGACCCAAGCGAAATGGCCGGCGCGGTGCTGTACCTGGCGAGCGATGCGTCCAGCTACACCACCGGCGTATCGCTGAACGTAGACGGCGGCTTCCTCTCCTGAACCCAGGCGTCAGGGCCGCTTGAACTGCCGGCGCAGGTCTTCGATCTGTGCCCGGCAGTGGCAGCCTTCCAAGTGATCGTTGACCATGCCCATCGCCTGCATCAGCGCATACATCGTGGTCGGGCCGACGTAGGTCCAGCCACGCTTCTTCAAGGCCTTCGACAACCGCACCGAGGCCGGGGACGTGGGGTTGGCGGCCCAATAAGCCAGATCGACCACCGCCGGGCGCTCTTGTGCAGTGGGCTCGAACGCCCACAGCCAGGCTGCCAATGAACCCGTTTCATCCACCAGCTCACAGGCACGCCGTGCATTGTTGATAGTCGACACTATCTTCGCCCGATTACGCACAATCCCGGCATCGTTCATCAAGCGCGCTATATCGGCCTCGCCATACGTGGCGACCTTGCGAAAATCAAAGCCCTCGAACGCCACCCTGAACTGCTCGCGCTTGCGCAGGATGGTGATCCACGCCATGCCCGCCTGAAAGCCTTCCAGGCAGATCTTCTCGTACAACTGGGTGTCGTCGGCCACCGGCACGCCCCACTCGTGATCGTGGTAACGCGGGTATTCCGGCGCGGACGTGCGCCAGGCGCAATAGGTCTGCCCACAGGCGTCGGTCGTCAGTCCTGGTCTGTCCATCCATTACCTCAAGTGCCAAGCACCGGATGATAAGCGAAAATTTTTATCACCCGCCAACCGCTCAAGCATCACCGTCACCGACCAACTGGTCAGACCGGGACCGGTCAACCGGCGAATTTTTACTTGTGATTTCAAAAAACCCCAGCGTAGACTGGCCCGGCACTGGACTTACCGGTAAGACCACAACAATTAAGCCCTGGAACCACCAGGGCACCGAATAGAGATCCCTCCCATGCTCAGATGGTGCTCGCGTTCGATTTTCCTGCAAGTCGTGATTGGCCTGATGCTCGGCGTCATATGCGGCTTGGCCCTTCCCGAATTCTCCACACAACTCAAACCCCTGGGTGACGGCTTTATCAAGCTGATCAAAATGCTGATTGGCCTGATCGTGTTCTGCGTGGTGGTCAGCGGCATTTCCGGTGCAGGCGACTTGAAGAAAGTCGGGCGCATCGGCCTCAAGTCGGTGATCTACTTTGAAATCCTCACCACCGTCGCCCTGGTGATCGGCCTGGTCATGGCCTTCAGCACCGGGATCGGCACCGGCGCCAATATCCACCTTGAGCAGTTGTCCTCCGCTGGCCTCAATGAACTGGCCGACAAAGGCCAGCACATCAAAGGCACCAGCCAGTTCCTGATGGACCTGATCCCCAACTCGGTAATCGGCGCCTTCGCCGACAACAACGTTCTGCAAGTGCTGCTGTTCTCGGTGCTGTTCGGCAGCGCGCTAAACCTGGTGGGTGAGGCGGCTTCCGGCATCTCGCGCCTGATCAACGAACTGAGCCATGTGATCTTCCGCATCATGGGCATGATCGTGCGCCTGGCGCCAATCGGTGTATTTGGCGCGATCGCCTTCACCACCAGCACCTACGGCCTCGATTCGCTGCAACACCTGGGCAGCCTGGTCGGCCTGTTCTACCTGACCTGCTTCGCCTTCGTCGGGCTGATCCTCGGCCTGGTAATGCGTCTGTCCGGCCTGCGTATGTTGCCGCTGCTCAAGTACCTGCGCGAAGAACTGCTGATCGTGATGGGTACCGCTTCGTCCGACGCGGTGCTGCCACAGATCATGCGCAAACTCGAGCACCTGGGCATCGGCAGCTCGACCGTCGGCCTGGTGATTCCGACGGGGTATTCGTTCAACCTCGACGGTTTCTCGATCTACCTGACCCTGGCCATCGTGTTTATCGCCAACGCCACCGGCACGCCACTGTCGATGACCGACTTGCTGACCATCCTGCTGGTGTCGCTGATCACCTCCAAGGGCGCCCACGGCATCCCGGGCTCGGCCCTGGTGATCCTGGCGGCGACACTCACGGCGATCCCGGCGATTCCGGTGGTGGGCTTGGTGCTGGTGCTGGCGGTGGATTGGTTCATGGGCATCGGTCGCGCATTGACCAACCTGATCGGCAACTGCGTCGCTACCGTAGCCATCGCCCGCTGGGAAAAAGACATCGACATCCAGCGCGCCAATAAAGTACTCGAAGGCCAGCACGGTTATACCTTCCAGGCCAAGAAGCCGGTACTGCCGGCGCATCAGGAGTTCTGAGGTATTCCTGAGGACAACACAGACCAATGTGGGAGCTGGCTTGCCTGCGATAGCGGTGTATCAGTAAAGAATTATTTGACTGACACACCGCTATCGCAGGCAAGCCAGCTCCCACACTAGATCTTCACTGGATTCATTACCGTATTTGCAACATAAAGGAGAGGTAGACGTGATAAGCACCTCAACCGTCGTCAATTCAGTGGTAGAAAAACTCCGCGCCGCCCTGGCGCGGGGTCAGTGGCGCCGGGGCGAAATGCTGCCCGGCCAACGCGAACTGGCGGAACAGATGGGCATCAGCCGCCCGAGCCTGCGCGAAGCGGTGATCGTGCTGGAAACCCTTGGCCTGGTGCGCTCGATGCCCGGAAAGGGCGTGGTCGTGCTCGAAACCGATGTCAGCGAACCCCAGACCAACGACGCGGTGGCCGACGCCAGCCTCGAAGACATCCTGCAACTGCGCTACACCCTGGAGCCCTTCGTCGTGGGCCTGGTCGCCCAGTCCATCAGCAGCAAGGAAGTCGGCCAACTGCGCCTGACCCTGATGGACATGCGCGAAGCCCTCGACGCCGAAGACGCCGAGGCCGGCATGAATGCCTATATCGGCTTTCACGAAGAACTGTTCGCCCTGACCTCCAACCCGATCTTCCAGAACGTGGTGCAGCAGACCCGCAACGCCCTCAAGCTAAGCGCGCAGGTACTGCGCAACTCGCCGGAACACCTGGCCGAACGCCTGCGCGAAAACGAAGCCGTGGTGCGCGCCATCCGCAACAAGAACAGCGCCCTGGCCAGTGCCGAAATGCGTCGGCACATCCTTCAGGAAGGCCTGCGCATGGGCATTCGCTTGAACATCCCGGATGACCATCTGGGCAGCTGATTTTTTGGAGACCGGCCATGACCGCTTATGCGTTGCAACGCGACCCTATCTTCCCAGCCCTGCGCTTGATCGCCGGTAAAAAGCCCTCGGTGGACGACATCTACCCGCGCCTGTTCGACGCCATCCTCGAACAGCGCATCGCGCCGGCCAGCCGTTTCACCGAAGAGAGCCTGGGCGAGACCTTTGGCGTGAGCCGCAGCGTGATTCGTCGGGTCCTGGCGAAACTGTCCCATCAACAAGTGATCATCCTGCGCCCCAACCAGCGTGCCCAGGTGGCCGCACCGGATGCGCAGCAAACCCGGCAGATCCTCGAAGCCCGGCGCCTGACGGAAATCACCGTGGTGCAACTGGCCTGCGTGCATGCGACACCCACACAAGTGCGCCAGTTACGCGAACTGATCGCCCGCGAGCGCGAATGCATCGAGCGCGATCAACGTGGCCCGGCCATTCGTTTGTCCGGGGAGTTTCATCTGCAACTGGCGGCGATGGCGCGTAATGCCCCGCTGGCGCAGTTTCTCAACAGCCTGGTGCCGCTGACATCGTTGGTCATTGCCCAATATGAAGCGAAAGCCTGCACCTACTGTGCATGGCAAGAACATGTGGCGATTGTGGATGCGCTGGAGCAACGGGACGCCGCCGCCGCCGTGAGCCTGATGACCCAGCACCTGGATCACCTGGAATCCAAATTACTCAAACACCACTGATCCCCCTGACAAATGGAGATCAAAATGTGGGAGCTGGCTTGCCTGCGATAGCGGAGGGTCAGCCAACACATCTGCAACTGATACACCGCTATCGCAGGCAAGCCAGCTCCCACAGTGATCGCATTCCAATTCAAGTAAAAAAGCCCCCGTATCTTGCGATACGGGGGCTTTTGTTTTCAGCGTCAGATCAAGCCGGTTACAACACCGACTGACCACTCAACGCCAGGTCCAGCAACTCGCGGTTGGCCACTGCATACATGGCGTAGTCCGTGCCAACGGCAGCACGAATCTCCACCATCATCGCCACCCAACGCTCTGCCATGTCCTTGTGCTGCTCAAGCCACAGGGCCACGCGGGCTTCCATGTCTTGTGGCGCGTCGGCCATTTGCAGTACCGAAATGGTGATCGCCCGTTGCTGCCAGTCCACATCGTCGCGGAACGCTTCGCGGGCCTGGGCCTGCCAGTTGTTGGCCACCGGCAAGTCGCTGATCTGCTGCAGGTACCACGGCAAGTCCAGGGCGCTGCCAACGGCGAAGTAGGCCTTGGCCACTTCGGCGGCGTCATGCCCGGTCACGTCGGCGGCTTCGATGATCGGCAGCAAGGTGTACAGGTGGGTAGTGCCTGCAACCATGCGCGCCAACAACTCAGGCACGCCAGCTTCGGTGTAAGCCTGGTAGCGGGTCTGCCAGCCTTCGCGGGTCGGGCCTTCCAGCAGTTCGTCGAGCTTGAGGCCCAGCGCCGCCAGGTGCGGACCGAAGTGCGCGGTGTCACGACCAGCGTCCTGTTCGTTGCGACGGCTGCGCAGGAACCAGCGCGTGGCGCGGCGCCCCAGACGCATCAGCTCGTCCATCAGCTCCAGTTGCACGTCAGCGGAAACCTGATGATCCAGGGCTTCAATCTGGCGGAACCAGTGCGGGAGGTGGAAGATGTCGCGCACGATCACATAAGCGCCGGCCACGTTCGCCGGGCTCATGCCGGTCGACTCTTTGAGTCGTTGAACGAAGGTGATGCCCATGTGGTTGACCAGGTCGTTGGCGATCTGGGTGCTGACGATCTCGCGCTTGAGGCGGTGACGACGCATGGCCTCGCCGAACTTGGCCACCAGGCTCGGCGGGAACGCAGTCTCCATGTCACGGGTCAGGTACTCGTCATCCGGCACCTGGGACTTGAGCAACGCTTCCTTGAGGTCGATCTTGCTGTACGAGATCAGTACCGACAGCTCCGGGCGGGTCAAGCCCTTGCCGTTGGCCGCGCGCTCGACGAGCTGCTCCTCGGTCGGCAGGTACTCGATGGCGCGGTCCAGCTTGCCACGGCCTTCCAGGTCGCTCATCAGGCGCTTGTACTCGGCAGCACGCTCGTAGGCACGGCGCGCGGCCAGGGACAGGGCCTGGGTCTGCTTGTAGTTGTTGCCCAACACCAGGTTGCCGACTTCGTCGGTCATGCTCGCCAGCAACTGGTTGCGTTGCTTGTCAGTCATGTCACCGGCCTGCACCACTTCGTTGAGCAGGATCTTGATGTTCACTTCGTGGTCGGAGCAGTCCACACCACCGGCGTTGTCGATGAAATCGGTGTTGGAACCGCCGCCATTGAGGCCGAATTCCACACGACCCAGCTGGGTCATGCCGAGGTTGCCGCCCTCGCCCACCACCTTGCAGCGCAGCTCGTTGCCGTTGACGCGCAATGCGTCGTTGGCCTTGTCGCCCACATCGGCATGGCTTTCGCTGCTGGCCTTGACGTAGGTGCCGATACCGCCGTTCCACAACAGGTCCACCGGCGCCTTGAGCAAGGCATTCAGCAGTTCGGTCGGAGTCAGCTTGTCGGCCGAGATGTCGAAGCGTTCTTTCATCTGTGGCGAGATGGCAATGCTCTTCGCGCTGCGCGAGAAGATACCGCCGCCTTCGGACATGATGCTGGTGTCGTAGTCGGTCCAGGCCGAACGCGGCAGCTCGAACATGCGCTGGCGCTCGACAAAGCTGGTGGCCGGGTTCGGGTTTGGATCGATGAAAATGTGCAGGTGGTTGAACGCTGCGACCAGTTGCAGCTTGTCGGACATCAACAGGCCGTTACCGAATACGTCACCGGCCATGTCGCCGATGCCCACCACGGTGATGCTGTCTTCCTGCACGTTGATGCCGCGCTCACGGAAGTGACGCTGCACACCGACCCACGCGCCCTTGGCGGTGATGCCCATTTTCTTGTGGTCGTAACCGGCGGAACCACCGGAGGCGAACGCATCGCCCAGCCAGAAGCCGTAGTCGATGGCGATGCCGTTGGCGATGTCGGAGAAGGTCGCGGTGCCCTTGTCCGCGGCAACCACCAGGTACGGGTCATCGTCGTCATGACGCACGACGTTGGCCGGTGGCACCAGGGCGCCATCCTTGAGGTTGTCGGTGATGTCCAACAGACCGGAAATGAAGATGCGGTAGCAGGCGATGCCCTCGGCCGCGATCTCGTCGCGGCTGCCGCCCAGTGGCAGGCGACGCGGCAGGAAGCCGCCCTTCGCACCCACCGGCACGATGACCGAGTTCTTCACTTGCTGGGCTTTTACCAGGCCAAGCACTTCGGTACGGAAGTCTTCTTCACGGTCGGACCAGCGCAGGCCGCCGCGGGCAACGTTGCCGAAGCGCAGGTGCACGCCTTCGACACGCGGCGAGTAGACGAAGATTTCAAACTTCGGCACCGGCTTTGGCAGCTCGGGAATCGCGCGCGGGTCGAACTTGAAGCTGAAGTACGACTTGTTCTGGCCGTTGGCGTCGGTCTGGTAGAAGTTGGTACGCAGCGTGGCTTTGATCAGGTCCAGGTAGCGACGCAGGATGCGGTCTTCGTTGAGCACCTGAACGTCGTCCAGCGCGCTGAGAATCGCTTGCTCCAGGCGTTGCTGCTTGTCTTCCAGGTCGTCGGCGGTGAGTTTGCGCGCCAGGTAGAAGCGGGTCTTGAACAACCGGGTCAACTCGCGGGCGATGTCGGTGTGGTTGTTCAGGGTGCTGGCGATGTAACCGAGGTCGAAGCCCAGGCGGATCTGCTTGAGGTAACGGGCGTAGGCACGCAGCAGCGCGACGTCGCGCCATGGCAGGCCGGCGGTGAGTACCAGGCGGTTGAACGCATCGTTCTCCGCGTCGCCATGCACGATGTGCACGAACGCGTCCTGCAGGGTGTCGTTGAGTTGCTGGATGTCCAGGTTCACGCCTTCGGCGGCGATGAACGCGAAGTCATGGATCCAGAACTCACGGCCATTGGCATGACGCAGGCGATACGGGAACTCGCCCAGCACGCGCAGGCCGAGGTTTTCCAGGATCGGCAGTACGTCGGACAGCGCCAGCGGGGTGTCGGCGTGATAGAGCTTGCAATGCAGCTCGCGCTGGCCGGAGACCTGGCCCAGCGGCTGATAGAAGCTCATCACCAACGGATTGGCTTCGGTCAGGCTGTTGAGATGCTGCATGTCGACCACGGCCGAATGCGCAGCGAAACGCTCGCGGTAACCAGCCGGGAAGCCTTTCGGGAAGTCGGCCAGCACGTTGGTGCCCTGGGCTTCGCCGAAGCTTTCGATCACCAGGCTCGAGTAGTCGTCCTGCCAGCTGCGGCAAGCCTGCACCACTTCTTTTTCCAGTTGCAGCGGGTCGATGTCGAGGCGGTTCTTCGGATCGACACGCAGAATCAGTTGCACACGGGCCAGCACGGATTCGGAGAAGAAGGTCCAGAACTCGCAATCCGATGCTTTCAGGCGATCCATCAGCACTTGTTGGATCTTCTGGCGCACTTCGGTGGAATAGATGTCGCGCGGCACGTAGGCCAGGCAGTAGCAGAAACGACCGTACGGGTCTTTGCGCAGGAACACGCGGATCTTGTTGCGTTCCTGGATCTGCACGATGGACATCACGGTGCTGAACAGCTCGTCGACCGGAGTCTGAAACAGGTCGTCACGGGGCAGCACTTCTACGACTTGCGCCAGCTCCTTGCCCAGGTGCGCCTTGGCCTGGAAGCCCGAGCGGCGCTCGATTTCGGCGACCTTGCGGCGGATGTACGGGATGACGCGCACGCTTTCGCCGTACACCGAAGAGGTGTAGAGGCCCATGAAGCGGTGTTCCTTGATGACCTTGCCGTCGGCGCTGATCTCACGGATCGACACATAGTCCGGGTAGGCCGGACGGTGCACACGGCTTGGGTGGGCCGCCTTGGCGAACGACAGTACCGTCGGTTCGCGCAGGTAGTTCACCGCGTAGTCTTCGATGCGCAGGTCGTCGGCGGTGAGGCCGGCACGCAGCAACTTGGTCAGACCGAGGAAGGAATCGGCGTCATATTCGATATGACCGCCGTCCGCCTCGTCACGTACCACGAACTCTTCATAGCCGAGGAAGGTGAAGTGGTTGCCCACCAGCCATTCCAGGAAGTTCTTGATCTCGGCCTTTTCTTCGCCGTCGATGGCGAACTGGCTCGCGTCGATACCGGCCAGCAGGTCCTGTACCTTGGCTTTCATCGGCTCGAAATCGGCCACGGCCACGCGCACTTCGCCCAGCACCTGCTCAAGCTCTTTGCTCAGCACGCTCAGTTCGGCGGTATTGGCGCAACGGTCGATTTCCAGGTACATCAGCGATTCTTGCTGGATGCCTTCGCCCTGGGTGCCTTTTGGCAGGATTTCCAGCAACTCGCCCTTGGCGCCACGGCGCACGCTGAGCACGGTGGTTTGCAGGGTGTGGATGCTGTAGCCGCGGCGGTTCAGCTCGGTACGGACCGAGTCCACCAGAAACGGCAGGTCATGGTGCAGCACTTCGACCGCAGTGTGGGTCGATTGCCAGCCATGACGTTCGTAATCGGGGTTGTACACACGCACTTGCGGTTGGGTGTGGTCAAAGCGCTCAAGCAGGCGCCACGCAGAGAGGGTGCAGCCGGCCAGGTCGGAAAGGCGACGTTGGGTCAGTTCATCCAGGGAAATGATGCCGAAGAATTGTTCAGCGAACAGCGCCACTTGTGGCAGTGCCTGTTCACTGATGTGCTGCGCCAGTGCCGCTTGCAGTTGATGCTGGAAGTCGGCCTTGCTGGCTGCGGTGAAGAACGCCATCTGTGGTACTCCGCTTGGGCTTGTTATTGATGAAAGCGTCGCGTGTTGTCCCCTTGCGGGGAGACCGTCAGCGCCGTTCGCAGGTTAACCATAGCGAATTCGGCGTGACAGGTGGGTGAAGCTGGACAAGACCACCGGGTCACATACAACTTTCACAAGATACACACCTTGCCGGGTGACGGTACGACGGGCAGGTCAGGCGCCTGGCAGGTGCACATCCGTTGCGCAGCTTAACGAGTGTAGGAAGACAGCTGCTTGCGATGCTGCGACATATTCGGTCATCGGTAAGCAGGCTGCGGGTTGCAACTTGGGCAACCCGGAATTCGCGGCGAAAAAATCGACTATTATCACGCCTGTGAGTGCCAGAAATGACCGATTCGGCCCGCAAGGTCATGCACTGGGCCAGACATAGAATGCAGCACAAAATTCGCCGCAATGGCACAATCGCCGGCATTGCGCCCTAGCCCTGACAGGATTCCCCATGCTGCAACTTAAAACCGACGCCCTGATGGTCACCCCGTGCGACGACGAAGAAGACAACATGGCCATGCTCTGCTGCCACGGCAAGAACGGCGAGATGTTCATGCTCACCCGCTACCCGGATGAAGACGAAGTGGAACTGACCTGGGACTACGAGCCATCGACGCTCGACGGGCTTAAAGTCACCCTGGGCGACACCACGCTGCTGGTAGAACTGGCAGCAGGCGATGCCGACGCGCTGGGCGGCAAGGATCAATTGCAGATCACCCACGCCACCGCCGCAGCGGACCTGGCCGAAGTCGAAGAAACCCTGCAAAACATCCTCAAAGGCACCGGCACCTTCATCCGAATCTAAGTCCACCCAGAGTCACATGAGGTTGAAGCTTGTGTGGGAGCGGGCTTGCTCGCGAATGCGGTCTGTCAATTGCAGATGTGTTGTCTGGTCCACCGCATTCGCGAGCAAGCCCGCTCCCACATTCACAGTGTTTCAACACAAAAATCCTACAAGATTTGCCAAAAATACCCGTCACGCCGTTAGTCGCCACACCCCTCGATGCATTAAAGTAGACGCCCCAGCCCGGCGCTCGTGTCATGACGCCCAGGGCGCACCTCTCCAGGAACCGTCATCGATGGAACATCGTGAAGCGCTGCTCGCGCTGCGAACCTTTCTTTCTACGCAGATTCTCGGCCAGGAAAAACTCATCGATCGTCTGTTGATCGCCCTGCTCGCCGACGGCCACATGCTGGTCGAAGGCGCGCCGGGGCTGGCCAAGACCAAGGCCATCAAAGAGTTGGCCGAAGGCATCGAGGCGCAGTTCCATCGCATCCAGTTCACCCCCGACCTGTTGCCCGCCGACATCACCGGCACCGAGATCTATCGCCCGGAAACCGGCAGCTTCGTGTTCCAGCAAGGCCCGATCTTCCACAACCTGGTGCTGGCGGACGAAATCAACCGGGCCCCGGCCAAGGTGCAATCGGCCTTGCTTGAGGCCATGGCCGAGCGCCAGGTCAGCGTCGGGCGCAGCACCTACGAACTGTCGCCACTGTTCCTGGTGATGGCCACGCAAAACCCCATCGAGCAGGAAGGCACCTACCCATTGCCCGAAGCCCAGCTCGACCGCTTCCTGATGCATGTGAAAATCGGTTTCCCGGACGCCACCGTGGAACGGCGCATCCTGCAACAGGCCCGTGGCGAAGCGCTCAATGGCGAAACCAAACCCGAGCGTCGTGTCAGCCAGCAAGCCATCTTCGCCGCCCGCAAGGAAATCCTCGGCCTGTACATGGCCGATGCGGTGGAGGAATACCTGGTGCAACTGGTCATGGCCACGCGCACCCCGGCCAAGTTCGACCCGGAGATGGCCGAGTGGATCGCCTACGGCGCCAGCCCGCGGGGCTCCATTGCCCTCGACCGCTGCGCCCGCGCCCATGCGTGGCTGGCCGGTCGCGACTTTGTCAGCCCGGAGGATATTCAGGCGGTGCTGTTCGACGTGCTGCGCCATCGCATCATTCTGTCGTTCGAAGCCGAAGCCGCCGGCATTGACCAGGACCGCGTGGTGCAACGCATTCTCGACGTCGTTGCCGTCGCTTGAGCCCCATGAACGCAGGCGATGGCATCCGCGTCACCCTCAGCGAATTGATCGAGATGCGCCATCGCGTGCGCGAAGTGCAGCTGTTTTCCACGCCGAGCCAGCGCAGCCCGCTGATCGGCCTGCATCACTCCAAGTTGCGCGGGCGCGGTGTCGACTTCGACCAGGTGCGCGTGTACCAGGCCGGCGATGACGTACGCACCATCGACTGGCGCGTGACTGCACGCACCCAGGAGCCGCACACCAAGCTGTTCCATGAAGAACGCGAACGGCCGATCTTCATCATGGTCGAGCAAAGCTGCCGGCTGTTTTTCGGTTCGGGGCAGATGTTCAAGTCGGTGCTCGCGGCCCAGGCGGCGAGCCTGATCGGCTGGGCGGCGCTGGGCCACAACGACCGTGTCGGCGGGTTGGTATTCGGTGACAACGAGCACTACGAAATCAAACCGCGGCGCAGCAAGCAAAGCCTGCTGCAACTGCTCAACCGCCTGGTGCGGGTCAACCAGAGCCTGAACACCGAAAGCCACCCGGAAGCCGACGCCCTCGGCATGGCCCTGCGTCGTGGCCGCGAAGTACTGCGCCCGGGCAGCCTGGTGATCGTGATCTGCGATGAGCGCGCCCTGACCGAAGGCGCCGAGCAACAGCTGAGCCTTTTGGCGCGCCATTGCGACCTGCTGCTACTGCCGATTTCCGACCCGCTCGACCACGCCCTGCCCGCCGCCGGGCTGCTGCGTTTCGCCCAACGCGGCGCGCTGCTGGAACTCGACACGCTCAACTACGACCTGCGCCAGGCCTACAAGGCCCAGGCCGAAGCGCGCATTGCACGCTGGGAACTGCTCGCGCAAAAACTGCGGGTGCTGCTGATGCCGTTGAGCACCCAGAGCGAAATGGTCGAGCAACTGCGCGAATACCTCAACCCGCAACGCCCGGTTAAAAAACAATGAGCAGCCTTGACCAACTGCAACCGCTGATCGCCCCTCCGGCCATCGGTTTCTGGCCGCCGGCACCGGGCTGGTGGCTGTTGCTGCTGCTCATCCCGTTGCTCGGCTGGGGCCTGTGGTCACTGCGCCGCTTCCTGCCGACACGACGCCCGGTGGCCCGCGCCGAACAACCACTGGACCCACTGCGCATCGCCGCCCTGGCGGAACTCGCGCTGATGCCCAAGCCCTACGACGGCGCCCCTGCCGGCGCCTGGCTGCAACAACTCAACGGTCTGCTCAAGCGCCTGTGCCGCAACGACTACCCCTACAGCCAGAGCCACACCCTCAACGGCCGCAAATGGCTGGCATTCCTCGACAACCGCTGCCCCGCCGCCGGCCTGACGCGCTGGATGGTGCTGGTCGAAGGCGCCTACAAGCCCGAATGCAAACTCGACGACAAGGCCATCGCCGGCCTGACCCAAGCCGTCGACACCTGGATTCGCAAACATGTTTGAGTTCGCCTGGCCGTGGATCTTCGCCCTGTTGCCATTACCCTGGCTGATGCGCCTGGTGCTGCCGGTCGCCGACAGCGGTGAGCCGGCCTTGAAGGTCAGCTACCTCAACGACCTCGAAAGCCTCGCCCGCCGCCGCGCCCGCTCAAACCTGCCGGGCTGGCGCCAGCAAGCACCATTCGTTTTCCTGTGGCTGTTGCTGCTCAGTGCCGCCGCGCGCCCGGAATGGCTCGGCGAACCGCTGCCGATTGCCGCCAGTGGCCGCGACTTGCTGGTGGCGGTAGACGTGTCCGGCTCCATGGATTTCCCCGACATGCACTGGCAGGACGACGACATCAGTCGCCTGAGCCTGGTCAAGCACCTGCTCGGCGATTTCCTCGAGGCGCGCGAAGGCGACCGTGTCGGCCTGATCCTGTTCGGCAGCCAGGCCTACCTGCAAGCGCCGCTGACCTTCGACCGCCGCACCGTACGCACCTGGCTGGATGAAGCACGCATCGGCATCGCCGGCAAGAACACCGCGATTGGCGACGCCATCGGCCTGGCCCTCAAGCGCCTGCGCCAACGCCCGGCGCAAAGCCGCGTGCTGATCCTGGTCACCGACGGCGCCAACAACGCCGGGCAGATCGACCCACTGACCGCCGCGCGCCTGGCCGCCGAAGAAGGGGTGAAAATCTACCCGATCGGCATCGGTGCCGACCCTGAGCAGACCGGTTCCCTGGGTATCCTTGGCGTCAACCCGAGCCTGGACCTTGACGAGCCCGCGCTCAAAGCGATTGCCGAGGCCACGGGTGGCCAGTATTTCCGCGCGCGCGATGGCGAAGAGCTGCAAGCCATCAAGCAGACCCTCGACAAACTCGAACCCGTCGAACAGCAACCGACCCAGGCCCGCCCGGCTCTGGCGCTGTACAGCGCGCCCCTCGGCCTGGCCCTGGTGCTGAGCATGCTGCTGGTGATCCAGGAACGCTGGCCGAACAACGCGCTGCAACGGCTGTTCGACAAACTGTCGAGCAAGGGCCGCTTCCTGCAACAACACCCTGAATGGCGCCAACGCCTCAAACGCCTGCGTTTACGGAGGCGTCGATGATCGACCTGTGGCCGCACTGGTTCCGCCCCTGGTGGCTGTTGCTGCTGCCGTTGCTCGGCTGGCTGCTGTGGCAACTGTGGCACCGGCAAAAACGCGCGGGGCGCTGGCAGATGATCTTGCCGCCGGCCTTCCATGCCGTGTTGCTCAGCGGCGGCAACGGCCGCGAAAGCAAAGCGCCGTGGGTGGTGCTCGGCATCGCCTGGCTGCTGGCCGTGCTGGCGTTGCTGGGCCCGAGTTGGCAGCGGGTTGAACAGTCCAGCCAGAAGCCATCCGACCCGTTGGTGGTATTGCTGGAACTCACTCCGGAAATGCTCGCCACCGACAGCCCGCCCAACCGCCTGGAGCAGGCACGGCGCAAGCTCTACGATTTGTTGCAGGCACGCACCGACGCACAGACCGCCATCGTCGTCTACGCCGGCAGCGCCCACACCCTGGTGCCGCTGTCGGACGACCTCGCCACCAGCCGCAACCTGCTGGAAGCGCTGCGCCCCTCGATCATGCCCGAGCCCGGCCACCGCGCCGACCTGGCGGTCGAGAAAGCCCTGTTCCTGCTCAAACAAGGCGGGCTGGGCCAGGGACGCCTGCTGTTGATCGGCTCGTCGCTGTCCAAACAGGAACGCCAGGGCATTCGCCTGCTGCTGCAAGGTGCCCAGACCCCGAGCCTGTCGATCCTCGGCATCGGCAGCCGTGAAGGCACGCCCGTGACCCAGGAAAGCGGCGAGTTTCTCAAGGACGAACAAGGCGCGATTCTGGTACCACGTCTCGACAGCCCCACACTCAAGGCCTTTGCCAGTGAGATGGGCGGCCGCTACCGTGCCGCGCGCCTGGATGACAAGGACCTGCGCCAACTCGGCGTGCTCGACCCGCCCCAGGCCCTGCGCGACGACGGCCAGCGCCTGCACCTCGACACCTGGGCCGACCAGGGTTACTGGCTGCTCCTGCCGCTGTTGCTGCTGGCGGCCTGCGCCGGGCGCCGCGGCTGGCTGTTCTGCCTGCCGTTGCTGCTGTTGACCGCGCCCCAGCCCAGCTATGCCTTTGAATTACAGGACCTGTGGCTGCGCCCCGACCAGCAAGGCCAATACCTGCTGAAGAAAAAGCGTCCGGCCGAAGCCGCCGAGCACTTCCAGGACTCGCAATGGCAGGGTGTGGCGCTGTATGAAGCGGGCAACTACGCCGAGGCCATCAAGCGTTTCGCCGAAGGCAATGACGCCTACTCCCACTACAATCGTGGTAATGCCCTGGCCAAGTCCGGCGCACTGGAAGCCGCCATCGATGCCTATGAACAGGCGCTGGAAGCCCAGCCCGACCTGCAACCGGCGTTGAAAAACAAAGCCCTGGTGGAAGCCTTGATGCAGGAACAGGCCGAGCCCGAGCCGGAGAAACCGGCAGAAAACCAGGATGACGAAACCCGCCAACCCGGCCAAACTGCGCAGCCGGGTGCCAGCGGGCAAAATGCCACAGGTGACGAGCAGACGTCCCAGGGCCAGGGCGAGGCCGGCACCGGCGAGACCCAGGCCGGGGCCACCCCCCCCACCGGCGGCAACGAAGTGCCGGGCAGCGAACTGGGGGATGAACAAACCACCACCCCGCCGCTGCGCCCCAACGACGCCAGCCTTGACGGAGAACACCGCCAGGCCCTGGAACAATGGCTGCGGGAGATCCCGGACAACCCCGGTGAACTGCTGCGCCGCAAATTCTGGTACGAACAGCAACAACATCAGGACAAGACTCGATGAGCCGCCGCACCACCCTACTGCTTCTGCTCACGTTATCGGCAGGCCACGCCCAGGCGGCGAACCTGGTCGCCAGCGTCGACCGCAGCCGCCTCAACTCCGGGGAAACGGTCGAGCTGACGGTGGAATCGAGCGACGTCACCCAGTTCGGCAAGCCCGACCTGTCGCCGCTGGAGGCACAGTTCGAAGTCAGCGGCACGCGCCAGCTCAACCAACTCACCACCCTCGGCGGCGACAACCACGCGACCACGCGCTGGATCATCACCCTGCTGCCCAAGGAAAACGGCACGGTGATCATCCCGCCGCTGCAAGTGGGCGAATACTCGACCCAACCCATCAGCCTGCAAGTGGTGGAGACCGCCAGCCAGAACACCAGCGCCGAACTGGCACCGGTGTTCGTCGAAGCCAACCTCGACCAAACCACGGTGTACGTCCAGGCCCAGGCGCTGTTGACGGTGCGGGTGTACCACTCGGTGTCGCTGTATGACGACAGCAGCCTCACGCCATTGCAAATCGCCGACGCCCGCGTCGAGCAACTGGGCGAGTCGCGCACCTACGAAAAGGTCATCAACAGCATCCGCCACGGCGTGATCGAAACCCGCTACGCGATCTACCCGCAGCACAGCGGCACGCTGGACATTCCGGCGCAGACCTTCAGTGCGACGCTGGTGGAGTCGCGCCCGCCCCAGGAAAACACCCTGCAAGGCACCAAGCCCGGCAAGCTGATCCACGTCAGCTCGGCGCCGCTGCCATTGACGGTCAAGCCCAAGCCCGAACTCTACCCCGCCGACGCGCCCTGGCTGCCCGCGCGCAGCCTGACCCTGAGCGAAAGCTGGAACCCCGAGCCTGAGCATGTGCAGGTTGGCGATTCCCTGACCCGCAGTCTCATCGTCAGGGCCGAAGGCCTCTCCAGCGCGCAACTGCCGGCGCTGCCCAGCACCGACATCAACGGCCTGCGCCGTTACCCGGACCAACCGGTGCTCGGCAACCAGACCAGCGACCGCGGCCTGATCGGCAGCCGCGAAGACCGCGAGGCCCTGGTGCCCAACCGCGTCGGCCCGTTGGAACTGCCGGCGGTAGACGTGGTGTGGTGGAACACCCACGAAGACCACCTTGAACATACCAGCCTGCCGGCGCGCACCCTGCAAGTGGCCAACAACCCAAGCCTGGTGGTGGACACCCCCGCCACGCCGACCATCATCACCGCACCGGACGACAGTCGCTTGTGGCTGTGGCAACTGAGCACGCTGATCCTGGCCTGCACCACCCTGCTCGGCTTTGGCCTGTGGTGGCGCGCACGTCGCCAGCCCGCCGTGCTGCGCGCCGCGCAAACCGGCCCGAGCCCACGTACGCTGCTCGACGACCTCAAGCGCGCCACCCAGGCCAACGACCCCCAGGCCACCCGCCAGGCCCTCGACGCCTGGGCGCGCCAGCAACCGGAAACCCTGGCCGAGATGGCCGCCCGGTTTGTACCACTGTCCGACGCCCTCGACGGCCTCAACGGCGCGCTCTACAGCGAAAGCGGCCAATACTGGCTGGGCGAAGAACTGTGGCGCGCGGTCAAGGCCATCCCCGTGGCCGAACGCGAGCTGGACCCTGCGACGGACACCACCAGCTTGCCGCCGCTCTACCCCAAATAACCAGGGCCGGCCTGAGACCACACAATCAACCTGTGGGAGATTCTATGGCTGAGGGCAACCCCTCCACCAACAGTCCCGCCGTCTTCGCAGCCTCGCTAAAGCTCGACAGCTCCCACAGGGGATTGGCAGTGCCTGGACGATCTCCAGCCAAGCACTGACAGCCCAGCAACCCCAATCACCTGTGGGAGCGGGCTTGCCCGCGAAAGCGGTGGTTCAGCCAACACCTCTACCAGCAATGCCACCGCCTTCGCAGCCTCGCTAAAGCTCGACAGCTCCCACAGTGGATTGGCAGTGCCTGAACGATCTCCAGCCAAGCACTGACAGCCCAGCAACACCAATCACCTGTGGGAGCGGGCTTGCCCGCGAAAGCGGTGGTTCAGCCAACACCTCTATCAACAGTGCCACCGTCTTCGCAGCCTCGCTAAAGCTCGACAGCTCCCACAGGGGATTGGCAGTGCCTGGGCGATCTCCAGCCAAGCACTGACAGCCCAGCAACCCCAATCACCTGTGGGAGCGGGCTTGCCCGCGAAAGCGGTGGTTCAGCCAACACCTCTACCAGCAATGCCACCGCCTTCGCAGCCTCGCTAAAGCTCGACAGCTCCCACAGGGGATGGGCAGTGCCTGGACGATCTCCAGCCAAGCACTGACAGCCCAGCAACCCCAATCACCTGTGGGAGCGGGCTTGCCCGCGAAAGCGGTGGTTCAGCCAACACCTCTATCAACAGTGCCACCGTCTTCGCAGCCTCGCTAAAGCTCGACAGCTCCCACAGGGGATGGGCAGTGCCTGGACGATCTCCAGCCAAGCACTGACAGCCCAGCAACCCCAATCACCTGTGGGAGCGGGCTTGCCCGCGAAAGCGGTGGTTCAGCCAACATCTCCACCAGCAGTGCCGCCGCCTTCGCAGCCTCGCTAAAGCTCGACAGCTCCCACAGGGGATGGGCAGTGCCTGGACGATCTCCAGCCAAGCACTGACAGCCCAGCAACCCCAATCACCTGTGGGAGCGGGCTTGCCCGCGAAAGCGGTGGTTCAGCCAACACCTCTACCAGCAATGCCACCGCCTTCGCAGCCTCGCTAAAGCTCGACAGCTCCCACAGGGGATGGGCAGTGCCTGGACGATCTCCAGCCAAGCACTGACAGCCCAGCAACCCCAATCACCTGTGGGAGCGGGCTTGCCCGCGAAAGCGGTGGTTCAGCCAACACCTCTATCAACAGTGCCACCGCCTTCGCAGCCTCGCTAAAGCTCGACAGCTCCCACAGGGGATTGGCAGTGCCTGAACGATCTCCAGCCAAGCACTGACAGCCCAGCAACACCAATCACCTGTGGGAGCGGGCTTGCCCGCGAAAGCGATGGTTCAGCCAACACCTCTATCAACAGTGCCACCGCCTTCGCAGCCTCGCTAAAGCTCGACAGCTCCCACAGAGGATTGGCAATGCCTGGGCGATCTCCAGTCGAACACTCGCTCCCCAGCAACACCAATCACCTGTGGGAGCGGGCTTGCCCGCGAAAGCGGTGGTTCAGCCAACACCTCTATCAACAGTGCCACCGTCTTCGCAGCCTCGCTAAAGCTCGACAGCTCCCACAGGGGATGGGCAGTGCCTGGACGATCTCCAGCCGAACACTCGCTCCCCAGCACCTCCCACATTGGATCTTGGCTAGCCACCGGCACCGTGCGTGCTTTTACAGGTAAACTCCCCTCCTTTTCATCTTCTCCAGGGAGTTTGCCTTGCGTCTGTTCCACACCTCCGACTGGCACCTTGGGCAAAACCTGCACGGCCAGGAGCGCGACTTCGAGCACGCCTGCTTCCTCAAATGGCTGCTCGAGCAATTAAAGGCCCAGCGCCCGGATGTGCTGTTGATCGCCGGCGACATCTTCGACACGGTCAACCCGCCGCTCAAAGCCCAGGAGCAGCTGTACGATTTCATCATCAGTGCCCACGAACAAAACCCCGACCTCACCATCGTGATGATCGCCGGCAACCATGACTCCGGTTCGCGTATCGAGCTGCCCGCGCCGTTGATGCGCCGCTTGCGCACCCACGCCCTGGGTCGCGTGCTGTGGCTGGATGACGGCCAACTGGATGCCGAACGCCTGCTGATCCCCCTGCCGAATGCCAAAGGCAAGATTGTCGGCTGGTGCCTGGCGTTGCCGTTTTTGCGCCCCGCGGAAGTCACGGGCGCGCACCTGGGTGACGATTACCTGCGCGGTATCGGCCAGGTGCATGAGGCGCTCATCGCTGCCGCCAACGCCAAGCGTAAAAAAGGCCAGGCGCTGGTTGCCATCAGCCACGCGCACATGGCTGGGGGCTCGGTATCGGAAGACTCCGAACGCAGCTTGATCATCGGCAATGCCGAGGCGCTGCCGGCCAAGCTGTTTGATAGAAGCGTCGCTTATGTTGCCCTCGGCCATTTGCACAAGCCGCAAAAGGTCAATGGTGAAGAACGTATTCGCTACAGCGGCTCGCCGATCCCACTGTCGTTTTCCGAAATTGGCTACAAGCACCAGATTCTCGACGTGTTGTTCCAAGGCGAGCGACTGGTCAGCGTCGAACCGTTGCTGATTCCGCGGTCGGTCAACCTGCAACGCCTGGAAGCCGCGCCCCTGGCCGACATTCTCACGGCCTTGAGCGAGTTGCCCGACGTCGACCTGCTCGCCGAAACCCAGCACCACCCCTGGCTGGAAGTGCGCGTGCGCCTCGACGAACCCCAACCCGACCTGCGCCAGCAAATCGAAGCCGCTCTGCAAGGCAAGGCCGTGCGCCTGGTGCGTATCGCCGCCGAGTACGCAGGCACCGGCCCACGGGAGGAGGAAGGCGAAGCGCGGCTGATAGAACTCGACCAGCTCACCCCCCAGGAACTGTTCAGCCGCGCCTGGCAGGACAGCTATGGCAGCGAAGTGGATGAACAGACCTTGAAGGATTTCGCCGTGCTGCTCCAGGACGTGCAACAGGAGGATGAACAGCCATGAAGATCCTCGCCATCCGCCTGAAAAACCTGGCCTCCCTGGCCGGCCCGTTTGAAATCGACTTCACCGCCGAACCCCTGGCCAGCGCCGGGTTGTTTGCAATCACCGGCCCCACCGGCGCCGGTAAAAGCACCCTGCTCGACGCACTGTGCCTGGCGCTGTTCGGCGCAGTGCCCCGGCTGGGCGACACCGGCCAGGCCAAGATGCCCGATGCCGACAGCGACATCTCCATCGGCGATCCGCGCACCTTGCTGCGCCGTGGCACGGGTGGCGGCTATGCCGAGGTGGATTTTGTCGGCGTCAGTGGCCGTCGCTACCGTGCGCGCTGGGAAGCCAACCGCGCCCGCGACAAGGCCAGCGGCAAATTGCAGAACAGCCGCCAGAGCCTGATCGACCTGGACAGCGAACAACTGCTGGCCAGCCAGAAAACCGAATACAAGACCCAGTTGGAACTGGCCCTGGGCCTGAACTTCGAACAGTTCACCCGCGCCGTATTGCTGGCCCAGAGCGAATTCAGTGCGTTCCTCAAGGCCAACGACAACGAACGCAGCGAGCTGCTGGAGAAACTCACCGACACCGCGCTGTACACCCGCCTCGGCCGCCGTGCGTTCGACAAGGCCAAGGAGGCCAAGGACGCCCACAAACACTTGCAAGACCAGGCCACCGGCGTGGTGCCCCTGGCCCCTGAAGCCCGCGCCGAGCTGGACGAGCAGTTCATCCAGGCCCAGCAACAGCTCAAGGTCCAGCAGGCCCAGCTAAAGCAGCTGGAGTTGCAGCACACCTGGCTCAAGGAGCTGCGTGAATGGCAACAACGCCAACTCGACGCCACCGAACAGCTCCAGCGCGCGCAAGCGGACTGGGATAACCAGGGCCAACAACGCCAGGACCTGAGCCGCCTCGAACAATTGGCACCGCAGCGCCACCAGTTCACACGCCAAGCCGAGCTGCTCGGCATGCTGACGCCTTTGGCCGCGCAGATTCAGGCGTCCAACACCCAACAGACCGAGCTGCTTACCCGGCAGGCCCAGGCCCAGCAGCAACAAGCCGCCGCCCAGGCCGCATTGGCCGACGCGGTCAAACAGCAAGTCGACGCAGGGCCGCTGCTGCAACAGGCCTTCGCCGAACAGAACACCCTCGCTCACCTGGCCAAAGACCTGGCCAAACGCAACGACGACAAACAGCAACAGCAAAGCGCCTGCACCGAAGGCCAGAACCTGCTCAAAGCCTTGCAGGAAAAGCAGGCCGCCGTCACTGAGCGCCTGCAACGCCTCGCCGCCGGGCTGGAGCGCAGCGCCGCACTCGCGCCGCTGGGCGATGCCTGGACCGTTTACCGTGAGCGTCTGCAACAGTTGATGCTGATCGGCAATCGCCTGAACAAGGGCCAGGCCGAACTGCCGCAGTTGGAACAGCGCGCCACTGCCGCCGCCGAACGGTTCACCCAGCAACGCGAAGCCCTGGACCTGTTGTACCAAGAGGCCGGCGCCGAACCCCACGCCGTGGCCGAGCAAATCCAGCTGCTCGCCAGCCTGCTGCAAGACAATCGCAAGCAACAGCGTGCCTTCGAAGACCTCACGCGCCTGTGGGACAGCCAGCAGCAACTGGATCAACAGTCCGGCGCGCTGACACAAAAGCTTGCCGACGCCCAGCAGCAACGCGAACAGCTGAACCAGACCGGCCTGCAAACCAAGGCCGAGTTGACGGTAGCCGAGCAGACGCTGACGGTGACCAAACAGCTGCTGGAACGCCAACGCCTGGCGCGCAGTGCCAGCGTCGAGGAACTGCGCGAGCAGTTGCAGGACGATCAACCGTGCCCGGTGTGCGGCAGCCACGAACACCCGTATCACCAGCCCGAAGCGCTGCTGCAAAGTCTCGGTCGGCATGACGAGAATGAAGAGGCCACGGCGCAAAAAGCCGTCGACACCCTCAAGGAAAAACTCACCGAACTGCGGGGTGAAGTGGGCGGCCTGATCGCCCAGCAAAAAGAGTTCCTGCAACAGCAGGAACAACTCGCTGCGCAACAAAGCGCCCTGGCGCCCAGCCTGGACGCACACCCGCTGTCAGCCCTGCTGTTCAATCAGGACGCGGCCAAGCGCAGCGCATGGCTGGCCCAGCAGCTCAGCCAACTGACACAAAGCATCAGCCAGGACGAACAACGCCAAGGCGCCCTGCTCAACCTGCAACAAAATGCCGGGCGCTTGCAGCAACAACTGCAAGCCGCCCAGGACGCCAGCCAGCAAGCCCGCCAATTGCTGGTGGACCAGCAGCGCGAACTGTCCAGCGACCGCGAACGCCTCGACGAAGAACTCAATGGGTTCGCCAGCCTGTTGCCCACCGAGACACTGGAAGGCTTGCGCAGCGAACCGGCGGCGACCTTCATGCAGTTGGACCAGCAGGTCAGCCAGCGCCTTGAACAGTTGGGCCAGCAAAAAGATGAACTGGCCGAACAACAAGAACGCCAGCACGCCATCGAGAAAGAACAGACCCACCAGCAACATCGCCAGCAACAGCTCGACGCACTGCTGCAACAACTGCGCGACGTGACCGCACAGCATCAGGCCGCGCAGCACACGCTCAGCACCTTGTTGGGCGAGCATCCGAGCGCCGAACACTGGCAACAGCAGTTGGAACAGGCCGTGACCCAGTCACGCCAAAGCGAAGCCGACGCCAACACGCAACTGCACGAGTTGCACAACGCCTTGATCCAGTTGGCTGCCGACCTCAAGGCCCAGCAGGAACGCCAGCAGGCGCTGCTGACCGAACAGCACACGCTCGACAGCCGCATCAGCGAATGGCGCGCCCTGCATCCCGAGCTGGATGACAGCGGCCTCGCACGCCTGCTGGCCTTCGATGAGGCGCAGGTCAGTGCGCTGCGCCAGCAGGTGCAGCACAGTGAAAAAGCCGTCGAACAAGCCAAAGTGCTGCTGCAAGAGCGCGAGCAGCGCCTGGCCGAGCACCTGGCCTTGCACAACGGCAACCTTGATGCCGAGCAACTGGACAGCACCCTGGTGGCGCTCAACCAACAATTGGCCGACGGCGAAAAACACCTCGCCGAACTGCGTGCGCGCCAGTCCGAAGACCAGCGCCGCCAAGATGCCAATCACAGCCTCGCGCTCACCACAGCCAAAGCCTATGAAGAATGGCAGCGCTGGGCCCGTCTGGAAGCGTTGATCGGCTCGGCCAACGGCGACAAATTCCGCAAGATCGCCCAGGCCTACAACCTCGACCTGCTGGTGCACCACGCCAACGTGCAACTGCGCCAACTGGTGCGCCGCTACCGCCTCAAGCGCGGTGGCAGCATGCTCGGCCTGTTGGTACTGGACACCGAAATGGGCGATGAACTGCGCTCGGTGCATTCGCTGTCCGGTGGCGAGACGTTCCTGGTGTCGTTGGCGCTGGCGTTGGGCCTGGCATCGATGGCGTCGAGCACGTTGAGGATCGAATCGCTGTTTATCGACGAAGGTTTTGGCAGCCTCGACCCCGAATCCCTGCAATTGGCAATGGATGCGCTGGACGGCTTGCAAGCCCAGGGGCGTAAGGTGGCAGTGATCTCCCACGTGCAGGAAATGCACGAGCGCATCCCGGTGCAGATCCAGGTCAAGCGTCAGGGCAATGGCTTGAGCACCCTGGAGGTCAAGTGAGCGAGGTGCTGCTGTACTCGTTCCGACGCTGCCCGTACGCGATGCGTGCGCGGTTGGCGTTGCGCTACTCAGGCGTGGCGGTGCGTATCGTCGAGGTCAGCCTGAAGGCCAAGCCAGCCGAGATGCTGGCGCTGTCGCCCAAGGGCACGGTGCCAGTGTTGAGCGTTGATGACCGCGTGATTGAAGAGAGCCTGGAAATCATGCAGTGGGCGCTGGCGCAGAACGATCCGCAGGATTGGCTGCTCGGCGGCGACCCGGCGGTGCTGGCGTTGATTGCCGAGAATGACCAGGTCTTCAAACAACACTTGAACCGCTACAAGTACGCCGAACGCTACCCGGAGCAGTCAATGGAGCACTATCGGGCCGAGGGCGAGGTGTTTTTGCACAAGCTGGAGGGGTTATTGGCCGAGCGGGATTACCTGCTGGCAGACCACCTGACCCTGGCGGATGCTGCACTGGCGCCGTTTGTGCGTCAGTTTGCCCATGTGGACCGAGTGTGGTTTGCCGGTACATCGTATAAACGGTTGCAGGTATGGCTACAGCGGTTTCTGGATTCACCGCTCTTTGTCGCAGTGATGGCAAAACCCTGAGAGCAACACGATCGACTGTGGGAGCTGGCTTGCCTGCGATAGCATCAACTCGGTACAACCGATTCACCGAGGTGTCTGCGGCGCAGGCAAGCCAGCTCCCACATTAGATTCAGATGATCTTGAATTCAGTGCTGAGCCTTGTGATCCAGTGCGGCATAGAAGTTGGCGCTCTGTTGCAGGTATTTCTGGGTGTAGGCGCTGGTGCTGGATTTCTTGCCGGTGAGTTCCACGCTGGCGGCCGCTGGCAGGGCCACAGTTGCGGAAACGGCGGAAGCGGCGATGATGGAGAAGAGGTTCAAGTTCATGTCGGTTACCCTTGTGTTCGTTTGGTTTGAGTGGCCGGGAAGGCCTTGGAACCCAACTTACGCCCGAGGGTTGAACCTTAGAAATGCTTTGAAACAGTAGCCGTTATCACTCGAATTAATAGAAAGGCTCAGGCCCCGCAGTGCGGGGCCTGTGGCTTATTGACGCACCAGGAACTTGAGGTCGCTGGGCGCATCTATCGGCAATTTCTGCACGGTTTTACCCAGCAGGCCGGTCTTGGGGTCACGCTCGACCACCACAATTTCATTGCTTTTCTGGTTGGCGATCAGCAGAAACTTGCCGCTCGGGTCCAGGCTGAACTCGCGCGGATGATCGCCTTCGACGGAACGGCGTTGCAGTTCCGTGAGGTGTGCGGTCGCCGGGTCAATGCCGAACACCAGCAACTGATTGGCGGTGCCACGGTTGCTCACGTACAGGAACTTGCCATCGGCGGACGCATGCAGTGCCGCACCGGCCTTGTCCGCAGCCGGTTGCCCGGCAGCGAAGTCCACCAGCTGAGTCTGGCTGAGCTTGCCATCCTGGTAGTCGAACACCGCGACCTGGGCACTCATCTCGGTGGTCAGCCACGCATGCTTGCCATCGGCGCTGAACAGCAGATGACGTGGACCGCTGCCCGGCGGCAACTGCACCGAGGCGGGCTCGGCCGGAGTCAACGGCAGTTCATGATTGGCCTTGGGGTCGTAACGATAGGCAAACACCTTGTCTGCTCCCAGGTCCTGCACAAACACGTACTTGCCATCCGGCGACGACACCACCGAATGCACATGGTTGGAGGCCTGGCGCTCAGGGTTCACACGGCTGGCCGGGTGCCCGCTCAACTGCACGGGTGCCGACAGCTTGCCGGCGGCGTCCACGGGCAGGATCGCCAGGCTACCGCCCGGATCTTCCAATACCGAATAGTTGGCGACGAACAGATAACGCCCGTCAGCAGCCACGCTGGAATGAGTCGGCTCGTTGCCCAGGCTCTGCACCTGATTGATCAGGGTCAGTTGATGACTTTGTGGGTCGATGCGGTAACTGCTCACACGACCGACCGGATCGTTCTGACCCGGGCCGTTCTCATTGACCACAAACAAATGTTTCTGGTCCTTGGAAACGGTCAGCCACGACGGGTTGGCAGCCTTGGCCGCCAGTACCGGCTGGCCCTGGAACTTGCCCGTACGGCTGTCGAATTGCAGGCGGTAGATGCCTTCGCTGGTGCCGGCGGTATAGCTGCCGACCAACAGTTCATAGGTCTCGGCCGGTGCGGCCTGCACCGACATCGCGCCAACACTGCCCGCCATCAGCAGGGGCCAGAATTTACGCATCAGCATCGGCTTCGTCCTCGTCGTTATTGTTGCCGGTGAACGCGCTCAAACAAACCAGGCGGTGCTCACCCTCTTCATTGATCAGCAACCAGCTTTGCAGGCTTTCATCGAAGGTGGCGGCGGCCAGTTGTTCGGGGCTGAACTTCCAACGCTTGAGGTCCCGACCGTCCATGCTCTCGATCAGCAAATGCTGGTCAAAGATGAACTCGAAGGCGTGCAGCCCGTTGATGATCAGCATGTCGCTGTCGTTCAGGGCGCTGCTCAGGTTTGGTGTTGCGTCGGTCATGATGTGAAGTCACTGCGGGGGAAAAGACACATGATAGGTCAATTCCCCCGCCGTGCCTTGCGGCATTGGTCTAATCGATCAATGGGCGAAGAGTGAGTTGCCCTTCTGCCCCGCCAATTTCTCGGGTTTGATCAGGAACCGCGCCAGTGCCGGCAGCAGCCACAATGCACCGAACATGTTCCACAGCAACATGAAGGTCAGCATCAGGCCCATGTCGGCCTGGAACTTGATCGCCGAGAAGATCCAGGTGCACACGCCGATCGCCAGGCACAGGCCGGTGAACAGCACGGCTTTACCGGTGGACTTGAGCGTCTGGTAGTACGCCTCTTGCAACGGCAGGCCCGCACGCAGGAAGCTTTCCAGGCGACTGTAGATGTAGATGCCGTAGTCCACGCCGATCCCGACGCCCAGCGCCACCACGGGCAAGGTGGCGACCTTGACGCCAATGCCCATGAACGCCATCAGCGCGTTACCCAGCACCGAAGTCAGCACCAGCGGCAGCACGATGCACAGGGTCGCCGCCCAGGAGCGGAAGGTGATCATGCACATGGTCGCGACGCACAGGTACACCAGGATCAGGATGGTCAGCTCGGATTCCTTGATCACCTCGTTGGTGGCCGCTTCGATCCCGGCGTTACCGGCGGCGAGGATGAATTCCAGGCCGTCCCTGTTGTTCTCCTTGGCAAACTCCTGCACCGCATGCACCGCCCGGTCGAGGGTCTCGGCCTTGTGGTCATTGAGGAACACCAGCACCGGCGCCAGGGAGCAATTGTTGTTGTACAGGCCGTCGGCCCGGGCGATGGAGTTGTTCAACACATCCGGGTTACGCGACAGGGTTTCCCACTTCAGGTTGCCCTCGTTCATGCCCTTGATCATCTGCTTGGACACGGTCACCAGCGAGATCGCCGACTGCACGCCCTCGGTGTTCTGCATCTTCCACATCAACTGGTCGATGGGCGCCATGGCTTCGTAGCGCGAGCAGCCTTCGGCGTTGGTCTTGACCATCACCACCAACACGTCGGAGCTGGTGGAGTAGTTGCTGATGATGAAGTTGTTGTCTTTGTTGTAACGCGAGTCCGGACGCAGTTCCGGCGCGCCCTGATCGAGGTCGCCGATCTTCAGGTTCTGGCTGTACCAGAGGCCGCCGCCAAAGGCCACCAGGGCCAGGGCGATGGAGATCGGCGCGACTTTCGGGCTGGCAAAATTCGACAGCAGGCGCCAGAACGAATGCTCGCGGTTCGCGTCTTTCTTGCTCTTGGCGATGGCGCGCTTGCTGATGCCGACGTAGGAAATCGCCACCGGCAGCAGGATCAGGTTGGTGAACACAATCACCGCCACGCCGATGGAGGCACCGATGGCCAGCTCACGGATCACGCCGATGTCGATGATCAACAACGTAATGAAACCCACCGCATCCGCCAGGATCGCAATCATCCCCGGCAGGAACAGTTGGCGGAACGTGCGCCGCGCCGCCGTCAGCGCGTTGTCGGCCTCGCTGGATTGCAGGGCGATGCCGTTGATCTTCTGCACGCCGTGGGAAATACCGATGGCAAAAATCAGGAACGGCACCAACATCGAATACGGGTCCAGCCCGAAGCCGAAAAAGTGCATCAGCCCCAATTGCCAGATCACCGCCACCAGCGTGGTGCTCAACACGGCGATGGTGCTGCGCAGGCAGTTGGTGAACCACAACAGCAGGATCAGGGTGATGACAAACGCGATGCCGAAGAACATCACCACCATCACCAGGCCGTCGATCAGGTCGCCGACCTTCTTGGCGAAGCCGACGATGTGGATCTTGACGTTGGGGTTCTGCGCTTCGAACTTGTCACGGATCTTGTCTTCAAGTTCATGGGAGAACTTGCGGTAGTCCAGGGCCAGCAACTTGCCCTGGTCCTGCGGGTCCGGGTAGGACTCCAGCAGCGGGATGTCGACGATGCTCGATTTGAAATCGTTGGACACCAACCGCCCGACCTGGCCGGACTTGAGCACGTTGTTGCGCAGTTGATCGAGACTTTCCGCCGAGCCGTTGTAGCTTTGCGGGATCACTTCACCGCCGGCAAAGCCTTCTTCGGTCACTTCGGTCCAGCGCACGCTGGGGCTCCACAGCGACTTGAGGCCCGAACGGTCGACGCCGGAGATGTAGAACACCTCGTCGTTGATCTGCCGCAGGGTCTCCATGTACTCCTTGGTGAAAATGTCGCCGTCCTTGGCCTCCACCGAAATCCGCACCGTGTTGCCCAGGTTCGCCAGGTCGTTGCGGTGCTCCATCATCTTCTCGATGAAGGGGTGCTTGAGGGGGATCATTTTTTCAAAGCTGGTGGACGGGCGAATCAACGTCGCCTGCCAGAACAGGAAAACACTCACCAGCAGGCAGATCACGATGACTGCCGGGCGGTTGTTGAAGATCAGACGCTCAAGAAAGGTCGCTTTATCGTTGTGATGACTGCTCATTGAATCCCCGCCTTCTTATTATTTTGAGAGCTCTGCGCCGGCAACGGTGGCGACACGCACGCCACCCTGCCCCGCGAGGATCAAATTGCCATTGCCTGCCGCCGTCACCGAGGAGAGGGAAATCCGGTCCGGGCGATTGAAGACGCTGAAGGTCAGTCCGTCGTCATGGCTGACGACCACGCTGCCACCATTGCCGACCACCACGATGGCGCCGTCGTCCAGCAAGGTCGCGCCGGACAAGCCGAACTCCAGCGCGCCCCGTGCGGCATTCAGTTCGACCTGCTCCCAGGTGCTGCCAAAATCCGTGGAGCGGTACAGGTTGCCGCGCAAGCCAAAGGCCAGCAAGGTCTGCGGCTGGGCGGTGCCGATCACGCCAAACAACGAGCCCTCGTAGGGGCCTTGGAGCTTTTCCCAGGTCTGGCCGTCGTCGCTGGAGCGGAACATGCTGCCCTGCTCGCCGACGATAAACAGGCCGGCATCCTTGATATGGGCGATGGCGTTGAGGTGGAACTGGTCTTCGTTGTCGAGACGCTCGCTGACGTCGTTCCAGGTCTTGCCGCCGTCGGTGGTTTCGATCAGCGCGCCGTAGGCGCCAACGGCCAGGCCGTGGTTGGCGTCGTTGAACCACACGTCGAGCAAGGGGGCTTCGCGCTTGAGGTCTTGAAATTGCTGGGTCCAAGTGGCGCCCCCGTCGGCGGTGGCGAGGATCTGTGCATCATGGCCCACCGCCCAACCTTGCTTGTCATCGACGAAATACACCGCCGTGAGCAATTGCCGGGTGGGGACCTTGGCCTGGGCCCACGTGGCGCCCTGGTCGTCGGAATAGAGGATGTGCCCGCGATCACCGACCGCCACCAGGCGCTTGCCGGCGTGGACCACGTCGATCATCAGGCCCTTGGCGGCCTTGGGGGATTCAATCGCAAACACCGCTGCGGCGGGGGTATCGCTGGCGGCCTGGACGGCCGTCGGCAACGCGACGGCCCCAAACAGCGAGAGCGCTGTGGCCAGCAACGCAACCCTGCGTGCGGCATGTGGGCGGCAAACAACCCAACCCATGACAGGCTCACTCATAGACCTTTCTCCCATTTATTATTGTTATCGCCTGCCTTCCGGGGCCTTGAAACCTGCAATCTAGAGCGCCTGGAGGAAGCAGGGGCCATCCTATCGGGCTTTCGAATCGTCTGACAATCGGCGCTACGTTATGTTTTGTTAACTGGCGGCATTTGGCCACGAGCTGAATATAGCTGCATTCGCCGGAGTGATTGTCGACACGCAATGAATTTTTATTCCATCTATTGAGTTTAAGGAATTTTTATTCCATTAATAGCGCCTCTGAAAACAATAATGCAAAGGACCACGGCTATGCGTGAACTCGGAATCGGCTTGATCGGCACAGGCTTCATGGGTCGCGCCCATGCCTTGGCGTTCAACAACGCCCGCGCGGTATTCGAACTGCCGGTCACTCTCAAACTGGCCGCCCTGGCCGACGCCGACACCGAGCGCGCCCAACGCTGCGCCAACGCCTGGGGATTCGCCCAGGCCCACGGTGACTGGCAGGCGTTGATCAATGACCCCAACGTCGACATCGTGGCCATCACCACGCCCAACCACCTGCACTACCCCATGGCCATGGCCGCCATCGCCGCCGGCAAAGCGGTTTACTGCGAAAAACCCCTGGCCGTCAGCCTGGAGCAAGCCGACGCCATGCGCCGCGCCGCCAGCACCGCCGGGGTGGTGACGCGGGTCGGCTATAACTACCAGCACAACCCGATGATCACGCTGGCCAGGCAGATGATTGCCAATGGCGATTTGGGCGACATCATCAGCTTCCAGGGTGAGTTCAGCGAAGACTT
Source organism: Pseudomonas sp. FP2335 (assembly GCF_030687535.1). Taxonomy (NCBI): domain Bacteria; kingdom Pseudomonadati; phylum Pseudomonadota; class Gammaproteobacteria; order Pseudomonadales; family Pseudomonadaceae; genus Pseudomonas; species Pseudomonas sp. FP2335. The sequence continues at coordinate 3,334,706 of NZ_CP117437.1, forward strand.
CATGGCCGACCCGACCTCGCCCTGGTCATGGCGCTGCGAAGTCGGACATGCCGGCGGCGCCCTGGCCGACCTGGGCAGCCATTTGCTGTCGATGGCGCGCTTTTTGGTGGGCGACGTGGCCAGCGTCTGCGCCGACACCCACACCGTGCACACCGAGCGACCGGCGGTCAAAGGCAGCAGCGAACTGAAAACCATCGCCGTCGACGACCAGGTGCATGCCCTGCTGCGCTTCGCCAACGGCGCGCGCGGCACGGTGAGCAGCAGTTGGCTCAAGCATGGCTACAAGAACCACCTGAGCTTCGAGATCAGCGGGACGAAAGGCACGCTGGCCTTCGACCAGGAGCGCCTTAATGAACTGCGTTTGTGCCGTGTCGGCCAGGACGGCTTCCAGCGCCTGCTCGCGGGGCCAGCCCTGCCCGGCTACGCGGCATTCAGCCCGGCGGCGGGGCATCAGTTGGGTTACAACGAATTGAAAACGCTGGAGGTGCAGGAGTTGATCATGGCCGTGGCCGGTCAAGGTACGGATGGCACTGACTTCGAGGCGGCATGGGCGGTGGAGCAACTGGCAACAGCCATTCGCGTGGCCGCCAGCGAAGAACGCTGGGTCAAAGTGAGCAGCGTCTAGTCCCCAACATTGCAGTGGATTTATGTGGGGACGGGCTTGCTCGCGAACGCGGTGGGTCAGCCAATGAATGAGCTGACTGACACACCGCTTTCGCGGGCAAGCCCGCTCCCACATTTGAGCTGTGTTGCTGGGCTGTCAGCGCTCGGCTGGAGATCCCCCGGGCACCGCCAATCCCCTGTGGGAGCTGCCGAGCTTTAGCGAGGCTGCGAAGGCGGCGGTACTGTTGGTAGAGGTTTCGGCTGAACCACCGCTTTCGCGGGCAAGCCCGCTCCCACATTTGAGCTGTGTTGCTGGAATGTCAGTGTTCGGCTGGAGATCCCCCTCACACCGCCAATCCCCTGTGGGAGCTGCCGAGCTTTAGCGAGGCTGCGAAGGCGGCGGCACTGTTGGTAGAGGTTTCGGCTGAACCACCGCTTTCGCGGGCAAGCCCGCTCCCACATTTGAGCTGTGTTGCTGGAATGTCAGTGTTCGGCTGGAGATCCCCCGGGCACCGCCAATCCCCTGTGGGAGCTGCCGAGCTTTAGCGAGGCTGCGAAGGCGGCGGCACTGTTGGTAGAGGTTTCGGCTGAACCACCGCTTTCGCGGGCAAGCCCGCTCCCACATTTGAGCTGTGTTGCTGGAATGTCAGTGTTCGGCTGGAGATCCCCCGGGCACCGCCAATCCCCTGTGGGAGCTGTCGAGCTTTAGCGAGGCTGCGAAGGCGGCGGTACTGTTGGTAGAGGTTTCGGCTGAACCACCGCTTTCGCGGGCAAGCCCGCTCCCACATTTGAGCTGTGTTGCTGGGCTGTCAGTGTTCGGCTGGAGATCCCCCTCACACCGCCAATCCCCTGTGGGAGCTGCCGAGCTTTAGCGAGGCTGCGAAGGCGGCGGTACTGTTGGTAGAGGTTTCGGCTGAACCACCGCTTTCGCGGGCAAGCCCGCTCCCACATTTGAGCTGTGTTGCTGGAATGTCAGTGTTCGGCTGGAGATCCCCCGGGCACCGCCAATCCCCTGTGGGAGCTGTCGAGCTTTAGCGAGGCTGCGAAGGCGGCGGCACTGTTGGTAGAGGTTTCGGCTGAACCACCGCTTTCGCGGGCAAGCCCGCTCCCACATTTGAGCTGTGTTGCTGGGCTGTCAGCGCTCGGCTGGAGATCCCCCGGGCACCGCCAATCCCCTGTGGGAGCTGCCGAGCTTTAGCGAGGCTGCGAAGGCGGCGGCACTGTTGGTAGAGGTTTCGGCTGAACCACCGCTTTCGCGGGCAAGCCCGCTCCCACATTTGAGCTGTATTGCTGGGCTGTCAGCGCTCGGCTGGAGATCCCCCGGGCACCGCCAATCCCCTGTGGGAGCTGTCGAGCTTTAGCGAGGCTGCGAAGGCGGCGGCACTGTTGGTAGAGGTTTCGGCTGAACCACCGCTTTCGCGGGCAAGCCCGCTCCCACATTTGAGCTGTGTTGCTGGGCTGTCAGCGCTCGGCTGGAGATCCCCCGGGCACCGCCAATCCCCTGTGGGAGCTGTCGAGCTTTAGCGAGGCTGCGAAGGCGGCGGCACTGTTGGTAGAGGTGTCGGCCTCAATCATCGAGTCCCCCGCCTGTTTATCAGCGTAAGGCCCTGCGCAGCACCTTGCCGACAGTGGTCTTAGGCAGTTCGGTAGTCCGAAACTCCACGTACCTGGGCACCTTGTACCCCGTCAGGTATTCCCGGCAATGGGCGAGAATCTGTTCCTGCGTCAGGTTCGGGTCCTTGCGCACCACGATGATCTTGACCTTCTCCCCGGTCACCGCATCCTCGACGCCCACGGCTGCCACTTCGGCGACGCCCGGGTGCAGCGCCACCACGTCTTCGATCTCGTTGGGATATACGTTGAAACCCGAAACCAGGATCATGTCCTTCTTGCGGTCCACCAAGCGGATGTAACCGCGTTCGTCCATCACGCCAATATCCCCGGTCGACAACCACCCCTCGGCATCCAGCACCTCGGCCGTCTCTTTCGGGCGCTTCCAGTAGCCCTGCATCACCTGCGGGCCACGCACTTGCAGTTCGCCCTGCTCGCCGATGTCGGCCAGTTCACCGTCTTCGCGGATAAAGCGCACCCAGGTCGACGGCAACGGCACGCCGATGCTGCCGGTAAAGTCCATCTCGCGCATGCGCGCAATGTTGATCGGGCTGATACTCACCACCGGCGAGCATTCGGTCAGGCCGTAGCCTTCGATAATCGGCAGCCCGGTGACCTCCTTCCAGCGCTTGGCCACCGCGGTGTGAGTGGCCATGCCACCTGCAATCACCATGCGCAAATCGGAAAAGTCCCGCGCGCAGAACTCCTTGTTCTCCAGCAAACCGTTAAACAAGGTGTTGACCCCGGCAATGCCGTTGAAGCGCTCCTTGCGCAGGATCATCTGCACCCGCTTCACATCACGCGGGTTGGCGATCAGGATGTTGCGCCCGCCCAGGCACATGAACATCAGGCAATTCACCGTCAGCGAAAAGATGTGATACAGCGGCAACAAGGTGACGTTGGTTTCCTGTTTGTCCTGGTCCAGTTGGTCACCGACCCAGGCCTTGGCTTGCAGCAGGTTGGCGATGATATTGCGGTGGCTGAGCATCACGCCCTTGGCATCGCCAGTGGTACCGCCGGTGTATTGCAGGAAGGCCAGGTCGTCGAGGCCCATGGGCACCGGGAAGTGATTGAGCGCGCGCCCTTGCGTGAGCACCCGGTTGAAGCGCAACGCACCCGGCAGACTGAACCGCGGCACCTGCTTTTGCACGTGACGCAGGATGAAGTTCATCGCTGCCCCCTTGAAGGTGCCGAGCAAGTCACCGATGGCTGCCACCACCACGCGCTTGACGCTGCTGCCAGCCACGGCCTTTTCCAGGGTGTGGGCGAAGTTCTCGAAGATCACCACCGTCTCGGCACCGCTGTCCTTGAGCAGATGCTTGAGTTCATGGGCGGTGTACAGCGGGTTGACGTTGACTACCACCGCACCAGCCAAAATCGTACCCAACAGGCAGATCGGGTACTGCAAGCAGTTGGGCATCATCAGCGCCACGCGGTCGCCTTTCTGCACGCCCTGCCCTTGCAGCCAGGCGGCGAACGCGATGCCCTGGATGTGCCAGTCGGCGTAGGTCATTTCGGTGCCGATGCTCACATAGGCCACACGCTCGCGGAATTTTTCCAGGTGCTCCAGGAACACTTCGCGCAGCGACGGGTAATCCTCGATCCCGGCATCGATGTCCGCCGGCACGCCAGGCAGGTACGCGTTCAGCCAGATCCGTTCGGTGTGTTCCAGGCTTACAGTGCTCATGGCAGTCTCCTTGTTGTTGTTTTTGATAGAGCTACTTTTCGACGATGGCGGTAATGCCCAGCCCGCCTGCAGCGCAGATGGAAATCAGGCCGCGCCCGCCGCCGTTCGCATGGATGGTCTTGGCCAGCGTCGCCAGTTGCCGGCCGCCGGTAGCGGCAAACGGATGGCCACAGCCCAGCGAGCCGCCGTTGACGTTCATTTTGGCGCGGTCGATGGCGCCCAGCGGCGCGTCCAGGCCCAGGCGTTCGCGGCAGTAGTCGGCGTCTTCCCAGGCCTTGAGCGTGCACAGCACCTGGGCGGCGAAGGCTTCGTGGATTTCAAAGAAATCGAAGTCCTTGAAGCTCAGGCCCTCACGCTGGAGCATGCGTGGCACGGCGTAGACCGGGGCCATCAGCAGGCCCTCGGTGCCGTCGACAAAATTCACCGCCGCTGTTTCGCCGGTGCGTAGATACGCCAGCACCGGCCAGCCATTGGCGGCAGCCCATTGCTCGCTGGCCAGCAGCACCACCGAGGCGCCATCGGTCAACGGCGTGGAGTTACCCGCCGTGAGCGTACCGTTCTGGCGGTCGTAGGCCGGGCCCAGGCTGGCGAGTTTCTCCAGGCTGGTGTCGGCACGCAGGTTGTTGTCCCGCGCCAGGCCACGATGGGGGCTGATCAGGTCATCGAAAAAGCCCCGCCGGTAGGCGGCGTCGAGGCGTTGATGGCTGGTCAGCGTCAGCTCATCCTGGGCCAGGCGCTTGATCTGCCAGCGCTTGGCCATTTCCTCGCAGTGCTCGCCCATGGACAACCCGGTACGCGGCTCGCCATTGCGCGGCAGCAATGGTTTGAAAAACATCGACGGGCGCACCTTGAGCAAGCTCTTCACCTTGTCGCCCAGGCCTTTGGCGCGATTGGCCGCGAGCAAGGTGTGGCGCAGGGCTTCGTTGATGCCGATGGGCGCATCGGAGGTGGTGTCCGCGCCGCCTGCGATACCCACTTCGATCTGGCCGAGGGCGATTTTATTCGCCACCAGCAGTGCCGCTTCCAGGCCAGTGCCGCAGGCTTGTTGCACGTCGTAGGCCGGTGTGTCCGGGGACAAGGTGGTGGACAGCAGCGACTCCCGCGCCAGGTTGAAATCCCGCGAATGCTTGATCACGGCCCCGGCGGCAAACTCGCCAAGACGCTGGCCGTGCAGGTTATAGCGGTCGACCAGACCTTGCAGCGCCGCCACCAGCAGGCCCTGGTTGCTGTCGTGGGCATACACGGTGTTGGAGCGAGCAAACGGGATACGGTTGCCGCCGATAATCGCCACACGGCGAGTCGGAGCCGGGTTGAAGCTGTAGTCAGTCATCGACGGTTCTCATTCCAGACAAAGAGCCCGCGCATGTGCGGTTTATCACCGGCAAAATTGCGCACCTCAAACTCACGGCGCGGGCCGCTTGCGGGGTGGTTCCACAGGGCGACCTGGCCAGGCAGGAAAATCGGCAGCTTGAAGTCGCAATGGGCCTCGGCCTGGTCCAGCCCGCCTGGCGGTTGCTGGGCTGCAAGTGCGCGGCCGAGGGTCCACATGCCGTGGGCAATGGCGCGCCGAAAGCCAAAGAGCTTCGCGCCGATCACCGAGGTGTGGATCGGATTGAAATCCCCCGACACCCTGGCAAAACGCCGGCCAAGGTCGGCGGGCAACACCCAGCGCTGGGTGCGCAGCAGGCCTTCTTCCTGCAACGGCAAACCATCATTCCACGGCTCACCGACCGGATTTTTTACCTCTCGGCGCAGGTACAGGCTGTCGCTTTCCCACACCAGGCTGCCTTCACTGTAGGCACGGGTGGCGATGCTCAGCGCCTGGCCCTTGGGATGCGCGACCCAGCGCGCGCAGAACACTTCCAGGCGCAAGGCCTGGCCCTCGTGCAGGCGCCGGTGCTGACGGATGCGATTGGCCAAGTGCACCATGCCGCTGGCCGGGTACGGAAAACTTGGCCGCGTCAGCAGCATCAAGTGCAGCGGGAACGCCAACACATGGGGAAACGACAGCGGCACGCCCTGCTCATGGCGAAAACCGCAGGCACGCCCATAGGCGCCAATCTCGGCAGCCGACAACGCCACCGCCGAGCGCACCAGACGTTCCACGGGCAGCGCGGGCGGCCCATCGAGTTTGGGTTTACGCAGGCCGCGCAGGCCATCCATCAGCAGTTGGCTGCGCGACGGCGGTGGATCGATAATCTGTGTCACGTAGTCCATGGCTCAAGCTCCCAGCAGGCTTTGCCCGCACACCCGTACGACTTGGCCGTTGACCGCGCCGGACGCCGGATGCGCCAGCCAGGCAATCGTCTCGGCCACATCTATCGGCTGGCCGCCCTGGGACAACGAATTCATGCGTCGTCCCGCCTCGCGGATCATCAGCGGGATCTTCGCGGTCATCTGGGTTTCGATAAACCCCGGTGCCACCGCATTCACCGTGACCTGACGCGCCGCCGCTTGCGGCGCCAGGCCCTGCACCAGGCCGATCACCCCGGCCTTGGAGGTGGCGTAGTTGCTCTGCCCGAGGTTGCCAGCGATGCCGGAGATCGACGATACACACACGATGCGCCCACTAGGATTGACGCCCTGGTTGTCCAGCAGCGCATTGCTCAGGTGCAACGGCGCTTCCAGGTTGACCGCCAGCACACTGCGCCAGGCGGCTTCGGTCATTTTGGCGATGGTTTTGTCGCGAGTGATGCCGGCGTTGTGCACCACCACGTCAAAGGCGCCGTATTGGCTGACATGGGTGTGCAACAAGGTGGCCGCGTCGGCGCTGGTGATGTCCAACGGCAACGCTGAACCGCCTACGCTGTCGGCCGCCTGTTGCAGGGATTCCTGGGCCTGGGGCACATCCACACACACCACGTGCGCACCGTCGCGGGCCAGCACCTGGGCAATCGCCAGGCCGATGCCACGGGACGCGCCGGTGACCAGTGCGCGACGGCCGGTGAAGGGTTTGTCCCAGTTGACGGCAACGTGGCCATCGACCGGCGGTTCCAGGCGCACCACTTGCCCCGAGACGTAGGCCGAACGGCGCGACAGGAAGAAGCGCAGGCTGCTGTCCAGCGCGTCTTCGGCGCCCGGCGCAACATAGAGCAATTGCACGGTGATCGCGCGGCGCAGTTCCTTGGCCAGCGAACGCACCAGACCTTCCAGCGCACGCTGGGCGATGGCCTGGGGCAAGTCCGCACAGTGTTCCGGCGCGGTGCCGAGCACCACCACACGGCCGTGCTGGCCGAGACGCTTGGCGTTGGCGTGAAAAAACACATAGAGCTCATCGAGTTGTTGCAGGCCGCTGATGTCGCTGGCATCAAACACCGCACCCTGCACCTTGCCGGTGGACGGCGCCGTGAGGATCGCCGCGGTGGCGGTGACCGTGTCGGTGGCGCTGAACAGCTGTTGCACTTGTGCGGTCAGGCGCCCTGCCCCGGCGACGATCACCGGGTTGGCCAGGCCGGGTTGGCCGCTGCGGTGGCGTTGCAGCGCCAAGGGCTGCGGCAAGCCGATGGCCTGGGCCAGGCGACGGCCCCAGGGGGAGTTAACAAAAGATAAGTAGCTGTCACTCATAGAAAGATCCACTCACAGTGTCTTGACCTGTAAACCCGGCCCCTGTGGGCGCCGGCAAGCCCGACGCCCACATTGGCCGCGTTGCAGCTAATTCACCGAGGCGTTTTCGCCTTGGCTGCTACGGCGCTTGGTCGCCGGTTCCAGCGCTTGCTTGCGCTGCTGCAACGCTTCCAGCAGCCCGAAGTCCTGCGGGAAGTCGTCGACCTGGATCGCGTGGTCGGCGTATTCCACATACCGCGCCAGCAAGCTGTCTTCGTCGTCGCTGATCAAATCCAGCGCCCGCGCCTTGACGCGCCAGGCGGTGAAGGCCGTGGCGGAAATCGGCAGGGGTTCGATCAGGCCTTGTTTGATCGCAGGTTTGAGCCGTGCGTCGATCAACTCCACCTGTGGCAATAAACGGAACCCCAGTTCGCCATACGCCAACTTGTCGATTTCCGGCCGTGGGATGTAGGAATTGGCCAGCAGACGGTCGCGGGTTTCGCCGGGGGTCTGCACCACCTCGGCCACTTGGGCCAGCAGGTGATCCGACGGTTTGCGCGATGGAATCCCGAACGGAAAACTCAAGCCGCGCAGCACCGCCGCAGCCGCTTGCGACGGGTAGTTGGCGAGCACTTCGGCCAACGCTTCATGCGCTCGCAGCAAGGCGTCCTGGGCCGACCAGTGCACCAGGGGCAGGTCCGCCTGCGGCCGACCGTCGTCCTCGAAGCGCTTGAGCACGCAGGACAAAATGTACAGCTGCGACAGAATATCCCCCAGGCGTCCGGTGATACTTTCCTTGCGCTTGAGCGCACCGCCGAGCACCCCCATGGAAATGTCCGAGACCAACGCCAGTACCACCGACAGCCGATTGGCCTGGCGGTAGTAGGACGCCAGCGCCGGGTCGGACTTGGCTGGTGCGGAGAGTAGTCGCCCACCCGTCAGGGAATGCACCGCCGCGCGTACGGTGTTGGCCAACACAAAGCTCACATGGCCGAACATTGCGCTGTCGAACTCTTCCAGGGCTTTGCGCCGGTCAGGGTTGCGCGCCGCTTCCATCTCGCGGAACACATAGGGATGGCAACGGATCAGGCCCTGGCCATAGATGATCAGGCAGCGGGTCATGATGTTCGCGCCTTCTACCGTGATGGCAATCGGGCTTTGCTGGTAGGCACGGGCGAGGAAGTTGTTCGGCCCCATGCAGATACCCTTGCCGGCGACGATGTCCATGCCGTCGTTGACGATAATCCGCGCACGCTCTGTCACGTGGTACTTGGCGATGGCCGAGATCACCGAGGGCTTCTCCCCCGCATCGAGGGACGCCACCGACACTTTGCGCACCGCATCGCAGGCATACAGGTGCCCGGCCATGCGCGCCAACGGTGCCTGCACGCCTTCGAACTTACCGATGGGCAGGCCGAACTGTTTGCGCATCGCCGCGTACGCCGTGGTGCCGCGCACCGCCACCTTGCCCAGGCCGACGTTGGCCGACGGCAGGGAAATGGCGCGCCCTGCTGCCAGGCATTCCATCAACATGCGCCAGCCATTGCCGATCTGCTCGCGGCCGCCGATTACCCATTCCAGTGGGATAAAAACGTCTTTGCCGGTGGTCGGGCCGTTCTGGAATACCGCGTTCAGCGGCCAGTGGCGCCGACCGCTGTTGACGCCGGGATGGGACGTCGGAATCAACGCACATGTGATGCCCAGGGAGCCGGCGGCGCCGAGCAAACCGTCCGGGTCTTCGGCGCGGAACGCCAGGCCGAGCACGGTAGCGATGGGGCCCAGGGTGATGTAGCGCTTGTCCCAGGTCACGCGAAAACCCAGGACTTCCTGGCCCTCATGCCTGCCTTTGCAGACGATGCCGAGATCCGGAATCGCCCCGGCATCGGAGCCCGCGTAGGGGCTGGTCAGGGCAAAACACGGGATGTCTTCGCCCCGCGCCAGGCGCGGCAGGTAGTAGTTGCGCTGGGCATCGGTGCCGTAATGCAGCAGCAGCTCGGCCGGGCCCAGGGAGTTGGGCACCATCACCGAAATCGCCGCCGCCGAGCAGCGCGTCGACAGCTTCATCACCACCTGCGAATGCGCGTAATGGGAGAAGCCTTTGCCGCCGTACTGCTTGGGGATGATCATGCCGAGGAAACCGGCGTCCTTGGTGTACTGCCAGCCCTCGGGGGACATGTCCTGCCAGACCTGGGTGGTTTCCCAGTCATTGGCAATGTCGCAGAGGGTTTCCACCTCGTTGTCGAGGAAGGCTTGTTCTTCTGCGCTGAGGCGCGCTGGCGCGGCGTGCAACAGACGTTGCCAGTCGGGCTTGCCGCTGAACAGCTCGGCGTCCCACCACACCGTGCCAGACTCGATGGCCGCGCGCTCGGTGTCGGACATTGCCGGCATGATTGTACGAAACAGGCCGAGGGCCTTGTTGGTCAACAACACGCGGCGCAAGGGTTTGATACTCAGCAGCGCAGCCGGTGCCAGCACCAGCAGCGCTGCGACCGTCACGCCAACAGCAGCCACTACGTTGAACAGGTAGCCCAATGCCAGCCAGAGCAGGCCGGCGCCCAGCCACAGGGTGGCGGCAGCTTGTCGATACGCCAAAGCAATCGCGGCTGCGAAACCCATCAATAACCAGATAACCATAGGGATACCTCTACTCGATTCAGGGTACGGCTGTGACGCGACAGGTCCTACAGACCTGCGGCGTAAAGCCACACTACAAACTTGGAAAGACAAATTCAAATTTTGTTTTGAAATTTTTATTTAATGCTTGGGCGAAAAAATCACCGACTGAACAGGGTCAGCCAGATACGTTGATTGAGTGGGAAATCGGAACGGGTCGCGTGCGACCCGTCGATGCATGACCGGCATGGAATACGACAGAAAGATGCGCTGACTGCCCACTCATACCGGTATTGCGGGACGTTACGCGGGATCAGAACTCGTAGGTCACCCCCAGGCTGACGACATCGCCGTAGGCGTCGGCTTTACCGTCCAGCGATGCACCGCCAAGACGGTCCTGGTTGTGGGTTTTCAACTTGGCCTTTTCCACGAACTGGTGGGAGTAGGAACCGTCGATGCCCAGGCCGGGGATGGCGCGGACTTTGTAGCCAAAGCCCAGGGAGGTGAAGATCCGGTCGCCGTCCGGGATACGCGGGTCGCGGGTGGAGTTGCGGGTCGGTGTCTGGTCAGTCGCCACACCGGCGCGCAAGGTGAAGTCGTCGGTGAGTTTGTAGTCGCCACCGAGGGAGACCATCCAGGCATCCTTGTAGTTGTAAGGGATGGCGACGATGGTCGAACCCTCAGACTTCAACGTCAGGTTTTTGAACGATGACCATTGGGTCCAAGTGACACTGGCGCCGAGGGTCAGGCGGTCCAGGCTGCCGGTGAAACTGTGTACCCAGTCGATGGAAGCGTTGGCAGGCACATCCAACTGCGTCGAGGCTTTACCGTTCATTTGCAGGTTCAGGCCAGGATACAAAAGACCCGGCAACCCACCCTCGATCAGCCCCGTCGACCCTTCATCGGCGTAGATATTGTATTTGCCCTCAAGCTTGTTCTTGATCTTGGCGTGGTAGTTCAAACCGACAGTGTCCTGCAGTGTTGGTTTCCAGGCCAGGCCAGCAAACCAACCCACCGAGGTGTTGTCGACTTTGACGCGCATCAGCGAATAGCCAATGCCCGCCGGAAATGGAATCGAATTCGGCGCAAGCGCCGCCGCCGCATACAAGTCAACGTTCTGGCTGACGAAACCTTTGGTGTGCTGAACAATTGCACCAGCGCCGATAGAGAATTGATCATTGACCTTGAACGACAGCGATCCGGTCAACCCAACGGTTTCGATCCGTGTGTCAACCGCGAAATCCCGGCCCTTCCAGTCATTGTCCCAGGTGGTACGCGCGCCCATGGGCACGACTTGGCTCAGGCCAAAGGCGAAACGATCACCGATAGGCATGACCATGAACCCAGTCGGCAGCCAGGCCGTAAAACCGCCTTGGCCACCATCACCGGTGCGCGGCACTGAAACGGGCTCAAAGGTATCGGGGTCAAGGGTCGTGGATGACGTAGGGTTGCCGGCATAGTCCTTGGCCGTGCCTTTGTATTTGATATTGATGCGTGCGTAGTCAACATTGAACTGCGCAATGTTGTGATCAATAAACGCCATGGCGGCAGGGTTGTTAAAGGCCGATGACGGGTCATTCTTAAACATCGAACCACCACCAAAAGCCCGACCCCAACCTTCTGCCCCGAAGGTCGGAGTAGAGAAGCCACCGGCCTGTGCCGAGCCGGCAGTCGCAATCAAGCCCCCCAACAACGCAAGACCGAGGAATGCGTGCGCCTGCTGTTTCTTATTGTTCATGCTCCACTCCTTATTATTGTTTTCAACCATGATCGGTTGCGCCGATATGGCCTGAAGCAGCAGGTGCCTTTTGCAAGACACCTGCTTTTTTTCAACGTGTGATCACCACGTCAAATCAGCCAGTTGCATTAAGGGTTAAGCGTGAATTGCGGAGACGGTGTGACATTGAGCGCGGTGATCTTGCACTTGCCGACTGTTTGCGCAGTACCGATGGTCAGGGCATGGGTCGCGTTATCGAACTTCACATCGATCGTGGCAGGGGCAGTGGCGCAATCATTTACGATCTTGAAGTTAACGCCAGACACCGTGCCGGTGTACACGCCCGACGTACCGGCGCCAGGCGTCAGTGTCCAAGGCAGGCCCAGCAGAACCGGAACGCCACACAAGCCGCCGCCGGTAACAGTGGCGCCGGTGATCGACGCTGAAGCCCCCCCAGCGGCAACTGAGCCGGTGAAAACAATGCCGCAGTTCACAGGGATGCCAAGAGACGCTGGCGAACTCACGGCAATCGTACCGCCCGGCGTGGTGAACGCTGTTGGGTTAGGGGTAATGGTGCTGGCATTGGCCATCGACGCAGCACCCATGCAAACAGCCAAAGCAGACAACGATACGAGGGTTTTCAAACTTTTCATTGTTTTTCCTCACATGTTATGGCGAATTCATTTCGCCAGGGGGTAATGGCCATGAACGAGAGGTCACGGTGAAACTGCAGAACTTCCCTTTCCAGCCAAATCTCAATTCGATTACCACAACAACATCTGATGCTTATTCAACAACCTTGAAGTTTGGCGGCATCTTGATCGATACCGTTTTGATCTTGCAGTCTTCGCCAATCGGTACATTGCTGGCTTCCAACTTGCCGGTGGCGTTATCCCACGTGCCATCGGCCGTTGATGGCCCGCACTTGCCGCCCAGGCCAAAGGCGTGCACATCCACGCTGATCTTCGACATGGAACCACTCTTGGTGTCTTTGGCGATCAAGACCCACGGCAAGTTGATGGCTTCGACGCGGCTGCACTTGAGGCCGCCGTCGAACTCGACTTTATCGACATTCACCGAAGTGCCGTCGGCCGCAACTTTGCCAGCGACCTTGATGGTGCAGTCGGCGCTGATCAGCGCGCCCTTGGAAAAGCTGATCGGGCCCTGGGCCGTAAAGGCGCTGCCGGCGGGCTCGATGCGCGCGGCCTGGGCCTGTTGATAGGCAATCAACCCAAGTGCGGCCAATACGAGGTGGCTGGTGAACCTGGCAGGTGTGTGCATGGTGTACGTCCTTCCCTTGAAATTATTGTTGTTCGGGTCAAACAAACTTCTTGCAACTAACGTTCAGCGTAATTCGGGCGATAAAAACCTGCGTGATACACAGATCCCGAGTCCACTGTTGATCTATCAGTTCACATCAGAACGGCTTGGCACTGCCGCTGTACTTCTCCAGATACTTCAAGCGTTGCGACGGCTGAAGATTGGTCAGGGTTATATCCCCGGCATAGTGATTGAGTACCCGATGATCCATGCGGCGTCGCCACAAGTAGGGAACATAGGCCCATACAATCATGCTCGCGTAGCCATAAGGAAGTTGCGGTGATTCATCAAAGTGGCGCAACGACTGATAACTACGAGTGGGGTTGGCATGGTGGTCGGAGTGCCGTTGCAGTTGAAACAGGAAGATATTGGTGACAATCCGATTACTGTTCCAGGAGTGGCGTGGCGAACAACGTTCATAACGACCATTGGGCAACTTCTGACGCTTGAGGCCGTAATGTTCGACATAGTTGACCACTTCAAGCAGCGAGAACCCGTAGATGCCCTGGATCAGCAGGAACGGAATCACCGCTGCCCCCAACCAGGCGATCATCGCGCCCCACAACACCACGCTGTACATCCAGGCGCTGAGCACACCGTTGCGCCAGTGCCAGGCCGGCAGGCCGAGTTTGCGCAGGCGTTCGCGCTCGAGGTTCCAGGCCGAACGGGCGCTGAACCACACCGAGCGCGGTAGGAAGGCCCAGAAGCTTTCCCCCAGGCGTGAACTGGCCGGGTCTTCCGGGGTGGCGACGCGCACGTGATGGCCACGGTTGTGTTCGGTGTAGAAGTGTCCGTAGAAGGTCGGCGCCAGGGTGACCTTGGCGAGAAACACTTCCAACGCATTGGGTTTGTGCCCCAGTTCGTGGGCGGTGTTGATGGCGATGCCGGTGGCGGCGCCGGTCGACATGGCCATGCCCAGGTAGGTGAACCAGCTCAGCTCGCCATGCAACTGCGTACGCGCGGTGATGTAGGCGGCGGCGCGGGCCGGCCAGCTGGCGGGGTCGAGATCGGCGACGGCGTGCAACAGGCCGCCCCCAATGATCCAGTCGATGCCGCCGGCGGCCAGCCAGCCGGTGATCACCACCGATGAGATCACGAACAGCACGCCGGTGTAGACGATCCAGCGGTAGTAGCGTTGGGATTCAAGCTGGCTGACGGCGGATTCGGGCGGGTTGCTGACGTCTTCGCCGAGCAGGCCGTCGATCAGTGGGATCAGGCCGAAGATCACCAGCACACCGACCCACCACAATTGCTGGATGCCCGTACTGATGGCAAGCGCGCCGGACAACAGCGGCGTGGCCAGCGGCATGATGCCCAACCACCACAGGTGGCGCTTGCCGTCGGTCCATACACTTGGCGCTGCGAGGGTCTGGTTCATGGCAGCCTCCGCGACAGGGAGACCCGAAACAGGTTCGTGGAGCGTGGAATGCTCCAGGAAATTGACCATGCGATAAAAGGCGTTTTTTTCATTTTTATTCGCTCTTAGGCATTTCAAAAATCATTTCAAAATATAAATTGAAATATTTTTTTAAATAAATAACGCGGAATCGATAGGTCGTCAACTACTTTTTCGAGGGCTTTTTTACGTGACCGCACAGTCTGTTTTTCAGCTGTTTGGTCAGGTCTCTAGAGCAAGCATTTGCGCCGATCCACCCCGCAACGAGGGCCACGTTTATTTGTTCGCCATGGCAAATGGCGGGTGCAAAACCGTGGCGGTTTGCGGCGCTCGGGCGCGTTTGGCGACCTGCTGCACCACCTCGACCACACGCGCGGCGGCGGTGATCGGCAGCATATGGCCGCGCCCTTCCACCAACTGCAGCTTCAGCCCCGGCACCTTGTCGGCCAGGGCCTGGCCATGTTTGCGAAAGTCCAACACCTGATCCCGTGCGCCATAGATCAGGCCGATGGGCAGGCGCAGTTGCGGGTAGCGCTTGACCATGCCTGGCAGGTGATCGTTGACACGATTGATCTCGGTGGAGGCGGCGTAGAAGTTGGCGGGGCGCATGCCGAGCATGCCGCCGCCACGGGTGGCAAAATCCTCGGGCGCGGGGTCCGGTGCGAATACGCCCCTGACCACTGAACCTTGGGTCAGCAGGCCGATGGGCACGGTCAACGTGTGTGACAGCCAACGTCGCAGCCACGCCGGACGAACGGCCAGCGACAGGAATACCAACGGCAACATCCGCTGCGGATGGCTCAACGGCGCCACCAGTACCAACCCGCCCACAGCCTGGGGATGATCGAGGGCCAACGCCAGGGCAATCGCCCCGCCGAGGGAGTGACCCAGCACCAATGGTCGTTCAAGACCCAGCGCCTTGATGAACCCGGCGATTTGCCGCGCCTGGCCCGGCAGGTCGGCCGGGGTACCCGCATGCCGCGTGGAATACCCCGATCCTGGTCGATCAACGCTGATCACCCGGAACTGCTCACGCAACGGGGCGGACAAGGCATACGTCAGGTTACGACTGCTGCCCATCAGCCCGTGAATCATGACCAGCGGCGGGCCCTTGCCCTCCTCCACATAATGAAAGCGCTCGCCATCGACCTCGACGAAGCGCCCATCAATCGGCACCGCCGCTTCAATGCGCCGCGTCATCCGCGCACTGAATCGCCATAACAGCGCACTCCCCCCTGCCAACACAGCCGCAGCGACAACCCACTCGACAGCCATAGCTCGGTCCTCTGCTTCCCTGCTGCTGGCGACCCGACCGGGATTGGTCAAGGCCTCAGCCACCGTCCACCCTGGACCTAGACTCTCTACATAACGTGCGCGTCCGTCGGACAGATCGCACCTGAGGAACAAGGTCGTAGCGTAGGCGATATTTTCAGGTAGATTATTTAAAATCTTTTTTAAAATAAATAATTCAATTTTCCTTTGCAATGGTGTTTTATCTAAAAGACAAAACAAAAACAGGAGCACCGCAGATGCCCACGAAGGACTGCCTATGAATGCCCACGACGAGGTCATCGACATCGCCATCATCGGTTCCGGCTTTGCCGGCTTGTGCATGGCCATCAAGCTCAAGGAAGCCGGCTGGCGCGACTTCTTTATCGCCGAACAAGCCGACACCCTCGGCGGCACATGGCGTGACAACAGCTACCCCGGTTGCGCCTGCGACGTGCAATCCCACGTGTATTCGTTTTCCTTTGCCCCCAACCCGGACTGGACCCGGCAGTTCGCGCCGCAAGCCGAGATCCGCGCCTACCTGGAGCAATGCGCCCGGCGTTATGAACTGGCGCCGTTCCTGCGTTTTGGCATGGGCCTTGAGCGCGCCGTGTTCGACGAGGCGCAACAACGCTGGCAACTGCGCTTCAGCAACGGCCGCCAGGTCAGCGCGCGCGTGCTGGTGTCGGGCATGGGCGGGTTGTCGCGTCCGGCACTGCCAGCGATCCCGGGGCTCGAGAGTTTCAAGGGCAAACGCTTCCACTCCCAGCAGTGGGACCACGACTACTCACTCAAAGGCAAACGCGTCGCGGTGATCGGCACCGGCGCCAGTGCCATCCAGTTCGTGCCACAGATTGCGCCGCAGGTTGCCCATCTGGACCTGTTCCAGCGCACGCCGCCATGGATCATGCCCAAGCCGGACCGGGCGATCTCATCGCTAGAACGCTGGCTGTTCAAGCACCTGCCGTTCACCCAGCGTCTGGTCCGCGGCGCCTTCTATTGGGCGCTGGAAGGCCGTGTGGTGGGCTTTGCCCTGCATCCACGGTTAATGACCATGGTGCAAAAAATCGCCCAGCGCCACCTGCACCGGCAAGTGGCCCGCCCTTCCCTGCGCAAGACCCTGACGCCGGACTACACCATCGGCTGCAAGCGCGTGCTGATCTCGAATGACTACTACCCGGCGCTGTCCCGCAGCAACGTCGAGGTGATCACCGACACCGTGCAGCGCATCGAAGCCGATGGCGTAGTCACCGCCAACGGCATCAAGCACCCGGCCGATTGCCTGATCTTCGGTACCGGTTTCCAGGCCACCGACCCACTGCCGCGCGACTGCATCATCGGCCGTGGCGGCATCGACCTGCTGGACACCTGGCGCGATGGCGCCCATGCCTACAAAGGCACCACCGTGCCAGGCTATCCGAACCTGTTCCTGATCGTCGGCCCCAACACCGGCCTGGGGCACAACTCGATGATTCTGATGATCGAGGCCCAGGTGACTTACATCCTCGACGCCCTGCGGCAAATGCAGCGCCATCGCATCGCCAGCGTCGACGTCAAGCCCGCCGTGGAAGAGGTCTACAACCGCCAACTGCAAGACCGGCTCAAGCGCACCATCTGGAACACCGGCGGCTGCCAGAGCTGGTACCTCGACCCGCGCACCGGCAAGAACACCACCCTGTGGCCCGCTTCGACCTGGCGCTTCAAACAGGTCACCCGGCATTTCGCGCTCAAGGACTACGTCGCCCAGTTGCTGCCGATCCAGGCGTCCGCCGTCACTGCGCCCCACGCCACCGTCGAAGGGAGCCTGTCATGAAATCTTTCAACGGCCGCGTGGCCGCAATCACCGGCGCCGCCTCCGGCATGGGCCGTGCGCTGGCCCTGGCGTTGGCACGGGAAGGTTGCCACCTGGCACTGGCAGACAAAAATGCCCAGGGCCTGGCGCAGACCGAGGCAATCATCAAGACCATGACGCTGGCGCCGATCACGCTCACCACGCAGGTGCTGGATGTGTCCGACCGCGAGGCCATGCAAGCCTGGGCCAGCGACACGTTCGCCCGGCACGGCCAGGTCAACCTGATCTTCAACAACGCCGGCGTGGCGCTGTCGAGCACCGTGGAAGGGGTCGACTACACCGACCTGGAATGGATCGTCGGCATCAATTTCTGGGGCGTGGTGCACGGCACCAAGGCATTCCTGCCGTACCTCAAAGCCAGTGGCGATGGGCATGTGATCAACACCTCGAGCGTGTTCGGCCTGTTCGCCCAGCCGGGCATGAGCGGCTACAACGCCACCAAGTTCGCCGTGCGCGGCTTTACCGAAGCCCTGCGCCAGGAACTCGACCTGCAACGCTGCGGTGTCTCGGCGACCTGCGTGCACCCCGGCGGCATCCGCACCGACATCTGCCGCAGCAGCCGCATCGACGCGAACATGACCGGCTTTCTGATTCACAGCGAGCAACAAGCCCGCGCCGACTTCGAGAAGCTGTTTATCACCGACGCCGACACGGCCGCCAAGGTGATCCTGCAAGGCGTACGCCGCAATAAGCGCCGCGTGTTGATCGGCCGAGACGCCTACTTTCTCGACCTGCTCGCCCGCTGCCTGCCGGCGGCCTACCAAGCGCTGGTGGTGTTCGCCAGCAAACGCATGGCCCCCAAACCGCGCACGCCGGTCCTGGAAACCAACGACGAGCCCCGTCTCTGAACAGGAGCACACACCATGCTGCCGATCCGTCGCGACATCCGCTTTGCCTTGCCCGCCGAACACATCAAGGACTGGCATGAACAAGGCCCGTTCATCACGCATTTTTTCAATGCGCTGTCACTGCTGTTTCCCCAGGGCGAACTGTTTTTCATGGACAGCGTGCGCCACTACCGCTCGCGCATCGACGATCCAGAGCTGAAACAGCAGATCCAGGGTTTTATCGGCCAGGAAGCCATGCACAGCCGCGAACACGTGGCCTACAACGACCTGCTGCAAGCCGCCGGCCTGCCCGCGCACACCCTGGACCGACGCCTCAAGTTCATCCTCGACTGGCAGAAGAAACACTTCCCGCCGTCATTCAACCTGGCGATCACCATCGCCCTTGAGCACTACACCGCGATGCTCGCGGAGATCCTGCTCAGTGACCCGTCGCGTTTTGGCAACTCACTCAAGGGTTACCAACAGATGTGGTACTGGCACGCCCTCGAAGAAACCGAACACAAGGCCGTGGCCTTCGACGTGTGGTCCCGCGTAATCAAGCCCGGCCCCAAGCGCTACCTGCTGCGCACCGGGACCATGCTGACGACCACGCTGTTCTTCTGGCTGGTGGTGTTCGATTTTCACCTGCGCCTGCTGATTGCCGACCGCAAGGCCGGCGGGCACCTGAAGGGCTTCTGGCGCATGCTGAAGTTTCTGTATGGGCCAAAAGGCGTATTCCCACGGATGCTGCGGCCTTGGCTGGATTACTTCCGGCCAGGGTTTCACCCCTGGGACCACGACAACCGCGCCCGTCTGGAACGCATCGATGGACTGATCGAAGAGATCGAGCGTACCTACACATCCACCTAGGGCTCGGCCAGGGCGGCGCGCTCACGTACAAACCCCGGCAACTGATCGCCCGGCAGCGCCTTGCTGAAATACCAGCCCTGGATAAACAGCTCGCTGCCGGTATTCAAGAACGCCAACTGCTCGGCGGTCTCAACGCCTTCGACGACCACCCCCAGGTTCAACGCCTCGCAGAAGCGCAACATGCCGGTCAACACTTGAGCACCCTTGGGGTCGTGTTGGGCAACGACGAAGCTGCGGTCGATCTTGATGAAATCCACCGGAAACTGGTGCAGGTAGCTCAGAGCGGAAAACCCGGTACCGAAATCATCGATATACACCTTGGCGCCGATGGCCTGCAGCTTCTGGATGGTCTGGCGCGTGGCCTGGATGTCACTGACCAGGGCGTCCTCGGTGATTTCCACCGACACCTGGCCCCGGGCCTGGGCGAGGATCTTCACCAGGCGGTTGCCGTAGGCCGGGTCGGTCAGGGTCGCGCTGGAAATATTGATCGTCATCGGTAACGCAAACCCCAGGGCCTGCCATTTCTGGTACTGGCGCACCGCCTCGGAGGCCACCCACACATCCACGTCCGGCATCAGGCGCGCCTGCGCCAGCCACTGCAGGAACTCCCACGGCGAATGCACCGTGCCGTGGCTGTCACGCGCGCGCATCAGGGCTTCGCAGCCGGTGCACAAGCCGGTCAGGGTCGACACTTGGGGTTGGTACTCGAGGTAGAACTCGTAGTCGCTGATCTGCTGGATACGGCTCAGCTCACTGGCCTGGCGTGCGAGGGCCTTGTGGGATGCGAGCACCGGGTCGGCTTCGAGCAGGCGGCCCTTTTCTTCAAGGCCGCGAAAGGTCATGTCCATCGAACGCAGGTACACCGTCCCGCCTTCGGCTGGCTGACGATGGATCGCTCGCACATAGGGGGCGTAGACCAGCGTGCCCAGGCCCAGCAGCAGCACTTGCAGGACCACGGCCGCCATATCACCGTGGGTACTGAGGTAGGCGTTGAGCAGCACCGGCGAGGTGAACGGCACGCTGGCCACCGCCGGCATCACCCAGCCCAGTTGCACTGCGGTCAACGCGACCATCCCATTCAGGGCCGGTACCACCAGGAACGGAATGAACAAGCGCGGGTTGAGGATGATCGGCAAGCCAAACAACAGCACCTCACTGACGTTGAACAGTGACAGCGGCAGACTGGCAATCGCCAGCAACCGCATGGACTGGCTCTTGGAGAACAGCAGGATCGCCAGCAACAGGCACAGCGCACCGCCCGAACCGCCGATAAAGGCGAAGCTGCCGAGCAGTCCGCTGTTGAGCAGATACTTGATCGGCTCCCCGGCGGCCAACGCCGTGCCATTGAGCACCACGGCCTGGTCGAGCACATCGAACAGCGGTTGCATGGCGTACACGCCGTGGATGCCAAAAAACCACAGCAGCGAATTCATCAGCGTCACGAACAAGCCGCTGCGGTAGGGCGAATCCAGGGCTTCAAGCACTTGCGGGCCCTGCAACTGGGCGACATAGGGAATCTGCAAAAGCAACGACAACGCCAGCACCAAGGCCAGCGCGGTGATTGCACCGGGCACCACCATATTGATGGTGCCTCGCAGGTTGTGCCCCACCAGGTCCTCGTTGACCAGGCGTGTCCAGCGCAAACGGTGCAACCAGGCAATTGCCGGCACATTGATCAGGGGCGAAGCAATCGCGATAAACAACACAAACGTGGCCGATGCCCGAGGGTACTCACGCAGGATGAAAGTCGCGATCACCACGTGGGCCAGGCACAGAAACGCAACGGGAAGCTGGGGCAAGCGGTACTGGATCGCCAGCATGTAGCCAATGGAAGCAGCCACCAGCAGCGGAATCACCGAGCTGATCTGGTTATGCAACCCGGCCAGTAAACTCACCACCTGCGCATCGAAACCCAGTACCCGGGCGCATTCGGACAGGATCAGAAACCCCGCCGATACCAGCAGGCATGGCAGGATCCACAACAATCCCTCGCGGATAGCACGCAATGACTCGGTGCTGGCCAAGGCGGCCAGACGCTGGGTGAAGAACAGCTTGAACAGCGTTTGCGCCATGACCCATCCCTCTGTCCATCGCTCCACGCCCCTGGAAAACAGGGTCGAAAATACCGCCTAACGCTACACGTCCTTAGGCCGGGAGCGAAAGTTTTTTAGCACGGCAACGCCAATTATTGAGTTGTCGTTTGAATTGCCCTATTGCACCCGCCCCACTCATTCGACCAATTCATCCTTACCCCCTGTCGCCCGCTCTCCTGCCATGGCCCTCCAGGCGAATCTGCTCAAGCCCGCTATAGTCAATCCAAGGGCAGGTATTACCGCGTTTCTTTGGTCTCGCCGTAATGAGCCTGAGCACTACCATTAATTGGATTTTTGACTGGGGAGCGTCCCTGAGCCCGGGTCGATCGGTAATATCTGCGAGGAAATCGGCTTCAGGGAAAAGAGGGTCAAAATGTCAGAAAAACCATCAGGAACCGTGCGCCCGATACTGCTCTACGTATTGCTGTGGCTGTGTGGGGTTTCATTGATGTTGATGATCAAGGACGTGGTGGAACAATTTACCGGTCAACTCGGCGACGATTCGATGGACTTGGCCACCGTCCTGGTCGCGTACGTGCTGTTGTTTACGCTCAAACCCATCAGGCACTGGAATGACCGGCGCCTGCGCAAACACTCCCGCCGCCGACAACTCGACCTGTAGTGATCGGGCTTGCCCGCGCTGGGGGGCGAAGCCGCCCCAAACGGGCCGCCGCGGTGTTTCAGCAAGACCGCGGGTTACAGCCATCCATGATGTGGCGTGCGGCGGATCACGTTGCGCAATTCGGCGACCGTGATGGCGCGACGCTCGGGGTCGGCGGTCAGTGCGGTCTTCAGCGCCGGCCAGCATTGCCTCGGCCATTGCCGGGGGCGGTTTTGAATATCGGTAGCGCGACTGCCCTGCGCCAGTTCGTACAACAGGCACGCCACGCCATACAGGTCGGCAGCGGCAGTCGGCACAGCGCCGTCGCGTAACTCCGGTGCGGCGTACGCCGGGGTCCATGCGTGGAAACGGTTGCGGCTCAGACTCGGCAAGCCCTGTTTCTGGCCATGGCCCAGACCGAAATCGAACAAGCGAACCCCCTCCTCGCCAAGCATCACATTGCCCGGCTTCAAATCACCGTGCAGCACGCCCTGCCCGTGGGCGTAAACCAACGCATCGAGCAATTGCACCGCCACGGGCTGCAACTCCCGCCAGGGCAGTCCGCCGGGACGCTCCAACAGCAGGCGGTCCAAAGTCATCCCGTGCAGCAACTCCAGGGTAAAAAGCGCGACCTGGCTGGCGGTATCGACCTCGAACGAAAACGCGCGGACGATCCGCTCATGGCGCAGGCTGCGGGTCAACGCAAACTCGCTGTACAACAGCACATGCGCATCGCTGGACTGGGTCAAACAGTCGCCCAGCAACTTCAACGCCACACGGGAACACGGCTCGCCAAATTGCTCGTGCAACAGATCGCGGGCGCGATACACGACGCCCATGCCACCGCGGCCCAGCTCCCGCTCCAACTGATACCGCCCGGCGAGCAGGCGTGCCTCGTTCATGCCTGCACCACAACGGCCGTCAGGTCATCCCGGGCGGGCCCGCGCAACACTTGGCTGAACAAACGGTCCACCATCTGTTGCGGCGAACCGTGGCCGATGGCACTGCCCAGTTCGCAGTGACTGAGCGCCTGGTACAAGCCATCGCTGCAGAGTAGGAATACATCACCGGGACGCGTGCAAAGTTCCAGGACCTCCAGCGCCAACGGCTCGCGCCCGCCCACCGCACGGGTCAAGGCTCTCGCATCCGGATGCGCCTGGGCCTGTTGGCGGTTGAGCTGCTGCTCGATCATCAAGCGCTCCTGCCAGGAGTGATCCCGCGACAACTGGTACAAACACTGCCCGCGCCACAGGTAACAACGGCTGTCGCCCGCCCACACGCAGGCGGCGCGACGGCCCTCCAGCAGCAACGCGACGACCGTGCTGCCCATCCGGCCGTGTGCGCGCTGCACGCCCAACTGCCGGTCGAGCCGTTGCAGGCAGCGGCGCATCGACTCGATCCGTTGCTCAAACGTGCCGCATTCGTTCAACCTGGCCAGAGTGTCGATGACTGCCTGGCTGGCAATATCGCCGGCCTGATGCCCACCCATGCCATCGGCCACCGCCCAGCAGCCTTGCTGCGGGCAATCGAGAAACGCATCCTCGTTGCGCATTCGCTGCTTGCCACGCTGCGTACGCCCGGCGCTGTGCCAAGCCGCGTGCGTCATAGCTGCTCCGGCAAACGGAACGTGCGCCATTCACCCAGCGGGAATGGGCTTGGCGTGCGCTGGCTGGTAAGCAGGAAAGTGGCGCGCAAACCCGCCAGGTCGGACTTGAGCAACTGCCCATCGCGACCACTCGCAGGCTCGCTCTGGAACAACTCGAGCAAGCGGAACCACGACCAGGCACCGGCATTTTTTTCCAACCCCAGCGGCCGCTCTGCGCCCCGTTCCAGGACCAGGCTGCTGCGGCCGTTTTGCGCCGCGACAGGCCACTCAAAGTGCATCGCCACGATAGGCCCGTGACGGTATTCCAACTGCCGATCACCCATGCGCAACACCGCCCGACTGGCAGCCTGGTCCAGGCTGTAGGGCGCCAAGCTGAATCGCACCTGCAAGTCGCCCTGGGCCTCGTTGAAGAAGCTGCGCCGAATCAGTTGCGCCTTGCTCAGTTGCGGCAACAGGCTGCGCGCCAGCGGCAGGCTGCGCCCGTCCAGGCCACGCAGGCGATAGCGCCCGCCATCGGCACTGACGAAGGGCCGCAGATAAGTCTCATGAAAGCGCGCCAGGATGCCTTGGGGCTTGAAAAACTCCTGAAAATCACTGAGAGCGACGTCGCTGGAGGCATGCGCATTGAAAGGGTAGCGCTGGCGGATCGCCTTGGCATACACACCGTACACCTCGCTTTGATAACGCTGGTTGACGTGCACATAGGCTTCGTCCAGCAAGTGCCGCCAACTGTCATCCGCCAAGCCTTCAACCCACGCCGAAAGCGGCAGCGGCAGGCGCGTGGCGACATCACGCAGATTGCCCAACCCATCCGGCTGCCCTTCCATGCGCCGCTTGACCCGTTGAAACGCCGCCTGCCCCGGCGAACTTTCACGGTGCAGCGCAACCAGTTGCAGGTGCAGTTCGTCAAGCTGGCGCAAGGCCTGGGTCAACTCGGCGCCGGGGTTGTGTTGTTCGTCGAGCAATTGGTGCAGCGGCTCGAAGCGCCGCTGCAAGGTGCGCCGGGCGGAATCCGCCGGCAACGGCCCGGCGAACTGGTTCAAGGTGTCCAGCCCGCCATTGGACGGCAGCAGGCGCGTATTTTCCCGCACCTGTTGCAGCAGTTGCACCAAGGGCGACTGGGCCGAAGTCAAGCGTGCAAGCCGCTCGGCATCCTCGCGCAGGCCATCGGTATCCGACAGGCGCACCTGGCCCAGCGCGTTGCCCCAGACATCGCCGTACTCACTGAAATAGCGCTGCTCCAACGCCAGCATCAGGCGGCGCAGATCGGCGGCGCTCAGGTCGGTGCCCTCGCCCAACACCCAGTTGTCCTGCGCAATCGCATTCACCAACCGTGGGCCCTGCGCCTCGAAATACTGCAGGAAACGCTTGGTGTAAAAACCCGGGATCGGTGGCTCGCTGGCAACCAGCCCGCGTCCTTCAGCCAGGCGCAACGGCTCCAGGCTGCGCGCCTGTTCACGCAACACCCGATACACCACGTCAGCCAGTGACTCGCCGCGCAGTGTCTGGCGGGCCTGAGCGACCAGCGCGTCATCGAGGGACGCCGCGAACGGTTGCGCCAACAGCCGCGCGAAATGTTGGTTCAACCGCTGCTGCACCGCGACCTCACCGGCATGCCGCACCGCCCAGGCCGCGCCCACACGCTCGGCCAACCACACCGAATCCCGACGCTCGTGCAGCGTCAGCATCAGATACGCACGCAGGTGGTCCAGCAGTTGTTCGCGTTCGCCCAGGCTGGCGCGTACCTGCGTTCCCAACAGCTCGATGACTTGCGGCAGCAATTGCTGCCGTAAGGCGTGTACGTAGGCATCGTCCAATACCGGCGCGCTCATCTTGCCCTGGTACAGGCCCAAACGTTCCACCCTCCGCACCTCTACCGGGAACACCTGGGTCGCCGCAAACAGGCGGTCCAACCGGGCAAGGGCGACCAGGCTGCTGTCCGTCTCCAGTGGGGTTGGCGGCGCAGGTCGGGCCAGCGCAACCAACTGCTCCAGGCGCTGATGGTTGAGTGAATAACTGTGCGTCCATAACACCGTGGCGCCTGCGAGTATCGCCGTTGCGGCGAGGGCCGCGCCGAGCTGGCGCCAACGAATGCGCTGGCGCTCGTCGCTATGCAACTGCGCAAAGTCAGCCTCGGCCACGATCACTTGGCGGAACAACCCCGGGACAAAGCGCCCCCGGGCGGCATCCGCGCTGGTCAAATACATACCGCGCAGGCCCTGGATGCGCTGGTAGCGATGGGCACAAAACGCCGATTCGATGAAGTGGCACAAGCGTTCGCCAAGCCTGGCGAGCTGCAGGGGAAAGTCCAGCATCAGGCCGCGCCGCTCGACATTGCGCTCCTGGTGCAAACGCTGGATCAACTCACCACTCAAGCGTTGCAGCAACCGCTCGAAGGCCTGGCGGACCTCGGGCATTTGCGTGCCCCCAGCCAGGGCTTGGCCAAACACAGGTGTTGCGACGTCACCTGTGGGCCCATCGAAGAACTCGACAAATCCCGGCAGTCGGTCGACCTTGGTCAACACCAACGTTACGGGCACATCCACATGCAGCGTCTGCCGGATCTCCTGCACACGGGAATACACCTGGCGCGCCAGCACGTCGAGGTCATGGGTGTTGCCGGCGAGCAGGCTGTCCACCGATAACGTCACCACTACGCCGTTGAGCGGGCTGGCCCGGCACCTGGCCCTGAGCAGGTGCAGCAAGGTCGACCACCCCGCGCCATCCACCGCCGCATCAGGCTGGGTCAGGTAACGACCAGGCGTATCGAGCAACACCGCCTGGTCGGCAAAATAGCCTTCACAGAATGGGGTGCGGCCCGAGCGCGCGGCGTCCAGGCGATCCAGCGGCGCCAGCAACCCGTTTGCCATCAACAGCTGGGTCTTGCCGCTGCCCTCCTCGCCAAGCAGCACGTACCAGGGCAATTCATTGCGCCAGCGCTGACGCTTGGCGCCATAGCAACCTGCACTTTTCAGCGCCTGCACGACCTCCTTGAAGCGCCCACGTACCTGGCGCCGCTCAGCGTCTACTCGCTGTCGGACATGCCGGGCCTGGTTCTCCGGGTTCTGGTGTTCCGAGTGCGGATTTTCCGGGCGATGGGTCTGGGCTTCACGGCGCCCACCGACCAAGACCATGGCGATGCCCCATAACAGCAACAGACTGCTGATCGTCACCCAGCGCGCCGACACGCCCTGCCAGAAGCGGTAGTCATCCACCGCCAGTAGAGGTCCGAACCACCACACCAACGCGGCGCTTAACAGCACCAGCAACAGGCTCCAAACCCAAACCCGACGCAGCACGCTGCCCGCGCTCTTGAAGAATGCGTTCATTGATTGCTCCCAGCGTTATAGGGGCGGCGGTGCCGCAGAATGAAAGGGTTGCAGCGCCGCCACACGTTCATTGCCCAGCACCCAGGCAAACCCCAGATACACAGCCAACAGACTGGCCACCAGCCCCACCCCCAGCCACGGGATGGAAAGCATGCGCAAGCGTCTGTTGCGCCAGTGCACCGGCTCAGGCGCGTGCATGGGCAGCGGATCACCGCGCACGTGCCGGATCTGCCGGTACAGCCCGTCACGCACGGCCTCAAGCTGCAACACACCACGCTCCATGACGCGGTATTTGCCCTCGAAACCAATCGACAGGCACAGGTACATCAACTCCAGCAGCGCGACGTTCTTGATCGGGTCCCGGGACAGGCGCTCCAGCATCTGGAAAAACTTCTCGCCCCCAAAGGTTTCGTGGTGAAAGCGGCTCAACAGGCTCATCTTCGACCACTCGCCGCGACTGTCCCATTGCGCGGTGAGTACGCTTTCATCGATGACGCAGCACAAGACGTAACAGGCCGCCTCCACCTGGGCGCTCTCCACACCGTGATGTTGCGCGTGCCGTTCAAACCCGCTGACCGCTGCCGACAGCCGCTCGTTAAGGGCGCCCAGGCTTTCACGCCCGACGCGACCTTTGAGCTGAGCCGCCTCGACCAGCAACTCCCAGGCACCCGCTACCAGCGGGTTGGGCCCCAGGTCAAAGGTTTGCGCGCCGTGCAAACGGGCGGCGTAGATCATGCGGTCTTCCAACTGCTCAAAACGTGGCGGTGAGGGGTAGTCCGTCAATGCCGCCTGCGCGGGGCCGCGACCGTCGCGGTCAAGCAGGATGGTTTTCTCATCGGCCGGGTAAGTGTTGTCCATGGTGTTCAGTTCCTGATGGCCCAGAAGTTCAGTTGCAGCTCGGCAAATTCGCCGCTGACATGGAAGGCAAAGCCGCCCGAATGCTCCAGCTGCGCAATGTCACGGGCAGTGAGTTCGAGCATGAAATACGTCTTGCCGGCATGAAACGGCAACTGGCGCGGCGCCACCGGCAGCGGCTGGAGCCGGATGCCCGCCAGATGCAGGTTGACCAGCTCGCGGATGCGTTCGACGGGCCCGACCTTGAGGTGCGTTGGCAGGCGATTGCGCAGCGCTTCGCCGTCGCATCCGGCGGTGGCCGCCAAAATGAAGGTCGCGCGGCCAAGCAGCTTCAGATCGCTGACCGGGCATACCAGCACCCCGTACTGGCGTTGCTGCAATTCCAACTCGATGGCCTGTTGTTCCAGCACCATCGACAGCACGCTGCGCAAGCCGTCCATCAGGCCGCGAAAACTCGCGCCCTGATCGCTGTGCTGATAGTGCACGTCCCATTCACAACGCTTGCTGTCACAGGCAAAGGACGACAATTCGCCAAGCAACGCCAACAACTCGCGATACAGCGTGTGCGGACGCACCTGAGGCTGGCTCGCGTAATGGCGCAACACGGGCTCCGTACGATTGATCAGTTGCAGTAGCAAAAAATCGCCAACCTGTGTCGCCGCGGCCGCACCGTTGCCACGAATGCGCTCGGCCAGCGCATCACCACGGCTGGCCAACAGGCTGATCACCTCCTGTAAACACGCCGCCCAGTAGCCACGGGCTGGCAGGTGGATGAAGGTCGGGGTGAAATCGGTGTCCAGGCTCACCCCGCCTTCGCTTGTGCAACCCACGATCTCGGCCACCTTGAGTGTCACCAGCGACGGATCGGCGAACTGTGCACCCGCCACCAGGCGCAGGTCCGGGCGCGCGCAGTCGAGCCGACACTCGGATTCGCCGCCCGCATTGGCGTCGCGCGCCTGAACCTCGCAACTGACATAGCGCGCCAGCACGTCGACCTGCTCCGGCCTACGGGTTTCGACCTGGTTGCCGGTGGCCAACGGCAACGCCAGGTAAACACCTTGCGGGCCGCTGTTGGCCGCGACCTGCAAGACCAACGGTGGCATCGCCCCGTCAAGTTCAAACAGGCTGCCATCGGGCAACACACCACGGGCTTGGCTGACGACCAGCTTGCCCAGGTTGAGGTACTGCAAGTCCAGCTCAAGGCTCAAGAAGCCCCAGGCGTCGGGCGTGAGCAAACGGCTCCGGTTGAGCTGCTGTTGGTAGTAACGGTCGTTGTGTTGAAGGTGCTGGGGGCGCAAGAGCATGCCTTCCTGCCAAATGACGTTATGCACCTGCATCTCAGCGTTCCTCCACGCCGATCTGGCGCACACCCAGTTCGTCCAGGATCAGCGCTGCGTGGGTTCGCCGTTGCGGGGCCACGGGCACCACCACGCGCCACTGCACTTGCGGGAGGTCGCGATATGCGGCCAGCACGCCCACGTAGCGACTCTGCGGTGCAACGCTGAGCTTGAGGGCCAGGTGTTCGCCAGGCTGCAATTGGAGCTCCTCGCTGCTCACCCAATCCTTGGGCAATATCTGCTCGGCACGTTCATAGAGACTGAAAAAATCGCTGTTTTCAAAGGCCACCGGCTGGCGCAGTTCCAGCAAGCGCACCACCACGGGCGAGGGACGCCCATGCAAGTCGGGGTTGAGCCGCTCGCCGGCGGCCAGGCTCAAGTCCAGCTTGGTCAGTGTCGAAAACGGCGACAGGCTGCTGCACGCAGTCAGCAGCGTGAGCAACAGGGTTGTGAGGCATATTCGATACATGGACATCATCCCGGGTAGGCAGCATGCAAGGTGGCGATCAGGCGCAATTGCTCCTGGTAAGCCGTGGAAAAATCCCGGCCAAGCTCACGTTCGCCCGGCGCCTGCGCGTCGAGCAGTTGCTGGTAATAACGTTGATAGGCACGCCAGCGCGCACCGTCAGTGAGCAGCCTGGAGCGCTTGGCCTGGTGTTCGAGACGGCGTTGCAGGTAGTCCGGCGCGAACGCCTGATGTGCACCCCGCAGAGCGGCGCGGCACGCGGCGAGCATTGCCACCTGATGTGCCTGCAGGTCACGGAACACCTGGGCCACGGATTGCTGCGCCGATAGTTCACCCAGTGCGCCGTCGCCCAGCAACGCCTGCAACGCCGCCTCGACGCCCTGGCAGTCGTGCAAGGGGTTGTGGCTGATGCCGGGGCTGTGGGCGGTCCCCAGGCGCAATTCGCGTTTGAGTTCCTCGCAGGTGCGCACGCACTGCTGCACGTCATCGAGGGTGTGCTTGAGCAAGCTTGCGACCTTGATCGCCAATGCCTCGCGGCCAGGGGTGTCGAGGCTGTCCAGAGGCATGCCCAGGGCCTGGGCAAAGTGGCTCCAGAACAACCCATCGTCCGCAGGTGCAATCGGCTGCGGCACGAGTGCGTCATGTACGGGTTTGGCCAGCGTCGGCGGCACCAGATAGTCCGACTCCGGCGCGCCCCGCTCTACCCAGGCAGAGTCAGGGACCAGCTGCGGCTCGATCAACGGCTGCAGGCCGTGCGTCAGGAACGCATCATCGGGAATCGGCCCGCCTTCAGCCTGGCGCGGCCTTGATTCCACCAATCGAGCCCGGATTGCCAGCGGGCCGAACTCGAAGAGGTTGCCATCGTTGATAAGGTGTGGCTGCCCCTTGCGCAAACGCTCGACGCTACCCGCCAGCCCGATGCCGTTGCTGCTGATGTCGGTGAGGAAATACCGACCATCCCGGTAACTGACAACCCCATGCTGACCGGAGAGCACACGACTGCAATCGGGGATCACCCAGTCACAGCCATTGCCACGGCCGATCACGCCGCCTGCGCCGTCGAATACCTTGCGCGCCACTCCAGGGCCGTCGCCACTGGCTTCCAAGACTAATTGCATACCAGACCTCCGCCGTTCACTGGCCACGACGGCTGAGCTGGGAGTCACCCAACGGGCGGTAGTCGGCGTCATCAAACACGTAATTGGCGTTGCAGCCGCTGAGCAGCAACACGACAAGCACCAGGGCTCGCCAAGGACGATCAGGCATGGGGTCTCTCCGCAAAAAAAGTAAGTCATCAACGCGTGCCACTCAGCGCTCCTCCTGGGCATCGCGGCACGGGATATTCAGGCGCGCCAGGCGATACAGCAGCGTGCGCCGGGCGACACCCAGCTCACGTGCAGTGCGGGTGCGATTGCCGCGGTTCTTGTGCAGGCAATCGATCAGGAAGACCCGTTCGACCCGCTCCAGGCGCTGGCGCAGCGTCGCATCCAGCACCGCCGACGCAGCTGTCGGCAATCCGAGGTGCGCCGGCAAAATCACCCCGTCATCGCTCAACAACACGGCGCGTTCCACCAGGCACTTGAGTTCACGCACGTTGCCGGGAAAACCGTGTGCCGACAGTTGATCAATCGCCGCACTCGACCACGCCACCGCAGCTTTGCCCAGCGCTGCGCAGGCCTGCTCGGCAAAGTGCCGTGCCAGCAACAGCACGTCGCCGTCACGGGCGCGCAACGCGGGCAACTCGATAGGAAACTGCGCCAGGCGGTAGTACAGGTCTTCGCGAAAACTGCCCTGGGCGACCATGGCCGCGAGGTCGCGATGGGTGGCGGCGATGATCCGCACGTCGACCTTGTGCGCGACGCTGGCACCGAGTGGGCGAATCTCACCCTCTTGCAGTACCCGCAGCAGCTTGGCTTGCAGTGACAACGGCATGTCACCGATCTCGTCCAACAGCAGCGTGCCGCCGTGCGCCGTGTCAAACAGCCCAGGATGGTTGCGCTCGGCACCCGTGAAAGCGCCCTTGCGATAGCCGAACAACTCGCTTTCCAGCAAGCCTTCCGGAAACGCGGCACAGTTCTGCACCACAAAGGCCTTGGCGCTGCGCGGACCGCTGGCGTGGATCGCGCGGGCTACCACCTCCTTGCCGGTGCCGGTCTCGCCACGCAGCAATACGGTGTAGGGGGTGTGCTGGACCTTGCCGATCAAGCGGCAGGTTTCCTCCATCGCCGCGCTGGCACCGATCAGGCCATAGGTGCTGGGGGGTGGCACGTTGAGCAACGGCAGGCAATCCGCGTGGCGAGGGTGCAGACGTCGCAACAACACCCGTTGATTGAGGGCAAAACTGCCCAGGTGCGCCAGCGCCGGCGCGTGCCCCTGCAACGCCGCTTTACGTTGGCTGGCGCAGAGCAATACGCCCACGGTGGCCCGGCATCGGTTGAACAGCGGCACACCGATCAACGTGCGCCAAGGGGCTGCTGTCGCCGGCAAAAACGCACCGTCATACGGGCTGTCGCCCAAGTCATCCAGGCACAGGGCACTACGCTGGTCGAGCACGACGTGCAACAACTGTTCGTGCCGCCAATCGCTGTTGCCCGTCGCCACCGCTTCGGCAAAATGCTGGGCAATCAGCGCCAGTTGCCCGCTTGCCTCATCAAGACCATACAACTGACTGAGTTCGCATTGGCTCAGTTGTGCCGCCGCGTCCACGCACAGGCGCGTAAGGCGCTGGTCGTCGTTTTCCAGGCCCAGGCGGGTGATCCAGCCCAGCAGGGTTTCGGCGTAGGCCAGGGGTTCGGGCAATTGGCTGAATAAGGTCGGCATCATTGGCTGAACTCACAGAGCGGCGCGCCGTGCTCATCCAGTCGCGCATGGACGTGCGCCAGGCACTCGCCACTGGACATCGCCGCGAGCAGCCGATCGGCCATCTGCGGCAGCAACCGGGTCTCGATCCACGCGTCGATGTAGCGCGCACCGCTGTCGTTATGCACGCAACGCTCGGCCATGTGCGCCACCAGTTCAGGTGTGTAGGTGAAGGTCAGCTGGCGCAACTGCAAACGCTGGCCAAGACGCTCGAGCTTGAGGCGGGCCACGTCATGCAAGACTGCGCCGGTTATCGGGTAGTACGGCACAACGCGCATGCGCGCCAGCAGCGCCGGTTTGAAATGGGCGCTCAGCAACGGTTGAAGCTGCGCTTGCAGCACCTCGATCCCCGGTCGCCGGCCGTCGGCGCACAGTGCGTTGATGTGCGCGCTGCCAAGGTTGGAGGTCATCAGGATCAGGGTGTTGCGAAAATCAATCGCCCTGCCCTCGCCGTCATTGGCGCGGCCCTTGTCGAACACCTGATAAAACAGGTTCAACACCTCCGGATCGGCCTTCTCGACCTCATCGAGCAGCACCACCGAGTAAGGCCGCTGGCGCACCGCCTCGGTCAGTACGCCGCCCTCGCCGTAGCCGACGTAGCCCGGCGGTGCGCCGATCAAGCGGGACAACGAGTGCCGCTCCTGGTACTCGGACATATTGAGGGTGGTGACAAAACGTTCACCGCCATACAACGCCTCGGCCAAGGCCAATGCGGTTTGCGTCTTGCCCACGCCACTGGGCCCCACCAGCAGGAACACGCCCACGGGCGAGTCGGCATTGTTGAGCCCCGCCGCAACGGCCCGCAGGCTGCGGTCAAGCGCCTGTACGGCGTGCTCCTGGCCGAGGATGCGGGCGCGCAGGAACTCGGCAAACCCCAGAACCTTGTCGTTGTGTTCAAGGGCCAGTTGTTCGACGGGAATGCCGGTCCAGGCGCTGATGACGTCGGCGATCAGGCGCGGGCATACCTGCGGTTTACGTGGCGGCGGCACGTCTTGCGCCAACGCGAGACAGGCTTGATCGATGCTCTCCAGTTGCTGGCTCACCGCCTGCAGCGCCGTCGTATCGATGGGCAGCCCGGCCTGTGCGTCCCGTGTCAGCGCGAGTTGCTGGCGCGTGGCTTCGGCGCGCTCAGCGTGCAGCCGCTGCAGCGCCTCGGGCGGCATCGCCAGTTGGGTGCGCAGCCGCGCGCAGGCAGTGTCGAGCACATCCACGGCCTTGTCCGGCAACTGGCGCCCCACCAGGTAACGAGCGCTCAACTGTGCGGCGGCGACCACCGCATCATCCCGCACATACACGCCGTGGCTACTCTCGTACGCCGGCACCAACCCGCGCAGGATCGACACCGTCTGGGTAACACTGGGCTCGTCGACCAGCACCGGCTGGAAACGCCGGGCCAGGGCCGGGTCTTTTTCGATGTAGCGCTTGTACTCCGACCAGGTAGTGGCCGCGATGGTGCGCAACTCCCCACGGGCCAGGGCGGGCTTGAGCAGGTTGGCGGCATCATTGCCGCCCACTTGGCCACCCGCGCCCACCAGGGTATGCGCCTCGTCGACAAACAAGATCACCCGGCGTGGCGAGGCGTGCACCTCGTCGATCACGCCCTTGAGACGGCGCTCGAATTCACCCTTGATGCTCGCGCCCGCTTGCAGCAAGCCCATGTCCAGGCTCAGCAGGCGCACGTCCTTGAGCGGCTCCGGCACCTGCGTCGCGACCACGCGCAGGGCCAGCCCTTCCACCACGGCGGTTTTACCGACGCCAGCCTCGCCCACCAGGATCGGGTTGTTTTTGCGCCGACGCATCAGGATGTCGATCAACTGGCGGATTTCAACATCGCGACACAGCACCGGGTCGATTTGCCCTTCACGGGCCTGCTGCGTCAGGTCATGGGTAAACCGTTGCAACATCGACTCCACCACCGGCTGCCCGGCTGGGCTGCTGTGGCTCAGGACAAAATCGCGCACACGCTCGGCGTCCAAACCTGCCAACACCCGCTGATAGCCGTTGCCCGCGTGCTCCAGCGGATGACGCAGCAGCGCCAGCAACAGTGCGCCGTGATCCACCTCGTGCTGACCGAGCTCCACATGCGCAAGCATTGACGCCTGTTGCAACCAGCGCACCAACGGTGGGGCAAAGACCGGATTGCGCGTGGCATGTTGTTCGCTCTTGGGTTGCAGCAGCGCATGCAGGTCGCTCACTGCCACACCGGCGTCCGCCAGGGCCTTGCCGACTAGCCCGTCGGCATGTTCCAGCAGCACCAGCAGCAGGTCTTCCACCAGCACTTCGCGGCCACCGCGGTTGACACAACGCTCGGCGGCACGCTCCAGGTCGCCACGCGTGCGGGCGGTCAACGTCTGGATAAGTTGTTGCAAGTCGATATTCATCATCACCCTTGATCCTTAATGAAGGTTGCCGGCCAGCGTGACCACGCCGTCGGCGCGCTCGTGCCCCAGCCAAGTGGTCCAGCCCAGACGACACACATTGCGTTCGCCGATATGCAACGCGCGGATTTCGCCCTCGGCCAGCCCCAGCCTCAGGTCATAGGCCAACGGGTCGCGCACGGTCAGCCGCACCAGCGCACACAGCGGCTGGTAGCCCGCACCGAACGGCAGGAACTCATGGAAGCGCTGCCAATCGAGCCCGACGATATGCACCCTGAACTTGCCGCTACGGTCGGCAACCCGTTCGCCCAATACCGAGTCCAGGCCAAGTCCATGATTGGCCTGGCCCAACCGGGTGAGCTGACACGGCGCGATCAGCACGCTGCGCGCCACCCACTGCTCGATAAACAAGCGGTGGTGCTTGAAGTAGTACCGCAGCACGGTCTCGATCAACGCCGCCGAATGCGCGCGCAGGCTCAACAGCCCGAGATACGGCAGCAATCGCTTGCAATCGAGTGGCGCGGCTTCGCGGATCGCCGGACCGCCCAAGCCCACCAAGGCAAACATCTGCTCGGAGAAGGCATCACCGGCGCCACTGCGAAACCGAGCCTGGTAGCGATACTTGCGCCAGATCGGCAGCAACAGCCGGTGCAGGCGATGTTGAAACAGGTTGAGAAAATCCCGCGTGGTGTTGCCTCCCGCCTGCTCGGCGTAGGCCTGATCGCCGTAGAACGCCGGCAGTGGCGAGCCCGCGCCAAACAGCCCGAGCACATTCAGGCGCAGACGTGCGCGCAACTGGCCGTGCTCGGTGAAAAACTCCACGCGGTCAATGTCGTGCCCGGCAAATCCCAGGCCCGGGTTGGCGACAAATTCCAACTGGTCGTACAGCGTGTCCTCATCCAGCAAAGGATGGGCTTCACGCAAATGCTCAATCACCTGCAACACCGCCTGGTACAGCGAGTACTCGCGGATGCTGCGCGACAGCGGGGTTAAAGCACGGGCTGCTGGCCCATCCGGGGTGGCCATAGATACACATCTCCTTGTGTGCTGATGACGCGAAGTTCGTGGTACGAATTGAGGCTGGCGTACAACGCGAAAAACTCATTGAGGACCGAGGCGAATACAAACACTTCGCCTTGGCCGAGAAAGCCCTGAGGGTCGATGCCCAGGTCGACGCGCAGACCGCGAACGGGCAAGCCTCGATACAAGCGGTCGACGGCGGAGTGACTGATGGAGCGCAAGGCGTCCAGGCGTCGACGGCTGACCTTCTGTGCCTGGCGGTCGTGGTAACGCGGCAGGTCGTAGGTTTCGAGGATGACCTTCAGTGCGTTGATGTCAGTCAGCGACAGGTAGTTGAGCGACATGTGGCTGATCAGCTTCCACAGGAAGTCCTGGTCCAGGGGCGGAGCAAAGCTCTGGGTCGGTACGCTGATATTGCGGAACGCGATAAATTCCGGAGTTTGTTCGCAGGCCCTGTTGATCTCGCCGACTTGCAGTTGCCGCGGCAGGTTGTGGTTGGTGCACGTCAGCTCAACCGACAGGGTTTCCTGCTCATGCCCACGCCCACTCCTCACCACCAGCCAGGTATCCAACCCGCCATGCTGAGCCGAGGACCGTTGGCGCACGGTGTAACTTGCTGGTTTTGCGCAGTCATCAGCGTCATGTTCAAACGATTCGAACGGCACGTAGGCCTGGTAACCCAAGCCGCCTGGCCGCCACCCGGTGACGCTGTCCACGGAAAACACACTGGCGGTGCCCTGGGTGAACTCACCCGGCAACAGCAGGTATTCATCCCTCTTTGCGTCCAGTCGAACCGGCACCGCGTCGTGCTGGAACAGGTTGACGATGGGCGTGCAGTACAGCTTCACATTGTCCAGCGTCGGCGCTTGCAGGACCGCCCCGCGCGCCCGCAGGTCAAAGCGCAATACCAGACTGCGAGTCTGTTTCAGCACTGCGGCGGGCAGCGTGTGCAGCGCCTCCAGCCCCTCGATGTCGACAAACAGGTACTTCTCGGGAAATGCGAAGTACTCCTGCAAATGGCGATAGCCACGGAAGGTATTCTGCGGATAAGGGATCAGCGCCTGATCTTCGGCAAACCCTACGGGGCGCACATGGTCCGGGCGCAGCCGCAACACGGCCGCGTCCGTGACCGGGCTCCCATGTTGATCCAGCAGCACCAACTCGATGCCATCCAGGTGCCGCAGCAGGCTGAGATACAAGCCCTGACTAATGTAGCGATCACCGGCCAGGTGCAGACGCAGGGCGTCGAATACCAGCTCGCTGAAATTGCCCTGGGCGCACATGTCCAGGCGCAGGCTCATCAGCCCGCGTTCGCCTCTGGCAACGTAATCCAGCGCACCGAGTTGCAGCGGCATGATCCGCGTGGCGTAGCAGGTGCGAAAACGACAGCGCTGCCCATTCACCCCCACACTCTCCACGGCAGTGTCCCGGGCCACCTGAACGGCGTGCCCGGCACGCTTGAGCGGGTCGAACTGCAAGATGCTGAACGCCGGTAACGGACGCATGTAGTTGGGCCACAACAAATGCATCAACGAGTGAGTCAGCTCGGGCAACTCGTCATCCAGCTTCTGGCGCAAGCGCCCGGTGAGAAACGCGAAGCCTTCGAGCAATCGCTCCACATCCGGGTCCTGCCCGGCATCCGCCAGAAACGGCGCCAGGGCCGGGTTGCGCTCGGAGAAACGTCGGCCAAGCTGGCGCAAGGCGCTGAGTTCGCTTTGGTAGTAACGGTTAAATGCCATCGGGCAGCACCTCGACATGGCCACCGTCACTCAGCCGCGCGCAGAAGGCGACGGGCTGGGTGATGCCATCGACGGTCAGCAAGGCTTCAACCGCGAATGCCAGGGCCAGGGGGTTGCGATCACGGGGCAACAACCGGACCTGGACATTGGCCAGGCGAGGCTCGTAGGCCTGGATAAAACCCTCGATTTGCAGGCGCGACTGGCTCAATGACTCATGCAAACTGCGACGCATGTCATTGAAATCGGGCAAGCCGTAGTCCGGCAGCGTCTGCACGCTGCCAGTACGGGTACTGAGCAT
The DNA here is from genome assembly GCF_030687535.1 of Pseudomonas sp. FP2335. Taxonomy (NCBI): domain Bacteria; kingdom Pseudomonadati; phylum Pseudomonadota; class Gammaproteobacteria; order Pseudomonadales; family Pseudomonadaceae; genus Pseudomonas; species Pseudomonas sp. FP2335. The sequence continues at coordinate 3,372,595 of NZ_CP117437.1, forward strand.
TTTCCCCAGGTGGGCGGCGACGCAGGTCACCCGTGATGCACCGCTGGGCGTCGGCTGCTCGAGACGCTCGAACAGGCTGCGGTGATCGTTCACCCCTTGGCCGGCACTCATGCTTTGTCGAGCTTGCCGACCAGGGACAGAGTGAAGTCCGCCCCCATGTACTTGAAGTGCGGGCGCACGCTGAGGTTGACGCGATACCAGCCGGGTTCGCCCTCGACATCACTGACCACAATCCGCGCAGCCCGCAACGGCCGCCGGCCACGCACTTCGGCGCTGGGGTTCTCCTGGTCGGCGACGTATTGGCGAATCCACTTGTTGAGCTCCAACTCCAGGTCCGTGCGCTCCTTCCAGGAGCCCAGCTGTTCGCGCTGCAAGACCTTGAGGTAATGGGCCAGGCGGTTGACCACCATCATGTAGGGCAACTGCGTACCCAGGCGGTAGTTCAACTCCGCTTCCTTGCCTTCGGCGCTGATGCCGAAGTGCTTGGGTTTTTGCACCGAGCTGGCGGAAAAGAACGCTGCGTTGTCACTGCCCTTGCGCATGGTCAGGGCGATGAACCCCTCCTCGGCCAGCTCGTATTCGCGACGGTCGGACACCAATACTTCCGTGGGAATCTTGGTTTCGATTTCGCCCATGCTGTGGAAATGATGCAGCGGCAGGTCCTCTACCGCCCCGCCGCTTTGCGGGCCGATGATGTTCGGGCACCAGCGAAAGCGCGCGAAACTGTCGGTCAGGCGCGTGGCAAAGGCGTAGGCGGTATTGCCCCACAGGTAGTGCTCATGGCTGTTGACCACGTTTTCTTGATAGGCAAAGGTCTTGACCGGGTTTTCCAGCGGATCGTATGGCGTGCGCAGCAGGAATCGCGGCACGGTGAGGCCTATGTAGCGCGCGTCCTCGCTCTGGCGAAAGCTCTGCCATTTGGCAAACTGCGGGCCTTCGAAATGATCCTTGAGGTCCTTCAGGTCCGGCAGCCCGGTAAAGCTTTCCAGGCCAAAGAAACCCGGCCCCGCCGAAGCGATAAAGGGCGCGTGGGCCATGCAGGCGACGCTGGCGGCGTACTGCATGAGCTTGACGTCCGGAGCGCTGGGTGACAGGTAGTAATTGGCAATGATCGCGCCCACGGGCTGGCCGCCAAACTGGCCGTATTCGGCACTGTAGATATGTTTGTAAAGGCCGGACTGGGTGATTTCCGGCGAGTCCTCGAAGTCGTCGAGCAGATCCTGACGGGCGACATTCAACAGCTCGATCTTGATGTTTTCGCGAAAATCGGTGCGCTCGACCAACAGCTGCAAGCCCTTCCACGCCGATTCCAGTGCCTGGAATTCGGGGTGATGCAGGATCTCATCGATTTGCTGGCTGAGCTTGGTGTCGATCTCGGTGATCATCCGGTCGACCAGGCGTTTTTTCACCGGCTCGCCGCTGTTGTGCGGCTTGACCAGTTCTTCGATAAACGCCGCGACACCGCGCTTGGCAATGCCATAGGCCTCGTCATCGGCGCTCAGCAGTGTCTGTGCGATGATGTGATCGAGAATGCTGGCGTCGCTGCTCAGAGGCTGGGGTTGGAGGTGTGTTTGGGTGGTCATGCATCAGTGTCCTTTTACTGAAGAGTCACGGGTGGGCGCTGTTCAATCCCAGCTCTGCCAATACCCGAGCGCGGGAATCATCGTCAGCCAGAGCCTGCTCAATGGCTTTGCGGAAACTGGGGGTGTTGCCCAACGGGCCCTTGAGCGCCATCAACGCTTCGCGCAGGACCATCAGTTTGCGCAGTTCGGGCACCTGCTCGACCAGGTTGGCGGGGTTGAAGTCTTTCATCGCATTGATGCGCAACTGGATCGCCAGTTCATCGACGTCGGCGTCGTCTTGCAGGCGATTGGGCACGCTGAGGGTGAGGCTCAAGGCCTGCTTGGCGAGCACCTCGTCGAGGGTGTTCTTGTCGATGCCGATGGGTTTGCGGTCTTCCAGCTTGCGCAGGTCCTCGCGCCGGGTGAAATCCCCCAGCACCAGCAACTTCAACGGCAGTTCAACCTCTTCCTGGGCGCCGCCAACCGCCGGCTTGAACGTGATATTGATGCGTTCCTTGGGCGCAACCGAACCTTCTTTGGCCATGGTGTTTCTCCTTTTCCTGTGGCTTGAAAGCCTATTCAAGTACCGCTTCGAGATCGAAACGGCACAGCCTGCGATGGCTGTCTTCCTTGCATTCGCGCACGGCCTGGTTTTGTGGCAACAGGTCGCAACAGCGGTACAACAATTGCGCAACCTGCAGGGCCAACGCCGGTTCCCAGCGTTCCAGCCCGGCGTGTTGCAGTTCCTGATCGAGCTGTTCGAGCTGGATCTTCGCCAACTCGTGCTTGCCCGCCAGCACACACAAGCGGGCCACGGCGAGGCGCCACTGGAAGCGCTCACGCTCGCTGGTGGCGGCTTGCATACCTTGGTTGAGTTGGCTGACGGCGGCCTTGAGCCCGTCCTTGCGCAGGATCGACATGACCTGCTGCAACGCGGCTTCCCACGGTTGCGCCGTGGCGTCGACGAGCACTTTGGGCGGCGCGGGCTGGCGCAAGTGACGTTCGATATGCAGCGAGATCCAGTCACGGGTGGCGCGGCTGGCAAAGGCTGTGCCGTCGTGAAAATGCAATTGGGGCAGGTCCGGCAGGCGCTTGAGCAACTGGGCAAAGTCAGCCTCCAGCTCGCTCATCGCCAGCTCGGCCTGCAACGCGGCGAGGCACTGCCAGGCCATGTGCAAGCCATCGAACCAGAACATCGCGGTGGCCAGGCTGGCTTCCAGTTCCAGCAACAAATCGGCGTAGTGCCCTTGGGCGAAGCGCTCCTGGTAGCGCTGGAGCTTGTCCGGCGCCGGGCCGCGCAGGCTGGTGATGCGCTCACTATTGGCGTCCGGGTAGCCGACCAGGGTCAGCCAGGCCATGGCTCGGCTCAGGCGCAGGGCGCGCAAGTCAGTGGCGTCCTGGCGCAACCACCAGGCGCAAAGGGGTCGGGCCTGATCCTGTAACGTGCGCAGGCGCTTGTGTGCGTCTTTTTCACTGTCGATGGTGGATTCGGGGGCGAGCAATTGGGTGGTGGCCTGTTTGAGCTGGGCGATCACCCCCGCCACCGCACCGGGTGCCGGCGTGCCTTGTGTGGCGTGCTCCAGGTGCTCCGACAGTTGCCGCCGCAACGGCAGCAACATCGGTGCGTCATCCCCCAAGTGCCCGGCCCAGAGTTCATCGAGTCGCGTCAGGTGTTCGAGGATCGCTTGAAACAGCGGGCGTTGCTGGGCCAGTGGCAGGTTTTGCAGACACAGCGGCTCAAGACGCAATACCAACCAGGCAAAGGCGGCGGCACGCGTACGTGGCTTGGCGGGAAACACCTCGACCCAATGCTGCTCGCAGAGATAGCGCAGCAGCCCAAGGCCGGCGAGCAACCCCGGGAAGGATTCGCACTCATGCAGCGCCCAGGTCAGCCACACCGCGACGCGCACATCCTTTGAATGCTCGCGCAACAGGCACTCACTGATCTCGCGGACTTTCTGCCAGTCCGGCTGGCGGGTGCCGTGCATCGACTGCAACTTGGCCAGTTCTGACTCCAGCGCTTCATATTCGCTTGAATAACGCATGTCACTGCCGGCAAAACTCGTTTGCGAGCAAGGTGAACGTGCAAGTTCAAGGTAATAGTCGAGGCACTTATCGGAATAGTTCATGGGCCGCCATACATGACCGTCAGAAGCAGGGCTGGCAAACTAATTGCACTTATCGCACAAAGTAGCGCGCCACATTAACTTCGCTCGATCGCCGCGAAGCCAGCAAACCTTAGCCATGCCTAAAACGTTCAGCAAGCAACCAAACAAGAGTTAAGGAATATCCTACACACCTCAAAAATCAAGGCCTGCGCAGCAATTTGCGCAGCACAAACGTGTAAGCCAGGCGTTATTCATGCGCACTTCAAGTACATCCAAGAGACGCCAATATGAGCAATTAATTGCGCACTTACGCGCAACTAATCCGACTTAAATTTCGCACACCGACTAAAAGAAAACCCGCAACTTACCGCGCCAGCCATATTTCATTGGCTCACACACTTTCAGGCACGTTTCTTGTTATAGAGCTCTGCCCACCCGGCACCGTCTGTCGGGTGGAACTACCTCAACCATCAGGCAAGGAAACCCGTCATGCCAACACCCGCGTATCTCTCCATCACCGGTGTCAAACAAGGTTTGATTACGGCAGGCACGTTTACCCAGGACTCGGTAGGTAACATTTACCAGGAAGGTCATGAAGATCAGATCCTGGTCCAGGCGTTCGCCCATCAGGTGATCATTCCCCGTGATCCACAGTCCGGCCAGCCGACCGGCCAGCGCGTGCACAAACCACTGATGATCAGCAAGATTTTCGACAAGTCGTCACCGCTGCTCTTCAGTGCGCTCACTGGCGGCGAAGAGGTCAAATGTCGCCTGGAGTGGTTCCGCACCTCGTCGGCCGGCACCCAGGAGCACTACTTCACCATCGAGTTGGAAGGCGCGACCATCGTCGACATCCAGTCGCGCATGCCGAACTGCCAGGACCCGGCCAACGCGCACTTCACCCATCTGGAGGACGTGTATTTCACCTATCGCAAGATCGTCTGGACCCACGAAGTAGCCGGCACCTCTGGCTCGGATGACTGGCGCACACCAGTCTCCGGCTGACGTCACGGGTCGCGGCCGCCAGGGACGGCAGCCGTGACTAGACCATCGCCAGCGGGTGCTTGCGCTGGGGTGCGCCAAACACCCGATCGATTGCGTCCAGGTCGTGCTCATCCAGCACCAGTTGCGCGGCGCTGGCGTTGAGCCGCACGTGCTCGGGAGTAACGGCCTTGGGGATCGCGATCACACCGTCCTGGCGCAGCACCCAGGCCAGGCACACCTGGGCTGGGGTGACGTCATGGCGTCGGGCGATCTGCTTGAGTGTGCTGCTGTCCAGCAATGCGCCGCCCTGGGCAATCGGGCAATAAGCCATTAGCGGCAGATGGTGTTGTTGCCACCAGGGCAACAGGTCGAATTCGATGCCGCGCTCTTCGATGTTGTAGAGCACCTGGTTGGTGGCGCATGCCGGGGCGGCGAGCTCCTGGAGATCTGCCACATCGAAGTTGGACACGCCCCAGCGGCCGATCTTGCCGGCTTCGCGCAGGCGCTCGAAGGCTTCTACAGTTTCTTCAAGGGGATACTGACCACGCCAGTGCAGCAAGTACAGATCGATGTAGTCCGTGCCCATGCGTTGCAGGCTGGCGTCGCAGGCGCGCGGCACACCTTTGTGGCTGGCGTTGTGCGGATACACCTTGCTGACCAGGAACACCCGGTCACGCCTGCCGCGAATGGCTTCGCCGACGACTGCTTCGGCACCGCCTTCGCCATACATTTCAGCGGTATCGATCAGGGTCATGCCCTCGTCGATCCCCAGTTGCAACGCGGCAACTTCAGCGCGGCGCTGGCCGGGGTCTTCGCCCATGCGCCAGGTGCCCTGGCCGATAACAGGGACCGGAACACCGGCCAGATCAATGGTACGCATGACAACCTCCTGATGAGTTCGCGGATAAACAGTGTGGCATTGGCCGGACAAAAGGGTTCAATCGCAGTATGGTTGGCGCCTGCCAACTCGCCAGGAAGTACCTGCAATGCTGTTTGTCGTCATGCTCGGGGGCAAGCACCCACGGGCCCGGATTGAAGTGCACGATGTGGTGTTCGCCGTGGCGGACACGCTGCAAGCCACCTACCCGCAACTGCGCGACGCCTGGTTTGGCAGCGCCAAGGGCGTGCACATCGATTCGTGGATGGCGGTAGACGGCGTGGATGGCTGGAAGGTCCAACTCAGTCACCTCGCCCCCCAGGCCGATGCCCCGCGCCTGTATTTCATCAACCTCGGTGGTTATGCAGCCAACGTGTTTGGCGAGGCGCATCAGTATGTGCTGGTTGTGGCACGCACTGCGCGGGAGGCGAAAGCGTTGGGCAAGCAGCAGATGCTGCGACACTGGGCCCAGGCGCATACCGATGCCGTGATGGATATAGACGACTGCCTGCCGATCGATCTGGTGGATGGGCGCTATGTTCACCTTGAACAAGCCCCACACCGGCCGATCGTGCAGCACAACGACTACATCGTGCTGCCCTGACACATCAAACGGTCCGCTGCGGTGGGTCAGCAAGACCGAGGTATCTGGATTTGGGGCGGCTTCGCCACCCGGCGCGGGGCAAGCCCGCTCACTACATGGCGCGGTCGCGGTTGGGTGGCATGGGGCGTTGGTCAGGCGTGTCGGAACACCAGCGGAACTTTGCCGGGAAATAACCGCCTGAATCCGGTAGGCTCACCCTTTTTATTCAAGGAGTTAATCCCCATGGCCAAAGCCACCGCCCGCCACATCCTCGTTTCCACTGAAGACAAGTGCAACGAACTCAAGGCCCAAATCGAAGGCGGCGCTGATTTCGCAGAAATCGCCAAAGCCAATTCCAGCTGCCCATCCAGCCGCGACGGCGGCAATCTGGGTTCGTTCGGCCCAGGCCAGATGGTCAAGGAATTCGACACCGTCGTCTTCAGCGCCCCGGTCAACACCGTGCAAGGCCCGGTGAAGACCCAGTTCGGCTACCACCTGCTGGAAGTCACCAGCCGCCAGGACTGATCCGGTCTGCGCTGATGCCCTACACAACGGCCCGCCTTTTGGTGGGCCGTTGTGCATGTGATGACTGGCGACGCTGCCGCCGTTAGCGTACAAATCCCTATTCTTCTATACGCGGCGTTCAAGGCTGATAATGCGACTGGCTTTTTCTACCCTGCTTAGCTCTACCCTGGCCCTGCTGCTGGCCAGCAGCGCCGTGATCGCGGCACCGCTGCCGTACCTCACGGTCTATGGCGAGCCGGCCAAGTACCCCGCCGGCTTCCACCACTTTGACTACGTCAACCCCAATGCGCCCAAGGGCGGCAACCTACGGCGCTCGGCCATTGAGATCGGGCGCTTTGACCATGTGCTGCCCTACATCGACAAAGGCATCGGTGTGTCCCAGGTCGACGGCTGGCTCTATTCGCCCCTGGCCCAGCGCTCCCTGGATGAGCCTTACACGGTGTATGGCCTGGTTGCCGAGAAGATGGAGCGCGCCGAAGACGGCCTGTCGCTGCGCTTCTTCCTCAATCCCAAGGCGCGTTTCGCCGACGGCACGCCCATCACCGCCGAAGACGTGCGCTACACCTATAACTTGCTGATGACCCAAGGCCGCCTTGGCTTTCGCACGCTGTTCGCCGACGTCAAGCACGTCGAAGTCGAAGGTGAGCGCCAGGTACGCTTCGATTTCTCCAGCAATGAAAACCGCACCCTGCCCCTCGACCTCGCGACCCTGCCGGTACTGCCCGAGCACTGGTGGAAAACCCGCGACTTCGCCAACGGCGGCGGCTACGAGGCACCACTGGGCAGCGGCCCGTATAAAGTCAGCAAGATCGATTCCGGCAGCACCATCACCTTTACCCGTGACCCCGACTGGTGGGGCAAGGACCTGCCCGTCAGCCGCGGCCTGTACAACTTCGATCACCTGAGCCTGGAATATTTCGGCGATACCGAAGTAGCGCGCCAGGTCTTGCGCGGCGGCGCCTATGACTTCAACCGCGAGTTTTCCGCCACCGGCTATTCCATCGGCTACAACGGCCCGGCCCTCGACGACGGTCGCCTGCAACGCGCGCATTTGGCCAAGCAGATGCCGCAACCGGCCCAGGGCTACGTGTTCAATGTGCAAAAACCGATGTTCAAGGACCGCCGCGTACGCCAAGCCCTGGCGATGCTGTGGGATTTCGAATGGGCCAACCGGCAGATGATGCGCAACATGTACATCCGCCAGCAGAGCTTCTTCTCCAACAGCCCGCTGGCCGCCAGCCAACCGCCGACCCCAGAGGAACTGGCGATCCTCGAACCCTTGCGCGGGCAAATTCCCGACGAAGTCTTTACGCAAGTGTTCAAGGCCCCGGTCACCGACGGCAGCGGCATGATCCGCGACAAACAACTGCAAGCCCTGGCCCTGCTGGAAGAAGCCGGCTGGAAACCCGACGGCGACCGCCTGGTCAACGCCGACGGCGAGCCGCTGGAGTTCACCTTCCTCAACACCCAGAACGGCCTTGAGCGCCTGCTGCTGCCGTACAAACGCAACCTCGCGCAAATCGGCATCACCTTGAATATCCGCCGTATCGACTCCTCGCAGTACGTCAACCGGATGATGGCGCGCGACTACGACATGATCGTGGTCGGCTTCCCGGTCACTACTTCGCCGGGGATGGAGTTGTACAACTACTTCGGCTCAGACGCCGCGTTCGATCCCGGCGCCAACAACTACATGGTCCTCAAGGACCCGGCGGTCGATACCTTGATCAAGGGCCTGGTCAAGGCCGACACCCAGGCGCAGATGCTCACCTACGCCCACGCCCTGGACCGGGTGCTGCAATGGAATTACCTGTGGATTCCCAACTACTACCCGCCCGGCACGTCCGCCGCATGGTGGAACCGCTTCGGCCGCCCTGCCGTCGAGGCGAAAAACGATGAAGCCCTGGAAAGCTGGTGGGAAATCAGCCCTACACCGCTGACAAACGAGCAGATGCAAAAACGCGGAGGCCGCCACTGATGCTTGCTTATATCGTACGGCGCCTGCTGCTGATCATCCCCACGCTGGTGATTATCCTGCTGGTCAACTTCGTCATCGTGCAGGCCGCCCCCGGCGGCCCGGTGGAACAAGCCATTGCCCACCTGCAAGGCATCGGCGGCGGCGCGGTCGGCGGCTCGGGTGGTGACGGCATCAGCGGCGGCTCCCGGGCCAGTCGCGGCCTGGACCCGAAGCTGATCAAGGACATCGAAAAACAATACGGTTTCGACAAGCCCGCACCGGAACGCCTGTGGCTGATGCTGACGAGCTACGCCAAGCTGGATTTCGGCAACAGCTTCTTTCGCGGCAAAACAGTGATCGACCTGATCCTGGAGAAAATGCCCGTCACCATCTCCCTCGGCCTGTGGGCCACCCTGATCACCTACCTGGTGTCGATCCCCCTGGGGATTCGCAAGGCGGTGCGCCATGGCAGCAGCTTTGATGTGTGGAGCAGCACCGCCATCGTCATCGGCTACGCCATGCCAGCGTTCCTGTTTGCGATGTTCTTGATCGTGGTCTTCGCCGGCGGCACCTCGCTGAACTGGTTCCCGGTGCGCGGGTTGGTCTCGGAAAACTTCGAGGAACTGAGCACCGTCGGCAAGATCGCCGACTACTTCTGGCACCTGGTGCTGCCGGTCACGTCCCTGGTGATCGGCGGTTTCGCCACCCTGACCATCCTCACCAAAAACTCGTTCCTCAATGAAATCACGCGCCAATACGTGGTCACCGCGCGCGCCAAGGGCTTGAGCGAACGGCGGGTGCTGTACGGCCATGTGTTCCGCAACGCCATGTTGCTGGTGATCTCGGGGATTCCCCAGGCGTTTATCAGCGTATTCTTTGCCGGTTCGCTGCTGATCGAGGTGATTTTCTCCCTCGACGGCCTCGGGCGCATGAGTTACGAAGCGGCGGTGTCGCGGGATTATCCGGTGGTGTTCGGCTCGCTGTTTATCTTCACCTTGTTCGGCCTCTTGATAAAACTCATTGGTGACCTCTGCTACACCCTGGTCGACCCGCGTATCGACTTCGCCGCGAGGAACGCCTGATGTTCAACCTGTCTCCCGTGGCCCGTCGACGCTTCGAACGGTTCAAGAAAAACCGGCGTGGCTGGTGGTCGCTGTGGCTGTTTATCGGCCTGTTTATCCTGACCCTCGGCGGCGAGTTGATCGCCAATGACAAGCCCCTGGTGCTGAGCTTCAAGAACGAGCTGTATTTCCCGGTGTTCAAGCGCTACACCGAGCAGCAGTTCGGCGGCCAGTTGCCGTTCCAGGCCGACTACCGCAGTGACTACGTGCAAAAACTGATCAAACAGGACGGCGGCTGGATGCTGTTCCCGCCGGTCCCGTTCAGCGACGATACGCCCAACTACGAACTGACCCGCCCTGCCCCCAGCCCGCCTTCGGCCGTGAACTGGCTGGGCACCGATGACCAGTCGCGGGATGTGCTGGCGCGGGTGATCTTTGGCGCGCGGGTCTCGATCCTGTTTGCCCTGGCGCTCACCGTGATCAGTGCCGCCATCGGCATTGCCGCCGGTGCGTTGCAGGGTTACTACGGCGGCTGGGTCGACCTGATCGGCCAGCGGGTGCTGGAGGTGTGGTCGGGGCTGCCGGTGCTGTATCTGTTGATCATCCTGTCGGGCTTTGTCGAGCCGAATTTCTGGTGGTTGCTGGGGATCATGGCGCTGTTTTCCTGGCTGGCCCTGGTGGACGTGGTACGCGCCGAGTTCCTGCGCGGACGCAACCTGGAGTACGTCAAGGCCGCTCGCGCACTGGGCCTGAGCGACGCCAAGATCATTCGCCGACACATCCTGCCGAATGCCATGACCGCAACCTTGAGCTACCTGCCTTTTATTCTGACCGGTGCGATTTCCACCCTCAGCGCCCTGGACTTCCTCGGCTTCGGCATGCCCGCCGGCAGCGCCTCGCTGGGTGAATTGATCGCCCAGGGCAAGCAGAACCTGCAAGCGCCGTGGCTGGGCCTGACGGCGTTTTTCACCCTGGCACTGATCCTGTCGCTGCTGGTGTTTATCGGCGAGGCATTACGTGATGCCTTCGACCCCCGTTCATGAGTGACTGCAGATGAACCTGATCGAAATCCGCGACCTCAGCGTCGCCTTCAGCGGCCAGACCGTAGTGAACAAGCTGAGTCTGGACGTACGCCCCGGCGAGTGCCTGGCACTGGTGGGCGAATCGGGCTCGGGCAAGTCGGTGACGGCCCACTCGATCCTGCAATTGCTACCCGAAGCCGGCACGCAAACCACAGGCTCCATTCAGTACCGCGGCCAGGAGCTGATGGGCGCGCCGGCCTCGACTCTGCAAAAGCTGCGCGGCAACCGCATTGCAATGATCTTCCAGGAGCCAATGACGTCCCTGAACCCACTGCACAGCATTGAAAAACAGATCGGCGAAACCCTGCTGTTGCACAAGGGCCTGGGCGGCAAGGCGGCGCAGGCGCGCATCCTCGAATTGCTCGATCTGGTGGGCATCCAGAACCCTCGGGAACGCCTCAAGACCTACCCGCACCAACTCTCCGGCGGCCAGCGCCAACGGGTCATCATTGCCATGGCCCTGGCCTGCGAGCCGGAACTGCTGATCGCCGACGAACCCACCACCGCGCTGGACGTGACGGTGCAGCGCAAGATCCTGCTGCTGCTCAAGTCCCTGCAACAACGCCTGGGCATGTCGTTGCTGCTGATCAGCCACGACCTCAACCTGGTGCGCAGCATTGCCCAGCGCGTGTGCGTGATGCATGCCGGCGAGATCGTCGAGCAGGCCGATTGCCAGACCTTGTTCAACGCACCGCAACACCCTTACAGCCGCCTGCTGCTGGATGCCGAGCCGGCGGGTGAAGCGCTGTGCAGCGAGGAGCGCGAGACCGTGTTACAGGTTGACGACCTGACCGTGCAATTCCCCCTCGGCGGCGGCCTGTTCCAGCGCAAAACCTACCTGCGCGCGGTGGACGGCATCAGCCTCAGCGTGCAGCGCGGCAAGACTCTGGGGATTGTCGGCGAATCGGGCTCGGGCAAATCCACCCTGGGCCAGGCGATCCTGCGCTTGCTCGACTCCACCGGCAGCATCCGCTTCCAGGGCGAAGCCCTCGACCCGCTCAATCATCAGCAGATGCGCCCGTGGCGCAAGCAGATGCAGGTGGTGTTCCAGGACCCTTACGGCAGCCTCAGCCCACGCATGACAGTGCAGCAGATCATCAGCGAAGGCCTCGAAGTGCATGCGCCGTGCAGCGTTGCAGACCGTGACGCGCAGGTGATCCAGGTGCTCAAGGACGTCGGCCTCGACCCTGCCAGCCGGCATCGTTACCCCCATGAATTCTCTGGCGGCCAACGTCAACGGATCGCCATCGCCCGCGCCCTGGTGCTCAAGCCCGCATTGATGTTGCTGGATGAGCCGACCTCGGCCCTCGACCGCACGGTGCAGAAGCAGGTGGTAGCGCTGTTGCGTGAGTTACAGGAGAAGTACGGCCTGACCTACCTGTTTATCAGTCATGACCTGGCGGTGGTGCGGGCGATGGCCCATGACATGATCGTGATCAAGGACGGCAAGGTCGTGGAGCGCGGCGCAAGCCAGCAGGTATTCGAAGCGCCCCAGCACGCCTACACTCAGGAACTGCTGGCCGCCGCGCACATCCCCCTGTAACCCCATCCCCCTGTGGGAGATGGCTTGCCTGCTCCCACAGGACCGCACTCCCACTCCCATTTTGTGTTGGCGACATAAGCATGAACACCAACGAAAGCCTCAAGGATTACCAACAGGTGCGCGGCCTGGCCATCCAGTCGCTGTTCGAGATCATCGAGCAGTCCAGTGAAGGCACGGTGATTGTCGACCGCGACGCGAATATCGTCTGGATGAACGAGCGCTACGCCAAGCGTTTCGGCTTGAAAAGCGCCGACGAGGCCATCGGCCAGCCGTGCGAACAGGTGATCTCCAACAGTCTGCTACGCCAGGTGGTGCGCAATGACCAGCCGATCCTGCTGGATATACAGGACACGCCCAAAGGCCCGCTGGTGGTGATGCGCCTGCCGATCCACAACGATGCCGGCGCGGTCATTGGTGCGATTGGCTTTGCGCTGTTTGATGAGCTGCGCAACCTGTCGCCGCTGATCGAACGCTACCTGAGCATGCAGCAGGAACTGGCTTCGACCCGCTCGTTGCTGCGTTCGCGACAGAGCAAATACAACTTCGCGCACTTTATCGGCACCAGCGCCGCCAGCCTCGAAGTCAAGCGCCGTGCGCGGCGCAGTGCCAGTGCCGAGTCGCCGGTGTTGCTGCTCGGCGAAACCGGCACCGGCAAGGAGCTGCTGGCCCAGGCGATTCACGGCGCATCGAAGCGGGCACACAAGGCGTTTGTCAGCGTCAACAGCGCGGCGATTCCGGCCGACCTGCTGGAGGCCGAGTTCTTCGGCACCGCGCCGGGGGCATTTACCGGCGCCGACCGCAAGGGCCGTCCCGGCAAGTTCCAGATTGCCCAGGGCGGCACCTTGTTCCTCGACGAAATCGGCGATATGCCCCTGCCCCTGCAAAGCAAATTGCTGCGGGTGTTGCAGGAAAAGGAGTTCGAGCCGGTAGGCTCCAACGAGATGCTGCACAGCGATGTACGGGTGATTGCCGCCACGTCCATGGACCTGGAGGCAGCGATCAAGCGTGGCGAGTTTCGTGCGGACCTGTATTACCGCCTGAATGTATTGCCGATCCAGGTGCCGCCGTTGCGTGAACGATTGGAGGACATCCCAGCGTTGAGCGAAGCGATTCTGGAGGAGTTGCGCAGCCAGCACGAACTGGATCGCGAAGCCCTGGCGCTGCTGGCGCAACATGCGTGGCCGGGGAATATTCGCGAACTGCGCAATGTGCTGGAACGGGCGGCGTTGCTCAGTGATGACCTGGTGTTGAACGCCGAGGAAATTCGCGCAGCCATCGGCACCTTCACCCCGGTGCAACGCACTGCCGTGGCGACGGTAGCGGGCGAAAGCTTCAGCGCGGCGCGGGAGCGCTTTGACCGGCAGATCATTGCGGCGGCGTTGGCGGCCTGTGGCGGGAATGTGGTGGAGGCAGCCAAGCGGCTGGGGCTTGGCCGCTCGACGCTGTACAAAAAGATGCTGGCCCTCGGCATCGCCTAGTCTCAAAACAGAGACAGCACTCTCCCTATCGAGACAGCCGCCTGAGGAAGCGGGCTTGCCCGCGAAGGCGGTGGTGCAGCCGACGCATCTGTGACTGATACTGCGCCTTCGCGAGCAAGCCCGCTTCCACATTTGTTCCGCGCCCGTCTCAAATTCGAGACAATACTCGCAGCAGCCACCAGAAAGAAATAATTTATCCTTATATTTCAACGACTTAATATCTTGGCACGCATCTCGCTATAGCTTCTCCCCACCGCAACACCCACAAAAATAACAATTCGATCTGGAGACACTCCATGAGTGTAATCATCGCCCTGGCAGCCCTCGCGCTGCTGATGCTGGCTGCGTACCGTGGCTATAGCGTTATCCTGTTTGCCCCCATCGCCGCCCTCGGCGCCGTCCTGCTCACCGACCCGTCCGCCGTCGCGCCTGCCTTTACCGGGGTGTTCATGGAGAAGATGGTCGGCTTTATCAAACTGTATTTCCCGGTGTTCCTGCTCGGTGCGGTGTTCGGCAAGCTGATCGAGCTGTCGGGCTTTTCCCGTTCGATTGTGGCCGCCGCGATCCGCTTGCTCGGCACCCGCCAGGCAATGCTGGTGATCGTGCTGGTCTGCGCCCTGCTCACCTACGGCGGTGTGTCGCTGTTTGTGGTGGTGTTTGCGGTGTACCCATTTGCCGCGGAGATGTTCCGCCAAAGCAATATCCCCAAGCGCCTGATCCCGGCGACCATCGCCCTCGGCGCCTTTTCGTTCACCATGGACGCCCTGCCCGGCACGCCACAGATCCAGAACATCATCCCCAGCACCTTTTTCAACACCACCGCCTGGGCTGCGCCGTGGCTGGGCCTGATTGGCACGGTCTTCGTGTTCTGCGCCGGCATGCTCTACCTCGCGCGCCAGCGCAACAAGGCGCAGCGCGCCGGTGAAGGGTATGGCACCGAGTTGCGCAATGAGCCGGAAACCGCTGAAAACCTGGCGCTGCCCAACCCGTGGATCGCGCTGTCGCCGCTGATCCTGGTGGGGGTGATGAACCTGCTGTTCACCCACTGGATCCCGCAGTGGTACGGCAAGACCCACAGCCTCGCGCTGCCGGGCATGAGCGCGCCGGTGACCACCGAGATCGCCAAGCTCACTGCGATCTGGGCGGTGCAGGCTGCGTTGCTGGTGGGGATTATCGTGGTGCTGGTGTTCGGCTTCTCCGCGATCAAAAGCAAGCTTGCCGAAGGCAGCAAAAGCGCGGTCAGCGGCGCGTTGCTGGCGGCGATGAACACCGCGTCGGAATACGGCTTCGGCGCGGTGATTGCCTCGCTGCCGGGCTTTTTGGTACTGGCAGACTGGCTCAAGGGCATTCCCAACCCGCTGGTCAACGAAGCGATCACCGTGACGCTACTGGCCGGTATCACCGGGTCCGCGTCGGGTGGCATGAGCATTGCGCTGGCGGCCATGTCCGAGAGCTTTATTTCAGCAGCCCATGCGGCCAATATCCCCCTTGAAGTGCTGCACCGCGTCGCCGCCATGGCCAGCGGCGGCATGGACACCCTGCCCCACAACGGCGCGGTGATCACGCTGCTGGCGGTCACCGGCCTGACCCACCGCGAAGCCTACAAGGACATTTTCGGCATTACGATTATCAAGACCCTCGCGGTGTTCGTGGTGATCGGTACTTTCTACGCCACTGGCATTGTGTGAGGTTTTCATGACGACATTGAACGGCAAGACCGCCCTGGTCACCGGTTCCACCAGCGGTATCGGCCTGGGCATCGCATTGAGCCTGGCCAAAGCCGGCGCCAACCTGATCCTCAACGGCTTCGGCGACGCCAGCGCGGTGATCGCCCAGGTGCAGGCGTTCGGCGGTAAGGTCGGGCATCACCCGGCCGACGTCAGCGACCCGGCGCAGATCGCCGACATGCTCGCCTACGCCGAGCGCGAGTTCGGCGGCGTCGACATCCTGGTCAACAACGCCGGCATCCAGCATGTGGCGGCGGTGGAAGACTTCCCCACCGAGCGCTGGGATTCGATCATCGCCATCAACCTGTCGTCGGTGTTCCACAGCACGCGCTTGAGCCTGCCGGGCATGAAAGCCAAGGGCTGGGGGCGCATCGTCAACATCGCCTCGGTACACGGCCAGGTCGGTTCGGTGGGCAAGGCGGCCTATGTGGCGGCCAAGCACGGCGTGATCGGCCTGACCAAGGTGGTGGGCCTGGAGACCGCGACCAGCAATGTGACGTGCAACGCCATCTGCCCGGGCTGGGTATTGACGCCGCTGGTACAGAAGCAGATTGATGATCGCATCGCCACGGGCGTGGACCCGCAGCAAGCGCAGCATGATTTGCTGGCAGAGAAGCAGCCGTCGCTGGAATTTGTGACGCCGCCGCAGTTGGGTGAGTTGGTGCTGTTCCTGTGCAGCGAAGCCGGCAGCCAAGTGCGTGGTGCGGCGTGGAACATCGATGGCGGCTGGTTGGCCCAATAAACGCAAACCTGGACAACACTGGAGATACAAATGTAGGCAAGGGCTTGTGTGGGAGCGGGCTTGCTCGCGAAGGCGGTGGTTCAGCCCAAGCATCTGTGACTGATACTCCGCCTTCGCGAGCAAGCCCGCTCCCACATTGGGCCTGTGTTGCCTGGCAGACTCAAACAAGAACAAGAGATCTCGCAATGTCCGACATCCTCTGGCAACCCTCCCCGGAACGCATCGCCAATACGCGCATGGACCAGTTCCGCCGCTACATCAACGCCCACTACAACGTGCAACTCAACGACTACCCCGCCCTGCACCAGTGGAGCATCGACCAGCGCCCCGACTTCTGGCAGGCCATCGTCAGCTTTTTCGACGTGCAGTTTCGCAGCCCGCCCAGCGCCGTACTGATTGAACAAAGCGCCATGCCCAGCGCCCAATGGTTCCCCGGCGCCACCCTGAATTTTGCCGAGCACCTGCTGCGCCGCCGCGACGATCACCCCGCCATGGTCGCCATCAGCGAAGACGGCCAGCGCGAGCAGTTGACCTACGCCGAACTGGCCGCACACGTCGCGGGCCTGCAAACAAGCCTGCGGGCCATCGGCGTGACCCAGGGCGACCGCGTGGCCGCGTGCATGCCCAATACCTGGCAAACCCTGGTGGGCATGCTTGCCACCACCAGCCTTGGCGCGATCTGGTCATGCTCATCGCCGGATTTCGGCACCCAGGGTGTAATCGACCGTTTCGGCCAGATCGAACCCAAGGTGCTGATCAGCTGCGCCGGTTATCGCTATGCGGGCAAAGATATCGATCAAAGCGCCAAGCTCAATGAAATCCTCGAACGCCTGCCGTCCCTGGAGCAACTGATCGTGGTGCCATACGCCAAGCCCCAGGCGCGGGTCGAGGACTACCGGAGCGCGGCCAACGTCGCCCTGTGGGACGACTTCTACCGACCCGGCGGCGATCCGCAATTCGTCGCGGTGCCGTTCGATCATCCGCTGTACATCCTTTATTCCAGCGGCACCACCGGGGTGCCCAAGTGCATCATCCACGGCACCGGCGGCGTGCTGCTCACGCACCTCAAGGAACACGGCCTGCATGCCGATCTGTGCCGTGAGGATTGCCTGTTCTACTACACCACCTGCGGCTGGATGATGTGGAACTGGCTGGTGTCGGTACTGGCCATCGGCGCCACAGCGGTGCTGTATGACGGTTCGCCGTTCCACCCTGGGCCCGAGCGCTTGCTCGACTTGATCGATGCCGAACAGATCAGCGTGTTCGGCACCAGCCCCAAGTTTCTCGCCACCCTGGAAAAGGCCGGTCTGCAACCGCGCTTGAATCACGATTTGCGCAGCCTCAAAGGCTTGATCTCCACCGGCTCGCCCCTCTCGCCGCAGAGCTACGACTACGTGTACCGCGAGATCAAGGGCGAGCTGTGCCTGTCGTCCATGTCTGGCGGCACCGATATTGTGTCCTGCTTTGTGATCGGCAACCCGGTGCTGCCGGTGCGCCGTGGCGAGATGCAGTGCAAGAGCCTGGCGATGGCCATTGAAGTGTGGAACGACCGCGGCCAGCCGTTGATCGGTGAAAAAGGCGAGTTGGTCTGCACCCGGCACTTCCCGGCGATGCCCATCGGCTTGTGGAACGATCCGCACCAGACGAAGCTGCGCGCCTCGTATTTCAGCCAGTTCCCTGGCGTCTGGGCCCAGGGCGACTACGCCGAGCAACGCCCGAACGGCAGCCTGCTGATCCACGGGCGCTCTGACGCCGTGCTCAACCCCGGCGGCGTGCGAATCGGCACGGCGGAGATCTATCGCCAGGTGGAAAAAGTCCCGCAAGTCATGGAAAGCCTGGCCATCGGCCAACGTTGGCAGGATGACGTACGGGTGGTGCTGTTTGTACGCCTGGGCGACGGCATCGCCCTGGATGAGGCGCTGGAGCAGCAGATCCGCCACGTCATCCGCGCCAACACCACGCCACGCCATGTACCGGCAAAGATCCTCGCCGTCACCGACATCCCGCGCACCATCAGCGGCAAGATCGTCGAATTGGCAGTGCGCAATGTGGTACACGGCGAGCCGGTGAAAAACACCGATGCGCTGGCCAATCCCGAGGCCTTGGAGCAGTTTCGCGACCGGCCTGAGCTGGCTTGATAGATGAAAGGTTTCAGCCCTGAGCCACTCATTTGAAGACAAAACCCCAATGCATGCTATTTTTCGAGGGGTAGTCAGCCGTTCCCTTGTCACGGGATAATCGGCGTTTGTCATATTTCAAAGCGTTACGCTCAGGGCTTTTTCATGAATGGAACATCCACCGTCAGCGAAGCCGGCGCATTGATCGCACGGCTGGACTGGGCGCAAAGCCCTCTCGGTGAAGCCAAAAACTGGCCGCAAAGCCTGCGTACGGCGGTGGATATTGTCGTCCACTCGCCGATGCCGATGCTCCTGCTGTGGGGCAGCCAACTGACCCAACTGTACAACGACGGCTTCGCCGCCCTGGCAGGCAACAAGCACCCACAGGCGCTCGGCCAGCCGGCGCACCAGACCTGGCCGGAATTGCACAGCTTTACCGCACCGATCTACGACGCGGTGCTCAGCGGCCAGGTACGCACGTTCAGCGAGCAGCCCTTCGTCCTGCAACGCAACAACCGCGACATGGAAATCTGGCTGGACCTGACCTACAGCCCGATCCGCGATGAAAGTGGCAGCGTGGCCGGCATCCTGGTCACCGCCATCGAAACCAACGAGCGCCGCAAGGCTCAGCACAACACCGAGCAACGCCTGCAACTGGCGCTGGCAGCGACGGACGCCGTCGGCACCTGGGATTGGGACATCGCCGAAGACCGCTTTATTGCCGACGCCCACTTCGCCTACCTGCACGGCGTCGACCCGGATACGGCCGAGCTGCTGCCGATCAGCGACTACCTGCACGGCGTGCATCCCGAAGACCGTGGCATGGTGACGCGCAGCATCAAGCACTGCATCACCTTCGGCACCGAGTACGCCGAGGAATACCGCCTGCAACAAGCCGACGGCACCGTGCGCTGGGTGTTCGCCCGCGGGCGTTGCTACAAGGACCATCAGGGCCGCCCGGCGCGCTTTCTCGGCGCCGCCCTGGACCTCACCGAACGCAAGCACACCGAACAGGCCCTGCGCCAAAGCCAGACCGAGCTGCAGTTGATCATCAACGCCATGCCGGTGCTGATCGGCTATGTCGACCACGAGCAACGCTTTCGCCTGAACAACAGCGCGTACCTGGACTGGTACGGCATGACGCCCCAGGAGCTGTACGGCAAAACCATCCGCGAAGTGCTCGGCGACGAGGTGTATGCCGGGCGCCAGGACCAGATCAACGCCGCGCTCAACGGCAAGGCATGCAGTTTCCTGACCAT
Organism: Pseudomonas sp. FP2335; assembly: GCF_030687535.1. Classification (NCBI taxonomy): domain Bacteria; kingdom Pseudomonadati; phylum Pseudomonadota; class Gammaproteobacteria; order Pseudomonadales; family Pseudomonadaceae; genus Pseudomonas; species Pseudomonas sp. FP2335. The sequence goes on from NZ_CP117437.1 coordinate 3,392,200, forward strand.
CACCCCACACCGCGACGGGCGCCCGCGCCATGCGCTGATGAAGTACCTGCCGCGCTTCAGCAACGACGGCTCGGTGAACGGCTTCTACATCTTTGTGATCGACGAGACCGAACGCAAACTCACCGAGGAAGCCCTGCGCCACCTCAACGAAAACCTCGAAGAGCGCGTGGCCCAGCGCACCCAGGCATTGGCCGAGGCCAACCAGCGCCTGCAAAACGAAATGTTCGAACGCGAACGCGCCGAAGATGCGCTGCGCCATGCGCAAAAGATGGAAGCGGTCGGCCAGCTCACCGGCGGCATTGCCCACGATTTCAACAATATGCTCACCGGCATCATCGGCAGCCTGGACCTGATGCAGCGTTACATCGCCGCCGGGCGCAGTGAAGACATCGGCCGTTTTACCGATGCCGCCGTGTCCTCCGCCCATCGCGCCGCCGCCCTCACCCACCGTTTGCTGGCCTTCTCACGGCGCCAATCCCTGGACCGCCGCCCGCTCGACCCGAACCAGCTGGTGGCGTCCCTCGAAGAGTTGTTCCGCCGCACCAAGGGCGCCCATATCAACCTCAAGGTGCAATTGGGCCACGACATCTGGCCGGTGAACACCGACGCCAGCCAGCTGGAAAACGCTCTGCTCAACTTGGTGATCAACGCCCGCGACGCCATGCCCGACGGCGGTGAACTGCTGATCGAAACCGCCAACAGCTACCTCGACGGCACCGACATCACCACCCTGGAACCAGTCAAAGCCGGTGACTACGTGATGCTCGGCGTATGCGACAACGGCTCCGGCATGGCGCCGAAAATCCTCGCCAAGGCGTTCGACCCGTTCTTCACCACCAAACCCATCGGCCAGGGCACCGGCCTTGGGCTGTCGATGATCTACGGCTTTGCCCAGCAGTCCGGCGGGCACGTGACCATCCACAGCGAACCGGGCCAGGGCACCTGCGTGCGTCTGTACCTGCCGCGCCTGCATGGCACCGCGCTGGAAAGCAGCCTGCCGGCCAGCGTCGGTGAAGCGCCGGTGGCCCTGGCGGGTGAAGCCGTGGTGGTGGTCGAAGATGACCCGGCGGTGCGCATGCTGGTGGTCAATGTGCTCGGCGAATTGGGCTACACCGCGCATCAGGCGGCGGATGCACGCACCGCCTTGCCGCTGCTGGAATCGGATCTGCGCGTGGACCTGCTGGTCACCGACGTCGGCCTGCCGGGCATGAACGGCCGGCAATTGGCCGAGATCGCCCGCCAGCACCGCCCGGGCCTGCGCGTGTTGTTCATGACCGGTTACGCGGAAAAAGCCGCCGAGCGCCAAGGCTTCCTGGAGGACGGCATGGACATGGTGGCCAAGCCGTTTTCCATCGACCTGCTGGCCACGAAAATCCGCAGCATGATCAGCGTCGTCGAGTGAGTTCAGGCATAATCGCGCGCCGTTGCACGTACCTGGTAGAGATCAATGAAAGCCCAAGCCCGTCATATCCTGGTGAAAACCAGCGAAGAAGCCGAACAACTCAAACAGCGCATTGCCAAGGGCGAAGCCTTTGACGTGCTGGCCAAGAAGTACTCCACCTGCCCATCGGGCAAGCGCGGTGGGGATTTGGGCGAGATCCGGCCGGGGCAGATGGTCGGGGCGATTGATGCGGTGATCTTCAAGAAGCCGCTGCGGGTGGTGCATGGGCCGGTCAAGAGCAAGTTTGGGTATCACCTGGTGCAGGTGTTTTACCGGGATTGAGGGTTGGCTTGAGGCCGCTATCGCAGGCAAGCCAGCTCCCACAGGTGACCGCGTTTTGTTTAAAGGAATGCGGTCGAATGTGGGAGCCGGGCTTGCCCGCGATCCGCCGCAGGCGGCCATTCACCGAGGGATCAACGCCCCTGGTACTTGAATCACCCGACTCGCCAACCCATGCCCCGCCACCGCCGCTTGCTCCGGCGAGCCGCCCTTCAAGCGACTGGCCAGATACGCCGCACTGAACGAGTCCCCTGCCGCCGTCGTATCCACCACCTTCTCAACCTTCAGCGCCGGCACGGCAAAGTGCTCGCCCTTGAAACGGATCAGGCATTCCTGCGCGCCACGCTTGAGCACCACTTCGTCAATCCCCGGATACGCCGCAAACACCTGCTCACTGCTGGCATAACCAAACAACCCGCGCTCGTCATCTTCGGTCAGCAAGGCCATATCCACCTCGGCCAATACCTTGTGATAGGCCACACGCGCCGCTTCGACGCTGGCCCATAAACGCGGCCGGTAGTTGTTGTCAAACACCACCTTGCCCCCGCGCCGGCGGGTTTCGACCAGGGCTTGCAACAAGCGCTCGCGGCCGACTTCGCCGAGCACCGCCAGGGTGATGCCGCTGAAATACACCACGTCGTAGCCCGGCAAGGCCGCCAGGATCGGCGCGGCGGCAGGCGTGGTAAAGCAGTCGCGCACGGCGGCTTCGTTGCGCCAGTAAAGAAATTTGCGCTCGCCGCTGGCGTCGGTCTGGATGCAGTACAACCCCGGCAAACGTCCCGGCAGGCGCTGGACCATGTCCAGGCCGAGGCCTTCGTCGCGCCATTGCTGGCACATGGCGTCGCTGAAGCTGTCATCGCCCAGGGCGGTGACGTAATCGACGCGGCCTAGGCTGCCCAGCTCGCGGCGCAGGTACACCGCCGTGTTGAGGGTGTCGCCGCCGAAGCTCTGGTGCAGGCTGCCGTCGGCGCGGTGTTGCAGTTCGATCATGCATTCGCCGATGAGGGCGATGTGGGGGTGAGCAGTCATGATGGGGTCTCGGGTGTGGCTGATGGCCTCTTCGCGAGCAAGCCCGCTCCCACATTGGATTGGGTTCACAGATTTCTATTTGTGAATACCGTCAACTGTGGCAGCGGGCTTGCTCGCGAAGGGCTCGACTCGGTCTAGAAACAGGTATGCAAGCTCTCGACCACCTGCAACTGCTCATCCACCAGGCAACCCACCTGCCACTTGTCAAACGTCAGGCACGGGTGCGAAGTACCGAACGAAATAATGTCACCAATACACAACTCAACCCCCGGCGCCACGCTCATGAACGCATGCTGGTCCATCACCGCCGTGACCTTGCACCCGCTCACATCCTCGCCTTCGGCGGGCACGATCCCGGCCTTGTAGCGCTTGAGCGGCACCGGCAACCCGGCGTCGTAGGCCACGTCGCGCTTGCCCAGGGCAACCACCGCGAAGCCCGGCTCGGGCAGCGATTGCACGTGGGCCCAGACTTCCAGCGCCGGGCGCAGGGCTTCGTTGAGGTCGCTGCGACGCTCGAGTACGCAGCATTGCGCGTCTTTGTAGATACCGTGGTCGTGGGCCACATAACTGCCGGGACGCAGCACGCTGAGGAAGCGGCCGGCGGCGTTTTGTGTTTCGAACGACTCGGCGATCAGGTCGTACCAGGCCGACCCCGATGCGCTGATGATCGGCTTGGCCAGGTCGAAAGAACCGTTGTTCTGCAAATCCACCGCCAGGCGCACCAGGCTCGCGGCAAAGTCGCGGATACCGCTGATAGCGTGCTCGCCGTGGATCACCCCTTCATAACCTTCGATACCGGTCAGCGCCAGGGCCGGCTGGGCCTGGATCGCCTTGGCCAGGTCGCGCACTTGCTGCTCGCTGCGGCAGCCGCAACGGCCGCCGACCACGCCGTATTCGATCATCACATTGAGGCGCAGGCCACGGGCGGCAAAGAACAGCCCGAGGTCGGCGACGTTGTCTGGATGATCGACCATGCAGTGGAAATCGAAATCCTTGTCCGCCAACAGGTCGGCGATCAACGCCATGTTCGGCGCACCCACCAGTTGGTTGGCCATCAATACGCGGCGAACGCCACCGGCGTAGGCGGCACGGGTCTGCACAGCGTTGGCCAGGGTAATGCCCCAGGCACCGGCGGCGATCTGGCGCTGGAACAGCGCCGGCATCATGCTGGTCTTGCCATGGGGCGCCAGCTCGGCGCCACTGTTGCTGACGAACGTTTGCATCCAGCGGATGTTGTGTTCCAGGGCGTCGCGGTGCAGCACCAGGGCCGGCAGGCTGACGTCACGGACCAGATGGGCACCGACGGCGGCGGCGCCTTTTTCAACGGCATTGATGGCAGACATGAAATGCTCCTATTCGTTGATGCGACGGGCCAGGCTGTTGGCGCTGTCGATCAACACCCGGCGATAGTCGTTGTAGTTTTTCAGCGCATCGGCCCTTGGCGCGACGATGCACAGGGTCGCAATGCTGATGCCTTGCGCGTCCCGCACCGGGGCGGCAAAACAGTGGGTAAAGGTGTCGGCCACGCTGTCGAAGGAGAAGAAGCCATCGAGGGTGGCCTGGCGGATCTGTGCCAGGAAGGTCTCCAGCGGCAAGCGCTCACCGTCCGGCAGGATGAAATCGTCCTGGTCGATCAGGTCGATGATCTGCTGGTCGCTCAGATGCCCCAGCAGCAGGCGCCCGGAGGCCGTCCAGGGGATCGGCGCGTTTTCGCCGATGTCCGAAGAAATACGGAAATGCCGCTCGCCCTCGCGCATCAGCGCCACCGTGTATTTGCGCCCGTTGAGCAGGCACATCTGCGCGGTTTCGTGGGTCTGGCTGACGATTTCCTGCAAGGCGTGGTCGGCCTCGCGGGTCAGGTCGAAGTGGCGCAGGTGCGCCTGGCCGAGAAAATACAGCTGGCGACCAAGGTAGACGTGACCGTCTTTGCCTACCGTCTCCAGAATGCGTCGTTCCAGCAGCGAGGCGACCAGTTCGTAGACCGTGGACTTGGGGCTGCCGATGCCGCTGGCAATATCATTCGGGCGCAGGGGCTGGCCGATTTCCTTGAGGAAATCGAGAATATCGAACGCCCGGTCCAGGCCTTTGGCGCGGCGTTTGATGGTGTCTTCGGTCATGGCAGTTTTCGGTCCGGTCATAGTAGTAATGCTGCACAGTGAACCCCTGTGGGAGCGGGCTTGCCCGCGAAAGCGGTGGGTCAGTCAGGCATGGGTTGCCTGACACTCCGTCATCGCAGGCAAGCCAGCTCCCACATTGGCGCTGCGGGGGGCTTCAGATCGCTGCATTTAGCCTTTTTTCTTGTAGGCCACGCAATCGATCTCCACCTTGCAATCGACCATCATATTGGCCTGCACACAGGCGCGCGCCGGTGCGTGTTCCGGGGTGAAGTATTCGCCGAACACCTTGTTGAAACTCCAGAAGTCCCGTGGGTCTTCCAGCCATACGCCAACGCGGACCACGTCTTTGAGCTCGTAGCCGGCTTCTTCGAGGATCGCTACCACATTGCGCATGGTCTGCCGGGTTTGCTCGACGATGCCACCGTTGATGATTTCACCGTCCACCGCTGGCACTTGGCCCGAGACGTAGAGCCAGCCGTCCGCTTCCACCGCACGGGCGAAAGGACGTGGCTGGCCGCCGCCGGCAGTGCTGCCGGTGCCGTAACGAGTAATGCTCATAAAAATAGCCTCCTGATTAAAAACGAATGTTCTTGAGAAATTCCGCCAGGCGCGGCGATTGCGGGCGCTCGAAGATGTCCTTCGACGAGCCCTGCTCTTCAATGCGGCCCTGGTTCATGAAAACGATCTTGTCGGACACTTCATAGGCGAAGCGCATTTCGTGGGTGACCAGCAACATGGTCATGCCCTCTTCCGCCAGGCCCTTGATCACGCTGAGCACTTCGCCCACCAGTTCCGGGTCGAGGGCCGAGGTGACTTCATCGAACAGCATCAGGCTGGGGTTCATCGCAATCGCCCGGGCAATCGCCACGCGCTGTTGCTGGCCGCCGGAAAGCTGGCCGGGGAAATGGTTGCGCCGCTCCAACAAGCCTACGCGGTCGAGCCATTTTTCCGCCAATGCCACGGCCTCGTCCTTGCCCATCTTCTTGACCTTGAGCAGGCCGAGGGTGACGTTTTGCAACGCGGTCAAATGGGGGAACAGGTTGAACTGCTGGAACGCCATGCCGGTCATTGCGCGGTGCTGGGAGATCACGCGTTCAGGGTGACGCACGCGCTTGCCGGCGATTTCGCTGTAGCCGATGGACTCGCCGTCAAGCGTGATCTGCCCGCCCTGGAACTCTTCCAGCAGGTTGACACAGCGCAGCAGCGTGGTCTTGCCCGAGCCGCTGGAGCCGATCAACGTGACCACGTTGCCGCGCTGCATGCTCAGGTCGACGCCCTTGAGTACTTCCACGTCGCCGTACTGTTTACGCAGGCCGCGAATGTTGAGCAGTGCTTGCTCTGTTTGAGGTTGGTTCATGGCAAGGCCACCCGCTTTTCAATGTAGCGCCCGAATAACTCGATGGCGTAGTTGATGACAAAGAACAGAAACCCGGCGAACAGATAGAACTCCAGGGTCATGAAGGTACGCGCGATGACTTGCTGGGTACTCAACAGCAACTCGGCCACGCCGATGACCGAAAGCAAAGTCGAGGCCTTGACGATTTCCGTGGAGGAATTGACCCACGTCGGCAGGATCTGCCGCAGTGCCTGTGGCAGCAGCACGTAGGCCAGGGACTGTTGGAATGTCAGGCCAATCGCCTTGCCCGCCTCCAGTTGCCCACGGGGGATGGCTTGCAGCGCGCCGCGCACGATCTCCGAGACGTGAGAACCGCAAAACAGTGTCAACCCGACCGCACCGGCCTGGAACGCGCTGATTTGCCAACCGAGCGCCGGCAGCATGTAGAAACACGCGAGCACCAGCACAAACACCGGCGTGCCACGGATCAGATCCACATACAGGCGAAACGGCGCCCGCATCCAGAACTTGCCGTAGGTCAGGATCAACCCGGCGACGATGCCGATCAGGGTGCCGAAGATAATCGCCAGCGCCGACACATACACGCTGGCTTGAAAGCCCGCCCACAGGGTATCCCGGGCGATCCACAACTCATGCAACCAGCTGGGGGACTCGTACATGGGAACCCTCCTTAACGACGGATCGCCAGACGCTGTTCCAAGTAACGGAGCAGCATGGCAATGAGGTAACAGGCAGCCACGTAGAGCGCCGTCGTGACCAGCCAGGTTTCAATCACCCGGTAGCTTTCGACGTTGATCTTGCGGGCGTAATAGGTCAGCTCCGGCACCGCAATGGCAGCGGCCAGCGAGGTGTCCTTGAACAGCGAAATAAAGTTGTTCGACAGCGCCGGCAGCACGTTGCGCAGCATCACCGGCACGGTGATGTAGGCACGGATGCGCCACTCGCCCAGGCCGATGGCCAGGCCGGCTTCACGCAACCCCTTGGGAATATTCAACAGCCCGGCACGGAATACTTCGGTCAGGTAGGCACCGGCGTACAGCGACAGCGTGATGATGAAGGACGGGATTTTGTCGAGGCGGATGCCCAACGACGGCAGCGCAAAGTAGATCAACAGGATCAACACCAGGATCGGCGTGTTGCGCACCACTGTCACGTACACCGAGGCGAAGATTCGCAACGCGCGGTGCTTGGACAGCATGGCAAACGCCATCAGCAGGCCGATCACGCAACCGATGGCGATCGACAGCAGTGCCAGCTGCAGGCCCAGGCCGAGCCCCGCCAGCAAAGTGTCGAAATCGCGCCACACGGCGGCAAAGTTCAACTGATAGTTCATGGTCAGCAATACCTAATAGGGGCGCCGTTCGCGGCGCCCCGGTTGTCACGAATCACTTGAACTCGACAGGAAAACCAATCGCCGGCGATGGCAGATCGACGCCGAACCACTGCTTGAACGAGGCTTGGTAGGTGGGGAACTCGACACCGGTCATGGCTTCATGCAGGGCGGTGTTGACGAAGTTCAGCCAGTCCTGGTCGCCACGCTTGACCGCGCACGCGTAGGTCTGCGGGCTCCAGGCGTAGGTCGGGCTGCGATAGCGGCCAGGGTTCTGCACCATCAGGTATTTGACCGAGGACTGGTCGGTGGCGGCGGCATCGGCGCGGCCGGAGTTCACAGCCTGGTACATCAGGTCGACGCTGTCGTATTGGTCGACCTTGGCTTTTGGCAGGGCCTGATGCACCAGTTCTTCGGCGTAGACGTTTTGCAGCACCGCCACGGTAACGCCGTCGCCAGCGGCTTGCAGGTCTTCAATCTCTTTGTACTTGCTGTTGTTCGGCAATAGCAGGCCGACGCCTTCGCGGTAGTACGGCAGGGTAAACGCGACCTGCTGAGCGCGGCTGGCGGTGACGGTGATGAACTGGCAACTCATGTCGACCTTGTTGGTCAGCAGGTTGGGAATCCGTGCGTCGGACGACTGCACCACAAATTCGACTTTGCTCGGGTCGTTGAACAACCCCTTGGCCACGATGCGGCCGATGTCGATATCAAACCCCTGCAACTTGCCATCCGCTCCCTGGAAGTGCCACGGCGCATTGGTACTGCCTGTACCCACGATCAAGTGCCCACGCTTGAGCACATCATCGAGCTTGCTGTCCGCCGCCTGCACTTGGCTTGCGAGGGACGCCGAGGCGGCGAAGAGAAAAACACACGCTTTGAATACGGAAGGTCGGTGATGCATGACAAGCACTCCAGGAGTTGTGTATTCCGCTATACCGGAACTTAGTATGTAACAACGGAATAGACAGCAGAAAGTGTGCCACACGCCGAAATAGAAAAATACGCGAGGAATAAATTCTTTATAAATCAGCCAGATAAATCGTCGCGGGCAATACGGCGATACGCCAGCATCTGCGCCCGCCGTGCTACCCCAGGCCACACACTGCGGTGACAGGCCCCAGTCGGGCGCGCCAAAACAGCGTTACCGCGCACCGTTGCGGTGCGCGCGCACCGTGGAAAAATCCCCATGCTCGGCTAGCCTTTGCACATGCCCGCCTACAAGGACCGTGCCCTGATGAAGTTTCGTCTTACCCTGGTTTTGCTTTCCTTGCTGGTGGCCGGCAGCGCCTGCGCCAGCAACGATCGCCGCGACTGCAAGGAAGAACTGCGCAAGCTCAAGGACACCTTGAGCACCAACTACACCAGCCAGAACCACCACGGCTATCGCCAGGCCCAGGCCTCGCGGGACAATCTGGAATACAAGAAATGCGCGAGCCAGGCGCGCAAGGCCCGCGAGCGCTTGGAGCGTGACCGGGACCTGTGAAGATTGACAGTAGACGCTGCTCAATCCTCGATTTAGCGTTGGCGACAACTACCGCCGCGCAAGAGGAAGGCTGTCATGGGACTTGCCACTGCGACGATTGCCAATGCCGAGGACTACCGACAGGTACTGAGCAGCTCACGCCCAGTATTTTTGCTGTTTGTTTCAGCCCGCTGCCCCGCTTGTTCTCAGGCCGTGCCGCTGTTTGAAAGGGTTGCCGCCAACTACCCCGAGGTCGTGAGCATGGTGCTTGACTGTGAAAACACTCCTCGCCACCCGGAGGTAAAGGGCACCCCGACCTGGTTGATCTACCTCAACGGAGAGTTGAAAGAGGCATTCAAGGGTTTAGGCGCCCCAGAAGGTCAAGACCAATTCGTTGAAGACACGTTCGCCCGCTACGCCCGCTAGTCCTTGCACACCCCTGATGGCCATCTACGCGGCTCAAGGCAGTCTCGACCGAACCCGGGTAAGGATGGCGACATCCTCAACCCGGTGCCGTTCAAGGCCAACCGGGCGCTGTATGTGTCAAAACACGCAGGCAAGGACTGCTTTACGGTTCACGCACCATCGTCACCTGAGTGACCCGTCGCTCTTCGACCGCGGCCACGGTCAGGCGCCAGCCTTCGTACGCCAGGCTGTCGCCGACCATTGGCAAGCGGTCCAGCAGGCTCATCACCAGGCCGGCGAGGGTCTGGTAATCCTCGGTCGCCACTGCCTGAAAGCCGGTACGCTGGCGCAGTTGGTTCAGGTTCATTGCGCCATTGGCACGGAACCCGGCGCCCTCCTCGACAATATCCGGCCCCTCGATTTCGCTGGCATCCGGCAATTCACCGGCGATGGATTCAAGGATGTCGGTCATGCTCAACACGCCCATGAAGTCACCGAACTCGTTGATCACGAAGGCGATGTGGGTGGACTCCTGGCGCATCTGCTCCAGGGCGTTGAGGATCGAAAAACTCTCCAGCAGGTTGATCGCCCGGCGTGCCAGGTGTTCCAGGTTCGGCTGGTTGCCGGCCAGGTATTCCTTGAGCAGTTCCTTCTTGTGCACAAAACCCAGCGGTTCATCCACCGCGCCGTTGCGGATCAACGGCAGACGCGAGTAGGACGAATGCATCAGTTTCAGGCGAATCGTCTCTGCATCGTCCGCCAGATCGATGTAATCAACCTTGGCGCGCGGCGTCATCAGCGTACGAATCGGCCGCTCGGCCAATTGCAGCACACCGCTGATCATCACGCGCTCGCGGCGATCAAACAGCGGGCCCTGGGCGGTATCGGGCTCACCAAGCAAGTCGGCCACCTCTTCACCGACCTCTTCCACCGCCAGGCTGCGACCGCCCAGCAAACGCATTACCGCATGGGCGGTGCGCTCACGCACCGGCAGCACGCCTTGCGCCGACTTCTTGCGGCGGGCACGGGCAATCTGGTTGAACACCTCGATCAGGATCGAAAAACCGATGGCCGCATACAAGTAGCCCTTGGGAATATGGAAGCCCAGGCCTTCGGCGGTCAGAGCGAAACCGATCATCATCAAGAAGCCCAGGCAGAGCATGATCACCGTCGGGTGCGCGTTGACGAAGCGGGTCAACGGCTTGCTCGCGACGATCATCAGGCCGATGGAAATGATCACCGCGATCATCATCACTGCCAACTCATCGACCATGCCCACGGCGGTGATCACCGCATCGAGGGAGAACACCGCGTCGAGCACCACGATCTGCGCCACTATCGGCCAGAACATCGCGTAGGCCACATTGCCCGTACGCTGGGCCACATGGCCTTCGAGGCGCTCATGCAATTCCATGGTGGCCTTGAACAACAGGAACACACCACCAAACAGCATGATCAGGTCGCGACCGGAGAAGCTCTTGTCGAACACTTCGAACAACGGCTGGGTAAGCGTCACCAACCACGAAATACTTGCCAGCAAGCCCAGGCGCATCAGCAACGCCAGGGACAAACCGATCAACCGCGCACGGTCACGCTGCTCCGGCGGCAGTTTGTCTGCCAGGATGGCGATAAACACCAGGTTGTCGATACCCAGCACCAGTTCCAGCACAATCAAAGTCAACAGGCCGAGCCAGGCCGTTGGATCCGCTAACCATTCCATTTATAGAGTCTCTTTGTTCGATTATCAGAATGCCGGACACGGCAATGCGCGGTCAGTGGACCGGGACAAGACTAGCAGTCGAAATACGGGGTGCTTGAGCGGAAACGGCGGCAGCGGATGTCTTGGGGAAAGACGACTGGGGGGCTCCGAGAGGGTGTTCATGCAAGTCCTGCGACAAGAAAAGGACTTGAATCGTACAACCGCAAAGCAAATTTCCTACAGCGCAAAACTATTACAAGATCTGTAATCATGTCCGGCCGGCCGCCTTGGCCAACTGGATAAACCGCGCCACGGCGGGGGCTTTTTCGAAGCGCCGGTGGATCAGCGACAACCACGAAGACGCCTCACTGCCTTGAATCGGCCGGTAGACCACGTTCGGCAAGGCCACATGCCCCACCACCGATGACGGCACCACCGCCACCCCTTGCCCCAGCGAAACCAGCGCCAACACCGCGACCAAACCACCTGGCTGCGGGCCCAGGCGTGGCGCAAAACCGCCCTGGGTCGCGACATGCAGCGTGCCGCTGATCTGCTCGGGCAAGATGAAGGTTTCATTTTGCAGGTGTTCACAACCGATGGCCTTCAGGCCCAGCAGCCAGGAATCCTGGGGCAGTGCGAGGACAAAACCTTCACTGTCCAGGCGCACCGCTTCTACGCCATCGGGCAGGGTCATGGGCGAACGAACGTAGCCGATGTCATAGCGCCCATCCGCCACCGCGCCCGGCAGCGTAGCCATGGCGCACTCGCGCACATTCACACTGACATCGGCAAATGCCTGGCCGAACGCCTGCATCTGCCGTTGCAACAGCCCGCTATACACCGCGGACGCCACATAGCCCAACTCGATATGGCCGATTTCACCACGCCCGGCTCGCTGGGCCTTACGCTGAGCGAGCTCGAATTGGCGCACGGTAGCTTCGGCTTCCGGCATCAGGGCCGCGCCCGCTTCGGTCAGGCTGACCTCGCGCTGTTGACGGATAAACAAGCGCGTACCCAGAGCGGTTTCCATGTCCTGGATCTGCCGACTCAAGGTCGGCGGCGCGATCCCCAGTTGTTCGGCGGCGCGGGTGAAGTTGCAGTGCCGGGCAACAGCCAGGAAATAGCGGAAATGGCGGATGTCCATCGCAGGGTTAGCTCAAAGGTAATGAAGTTGTACCTGGCGCCTAACAAAGGCGCCAAGTGCTGGCGATAAGCTGGGACCATCCTAACAGCACAGAGCCTTTGCGATGCATATCCACTTCAAACCACTCATTGCCTGCAAGGTAATCGGATCATGAACCCGGTCAGCCCGCGCCTGACCCTGTTGACCGCTTCCGGCGTCTGCTCGCTGATTGTGCTCGACACCAATATCGTCGCCGTGAGCCTGCCGAGTATCGCCCGCGACCTTGTGGCCAACTTCGCCGACATCGAATGGGTGGTCAGCGCCTACATGCTCGCCTTCGCCGCGCTGCTGTTGCCGGCCGGCAGCCTCGCCGACCGTTTCGGGCGCAAACGCTCGCTGGTCTGGGGCCTGGGTATTTTTATCCTCGCCTCCCTAGGCTGTGGCGCCGCCCCGACCGCGTTGCTGCTGGATGTCGCACGTGCTGTCAAAGGCGTCGGCGCCGCGCTGTTGCTGACCGCGGCCCTGGCGTCCATCGGCCATACCTTCCACGATGAAGTGGAGCGCGCCAAGGCCTGGGCGTTCTGGGGTGCGTGCATGGGAGTGGCGATGACCACCGCGCCGACCCTGGGCGGCTTGATCACCGAGTACCTGGGCTGGCGCTGGATTTTCTACCTCAACCTGCCTGTGGGCCTGGCGCTGATGGCTCTGGTGCTGCGCGCGATCCCGGAATCTCGCGATACCCAATCGGCCCGGCTCGATCCGTGGGGCAGCCTGGCCTTCAGTGCCAGCCTGTTGTGCCTGATCTGGGGACTGATCGAAGCGAACCGCATAGGTTGGGACAGTCCGCTGACCTATGCACGCCTGCTGGGTGGTGCAGTGCTGTTGGGCGTGTTTGTGCTGGTCGAACGCTTGCAACAGCGACCGATGGTGGACTTGCAACTGTTTCGTCATCCGCGCTTTATCGGCGCGTTGCTGGGGATGTTTGCCTACGCCGGTTGTGCCCAGGTGATGATGACATTACTGCCGTTCTACCTGCAGAACGGCCTGGGTTTCTCCGCAATCACTTCGGGCCTGGGCATGCTGCCATTTGCCCTGACTATGCTGGTGTGCCCACGCATCGGCGCACGCCTGGCCGGACGCTTTGCGCCTGCGACCATGATGGCCATCGGTTTGACCCTGGTGGGCTGCGGCAACCTGCTCAGCGCCTGGGCGGTGAATGTGGGGGGCTACCTGCCCTTCGCCCTGGCGATTGCCATCACTGGCGCCGGCGCGGGTTTGCTCAATGGCGACACCCAGAAAAACATCATGGCCTGCGTGCCGCGCGACCGCGCCGGGATGGCCTCGGGGATGAGTACCACCATGCGTTTCAGCGCGATCATGCTGGCCATTGGGGTATATGGCGCGCTGCTCAATAGTCAGAGCGAGCAGTTGTTGAGCACGAGCATCGGTGGGCAGTGGCAGGCGCAAGTGGCCGGCATAGCGTCGCGGGTGGTGGCGGGCGATATGCCGGCGGCGATGGCGCTGTTACCGGAGCCAGCACGCGCCAGTGTGCAACCGTTGGCCCGGCAGGCGTTTGTCGGTGGGTTTGGCGGGGTGCTGTGGGTCGCAGGATTATTGGGGTTGCTAGGGGCGCTGGTGGTGGGCATGTTGATGCGACACCCGATCAATCTGGGAGCGGGCGTGTGTGTGAGCGGGCTTGCTCGCGAATGAGGAGTGTCAGTCGCTAAATCCGGTGACTGGTACACCGCCTTCGCGAGCAAGCCCGCTCCCACACAAGCCCGCTCCCACAAGGGATCACTTGGATCCGAGGGGGCGGGTTACCAGAACCGCTGCTGGGTCAGACGGTTCCACCAGGTCAGCAGCACCCGGTCCACGGAACCGCTGGCCGCCAGGCCGACACGTTCCTGCAAGCTCTTGCGCTCGGCATAGTGCAGGTGGAACACCTCGGCGGTCTTGGCCTTGGTCGCCAGGTATTCGTCGCTGGTTTGCAGCTCATCGACCAGTTGCTTGTCCAGCGCTGCAACACCCAGCCACACCTCTCCGGTCGCGACTTCATCAATCGCCAACTGTGGGCGATAGCGCGACACGAAGTTCTTGAACAGTTGATGGGTGATGTCCAGGTCTTCCTGGAACTTCTCGCGGCCCTTCTCGGTGTTTTCGCCAAACACCGTGAGGGTGCGCTTGTACTCGCCGGCGGTCAGCACTTCAAAGTCGATGTCGTGTTTTTTCAGCAGGCGGTTGACGTTGGGCAACTGCGCCACCACGCCAATCGAACCGAGAATGGCAAACGGGGCGCTGATAATTTTCTCGCCGATGCACGCCATCATGTAGCCGCCGCTGGCCGCAACCTTGTCGATGCACACGGTCAACGGCACGCCCGCCTGGCGGATCCGCGCCAGTTGCGACGAGGCCAGGCCGTAGCTGTGCACCATGCCGCCGCCGCTTTCCAGGCGCAGGACCACTTCGTCCTTAGGCGTGGCGAGGCTGAGCAACGCGGTGATTTCATGGCGCAGGCTCTCGGTGGCCGAGGCCTTGATGTCGCCGTCGAAATCCAGCACGAACACCCGTGGCTTGGCCTCGGGCTTTTTCTTGCTGTTCTTCTTTTCGGCTTTGCTTTCGGACTTGCGCAGGGCCTTGAGCTGGTCCTTGTCGAGCAGGGTTGATTCCAGGCGCTCACGCAGGCCCTTGTAGAAATCATTGAGTTTGCTGACCTGCAATTGGCCGGCGGACTTGCGACGACCTTTGCTGCGCAATGCCGCGAAGCTGATCAGTACCACCAGAATAGCGACCACCAGGGTGACGGTCTTCGCCAGAAAGCTCGCGTATTCGGCCAGGAAATCCATGTTTCTCCTTACAAGTGCAGTGCGCCAGGCGCGGATTGCCCAAGCATACCGGCGGCACCGCGTTCGAGCCAGTGATCAAACCGCCAGCAACGGAGCGTTCCAACGAGCTTTTAAAACAAGCGTATGTTTTTCCATTGACAGCTCGCAGGCATCCCCATAACCTCGCCAGACTTTCAACGTACCGGGAAAACGGACGTGGGCAGCATCTATCTGATTCGACATGGCCAAGCCTCCTTCGGTGCAGACGACTATGACGTCCTGTCGCCCGTCGGCGTGGAACAAGCGCAAGTGCTCGGGCGCCACCTGGCCGAACTGGGCCTGACGTTCGACCGCTGCATCGCCGGCGACCTGCGTCGCCAGCAGCACACCGCCAGCGCCGCGTTCGATCAATACAGCGCCCTCGGCCTGCCGGTGCCGGCCTTGGAGGTAGACAGCGCCTTCAACGAGTTCGACGCCGATGCGATCATCCGCGCCCTGCTCCCCGACCTGCTCACCACCGAACCCGAAGCCCTGGAGATCCTGCGCAATGCCGCGCAGAACCGCAGCGAATTCCAGCGCATCTTCGCCCTGATCATCGAGCGCTGGCTGGCCGGCACCTATGATCCGCCGGGCCTGGAAAGCTGGCTGGGGTTTGTCGAGCGGGTCCAGGCGGGCCTGCAACGCATTCTTGAAGCGGCGGACAACGCGCAGAAAATCGCCGTGTTCACCTCCGGCGGCACCATCACCGCCCTGCTCCACCTGATTACCCGGATGCCCGCTGCCCAGGCCTTCGAACTGAACTGGCAAATTGTTAACACCTCGCTCAACCAGCTGAAATTCCGCGGTCGCGAGGTGGCCCTGGCTTCCTTCAACAGCCACTCCCACTTGCAACTGTTGAAGGCGCCGCAACTCATCACCTTCCGATGAGCTGCGGCCAACCGTGACCCCAAGGTCACTGGACTCACCATAAAAGGATCGAAACCATGACTGACGTAGCCAAAGCTGTAGAAGCAATGAAAGCCAAATTCAACCCAAGCGCCGCTGACGGCCTGGACCTGGTATTCGGTTTCCGCATCGACGACACCAAGAACTTCTCGCTGATCGTCAAAGACAAGACCTGCGAACTGCAGGAAGGCGAAAACCCAGACGCACAAGTAACGCTGGTCATGGACAGCGAAACCCTGGAAGGCATCGTTGACGGTTCCACCGACGGCATGCAGGCCTTCATGGGTGGCAAGCTGCGCACCGAAGGCGACATGATGCTGGCAATGAAGTTGAGCGAGCTGTTCCCTTCCTGATTCACGGGCAACCCTGAATCCCTGTGCGGGCGGGCTTGTGTGGGAGCGGGCTTGCTCGCGAATGCGGACTATCAGTTGATCGATCTGTGACTGATACACCGCCTTCGCGAGCAAGCCCGCTCCCACATTTTGCTCCACCACAGACCTTAGGCTTTCGGTTGCAGCAACAACGCCACCAACGCACTCCACCCCGTCTGATGCGACGCCCCCAGGCCGCGCCCTGTCTCTCCATGGAAATACTCATGGAACAACACCAGGTCACAACTCGCCGGGTCCGCCTGCAACTGCGCATACCCCGCCATCGATGGCCGCAGGCCATTTTCATCGCGTAGAAACAACCCCGTCAGCCGCTCACTGAGCCCGTCAGCCACGTCCTCAAGCGACGCCAGATAACCACTGCCCGTGGGGTACTCCACGGAGAAGTTGTCGGCGTAGTAGCGGTGAAATTCCCGCAGCGATTCGATCAGCATGTAATTCACCGGCATCCACAACGGCCCGCGCCAGTTGGAATTTCCGCCGTACAACCGCGAATCGGATTCACCAGGCTGGTAGCTGGCACACAGGGTGTTGCCATTCATCTTCAGGGCCAGCGGTTGCTCGGCAAACGCCTTGGACAGGGAGCGCACACCAAACGCCGACAAAAACTCACGTTCATCCAGCATGCGCCGCAGCAGGTCCTTGGTACGTTCGCCGCGCAGCAGTGCCAGCAACAGGCGATTGCCCTGCCCCGGCTCGTTCCACCGCGAGACCAATTTGGCCAGGTCCGGGCGGTGCTTCATAAAGCCCAACAAACGCTCGCGCAACCCTTCCAGACCTTCATGCTCGCGCTGCTCCAGCACCAGCACCGCAAACAGCGGCATCAGCCCGACTATCGAACGCAGGCGCACCGGTTCATTGTTGCCGTCTGGGCGGCGCAGCACATCGTAGAAGAACAGGTCCTGCTCATCCCACAGACCTTCGGCGCTGTCATCCACGCGATTGATGGCGCCAGCGATATACAGGAAGTGCTCGAAAAACTTCACCGCGATGTCGACGTACACCACATTTCGCCTGGCCAGCTCCAGAGCCATGCGCATCAAGTCAAGGGCATATGCCGCGACCCACGCCGTGCCATCCGCCTGATCCAGCTGATACCCCGGCGGCAGCGCGGCCGAGCGGTCGAACAAGGCAATGTTGTCCAAGCCGAGGAAACCACCCTGGAACAGGTTGCGCCCCTCGGCATCCTTGCGATTGACCCACCAGGAAAAATTCAACAGCAGCTTGTGGAAGATCCGCTCCAGGAAGTCCATGTCGCCTACGCTGGTCAGCGCCTTATCCTGCTGATACACGCGCCAACTGGCCCAGGCATGTACCGGTGGGTTGGCGTCGTCGAAGCGCCACTCATACGCCGGCAACTGGCCATTGGGGTGCATGAAGCGGTCTTTGACCAGCAGCAACAATTGTCTCTTGGCGTAGGCCGGATCAATCAGCGCAATCGCCACCGCCTGGAAGCCCTGGTCCCAGGAGGCATACCAGGGGTACTCCCAGGTGTCGGGCATGGACAGGATGTCGAAGTTGGACAGGTGCCGCCAATGGCTGTTGCGGATATGCAACCGCTCGGCCGGCGGCGCGGGCTGGGCTGGGTCGCCGTCGAGCCATTGGTTGACGTCGAAATAATACAGCTGCTTGGACCACAACAAACCGGCCAATGCCTGACGCTGTACGTTGCGTGCATCCTCAGACGCGATGCCCTGTTGCAAGGCTGCGTAGAAATCGTCGGCCTCCTGGCGCCGCAGCTCAAACAGCTTGCGCGCATTGACCTCAGGCGCGGCCACCGGCGCAAAACGCAGGTAGAGGGTTGTGCTTTGCAAGCCTGCCAATTCGAGGACGAACCGCGCAGCGACCTTGGTGCCGCTGTCCCGCCGGATCGCCGATTGGACGCCGCCCACCACATAATCGTTGATCCCGTCCTTGAACGGCCCCGGCGCCGGTAGCCCATCCAAACGTGGGTGGTTACTCTCGTTCTCACAGAACAACCACTCCACCCCATCCTGGCCCCAGGCACTGAGGTAACGATCCGGCAGCTCATGATGACGCGCTAGCACCTGTTCGCCGTCGAGTACCAGGCGCGGCACTGGCGCATCAAAGGTCCAGCTCCAGTCGTTGCGCGCCCACACCTGGGGCAATACCTGCAAGCGGGTCGGCTGATCCGAACGGTTGTGCACGGTGACGCGCATGAAAATATCGTCGGGCTGATGCTTGGCGTACTCGACGCTGACATCGCAGTAACGGTTGTCTTCAAACACCCCGGTGTCGAGGATTTCGTATTCGGCATCGCCCAGCCCACGGCGGGCGTTCTCGGCGATCAAGTCGGCGTAGGGAAAGGCCGCGTGCGGGTATTTATACAGCATGCGCATGTAGGCATGACTCGGCACGCCATCGACGAAAAAGTACAGTTCCTTGACGTCCTCGCCGTGGTTGCCCTCGGCGTTGTTCAGGCCGAACAGACGTTCCTTGATGATCGCGTCGCGCTCGTTCCACAGCGCCAGGCCCAGGCACCAGCGTTGCGCGTTGTCGCTGAAACCGGCCAGGCCATCCTCGCCCCAACGGTAGGCGCGGCTGCGCGCATGTTCGTGTGGGAAATACGCCCAGGCGTCGCCGTCGGCGCTGTAGTCCTCGCGTACCGTGCCCCACTGGCGCTCGCTTAAATACGGGCCCCACTCGCGCCAGCGCTCGGCGTCCTGAGTCGCCAGGCGCTGGCCTTCGGTGGTGTCGGTTATTCGGGTTACGGGCGTGGCCGTCATGCGGTCCTCCGGCGCCTACAAGGTAGGGAGCAGTGTAGGACCCATCCACACCCGTGTGCACATGAAGGTTTAGAAGATCGCGTAGGTGTAGTTGAAGATCAGGCGGGTTTGATCCTGATCGGCAGTACCAGTGTTCTTGCCGTGGTAGGTGCCAGTCCGCAAAGTCGTCCCGAAACCTTTCAGAGGACCGGCCTGCACAACGTAGTCCAGACGGAAGTCGGCTTCGTTTTCTTTCTGGTCAGGGCCACCAGCCACCTTGGACTTGATGTCCCGGCCATCCAGGTAAGCCACGGAAGCCTTCAGGCCGGGCACGTAGGCCTTGAAGTCATACGAGTACTGACCAAAGTTGACCTGCTCGCCCGCACGGGAGAACTGGCCGACCACGGCGTCGGTGAACAGGTAGAAATCGCTGCCGCCAGCACCCTGCGCATGCGGGTCGGCCAGGCTGCCCTGGTTCACCCACACAAAGCCGCCGTCGTCGCCCACGCCAATATGGCCAAGCATCAGGCTGCTGCCGCCCAGTTGGTAGGTGAAGGCCGCACTGTAGGTTTTGTTGTCCACTTCGTTGGCGTGCTTGGCGTAGCCACCGTTGTTGTTGAACTGGTAGCCACTCTGGCCGTTCTTGCCGTCACTGCTGCTGTCGAAGTAGCGCAGGTCGGTCTTGAACGATTGGTCATTGCCCAGCGGCAATACGTGGACCAGGCCGAAGTAGTTCTGTTTGTAGAAGTCTTGGAGTTGGGCGTAGTAGTACTGCAGCGTCAGGTTTTTCGCGATGACGTTGTCGGAGGAACCAAACGGCTTGTAGTCCACCCCACCGAACTTGAAGCTGTCGCTGTCGCGCTGGCCACCCGCCACGCTCAAACCTGTGGAATTGCTGGAGGCGCGGCCTTCGACGCGGTTCAGTTCACCCCCGGTGAAGGTGACGTTGGGAATATCGCTGGAGGTGAGGATGCCGCCGTCAAAGGTTTGCGGGGCCACACGGCTATCGTTGGACACCAGGATCGGCAACACCGGCGCCAGGCCGCCACCGACATGCAACTCGGTCTGGGAAATGCGGAACTTCACATTGCCTGCCGCGCGTCCAAACGCATCGGCGGGTTCGGTGCCGTTGTTCTTGGTCGGGAAGAAGCTGTTGCCATTGCCCGCCAGGCCTGCGCCCGCCGTATGGCCATCGCCACCGTCCAGACGCAGGGCGCCAAAGGCCATCACGTCGAAACCGACACCAACGGTGCCCTGGGTGAAACCGGACTTGTAGTCAAAGCGCAGCGCGGTGGCGGCTTCACGCAGATCGTTGTTGGTCCCCGAACGGTTATCGGCGCTGTAGTACATGGTCCGCGAACTCACGGACGCATGGCTGTCCTCAAGGAAACCGCTGTGTCCGTTGCCGGTGCCCAGCGAACCGAGCCCGAAATCATCTGCCCAAGCCTGTTGTGCAAGAACGGCGGCGGTGATGGATAACGCCAGTGTAGAAATTTTCATTAACGACGGCCCCTGAACATTTTTTTATGTGTGTGATGTGCGAAACGGCGTTTTCATCCCTGCGAACGTGACGATTCTTTCATGCCGGATGGGGCCGATTCCGTGAAGAATTAGTTAGGAAAACCGTCGGAAAATGAAATTCTTCGTTGGCGGTTTTTTGTCATATTCACGTCATCTCATTCATTTGCAGAATGAAGTCCTGAAGATTCTTCGTTTGCGCACACACCCCCTGCCCAACAAAATCCTGGCATCGGCTACGTCCACCACCATCGTCATCAGGAATTTTTCTATGCCCAGCACCGCACATGTCAGCCCCGACGAGATCCGCAAGGGCTTTTCCAAGGCCATGTCCGACATGTACCGAGATGAAGTTCCGCTGTATGGCGCACTGATGGCGCTGGTGGCCGAGACCAACACCCGCGTGCTCGAGGCCCAGCCGGACCTGGCGCAACAACTGCAACGCACCGGCGAAATCCAGCGCCTGGACATGGAACGTCACGGCGCCATCCGCCTGGGCACCGCCTTCGAACTGGCAACCATCGGCCGTCTGTTTGCAGTGATGGGCATGCAACCGGTGGGCTACTACGACCTGACCCCAGCCGGCGTGCCGGTGCATTCCACCGCGTTCCGCGCCGTGCATGAGCAGGCGCTGCAAACCAGCCCGTTCCGCGTGTTCACCTCGCTGCTGCGCCTGGAACTGATCGACAACCCCGAGCTGCGCGCCTTCGCCGAAACCGCCCTGGCCAAGCGCTCAATCTTCACCCCTGGCGCCCTGGCGCTGATCGAACAAGCGGAAAAGGCTGGCGGCCTCAACGCCGTGGATGCCGAGGAATTTATCCTCCAGGCCCTGGAAACCTTCCGCTGGCATCACACCGCCACTGTCACCCGCGCGCAGTACCAGCAACTCAGCGACCAGCACCGCCTGATCGCCGACGTGGTGGCGTTCAAGGGCCCGCACATCAACCACCTGACCCCGCGCACCCTGGACATCGACCAAGTCCAGGCCGCCATGCCCGGCAAGGGCATCACGCCCAAGGCTGTGATCGAAGGCCCGCCACGCCGCCAGTGCCCGATCCTGCTGCGCCAGACCAGCTTCAAGGCCCTCGACGAAGCCATCGCCTTCACCGACGCCAGAGGCAGCCACAGCGCCCGCTTCGGCGAAATCGAACAACGCGGCGTAGCCCTGACCCCCAAAGGCCGCGCGCTGTATGACCAGTTATTGAATGCCGCACGCGATGAACTGGGCGCGTTCCCCAACGAGGGCAATGCCGCACGCTACATGCAACTGATGGAACAGCACTTCCAGGCCTTCCCCGACAACCACGCACACATGCGTGAACAGGGTCTCGCCTACTTTCGCTACTTCGCCACCGATGCCGGCCTGGCGGCCCGTGGCCAAGCCGATCAACCACGCACACTGGAGGCACTGATCGCGGCAGGTCATGTGACAGTGGAGCCGTTGGTGTACGAAGACTTTCTGCCGGTAAGCGCGGCGGGGATTTTTCAGTCGAACCTTGGGGATGCCGCGCAGAGTCATTACGCGGCCAATTCAAACAAGGCGGAGTTCGAGAAGGCGTTGGGGCGCCGGACGATTGACGAGTTGGAGTTGTATGGCGAGACGCAGCAGCGCTCGATTGAGGAATGCACTCAGGCGCTGCTCGCCTGAAACAAGATACCCGCCCGGCTCACCAGCGTAATCCTTACGCCGTATTCGCCCCCAGAGCCCCAAGAGCCGGGTGGGTGACGGGCATCATAGGCAGCAACAGGGTTGCTGTCCGTAAGATCAATCTGAACAAGTATGTCCGCCCCTTCTGTAGGGCGTGAGGCTTCATTCAGCCCAACTGCTCCACAATCCTATCCTTGACCAACAACCGTTTCTTCTTCAGCTTCTCCACATCCTCATCGCTGGCACTGGCCGCTTCCGCCTTCAGAACCTCTTTGTCGGCATCCTCGTATTGAGTGAGCAGCGCATCCAGACGCTTGTCGCCCGCCCTGCGTTCATGAACGGCTTCCTTGCTCCAACCCAAGTCCTGATACAGGTCGTGTTTCACTGGCATGACGTACCTCCGCATGTTGATCAATGGCTTACGCCCTTGAAGCTAGACCATTGCAAGGGGGGTGTCATGTTTGCGGTCACGACACTGTTCAAAATTCTGGGGCGGACTTTTGGGGGAGCGGGCTTGCTAGCGAAGGCTGACGCTCAGGCCAGCTCCCGGGCCAAGAACGGCGCGGTGCGGCTGGTTTTGCTTCTGGCCACTTGCTGCGGCGTGCCACACGCCACCACATTCCCCCCCAGATCTCCCGCCCCCGGCCCGATGTCGATCACCCAGTCACTTTGCGCCACCACACGCATCTCATGTTCCACCACCACGACGCTGTGCCCCGCGTCCACCAGCTGATTGAGTTGGCTGAGCAGGCGGTCCACGTCCCGCGGATGCAGGCCGGTGGTGGGCTCGTCCAGGACGTACAGGGTCGCGCCCCGGGCATTGCGTTGTAGTTCGGTGGCCAACTTGATGCGTTGCGCCTCGCCGCCGGACAGTTCAGTCGCCGGCTGTCCCAGGCGCAGGTAACCCAGACCGATGTCACGCAAAACCTGCAACGACCGCAGTACCCCCGGTTGCTCGGCAAATACGTCAACGGCCTGTTCCACCGTCAACCCCAGCACCTGGGCGATATTCAGGCCTTGCCATTGGATGGCCAGTGTCTCGGGGTTGTAGCGCGCGCCATGGCAGGTCGGGCACGGTGCGTAGACGCTGGGCATGAACAGCAATTCCACGCTGACAAACCCTTCACCCTCGCAGTTCGAGCAACGGCCCTTGGCGACGTTGAAGGAGAATTGCCCGGCGTCGTAATCACGTTTTTTCGCCGCCGGTGTCGCGGCAAACAGTTTGCGCACCTGATCGAACAAGCCGGTGTAGGTCGCAAGGTTGGAACGCGGGGTGCGGCCAATGGGTTTCTGGTCCACCTGCACCAGGCGACGGATCTGCTCCAGCCCGGCGCTGATGCGCCCACCGCTGGTTTGCGGGGCGGCGTCTTCCAGGCTCTGTTCTTCATCACTTTCCACGCTGCGCCCTAGGCCACTGCCCACCAGATCCAGCAGGGCCTGGCTGACCAGGCTGGACTTGCCCGACCCGGAAATCCCGGTAACCGCAGTAAAGCAGCCCAGCGGGAAGTCCACGCTCAGCGCGCGGAGATTGTTGCGCGTCACGCCTTCCAGTTTCAGCCAGCCGCTGGGCTCGCGACGCACCCGTGGCAAGGCGCTTTTTTCCGCGAACAGGTATTCACGGGTCTGTGACGCTTCAACCTGCGCCAGGCCGGCCGGTGGCCCGCTGTACAGGACTTGCCCGCCATGCTCGCCCGCCGCCGGGCCCACATCGATCAGCCAGTCGGCGCGGCGCATGGTTTCCAGGTCATGCTCGACCACAAACAACGAGTTGCCCGCCGCCTTCAAGCGGGCGAGCGCGGTGAACAATGCCTCGCCATCCGCCGGGTGCAGCCCCGCCGACGGCTCGTCGAGCACATAGATCACGCCAAACAGCTGCGAGCCCAATTGCGTCGCCAGCCGCAAGCGCTGCAACTCGCCGGACGACAACGTCGGCGTGCTGCGCTCCAGGGACAAATAGCCCAAACCCAGCTCGGTCAAGGTGCTGACCCGCTCCAGCAGGTCCTGGGCGATGCGTTGGGCGGCCAGGCGCTTTTCCACCGACAGTTGCATGCTGTCCTGCCCCGCCGCCGCCGGCCGCAACAGCTCGGCCAGCTGGGTCAAGGACAGTTGCGACAACTCGCCAATGTCCACCCCGGCAAACTTTACCGACAGCGCCGCCTTTGTCAGCCGCTTGCCCTCGCATAAGGGGCAGGCGCTGCCCTGCATGAACTGCGACACACGCTTTTTCATCAGCGCGCTTTGGCTGTGGGTGAAGGTGTGCAGCACGTAACGCCGCGCCCCGCTGAAGGTGCCCTGGTAACTCGGCTCCAGCTTGCGCTGCAACGCTTCGCGGGTCTGCTCCGGGGTGAGCCCTGCATACACCGGCACGGTGGGGGTTTCTTCGGTGAACAGGATCCAGTCGCGCTGCTTTTTCGGCAGCTCACGCCACGGGATGTCCACGTCATACCCCAGGGTCACGAGGATGTCGCGCTGGTTCTGGCCTTGCCACGCCAACGGCCAGGACGCCACCGCGCGCTGGCGGATGGTCAGCGACGGATCGGGCACCATCAGCGCCTCGGTCACTTCATACACACGCCCCAGGCCGTGGCATTGCGGGCAGGCGCCTTGGGGCAGGTTCGGCGAAAAATCCTCGGCATACAGCATCGCCTGCCCCGGCGGATAACTGCCGGCGCGGGAGTAGAGCATGCGGATCAGGCTCGACAAGGTGGTGACGCTGCCCACCGACGAGCGCGCGTTTGGCGTACCGCGCTGTTGTTGCAGGGCTACGGCGGGCGGCAGGCCTTCGATGGAGTCCACATCCGGCACGCCGACCTGGTCGATCAGCCGCCGCGCATACGGCGCCACCGATTCGAAGTAGCGGCGCTGCGCCTCGGCATACACCGTGGAAAACGCCAGGGACGACTTACCCGAGCCCGACACCCCGGTGAACACCACCAGGGCATCCCGCGGGATGTCCACGTCGACGTTGCGCAGGTTGTGTTCGCGGGCGCCACGCACCCGCACGAAACCGTGGAATTGAGGGGTGTTGCGCTGTGAAGTCATGGTCAACCTTATCTCGCGGTAAGCACGCTGCGCACCCGTTGCGTCAGGGCTTCGGGGCTGTAGGGCTTGCTCAGCAGGTGAATGTCGGGGCTCAGCAAGTGATTGCTGGAAAGAATGTCGCGAGTGTGGCCGGAGGTGAACAGTACCGCCACGCTGGGTTGTTGTGCACGGGCCCAGGCGGCCAGGTCGGTGCTTTTGACGCGGCCAGGCATGACCACGTCGGTAAAAATCAGGTCTGGCAGCAAACCGCCTTGCAAGGCCTGCATGGCGCGGTCGCCGTCTTCGGCAGTGAGTACGGTGTAGCCCGATTGCTGCAGCAATTCGACCACGGTCAGGCGCACGCCTTCATTGTCCTCCACCACCAGGATGGTTTCCTGCCCGCCGGTGTGGGGCAGTTGATCGATGTGCACGTCCAGGCTTTCCGGCTCCAGGCTGTGGGGGAAATACATCTGCACCACCGAGCCCTTGCCCTCCTCGCTCCACATCTCCACGTGCCCGCCACTCTGGCGCACAAACCCGAACACCATGCTCAGGCCCAGGCCGGTGCCGTGGCCTTCACGCTTGGTGGTGAAGAACGGCTCGAACGCGCGCTTGAGGGTCAGCGCCGACATGCCCACCCCGGTGTCGGTGACCGCCAGGCGCACATACTCCCCAGGTTTGATGCTTTTGCCCGCACAATCGCTGGGGTTGAGGATGATGTTTTCACCTGTGATGCGGATCACACCCTCGCCTTTCATCGCATCGCGGGCATTGATCGCCAGGTTGAGCAGCGCGTTCTCCAACTGGTTGCGATCGACGTTGATAAGCCAGGCGTCCTGGGGCATTTGCACGTCGATATGAATGGTTTCCCCCAGCGCCCGTTGCAGCAACTCACCCAGGCCCGCATAAATGCGTTGCGGGTTGTGCACCGCTGGCGACAGCGGTTGACGCCGGGCAAACGCGAGCAGCTGCGCCGACAGCTTGGCGCCGCGTTCCACCGCCGCAATCGCCGCCGCCACACGGCGCTGCACCTGGGCGTTGTCCGGCTCATGGCGGGCCAGCAGGTGCAGGTTGCCGGCGATCACTTGCAACAGGTTGTTGAAGTCATGGGCCACGCCACCCGTAAGGCCGCCAATGGCTTCCAGCTTCTGCGACTGGCGCAGTTGCTCCTCGGCGGCGGAGCGCGCCTGTACTTCGGCGGCCACGCGCTGTTCGAGGTTGTGGGTGAGTTCCTGGCGCACCCGCTCGGACTGCACCAGTTCGGTGGTCTCCACCACAATCGCCAATACGCCCGCCGGTTGCTGGTTGTCGCCGGCGACCGGGCTGTAATAGAGATCCAGCCACACGGTTTCCGGCAAACCGTTGCGCAGCAGCACCAGGTCCTTGTTGTTGAACGACAAGGTGCCGCCCGCCAGGCAGGTGTCCACCACGTGCCGGTTGAAGTCGGCGACTTCCGGCCAGCCCAGCTCCACCGGCGTGCCTAGCAGGTACGGGTGGCGACCGCCGGCGAACCGCGAATAGCTGTCGTTGTAGATCATGTAACCCAGGCGCCCCCACAGCATCACCATCGGCACGGGGGACGCCAACATCATCTGTACGTTGCAGGCCAGGCTGGTGGACCAGCGGTCGATGGGGCCCAGGTCGGTGGCCGACCAATCGAAGGCACGGATCCGCTGGGCCATTTCACCGGCCCAGCCTTCACAGCCATGGGGGTTGGATAAAAACTGCATCGGTTGGCTCAGTACGCAAAGAAGACATCGGCAAGTTTTGGAGCGCAGCAAACTTAGATGGTTTCAACCTATGTACGTTAGGCGTTAAACAACGCACCTACCACTCGTCTCAGTGAAAATCCCGACTGCGCACGTGAATCCCTTCCAGCAGCGGTGTCAGGTCGGTCAACCGCCCGGCAATCAAGTGCCGCACCTCGCCCACCGCTTCCCAGCGTCCGTCCACTTTCAGCAGCCGCGACCCCACCAGTGCCTGGCGTTGGCGCTCGGCCAGGTCGCGCCAGACCACCACATTGAGGTTGCCAAACTCGTCCTCCAGGGTGACGAAGGTCACCCCGCTCGCCGTGCCTGGACGTTGACGGCCGGTCACCAGACCCGCGACGCTGACATTGCGCCCATGCTCCACCGCCATCAGCTCCCTGGAGCTGCGGCAGCGCCGTCTGCGCAATTCATCACGCAGCAACGCCAGCGGATGCGGGCCAAGGGTAGTGCCGACGGTGGCGTAGTCGGCCTGCAAGTCTTCCCCCACCGTGGGCGCGGGCAGTTCCACCACGTCTTCATCCGGGCTGGGCAAGCCGGCAAACAACCCGAGTTGCTTATGCACCCCGGCCACCGCCCAGCGCGCCGTGTGCCGGTTGCCCGCCAAGGCGCGCAAGGCACCGGCATCCGCCAGCAACGCCTGGGCACGGGCGTCCAGGCCTGCGCGCTCGTCCAGGTCGGCAATATCGTTGAACGGGCGACGTTGACGCGCCGCTTCGATGCGCCGCCCCTCCTCTTCGCGAAACCCCGCGATCATGCGCAAGCCCATGCGAATCGCCGGCTGCGCGCCCTCGATAGGTTCCAGGCTGCAATCCCAGTCACTGGCCTGCACATCCACCGGACGGATCTGCAACCGATGTCGCCGCGCATCCTGCAGGATCTGGTCCGGACTGTAGAACCCCATGGGCCAGCTGTTGATCAGCGCACAGGCAAAGGCCGCCGGCTCATGGCACTTGAGCCAGCAACTGGCATAGGTCAGCAAGGCGAAACTGGCCGCGTGGGACTCCGGAAAGCCATAGCTGCCAAAGCCCTTGATCTGCTCGAATATCTGCGCGGCGAACGCCTCGCTGTAGCCGTTTTTCAGCATGCCGGTGCGCAGCCGTTCCTGGTGCGGCTCCAGGCCGCCGTGGCGTTTCCAGGCGGCCATGGAACGGCGCAACTGATCCGCCTCGCCGGGGCCGTAATCGGCAGCGACCATGGCGATCTGCATGACTTGCTCCTGAAACAGCGGGATGCCCAGGGTCCGCTCCAGCACCGCTTTCAATTGCGGCGAGGGATAGGTGGTCTCTTCCTCCCTGTTCCGCCGCCGCAGGTATGGATGCACCATGCCACCCTGGATCGGCCCCGGCCGCACGATCGCCACCTCGATCACCAGGTCATAAAAAGTCTTGGGCTTGAGCCTGGGCAACATCGACATCTGCGCCCGCGACTCGATCTGGAACACGCCGATGGTGTCGGCCTTGCTGATCATCGCGTAGGTCGCCGGGTCTTCCTTGGGAATGGTCGCCAAGGCCAGGTCGAGGTGACGATGGCGGCGCAGCAGATCGAAGCAGCGGCGGATCGCGCTGAGCATGCCGAGGGCGAGAATATCCACCTTGAGCAGGCCTACCGCGTCGAGGTCGTCCTTGTCCCATTGAATGATGGTGCGCTCGGCCATCGCCGCGTTTTCCACAGGCACCAGGGTGTCCAGCGGGTATTCGGAAATCACAAAACCGCCAGGGTGCTGGGACAGGTGCCGGGGGAAGCCGATCAGTTGCTGGGTCAGTGTGAGTACCCGACGCAGCAGCGGGCTGTCGGGGTCGAAGCCGCCTTCACGCAGGCGCTCAAGTGGCGGCGCAGCGTCGCTCCAGCGTCCGCAGCAGTCAGCCAGGGCGTTGATCTGATCCGGCGGCAAACCCAGGGCCTTGGCCACGTCACGCACCGCGCCGGCGGCATGGTAGCTGCTGACCACCGCCGTCAGCGCCGCGCGGGTACGGCCATAGCGCTGGAACACGTACTGCAGCACTTCTTCGCGGCGCTCGTGTTCGAAGTCCACGTCGATGTCCGGCGGCTCATTGCGCTCTCTGGACAGAAAGCGTTCGAACAGCATATTCATCAGGCTCGGGTTGATCTCGGTGATCCCCAGGGCGAAACACACCGCCGAGTTGGCCGCCGAGCCCCGGCCCTGGCACAGGATCGAACGGCTGCGGGCAAAACGTACGATGTCGTGCACGGTGAGGAAGTAACTTTCGTAGCCCAGCTCGCTGATCAGCTCCAGCTCGTTGTTGATCTGCTGCAAGGTCTTCGCATCCACGCCCTCTGGCCAGCGCCGGGCGATGCCCTCTTCGGTCACGGCGCGCAGCCAGGAGCGGGCGTCATGGCCTGCGGGCACCAATTCGCGCGGGTAGTGGTAGCGCAACTGGCTGAGGTCGAAGGTACAGCGCCGGGCGATGGTTGCGGTTTCGTCGAGCAAGGCTTGCGGGTACAACGCGGCCAGGGCGTCGAGGCTGCGCAGATGCCGTTCGCCATTGGGATGCAGGCGCGTGCCGGCTTCGGCCACCGGCACGTGATGGCGGATCGCGGTCATGGTGTCTTGCAGGGCGCGGCGGCCACGGGCATGCATGTGCACATCGCCACAGGCCACGGCAGGCAGTTGCAGGCTGGCGGCCAGTTGCAGGCGCTGTTCCAGCAGGCGCGCATCGTCCTGGCCGCAATGCAGCTGCACCGCCAGCCACAGGCGTTCGGCGAAGGTGCGGCGCAGCCATTGGATCTCGGCCTGGGTGGTGCGATCTTCGGCGATCCACAGTGCCAGCAGGCCGGGCAGCGGCTGGTCGAAGTCCTCTTGCAGCAGGCGGTAGCGGCCCTTCTCGGCACGCCGGCGGGCCACCGTGATCAAGCGGCACAGCTGCTGGTAACCGCTGAGGTTTTCCACCAACAGCACCAGTTTCGGGCCGTTCTCGATGCGCATCTCGCTGCCGATAATCAGCGGTAACTGCACCGCTTTGGCCGCCTGCCAGGCGCGCACAATGCCCGCCAGGGTGCATTCATCGGTGATCGCCAGGGCGCTGTAGCCTTGGTGTTTGGCGCGTTCGAACAACTCCAGCGCCGTAGACGCGCCGCGCTGGAAACTGAAATTGGACAGACAATGCAGTTCGGCGTAACTCATGCAAACCAGCCTTGCAGCCACAGCCCATCGCGCTGGCCCACGGTGCGGTAGGCCCAGCCTTGTTGACCGGCACGGGTCTGGATCAGGTAGTAGTCGCGGCGGATGTCGGCGCCGTCCCACCAGCCGGATTCGATGCGCTCCGGGCCCATGAGGATCTGGATGCCCGGCTCGGCCAGCAGGGTCGGTTCGCTCAGCAACCAGCCGGGGCGCCGGACGTTGTTCAGGGGTGGGCTGGGGCGACTGTCGGCCGCCGCTTGCCAGGCGCATTCGGGGCGATGGTCGGCGTGAAAGCGCAGGCCCTGCACCGCGTCATCCCCTAGCCGGGCGCGCAGGCGTTCGCGCAGTTGCTCCCACGGCAGGGTCTGTTGCGGGCGGTCGTCGAACAGGTCCTGGCGCTGTGGCACGAACACCGGCAGGTCCTGGGCCACCAGGCGAAAGCCGCGCACCGGGGATGTCACCTGCACTTGCTCCAGGCGGCCGCGCGCCAGTTCGAACAGCATCGCCGGTTCACGTTCGGCACTGAGCAGGCCGACCTTGATCACGCTGTCGGGGGTCTGGGCATGCTCCAGGTGCAGGTCGAAACGCTGCACGCCACTGTCGCGCCCACAGAGGAAGGCGGACAGATCGCCGGTCAAGCGCCGCAACGGGAACAGCAGCGCCTGGTGGGATTGCACGTCGAAATTCAACTCGATGCGCACATCGAACTGATCCGGCGGTTGATAGAACGCCAGGGCCAGCGGGCGCTGCCCGGTCAAGGCATCGAGGTGTTTGAGCAGGCTGGCATCAAACCGCCGCGCCAAGGTGTGCCGGGGCAACGCCTGCACCTGGGCCAGGGTGCGCAGGCCCATGCGCGACAAGGCCGTGGCCGCTTGCGGGTCGAGGCCGGCGCGGTCAATCGGCAGCGGCGCCAAGGCCTGCATCAAGGCGCGGTCATCGGCCACCGCCAGGCCATCGTAGAGATTGGCCAGCACCCGCGCCGCTGCCGGGTTGGGCGCGGCGACGATGCGGTGGCGAAAACCCAACTCGGTCAGTTCCTGGCGCAAGCGCGCTTCGAACTGCGGCCACGGGCCGAACAAGCCCAGGCTCGACTCGATTTCAAACAACAAGGCCCGCGGGTAATACAGGCTGACCTGGGAGCTGAACCGATAGGCCCAGGCTGCCAGGAATTGCTGCCAGCGTTCGATCTCGGCGGGGTCGTATTCGGCGCTGGCAAACGTCTGGACCAGGGCATGGGCGGCGGTCAGGGATTGTCCAGGACGCAGCCCCAACGCTCGGGCCGCATCATTGACGGTTTGCAACACGCGCCGCTGCGGCGTGCCGGCCAACAGGGCCAGGGGTTGGTCCGGCTCGGGGTGCGCACGCTGCACCCCGTCCAGCGCCAATTGCGGAAAGACAATACACACCCAGCGCATGCCAACCTCAGTGCCCGGCCAGGGCAATCGGCGCCGGGTGGGCCAGGCCGCCGCGGCACTTGAGCACCCGCACTTGCGCGGGCTTCGCTTCAACCGCCAGGCGCAACGCGGCGGGCGATGAGTTGATCGCCTCGTTCAAGGAGCGCCAGGCGAACGCCAGGGTCTGCCCGGTTTCCGCCGCCACCTGCAAGCGCCGCAGCGCACGGTCATCGGCCTTGCGCGGCCAGCACAACACCGCGCCGCAACTGCCGGAACGCAAACACTGCTCCACTGCCCACAGCGCGTCGCGCTCCTCGGCCTGGATCACCGAGAGCAAACGCAGATCCACCCCGGCGTTCTGCCAGGCATGGGGATACGGCGTGTAGGGCGGCGCCACCAACACAATGCGCTCGCCGGCCTTTGACAAGCGTGCCAGGGTCGGCAGCACCAACTGCAACTCGCCGACGCCCTCCTTGGCCATGAGGATTTCACTCAACGCCGCCTCCGGCCAACCGCCGCTGGGCAACACCGCGTCCAACCCCGCCAGCCCGGTGGGATGCACGCTGGACGGTGGCGCGGCGGGCCGGCCTTTCCACACGCGGCCGCCATTGAACAGCGTGTCCAGCGCAACGACGGCGCCCATCAGCCTTGCCTCACCAGGCCGCAGAACACCCCTTCGATGGCCAGGTCGCGGTCGGGCCCCACCACGATCGGTTGATACGCGGGGTTGCGCGGCAACAGGCGCACGCTGTCGCCGCTGCGTTCGAAACGCTTGATGGTCACTTCGCCGTCCAGGCGCGCCACCACAATCTGCCCGTTCAAGGCCTCGGCACTGCGGCGTACGCCGACCAGATCGCCGTCAAGGATGCCGTCTTCGATCATCGAGTCGCCCTGCACCCGCAACAGGTAATCCGGGGTTTTGCTGAAGGTGGCTGGGTCCAGTTGCAGACGGCTGTGCACTTCGGCATCGGCGCCGATGGGCAAGCCTGCGGCCACCCGGCCGAGCACCGGCACATCCAGCCACTCCGGGCGCGCCGGTTGGTTGAGCAAGCGAATACCACGCGCCTGGTTCGGGTTGACCTCGATAAAACCGGCCTCGGTCAACGCCAGCACATGCTTGCGCGCCACGCTGCGCGAGGCAAAACCGAAGGCCTCGGCGATCTCGGCGAGGCTGGGGGGCTGGCCTTGTTGCGCGATACGGTCGCGGATAAAGGTCAGGATGGCGGTGCGGCGGGGAGTCAGAGTCGTCATGGAGTACATTTGTACTCCTGTGAGAAATTTCTGACAATAGCCGCCAGTCGAGTGGCATCAGACCTGCCCTGTCGAAACCTCCCACGCAACCGCCGGATTAGCTCTACTCCCCTGCTTTGAGAACCTCTGCAAAGTCCTTCGCCTGATTTTCACCATGCGAGGGATTGCAGATGGATGTTGTTTTGGATGCCCTGATCAAGGGGGCCGTGTCGTGATTTCCGCTACCAGCCAGGCGATTGGCTATCTGGTGCTGGCGGCCATGGATGCCAAATCGCGGGACGTCGACGCGGTTATCAGCGACTTCAACCGCTGCCTTAATACCTATGACGCCTGGACGCAAAGCGCCTTCAGTGTTTCGGCGTTGGAGGTTGAACAGGTATTTAAAGTCGGCAACGAGGTGGCACTCGTCGAACCCGCCAGCCGCTCCAATCTCCCCAGCAGCACCACCGCAACCTGCCCGGCCAATGGCACGTTGACCCTGGTGCACATGTTCCAGACTGCGCGATTCGTGCCCATCGGCAACACGCCGGTGAAGGTGCAGCGGATCGATTCAGATGGCCGCCCGCTAGGTGACCCCCTCCATAAAACCATCGGCCCGAGTGGCATCCTCGAAATCAGCGAATGCGAGCGCAACCAGCGCTACAAGGTCAGCTTCTATCCCAACCTATCCACGGCACATTTCAAGGCGCTGTACGCCTCGTATCAGGCGGTGATCGCGCCGCTGGAAGACTGGCTGCGCAGCGAATGGAAGACCACCTTCAAACCGCTGTGGAAGGACTACTCCGAAGCCAACTTCCTCCAGCGCTACCTATCGCTGCACGAGGCCTATGCACGCGGGTTTGGCGAGGCACTGTATTCACTCTGGGACACCCTCAAGCAACTGTTCCAGTGGCTGGCAGACCCGCTGGCCCACGCCGAACAACTGTTGCATTACCTGACCGACCTCCAGTTCGAACAGCTGCTGAAAGCCGGCACCGACGCCATCGCCAAGGGTTTGCTGGTGTTGAGCGACGAGCCGCTGCTGTTTGTTTATCTGTCGGCGCTGGTCAGTTGGATGCGCCTGCTGCCCCCGCCGTATCTGAACGAGCTGCTGGGAGAGATCAGCGCCGAAGTGCTGATCAATCTGGTGCTGTGCCTTGCGACTGGCGGGATGGGCGTGGTGGTGCGCATGAGCGCGAAGGTGCTGGGCGGTATCAAGTCCCAGCGGGCGCGCAGGTGGTTGGAGCACATGGCTGGGCAATTCGGTAAGTCTCGGCTGGCGGAGCATGTCGAAGCAGCCAAACCGGTGTTGCTGGGCAGTCCCGCGACGCCGATTTCGGGGGTGCCGAGTGCGCAGTTGAAGGCCGGGACCGAGCTGGTTTCCAACCCGGTGACGGCGGTGCGGAGCAAGTCCAGGCAGCAGACGACGTTGGTGCGACAGGAACCTGTCGATGATGTGCCCGCTGCGGGCAAGAACCCCAACGGCGATGCCGCTGCGGCTGCGGATAAAACCGCGACCCATGGCTGCCCGGTGTCGATGGTCACCGGGGAGGAGTTGCTGACCCTCACCGACGGTGTGCTGGACGGGGTGTTGTCGTTCGAATGGACGCGGCTGTATCGCACCAGTGCCGTGGAAATGGACTGCGGGCTGGGGTTTGGCTGGAGTCATGCGCTGGCCCACCGGCTGGTGGTTTCCGGTGATTCGGTGGTGTGGACCGATCATGAAAACCGCTCGACGCTGTTGCCCTTGCCGACGGCCTCTCGGCCCGCGATCACCAATAGCCTGGCCGAAGCGGCCATTTATTTGGGTGATTTGCCTGGTGAATTGGTACTGGCCCAGGCCTCACGTTTCTACCACTTTCAAGACGGCTTGCTGACAGCCACCAGCGATGCGTATGACAACCGGCTGCGCATTTGCCGGGATGTGCTGGGGCGCATCGAGCGGCTGGACAACGGTGTCGGGCGTTCGCTGCTTTTGCGCTACGCCTCGCACCGCATTGTTGCGGTGGACTACCAGATTCAGCGCGCCGAGGGCGCTGGCCCCTACGTTTGGGCGACAGAGTACAGCGTTGTCTCCTACACCTATGACGACATCGGTCGGTTGGTTTCGGCGACCAACGCCGTAGGCGAAAGCGAGGTGTATCGCTACGACGACAACCACGTGATTGTTGAACGTGGCCTGGCCGGTGGGGCGAGTTTCTTCTGGGCGTGGGAACGTTCCGGCAAGGCGGCGCGCTGTGTCCGGCATTGGGCGAGCTTTTCCCAGATGGACACGCGCTATGCCTGGGACGACGACGGCCGCGTCACGCTGTTCAACGCCGATGGCAGCCAGGAGGTTTACGTCCACGACGGGCGTGCACGGCTGGTGCAGCGGGTCGATCCGGAGGGCGCAACTCACTACAAATCCTACGACGACAAAGGACGCCTGACAGTCGAGCAAGACCCGCTCGGCGCGGTGACGGCCTATCAATATGACGACGCCGGACGCCTGGTCGCGGTGTTTCCCGGGGATGATCAACCGACGTCCTACGAGCATGACAACGGCTTCGTACGGGTAGTCCGGCGTGGCGAAGCGGTATGGAAATACGAGCGTAACGATCAGGGCGATGTCACCCGCCGGACTGATCCTGACGGCCATGTCACGGACTACAGCTACAACCAACATGGGCAACTGACGGGGGTTTGGTATCCCGATAACAGTTGCCATCGGCTGGTGTGGAACGAGCGTGGGCAGCGGGTTGAGGAACAGTTGCCGAATGGCGGCATCAAGCGCTATCGCTATGACGACGTAGGCCGCCTGGTCTCCCGCGAGGATGAACATGGCGCGCTGACCGGGTATCAGTGGGACAGCGTGGGTCGGATGATTCGCGTGGTACTGCCGGACGGCGCCACCCGCGAATACAGCTACAACGCCTACGGAAAAGTCACCGCCGAGTGCGATGAACTGGGGCACGTCACCCGCTATGAATATGCGGATGGCCTGCACCTGATCAGCCGGCGGATCAACGCCGATGGCAGCCAGGTCAAGTACCGCTACGACAACACCCGGTTGCTGCTGACCGAGATCGAAAACGAAGCCGGTGAAACCTATGGGTTGCAGTACTACCCCAACGGCCTGATCCAGCAGGAAATCGGCTTTGACGGCCAGCGCACGACGTATGCCTACGACCTCAACGGCAACCTGCAAGAAAAGACCGAACACGGCGATGACGGCAGCCAGCTAATCACCCGCTACGAGCGCGACTTCGCCGGGCGCCTCGTACGAAAAACCCTGCCCGACGGCAGTGTTGTGGATTACGCCTACGACACCCAAGGCAACCTGCTTAGCGTCGACGACGGGCATTGGGCACTGGCCTACGAGTACGACGCACAAAACCGACTCACTGCCGAACACCAAGGCTGGGGCACCTTGCGCTATGCCTACGATGCCTGCGGCCACTTGCACCACCTGCGCCTGCCGGACAACAACCGGGTGGTGTTCAACCGTGCCAAAGGGGGACACCTTTCAACCGTCGATTTGAATGGGCAAACGCTCACCTCACACCTGTTCAAATCCGGCCAGGAACGTCAACGCCAGCAAGGCCAACTGCTAAGTCACTACCACTACGACGACCAGCAGCGGCTGCATGCCCACACCGTCACCCAACAGCAGAACCACCTCTACCGGCGGCAGTATGACTACGACAAATCCGGCAACCTGAACCGCGTCCTCGACACCCGCAAAGGCGAACACCACTACAGCTACGACCCACTCAATCGCCTCACCCGCGCCGACCATTCCCAGGACCACCAGGAACGTTTCGTACACGACCCGGCCGGCAACCTGCTCATGCAAAACCGCACCGGCCCGGACGTAGTGGCGGGCAATCGGTTGATGATCCAGGGGGACCGGCACTACGACTATGACGCGTTTGGCAACCTGATCCGTGAGCGTCGCGGCAAGGGGCAGCAGCTTGTCACCGAGTATCGCTACGACTGTCAGCATCGGCTGGTTGCCGCCACTCAACCCAACGGCCAAACATCCCACTACCGCTACGACCCGTTTGGCCGACGCATCAGCAAAACCGTTGAAGGCGTGACGACGGAGTTCTTCTGGCAAGGCGACAAACTGATCGCCGAACACCACGCGGAACGGCATCGCAGCTACCTCTACGAACCGGACAGCTTCCGCCCGCTGGCCCTGCTGGAAGGCTTCGGTCCCAACGACACCAAACCCTACCACTACCAACTGGACCACCTCGGCACACCTCAGGAACTGACAAACCCCGACGGCGAAATCGTCTGGTCTGCGCACTACCGCGCCTACGGCGAAATCACCCGTCTCGACGTCGGAACAATCGATAACCCGCTGCGTTTCCAGGGCCAATATTTTGACCCGGAAAGCGGGCTGCACTACAACCGGCATCGCTACTACAATCCGGATATTGGGCGTTATCTGACGCCGGACCCGGTGAAGCTGGCGGGTGGGATCAATGGGTATCGGTATGTACCCAATCCTACGGGGTGGGTGGATCCGTTAGGGTTGAGTAACTGTCCGGGCACGGGAGGTTGTGAATCTACCGTAGGCCATAACGACCCTGAAAGAAAGGCAAGCGCTGACGACAGAAGCCCTTCGCTTCCACAGCCGACACGGGCTGAAAGACAGATTCGAATCACTGAACTAGCAGAAGAAAATGCAAAAAAACGAGTCGAATCTATTCAAAATCAATATGACATGCACACTATCGACAGGCACAGCCCCGAAATTACTGACACTGCATTGAAACAGAGGGCAATCGACGGAACAGATCCAGGCACAGGATTACGTAGGCCGCATGACAGAGGGAATGTAAGCTCTCAATTTCACAGTTGGCGACTGCAACTGAGCGCCTTGAACAAAGCCTTAACTCGCGAGCCACTTGGGTTAGATCCGTTTAATGGGAAAGACCACAACAACAATCCCATACTCAAACTGGAGTTGCCAGGAGCAGGCCGAGGCTACAGACCCAATAGAAAAACCCCACAGGCTCCGCACCTCAATGAAAACCTAAATTGGTTCGAGGTGAAGTTTGATATAGACGATAACACCAGGCCATTCACTGCTTTTCCTGCCGAGAAAAAATAATGTTGAGAGATCCATTTTTAAACGAACCGTTTGACCCCAACCTGAAATGGTTCATTGGAGTATTTGATGTTTACGACCGCGAGCAGAGCCTTGGTAAGGTGTTAGAGAAATACAACCCGAATAAAAAAGTGGACAGAGAGGTACTCATAAAAAACTACGCGCTAAACTTGAACCACCTTACTTACAGGCATAGATACGTTTTGCTAAAAGCACTGGAAAGCAATCTGAGCGATGAAAGTTACGATTTTCAGAGTCTGTTTGAGATCAGTGAAGAAGATGCTTCTTCATGGCCGAGAGCTGAATGGTATGAACTGGAAAGTCCTAGGGATTTCTTGCTGGATATTTATGTGCTCGCTCAAATCTTGTGGAAAGACGACCTCCAAAAAGCCAGCCAAGAAGACCCATCAACCTGGTAACACCGCCAAACCTGTAGTGAGCGAGCTTGCTCGCGCCGGGCCGCGCAGCGCCCCCCCCCAGGCAACGCGTTTATTCAACCCGGTCCGGACTGTCCTTGTTGGGGCTGCTTCGCAGCCCAGCGCGAGCAAGCTCGCTCACTACCATTACCCGTTAGCCGGTCCCGAGTGGGTGTTCCTCAATGAGATATTTAGAAACAGAAACTGATGCAGCCTTAGAAACTTATCCATTGAGAAAAAAAGCTCAACATCAGTGAGTTGAAGGTGCTGACTTCCGCCCTTTGCTAAGTTTTCTACTACTGACCGGATACCCAATAGTTCAATGAATAAGCCACTGACAGAACTCCAGCAATTTCTGGGGGCGTACTTCAACCAAGACTGGGCAGAGGAACACTCCTCGGCCGACGAAGTCGGTTAACGCATTCCTGCACGACTCACCTAGGGAAACAATCATTACCGTAAAAGGAGAAATTTTAGAGCTGATAAATTCACATGCAAATGAATTAGACCTTCAAAAAAACCTGCTGCATGAGCAGTACTGCTACTACCACTATGCATCTCAGTGGAAGTCAGGGAGGTTATGGCTTGAGCACATAATCGAAATCTTCAACAAATATTTAGAACACAAAAATATTCGTCAAGAATAAAGTAGGAATTCCTTCCTCGAGAACAAACTAACTCCCACCGATTGAACTACTTAAACAAAACAATCCGTGGGAGCCAAAACTCACCGCTTCACCACCCCTCCTTCAACATCCGCAACTCTAAACACTGCAACAACATAATCGTCTTCCCATCCACAATCTCCCCACTCTGCACCATCCCCAGCGCCTGCTCAAACCCCAACTCCAGCACCTCAATATCCTCGCCCTCCTCCTCCAATCCACCGCCTGCCCCCACTTGATCGGCCGGTTGATACTCACCGAAAAAGAAGTGAATCCGCTCCGTCACCGACCCCGGGCTCATGAACGCCGCATAGATCTTCTCCACATGGCCGACGCGATAGCCCGTCTCTTCCTCCGCCTCCAGGCGAATACGCTCTTCCGGGCTGGCGTTGTCCAGTAATCCGGCGGCGGCTTCGATCAGGTAGCCGTGGTAATCATTGACGAAGGTGGGCATGCGGAACTGGCGGGTCAGCAGCACCGTGCGTTGCTCGCGGTTGTACAGCAGGATGGTCGCGCCATTGCCGCGGTCGTAGACCTCGCGGTTCTGGGTTTGCCAGCTGCCGTCGCGGCGGCGCAGGTCGAAGGTGTATTTTTTAAGCAGGTACCAGTTTTTCGAAAGGGTCTCTTCGGCGGTGATGCGAACGGGGCTGTTGTCCATGGTCAGGCCTTTGCTCAAAGGAACGCGAGCATGTCGCGATGGCGAGGCCAGCGTCAAGCCGGTTGCATGCAGATACAATCGCGCTCCTTAGGGATTTTCTCCGGGTTCAAGCAAATGATGCTGCACATTCCGACGCTATTGATGGTGGCCGTGTTCGTGTTTTGCCTGATGGGCCTGCTCACCGTGCATGCCTGGAGCCGTGGCCGCGAACCGACCCTGGGTTATCTGGGGAGCATGCTGTTGCTGGCGGCACTGGGCACCGGGTTGGTTGTGGTGCGCGGCGCGGGCATGGACTTTGTCGCGTTGATCATCGGCAATGTAGTGTTACTGCTCAGCGCGGCGATGAACTGGACGGCCATGCGTGCGTTTGTGCAGCGCAAGCCCAATGTGCCGGGGATCTTCGCCGGTTGTGGCCTGTGGATGCTGATGTGTCTGGTGCCGCAGTTCTATGGCTCGTTGTCGGCGCGGGTCACGCTGTATTCGCTGCTGGCCGCCAGTTACGGCGTGTTGTCGGCACTGGAGTTATGGCGCAAGCGCGACACCCTGGAAGTGGCCTACGCACCGGCATTGGTGCTGACCCTGTGGCACACCGGGTTCTATGTCATCCGCGCCTTCGCCGACACCGGCCTGTCGATCAAAAGCGGCCAGACCTCGGGCGGTGAAGGCGTACCGTTTTTCTCGTTCATGTTGTTCGAGTCCATGCTGTACGCCATTGGCATTGCCTACGTCACGCTGGCGATGGTCAAGGAGCGTGCCGAACTGCGCTTCAAGGCGGCGGCCTTCAGTGACGCATTGACCGGCATCGGCAATCGCCGCGCGTTTATGCTCAAGGGGGAACAACTGCTGGAGGACAGCGACAGGCGCCAGCAAAGCGTGGCGCTGTTACTGTGTGATCTGGACCACTTCAAGCGCTTGAACGACAGCTTCGGCCACCCCATGGGCGACCGGGCGCTGATCGCCTTCGCCCAGGTGTCTCAGGCCATGTTGCGCAAGAGCGACGTGTTCGCGCGTATCGGCGGTGAAGAGTTCGCCTGCCTGCTGGCCGACACTGATGAAGCTATCGCGTTCGACGTCGCTGAGCGCATCCGTCAGGCCTTTGCGCAGTTGGACCTGCTGGCACCGGGGTTCCTCAGCGTGAGCATCGGTATTGCCACCACTGACAAAGCCGGTCATACGCTCTCGCACCTGCTGTCCCAGGCCGACCAGGCGCTGTACCGGGCCAAGGCCCAGGGCCGCAACCGGGTTCAGTTGGTGGCAAGCGTCTAAGCCTGTTTGATACGCGGCCAGGCCGCGGCAACTTCTTCAGCGCTGCCCGCCTTGATCCGGGCCAGGTTGCGCGGGTAGTCCACTCCGGGGTTTTCCGTAAAACGCGTGGCGGTGAACTGGCCGTTACTGGCGCGCAGGATGTAGCCGGTGTCTGCACACTGCGTGGAGGCGAGGAATAACACCCCTGGTGTCACCCACTCCGGCTTGAGTTCGTCCGGTTCTTCAGTCACCCCCCACATGCGCGTCTTGGCCACCGGCGAGATCGCATTGACTTTGACGCCCCCCTCCAGGCCCTCATGACTCAACGCGTTCATGATCCCCAGTTGTGCCATCTTGCCGGCGCTGTAGGCCACCAGGCCGGTTTGCTCATACTGCGCGTACATCGCGCGGTCGGAGGTGGTGAGGATGATGCGTGGCGCGGGGGAACGCAGCAGATGCGGCCAGGCGTGCTTGCACAACCACAGCGGGGCATAGAGGTTGATGTCCATGGCACGTTGCAGGAACGCGGCGTCGAGGTCGGCGATGTTCTGGTAACCCACCCAGCCGGCGTTGTGAATCAGGATGTCGAGTTGGCCGAAGGCCTCGAGGGTGTACGCAACCAACTGCCGGCAACCCTCGTTCGTGGACAGGTCACCGCCATGGCCGATAACGGCAAGGCCTTGCGCCTGCAAGGCTTGCGCCGCAGCCTGGACAACCGTCGCATCACTGCCTTCGCCCGCGCTGTCGGCACCGATGTCGCTGATCACCACCCGTGCACCGCCCAGGGCTAGCGCCCGCGCGTAATTGAGTCCCAACCCGCGTGCGCCGCCGGTGACAATGGCGGTTTTGCCTGTGAAATCCATGTGTGTGCTCTCCTGTTCGGCGGCCCA
The DNA here is from genome assembly GCF_030687535.1 of Pseudomonas sp. FP2335. NCBI lineage: Bacteria > Pseudomonadati > Pseudomonadota > Gammaproteobacteria > Pseudomonadales > Pseudomonadaceae > Pseudomonas > Pseudomonas sp. FP2335. The sequence goes on from NZ_CP117437.1 coordinate 3,434,021, forward strand.
CCCTAACAATCTCTGCACGTTTTGTTCAATGCGGTAACACTTTGCAAGAAATACCCGTGCGCGGCGGTCGAATTAATTCCTGCCTACCCAGGCCATCTGTTAAAACCCCTGCTTCACCTTCGCCCTGGAACCTTCATGTCGTCACGTTTTCTGTCGCGCCCACGCCTGCGTCGTTTCTCCCTGTTGTGCATGGCGTTGCTGATCATCGGCCTGCCGGTGGGTTGCAGCGTGCTGCAACACAAAGAGCGCGAGCTGGTGTTTCGCATCGAACCGGGCACCGCCGGTTGGTACACCGGCTTGCCCAAGGCGGTGCAGGAATTCGAGCTCAAGCCCGCCAGCTTCAAGTCGGGACAGAACATCCACGCCTGGTGGTACCCGGCAGCCAAAAAGGACGCACCCGCCATCCTTTACCTGCACGGCGTGCGCTGGAACCTCACCGGGCAGCTGTTTCGCATCGAGCAATTGCACGCGCTGGGCTATTCGGTGCTGGCCATCGACTATCGCGGTTTCGGCCAGAGCCACGGCGAGCTGCCGTCGGAAACCACGGTGTACGAAGATGCGCGCATCGCCTGGGAACGTTTCCAGACCCTGCAACCTGACCCGAGCAAACGCCTGATCTACGGGCACTCCCTCGGTGGCGCGGTGGCGATCGACCTGGCGGCGGAGTTGGGCAAGCAGCTGCCGTTGCCGGTACGGGGACTGGTGATCGAGTCCACGTTCACTTCGTTGGCAGATGTGGCCACGGCGGTGGCGAACACGTCGTTGCCGGTGCGCTGGTTGCTGTCGCAGAAATTCGATTCCATCGACAAGATTGCCGACATCCGCATGCCGCTGCTGGTGGTGCATGGCCTCGATGATCGCTACGTGCCGCCGCGTTTCAGCGAGCAGTTATTCAAGGCCGCCCAGGAACCCAAGCGCTTGATGCTGGTGCCCGGCGCCAGCCATAACAACAGCATGAGCCTGGCCGGTCGCAGTTACGGCCAGGCGTTGGACAAATTGATGCAAGCGAAGATGCCACCCCAGGTGGTGACACACTCCACAGGCCGCAACGGCGACTCATAAAACGGCTTTTCGGCACTGGGTTCGCGCTTGCGTGTCAAGCGCCAACCCTGGCCATACTGGCCCGCGCCGACAGTTGATCAAATATTAACCTTTGGTTAAATCGCCATACCCGCCGGGGTCTTGCAAAGTTATCCACAGAGATACCCACGGTTTTCGTGGACAACTCTTTTTACTTTTTTACGATTTTTTTGCTGAGCAAAGGCTTTCGGGAAATGTACCCGGCAGCAAAATCTCGCGATTCACATCGCGTATATCGTTATAGCCACACAGCGCCATCGATACGTCCAGTTCACGGGCGATGATCTCAAGCGCCTTGGTCACGCCCGCCTCGCCCAACGCCCCCAAACCGTACAAATGCGGGCGACCGATCATGGTGCCTTTTGCGCCCAGCGCCATCGCCTTGAGCACGTCCTGGCCGGAACGGATACCGCCATCGAGCCACACTTCGATGCGCTCACCCACCGCGTCGACAATCGCCGGCAATTGGCTGATGCTCGACGGCGCGCCATCCAGCTGGCGGCCACCGTGATTGCTCACCACCAGCGCGTCCGCACCGGCGTTGGCCGCCAGCCGCGCGTCTTCCACATCAAGGATGCCCTTGATGATCAGCTTGCCGCCCCAGCACTTCTTGATCCACTCCACATCGTCCCAGCTCAGGCGCGGATCGAATTGCTGGGCGGTCCACGACGACAACGAGCTCATGTCCGCCACGCCTTTGACATGCCCGACGATATTGCCGAAGCCCCGGCGTTTTGTGCCGAGCATGCCCATCACCCAACGCGGCTTGGTGGCCATGTTGAGGATATTCGCCAGGGTCAGCTTGGGCGGCGCCGACAGGCCGTTGATCAAATCCTTGTGGCGCTGCCCGAGGATCTGCAGGTCGAGGGTCAACACCAGGGCGTCCACTCCGGCAGCCTTGGCGCGTTCGATCAATTGCTCGATAAAACTGCGGTCACGCATCACGTACAACTGGAACCAGAACGGCTGGCCGACGTGTTCGGCGATGTCTTCCAGGGAGCAGATGCTCATGGTCGACAACGTATAGCGCAGGCCAAACGCAGCGGCCGCACGGGCCGTGAGGATCTCGCCATCGGCATGTTGCATGCCCGCCAGGCCGGTCGGCGCCAAGGCGACGGGCATTGCCATGTCCTGGCCAATCATGGTCGCGCGGATCGAACGTTCATCGATGTTGCGCGCCACCCGTTGGCGGAATTTGATGTGGGCAAAATCGCTTTCGTTGGCGCGATAAGTACTTTCAGTCCAGGAGCCGGAATCGGCGTAATCGTAGAACATCCTTGGGACCCGTTTTTGCGCCAGCTTGCGTAAATCTTCGATGGTGGTGATCAACGACATCTGAGTGACCTCTCCCTGAACTGAGCACAGAGAGTAACCGCCCATCGGCTATGCAACCAGCCATTGCGTTTGCAACGGCGGGCGACTAATCTCGCACAAACCCGCAAAAAAGCGCACAAACATGCACAACACCCATGAAGCCATCGACCTGCCTTCCCTGCGCAAACAGAAGATCCTGTTACTGCTGGAGCGCGACGGCAAGGTCACCGCGTCGGAATTGGTAGAGCACTTTGCCGTGTCCCAGGACACCATCCGCCGCGACCTCGGCGAACTCGCCGCCGCTGGCTTGCTGCAACGGGTGCACGGCGGCGCACTGCCCCGGCCCAAGGACACCGGCAAGGACTTTTTCACCCGCGTCGGCGAGACCAATCAGGCCAAGCGCCGGCTCGCGCAACTGGCCGCAGAACAGGTGGAAGACGGCCAGATCGTGCTGTTCGACTCTGGTTCCACCACATTGCAGATTGCGCAGTCACTGCCACGCTCGATCCGCCTGACCGTCGTGACCCCGTCGCCGATGATCGCCATCGCGCTGGCGGACCATCCGCAGGTCAACGTGATCCTCGCGGGTGGCCAGCTCAACCCGGCGACCTTGTCCACCAGCGGCCAGGAAGCCGTGCGCCTGATTCAGAGCGTCAAGGCTGACGTGCTCTTTACCGGCATCTGCGCCTTGCACCCGCAGGTCGGGATCAGCTCGCTGCATTTCGATGAAGTGGCGGTCAAACAGGCCCTGCTCGATAGCGCCTCCCATGTGGTGGCGGTGACCATGGCCGACAAGCTCGGCGCGGTGGAGCCCTTTGTGGTGGCGCCGTGCAGCCGTATTCACACACTGATCACCGAGTGGCATGTGCCGAGTGTGGAGGCGTATGAACAGTTGGGGTTGCAAGTGCTGCGAGTGGAAGTCGAATAGCACAACGAAAACAGGCGCCGCAATGGCGCCTGTTTTCTATACGGTCCTGGTTCAATTTTTACCCTGTTGTGGCATCTCGCGTTTCGGCCCGAACATCGCCCAGGCGATCAGCCCAAACAGCGGCACAAAAATCAGAATCACCAACCATAATCCTTTTGACTCCCAGCCCCCTGTGCTGCGCAAAACGATATTGATTGCCCACAATTCCAACAGCAGCAGAATCACTGCCAAACCGATCCAGATGTATTGAATTTCCATGCTTCACCTCCTAGGTCGTGTGCGTTAGGTCAAGCAACGGCCGCCAGGGTTCATAAAACTTTGCACAAAAAACCGGGGGTTGTGGAATGCAACGTGCCACGCGGCCAACCATGCAACCTGCACGACAGCCTGGCTTTCACATGACCCGTATCCATTTGAATTAACTAACTATTTTAAAAACGCTCAGGTTGGTACGACTGATGCACTCCAGTAGGGGACGAGGCGTGCATTTCGACACGCCCTGATTCTCCTGTGAGGTATCACCCATGAATGCCATTGATCTGCTCAAAGCCGACCACGAACGCGTAAAGGCCCTGTTGACTCAATTGAGTGAGTCCACTGAACGCGGGGTAAAAAAACGCACTGAACTGTTGGCCAAGCTGGAGGCGGAAATCAGTTTGCATACCAAACTTGAGGAAGAAATCCTCTACCCCGCTTTCAGGAAAGCCGGTGGCAAGGAACAGGACATCATGTATCACGAGGCCAAGGAAGAGCACCGCACCGTCGACTCCCTGGTATTGCCCGACCTTAAACAGACCGAACCTTCAACCACAGAATTCGCCGGACGCGTCAAAGTGGTCAAGGAGCTGTTGGAGCACCACATCGAGGAAGAAGAAACCGAGATGTTCCCGCAGGCGAAAAAGCTGCTGGGCAAGGCGCGCCTTGAAGAGTTGGGCGCCGAAATGGAAGCGATGAAAGCGGCACACAAGAAATTGCAGTCCAGCAAGCCAATGGCGGCTTAACCACGCAAACCTGCTCAGGCAACTGACGGCTCATCGGTGACTGGCGGCTCGGGCACAACGCCCCAGTCGCCATGTTCATACCAGTCATCACCCAGCATCTCCGCCGGGTGCATCGTACGATCGGCCCCGTTGCCGCAGGCCAGGTCGGTCGCGGCGCAGTAGCGGTCACAGCCCCAGCAGATACGCTCGGGGTGCTTGGGGTGCAGCGGGAAAGGCTTGGCCATGATCGGGTTCCCTGGCGGCTGGCTGTCCCTGCAACGTACCCGGATCGCACTCACCTGGCCTTGACCGGCATCAAGCCCGGCAATCATGAAATATCCTCGAAACTTGACAAGAATCATTATTATTCACGCCAGACCTTCCTAGACTCGGGCTCCCTCTCCCACCCGTCAGGAAGCCTCCATGCGTACCTCTTCTTTGCTGCCCATCGTCCTGCTGCTGAGCACCTCGGCGGCACTCGCCAAGGAATACCCCATCGGCGAACCGCAACACTGCCCGGGGCTGGAAATCGGCGCGGTGTACCTGCAACCGATCGAGATGGCACCCGCCGGCATGATGCGCGCCACGGCCGATTCCGATGTGCACCTGGAAGCGGATGTGCGCGCCACCGCGGACAATGCCCAAGGCTTTCAGGAAGGCAGTTTCGTGCCCTACCTGAACCTGTCGTTCACCCTGAAAAAACACGGCAGCGAAACGCCCATCAACGGCGACTTCCACGCCATGGTCGCCAACGACGGGCCGCACTACGGTGACAACGTCAAGCTGCAAGGCCCCGGTAAATACACCCTCACCTTCACTGTACTGCCGCCGTCCGGCCACCACTCCCTGGGTCTGCATACCGACAAGGAAACCGGGGTCGCCCCGTGGTTCGAACGCTGCGAAGTGCATTACGAATTCGTCTATGCCGGCATCGGCAAAAAAGGCGGCTATTGATGCGCCGTGCCCTGTGGCTGGGCGGCGTTCTGCTGAATGGCACGGCGTTGGCGGCGCCGTTGCCGGTGTATGAACTGAGCCTGCAGGACGGTCACTTCAACCCGCCACAACTGGCCGTCAAGGCTGGCGAGCGCTTCAAGATCGTGCTCAAGAATATCGGCCAGGGCCCGGCGGAATTTGAAAGCACGCCATTGCGGGTGGAGAAGGTGTTGTCGCCCGGCGTGATCACCTTCGTGGTGATCCACCCGCTCCAGCCCGGTGTGTATCCGTTCTTCGACGAGTTCAATCCCCATCTGCCCGAAGGCAGCATCCGCGCCGACTAGGAGCCGTTGATGAATCAAGCGATGTTCATTGTGTGGCGCGAAAGCGTCGAGGCGCTGTTGGTGATCGGCATCCTGCAAGCCTGGATCAGCCGTCAGGCCGGTCATTCGCGCCTGGCGCGTTTCCTGTGGGCCGGGGTGCTGCTGGGGCTGCTCGGCTCCGCCGGTTTGGCCGGGCTGATGCTGTGGGCTGGCGAGACCATGAGCGGCGCCGAGGGCGAATGGCTGCAAGCGGCGCTCACACTGATCGCCAGCGGCTTGATGGTGCAGATGGTGTTCTGGATGCATCGCCACGCGCCCACCCTCAAACACCGCCTGGTGAGTGAAGCCGACCGGCGCCTGGCCAGTCACGGCGGCTGGGGGGTGCTGCTGTTGGCGCTGTTGGCGGTCAGCCGCGAAGGCAGTGAGACCGTGGTGTTTTTGTATGGTGCCGGTGCGCGCCTGCACGACGAGGCGCTGGGGTTGTTCGCCATCGGCGGCGTGCTCGGCCTGGTGCTGGCCGGGCTCACGGTGCTGCTGTTGCGCGGCAGCCGACGCTTCATTTCCTGGTCGGGATTTTTCGCCCTCAGCGAAGCCTTGCTGTTGCTGCTCGGCGGAGCCTTGCTGGTGGCAGCGGTGGACCGTATCAGCGGGCAACTGCTGGCCATGGACATGCCCGACTGGGTCTATGCGGCCTTTGGCGACAGCCGTTGGGACAGCAGCGCCTTGCTCAGTGACAGCCACGGCCTGGGCGCCTTGCTCGCCGATTTCGCTGGCTACCGCGCAGCGCCGAGCCTGATCACTGTGCTGGTGCTGCTCGGCTACTGGCTGCTGGTGGGCGGCGGCCTGCGCCGGGCGCGGCGCGTAGCATGAGCCGCCTGCAACAGTTGGGCGATGGCATGCGCCGTCACGCACGGTTGATCCGTGCCGTGCAATGGGCCGTGGTGCTGGTGTACGCCGCCCTGCTGGTGGTGCCGGCGCTGCTGCCACTGCCGGACAGCCAGGCGCGTGTGCTGGGCAACCTGACGCTGCTGGCGCAGTTCGTGTTCTGGGGGATCTGGTGGCCGTTCGTGTTGCTGTCGATGGCGCTGTTCGGGCGCCTGTGGTGCGGCGTGCTGTGCCCGGAAGGTTCGCTGAGCGAATGGGCCAGCACCCACGGGCGCGGCCTCGGCATTCCGCGCTGGCTGCGCTGGGGCGGCTGGCCCACCGTGGGGTTTTGCCTGACCACCGTCTACGGCCAACTCATCAGCGTGTATGACTACGCCCAGGCCGCGCTGTTGATCCTCGGCGGCTCGACCCTGGCCGCCGTGGTGGTCGGCTTGCTGTTCGTGCGCGGCAAGCGCGTGTGGTGCCGCTACCTGTGCCCGGTCAGCGGCGTGTTCGCCCTGCTCGCGCGCCTGGCGCCGGTGCACTTCGCGGTGGATGAACAACGTTGGAAAGCCAACACCGCACCGCGCCTGCCACTGCCCAACTGTGCGCCGCTCCTGGACATTCGTCGCCTGCAAGGCGCCAGCGATTGCCACGCTTGCGGGCGTTGCAGCGGCCAACGCGGCGCCGTGCAACTGATCGCCCGCTCTAGCAACCAGGAAATCCTCCAGGCCCCACGCCAACCGGCCAACCCCTGGGACGCACGCCTGCTGCTGTTCGGCGTGATCGGCCTGGCCATGGGCGCCTTCCAATGGACCGTCAGCCCCTGGTTCATCGCCCTCAAGCAATACCTCGCCGAATGCTTGATCAGCCGCGATTGGCTATGGCCGCTGCAAGACAACGCACCCTGGTGGCTACTCACCCACTACCCGCAACTCAACGACAGCTTCAGTTGGCTGGATGGTCTGTGCATCCTGCTGTACCTGGCGGGCAGTTCACTGCTATTCGGTGGCGGCGGCTGGCTGCTGTTGCGCCTGGCCGCGTATTTGGCGGGCGATCGCGCACTGTTTCGGCCCCTGGCCCTGACCCTCACGCCCTTGGGTGGTGCGGGATTGTTTTTGGGATTGTCGGCGACCACGGTGAAATTGCTGCGCTACGAAGGATGGGTGCTGGCGTGGGTGCAACCATTGCGGGCGGGGATATTGCTGGCGGCGATAGGCTGGTGCCTGTGGTTGGCGTGGCAACAACTCAAGGGCCTGCCTCGCGGGCGGGCGTGGCTGTGTGTGCTGATGAGTACCGGGTTGATCGGTTATGGCTGGTGGCTGCAGTTCTGGGGCTGGGCCAGTTGAGTTAGGCAAACCCAATGCGGGGAGGAGGCACGCCCCCTCCCACCTTTTCCAAACCCACTCTAGACCTTGAAGCGCGCCACCGTCTGGTGCAGCGCACTCGCCATCCCCGCCAGGTCATGGCCTGCCGTCTCGGTGTGCAACGCCCCTTGCAGCACCTGCTGCGACAAGCTGCGAATACCCACCAGATTGCGATCCACCTCCCGCGCCACCAGCGCCTGTTCCTCGGTGGCACTGGCGATCATCAGGTTGCGCTCGTTGATCTGCGAGATCGACCGGGTGATTTCCTCCAGCGCCTCGCCCGAGCGTTGTGCCACGCCAAGCGTCGCCTGTACCCGTTCGCTGCTGCTGTGCATCGCCGCCACCGCATGTTCGGTGTCTTCGCGGATGTTGCCGATCATCTGCTCGATCTCCTGGGTCGAGGCCTGGGTGCGATGGGCCAGCGCGCGCACCTCATCGGCCACCACCGCAAAGCCACGTCCGGCATCGCCGGCGCGGGCGGCTTCGATGGCGGCGTTGAGGGCCAGCAGGTTGGTCTGGTCGGCAATGCTGCGGATCACTTCGAGCACGCCGCTGATGTCTTGCACACGTCCGGCCAGTTGCTGGATGCGCTCGGAGGTTTCCACCACGCCGGTGGCCAGGGTGTTGATCGACGCCACGGTCTCCTGGACCTGCGCCCGCCCACGCTGGGCAGTCTGCTCCGACAGGCGCGAAGCCTCGCTGGTGCTCACCGCATTGCGCGCCACTTCGTCCACCGCTGCCGTCATCTCGTTGACCGCCGTGGCCGCCTGTTCGATCTCCTGGCCCTGGGACTGCAAGCTGCTGCTGGTCTGGCTGCTCACCGCGCTCAACTCTTCGGAGGAACTGGCCACGCCGTCCACCGACGCTGCAATGTGCCGCACCATCTGGTTAAGGTTCTGCTGCATCTGGTGCAGGTTGCGCATCACACTGCCCTCGGCACTATTGCCCACCGGCACGACGATGGTCAGGTCGCCCTGGGCAATATGGCTCAACACCCGCGCCGCCTCATCCGGCTCGCCGCCCAATGGGCGAATAACGCTGCGGGTGACGATCACGGCCGCCGCGACCACCAGCGCCAGGCACAGCAGGAACAGACCAAGCATGTTGCGCCGCGCCTCGTCATACAGGGTCTGCGCCGCCTGCTCGCGCTCGGCGAACAACCGCCCCTGCATCGCCATCAGCGCGTCCAGGCTCTTGAATACCTGCGCTTCGGCCGGCATCACCTGTTGCTTGAGCTGGGCCAGGCCCTGCTCGCGAGCGCCCTGCTTGATCAGCGCCTGCACCTGGGTGAAGGCGGCCACGTAAGTCTCGCGATGGGTTTTCAAGGTGGCGTAGGCGGCCTTGCCTTCGGCGCTGTCGAGCAGCGGTTCAAGGGTGGCAAACGCCTGGGTGATGCGCTGGCGCGTGGCGCCGATGGCCTCCTGGGCCTGCGGGTTGTCCTGGTCGATCAGCAAGTCGCGGGTGTTGCGCCCGTTATCGCGCACACCCGTGGCGATCACCATGATCGGTGCGATCCGCGGCCAGTCCTGCTGCACGATCTGCTCGGACTGCTGTTTGAGGGTTGCCAGGTCGTGCAAGGCGTAAAACACCAAGCCCACCAGGGCCAGCGGCGCAATCGCGAAGCCGATGACAATGCGTTGTGCCGTGGTTAACTGCGTCATTCTGAACATTCCTTGATGAACACCTGCCCACCATGGGCAGCATCTGTAAAAAGCCGGTTGAGGGTGCTGGTCACCCTCGCAATACAAAAGCGGGAAACAACTCGCGGATACGCCCCCACAACTCCGGTAACCGCACCTGCAGCGGCGAACTCGGCAGTTGCGTATCGAGCATGCTGGCGGTCCGCACCATCTGCACGGCAAAGCGCTGCACACCTGCGGCTTGCAAACGCTGGGCCAGCAGCAGCAGGCGTGCGGGATCGATCAAGTGCCAATGCACGGTGGTGCGGCACTCGTAATCCACGCCACTGGCGAGCAAGGTGTCGAGGCTGCGCCAATTGGCGGCGCCGCTGCCCTTGACCTGGGTCACCGACTGGCAGTCCTCGGCCAGCGCCTTGACGTCAAACCCGACCCAATCGGCATGCCGCAACGCATTGGCAAAGCCTGCCGGCTTGATCCCCGCGCTGTGCAAACCAATGCGAAAACCCAGCGCGCGCACTTCATCCATGGCCGCCGGCAAGCCTTCCTGCAAGGTCGGTTCGCCGCCGCTGAATACCACCGCGTCGAGCAGGTCCTGGCGGCGCTGCAGAAACAGCAACACCCGGCGCCAATCAATCTCCGTGCTGGCGCGCGGCGGGATCAGGTCCGGGTTGTGGCAGTAACGACAACGCCAGGCACAGCCCTGGCAGAACAGCACGCAGGCGAGCATGCCGGGGTAGTCGAGGGTGGTCAGGGGCACCAGGCCCCCGACCCGTAGCGCTCGACTCATTGGCGCCCGGCCGCAGCGGCCGTTTCGGTAAAGTGCACACGCTCCTGGTGCTCGGATTGCTTGCCGGGGTTGAACGCCGAGACTGGCCGGTGATAACCCATCACCCGGGTCCAGACTTCGCAGCGCTGACGTTGTGGCTGGGTTGCTTGCATAGTGACTCTCCTTGGGGTTGAAAAAAGCTTATCGGGCCGCGGCCAGGACCTCGTCGCACTTGGGGCAGAACTCATGTTCGCCCGCCAGGTAGCCGTGCACCGGGCAGATCGAAAACGTCGGCGTGACCGTCAGGTACGGCAGGCGGAAACGCCCCAGCGCCTTGCGCACCAACTGCTTGCAGGCCTGGGTCGAGGAAATCTGCTCGGCCATGTACAGGTGCAACACGGTGCCGCCGGTGTATTTGCATTGCAGTTCGTCTTGCAGCTCCAGGGCTTCGAACGGGTCCTGGGTGAAGCCCACCGGCAATTGCGAGGAGTTGGTGTAGTACGGCGCGACCGCGCTGCCCGCTTGCAGGATCTGCGGATAGCGCTTGCGGTCTTCCTTGGCGAAACGGTAGGTGGTGCCTTCCGCCGGGGTCGCTTCGAGGTTGTAGAGGTGGCCGGTTTCTTCCTGGAACCGCAGCAAGGTGGCGCGCACGTGGTCAAGCAGCTTGAGCGCGAATTCGCGGCCCTGGGCGGTGTGCATGCCCTGCTCGTCGTCGCTGAAATTGCGCAGCATCTCGTGCATGCCGTTGAGGCCGATGGTCGAGAAGTGATTGCGCAGCGTGCCCAGGTAACGCTTGGTGTAGGGGTAGAGCCCGGCGTCCATATGGTGCTGGATCACCTTGCGCTTGACCTCCAGGCTTTCCATCGCCAGTTCCATCAGGTTGTCCAGGCGTTGCAACAAGCCCGAGGTATTGCCCTTGAACAGATAGCCCAGGCGCGCGCAGTTGATCGTCACCACGCCGAGGCTGCCGGTCTGCTCCGCCGAACCGAACAGGCCACCGCCGCGCTTGAGCAATTCGCGCACGTCCAGTTGCAGGCGGCAGCACATCGAGCGCACCTGATTGGGTTGCATATCGGAATTGAGGAAGTTCTGGAAATACGGCAAGCCATAGCGCGCCGTCATCTCGAACAGGCGGTCGGCGTTGGGGCTGTCCCAGGGGAAATCGTGGGTGATGTTGTAGGTCGGAATCGGGAAGGTGAACACCCGGCCCTTGGCGTCCCCGGCCTGCATCACTTCGATGTAGGCACGGTTGATCAACTCCATTTCGGCGTGCAGGTCGCCATAGGCGAACGGCATTTCCTCACCGCCGATCACCGGAACTTGCTCGCGCAGGTCTTCAGGGCACACCCAGTCGAAGGTCAGGTTGGTAAATGGCGTCTGGGTGCCCCAGCGCGACGGCACGTTGAGGTTGTAGATGAACTCTTGCAACGCCTGGCGTACTTCGGGGTAGCTCAACTGATCCTTGCGCACATAGGGCGCCAGGTAAGTATCGAACGAGCTGAACGCCTGGGCCCCGGCCCACTCGTTTTGCAGGGTGCCGAGGAAGTTGACCATCTGCCCCAGGGCGCTGCTCAAGTGCTTCGGCGGCCCCGCCTCGACCCGGCCCGGCACGCCGTTGAGGCCTTCATGCAACAACGAGCGCAGCGACCAGCCGGCGCAATAACCGGCGAGCATGTCCAGGTCATGGATATGCAGGTCGGCCTCGCGATGCGCACGGCCGATCGCCTCGCTGTAGACCTCATCCAGCCAGTAATTGGCGGTGACCTTGCCCGCCACATTCAGCACCAGCCCACCGAGGGAATAGCCCTGGTTGGCATTCGCCTGCACGCGCCAGTCTTCACGGTCGAGGTATTCGTTCATCGACGTGGCGACTTCCACCAGGGTCTTGCGATCGCGGCGCAAGCGGCCGTGCTGCTCGCGGTAGACGATGTAGGCGCGCATCGACAGGAAGTAACCGGCGTCCATCAATACACGTTCGACGCTGTCCTGGATTTGTTCCACGTCCAGCCGTTCGATCCCCCGCAGCCGAGCCAGCACCGCGCCCAGCAACACGTCGACTTCGGCGGCCTGGTACTCAGCGGTGGCGTTGCCGGCGGCGATCAGGGCTTGGCGGATTTTTTCGGCGTCGAAGGGGGCCAGGGTGCCGTCGCGCTTGTAGAGATGGGTGCTGGCCAGCGGGGTGAGAGCGGTTTGCATTGGGAGGCTCCAGACACTACATATAGATAATTTTGATTCTTTTGACACAACATGCAGTGATATTACGGAGGTTGGTTTGGGCGGCCATTGATCGGGGTCAAGTTTTTTCAGATCGTGCCCGTAACCATTCCTTCGGTAATGGCGGCAGTTCCACCAGATACAGGGAGACCCGCTCCCACAATTTTGAACCGCACATACCGGCCGGCTCTCAGGCCGCCATTACCGAAGCAACGGATACGGACCCCCTTCATCACCCCCCACTCATATTCATAAATCGCACCACCTGCACCTCCCCCGCCCCGGTGAAATCATGGCGCAACGGCTTACCCCGCAACGCCTTGTGCAACGCCTCGATCAGCGGTTGATCGTCCAGTGGATAGCGCCTGAGCAACCCACGCAGATCCAACGCATCCTCCTGCCCCAGGCACAACAACAAACGCCCCTCCACCGTCATGCGTACCCGGTTGCAGCTGCCGCAAAAGTTGTGCGAGTTCGGCGAGATAAACCCGATGCGCGTGCCCGGATGCCGTGCCAGACGCACATAACGCGCCGGGCCGCCGCTGCTCTCGGCGCTGTCGAGCAGCTCATAGTCCCGGGCGATCACGGCGCGCACCTCGTCACTGGGGCAAAACGTCTCGCCCCGCGAACGGCCCACATCGCCCAGGGGCATTTCCTCGATAAAGCTGATGTCGATGCCCTGCTCGATCGCATAACGCGCCAACGCCGGCACCTCGTCGAAGTTGCGCCCTTTCATCACCACGCAGTTGAGCTTGACCCGCTCGAACCCCGCCGCGCTGGCCGCTTCGATGCCGCCCAGCACCTGGTGCAAATCACCGTTGCGCGTGATCGCGCGAAACCGCTCGGGATCAAGGCTGTCAAGGCTGATATTCATGCGCTTGACCCCCGCCGCCGCCAACGGCCGCGCCAACCGCACCAACTGCGAGCCGTTGCTGGTCATCACCAGCTCGCGCAAACCGGGCAGCGCAGCGATGTTGCGACACAGCTCGACAATGCCCGGACGGATCAGCGGCTCACCGCCGGTGAGGCGGATCTTGCGCACGCCCTGCCCCACAAACAGCGCGGCCAGGCGTTGCAGTTCTTCCAGGCTCAGTACCTGCTGGCGTGGCAGAAAGGTCATGGTTTTCGCCATGCAGTACACACAGCGAAAATCACAACGGTCGGTCACCGACAGGCGCAGGTAGTCAATCGAACGGCCGAGCCCATCCACCAGGCTCATATCACTGCACCAACGGCGAGTCGGCGCCCTGCAAGGCGAGGCCACGGATGTCCGCCGCGCCAATCAGGGTTTGCAGGTACTGCACCAGCGCCTTCTGCCACACGCCCTGCTGCAACTGGGTGCGGATCGCGCCAGCCACCGCTTCATAGGGCAACGGCTGGCCTTCGACGCGCTGGTCGATGCTGATCACGTGCCAGCCGTAGCGGCTTTCCAGGGGTTTGTCGGCCAGCCCCGGGGCCAGCGTGAACAGTTGCCGCTCCAGTTCCGGCACGGTCTGGCCCTTGCTGATCTGGCCCAACGAACCGCCCTGGGCCTTGGATGGGCACGCCGAGTACTTGAGGGCCAACTCGGCGAAACTGCCAGGCTCCTGGGTCAGGCTCAGCAGCAGGATTTCGGCCTGTACATGGGCCATCTGCCGCGCTTCGGCATCGTCCGGCGCGCATTCGAGCAGGATGTGCCGCACCGCCAGCAACGGCGCGCTGTGGAAGCGCCCGCGATTGCTTTCGAAGTAATGCAGGCAGGTCGCTTCATCACACTGCGGCACGCTGATTTCACGCTCCAGCAGCAAACGCGTAGCCGCTTCCTCTTCGTTCTCGCCGGGGCCGATGTCCATGGCCAGGCCGAGTTCGGCAATGCGCTGCTGCAACAGCTCGCGGATCACCAACGCCCGGGCGGCCAGGTACACCGCCGATTCACGGCTCTCGGCCGGGTGGTATTGCAACTCCAGGGCCATCGCCTCGGGCGTGATGGGCACACCGTTGACGCTGACGATCGGCCATTCCTGTTCACTGCTGGCGATCAATTCAGGTGCCGCTGGCACCACCTCCACTTGAGGTTCCGGCGCTGGCGCCGACGACCCACAACCCCCGCCACATCCGCATCCTGTTGTCATGACCGTCTCCTCACGCCTTCTGCCGTACGATTTGATAACGCCGTCCCAGGTACCAGATCGGTGCGCTGACCACGTGCACCAAGCGGGTAAACGGGAACAGCACGAACAAGGTCAGGCCCAGCGCCACGTGGGCCTTGTAGATCAGCGACACCGGCGCAATCGACGCCGCCGCTTCCACCGGCCGCAGCAGCACCACGTTCTGCGCCCAGTCGGCGAGCATCACCATCACCGAGCCGTCCATATGGCCAGTGGAGGCGACGATGGTCAGCAAGCCCAGCAGCAACTGCGCGAGCAGCACCAGCAGGATCAGGATGTCCGACGCACTCGACGTCGCCCGCACCCGTGGATCACCTAGGCGCCGCTTGACCAGCATCAACAAGCCCACCAGGCACAGCAGGCCGAAAAACCCACCGGAGACCATCGCCAGCAGTTGCTTGTGCTCGGTGCTGATCACGTGGTGATACACCGACGCCGGGGTGAGTAGGCCGACAAAATGCCCGGCCAGCACAAACAGCACGCCGACATGGAACAGGTTGCTCGCCACACGCATGCCACGGTTGCTCAGCATCTGGCTGGAACCGGCCTTCCAGGTGTACTGCGACAGGTCAAACCGCGCCCAACTGCCCAACAGGCAGATCGCCAGGGCGACATAGGGATAGATCCCGAATACCAGCAAATTCCACTTAGACATTACCCACCTCCCCGGCCGGCACGGCGGCCGGCCCTTGCTGCTGAAAATCCACCCAGTGCAACGGCACCGCACTTTCCTCGCGGGCCTTGCCCGGTGCGCTCGGCATCGCACTGCAACGGTCCTGCTGTTCGGCCTGCATGAAGTCCACGGCCTCCTCTTCCCACACCTTGTCGAGGGCCTCGAGGGAGTCGTCACGCGGCTCGGCGGCGACCTGGGCACGCACCTCGGCCACGGCCTGGTGCGGCTCGGCGCCGGCGATCTGCAACAACGCACGGAAGCAACTGGCATAGGCGCTTTCGCGCTCCTCCAGACGTGCGCCGAGCAAGGCCAACAGGTGCGCCACATCCGCCAGGCCCTCGCGGGCCTCGATGTCTTCGCGGGTCGACAAGAACTCCAGGTACAGCGGGATGTAGTCCGGCAGCTCCTTGACGCCGATGGCAAACCCGGCGGCCTCGTACTGGGCCATCATGTCGACCATGGCCTGGCCACGGTCGCGGGACTCGCCATGCACGTGCTCGAACAACAGCAGCGACAACGAACGCCCACGGCCAAACAGCGCGCCGTAGTGTTCCTGGCCATCCATCAGGTCGTTGGCGCAGATCAGTTCCAGCAGCTCGAACAGCGCACCGCGTTGCTTGGGGCTGATTTCCCGCGACTCGATGATCGCCTGCTCCAATTCATCGCGGCCGCTCACCAGGCGCTCGGTGGGATAGTCCAGCAGCAGCGAAATCACTTTAAGAATGCGCATGGCTCAGTCCTCCCAGATCTGGACGGTTTTCAACACGTCGCGGCGGTTGGCCTTCTTGGCGCCGAACATATTGGTGTCGGAACTGCCGCTGCAGCCGCTGCCAAAGCTGAAACCACAACCGGAACGCTCGGCGAACGCGTCGCTCATGGCGTCTTCGCGGTGCGCACTCGGCACCACAAACCGGTCCTCGTAGTTGGCGATGGCCAGGTAGCGATACATCTCCTCCACCTGAGGCACCGTCAGGCCGACGTCTTCGAGCACTTGCAGATCCTGCACGCCGTCGACTTGCTGGGAACGTTTGAACGCACGCATCGCCAGCAAGCGTTTCAGCGCGCGCTTGACCGGTTTTTCATCGCCCGCCGTGAGCATATTGGCCAGGTAGCGCAGGGGGATGCGCAGGCTGTCGACATCCGGGATCACCCCGTTCATGCCCACGGTGCCAGCGGCCGCTGCGTTCTGGATGGGCGAAAGTGGCGGCACGTACCAGACCATCGGCAAGGTGCGGTATTCGGGGTGCAGCGGCAGCGCGAGTTTCCAGTCCACGGCCATTTTGTACACCGGCGAGCGCTGCGCCGAGTCGATCACCGACTGTGGCACACCATCGGCCAGGGCCTGACGGATCACCGCCGGGTCGTTGGGGTCGAGGAAAATTTCCAGCTGTTTCTCGTACAGGTCCTGCTCGCTGGCGGTGCTCGCCACTTCGCTGATGCGGTCGGCGTCATACAGCAACACGCCGAGGTAGCGAATGCGACCGACGCAGGTTTCGGCGCACACCGTCGGCATGCCGGCCTCGATGCGCGGGTAGCAGAAGATGCACTTCTCGGACTTGCCGCTCTTCCAGTTGAAGTAGATTTTCTTGTACGGGCAGCCGCTGATGCACATGCGCCAGCCACGGCATTTTTCCTGGTCGATCAGCACGATGCCGTCTTCTTCGCGCTTGTAGATCGCGCCGCTGGGGCACGACGCCGCGCACGCCGGGTTGAGGCAGTGCTCGCACAGGCGCGGCAGGTACATCATGAAGGTGTTTTCGTACTCACCGTAGATGTCGGCCTGGATCTGGTCGAAGTTCTTGTCCTTGCGACGCTTGGCGAATTCGGTACCGAGGATTTCCTCCCAGTTCGGCCCCCACTCGATTTTCTGCATGCGCTTGCCCGACACCACCGAACGTGGGCGTGCAGTGGGTTGGTGTTCGCCCAGCGGTGCAGTGTGCAGGTGCTGGTAGTCAAAATCGAACGGCTCGTAGTAGTCGTCCAGGCCCGGCAGGTCAGGGTTGGCAAAGATGTTCGCGAGCACGCGGAACTTGCCGCCGATGCGCGGGTTGATCGTGCCGTTGGCGTTGCGCTGCCAGCCGCCCTTCCACTTGTCCTGGTTTTCCCACTCCTTGGGGTAGCCGATGCCGGGCTTGGATTCGACGTTGTTGAACCACGCGTATTCCATGCCTTCGCGGCTGGTCCAGACGTTTTTGCAGGTGATCGAGCAGGTGTGGCAGCCGATGCATTTGTCCAGGTTGAGGACCATGCCGATTTGTGAGCGGATTTTCATCTCAGTTCTCCTCGATGTCAGTCGGCAATGGGCGTGGCAGGTCATCGCCATGGGAGCCATCGAGCCAGTCGACCTTGGCCATCTTGCGCACCACGACAAACTCGTCGCGGTTGCAACCGACCGTGCCGTAATAGTTGAAACCGTAGGCCTGCTGGGCATAGCCGCCGATCATGTGGGTCGGCTTGAGCACCACGCGGGTCACCGAGTTGTGGTGGCCGCCACGGGTCTTGGTGGTTTCCGAGCCCGGCACGTTCACGATGCGTTCCTGGGCGTGGTACATCATCACCATGCCCTCCTTGACGCGCTGGCTGACCACCGCGCGGGCGGTCAGTGCGCCATTGACGTTGAAGCATTCGATCCAGTCGTTGTCCTCGATGCCGGCGCGTTTCGCGTCGATCTCCGAGAGCCACACAATCGGCCCGCCACGGCTCAGGGTGAGCATCAGCAGGTTGTCGCTGTAGGTGCTGTGGATGCCCCACTTCTGGTGCGGGGTGATCCAGTTCAGCACGATCTCCGGCTCGCCATTGCTGCGCTTGCCCTTCACCCCTTCGATGGTGCGGGTGTTGACCGGCGGCCGGTAGCTCATCAGTTGTTCGCCGAAGGCCTGCATCCACGGGTGGTCCTGGTAGAACTGCTGGCGGCCGGTGATGGTGCGCCATGGGATGTTTTCATGGACGTTGGTGTAACCGGCGTTGTAGCTCACGTGATCGTCTTCCAGGCCCGACCAGGTGGGGCTGGAAATGATCTTGCGCGGCTGCGCCTGGATGTCGCGGAAGCGAATCGCCTCGTGGGCCTTGGGCAATGCCAGGTGGCTGTGGTCGATGCCGGTGAATTCCGACAGCGCCGCCCACGCCTTGACTGCCACGTGACCATTGGTTTCCGGGGCCAGGGACAGAATGACCTCGGCCGCATCAATGGCCGTGTCGATCTTCGGCCGCCCCTGGCTGATGCCCGCCTCGCCTTCGTGATGATTCAGCTCACCAAGGAACTCGACCTCGTCATCGGTATTCCAGTTGATGCCCTTGCCGCCGTTGCCGAGCTTTTCCAGCAACGGGCCGAGGGAGGTGAATTTCTTGTAGATGTTCGGGTAGTCACGCTCCACCACCGCCATGTTCGGCGCGTTCTTGCCGGGCACGGGCGCCACACCGGCGCTTTTCCAGTCGGTGCCGCCGAATGGCTGGGCCAGTTCACCAACGCTGTCATGCATCAGCGGCACGGTGACCAGGTCCTGCTCGACACCCAGGTGCCCGACCGCCATGGCCGAGAACGTCTTGGCGATGCCCTTGTAGATTTCCCAGTCGGAGCGCGACTCCCACGCCGGGTCGATCGCCGCCGACAAGGGGTGGATGAACGGGTGCATGTCCGAGGTGTTCATGTCGTCTTTTTCGTACCAGGTGGCGGTCGGCAGGACGATGTCGGAATACACGCAGGTGGACGACATGCGGAAGTCCAGGGTGGTCACCAGATCCAGCTTGCCAATGGCACCGTCGTCGACCCATTCGGCTTCGGTGGGCTTGCTCTCGCCGCCAAAACCGATGTCTTCGTTCATCACGCCGTTCTTGGTGCCCAGCAGGTACTTGAGCATGTACTCGTGGCCCTTGCCCGACGAACCGAGCAGGTTGGAACGCCAGATGAACATGTTGCGCGGGAAGTTCACCGGGCTGTCCGGTTGTTCGCAGGCGAAGCGCAAGGTGCCGTCCTGCCAGGCCTTGACCACGTAGTCCTTGGGCGCCATGCCCGCCGCCGCCGCATCACGGCAGATGTGCAGCGGGTTGGTGTTGAGTTGCGGCGCGCTGGGCAGCCAGCCGGCGCGTTCGGCGCGGATGTTGTAATCCAGGGCGTGGGTGGGGAACTGCGCCTTGTCTGCCAGGGGCGAGAGCACGTCGTGCATGTTCATTTTTTCGTGGCGCCACTGCGAGCTGTGGCCGTAGAAGAAACTGGTGCCGTTCATCTGGCGCGGCGGACGGTTCCAGTCCAGGCCAAAGGCAAGGGGCAGCCAGCCGCATTGCGGGCGCAGTTTTTCCTGGCCGACGTAGTGTGCCCAGCCGCCACCGCTCTGACCGACGCACCCGCAGAGCATGAGCATGTTGATCAGGCCACGGTAGTTCATGTCCATGTGGTACCAGTGGTTCATCGCCGCGCCGACGATGATCATCGAGCGTCCACGGGTCTTGTCGGCGTTGTCGGCGAATTCGCGGGCGATCTGGATCGCCTTCTCGCGGCTGACGCCGGTGATCGCTTCCTGCCAGGCCGGGGTGCCGGGCACGCTGGCGTCGTCGTAGTCCCTGGCCACGTTGCTGCCGCCCAGGCCACGGTCGATGGCCAGGTTGGCGGCGGACAGGTCGAACACACTGGCAACCTTGGCCACGCTGCCATCGGCCAGCACTACGCTGTGCACCGGCACGCGGCGGAACTGCACGGCCTCACCGGCCACGTGCTGGAAGTGCTCGTGGGCTTCACCGGCAAAATACGGGAAGGCCACTTCAGCGACGTCGCCACCGATCAGGCTGAGTTTCAGGTCAATCGCGCGGCCTTCACCGCCCTCTTTGGCGAGGATGTTCCACTTGCCCTTCTCGCCCCAGCGGTAGCCGATAGAGCCTTGTGGCGATACCAGCGCGCCGCTCTCGTCGAGGGCGATGGTTTTCCATTCCGGGTTGTTGTCCTGGCCGAGGTTGTCGATCAGGTCCGAGGCGCGCAGGAAGCGGTCCGGCTGGAAACCGGCGCCGGGGGCGAAACCGGTCACCGGCTTGAGCATCACCAGCACCGGCAGGTCGGTGTAGCGCTTGGCGTAGTCGGTGAAATAGGCGCTCGGGTGGTCCAGGTGAAATTCCTTGAAGATCACATGGTTGAAGGCCTGGGCCAACGCGGCGTCGGTGCCCTGCTTGGGGTTGAGCCACAGGTCGGTGAGCTTGGCCACTTCCGAATAGTCGGGGGTGATGGCCACGGTCTTGGTGCCCTTGTAACGCACCTCGGTGAAGAAGTGCGCGTCGGGGGTACGGGTCTGCGGGACGTTGGAACCCCAGGCGATGATGTAGTTGGAGTTGTACCAGTCGGCCGATTCCGGCACGTCGGTCTGCTCGCCCCACACCATCGGCGAGGCGGGCGGCAGGTCGCAGTACCAGTCGTAGAAACTCAGGCACACGCCGCCCAGCAGCGACAGGTAACGGGAGCCCGCCGCATAGCTGACCATGGACATGGCCGGGATCGGCGAGAACCCGACGATGCGGTCCGGCCCATATTGCTTGATGGTGTAGACGTTGGAGGCGGCGATGATCTCGTTCACCTCCTCCCAGTTGGAGCGGATAAACCCGCCCATGCCGCGCTTGCTCTTGTACGATTCGGCCTTGGCCTTGTCCTCGACAATGCTCGCCCAGGCCTCCACAGGCGCCAGGGTCAGGCGCGCTTCACGCCACAGCTTGAGCAGCGGCTTGCGGATCTTCGGGTACTTGAGGCGGTTGGCGCTGTAGATGTACCAGCTGTAGCTCGCGCCGCGCGGGCAACCCCGGGGCTCGTGGTTGGGCAGGTCGTTGCGGGTACGCGGGTAGTCGGTCTGCTGGGTTTCCCAGGTGATCAGGCCGTTCTTCACGTAGATCTTCCACGAGCAGGAACCGGTGCAGTTCACCCCGTGGGTGGAGCGCACGATCTTGTCGTACTGCCAGCGCGAACGGTAGACGTTTTCCCAGTCGCGGGACTCTTTGCGGGTCTCGCCGTGGCCGTTGGAGAACTCGTCTTGCTTGCGGTTGAAGAACCGCAATTGATCCAGTAAGTGACTCATGATGCTTTCCTCATCAGGCGTGCCGTGGGGTGCGTTGCCCCGCGAATTCGTGGTCGATCAGCAGGGTGTGGCGCAGCCTTTGCGGGCGTACCACCACCAGGTCACGACGATGCAGCTCAGGTAGAAACCGACAAACATGTAGAAGGCCATCGCCGGGCTGCCGGTGGCGGCCATGGACGAGCCGAAGGATTTGGGGATGAAGAACGCGCCGAACGCGCCCATGGCCGAGCTGAACCCCAGCACCGCAGCAGACTCCTTGCCGGCATCCTTCAGGGCCTGTTCACGCACCGCAGCGGGTTTGCCGGCGCTGGCCTTCTCGTGAACGGTGCGGAAGATCACCGGGATCATGCGGAAGGTGGAGCCGTTGCCGATGCCGGTGGTGATAAACAGCAGCATGAACATGCCGAGAAAGCCGTAGAAGCTGCCCGCCTCACCGTTCTGCGGCAGGAAGTGCAGCACGCCGAACACCATCACGATCATCAGCACGAAGTTCCACAGGGTCACCCGCGCCCCGCCCAACTTGTCTGCCAGCCAGCCGCCCAATGGGCGTACCAGCGCGCCCACCAGTGGGCCGAGAAAGGCGAACTTGAGGGCGACCACGTCCGGGAAGGAGGTCTTGATCAGCAGCGGGAATGCCGCCGAGAAGCCGATGAACGAACCAAAGGTCGCCAGGTACAACCAGCACATCAGCCAGTTGTGCTTGCGCTTGAAGATCACCGCCTGGTCGCTGAACGAGGCACGGGCGCTGGACAGGTCATTCATGCCGAACCACGCCGCCACGGTGACGGTGAGGATGAACGGCACCCAGATGAAACCGGCGTTCTGCAACCATAGTTGGCTGCCATCGGCCAGGGTCTGCGGCTGGCCACCGAGTGCCCCGAATGCGGCGAAGGTGATCACCAGCGGCACGCAGAACTGCATCACCGACACCCCCAGGTTACCCAGGCCAGCGTTCAAGCCGAGGGCGGTGCCCTGCTGGGCCTTGGGGTAGAAAAAGCTGATGTTGGACATGCTGGAGGCGAAGTTGCCGCCGCCAAAACCACAGAGCAAGGCGATCAGCACAAACACGCTGTAGGGCGTGCCCGGGTCTTGCACCGCAAAGCCCATCCACAGCGACGGCAGCAGCAAGGACGCGGTGCTCAGGGCGGTCCAGCGGCGCCCGCCGAAGATCGGCACCATGAACGAATAGAACACGCGCAAGGTGGCACCGGACAGGCCCGGCAATGCCGCCAACCAGAACAGCTGGTCGGTGGTGAAACTGAACCCGATGGCGTTGAGGCGCACGATCACCGTGCTCCACACCATCCACACCGCAAACGCCAGCAACAGCGCGGGGATCGAGATCCACAGGTTGCGGGTCGCGGTTTTCTTGCCGCTGGCGCCCCAGAACGCCGGGTCTTCGGGGCGCCAGTCGTGGATCACCGGGCCCGATTCGGGCTTTTGCGCGATGGACATGATCATTCTCCTTGGAGCGCTTGTTTGCCGAGCAACGGCTGTTGGCGAATTTCGCTGAGGTACATCCAGGTCAGGGATACCCAGACCACGCCGTACATCAACATGAAGCAGGACGAGCGCACGCCGGTGAGGTCCACCAGGGCGCCAAACATGATCGGCAGCACAAACCCGCCCAGGCCACCGGCCAGGCCGACGATGCCGGACACCGCGCCCATGTTTTGCGGGTAGTCATTGGCGATGTACTTGAAGACCGAGGCCTTGCCAAATGCGAAGGCGATGCCCATCACAAACAGCAGCACGGTGAACAAGGTGGGGCTGAGGCCGATATGGAAATCCAGGGGGCCATTGACGGTCATCACTTGCAGTTGGGTCTGCGGGTAGCTGAGCAGGAACAGGCAGATCCAGCTCACCCACAGCACCCACCAGGTCACGCTTTGCGCGCCCCAGCGATCAGACATCCAGCCGCCCACTGCGCGCAGCACACCGCCGGGCAGGGAGAAACACGCGGCCAGCAGCGCCGCGCTTTGCAGGCTGAAGCCGTATTCCTGCACGTAGTACTTGGTCACCCACAGCGCCAGCGCGACGTAACCACCGAACACAATCGAGTAGTACTGGCAGTAGCGCCACACGGCCGGGTCTTTCAGACACAGCAACTGCTGGCGCAGGGTCGCGCCACCGGCGCTGCGGTGGGTCTTGTTTTCGCTGGTGAGGAACCAGAACAACAGCGCGGTGATAAACAGGATTGCGCTGAACACCTTGGGCACCAGGTGCCAGGTGCCGAGGGCGATCAGCGCCGGGGCGAGAAACTTGGTCACCGCCGCTCCCGCGTTGCCGGCACCGAACACGCCCATGGCAAAGCCCTGGTTGTCTTTGTCGAACCACTTGGCGACGTACGCAATGCCCACCGAAAACGAGCCGCCGGCCAGGCCGACAAACAGGCCGAGCACCAGGAACTGCCAGTAGGCGGTGGCGTAGGTGATCAGGTACAGCGGCAGCACGCAGGCGAGCATCAGCAGGAAGAACACGATGCGCCCGCCGAAGCGGTCGGTGAGCAGTCCCAGCGGCAAGCGCACCAGGGAACCGGTCAACACCGGCGTGGCGGCCAGCAGGCCGAACTGGGTTTCGTTGAGTTGCAGCAGCTCCTTGATGGGCACGCCGAGCACGGCGAACATCATCCACACCATAAAGCAGACGGTGAAGGCCAGGGTGCTCATGCCCAGCACCAGGCCTTGTCTTATACGGGGTTGAGTCACGGTATGCGCTCCAGAAAGTGATTCCATGAGCGCAGGTTAGGGGCGACACCCCCGCAGAACTTGACCCAGATCAACGTGGGCCGGGTGGGTATGGGGCTATGCTGACCCCGTCTACCTCCAAGGAGGTAGCCAGCAAAACAAGAGAAAGCCTTTATTTATCAATGGATTGCTCTCTTGTGCCGGCTTTTATCCGTGGGAGGGTTCGCCGGCAATTCTTTAGAGGTAGTGCGCCAGGGAAGGCCACATTCGACCCCCTTTCCCGTTCCAGGTGCGCCCATGTCCCGTTGCCGCCCCCTCCAGATCCGCCGTCATGCTTGACTGGCTGCGCAGCTCCCTGCCCGCCCGGGCCGGGCTGGCGGTGATCCTGATTGCGATCCTGGCGCTTGCCAGTTCCCTCAGCGCCGGGCTGATTGCCTGGTTCAGCCAGGGCGATGCGGCGGCGGTCAACACCGCCGGCTCAGTGCGCATGGAGACCTACCACCTCAGCTGGAAACTCGCCGCCGGGGCGCGGCCGGACGAGATCGCCGAGGTCAGCCAGAGCCTGCAGCGGCGCCTCGACAGCCAATCGCTCAAGGCGGTGCTCGAAGACGGCCCCAACAGCGCACTGCAGCAGAGTTACCAGCAGATCCAGCAACGCTGGAACGAGGAGCTGCGCCCGGCAGTGATGGGCGGCGATGCGGCGCTGTTCCAGGCGCGTGCGCCGGCGTTTGTCGAGCAACTGAACCACTTCGTCGCGCTGTTGCAGCAACAGAGCGAGCACAAGCAAGGCTGGCAACAGGCGATCCAGGGGCTGGCGCTGTTCAGCACCTTGATCATTCTGCTGCTGGGCTTGTACGAATTGCAGTACGGCGTAGTCACGCCCTTGCAGGAGCTGGTGCACGCGACCCGGCGCTTTCGCGATGGCGACTACAAGACCCGGGTCAATCACCGCTCCGAAGACGAACTCGGCCAACTGGCCCTGAGCTTCAACGCCATGGCCGAAACCATCGAAGCCTCCCACCGCACCCTGGAAAGCCAGGTGCAGCGCAAGACCCTCAACCTGCAACAAGCCAACGCCGCCCTCGAACTGCTGTACCAGAGCAGCCGCAGCCTGGCCACGCGGCTGGCCAACGCCGAGGGCCTGGACGAACTGATCCGGCGCTTCCAGAAACGCCTGCCGGGCCTGCGCCTGTCGCTGTGCCTGCAAGGCCACTTCCTCGCCCCGGCGCAGCAGATGCTCGCCCTGCACGGCGAACAGAGCCGCAACATCTGCGCGATCGGCGATTGCGCCACCTGCGAACGCCACCACGTCGCGCCGCCGCAGGTGTTCAGCATCAGCAACCAGGGCGCCGAACTCGGCGAACTCAAGGCACACTTCCTCGACGGCCATGCGCCCCAGGATTGGGAGAAACAACTGATCCAGGCCTTGGCCAACCTGATCGGCACCTCGTTGTCCCTCAAGCGCCAGCGCGAGCAGGACCACCGCCTGTTGCTACTGGATGAGCGCACCATCATCGCCCGCGAACTGCACGACTCCCTGGCCCAGGCGCTGTCCTACATGAAGCTGCAAGTCAGCCGCATGCAGACCCTGATCCGCCGTGGCGAACCGGTCGAGACCCTGGCCAACGTCACCGCCGAACTGCGTGACGGGCTCAACAACGCCTATCGCCAGTTGCGCGAATTGCTCACCACGTTCCGCCTGCAAATCCACGACGCCGGGCTGGTACAAGAGCTGCAAGACACCGCCGAGGAGTTCTCCCGACGCGGCGAGTTCCAGGTGCACCTGCATGTGGACGCGCTGGCCTTCCAGCTTTCAGCCAGCGAACAGATCCATATGTTGCAGATCACCCGCGAAGCCCTGTCCAACTGCCTGCGGCACGCCCATGCGCAGAACGCCTGGCTGCAACTGCGCCAGGTCGGCGAGACCGTCAGCCTGAGCATCGAAGACGATGGCCGGGGTTTCTGCGGCGCCGTCGACACCCGCGAACACCACGGCCTGACCATCATGGACGAACGCGCCCGCAGCCTGCACGGCCACCTCGACATCCAGCCCCGCGAGCCCCAGGGCACACGGGTGCAACTGCGTTTCCAGCCGGAATTTCTCGGCCACTCTCTACAAGGCACCGCCCCATGAACACGTCCACTCGCCACCGTATCCTGCTGGTCGACGACCACCCGATGATGCGCCACGGCATGCGCCAGATCCTCGAACTGGAAGACGACCTGCGCGTCGTCGGTGAAGCCGGCAACGGCCAGGAAGCCCTCGACCAGATCGACGCACTGCAACCGGACTTGGTGCTGCTGGACAACAACATGCCGCACATGAACGGCCTGGAAACCCTGCGCCGCCTGCGCGCCATGGACTACGCGGGCAAGGTGCTGCTGTTTACCGTGTCCGACGCCGAAGACGACATCCGCGATGCCCTGCGCCTGGATGCCAATGGCTATCTGCTCAAGGACATGGAACCGGAGCTGGTGGTCGAATTCATCCGCGACGCCCTGCATGGCGCCCTGGTGATCAGCCCCGGCTTGACCCGCGTACTGGCCCAGGCACTGCGCTCGCCGCAGCCGCACGCGGCGGTGGAATTGACTGAGCGCGAGCGGCAGGTACTGAGGACGATTGCCAGTGGCTACAGCAACAAGGTAATCGGGCATAAGTTGGGGATTACCGAGGGGACGGTGAAGGTGCATGTGAAGAATCTGCTGCACAAGCTGGGGTTGAGGTCGCGGGTGGAGGCGGCGGTTTGGGCGATGGAGCATTTGCGGCAGGTGGGGTGAACCCAGGCACTGCCAATCCCCTGTGGGAGCTGTCGAGCTTTAGCGAGGCTGCGAAGGCGGTGGCACTGCTGGTGGAGATGTTGGCTGAACCACCGCTTTCGCGGGCAAGCCCGCTCCCACATTTGAGCTGTATTGCTGGGATGTCAGCGCTCGGCTGGAGATCCCTCTCACACCGCCAATCCCCTGTGGGAGCTGTCGAGCCCTAGCGAGGCTGCGAAGGCGGCGGCACTGCTGGTGGAGATGTTGGCTGAGCCACCGCTTTCGCGGGCAAGCCCGCTCCCACATTTGAGCTGTGTTGCTGGGATGTCAGCGCTCGGCTGGAGATCCCTCTCACACCGCCAATCCCCTGTGGGAGCTGTCGAGCCCTAGCGAGGCTGCGAAGGCGGTGGCACTGCTGGTGGAGATGTTGGCTGAACCACCGCTTTCGCGGGCAAGCCCGCTCCCACATTTGAGCTGTGTTGCTGGGATGTCAGCGCTCGGCTGGAGATCCCTCTCACACCGCCAATCCCCTGTGGGAGCTGTCGAGCCCTAGCGAGGCTGCGAAGGCGGTGGCACTGCTGGTGGAGATGTTGGCTGAACCACCGCTTTCGCGGGCAAGCCCGCTCCCACATTTGAGCTGTGTTGCTGGGATGTCAGCGCTCGGCTGGAGATCCCTCTCACACCGCCAATCCCCTGTGGGAGCTGTCGAGCCCTAGCGAGGCTGCGAAGGCGGCGGCACTGCTGGTGGAGATGTTGGCTGAACCACCGCTTTCGCGGGCAAGCCCGCTCCCACATTTGAGCTGTATTGCTGGGATGTCAGCGCTCGGCTGGAGATCCCTCTCACACCGCCAATCCCCTGTGGGAGCTGTCGAGCTTTAGCGAGGCTGCGAAGGCGGCGGCACTGCTGGTGGAGATGTTGGCTGAACCACCGCTTTCGCGGGCAAGCCCGCTCCCACATTTGAGCTGTGTTGCTGGGATGTCAGCGCTCGGCTGGAGATCCCTCTCACACCGCCAATCCCCTGTGGGAGCTGTCGAGCCCTAGCAGGCTGCGAAGGCGGCGGCACTGTTGGTAGAGGTGTTGGCTGAGCCACCGCTTTCGCGGGCAAGCCCGCTCCCACATTTGAGCTGTGTTGCTGGGATGTCAGCGTTCGGCTGGAGATCCCTCTCACACCGCCAATCCCCTGTGGGAGCTGTCGAGCTTTAGCGAGGCTGCGAAGGCGGCGGCACTGCTGGTGGAGATGTTGGCTGAACCACCGCTTTCGCGGGCAAGCCCGCTCCCACATTTGAGCTGTGTTGCTGGGATGTCAGCGCTCGGCTGGAGATCCCTCTCACACCGCCAATCCCCTGTGGGAGCTGTCGAGCTTTAGCGAGGCTGCGAAGGCGGCGGCACTGTTGGTAGAGGGTGACCGCAGCAACGGATATGGACTCAAGCCCCAGAGGTACTCCTTCAGAGGCATAGCCGCATTCCCCCAAGGCGCCCTACCCTGATCACCCGCGGAGGCCCCAACCCATGCTCACCCACCCCCAAATCGTACTGACCCTGCGCCGACACCACCTGTTCAGCCGGCTACCGGAAAAAACCTTCCAGGACGTCTGCACCCTGGCCAACCTCAAGCGCCTGCCCGGCCACACGCCGCTCGTGCATCAGGGCGACCCCGCCGAGCGTTTCTTCCTGCTGGTCAGCGGCCAGATCAAACTGCACCGCGTCACGGGCGAAGGCCAGGAGCACCTGGTGGAAGTCATCCAACCCGGCCAGACCTTTGCCGAGGCGCTGCTGTTCACCCAAGCCAAGGCCTACCCGGTCAGCGCCACCGCGCTTAAAGACAGCGTGTTGGTCAGCATCGAAGGCCAGCACTACCGCCGTGCCCTGGAGGACCAGCCGCAGATCTGCCTGGCGATCCTCGGCAGCATGAGCATCCACCTGCACCAGCGCTTGCAAGACATCGACACCCTGACCCTGGCCAACGCCAGTCGCCGAGTGATCAATTTCCTGTTCCAGGAGCGCAATGCCGTCAGCGGTGAGGTGGTGCTGCAAGTGCCCAAGCGCCTGGTGGCATCGAAGCTGGGGATCCAGCCGGAGACCTTTTCAAGGATCCTGCACCGGCTGGTCGAAAGTGGCTTGATCGAGGTGCAGCGGCGCACCATCCGGATCCTGTGCGAAGAACAGCTGATGGGCTACCAGGCAGGCTGACTCAGTGCCCGCTGTGGGCCATGCCTGCCGGTTGCTGCAACAGCGCCAGGTCAATTTCGGCAAACCGCAGCACGCGCCCACCCGTATCCGCCGCGACCTTTTGCGCCTTGGCCTCATCGGCGAACGACGCCAGCACCACCCCCATCGCGCCCTTGAGCCCGGTGCCGATCACATAAAACGCCGTGCGCGCATCGATCAGCTGCGTGTCGTCCGGTGCATCCCAGTGGCTGCGCCCCATGTCATGCACATACAGCTTGGCCGTGTCGTGGTGGTTTTCCGGCTGCAACCACCAGCCGAGCATTTCGGCGGTGGAGCAGAACTTCTTCACCCCGTCGCGCTCCACCACCTGGCCCTTGGGCCCGGGGAATTCGCTGATGACCATGCCGCACACATGACACTCATCATTGGGATGAAACGCCACCGGTGCATCGGTGAAGCTCGACTCTGGCGCCTTGTCGCACGCCGCCAGCACCAGGCCGGCCAACAGCGCCGCCATTACCCGTGTTTTTACACCCATAAACGTGACTCCAGCCGTCATAAGAATTCTTCAGGTCGCGCGCCGTTTGAACAAGCCATAGGCCAGCGCCAGCGGTACGCCGACCCACGCCAGCAGGCATGCCCATAACACTGGCGCCGGCACATCGAGGTCGCTGCCCAGGGCCATGACCCCGACCGATGCAGTCCCCGTGTCGAAGCCCGCGAGGTTGATCAGCCGATACACATCGGTGGGGTTGAACAGCAGCAACCACGGCAAGCCCTGAGGGTTGAATTGACCTTTGCTCAGCACCAGCAAGGCGAGCAAACCGAGGTCGAACACCAGTACAAAGAAGAACCACACGCCCAGCGCCAGGCCGGCGGCGGTGGATTTTTCTGCGCAGAGGCTGCTCAGCGCGTAGGCCAGGCCGAGAAAACCCCAGCCCAGCAATGTCGAGGTCAGCATGAAGCGGCCGAACGCCCAGAGCAGCAGGCCCAGTTCAACGTCATCCACCAACAGCGCAATGGCGAACATCGCGCAACCAAAGCCGATCACGGTGGCCAGGGCCAGGATCAGCCCATGCCCGACAAACTTGCCCAACAGGATCTGCCCGCGTCCCAGCGGGTAAGTGAGCAGCAGCAACAAGGTGCCGCTTTCGTCTTCGCCGACAATGGCGTCGTAGGCCAGCAACAACGCGATCAGCGGCATCAGGAAAGTCGCCAGGCTGGCCAGGCTGGCGATGGTCGCCGGGATCGACGTGAAGCCCAATTGCCCGGCGGCGGCCGCGCCAAGCCAGGCGATACCGATGGCCAATACTGCGAACAACAGGCTGATCGCCAACAACCAGCGGTTGCGCAGGCCGTCGCCAAACTCTTTGCGGGCCAGGTTCCAGACTGCGTTCATAAGGCGACCTCCCCGCTGTTGAGGTAGTGGCGATAGATGTCCTCCAGGGACGGCGGCAAAAGCTCCACGTCGCTGGGGCTGTCCAGCACCAGCAACTGGCGCAGCAGGTCCATCTTGTCGTTCGCGTGCGCCGCCACTTGCAGGCCACCTGGGCCCCAGGTCTGGGTGACATGCCCGGCGGCGCTCCAGCGCTGTTGCAACATGTCCGGGCGTTGCAGGCCACGGCTGCGGATCAGCGTCGGCAACCCGGCCTCGGCACGCAATTGCGCGAGACTGCCCAGTGCGAGCAGACGGCCTTGGGTGAGGATCGCGGCGCGGTTGATATGCGCCTCCACGCCCGGCAACACGTGGGAGCACAGGATGATGCTGGTACCGCCCTCGCGCAGGCGGTCGAGCAAACCGTACAGGTCCTGGGTGGCGACCGGATCAAGGCCGACGGTGGGTTCGTCGAGCAGCAACAGGCGGGGTTCACCCAGCAGCGCCTGGGCCAGCCCAAGGCGCTGGCGCATGCCTTTGGAGTAGGTCTTGACCCGCCGCTCGGCCGCTGCGCCCAGGCCGACGTCGTGCAGCAGGCGGTCGACCTGATGCAGCGGCGCGCCCTTGAGCCGAGCGAAATGACGCAAGGTTTCGAGGCCGCTCAACTGCGCATAGAAGGTCACGTTTTCCGGCAGATAGCCGAGCATGCGCCGTACCCGGGGATCGCTCGGCGCGCGGCCGAAGACCCGCACCTGCCCTGCGCCGGGCTGCAATAAGCCCAGCACCAGTTTCATCGCGGTGGTCTTGCCCGCGCCGTTATGCCCGAACAGGCCCAGCACTTCGCCGGGAGCCAGGCTCAGGTTCAAATCGTGCAGCACCGCCGTGCGCCCATAACGCTGGGTGACGCCTTCGATCTCGACGACGTTCATCATGCAGGTTCCTTGTGGTTGGGGGCTTGCATCAAGGGGTGGCTGTCCATCACCCCGGGCGACTTCATCACCGGAAATGCACGTTGCACCCAACGCAACAGCTCGATGCCAGGACTGTTCATCAACAGGCGCACCTGGGGGTACAACCACAGCAGGCGGTCGACGTTGTCGTTGGGCTCGTAGACCACATCGCCGAGGCCATCGCCGTTGCGGTCCCAGCCCAGGTAGTCGCTCCAGAAATTGCCACGGCCGTCGGCCGACCATTCCTGCAAGCGTGTGGCCACGTACTTGACCTGGCGGCGGTTGCCGATAAAGGCGTTGCCGGCGATGCGGTTGTCTTCCGAGCCGGCCGTGAGGTGAATGCCCACGGCGCTGCGCTCGAAGCGGTTGTGTTCGATGCGGTTGAACAGCGAGTTATAGATAAACAGCGCCTTGCCTTCGCCGCCGGTGATCATGCTGTCGCCGGTGGAACCGTCGCGCACGTCGCTGACGAGGTTGTCCTGCAAGGTGGAATAGGTGATGTAGTTCATCAGGATCCCGTAGTTCTGGTCCTGCTCGGAGCGGTTGCCGATCACCGTGAGCTTGCGGCTTTGCATCAGCGCATAGCCGGTGCGGGTGCGGCGGGTGGTGTTGCCGAGTACCTGGTTGTCGTTGGCGAACATGTAGTGGATGCCGTAACGCAGGTCTTCGAGGGTGTTGCCTTGCAGCAGGTTGCCGTTGGAGGTGTCGATGTAGATACCGTCGCGGGCCTCGCGCACCTGGTTGCCAATGACCCGAGCACCGTGCACCGCGTACAAGTGGATGCCGTTGCCTCGGTCCTGGGAACGCAGCAGCGGGTCGCCCTGGATGCGGTTGTCGATCAGGCTCACGTCGGCGGTGCCGTCGACCCAGATGCCAAAGCCTGGACCTTGCAGGTAGTTGCCGCGCAGTTGTGTGCGCTGGGCCTGGGGCTGGATGAAGACCGCGGCGTTCATCGCGGTGAGGTCGCGGCCCCAGTCGAGGAAAGTGCAGCCCTGCACGCTGACGTCAGGGGCGCTGATGATCAGGCCGTTGCCCTGTCCTTCGGCCTGGAAGATGGCGTCGGGGGCGCAGGTGAGTTGCATCGGCTGGTCGATGCTGAACGAGCCACGGTATTCGCCGGCGGGCAGGCGCCAGTGCTGTTCGCCGTCGGGTTGCAGCGGCAAGTCGGTGAGTGGCCGCACAGCGGCGGCCGCCTGGGCCGAAAACAATCCCAGCGCCAGCAAGACGAGAAGTGATCGAGCCACGGCGATACCCCATGAATGAAAGACGACCCGGTGTGGGAGCAAGGCTTGTGTGGGAGCAAGCCCGCTCCCACACAAGCCACGCGCCTGGATTGGCCCAGTGGTGGTGCTCTGCGTTCAGGCAGGCTCGACTTTCATGCGCCCCACCATCTCCATATGCAGTGCATGGCAGAACCAGCTGCAGTAGTACCAATGCAGCCCCGGCTTGTCGGCGATAAAGGTGATTGACGAAGTCTGCTGCGGGCTGATCTCCATGCTCACGCCGTGGTTGACCATCACAAAACCGTGGGTCACGTCCTCGATCATGTCGATATTGGTGATGGTCACCGTGACTTCATTGCCTTGCTTAACCGTGAACTCCGAGAGCCCATAGGCCGGGGCCATGGAGGTCATGTACACGCGCACCTTGTTGCCGTCGCGGATCACCTTGCTGTCGGTTTCCAGGTTGATGCCGTCCTTTTTGGCCAGTGCCACGGTCTCGGCGAAAAACGGGTCGTTGCGCTCCCAGATCTTTTTCGGGTTGATCTGGTCACGCCGCGCCATCACGCAGTCGTGGGGTTCGGCAAAGGCCGGGCCGTCGTGGACCAGTTTCATCTCCTCGCCGGAGATGTCGATCAACTGGTCGTTCTCCGGGTGCAGTGGGCCGGTGGGCAGGAAGCGGTCCTTGGAGAACTTGCTCAGCACCATCAGCCACTGGCCATCGGCGTCGCGGGTTTCGGTGAGCGAGGCGTGGTTGTGACCGGGCTGGTAGTGCACGTCGAGTTTCTGCTTGATGTAGTCGACCTTCTCGCCACCGTAGGCGCGGATCGCCTTGGCGATGTCCCACTTGACCACCTGGCTGTCGATAAACAACGTGGTGTAAGCGTTGCCGCGCCCGTCGTAGGTGGTGTGCAACGGGCCCAGGCCCAGTTCCGGCTCACCCACCACCACGCCGCGCGGGTCGCTGATCTTGCCGTTGAACAGGTCGTCGAGCTTGTCGATGGCGATGATGGTGCAGGTGGGCGACAGCTTGCCGTTGGCGATGAAGTACTTGCCGTCCGGCGAGGTGTTGCAGCCATGGGGGTTTTTCGGCACCGGGATATAGCGGGTGAATTCGCTGTCCTTGCCGTCCAGCGATTTGCGCCCATCCACCACCGGCACCTTGGCGCCGTCGACGCTGATGAACTTGCCGGCCTTGATCGCCGCCTCGATGCGCGGGATGTTGAACACCACCACCCAGTCGCGCTCGTTGCGCATCATGCCGGCCAGGTCAGTGGCCTTTTCCGAGTTGTAGCAGGTAGCGGCTGCGTATTTGCCGGTGTAGTCCATGTCGGCGTTGTCGAGGTTGCCGTCGACGATGACCTGGAAGGCCATCTCCATTTTCTCGGCGTCGATGGCGTTGAACATGGTGAAGCTGTTGCGATCCTGCAGGTCGAAATTCTTGCCGTCATTGGGGTGCGGAATGATGAACTCGGCGTTGCAGAACACGTACTTGGTGTACGGTACCTTTTGCAGGCGCAGGCCGTGGATGGCCTGGGCATTGGGCACGGTGAGGATCTTGTCGCACTTCATGATGTCCAGGCGGATGCGTGCGACCCGGGTGTTGGCCTTGTCGTTGATAAACAGGTATTTGCCGTCGTACTTGCCGTCGGTGGTGGACAGGTGCGGGTGATGGCAATCGCCGTTCGGGTACTTGGCGCCCTCCCCCAGGATGCGCTTGCTTTCGTTGGTCAGCCCCCAGCCGGTGGCGGCGTCGATATTGAACACCGGGATACGCATCAGCTCGCGCATCGACGGGATGCCGAGCACGCGCACTTCGCCCTGGTGGCCGCCGCTCCAAAAGCCGTAATAGTCGTCGAGCTGGCCCGGTTCCACATGGATTTTCGCCTTGGCGTCCTTGGCCGCCGCCGCAAAGGATTCACGGGTAAACACCGTGCCGCCAAGGGCCGAAGCCCCGGCCAAGACCGCGCCGGTCACCGCACCGCTGCCGAGGAAACCGCGCCGGGTCAGGCCGTCGTGCTTTTCGTCTGTGTCGTTCATGGGTTGCTCCTTCAAGCGTTGGGATTTATCTGCACCACGGGAATCTGCTGCGCCGCCTTGTTGCGCTTCTTGCGCTTGTTGATCAGCGGCGGGCACTTGTGATCGTTGTGCCAGGTCATCTGGCAATCGAGGCAGTAGTGGCATTCGTTGGGGTTGATATGGCCGTCGGGATGGATCGCCTGGATCTCGCATTCCTTGGCGCACAGCTGGCACGGGTTGCCGCATTCGGCGCGACGCTTGAGCCAGTCGAACAGGCGGAACTTGCTCGGGATCGCCAGCGCCGCTCCCAGTGGGCAGACGTAGCGGCAGTAGACTTTGCGGGTGAACAGATTGATCACCAGCAGCGCCACGGCGTAGAGCACGAACCACCACTGGCGGTCGAAATGCAGGGTGATGGCGGTCTTGAACGGTTCGACTTCGGCGAAGCGCTCGGCGGTGGCCATGGACTGCAGGGAAATGCCGAACAGCACCAGCAGGATCAGGTACTTGATCGCCCACAACCGCTCATGCACGGCGAACGGCAATTCGAACTGGCGGATCTTGAGCAAACGCGCGGCTTCATTGAGCAATTCCTGCAACGCGCCGAACGGGCACAGCCAGCCGCAGAACACGCCACGTCCCCACAGCAGAATGCTCGCAGCGGTGAACACCCAGAGCATGAAGATCAGCGGGTCGGTGAGGAACAGCTCCCAGCGGAACCCTTCGAACAGCGCATGCACAAAGGTCAGCACATTCACCACCGACAACTGCCCCAACGCATACCAACCGATAAAAACCACGGTAAACACCAGGTAGCCCCGGCGCAGCCAATGCAACAGGCGTGGGCGGCGGGCCAGGCTGTCTTGCAGGAACAGAATCGCCGTGAGCAGTACCAGCGCGGCGCCGAGTACCAGCACCTGGGTTTGCTTCTGATACCAGATGCTCAGCCACAGCGGGCGGTTGGCTTCATCGATCGCCGCCTGCTCCTCGGCGCTGGGCGCCGGGCGTTCCAGGTACTGTTCGGGCATCTGGTAAGGCAATTCGAAACTGCTGAAGGTGCCGCTGACCGGGCCGGTCTGGCGGCGTACCAAGAGTTCCAGGGTCCACGGCGAACCGGGGTCGAAGGCCGCTTGCGGGCGCACGATAAACACCGACATCTCGTCAAACGCCGGCATGCCATCGGCGTAGGCGTCATCGATGCGCTGGTGGTCGAGGTCGCGAAAGCTGATGACATTGCCGAATTGGCGCAACTGCACCCGGTCGAAAATCCCGCCGCGCACATAGCCCGAGCCCTTGAACGAAAACAGCCCGCGCCCGAGCACGGCAATCGCCTGCTCACCGGGTTTGAGGCGCTGCATCAGGTCTGTGTAGTGCGCCTCGCCCAGCAGGTTGCGGCCGATGCTCGGCGGGTTGATGTCGGCCACGTAGAGATCGATGAAGGTGTCGTCGGCGGCACCGCTGGCTTCGGCAGCGGTGTCCTTGAAGGCCGCGTCGACCTGGCCACGGGTCAGGTGCAGGCGGCGGATCGCACCGTTGCCGCTCAACTGCGCCCAGCTCGCCGGGGTGAACTCATCAGTGCGGATCAGCGCGGCTTTCTGCTTGGCGGCGGCCTTGCCGTCGATCAGCTTGAGGGCCACCGCGACTTCATGGGCAGCGCGCATCACCACCTCATTGACAACCATGGCCGTCACCGTCGCACCGGCAATCGCGTCCACGGTGACCGCCTTGGGGTCACTGGAGCGGCCAACCACCACCCGTTGGCGCACGTCTACACCCGCATAGTGGCCGGTGAACTCATGCAGCTTGGCCTCGGGGATGCCGATCAGCAGGATCGGTTCGTGGTGCTCCAACACATAGGCATCGCGGATGATCCCGGCGGTGTCGAGGATCACCTGGGTGTTGATCGGTTTGCCCGAGTAGGCCGGGATATTCAGCACATCCAGGGTCTGGAACACATAGCCGACGGGCTGGCCGCCCTGGCTGATGGTACGCACCTTGAACGGGCCTTCGGCGGCCGAGACTGCGTCGTGTTGGGGGAAGGTGTGATCGATGCGTTGCTGCGCGGGCTCGGCTTGAGCGTTGGGCAAAAACATCAGCAGCACCGCCATGATCAGCCAGTGAAGCGTCAGGTGCGTGGAACGGATCATGGGGTCCCTTACGGCGGCGTGCTGAAGATGGGACCGATGGTAGAGGCGAGGATGGCCAGTGGCCCTTGACCAGAATCAAGCCGGTTTTTTCCGAGGTGTGGCGTATCACCGCAACCCGAAACCAATGGAAGAAACCGAAATCCCCTGTGTCGAGCTTTAGCGAGGCTGCGAAGGCGGTAGCACTGTTGGTGGAGGTGTTGGCTGAACCACCGCTTTCGCGGGCAAGCCCGCTCCCACAGGTGATCGGTGTTGGCGGGCTATCAGTGCTCGGCTGGAGATCGCCCGAACACTGCCAATCCCCTGTGGGAGCTGTCGAGCCCTAGCGAGGCTGCGAAAGCGGTGGCACTGTTGGTAGAGGTGTTGGCTGAGCCACCGCTTTCGCGGGCAAGCCCGCTCCCACAGGTGATTGGTGTTGATGGGGAGTAAGTGTTCGGCTGGAGATCGCCTAGGCACTGCCAATCCCCTGTGGGAGCTGTCGAGCCCTAGCGAGGCTGCGAAAGCGGTGGCACTGTTGAGAGAGGTGTTGGCTGAACCGCCGCTTTCGCGGGCAAGCCCGCTCCCACAGGTGATTGGTGTTGGCGGGCTATCAGTGCTCGGCTGGAGATCGCCCGAACACTGCCAATCCCCTGTGGGAGCTGTCGAGCCCTAGCGAGGCTGCGAAGGCGGCGGCACTGTTGGTGGAGGTGTTGGCTGAACCACCGCTTTCGCGGGCAAGCCCGCTCCCACAGGTGATTGGTGTTGCTGGGGAGTGAGTGTTTGGCTGGAGATCGCCCAGGCACTGCGAGTCCCCTGTGGGAGCTGTCGAGCCCTAGCGAGGCTGCGAAAGCGGTGGCACTGTTGAGAGAGGTGTTGGCTGAACCGCCGCTTTCGCGGGCAAGCCCGCTCCCACAGTTGATCGGTGTTGATGGATAGTGAGTGTTCGGCTGAAGATCGCCCAGGCACTGCTAGTCCCCTGTGGGAGCTGTCGAGCTTTAGCGAGGCTGCGAAGGCGGTGGCACTGTTGGTAGAGGTGTTGGCTGAGCCACCGCTTTCGCGGGCAAGCCCGCTCCCACAGGTGATTGGTGTTGGCGGGCTATCAGTGCTCGGCTGGAGATCGCCCGAACACTGCCAATCCCCTGTGGGAGCTGTCGAGCCCTAGCGAGGCTGCGAAAGCGGTGGCACTGTTGAGAGAGGTGTTGGCTGAACCGCCGCTTTCGCGGGCAAGCCCGCTCCCACAGGTGATTGGTGTTGATGGGGAGTGAGTGTTCGGCTGGAGATCGCCTAGGCACTGCCAATCCCCTGTGGGAGCTGTCGAGCCCTAGCGAGGCGGCGAAGGCGGCGGCACTGTTGGTAGAGGTGTTGGCTGAGCCACCGCTTTCGCGGGCAAGCCCGCTCCCACAGGTGATTGGTGTTGATGGGGAGTGAGTGTTCGGCTGGAGATCGCCTAGGCACTGCCAATCCCCTGTGGGAGCTGTCGAGCCCTAGCGAGGCTGCGAAGGCGGTGGCACTGCTGGTGGAGGTGTTGGCTGAACCACCGCTTTCGCGGGCAAGCCCGCTCCCACAGGTGATTGGTGTTGATGGGGAGTGAGTGTTCGGCTGGAGATCGCCCAGGCACTGCTAGTCCCCTGTGGGAGCTGTCGAGCTTTAGCGAGGCTGCGAAGGCGGTGGCACTGTTGATAGAGGTGTTGGCTGAACCACCGCTTTCGCGGGCAAGCCCGCTCCCACAGGTGATCGGTGTTGGCGGGCTGTCAGTGCTCGACTGGAGATCCCCGAGGGAGCAAGCTCCCTCGCCACAGGTCCGGTGTTCCAAGCAACGTTATGTAGGAACCTGAGACACGTCAGGCTGCCAGGCCGCGTCCAGCACGTTCCAAATTGCGCCATAGCCACGGCGGCAATACATCCGGGTCCAGGCTATCGATCAGGTTCTTCAACCCCAACCCCAACTCCGTATCCCCCTCAATCACCAACCGCCGGCGAAAAAACAGCGTATCCGGATCTTCCTGCCGACTGGCCAATAACAAAAACTCACGCCAGTTGCCGCTGATGGTCACCTGGGCCTGGGCCTTGTCGGCAATGCGCAACCCATCCCGCGCCAGGGTCAAGTACCAGCACAACCCCAGGTCGGGGATGCGCAGGCACATCCAGCGCCCGCGCAGCAGGTCGAAGCCACCGTCGCGCAAGGGCTCGGCCAGGCAGCGGTTGAGGCCTTGCTGCAACGCCAGGCGCTGGACCCGGAACGGCACGCGGCGCAGCAGTGGCAACAGACGGTCGGCGCCCTTGAGCAGCCATTGTTTGCGATTCAACATAGCCCCACCTCCTCGACCCGCAACATGCCGGCCTGGCCATGCCAGTAGCCGTTGCAACCGTCGACAAACAACGGCGGCGTGGCGCCCTGGCGCACCTGGTCGTAGGCACGCACCACATCGGCCATGCCTTCGGCCCTGGGGCTCAGACGCAGCAGATCGGCACCGCAGGCGACCAGCCCCGGGTAGTCGGCGAGCAGGTTGGTGACGTCGGCGGACATCGTCTGAATGCCGTTCAAGGTAAACAACGCCTGCCCTTCCTGGCTGGTCAAGGCCATGCCGTCCGGGTAGTTGATGCAGCAGAACTGGCAGTCGTCCTTGGGCCGGTTTTCCGCACGGGCAGTGAAGCAGCGCGCCGAGTAGGCCAGGGGCAGATGACCGTAGGCGAAGATCTCGACCTGGGGCAACGGCCGCCCCAGTTCACGTACTTGCTCCAGCACATCGGCGATCAAGCCGCGGGAGCATTCCACCGGCGGCACCCAGCGTTGCATGCCGGCATCGAGCAATTGCACCAGGGCGTGGCCGTTGTAGAGGTTGAGCGCCGGGCCGCCGACGAAGGGCAGCTTGCGCTCCATCAGCAACTGCACCGCGCCCATGTCGTTGGCTTCCACCAGCAACTGGCCGTTGTCGCACAGGCGACGCAGGCTGGACAGTTCCGAGGCGGCTTCAATCAAGGTAAGGCTCGACAACACGATCTGCGCCGAACTGCACGCCTGCAATTCACGCCCCAGGCCCAGCCATTGATCGAGGTTCAGGGCGCGGCGTTTGGAGCACAC
Organism: Pseudomonas sp. FP2335; assembly: GCF_030687535.1. Taxonomy (NCBI): domain Bacteria; kingdom Pseudomonadati; phylum Pseudomonadota; class Gammaproteobacteria; order Pseudomonadales; family Pseudomonadaceae; genus Pseudomonas; species Pseudomonas sp. FP2335. The sequence goes on from NZ_CP117437.1 coordinate 3,473,680, forward strand.
GGTCTCGCCCAGGTAAATCACGTCCAGGGGCAAGTCGGCCATGTCCGCATAGAAGCGCCCGAGGTGCTCCTTGTCCCAATAAAACAGCACCGGTCCGAGGCTGAGTTTCATCTGTGGTTCCTCACTGCCATGCACGATGGTAAGCACCCAGGGTGGTCTGGCTGCCTTCGGAAAGCCCCGCCAACACCTGCCGCCATTGGTCCTTGACCACAAAGTGGGCCGGGCTGGCGCGGTGGGCGTCGAGGGCGGCGCGCCAGACGCGGGTGACTTGCTCGACATACGCCGGGCTGCGTTGGCGGCCTTCGATCTTCACTGCTTCCACGCCGATGGCCGTGAGCTCTGGCAGCAGGTCGAGGGTGTCCAGGCTGGTGGGTTCTTCCAGCGCATGGAAGCGCTTGCCGTCCACCAGGAAACGGCCTTTGCACAGGGTCGGATAGCCGGCGGGTTCGTCCGGCGTGTAGCGGTCGATCAGCACCTCGCTGAGGCGCGCACTGAGGCCGTCGGCGTCATCGCTCCAGCGCACGGCCTTGGCCGGTGAGCACACACCGCACAGGTTGGGCGATTCCCCGGTGATGTAGGACGACAAGTGGCAGCGCCCTTCAGCCATGATGCACAGGCTGCCAAAGCCGAACACTTCGATGGGCACCGTGGCGCTGGCCGCCACCTGCTTGACCTGGGCCAGGGACAGCACACGCGGCAGCACCGCACGGCGGATACCGTAGCGTTCAACGTAGAACTTCAGCGCCGCCGCATGGGTGGCCGAGCCCTGCACCGACAAGTGCAAGGCCAGGTGCGGATGACGCTGGGCGGCGTAGCCGAGCACACCGGGGTCGGCGGCGATCAGCGCGTCGATGCCATGATCGGCGGCGCGGTCCACCGCCCGTTGCCAGCGCGGCCAGATCTTGGGTTGCGGGTAGGTGTTGACCGCCACGTAGAGCTTGCGCTGGTGCTGGCGGATATGGGCGACGGCGGCGTCGAACTGTTTGTCGTCCATGTTCAGCCCGGCGAAATGCCGGGCATTGGTGTCATCGCGAAACCCCACGTACACCGCATCGGCGCCTTGGCGCACGGCGGCTTTCAGCGCAGGCAAGTTGCCTGCCGGGCAGACCAGTTGCATGGTGGCTCCTTATTGAAAATCGGCAAAGGACAGGAACGGCACCGCCGCGCCCTTGGGCACCTGCTGTCCGCGTTCGACAATCACCAGGCCGTCGGCCCAACACGCGGGCGCGAGCATCGCCGAGCTTTGCTGCGGGTGCAGGATGGCGCGCAATTGCCCATCGATGCCGGGGCTCAAGCGCGCACGCAGGTATTGGCGGCGCTTGTTCGGCTTGGCCCAGTCAAACCCGGCCACCACGTTGATCGGCACCGGCAACACCCGCTCGGCCCCCTGGGCGCGCAGCAGGAACGGGCGCACCACCACCAACGCGGTGATCAGCGCGGCGGTCGGGTTGCCCGGCAGGCCGATCCACGGTTTGCCCGCGACCTGGCCGAACGCCAAGGGCTTGCCGGGCTGGATCGCCAGGCGCCAGAACTCGACCTTGCCGAGCGCCTGGATCGCCTGCTTGAGGTGGTCCTCCTCGCCCACCGACACACCGCCGGTGGTCAGCAGCAGGTCGCATTCGGAAGACGCCAGCACCAGCGCATCGCGGCTGGCCGCCAGGGCGTCGGCCATCACGCCGTAGTCGTGCACGTCCACGCCCCAACCGCGCAGCAACGCCGCGAGGAGGTGGCGGTTGCTGTTGTAGATCTGCCCGGGTGCGAGCGACTCACCCGGCTCGCGCAATTCATCACCGCTGCTGAGCAGGCACACCCGCAGCGGCCGATAGACCTTGACCCGCGGGATGCCCGCCGCCGCCAGCAGGCCGATCTCCTGGGCACGCAGGCGCTTGCCGGCGCTCAACACCCGTTGCCCGCGTTGCAGCTCTTCGCCGCGCTTGCGCACGTGTTCGCCCAGGCGCACGGGTGGGCACCAGATGCGCTGGCCATACACCCGGCAACGTTCCTGCGGCACCACGCTGTCGGCGCCCGCCGGCAACGGCGCACCCGTAAAGATGCGCACCGCCTGCCCGGCCTGCAACGGCACGTCGCTGCTGTGCCCGGCAGCGATGCGCCCGGCCACTTCGAGGTAACCACCCTGCTCCGGCACGTCAAACGCGCGCAGGGCGTAGCCGTCCATGGCGCTGTTGTCCCAGCTTGGCAGGTCGAGGGGTGAAAACACTTCGTCGGCGACGACCCGCCCAAGGGCCTGGGCCAAGGCAATCACTTCAGTGGAAGGCGGCGGCGGCGCCTGTGCCAGCAACTGTTCGATGGCCTCCTCTACCGGCAGCAGGTCGCCGCTGTCACACACGTTCATGAGCGTGCCTCACAGGCCGCGAGCGCCTGGTCGAGTTGTGGCTTGAGGTGCGGCGCGAAATTGCACGGGCCGGTGCGGCTGTCCAGTTGACCGACGAGAATCTGGTCCCAGGCGGTGCGGCACGCGCCCGGCGAACCTGGCATGCAGCACACCAGCACACCGTTGCTGAAACCGGCCAGGGCACGCGATTGCAGGGTCGACATGCCGATTTCGGCGAGGGACACCTGGCGAAACAGCTCGCCAAAACCGTCGACCTGTTTGTCCAGCAACGGCAGCACGGCCTGGGGCGTGTTATCTCGAGCGGTGAAGCCGGTGCCGCCGGTCATCAGCACCACTTGCACCTGGGGGTCGGCGATCCACTGCGAGACGCGCGCGCGGATCTGGTAGATGTCATCCATCACGATGCCGCGGTCGATCAGCATGTGGCCAGCGGTTTGCAGGCGGTCCACCAGGGTGTCGCCGGAGGTGTCGGTGTCGTAGGTGCGGGTGTCGCTGATGGTCAGCACCGCGATATTCAGGGAGACAAAACTGCGTTGGGTCAGATGGGCCATGATCCAGGCTCCAGGCGTTGAAAAGATGGTTGCAGCCTGCGCCGCAATGGGCGCAGGGCCTATTCCTCGGAGGAGGTATGCCGTTAGGGGGCCAGGCGCGTGCGTTGCCAGTGGCCGTCGTGCAGGCGGAAGTCGAGGCGGTCATGCAAACGATCCGCACGCCCCTGCCAGAACTCGATGCGCTGCGGTTGCAGGCAATAACCGCCCCATTGCTCCGGCCGTGGCGGTTGGCGCCCGGCGAAACGCTCGGTGACTTCACGCAGGCGGCCTTCCAGCTCGCTGCGATGGGCCAATGGCTGGCTCTGCGGCGAGGCCCAGGAGCCCAGTTGGCTGGCGGCCGGGCGGGCGTCGAAATAGTCGTCGGACAGTTCGGTGTCGGCCTTCATCACCGGGCCTTCGATGCGCACCTGGCGCTCCAGGCCGGGCCAGAAAAACGTCATGGCGGCGTGGGGGTTGCTCGCCAGTTCCTGGCCCTTGGCGCTCTGGTAATGACCGAAAAAGAAAAACCCTTCGGCGCTGAAGCCCTTGAGCAACAAGATGCGGCAATGGGCGTGGCCGCTGCTGTCGACCGTGGCCAGGGCCATGCTGTTGGCCTCGGCGGGCGGCACTTCCGTCTTGCGCGCCTGGGCCAGCCACTGGCCGAACAGCTCCAGCGGGTCGTCCTGCTCGCAGTCATCACGCAGGCCATAAAGGGTGTAGTTGCGGCGCAATTGCGCAAGGGACAGGGGCATGACGCGGTCCTCCGGAAAGTTCGCCACAGTGTGGGAACTGACGCCGAATGATCCCTTGACCGCGATCAACAATTGGCCGTGGCATGACGCCGCATGGCAACTGTGTACAACATCACATTCCTGCACCCTGGCCTTGAACACTCTGTAGTGCGCGGGCTTGCCCCGCGCCGGGTGGCGAAGCCGCCCCAACAAGGACGCCGCGGTGTTTCAGACAAACCAAGGTGCCTGGGTTTGGGGCGGCTGCGCCACCCAGCGCGGGGCAAGCCCGCTCACTACAAAGGCGGTTGATGCAGGGGTTACCACAGGGATTTGGCGAGGATCACGATCAGCACCATGTGCCCCAGGATGCTGCGCCGTATCCACAGTGCGCGCTTGGCACTCAGGCGCTTATGGGTCAGCCAGTACGCGAGCAGCAGGTAGTGCCCGATGATGCTCAGCGCCAGGCTGACTTTCAGGCTGAACAACAGCGTAAAACGAGCGGTCCACGGCACGCTCCAGTAGTGCCACGCCAGGCCCAGGCCCGCGCCGTACAGCACCACTACGACCCCGTGCAGCACCCGCCGCGATCGCCGGGCGATCGCCTGGTCCGAGGTGAATTGCGCCGACCAGGCCAACTCTTCCCGGGCGCTGTGCCAGATCACCAGTTCAAAAAACAGCGTGCCGATAAACGCGATGGCCGCCAGCAGATGTACGATCAGCAACAGTGAATACATAGCTGCCTCCTACCCTGGATGCCCGTCGACCCGCGCCTGCCAGAGCATCGGGCCATAACGCCACAGGTACAGCCCCAACCCGACGCACCAGCACGCCCCCGCCAGCCACAGCGCCGCCACCGGCCACACCAGCACCAGCAGCACCCGGCACACACACGCCAGGTTCAGCAGCGCAAACGCCAGGCTCATCCCACCTGGCGGTTGCAGCGAGCGGCCAGTGTGGCCGAGGCTGACCCGCGCGATCATCGCCAGGATCAAGCCCCCCATGGCCCCCACCGTCAGCGCATGCACCGCCAGGCTGGGGTTCAACGGCGCGCCGAAATGCCACAGCGCCATGCCCAGGCAGGCCAGCGCCAGCCAGGCGTACGCCAGGTGCAGCGACCACAACAGTGGCACCTGCCACAGGCCGCGCGCGTGCCAACGCACCAGGCGCAGCAGGTGGCCCACGCCAAGTGCGGCAAACAGCACGCCCAGCCAAAGGCGCGGCGACAGGGCCAGCCCGCTGGCATAGAACAGCGCCGCCAGGATCGAGCCGCCCAGCAGCAGATGATCCAGCCACGGCCACGGCTTGACCGCCTCGACCCGGCCCAGGCCGCGCTGGGTGAAAAACGGGATCACGCGGCCGCCGATCAAGCCCATCATCGCGGCCACCAGCCATAGCCCGGTGAGCACCGCCTGGCGTTGCAGGCCGAGGTCATACAGCGACAACCCATCCGCCACGGCCAGCAGCACCAGCACCAGCACAATCGGGTAGTTGCGCCGCTGGCGTACCTGCCACAGCGTCCAGCCCATCACCCCGGCCACCGCCAGCGGAAAGCTCAGTTCCAGCAGCGCCAGCAGCGGCCATGGAATATCCAGCAACCAGCCCAGGCGCGCCGCCAGCCACAAACCCGCCAGCGCCGCCAGGGGCGCACCGCTGAGGCCCGGGCGGCCGGTCCAGGTCTGCACCGCCGTCAGCAGGAACCCGGCGATGATCGCCACGCCAAAGCCAAACAGCAGTTCATGCCGATGCCAGACAAGCCAGCCGCCGGCCGGTTGCCAGTTGCCGGTCATGCCTCCCAGGGCCAGCAGCCACAGGGGAACCGCCAACGCCGCCAACAGGCACGCGCCGAGGAAGAACGGCCGGAAGGCCAGGCGAAACAACGGGGTAATCGACAGTGCCTTGCGCCGATCCAGAACTTGCATGCTGCGGCTCCTCAACTCATTTTCTGTGCCGATGGTGCGCCTGCGCGCGCGTCTTGCCCTTGTCGCAGATCAAGCTGTGCCAAGGGTAGTCGGATTAACCTTGAGCCCCCCTTCCCCTTTGTGTCCCGAGGTATTGATGGTGCTCCATCGTGTCCATCACCAGATCCTGCGCAGTCACCACCTGTTCGAGCCCATGGACGAGGCCCAACTGACTGAGCTGATGAGCAACAGCCAACTGCTCAATGTCGACAAGGGCGAGCCGCTGTTCCGCCAGGGCGAACCGGCCGAGGCGTTTTACTTTGTGATTGCCGGCGCGGTGAAAATCTACCGCCTGACCCCGGACGGCCAGGAGAAGGTGTTCGAGGTGATCGGCGAACGCCAGACGTTCGCCGAAGCGATGATGCTGATGGACACGCCCAACTACGTGGCGTGCGCCGAAGCGGTGTGCCCGAGCCAGGTGTATCGGCTGTCCAACGCCACCTACATGCGCCTGTTGCACAGCAACAGCCGCCTGACCTTCGCCCTGCTCGGCACGTTGTGCGTGCGCCTGCACCAGCGGGTCAACGAGATCGAGACACTGTCGCTGAAGAACGCCACCCACCGCGTGGTGCGCTACCTGCTCACACAACTGGTGCGCCAGCAGAACACCGAAACACGCTTCGAACTGCCCATGGCCAAGCAGTTGATCGCCGGGCACCTGTCGATCCAGCCGGAGACGTTCTCGCGGATTATCCGGCGCTTGATCGACGAAAAGATCATCACCCAGGACGGTCGTCATATCGCCATTCTCGACCGCCCGCGCCTGGAGCAATTCGAGTGAAGACCTGCCTGTACTGCCAGCGGCGCAACCCCGAAGCACGCGTCACCTGCGCACACTGCGCCATGCCGCTGCCGGCGTCCGAGGCCAGCAAACAGGCCCTGCGGCTGAGCCGCTTTCAGTGGTTCTGCGTGGGCCTGGCGCTGTTTTGCATCGCGATGTTCTTCTGGCTCCCCCGGGATATTTACTGACCCTCGGTCAACTGCCGGTACAGCTGCGGTAGCCGCTGCGGCAACTGCTGTGGCTGGCGGATCAGGGTGAAGCCGTTCGCGCCGAACATGTACGGCAGGTAGTCACCGGCCTGCTTGTCGATGGTGATGCAGAACGGGATCAAGCCCTGGCGCCGCGCTTCGAGCACCGCCTGGCGGGTGTCTTCCACGCCATAGCGGCCCTCGTACAGATCCAGGTCGTTGGGCTTGCCATCGGTGAGCAGCAACAACAGTTTGCGCCGCTGTGGGCAGGCCCCCAGCAGCCGGGTGGCCTGGCGGATCGCGGCGCCCATGCGCGTGTAGTAACCCGGCTTGAGCGCCTGGATCGCACCGCGGGTGTGGTCGTCATAGGGTTGCTGGAAGGACTTGAGCACCTGCATGCGCACCTGCTGGCGACGCAGGGACGAAAACCCGTACAGCGCAAAGCGGTCCCCCGCGCCGGCCAGGCTTTCGCCGAACAGCAGCAGGCTGTCGCGAATCACGTCGATGACCTTTTGGCTGTCGTTCAGGTGCGCATCGGTGGACATCGACAGGTCGGCCAGCAGCAGGCAGGCAAGGTCGCGGTGGCTGTGACGTTGCTCCATGAACAAGCCGCGCTCGGCGCAGGCGCCGTGCTGGCGTTGCACATGAAAATCCAGCCAGGCGTGCAGGTCGATTTCGCTGCCCTGGGGTTGCTGGCGCTGCCATTGGCGGTCGGTGCGCAGGTGCTGGAACTGGCGGCGCAAGCGCCGGGCCTCGGCATGCAGGCGCACTGGCAAAGGTTGCGGTGGCGCGTCGCGTAGCTGCATCAGTTGCAGGTTGACGAAGGCGTCTTGCAGGCGCTGCTGGCGGTAGTCCCACTCCGGCAGCTTGATCCCTGCGCCGAGGGGGATGTCATCAACGTCGGCGGGCGGCAGGTCGAGGTGCAGTTTCAGCCCGCCACTTTTGCGCACACGCTGGCGTGACAGGCTCAGTTGGTCGAGGTCTTCGGCCACGCGGGCGGCGTCGGGGTCGTCGCTGTCGTCGCTCCAGCGGTCGAGGTCGACGTGTTCGGTCCAACTGAACAGGTTCTCCAGGCGTACCACCAGCAGGCCGCCGTCGTGGCTCTGGTCATCCAGACGCGTGGCGCGCTTGGGTGCGCCGTGTTGTTCACTGGGCGCTGCTGACAGATCGTCGCCGCTGTCGTCGAGGTCGGCGCTTTGCGGCGTGTCGAGGTGCAGCGGCGGGTACAACCACAACGGCAACGGCCACGGCGCGCGCTCGCTGCGTGGCAGATGGCGCACACTGCCGGGCTCGCGCAGGGCCTTGCGCAGGGCTTTTTCCAGAGCCGCTTCGTCGGGGCGCAGGCTGGCGGGGTCGGGGCGCAAGGCGATGTGCGCATCCACCAGGCGCCGGTAGCTGGGGCCCATGGCGGGGTAGCGTTGCAGCAGCAGCCAGGTCCAGCGCTGGTTGTCCCGCGCCCAGTGGGTCATCGGGCCGGACTGTGCGGCAAGCAGGGCCAACCAGCGGTAAAGCTCCAGGTTGAGGCTGGCGTGGGGGAACACCGCCAGGCGGGACGGCAGGCGCAAACGGTTGCCGTCGCAGGACGCCAGCGGTGCCTGTTTGCAAGTGCCGGCAATACGCATCAACAGGTTACGGCGCAGCAGCAGGTCGCGTTCGCCGGCGGCTTCCAGGGCGATGCCTCCGGCGCCGCCGAGGGCGCGAAACAGCAGCGCCAGGCTGCGTTGGCGGTCGCTCAAGTGGACCTGCGCCGCAGGGAAATCCACGCTGGCGCGACGGGTGATAAAGCGGTGCCAGGCGCTGCCGACCCACTCTTCCAGTTCCAGGGTAAAAGCCATGGGCATTGCTCCAAACGTAAAACGGCCCGCTGAATCAGCCGGGCCGCCCTCTTGGGGATTAACGATCAATGCACAATCGGCACCGGTTCACCGGCCACCGCGCGGCGTTGCCGGAAGCTGTACAGGTAGCAGAGCAGTCCGAGCAGGAACACCACGCCGCTGGCCAACCGCGCCCAGAACAACCCGTGCAGATGTTCGGTGGTGGCCATGAACGGCAGCGCCACGCCGTCCACTGGCCAGCGTTGCAGCCACACCTGTACGGCGCCGGCGGCGGTGAGGAACAGGGTGATCATCACCATCGACAGCACCATCAGCCAGAAGCCCCAGACCTCGATGGTCTGCGAGCGGGCATCCGGCGCTTCGCCGAGGCCACGCAGGCGCGGCATGGCGTAGCTGATCAGGGTCATCACGATCATGGCGTAGGCGCCGAAGAACGCCAGGTGACCGTGGGCCGCGGTGAGCTGGGTGCCGTGGGTGTAGAAGTTGACCGGGGCCAAGGTGTGCAGGAACCCCCAGACCCCGGCGCCGAAGAACGCTGTCACCGTGGTGCCCTTGGCCCATAACGTTGCGGCACGGTTGGGGTGCTGGCGCCGACGGCGTTTGACCATGGTGAAGGCGAACATCACCATCGCCAGGAACGGCAGCGGTTCCAGTGCCGAGAAGATCGAACCGACCCACAACCACACCTGCGGCGCGCCGATCCAGAAGAAGTGGTGCCCGGTGCCGATGATCCCGGTGATCAAGGCCATGGCGATGATCACGTACAGCCATTTTTCCACCACCTCACGGTCGACGCCGGTGACCTTGATCAGCACGAACGCGAGCATCGAGCCCATGATCAATTCCCACACGCCTTCAACCCACAGGTGCACCACCCACCACCAGTAGAACTTGTCCCGCGCCAGGTTGCCGGGGTTGTAGAAGGAGAACAGGAAGAACACCGCCAGGCCGATCAGCCCGGTCATCATCACCATGCTGACCGTGGTCTTGCGGCCCTTGAGCAGGGTCATGCCGATGTTGTAGAGAAAGCCCAGGCATACCACGACGATGCCCATCTTGGTGATGGTCGGTTGCTCCAGGAACTCACGGCCCATGGTTGGCAGCAGTTCGTTGTGGGTCAGCTTGGCCAGCGCCGCGTAGGGCACCAACAGGTAGCCAAGGATGGTCAACACCCCGGCCACGGCAAACACCCAGAACAACAGGATCGCCAGTTTCGGACTGTGCAGCTCGCGGTCCGCCTCCTCGGGCACCAGGTAATAGGCGGCGCCCATGAAGCCGAACAGCAGCCATACGATCAACAGGTTGGTGTGAACCATCCGTGCCACGTTGAACGGAATCAGCGGGAACAGGAAGTCACCCACCACGTATTGCAGGCCCATGATCAGGCCGAACAGCACCTGGCCGACAAACAGCATCAGGGCAAACACAAAGTAGGGTTTGGCCACGGCCTGGGATTGGAATTTCAGATAGGGATTGACGCTGCGCATGGCTCAGCCCTCCTTGTTCGGTGGCCAGTTATTGGTGTCGATCTTCGAGCTCCATTTGAGGAACTCGGCCAGATCACCCACCTCCTGGTCACTGAGATTGAATTGCGGCATGGCCCGGCGCCCGGGCACGCCCAGGGGTTGCATCTTCATCCAGGCGTGCAGGAACGGCTTGAACCCTTCTTCACCGCCCCGGCGCTGGAACACATTGCCCAACTCCGGCGCAAAGTACGCGCCCTCGCCCAACAGGGTGTGGCAGCCGACGCAGTTGTTGCGCTCCCACACGCCCTTGCCGCGCACCACCGCTTCGGTGAGCTGGTCGACGTTGCTGCGAGTCGGAAAGGTCTGTTCGGTGTGGTAGGTCAGGGCCAGGAAAATCAGGAAGAAGAACACGCTTCCTCCGAAGTAGATATTCCTGGCCATGCCCTTGGTGAAGGTCTCTGACATGGTCGTCTTCCTCATGGCTTGGCGGGGGCCATGATAGGAAGGCGGGGTGTGAAAAGTGATTGATGGCGATCAAGAAGTGCGGATTGTGGAGGAGCTTGGCCCTCCCACACTCAGTCACCCCATAAACCTGCTACTGACGCGCTTGTAGTGAGCGAGCTTGCCCCGCGCCGGGTGGCGAAGCCGCCCCAAACGGTTAGCTGCAGTGTTTCAGGGAGACCGAGGTGCCAGGCCCTCCCACATTTAAGTCAACATCAATCCTGCTGCTGTCATGGTCAGCGCAGCGAGGTGAGTGATGGCACACGGGATGATGATCCAGCGTTTCAATTGCCCCGGCACGCTTGCAACTTCATCAAGATCCACGAGCCTTCGCCAGTAGAACACTTTAGGCATCACCAACACATACGCCATCAGATTCAACCGCAAAGGCTTCCCATCGAGAGGCAAGCTGCGAAACAAGTGCTTGCAGGAAACTATGAATACGCTGTGAGGCAAGTAACCTTCTGCTGCTTCAAGCTTGGTGAACATACTGTAATAGAGCAGAGGAAGGCTAAGTATCATGACCACTCCTGCGCCCATGCCTATGAACTCAAGACTCATCGTTCACTTCGGGAGTTTTCATAGAGATAAGTGCCCACGTGCTCTCCAAGCTTATTGCCCTGTGTACCTCCTAATAGCCCACCGGCCGTACCTCCGACAATTGCACAAGCCAGAGCTCCAGTACCCGCTGTAGGTATACCGAACACCACAGCACAAGCGATTACCGCTGTCGATGCGCCCAGGTAGCCCATACGAGCCGCCCCAGCCACCCCAAACACCAGCTTTCCACCCTCGACATAAGCTTGGCTGCTTCAGTGGTGCACGACGCCGTGCGACTATCTCCGATGATCACCCGTTGCCCAGGCAGCACCACGGTATTGCGGAGACGTTGGTTGAGAGTCTCGAATTTTGCCTGGCTATGCGGATCAAGCGCCAAACTGAGTTTGAGCAATGGGTAGGATTGCGGTCGTTCATTGATAAATGCGTAGGGTCCTTGCATCGCATGCACCTCCAAGACTGTGGCGCACGACTATAAGAAAGCACCGCAGAAGGAGTAAGACAGCGTCTGGGGCGTAACTCATGTTTCGGAAATGAACTACAAATGACCAGGTAATTGCCTACCACAACCTGCCACTGGTCGCTGTAGTGAGCGGGCTTGCCCCGCGCTGGGTGGCGAAGCCGCCCCAGATCCAGGCACCTCGGTCCTCCTGAAACACCACCGCGGACTGTTTGGGGCGGCTTCGCCACCCAGCGCGGGCAAGCCCGCTCACTACAAAGGCGCGCTCAGCAGATCGCGCCGACAAGCAGCGCCAGCACCACGGCCCATCCCAACAGCATCAGCCGCCACCCCCAGGGCGCATGCCGCAATTCCATGAACCCGTCCGCAATCAGCCACGCCTTCGAGACCGCCAACAGCAGCACCGCCCACCACACGCCTGCAGCGCCCGTGAGCACCGTCCCGGCACTCAGCGACACCAACACCGCCCAACACACCAGCAACCCCTGCGACGTGCTCATCGATCCTTCACCCCATCACATACACCACCGGAAACAACACCACCCACACCAGGTCGACCATGTGCCAATACAACACGCCCGACTCCACCCCGCTTATCGCCACCCTTCCCCGCCAGCATCCCACCGCCAGCCACCCGAGGATCACCATGCCCAGCAGCACATGCAGGAAATGAAACCCCGTCAATACCCAGTACAAAGTGAAAAACCGGCTGTATTCCAAGCCCAGCCCAACCCCCGCCAGGTGGGCGTATTCCTCCAGCTTGATGCCCACGTAAATCAACGCTGCCAACAACGCCGCACAAAACCACCCGGCACCGCGCCGCGATGGCTGCCCACGCACTTGCTGCAACCCCAGCGCGGCGCACAATCCGGCGGTCAGCAGGCTCACGGTCATCGCCAGCCCGGTGGAGCTGTCCAGCTGGCTGCGGCCCAGGGCAAACACTTCGGGTTCAAGGCGCTGCGTCACGGCAAACGTCAGGATCAAAATCGCAAACACCGTCAACTCGGCGAGGATGAAAAACCACATCGCCAAGTCGCCCGGCAGGCGCCGTGATTCAAGCAAAGTGCACGTCCACCACGTCCATCAGCGCCGCGACGGTATGCGGGTCGTCGCTCAAGGCCTGGGCCAGGCAGGCCAGGCAGGCTTCACGCGGTGGCATGCCGGCGGCGATGAGGCGGGCGGTGAAGATCAGCAGGCGCGTGGAGGCGACTTCCTCCAAGTCGTGTTGATCGAGACGCCGCAACGCCTGGCCCAGGCGCACCACTTCGGCGGCCAGCGCACTGTCCACCTGGGCCTCCTGGGCGACGATACGCGCTTCATCGGCTGGCGCCGGATAGTCGAAGCGCATCGCCACGAAACGCTGGCGGGTGCTGGGTTTCATACCCTTGAGCAGGTTCTGGTAGCCGGGGTTGTACGACACCACCAGCATGAACGACGGCGGCGCCTTGACCACTTCGCCGGTGCGTTCCAGGTACAGCTCGCGGCGGTCGTCGGCCACCGGGTGCAGGACCACAGTGGTGTCCTGGCGCGCCTCGACCACTTCATCGAGGTAGCAGATGCCACCTTCGCGCACCGCACGGGTCAGCGGGCCGTCCTGCCACCAGGTGCCTTGGGCACCGATCAGGTGGCGGCCGACCAGGTCGGCGGCGCTGAGATCGTCGTGACAGGCCACGGTGTACAGCGGCAACTGCAAGCGGTGCGCCATGTGCTGCACAAAGCGGGTTTTGCCGCAGCCGGTCGGGCCTTTGATCAGCACCGGCATGCGGTGGCGCCAGGCATGTTCGAACAGCAGGCATTCATTGTCGACGGGTTGGTAGAAAGGTTCGCTCATGACACAGGTCCACAGCTGATTTGCGGCCACGCTAAGGGCGCCTGCGACAACCTGGCAAGCGCTACCCAAAGCAAACTTGATCGCCGTCAAGCGAGCATTCCAACACCTCGCCATAGTCTGGCCAGGCACTAAGAACCTGCGCCCGCACCCCGTTGCGCGGCACCGCAAAGGTCTCGCCTGAGGAGTAAATGGAATGCTGACTCGCAACAGAACCACCTTCACCTTGAGCCTCGCCAGCCTGAGCTGCGCACTGGCCCTCGCCCTGCCCTTGAACGCCCATGGCGCGGTCATGCCTGCCGTGGTGAAAACCGCCGGCGCGCCGGACATGAGCCAGGCCGACTTCGACACCTCCAAGCAGATTTACTTCGAACGCTGCGCCGGTTGCCACGGTGTGCTGCGCAAGGGCGCCACTGGCAAACCGCTGACCCCAGACATCACCCAGTCCCGTGGCCAGGCCTACCTCGAAGCGTTGATCACCTACGGCTCCCCCGCCGGCATGCCGAACTGGGGCACCTCCAATGCGCTGACCAAGGCGCAGATCAGCAGCATGGCCAGCTTTATCCAGCACACCGCGCCCACCCCGCCGGAATGGGGCATGGCCGAGACGCTCAAGACCTGGAAAGTCCTGGTCAAACCTGAAGACCGGCCCAAGCACCAGCTGAATAAACTCAACCTGGAAAACCTGTTCTCCGTAACCCTGCGCGACGACGGCAAGATCGCCCTGATCGACGGCGACACCAAGCAGATCGTCAAGCTGATCGACACCGGCTACGCCGTGCACATCTCACGCATCTCCGCCTCGGGCCGCTACCTGCTGGTGATCGGCCGCGACGCCAAGATCGACATGATCGACCTGTGGCCCGCCGAGCCGACCAAGGTCGCCGAGATCAAAGTGGGCATCGAAGCGCGTTCGGTGGAGACCTCCAAGTTCAAGGGTTTCGAGGACAAGTACACCATCGCCGGCTCCTACTGGCCGCCGCAGTTCACCATCATGGACGGCGAAACCCTGGAGCCCAAGCAGATCGTCTCGACCCGTGGCATGACCGTCGACAAGCAGGAGTACCACCCCGAACCGCGGGTGGCGGCAATCATTGCGTCCCACGAATGGCCGGAGTTCATCGTCAACGTCAAGGAAACCGGCAAGGTCATGCTGGTCAATTACCAGGACATCAAGAACCTCACCATCACCACCATCGACGCCGCGCCGTTCCTGCATGACGGCGGTTGGGACAGTACCCACCGCTACTTCCTCACGGCGGCCAACAACTCGAACAAGGTCGCGGTGATCGACTCCAAGCAGCGCACCCTCACCGCCCTGGTCGACGTCGGCAAGACCCCACACCCCGGGCGTGGCGCCAACTTCGTGCACCCGCAATACGGCCCGGTGTGGGCCACCAGTCACTTGGGCGACGGCGGGATTTCGGTGATCGGCACCGACCCGGTCAAGCACGCGCAATACGCCTGGAAACAAGTGGCATCGCTCAGCGGCCAGGGTGGTGGTTCGCTGTTTATCAAGACCCACCCCAACTCCCACCACCTGTATGTCGACACCACCCTCAACCCCGACGCCAAGCTGAGCCAGTCGGTCGCCGTGTTCGACATCAACAACCTCGACAAAGGCTACAGCGTGCTGCCGATTGCCGAGTACTCGGGGATCAAGCAAGGCGCGTTGCGCGTGGTGCAACCGGAATACAACAAGGCCGGTGACGAGGTGTGGTTCTCGGTGTGGAACGGCCAGACCGAGGAATCGGCGCTGGTGGTGATCGACGACAAGACCTTGAAGCTCAAACACGTGATCAAGGACAAGCGCCTGATCACACCCACCGGCAAGTTCAACGTGTTCAACACCCAACACGACATTTATTGAGCCTGATCAACAAGGGAATCTGCCATGAAAAATATGCTCCTCGCACTGCTCGCCAGCACCGCGTTTACCGGCCTGCAACCGGCCCTCGCCCAGGACGGCCCGGCGCTGTTCAAGAGCAAACCGTGCGCGGCGTGCCACAGCATCGACAGCAAAGTCGTCGGGCCGGCGCTCAAGGACGTGGCCGCCAAGAACGCGGCGGTAAAAGACGCGGCCACCACCCTTGCCAGCCACATCAAGAACGGCACCCAGGGCAACTGGGGGCCGATCCCGATGCCGCCGAACCAGGTGACGGATGACGAAGCGAAGACGTTGGCCACCTGGATCCTGACCTTGAAATAACCCGAGGAGCGCGCCATGCAAGTTTCGATGATCGGTGCGGCCATGGCGCTGCTGCTACTCATTCCCCTGCCCGTCGGCGCTGCCGTGGATGCACGCCGCCTGGAACACCTGCTGACCCAGGACTGCGGCGCGTGCCACGGCCTGTACCTCACTGGCGGCCTCGGCCCGCCGCTGACGCCCCAGGCCTTGGCCGGTAAAAGCCGCGACAGCCTGATCGCCACCGTGGCCTACGGCCGCCCTACCCGCGCCATGCCCGGTTGGGCGCCGCTGCTCAACGCCAGTGAAATCGCCTGGCTGGTCGACCGTCTCTTGAGAGGAAGCCTCGCGCCATGATCCGTCCGTTGAGCTTGTCCCTGTGCCTGTTGCTTGGCGCCTGCACCCAGCCCGCAGTGCGCGGCAGCGGTGACCTGGGCCTGGTGATCGAACGCGCCAGCGCCAGTGTGCAAATCATTGAAACCAGCGGCATCACCGCCCTGGCGCGCATCGACGGCCTGGGCGACCTGTCCCACGCCTCGGTGGTGTTCTCCCGCGACCAGCGCTATGCCTACATCTTTGGCCGCGACGGCGGGCTGACCAAGGTTGACTTGCTGGGCCAGCGCATCGACAAACGCATCCTCCAGGGCGGCAACAGCATCGGCGGTGCGATCAGCCAGGATGGGCGCCTGATTGCCGTGTCCAACTACCAGCCCGGCGGGGTCAAGGTGTTCGACGCCGCGACCCTGGCCCTGGTCGCCGACATCCCCGCCACCCCGTTGCCCGACGGCAAGCGCTCACGGGTCGTGGGCCTGGTGGATGCGCCCGGCCAGCGCTTCGTATTCAGCCTGTTCGACACGGGCGAGATCTGGAGCGCGGATTTCAGTCATGGCACCGCGCCCACCATCCGCCGCTTCAAAGACATCGGTGAGCAACCCTACGACGCGCTGATCACCGCCGACGGCCGCTACTACATGGCCGGGCTGTTCGGCGAGGACGGCATGGCCCAACTCGACCTGTGGCACCCGGAACAAGGCGTCAAGCGCGTGCTCGCCGACTACGGCCGTGGCCAGGCCAAATTGCCGGTGTACAAGATGCCCCACCTCGAAGGCTGGGCCGTGGCCGACAACCAGGCCTTCGTGCCTGCCGTGGGTCGCCACCAGGTGCTGGTGATGGACGCACGCAACTGGCAGCAGACCGCCGCCATCGCCGTGGCCGGCCAGCCGATCTTCGTGACGGCGCGGCCGGACGGGCGCCAGCTGTGGGTCAACTTCGCCTACCCGGACAACGACCGCGTGCAGGTACTTGACAGCCAAACCCACCAGATCGTTGCCGACCTGCGCCCCGGTCCCGGTGTGCTGCACATGGAGTTCACCGGGCGTGGCGAGCAACTGTGGTTGTCGGTGCGTGACGGTGAGCAGGTGCAGGTCTGGGACCCGTATCGCCTAACCTTGCTCAAGACCTTGCCGGCCTTGAGCCCCAGCGGAATTTTCTTCAGCAGCCGTGCGCAAAAAATGGGGTATTGAGATGGACCTTGACCTGCTCAGCCAGCAATTGATCGAACGCTACCAGCACGGCATGCCGCTGTGCGCCGAACCCTACCGGGAAATGGCCCAGGTGCTGGGCTGTCGCGAAGCCGAGGTGATGGCCTGCCTGCAACGCCTGGAACTGGCCGGCGCGCTGTCGCGCATCGGCCCGGTGTTCGAACACACCCGCGCCGGCGCCAGCACGCTGGCCGCCCTGGCGGTGCCGCTTGAGCGGCTGGAACAGGTGGCCCATCGGGTCAGCCAGTACCCGGAGGTCAATCACAACTACGCACGCGAGCACCATTACAACCTGTGGTTCGTGCTCACCGGGCCGCACCGCCAGCACTTGGAACAGATCCTCGACGAGCTGGAGAAAGACACCGGCCTGCGCCCCCTGGATTTGCCGATGCTCACTGCCTACCGCATCGACCTCGGGTTCTCCCTGGGAGCGCACCCGTGATCACGCCCCTGAACCACGAACAAATGCTCGACCTGCGCCAATGCCTGGAACGGGGTTTGCCAGTGGTGCCACGGCCCTACGATGCCCTCGCCGAACGCATCGGCGCCCATCACGATCAGGTGCTGCAACAGATGCAGCAATGGCAGGAGCAAGGCCTGTTCCGCCGTGTTGGCCTGGTACTCAACCACCGTGCCCTGGGCTTTGTCGCCAATGCCATGCTGGTGCTCGATGTCCCGGACGCGCTGGTGGATGAAATCGGTGCCCGCCTGGGCCGCGCACCGCGTATCAACCTGTGCTACCAACGCCCGCGCCGCCTGCCGCTGTGGCGCTACAACCTGTTCTGCATGGTGCACGGCCGCGAGCGCGAAGAGGTCGCGGCGCATATCCAGGCGGTGCTGGAGCAGCAACAACTGAGTGACCTGCCCCACCACCTGCTGTTCAGCACCCGCGCCTACAAACAATGCGGCGGGCGTTTTGCGCCGCCACCGTCGCAGGTGTGGGCCCATGGATGACTTCGACCGCCGCCTGATCAACCGCCTGCAACGGGGCCTGCCGCTGGTGCGCCAGCCATGGCAACACGTCGCCGAGGAGCTGCAGAGCCGGCCCTGCGAGGTGCTCGACCGCCTGCATGATCTGCTCGAGGACGGCGTGCTCACGCGCTTCGGCCCGATGTTCGACATCGAGCAGTTCGGCGGCGCCTTCACCCTCGCCGCCCTGGCGGTACCCGAGGCGCGATTCGAGACGGTGGCCGCGCAACTCAACGCGCTGGTGCAAGTGGCCCACAACTACCGCCGCGAACACCAGTGGAACATGTGGTTCGTGCTGGCCTGCGCCAGCGCGACGGAGCTGGCCGCGACCCTGTCCCGCATCGAAGCCCTGACGGGGCTGACGGTGCTCAACCTGCCGAAGGAGCACACCTACCATGTCGGTCTGTATTTCCCGGTCTGACAACGCCCTGGCCCTGCGCCTGGTCACCCTGACCCAAAGCGGCCTGCCGCTGGTGGAAGACCCCTGGGCATGGCTCGCCGAGCAATTGGGCATCAGCGTCGAATCGACCCTGGATCTGCTCAAGCGCCTGCAAGCCGAAGGCGCGATCCGCCGCATCGCCGCCGTGCCCAACCATTACCGCCTCGGCTATCGGCACAACGGCATGACCGTGTGGGACGTCGTCGACACGCAGATGCCACGCCTGGGCGAACTGCTCGGCGCGCAGCCCTTCGTCAGCCATTGCTACCGTCGCCCGCGCCGCCCGGATTGGCCGTACAACCTGTTCGCCATGGTGCATGGGCGCAGCCGCGAAGAAATCGACAGCTACCGCGATCACCTGCGCTACCTGCTGGGCGATGCCTGCCGTGCCGACGAGATGCTGGTAAGCAGCCGCATCCTGAAAAAAACCGGCCTGCGCCTGAGCCCCTCGCACTGACAAGGAATGCCCCATGCTGCGAATCAGTCAGTACCTGCGCACCTTGGCCGGCCAATGCCCGCCGCCCCGCGCTTCTACCCCAGGCAGCGACCGCCCGCCGGTGGTGATCTGGAACCTGTTGCGGCGCTGCAACCTCACCTGCAAGCACTGCTACGCCACCAGCGCCGACAGCGTATTTCGCGATGAGCTGGACACTGCCACGGCACTGCGGGTGATCGACGACCTGCACGCCGCCGGGGTGCGCGTGTTGATCCTGTCCGGCGGCGAGCCCCTGCTGCGCGAGGATCTGTTCCAGCTCAGCGCCTATGCGCGGGACAAAGGTTTTTTCGTTGCACTGTCCACCAACGGCACGCTGATCGACGAGCAGAACATCCAGCAGATCGCCGATGCCCGCTACGACTATGTGGGCATCAGCATCGACGGCCTCGAAGCGACCCACGACGCATTCCGCCAGCTGCAAGGCAGTTTCCAGCGTTCGCTGCACGCCATTCGCCTGTGCCGCGAGGCCGGGATTCGCGTGGGCCTGCGCACCACGCTGACCCAGGCCAACCACGCGCAACTCCCGCAGTTGCTGGAGCTGATGCGTGAATACGATGTGCAGAAATTCTATCTGTCGCACCTCAACTACAGCGGGCGCGGCAAGCGCAGCCGCCAGCTGGACGCACACCGCCAGATGAGCCGCGACGCCATGACGCTGATTTTCCAGCAGGCCTGGCACGACATCGAACACGGCGTGGCCAGCGACTTTGTCAGCGGCAACAACGACGCCGACGCCATCCTGTTGCTGCAATGGGTGCACCGCCACCTGCCCGAGCATTACCCGCAACTGGAACACCTGCTGCACGGCTGGGGCGGCAATGCGTCGGGCAGCGGCATCGCGAATATCGACAACACCGGCGAAGTGCACCCGGACACCTACTGGTGGCAGCACTCGGTGGGCAATGTGCGCAACCGCACCTTTCGCCACCTCTGGCTGGAGCAGCCCGACCCGTTGCTGTTGCGCCTGCGCGAGCACCCGCGCCAGATCGGCGGGCGCTGCACCGACTGCCGCTGGCTGCCAATCTGCAACGGCAATACGCGCACCCGCGCCTGGGCCGATGGCGACCTGTGGGGCCCGGACCCCGGGTGCTATCTCAGCGATGCCGAGATCGCCCGGCAGTCACCCAGCCTGATCCCGTGCGCCACCCGGTGACACAACCGGGGGCGCCTGCCTGATGATGAACAGAGGACGTCCCATGCACCTTCCGACTGCCATACCCGCGAGCCTGCACAGCCCCTTCCACCCCGGCGAAGTCGCGCTGGTGGGCGCCGGCCCCGGCGACCCGCGCCTGTTGACCCTGCGCGCCTGGAGCCTGTTGATGCAGGCCGACGCAGTGGTGTTCGACCGCCTGATCAGCGCCGAGCTGCTGAGCCTGATCCCCCTGACTTGCGCCCGCCATTACGTGGGCAAGGCCAGCGGTTACCACAGCCTGCCCCAGGATCAACTCAACGCCCTGCTCGCCGAGTTGGCCGAACAGGGTCAGCGCGTGGTCCGCCTCAAGGGCGGCGACCCGTTTATCTTCGGGCGCGGCGCCGAGGAGCTGGAATACCTGCTCGCGCGCGACATCCCGTGCCAGGTGGTGCCAGGCATTACCGCCGCGTCCGGGTGCAGCGCCTACGCGGGCATCCCATTGACCCACCGCGACCTGGTCAACTCCTGCCGCTTCGTCACCGGGCACTTGCAGCGCGACGGCGCCTTGAAACTGCCGTGGGCCAGCCTCGCCGAGCCGAGCCAGACCCTGGTGTTCTACATGGGCCTGTCGAACCTGGCGCTGATCGCCGAACACCTGGTGGCCGCCGGTTTACCGGGCGATACCCCGGCAGCGTTGATCAGCAATGGCGCGCGGGCCGACCAGCACGTGGCCCGTGGCACCTTGCGCCAGTTGCCGACCCTGGCGGCCGACTGCGAACCCGGCGTGCCGACCCTGACGGTGATCGGTGCGGTGGTGAACCTGTTTGCCGACGCCGCCCTGCACTACCCCGCGAGCCTGTCGGCGCCCCGCGTCCCGGTGGCGTCGTGAAGCGCCTGTGGTTGCTGCCATTGCTATGGGCCGGCGGCGCCCACGGTACGCCGGCCGAGGACTACCACCAGTATTGCGAGAGCTGCCACGGCCTCAATCGCATCGGCGCCAGCGGCCCGGCGTTACTCCCCGAAAGCCTAGGGCGGATCAAGCCGGACGAGGTGCGCAAGGTCATCACGCAAGGCCGTCCCGCCAGCCAGATGGCCGCCTTCGGGGCCCAATTGAGCGCAGCGCAGATCGACGGGCTGGCGGACTTCCTGCAACAACCGCCCGCCACACCGGCAACCTGGAGCGTGCAGGACATCCGCGACAGCCACCGCTTGCTGGCCGACCTGACGCAGTTGCCAACCACCGCGCAACACCACGCCGACCCGCTCAACCTGTTTGTGGTGGTGGAGTCCGGCGACCATCACATCAACATCCTCGACGGCGATCGCTTCACTGTGCTGGACCGTTTTGCCAGCCACTTTGCCGTACACGGCGGGCCCAAGTTCTCGCCGGACGGACGCTTCGTGTACTTCGCCTCGCGGGACGGCTGGATCAGCCTGTATGACCTGCACAACCTCAAGCTGATCGCCGAGATCCGCGCCGGACTCAACACGCGCAACCTGGCAGTGAGCAAGGACGGGCGCTGGGTGCTGGTGGGCAACTACCTGCCGGGCAACCTGGTGGTGCTCGATGCGCGTGACCTGTCGCTGGTCAAGCTGCTGCCGACCGGGTCGCGGGTCAGCGCCGTGTACACCGCACCGCCGCGTGACAGTTTTGTGGTGGCGCTCAAGGATGTGAACGAGGTTTGGGAGCTGTCCTATGCCGCCCCACAACCCAGCTTCGAACCCCGGCGCATCGCGGCCCGCGACGTACTGGATGACTTCTCGTTCACCCCCGATTACCGCCAGTTGCTCGCCACGTCACGCAAGGCCGGTGGCGGCCAGGTGATCGACCTCGATTCGGGAGACGTGGTCACCGATATTCCACTGGCCGGCATGCCTCACCTGGGCTCGGGCACCTATTGGCGGCGCAATGGCCAGTGGGTGTTCGCCACACCGAATATCAGCCAGGGACAAATCAGCGTGCTCGACCCCGCCACCTGGAAGCCGATCAAGCAGATCCCCACCCTCGGCCCGGGCTTCTTCATGCGCAGCCATGTCAACTCGCGCTATGTATGGAGCGATGTGTTTTTCGGGCCGGACAACGATGCCATCCACTTGATCGACAAACAGACCCTGGAGATCGCCCATACCCTGCGCCCGGTGCCGGGCAAGACCGCCGCCCATGTGGAATTCACCCGCGACGGGCGTTACGTGCTGCTGAGCATCTGGGCCACCGACGGCGCGCTGATCGTGTACGACAGCCAGACGCTTGAGGAGATCAAGCGCCTGCCGATGAACAAGCCGTCGGGCAAGTACAACGTGGGTAACAAGATCGAGTTTGCCGAAGGTACGTCGCACTGAAGCACCGAACTACCCCGCGCTGGGTGGCGAAGCCGCCCCAAACCCAGACACCGCGGTGTATCAGAAAGACCGCGGTGCCTGGTTTGGGGCGGCTTCGCCACCCAGCGCGGGCAAGCCCGCTCAATACAGGCCCGGTCTCTCACCACAGGAGTGTGTCGCCCAGGCTGATATGGTCGCAGTCACCATGCACGGTGAACCCTTCGCCGGTTCGGCGCAGTTTGCCGCGCTCCTGGGCCTGGGTGAAATCGTCGTCGCCCCGGGCAAACTGACCCTGGCCGATGTAGTGGTAACCCGCCGCCGCCAGGCGTTCGAAGCTCAGTTGACGCATCGCACCGCTATGGGCCTGGGTGGGTTGCGCGCGATAGCGCCGAGGGGGATCAGCGTAGTCGAACACTTGCAGGCGGTCCGGCTCCAGGGCGATCAGGCTGGCCAGCTTGGCGTCGAAACTGGCCAGGGTCTGCCAGGCGGCGCCGTAGCCCAGGTCGACACTCACCGAGCGGAAATCAAAGGTGCGTGCCGCATCGATCAACGACTGGATCGGTGCCGGGTTGCGGTAGCACGCCTGGGCGGGCTCGGCCGCGGCACGGGCATCCGGCACGCTGATGCAGACGTGGTTGAAACCCAGCTCACGCAGCAAACCCACGCTCGCCCAATCAGTGTGCCGGGGGTCGAGGTCGATGGCGTAGTCGCCACGGTCTTGCTCGAAGAAATTGAAGCGCGCATGCAGGGCGTGCATCAGGGCCTGTACCTCGGCAATCGCCGCCGCCCCGCGCCACTGGAAATGCTCCACGGGTTGCCGATGGTCAAGGTGACGGCCGACCCATTCGATCTCCCGGATCAGTCGGCGCCGGCAGTCGTCATTCGCCGGGCCGGGCGGCCAGTGCAAGGTCAACGCCAGCGGGCGCTGCCACTGGCGGCTGGTGCGTAGCGCACGCACCACATCGAGGGAAATCACGCTGCACATGAGGGGCTCCGGGTCCGTGGGCGGTGAGCCATTGTCCGGTGCGACAACACGACACCCGTTGATATGCATCAAGGGCTTTACCACGAGAGGTAAAACATGCCCTTGGCCAACAGCACAATCGCGACCATATGCCCGAACAGGCTCAGGTGAATAAAGCGCAGATACCGCGCACTGACACGCCCACGGCGCATGCGCAGCATCGTCAGCAAAAAGTGCAGCAGCACGCTGGTGGCGAGTATCAGTTTGAGGCTGAGCAAGGTGCCGAATGACGTCGCCAGTGGCGCGGCCAGCAGCGGCCGATAACGCAGCCAGACCATGCCGATACCGGCGCCGAACAGCACCAGCAACACCCACGGCATCAGCCTGCGGGCACGCTGGCCGACGCCTTGTTCGACCTGCACCATCACCCGCGACGGCAAGTGCCGATGCAGGTGGGCCAGGATCAGCACTTCGAAAAACACCGTGCCGATAAAGATCAGCGCAGCGAACAGATGGGCCAGGAGAAACAACAGGTAGAGCATGGAGGCCTCGCAGGTCGCGCCGGGCCTCCAGTGTCGCGTGCTGGAGACGGGCACACCTTGATGCCGGTCAAGCCGTTACATCAGCGGGATGCTGTAGCTGACGATCAGGCGCGTCTCGTCCTTGTCCGCCGTGTCGTTGCCGCGCAGCACCGCGCCGCGCCAGGTAAACCCCAGCCCCTTGAGGGTGCCGGTGGGGATCACGTAGTCAACGCGCAGGTCGCGTTCCCACTCACTGTTGTCGCGACTTTTGGTGCGGATATGGCTGCCGTGGATATACGTCACGCTGGAGCGCAGGCCCGGCAAGCCAAGGCTGGCGAAGTCATAGGCATAGCTGCCGACCGTGGCTTGTTCCCCGGCATTCACAAATTTCAGCGACTGCGAATTGGTGATCAGGTAGAGCGAGCGGCCTTGCCCCTGGTTGATGTGGGGGAAGTCACTTTCGCCGGTGGTCTTCTGGTAACCGAGG
The DNA here is from genome assembly GCF_030687535.1 of Pseudomonas sp. FP2335. Lineage (NCBI taxonomy): Bacteria > Pseudomonadati > Pseudomonadota > Gammaproteobacteria > Pseudomonadales > Pseudomonadaceae > Pseudomonas > Pseudomonas sp. FP2335. The sequence goes on from NZ_CP117437.1 coordinate 3,497,922, forward strand.
CTGAGCGAGTGCCCGCTCAAGGCATAGGTAAACAGCGCGCTCCACAGGCGGTTGTCGACCTTGCCGGTGTTGACGCCGGGCCCGTAGTAACCGGCGCTGACATAGCCCTCGTCACGCCCGGCCGCGCTGGCGTTCTTGCCGTCGGCGGTGCTGTAGAAGTAGCGCAGGTCGCTTTTGAATTGCCCCACCGGCAACTGCCAGTTGTGCACCAGGCCGAGGAAGTGTTGCTGGTAGAAGTTCTCCAGGTTGGCGTAGTAGTACTGCAATTGCAGTTGCTTGCTGACGGTGTAATCCACGCCGCCATAGTAGAACTGGTTGCTGCTCTTGCCCTTGATCGGGTCGTTGGCGCCGGCAATCGACAGGCCCTGGCCGTTGCTGGAGTTACGGTCGACCACTTGTTCAAGCTTGCCGGCGATCAGGCTGACGTCCTTGAAATCCTTGGAGTCCAGTTGGTAACCCCGGAAGGTCTGGGGCAGCAGGCGGCCGTCTTCGGTGGTCAGTACCGGCAACTTGGGTTGCAGGTTGCCGACTTTCAGTTGGGTCTGGGCGATGCGCAGCTTGCCGGTGACGCCGGTCTTGCTGAAGTCATGGGCGGCCTTGCCATCGTCCAGCGGGAAGACGCTGCCGGGGGTGTTGTCCTCACCGGCCTTGCCCGCGCGGCCGGAGGCATCCAGGCGCAGGCCGAGCATCTGCTGCAGATCCAGGCCGAAGCCGACGGTACCCTCGGTGAAGCCGGACCTGTAGTTGAACATGAACGCCTGGCCCCATTCCTTGTCCGAGGCGCCCCGGGCGTTGCGGGTGTCCTGGTTGTAGTAGAAGTTGCGCAGATCGAGGCTGGCTTTGCTGTCGTCGATAAAACCCGACGCAGCAACTTGCTGCGCGGCGCCCAGGGAAACGGCGAGGGCCAGGCAAGTCTTGTGATTCATGAAGGCTCCGTAAAGTAAATGAGGCGATCCCGTCGCAGCCCAGCCCTGTTCTGTGTGGCGCGGGTGGTGCTGCATATAACGGGAGCGCGCACGGTATAGGCTCGGCCGCGTGGGAAAAAGCCATGAAAACCGTCATTCACTTTTACCAGTTGCGTAACAATCTCAAGGCACTGGCAGCCAGCGACTGAACTCGCCGCGGGCGTTCAATGGGCACCAGGCGAAGTCCCATTCGGTGCCGGGCAACGCCTGGTGTTCGGCGCTGGCTGAGGGCGCATCCTTCCAATCGAACACCGTCGCGCCTTGCCAGGTCACGACCACACCCTGGGCCCCGCTGGTATCGGTATTGATCCAGCAGGCCGCCGCTGCGGCCATGAACGCCTCGATGGGTTCATCGTCGATTTGCGTGCGGTACGGCGAGGCCAGCAACCAGCGGCACACGTTCAGGTGGTAGGTCCAGTCCAGCGGGGGCCGGTGGCGGTAGGCCCAGGTCATGAAGCTGCGAAACAGGTTCAGGCCCTCGGGCGGGTCCAGTTTGAGCAGCGCCGGGCAGATGTCGAACAAGGTGTGCCAATGGGGCAGCAGGCGTGCATCGAGGTGCACGAAGCAACGGGAATTGCTCGGGTAGTCGGGCAGCGCCGGCTCCATGCGCAGGCGCCGGGACGCCTTGCTGACCAGGCGGCTGGCGCCGGCAGGCAATAGGTGATTCATGAAACGCACTCACAGTCGTGACGATAGAACGCTGCCTGATCACAGGCAGCCCAGGGCACACGTCAGAATGCGGGGGATGCGCGGGGGTTGGCCGAGGGCCAGGAGTCGCGTGGCGGCGCCTTGTTGCGCCGCTCATGGGCCGGGCGCGGAGTTTGCCCAAGGCCGAGCAGCCAGGCCAGACCGATCAGGAATACCAGCGCGACGGTCAACGCGTTGCAGACCGGGCAGGCAAAGTAGTTCGAGATGTTGCTGGAAGCCGTGCTTCCCAACCCTTTGTCGGAAATCGGCTGGCTGCCTTCGACCGAACAGAACTGCCCACCAATGCCATTGAGCTCCAGGCCCATCATCTGCCCATGGCCCAAACCGCACACGAACAGGTTCATCAGCACGCAGAAGTACAGGGTCCAGGCGATCAGCGAACGGTCGGAGGGGCGCAATTTCATGGCGGCGACTCTACCACCACAGGCGCACCGAGATGAAGCACGGTGCGCCCCTGTGGCAGAACGTCGCACATTACGCGGGCTGGCTGGGGTTGGTAGACTTGGCGCCCTCCTCCTTACTCCTTTTCAAAGCCTGATGTGTAGATCCAGAGCAATGCAGGCGATTCACAGGATGCGCAGTTGATGAGTACGTTATTCACCCGCCGCAAAGTGCTGACCGGCATGGGCCTGTTGGGCCTGGGCAGCCTGCTGGGCGGCTGTGACTACAGCCCCAAGCTGAACTTCAAGTACGGCAAGGACCTCAGTGACAAGATCATGGGCCGTACCTTCAAGCTCAAGAACACCGACGGCGAGACCGTCACCCTGAGTTCGTTCCGTGGCCTGATGCCGGTGGTGTTCTTCGGCTTCACCCAGTGCCCGGCCGTGTGCCCGACCACCCTGGCCCGCGCCGCCCAGGCCAAGAAGCTGATGGGCCGCGACGGTGAGATCATGCAAGTGGTGTTCATCACCCTCGACCCCGAACGCGACACCCCAGAGATCCTCGACAAGTACGTCAAGGCCTTCGACCCCAGCTTCGAAGCGCTCTACGGCACCCCGGAAGAAATCGCCGTGGCCGCCAAGGAATTCGGGATCTTTTATGAAAAGATCCCCGCCGGCGACACCTACACCCTGTCCCACACCGCCACCAGTTTCGTCTTCGACACCCGTGGCAACCTGCGCCTGGGCCTGCAGGCATCCCTTACCGCTAAAGAGTGCGCAGAAGACCTGCTCACCGTCATGGAGGTCTGCTAATGACTGCCGTTCAACACCTCAAGCGCCTGACATTGGGCCTCACCCTGCTGACCCTCGCGGCACACGCCAGTGCCCAGGTGCAAGTCACCGACGCCTGGGTGCGCGCCACCGTGCCGGGCCAGCCGTCGAGCGGCGCGTTCATGACCGTCACCGCCGACAGCGACAGCAAGCTGCTCAGCGTTGCCTCGCCGGTGGCCAAAGACGTGCAGATCCATGAGATGAGCATGAAGGACGACGTGATGCACATGGGCCCGGTGGACTCGCTGGCGCTGCCCGCCGGCAAGGCTGTCACCCTCGACCCCAATGGCTACCACGTGATGCTGATGGGCCTCACCGGCCAGATCAAGGAAGGCGACCACGTGCCGCTGACCCTGACCGTGGAGAACGCCAAGGGCGAAAAGCAGACCCTGGAGGTGCACGCCCCGGCGCGTGGCCTGGATGGGATGGACCACAGCAAGATGCACTAAGCGCTAGTCCACAATAAACAGCTTCGCGCCGCTGGCGGTGAAAGAGCGGTGCGCCTCCATGTTGTTGCCAACCTGGTAACTCATCCCGGCCGTCAGTGTGAATCGACGGCCGTCCTCCAACTCCGTGTGCAACTCGCCTTCCAGGCACAACAGTACATGGCCACGCCTGCACCAATGATCCGCCAGATAGCCGGGGGTGTAGTCCACCATGCGCACGCGGGTCGTGCCGAAGTGGCAGGTGCGCCATACGGCGCTGCCGGTTTCGCCTGGGTAGGTGACGGGGTCGAGGGTTGACCAGTCGGTGGTGCCAAAGGGTACGGCGGTGAGGTTCATGGGGAGGCTCGGTCGTCAGTTAACGTGGGCAAGGCTAACGAGTGCAAGGCTCGGTCGATAGACACAGATCCTAGGCTTTCGGGGCATACAGAACCGCCTTCGCAGCCTCGCTAAAGCTCGACAGCTCCTACAAACCGTTCGCTCAACACACCAGTCGCTTGGTCATCGGTATACACGCCAACGCCAACCCCGACGGCGAATGGTAAACCGCCTGCTCATCCCCCACGTATCCGCGCGCCCGGTAGAAGCTCGCGGCATTCAACGTCGCATCCAGCACCAGCGTGTCAATCGCCAGTTGCCGAGCCAGGTTTTCCAGGTGATCGAGCATGGCCTTGGCATACCCACGCCCGGTGAATTCAGGCAGGACAAATAGCGCTCCCACTTCGTTGTTTTCCAGGTCAAGCATCCCGGTGACGACCGGTTCGCCCTGCACCCACCCCAGGTAAAACGCTTTGTCCATCAGCGCGTTGTAGCCGTCAGCGGCGCTGCCACGGGTCCAGGACATCATCTGCTCGCGCGTATACGCACCGATGCACTGGCTACGAATGGCCAACAGGCGAATGTCGAACGCCGCTTGGGCGTCTTCCGGGGTTGCGGGTTTTATTTGCAGCATTTCAGCCTCCATGGCTTAACAGTTGGACACACCCGCCCCTCTTGCGGATGGAACCCGGTACTTGGTGTTCATCACAACGAGAAACATCCAATTAGGACGTCAAATCGAGGGTTTTTACTATGCGAGGTGTTCAATCTTCTTATTCAGCCCAGCGTTGCAGATGAGGATCAGCGATTTTCAGCAGGAATTCCAGGAACAACCGAGTAAGGCCGGCGTCAGGAACTACGCGCCAATGGAGTAAGCAACCCCTTCAAGGGCGCCGCAATGGAGCTGGGGACGATAATTATCTAGAATGTCGCCTTCCGCTTTGTCCCCAGGAACACCCATGCCCGCCCTCACCCTGCGCAATGCCCTGCCCGCCGACGCCGCCCGCTGCTTTGAAATCGAAATCGGCGCCTACGAAGGCGATGAAGCCGCGACCCTGGAAAAAATCGCCACGCGCATTGCGCTGTACCCACAAGGTTTTCTGATTTTGGAGGCCGCTGGCGAAGTAGTGGGTTTCATCAATAGCGGCTGCGCCGATGAAGTGGTGATGTCTGACGAGGCGTTCAAGGAACTGGTGGGGCATTCGGCCGAGGCGCCAAATGTGGTGATCATGTCGGTGGTGGTTGACCCGGCACACCAGGGCAAAGGGTACTCCACGACGTTGATGACCGCGTTTGTGCAACGCATGCGCGACATGGGCAAAAAGACCATTCACTTGATGTGCAAGGACCGCCATGTAGCGTTGTACACGCGCATGGGCTATCGCTATGTGCAGCCGTCCGCGTCGGACCATGGCGGGATGGCGTGGCATGAGATGGTCATGGAGCTCTAATTCAGCGCCAATCCCGGACACAGCAGCCGGTAACGCGATTCGATCCACGGAAGGAACCACCTCGTGCCCAACACAACACCCTTGACCTTTCAACACGCGTTAAAAAAGAATCTCAAGCGGATACTGAATTTCTGGGCGCCCCTGAGCGTTATCTTCGCGGGACTGGGTACGCTGCTGGGGTTTTACACCCTGTCGACCTACGCATCGGCAATCGGCCGCCCGGACCTGCTGGCCGCAGCGCTGGAGGCCAAGTCAGCCCTGATCCCCTGGCTCGCCAGCGTAATGGGTATGCTGGGCGCGTACTTGCTGACACTGTTGGCGAGCACTGTCCTGTTCGGGCTCACGGTGTCGTTTTTCAATGACTCCCCGTCCCTGCAGCACAAGTTGGTGGGTATTCTCTGCGTACCTGTGCTGTCAGGCATCGTTGCCATGCTCTGGTATAGCTTCGAAGGACCTGAACGGAACGCCCTATGGGAAGTGCTCTATGTTGCGCTTTGGCTTGTGCTCAGCCTGATTGCAATGCTGGCAACCACCACCTTCCGATTTGCCGTCGATGTCTGTGCAACCATGGCGAGCCCCGGCCACCCCAGGAGCTGGCGGCTGCGCGGCTTCTTTGTACTGATGGTGTCATTGCTGCTGTTCAGCACCGTGCTCTCTGCCGTATTCCCCGCCAGCCTGATTCTGAAAGCCTATACCGGGGAAGACACCCCCGAAGCGGTGAGCCGCTTGATGTATATCTCGATGTTCGCCGCATGCGTCACGTTGATGCCTGTGGTGGTGTTCTACGTCAGCAAGGCCGACCTGTTCAAGCGCCTGGCCCTGGGCCTGTTGGCCGTCGCTGTGGCGGGGGGGATGATTATTGCAATTTCGCCGGGAAGCCCGGCAGCGATCGTTTACGCTGCAGCCGGGGTGATGAACGTGCGTGCCCCCGTAGAAGCGCGCTACTGGCTGACGAAAACCTACGCCAGGGAAGATTTCGAGAGCGCCACCTGGGGCGACGTGCAGATATTGCGTGGCAAGCCTGTAGTGTCCGCGTTCCCGTTGTTTTCCTTCGGCGATGTGTTGTTGCTGTGCCCGACCAGCCGGGTCAAAACGACACTCAAGGATTGGCCGCAACAATCGGCCTACTGTGTGCTGACCCAAAGCAGCAACGCCATCCGGATGCCAAAGAACTCGGACACCATAAGCCCTCCCAAGCCGACCACAGACAACAAAACCAAAAAACCAGGCCCCTCGACATGACCCAACCCCTGATCGAAATCGGCGACCAGATTGATCTCCAGGCACAACAGATCATCGGCGATGGCCTTGCCGCCTTCAACAAACACGCCACTGGCTATCACGACCGACGGCCGCTGACGGTGCTGATCAAAGACCCACACACCGGGCAAACCCTCGGTGGCATCACTGGTCGCAGCGCGTTTGGCATGGCTTTTCTCGACCTGTTCCACCTGCCCGAGCCCCTGCGCGGTTCGGGCCTGGGCAGCCGATTGTTGCAGGCTTTTGAAGATGAAGCGCGGCGCCGCGGTTGTCGCAGTGCCGTGCTGTACACCATCAGCTTCCAGGCGCCGGGGTTTTATGAGAAGCGCGGCTGGATGCGCTTTGGTGAAATCCCGTGCGAGCCCCAGGGCAGCAGCCGGGTGTTTCTGAGCAAGGCGTTGTAGCTGGGCGCTTCACCAACTCCCCGAAGCGCCCCCACCACCGCTCGAACCACCGCCACCCGACGAACTGCTGCTGGAGCTGGAGCTTGAACGACTGGAGCCCGAGCTTGAGCCACCGCTGGACCCCGAGCCGCCACCGGTCTTGCCAAAGATAAACAGCGCCGCAAACGAGGCAATCGGGAAAGCAAACAGCCAGTCGTTGCGCCCCAACTCCATCAGCAACCCCGCCGCCACGTACACCGCCACGGCCGCCAGCAACCGTGCGACGAAGCCTGCCCGGCTGCGCGTCCAGGCGTCTTTCATGATGACGAACAGGATCAGGTACAAGCCCAGCACCAGCAGACCCAGCAGCGGGAATGCCAGCCAGTGCAGGAAGTTCACATCGGTGTATTGGTTCGCCGCGAGCAGGATCGCGATGTAGCCCAACAGGCCCAGCACGCAATAAAACACCGTGCGTGCCTGCCACAACGCGCCGAACGTGGCGCCGCCAATCAGCAAAGTCAGCGGCAGTATCAGCAGGTACACCGCCCACTCCCGGCCGCCAGCCAGCACCGCAAGCAGCAGCGTGATCGTCACTGCGGCCACCAATGCCTTGCGCCAGCGCAGCTTGCCGGCTGCCAGCAGTACACCGCCGCCGCCACCGAGCACAAATGCCAGCAACACCGCGATCGCCCCTGGCCCTACCGCGAGCCCCGCCACCGCCGGCAAGTCACCGCCATCCACCAACAGCACCAGATCGTCTACGCCTTGGGCGACACCTCCCGCGAAATCGCCCTGGCGAAACGCCGGGGTGATGTGTTCTTCGATGATGCGATGGCTCAGCAAGTCGGTGACGACGCCTTCAAGGCCGTAGCCCACTTCGATGCGCACCTTGCGATCATCCTTGGCCACCAGCAGCAGGATGCCGTCATTGATGTCCTTGCGCCCCAGCTTCCAGGCGCGGAACAGTTGGTTGGCGTAGTCCTCGATGCTCGCATCGCCGGTGGTGGGCACCAGCAACACCGCCACCTGCGCGCCTTTGCGTTGCTCCAGGGCAGCGAGTTGAGCCTTCAGACGGGCGGTGGTGCCAGCATCCAGGGTGTTGGTGAGGTCGATGACCCGCTGATCGAGGGCAACCCCAATCGGTGAAGTGTCAGCCTGGGCGGTGACAAACACACTGGCCAACACCAGCACCCACAGACCCAAGACCGCTTGCCGCACGCACCGCATCATGTTTGTTACCTGAAGTTTCTTCCTGAAGGCCGCGACTTTACCTTATCGCGGCTATAACACGTGACCCCACGCCGTTGACTATCTAAACTCCACCCACCCATAGCAAAACGCCATAACCGGGAAGCCCATGAACCTTCGCCTCCGCAACAACGTCAGTGTGATGGGCAACGGCCGCTCGACCCTGGTGTTCTCCCACGGTTTTGGCTGCAACCAGGCCATGTGGCACTACTTGGCGCCGCCATTCACCGAACACTTTCGCGTGGTGATGTATGACCTGGTCGGCGCCGGCCTGTCGGACCTCAGCGCGTTCGACAAGCACAAATACAGCACGCTGGACGGCTATGCCCGCGACTTGAACGAGCTGATCGACGCCTTTGCCGTCGGCCCGGTGATTCTGGTGAGCCACTCGGTCAGCGCGATGATTGCCACCCTCGCCGACCGCCGGGCCCCCGGACGCATCGCCGCCCACGTGATGATTGGCCCGTCGCCGCGCTACATCGATGCCGATGGCTATGTCGGTGGTTTCAAGCGCAGCGACATCGATGACCTGCTCGACACCCTCGACAGCAACTACCTCGGCTGGTCCAGCGCCATGGCCCCAGTGATCATGGGCGCGCCTGAACAGCCCGCGTTGAGCGAGGCCCTGCGCGACAGTTTCTGCCGCACCGAACCGGAGATCGCCAAGCAATTTGCGCGGGTGACGTTTATGTCCGACAACCGCAAGGACATCGCCGGCCTGGCTACCCCGGTGTTGATCCTGCAATCGAGCGACGACCTGATCGCCCCCGTGGCCGTCGGCGAATACCTGCACGGCGTGTTGCCCAACAGCACCTATTGCCTGGTGGACAACGTCGGCCATTGCCCACACATGAGCGCGCCGCAGGCGTGTGCGGCAGCGATGAAGAGTTTCCTCGCACCCTGGACCGTCGCCCATGCCGACTAAGCTGTTCGACAACGCCGCCTGTGCCCTGGCCGCAACGGCGGAGGACGGCACGCTCCTGCACACCAACGCACGGTTCAGCGAATGGCTCGGGTTCAGCGCCGTGGAGTTGTGCGGGCGGCGTTTCCAGGACCTGCTGACCATGGGCGGGCGGATCTTCCACCAGACCCACCTGGCGCCAATGCTGCGCCTGCGTGGCAGTGTCACCGAAGTGAAGCTGGACATGCTGCACCGCGACGGGCACAAGGTCACCGTGCTGCTCAATGGCACCCGGCGTGAACAAGCCGACGGCGCGGTGTACGACCTGGCGTTGTTCGGCACCACCGACCGCGACAAGTACGAGCGCGAACTGCTCAACGCACGCAAGCTGGCCGAAGCACTGTTGCAGGAAAAAACCACGACGGAACTTGCCCTCAAGCAAGCCCAGGCCGAACTCGGCGAGGCATACGCCATCGCCCAGCGGCGCGCGCTGTTTGCCGAGCAGATGGTGGCGATCGTCAGCCATGACCTGAAAAACCCGCTCACGGCGATCCGCATGGCTTCGGATTTCCTCAGCCGTGGCGAACGCAGCGCCAAGGAGCGCCAGTTGCTGGGGCACATCAGCCAGTCCTCCGAACGCGCCCAGCGCATGATCGCCGACCTGCTGGACTTCACCCAGGCCCGGGTCGGCCACGGCATCAGCATCAAGGCCGCACCGCTGGACCTGCACGCAGTGACCCGCCAGGCGGTGGATGAACTGCGCGTGGCATTCCCCAAGGCGATCCTCGCGCATCACACCATTGGCAGCGGCGATGCCAGCCTCGACGCCGACCGCGTGCAACAGATCATCGGCAATCTGGTGGCCAACAGCGTGGCCTATGGCGACCTGCAACAACCGATCAGCATCACCTCGCGGCTGGGGGCTGGGCAGTGTGAAGTGGCGGTACACAACCACGGCGCCGTGATCCCCGCAACCCTGCTGGCCGGGCTGTTCGAGCCCATGACCCGCGGCACCGACCAGGGCAGCGATGTGCGCAGCGTCGGCCTGGGCCTGTACATCGTGCGGGAATTGGCCAGGGTCCATGGTGGGGATGTGGCGGTGAGCTCTACTGAGGGCGGCGGCACCACGTTCAGTGTGCGCTTTGTGGGAGATGGGGGTGGACCCGTCAATGTTGCCGGTGACTGACTTCAGCCAATACTGAACACCGTCCCCTGCATCACCGGCTCCACACTCCCCGTCAACACCACACCGCCCTCGCCCGCCCACTGCACGGTCACCGTGCCGCCGTCGCACTGCACCTGCACCGTGGCATCCAGCAAGCCACGACGGATGCCATTGACCACCGCCCCGCAACAGCACGAACCGGAGCCCAATGGCACACCGCCGCCGCGCTCCCAGATGCGCAGGCGGATGTGCCCACGGTCGAGCACTTGCACAAAATGCACATTGGTCTTGGCCGGAAACAGCGGGTGAATTTCCAACGCAGCACCTACGGCGGCCACATCGACGGCGGCAAGATCCGCCACAAAAAACGTGCAATGCGGGTTGCCCATGCTGCAGGCCGCCGGCTCGCCCTCAAGGGGCAACCTCAGCGTATCCAGGGCCTCGGCCAAGGGCACGGCGGCCCACTCCAGCGATGGCTCGCCCATGTTCACCGAGACTTGCCGCCCCGCCTGCCGCACACACGTCAGCAAACCGCGGTCGGTGCGCAACACGATGGAATCGCTGCCCGCCTCCAGCATCAAGCGATCTGCCACGCCACGGGTCGCGCTGCCGCAGGCCTGCAGCGGCGTGCCGTTGGGGTTCCAGAACTTGATCCGCGCCGCTGCATCATCGCAGTCGAGCACCACGGCGAGCTGGTTGAAACCGATACCGGTATGGCGGTTGCCCAGGCGGCGTGCGACTTGCGCGGTGATCGGGTCGTCGCGCCCACGGCGGTCAACGATGATGAAGTCATCGCCGTGGGCGTGCATTTTTACGAACTGCAAGGGCATGGGCGGTCCTTATTCGAGCCGGGAGATGAGTTGCAGGGTGGGTCAGAGCGTGGTGCCCATGGCCTTCATCAGCACCAGATCCCGCGCATAAATATCCGGCGCGTAGACCAAGCCACCCTGGCGGTCGACTTCCACCGTCCAGTACCCCAACAGCACCGGCACCGGCGTGGCCAGGCGGAATTCGTGGGTCACCCCAGTGGCCAGCAGTTCATCGGTGCGCGCACGTTCGGCCGGGCTTACCAGCAGGTCACGCAGCATCAGCGGCTGTTCGACGCGCACACACCCCGAGCTGAACGCCCGTGGGCCCTTGCTGAACAGCGGCTGGCTCGGCGTGTCGTGCAGGTACACCGAATACGGGTTGGGAAAGCGCATCACGATCTTGCCCAGCGGGTTGCGCGGGCCGGCTTCCTGGCGCAGCAGGATGTTGCCGGGGCGCGCCCAGTCGATCTGTTCGGGTGCCAGCGGACGACCTTCGGGGTCGAGCACTTGCAGGTTTTGCTGGCGCAGGTACTCGGGGTTGAGGCGGATGGCCGGGAGTTTGTCCTCGCGCATGATGGTCGGCGGGATGGTCCACGTGGGGTTGAGGGTCAGCCGGGTGATGCGCGACTTGAGCAACGGCGTCTGGCGCTCGGCGCGGCCGACTTGCAGGCGGGTTTGCCACACCGGGATGCCACTTTGGTACACGCTCAGTTGCGCGGCGGCGACGTTGACCAGCACGCCCTCGGGTTCCAGGTCCTGGGCCAGCCAGCGGAAGCGTTCGAGGTTGATGCGCAGCTGTTCGCGGCGAATTGCCGGGCTGATGTTCAGCTCGGCCACGGTGCCGGCCCCGATCACACCGTCAGCCTGCAGGGAGTGGCTGAGCTGGAAGGCCTTGACTGCCTTGACCAGTTCGTCGCGGTACAGCTTGCCGGCGGGCGCGGTGGCCAGGTAGCCGCCACTGACCAGGCGCCGCGCCAGTTCCGGCACGCGGGGGTCGTCCATGCCGGGACGCAATAAAGGACCGCTGGCGACCGCGTCCCAGTGCGGCAATGGTTGCTGACGCACACTGGAATAGGCGTTGCGCAGGCTGCGGTACAAATCGGCGCTGGGCCGCGCCTGATCGAAGGCTTGGGCCATGTCGCGCAGGCCGGTGGCGGCAAAGGCCAGCACTTCGGTGTTCGGGTCGCGGGTTGGCGGCTGGGCATGCCATAGCGGTTCGTAGCGCGATTGTTGCAGGCGGCCGTAGTGCAAATCCTGCAAGGCTTGCAGGTAATGGCGGCTGCCATCGATGTCGCTGCACAGCACATTGGCCGTGGCATCCGGCGTGGGTTGGCTATAGTGGGTGGGGTCCAGGCCGTCGTCGGCGAGCAGCAACAGTTGGGTGTGCAGCGCTTGGCGTTGTTCGGCGGACCACAACGGTACGTCGCCTTGCTGCTGGTAGAACGCTTGCAGGCGCACCAGCGCGGCGGCGTCAATCTGCGGCGCGAGGCTGGGGCAAACACCGGGCAGTGCCGCCAGGGCTTGTTGAATCGGGCTGGGTGAAACAATTGGCACAGGTTCGGCCGCCAGCTCATCGGCTGTCGCGACCAGTGGTGCAACGAGCAAGCAAATGCTCAAGTAACATGCGTGTTTTTTGAACAATTGGCTTAACTCCAATCCACAGTGGGGGGATGTACTGTAGATGCTAACTTTTTTGTGCCGCCTGGGTTTGATCACCATGAGCCTGGCCGCGTTGGGCAATTATGCACTCGCCGCCAATGGCAACCCTCCTTCCTTGTATAGCAGCCTGGCGCGCTCGGCTCCAGAACTCAATCCCACTGTACTGAAAAGCGCCCTGAGCGCGATGCAATGTGCGGTCAACAATGGCGAGGAACGCTCCGAGCGCCTGGCCGTGATCGACTACTCCCAGCCCTCGACCGCACGTCGGCTATGGATCTTCGACCTGCGCAAAAAGACCCTGGTGCTGCGCGACCTGGTGGCCCATGGCGCCAAGTCCGGGGAAAACTTCGCCACGCAGTTCTCCAATCGCGAGGGCAGCCATCAATCCAGCCTGGGCCTGTTCCGCACCCAGGAAAGTTATCTGGGCACCCACGGCTACTCGTTGCGCATGGATGGCCTGGAACCGGGCTTCAATGATCAGGCCCGCGACCGTGCGCTGGTGATCCATGCGGCCGATTACGTCAGCCCCCTGTGGAGCAAGCGCGAAGGCCGTATCGGCCGCAGCCAGGGCTGTCCCGCCGTGCGCCCGCAGGTGGCACGCCAGGTGGTAGACAAACTCAAGGATGGGCAGTTCATGTTTTCCTGGTATCCGGACCAGCACTGGCTGAAGTCGTCGACCTACCTCAACTGCAAACCCCAACAGGTGGCGAGTAGTCGTACAATCCGTGGCGGATAGCCTGTCCCCATCGATAAAAGAGAGCATCGCATGCTGCTACATACGTCCACCTGGATCGAAGTCGGGCAGTTCCTGGAACGCAGCCGCACGGTGGTGATCCCCATCGGCTCCAACGAACAGCACGGCCCCACCGGCCTGCTGGGCACCGATTGGATGTGCCCGGAAATCATCGCCCATGAGGCGCAGAAAAATGCCGACATCCTGATCGGCCCGACTTTCAATATCGGCATGGCCCAGCATCACCTGGGCTTTCCCGGCACCATCTCGCTGCGCCCTTCCACCTTTATTGCTGCGATTGGCGATTGGGTGCGCTCGCTGGCCGGGCATGGTTTCGACAAGATCCTGTTCCTGAACGGCCACGGCGGCAACATCGCCACGATTGAGGCGGCGTTTTCCGAGCTGTATGCCGAAGCGAGCTTCGCCCGCCGTCCGGCCGGGTTTGCGCTGAAGCTGGTCAACTGGTGGGACCTGGAAGGCGTCAACGACCTGGCCCAGAAGCAGTTTCCGGTCGGCCATGGCAGCCATGCCACGCCATCGGAGATTGCAGTGACGCAGTGGGCGTACCCGCAGTCGATCAAGGTCGCCGAGTACTCGCCGCAGATTGCCAACACCGGGCCGATCCGCGAAGCGCTGGACTTCCGCGCACGTTTCCCCGACGGACGCATGGGCTCGGACCCGGCGCTGGCGACAGTGGAGAAAGGTGGGGAGTTGGTGGCGTTGGCGGCGCTAGGTTTGGTCAAGACGGTCAACGCGTTCAGCAACGAAGCCAAGCCCTAGGTCACACACAGATCAAAAATGTGGGAGCCCGCTCCCACACAAACCCAGCTCAACAGTGGATTGGTGCTGTGCAGACTACTTGCACTCCTGCGCCACCAACTCCAACCGCGACGGCGTCAGCGTCGATGCCAACGGCTTGCGCTCATACAAGAACACCTTGGTTCCGTCCTGGGTCTTGTAGGCCTCCAGCACATCATCCGCCGCAATCTTGCTGGTCAACACCACCTTGGCGTGACGCGAGTTCTGCGTGACGGTCGAGGTGATGCCGTGTTTTTCAAGCTTTGGCAGCACACACTGGGCATAGCCTTCAGGGGTCTTGGCGGTGAGCAGGGTCAATGTCGGCGCATTCGGGGCAGACACACAACCGGCCAGCCACAGTGAAGCAAAGGCCAGGGCCGGGGCGAAAAAATAACGCATATAAATTCCTGAAAAAATAACAAAAAAGTTCACATCAACCGGCTTGGACCAACGCCTTGAGCGATGCATCAAACCGTTGCAAGGCCGCTTGCTGGACATCCCGCTGCTGTTCGATCTGCGCGGCAATTTCCGGCGCCGCCTTGTCATGCACCCACACCGACGGTACTTGCCGACGCACAGCACCTTCGGCCTTGGCGATGTATTGCAGGTTCGCGTTGTAGAACCGTGCGATAAAACGTGCCTCGACCTGATCGTTCCGCGGAGTCAGCAGTTGATTGTGGGTATCGAGCATCACCACCACATCGGGGTGTGCCTGCACCAGGGCATCCAGGTTGTCGTAGACGGTGACCGACAAAAAGGTGCCTTGCAGCGAGTTTATCAACCAGTCGATAGCCAGTTCCGGGTCGGAACTGTTGACGAACGCCTGGCGGATACGCTCGTCGAGGGCATCCCTGGCGCCGTTCAAGGCCATGTCATGGTAGCGTTCAAGGTAACTGAGGTTGTCGCGGGTATTGTCGCTTAACAACACCCCTACCGACTGCGCATGTTGCAGGGAGTCTACGCTAGCGTCGATAGGTAGCAAATGGCTACTATTCAAATCATCGGCGATGGCCGCGTTGTTCATGGCCACCGAGCCCAGCATCACCAGCATCAAACCCAGCTGAATTATCGTCCTCATCGCGCGTTTCCTTGAACAGCGTTTCGATGGGACAATTCTGCGCTTTTCCTGAAAAAACAGAACTTGCGATCCGTGATGGTGACTATTATCTGAACCAATAGTGCCTAGATAAAAATAGATAAGGACCCGCCATGAAGCCCCACCAGAAAACCTTCGACCGTATCCGCGATGCCGTACTGCCGGAGTTTCGCGAGCGGATCGCCGACTACCTGGTCGACTATGAGACGGTACTACAGGACGAAACGGCCGACGCCGAGCAACGTTGCGCCAGCGCCCAGCAATTGCGCGGTTACCTGCGTGGTTTGAACACCACACGGGTACTGGGCATGGCCGACTGGGAAGACCTGGACCGTCGCGTGGCCCAGGAATGGCTTTAAACCGCTAGAGCGCAGGCCGCTGCAGGTTGACCCAGGCTTGTACCGACGGCCGCTGCCATTGGCGTTGCGCATAGGCGACCAACTCGGCGGGCACGCTGTCGCCATTGAGAATCAGGCGATTGAGCATCACGGCCAGGTCCACATCGGCAATCGACCACGTGCCAAACAGAAAGTCCGGGTTACCCGCCAACAGCGCCTGTGCCGCACTGATCAACTTCTGCGCGGCAGCCTGGGCCGCAGGCGACAAGGGCGGCATCTTTTGCCCGTAGAACACCACCAGCGTCGAACGTTCCTGGCGGATGGGCAGCAAATCGCTGCGCAACCACGCCTGGACCTGCCGCGCCCTCGCCCGCTGCTTGGGGTCGACGGGGTACACCACCGTCGCGGGGTACGCCTCGTCCAGATACTCGGTGATTGCCGAGGATTCCGACAGGGCAAAGTCACCGTCCACCAGGGTTGGCACGCGTTGAGTCAGGGACAATTGGGTGAAATCCGCAGCCTGCTGTTGCGCCGAGTCCAAGTCCAGGGTCTGCGTATCAAACGCCAAGCCCTTCTCGCGCAGCGCGACAAATACCGACATCGCGTAGGGGCTGGTGAACTGGGCATCAACGTACAGGCGCAACGAGGGTGAGTTCATGACAGGGCTCCTTGGGTGAAAGCCCACGTTACGAGATGGCTGGCAAGAAAGACAATGGCAGCTTTTTATAGGGGCATTCCTGGCGGGAATGCTGGGACCTATCCGGCGAACCCGCCCTTGTCCAAAAAGGCCTGCTCGTGCTCAGTGCTGACGCGGGCCAACACCCTGTTGCGATGAGGAAACCGCCCGAAGCGCTGAATAATCTCGGCATGTTCCTTGGCCCAGTGGTAGGTGTTGGCGTCCAGCACCTGGTTGAGCACCAGGGAACGCTGCTGGTCCACCGGGTCTTCCGAATGCTCAAACGGTAAGTAGCAGAACGCACGCAAGGCAGGCTCGATCAACTGGTCCAACCCGGCCTCGACCATGCGCCCGGCATACAAGCGCGCCAACGGGTCGGTGGCGAACATATGGGCAGTGCCGCGAAAGGCATTGCGCGGGTATTGGTCGAGCAGGATCAGCAGGGCCAGGGCGCCCTCTGCCGAGTCCAGCCAGCTTTCCAGCTCACGGCGGGCGGCTTGCAGGTGGGCGCTGTGGAAGGTGTCGCGGAAGCTGGCGTCGAAGGCCTCGTCCTTGGCGAACCAGCGTTTGGGGCCGGCGTGTTGCCAGAAGTCGATGACGGTTTTCGGGGTGGTCATGGTGAAGGCCTGCGAAAGCGGTTTGGCAGACCTTAGCAGAATCCAAGGCACGACGAAGCTCGCTCCCACAGGTTAGAAACCGACAGCGGGCAGATTAATGTTATAGAATAACACCCGCTTTCCCCTCTACCCTGCGACCCTTGCCCATGACCGACGCTGTCCCCCTGCGCCAACGCCTGCTTTCCATCGACGCCCTGCGCGGCCTGGTGATCCTGTTCATGCTGCTGGACCACGTGCGCGAAACCTTCCTGCTGCACCGTCAAGTCAGCGACCCGATGAGCATCGACAGCACCGAACCCAGCCTGTTTATCAGTCGCACCCTCGCCCACCTGTGTGCGCCGGTGTTTGTCTTGCTCACCGGCTTGTCGGCGTGGCTGTACGGCCAGAAATACCAGGGCCGCCGCGATGTGTCGGCGTTTCTGTTCAAGCGCGGGCTGTTTCTAGTGGTGCTGGAATTCACCCTGGTCAACTTCGCCTGGACCTTCCAGATGCCGCCAGCAGTGATCTACCTGCAAGTCATCTGGGCAATTGGCGTGAGCATGCTCGCCCTCGCCGCCTTGGTGTGGTTGCCGCGGCCGCTGTTGATCGCCGTGGCGATTGGGATTATCGCCGGGCACAACCTGCTGGATGGCCTGCACTTCGGGCCGGGCTCGATGCTGCAGAACGGTTGGGCGATCCTGCATGAGCGCAGTTGGATCGAGGTCGGCGACAACCTGCGCCTGCGCATCACCTACCCGGTGCTGCCGTGGATCGGCGTGATTGCCTTGGGCTACGGCCTCGGCCCGTGGTTCGCCAACGGCTCACCGCCGCTGCTGCGTCAGCGCTATTTGGCGTTGGCGGGCGTGACTGGGTTGGTCGGCTTTGTGCTGTTGCGTGCGTTCAATGGTTACGGGGAGAAGCCTTGGCAGAGCTATGACAGTGGCGTGCAGACGTTGATGAGCTTTTTCAACGTGACCAAATATCCGCCTTCGCTGCTGTTCCTGGCGCTGACCTTGGGCATCGGTCTGCTGCTGTTGCTGGCGTTTGAACGGGCCGGGCACGCACGTTGGATCGGCCTACTGGCCACGTTTGGCGCGGCGCCGATGTTCTTTTATCTGCTGCATTTGTATGTGCTGAAAGTGTTCTATGTGGCTTGTATTGCGCTGTTTGGCCTTAATCATGGCAGCTATTTCGGCGTCGACGGTATGGGCGCAATTTGGCTGGTAGCGCTGTTGCTGCCGTTGGTGCTGTATCCGCCCGTGCGTTGGTTTGCGGGGCTCAAAGCACGGCGTCGTGACTTGGCCTGGCTCAAATACCTCTGACTCTACGCAGGCCAAATGTGGGAGTGGGCTTGCTCGCGAATGCGCTGAATCAGCCAGTGAATCCGTTGACTGACACACTGCATTCGCGAGCAAGCCCGCTCCCACATTTTTTTGAACCGTGTACTGCTCAGCAATCAGGCCAGTTCAGCACGCAGCTGGCGGGCGGCCGTGACCATGTGAATCAACGCCGCTTCGGTCTCCGGCCAGCCACGGGTTTTCAAGCCGCAATCCGGGTTCACCCACAAACGCTCGGCCGGAATCCGCTTGGCCGCCTTGCGCAACAAATTGGCCATCTCCGACGCATCCGGCACCCGTGGCGAGTGGATGTCGTACACGCCCGGACCGATTTCGTTCGGGTAAGCGAAGGCTTCAAACGCCTCCAGCAACTCCATGTCCGAGCGCGACGTTTCGATGGTAATCACATCGGCATCCATCGCCGCAATGCTCTCGATCACATCGTTGAACTCGCTGTAGCACATGTGGGTGTGGATCTGGGTTTCGTCGCGCACACCCGAGGCGCACAGGCGGAATACTTCGGTGGCCCAGTCCAGGTAGTGCTGCCACTGCGCCTGGCGCAACGGCAAACCTTCACGGAACGCCGCTTCGTCGATCTGCACGATCTTGATGCCGGCCGCCTCCAGGTCCACCACTTCGTCACGAATCGCCAGGGCCAATTGCCGTGCCTGCACTTCGCGGCTCACGTCTTCGCGGGGGAATGACCACATCAGCATGGTCACCGGGCCGGTCAGCATGCCCTTCATCACTTTGTGGGTGAGGCCTTGGGCGTAGCGGATCCACTCCACGGTCATGGCTTTCGGGCGGCTCAGGTCACCAAAAATCACCGCCGGTTTCACGCAACGTGAACCGTAGCTCTGCACCCAACCGAACCGGGTGAACACATAGCCGTCGAGTTGCTCGGCGAAGTACTCAACCATGTCATTACGTTCGGCTTCACCGTGCACCAGCACGTCCAGGCCGAGGTTTTCCTGCACTTCCACGGCGTGCTTGATCTCGCTGTGCATGGCTTCGACGTATTCGGCTTCGCTCAACTTGCCGGCCTTGTACGACTGGCGCGCCAGGCGGATCGACGCGGTCTGCGGGAACGAACCGATGGTGGTGGTCGGAAACAGTGGCAGGTTCAGGCCCGCGCGCTGCTGCTCGATACGCTGGGCAAACGGCGACTGGCGCTGGCTGTCCCTGGCAGTGATCGCCGCAACCCGCGCTTGCACCGCAGGCTTGTGGATACGCGGCGACGCGGCGCGGGCGGCTTGCACGGCACGGCTTTGTGCCAAGGCCGCGACAACATTCGCTGCCTCGGGTTGATTGACCGCCTGGGCCAGCACCGCCACTTCGGCGCATTTCTGTACGGCGAATGCCAGCCAGCTTTTCAGCTCCCCATCCAGCTGGTCTTCACGCCCCAGGTCCACCGGGCTGTGCAGCAGCGAGCAGGATGGCGCCACCCACAGGCGGTCACCCAACTTGTCATGGGCGTGCTGCAGCGTCGCCAGGGCTTTTTCCAGGTCGCAGCGCCACACGTTACGGCCGTTGACCACGCCCAGGGACAGCACTTTGTAAGCCGGCAGGCGGTCGAGAATGGTCGGGTACTGCTCCGGCGCCCGCACCAGGTCGATATGCAAACCATCCACCGGCAGGTTCGCCGCCAAACCGAGGTTCTCTTCCAGCCCACCAAAATAGGTGGCCACCAGCTTTTTCAGCGGGTCGCGCTGGATCAGGTTGTAGGCACGCTCAAACGCGTTTTTCCAGTCCTGCGGCAGGTCCAGCACCAGGATCGGTTCGTCGATCTGTACCCACTCAACCCCCAATTCGGCGAGGCGCTGGAAGATCTGGCCATACAGCGGCAGCAGGCGATCGAGCAGGTCGAGCTTGTCGAAGTCGCCGCCCTTGGCCTTGCCCAGCCACAGGTAAGTCAGCGGGCCGATGATGACTGGCTTGACGTTGTGGCCCAGCTCGCGGGCTTCCTGCACCTCTTCGAACAGTTGATCCCAGCCCAGGTGGAACTGCTGGTCAGCGCTGAATTCAGGCACCAGGTAGTGGTAGTTGGTGTCGAACCACTTGGTCATCTCCTGGGCGTGGGCGCCGCCGCAGCAGCTGTCGCTGACGCCACGGGCCATGCCGAACAGGGTGTGCAAGGTGGCTTTGCCATCGGCTGGGCGGAAGCGCTCGGGGATCACGCCAAACATCAGCGAGTGGGTCAGCACCTGGTCATACCAGGCGAAATCCCCGGCGGGCAGCAATTCGAGACCGGCCTGTTTTTGCAGGTCCCAGTGGGTTTTGCGCAGGTCACGGCCCACGGCGCGCAAGCCAGCTTCATCGAGCTCACCCTTCCAGAACGCTTCCTGCGCTTTTTTCAGTTCACGATCGCGTCCAATGCGCGGAAATCCCAGGGAATGAGCGACTGCCATGACTAACAACTCCAATGTCGATATTTATGGCAGCCATTGTCGACAGTCAGCGATAGTGAGACAAACTCATATTATTCTAGATGATCACAAGATCTACTCATGTTGAGATCAGGTGTACATAGAACGCGTGGAACATGAAATACGCACACACCGCCAGTGCCACGCCCATGCAGCGATTGAACACGGTGAACGCCGACGAGCCATTGATCCGCCGTCCGAGCACTGCACCCAGCAGTGAATAAACCCACGGCGCGCCGAACGCACCAACCGCCAGCACCGCCGACACAAGCGCGATGGACACCCCGGTGATGTGCGCCGCCGGCAGCATCACACTGGTGATCGGCAACACCGCCATGATGCCCTTGGGGTTGAGCAACTGGATCACCAGGCCATTCCAGAACGTGAGGGTTTTGACGGGTGCGGTTGCAGTCGTTTCATCCACGACCGTGCGCGCAGTGAATACCTGATAGGCGAGATACAACGTGTACGCCCCGCCAATCAACGAGATGTACGGCAACGCGGCCTGGGAAATGATCGCCTCGCCGGTGTAGCCAAACAGCACAAACAACAGCAGCATCGCGCACCCCACACCGATGAAAAACCCGGTGGAACGGCGAAACTGCCCGGTGAGCCCGGCGTTGAGGCCCATGAAATTCACGGGGCCGGGGCTGTACATGACGCTGAAGGCGTAGAGGAAGATGTCCATGGAAAACCTGTAGTAGAAGAAGTCTGGCGAGTCTACTGAGGCGTGTTCGGGGAATTCTTGAACGTTTGTGGTGCGCCCTCGACGGGAGCAAGCTCCCTCGCCACAGGTATAGTGTTTGCCTGCAACTTTCAGGAACGAAAGCAACATGGATGCCGTCACCCACTGCCATTGCCGCAAATGCCAGAAAAGCCATGGCGCGGCGCCCGCTGAGACAGGCGCACAGCTGCGTTGAATCGAAGGCGACATGGGCTGAATGAAGATCAAAGGTGGATCAGGCGACATCTCTACCAGCAGTGCCGCCGCTTTCGCAGCCTCGCCAAGGCTCGACAGCTCCCACAGGGAATAGGGTTTGCAGGCTGTGTCAGGTGTACACAGTTAAAAAATGTGGGAGCTGGCTTGCCTGCAAAGGCGGCGGATCAGGCGACATCTCTGCCTGCCGTGCCGCCGCTTTCGCAGCCTCGCCAAAGCTCGACAGCTCCCACAGGGAATAGGGTTTGCAGGCCGTGTCAGGTGTACACAGTTAAAAAATGTGGGAGCTGGCTTGCTTGCGAAGGCGGCGGATCAGGCGACATCTCTGCCTGCCGTGCCGCCGCTTTCGCAGCCTCGCCTAAGCTCGACAGCTCCCACAGGGAATAGGGTTTGCAGGCTGTGTCAGGTGTACACAGTTAAAAAATGTGGGAGCTGGCTTGCCTGCGAAGGCGGCGGATCAGGCGACATCTCTGCCTGCCGTGCCGCCGCTTTCGCAGCCTCGCCTAAGCTCGACAGCTCCACACAGGAGATTGGGTTTGCAGGCTGGAACAGGCATACACCGTTCAAAATGGCGGGTGATGCAGGAAGACCCAGGTGCCCGGATTCGGGGCGGCTTCGCCACCCGGCGCGGGGCAAGCCCGCTCACTACAAAAACGCTGTCGCTGCACGGACAGTCATACACCTGCGCTACGCTCGTAAACCAAGGGCAGCAAATTCCGCCCACTAACCTTCCGATTCGCCCCAAGTGCGGGCACAATGCGTGTCCTTTTTTGGCAGGCACCGCCGCAGGCTCTCAAAAATGATCAAAACGCCGTACTACCTCATCGATAAACAGAAGCTTCTGGTCAACATGCAGAAGATTGCTTACGTGCGCGAGCAGTCCGGCGCCAAGGCCCTGTTGGCGCTCAAGTGCTTCGCCACCTGGTCGGTGTTCGACCTGATGCAGCAATACATGGACGGCACTACGTCGTCGTCGCTGTACGAGCTCAAGCTCGGCCGCCAGAAGTTCGAAGGCGAAGCGCACGCCTACAGCGTGGCCTGGGCTGACGATGAAATTGAAGAGATGCTGGATAACTGCGACAAGATCATCTTCAACTCCATCAGCCAGTTGCAGCGCTTTGCCGAACGTTCCGCAGGCAAGACCCGCGGCCTGCGCGTGAACCCCCAGGTCAGCAGCTCCGACTACCTGCTGGCCGACCCGGCGCGTCCGTTCAGCCGCCTGGGCGAATGGGACCCGGTGAAGATCGAAGGCGCGATCGAGCAGATCTCCGGCTTCATGTTCCACAACAACTGCGAGAACGGCGACTTCAGCCTATTCGACAAAATGCTCGGCACCATCGAAGAACGCTTCGGCGCGCTGCTGCACAAAGTCGAGTGGGTCAGCCTCGGCGGCGGCATCCATTTCACCGGCGACGACTATGACGTGGACGCGTTCTGCGCCCGCTTGAAAGCGTTCTCCGCCAAGTACGGCGTGCAGGTCTACCTGGAACCCGGCGAAGCGGCGATCACCAACAGCGCCTCCCTGGAAGTCACCGTGCTCGACACCCTCTACAACGGCAAGAACCTCGCCGTGGTAGACAGCTCCATCGAAGCCCACCTGCTGGACCTGCTGATCTATCGCCTCAACGCCAAGCTGGCGCCGAGCGATGGCGAACACACCGTGATGGTGTGCGGCAAATCCTGCCTGGCCGGGGACATCTTCGGCGAGTATCAATTTGATCGTCCGCTGGCCATCGGCGATCGGCTGTCGTTCATCGACACCGCGGGCTACACCATGGTCAAGAAAAATTGGTTCAACGGCCTGAAAATGCCGTCCATCGTAGTGAAACAACTCGACGGTACAGTCGAGGTGGTTCGTGAATTTGGTTACGACGACTACCTGTCCAGCCTTTCGTAAGCTGGCGGATATAGGAGAAAGAAAGCAATTGAAAAAGAACGTTCTTATCATTGGTGCAGGAGGTGTCGCCAAGGTGGTGGCCCACAAGTGCGCGCAGCACAACGACGAACTCGGTCGTATTGCTATCGCGTCGCGCAACATCTCCAAATGCCAGGCCATCATCGACAGCGTCAAGGCCAAGGGTAGCCTCAAAGTACCCGCCGAAATCAAAGCCTTCGCGCTGAACGCCCTGGACGTGGAAGCGACCAAGGCCCTGATCCGCGAGACCGAATCGCAGATCGTCATCAACGTCGGTTCCTCGTTCCTCAACATGTCGGTCCTGCGGGCCTGCATCGACACGGGCGTGGCTTACCTCGACACCGCCATCCACGAAGAGCCGGGCAAGGTCTGCGAGACCCCGCCGTGGTACGGCAACTACGAATGGAACCACCTGGAAGAGTGCAAACAGAAGAACATCACCGCCATCCTTGGCGTGGGCTTCGACCCGGGTGTCGTCAACGCGTATGCCGCGCTGGCGCAGCAACAGCATTTCGACCGCATTGATTCGATCGACATTCTCGACGTCAATGCCGGCTCCCATGGCAAATACTTCGCCACCAATTTCGACCCGGAAATCAACTTCCGCGAATTCACCGGACAGGTGTGGAGCTGGCAGAACAGCCAGTGGACCAGCAACACCATGTTCGAAGTCAAACGCACCGATGACCTGCCGGTTGTCGGTTCGCAGAACCTGTACCTGACCGGCCACGATGAAGTGCACTCGCTGTCGAAAAACCTCGACGTGCCCAACGTGCGTTTCTGGATGAGCTTCGGCGAACACTACATCAACGTGTTTACCGTGCTGAACAAGCTCGGCCTGCTCTCCGAAAAACCGGTCACCACCGCCGAAGGCCTGGAAGTCGTGCCGTTGAAACTGGTCAAGGCCGTACTGCCCGACCCGTCTTCGCTGGCGCCCGGCTACACCGGCAAGACCTGCATCGGCGACCTGGTCAAGGGCACCAAGGATGGCAAGGCACGCGAAGTGTTCATCTACAACGTAGCCGATCACGAAGAAGCGTTTGCCGAGACCGACAGCCAGGGCATCTCCTACACCGCAGGCGTTCCGCCGGTGGCCGCAGCGCTGCTGGTAGCCCGTGGCGAGTGGGACGTGCAACGCATGGCCAACGTTGAAGAACTGCCGGCCGAGCCGTTCCTGAAAGCGCTGGATGTGATGGGCCTGCCGACCCGGATCAAGGACGAGCACGGGGATCGTGCATGGGATGCGATTGCCTGACAGGCGATAGCGGACCGAACAAAAAATGCGCCTTCAGGGGCGCATTTTTTGTTTGGGGAAAACACAGCCCTCATGACTAATCAGATCAAATGTGGGAGCTGGCAGTGCCTGGGCGATCTTCAGCCGAACACTCACTATCCAGCAACACCGATCCACTGTGGGAGCGGGCTTGCCCGCGAATGCGGTGGGTCAGTTAAAGGTAGGCTGGCTGACACACTGTCATCGCAGGCAAGCCAGCTCCCCCATTTAAATATCAGGGCCTGTTATTCCAGGTTACGAGCTGAATGGCTCAGCGCTCTCGAGCACTGCAACAACGCCCGCTCACGACACAACGCGTTTGCAAGAGAGATCCGTGCGGGCAGGACATAGACGCCACAAAGCGCCTGGGCTATCTTCTGGCGCCCTCTCACAGACCCGGAACAGGAAGTTACCGCTTGAGCACGTCATCCCTACTGCGCGGCCGCACCTTCGCCCTCCTCGCGGGCATCGCCTTTATTGCCGTGGACCAACTGGTCAAACTGCTGGCCCTGGTGTCGCTGCAAACCCAGAGTTTCAAATTCGGCTCCAACCCGGTCAATCTGGCGCTGGAACTGAGCCTGAATCCAGGCGCGTTCCTGAGCCTGGGCGCGGCGCTGCCGCCTCAGGTCAAACAACTGATCTTTATCGTCGGCGTGGCAATCGTGGTGGCCTGGGCGATGGGCTGGTCCTTGTCCAACTGGAGCCAACCGTTGCGCAAGGTCTTGCCGCTCTACGCCATTGCCCTGGGCGGTATCGCCAACCTGATCGACCGCGTCTTCCGTGACGGCCACGTGGTCGACTACATGGTGCTGAATGTGGGACCGACGCATACCGGCGTGTTCAACCTCGCCGACATCGCGATCACCGTCGGGGCGTTGTTCTTGATGCTGGATCTGTTTATGAAGCCGCGCAAAGCCTAAGCTTCAAGGGGATTTACGGCAGTGACCGAAAATCCCCGAACTGTCAGAACACCGACCAGCCAATCCGCTCGCTCAACAACTCCAACGCCTTGATCCCCGCCAGCGAATTCCCCGCCGCGTTCAACTCCGGCGACCACACGCACACCGTAAACTGCCCAGGCACCACCGCAACGATCCCGCCGCCTACGCCGCTCTTGCCGGGCAAGCCTACGCGATAGGCAAAGTTGCCCGCCTCGTCATACAGCCCGCTGGTGGCCATGATCGAGTTGACCTGCTTGGTCTGGCGCGCGGTGAGGATCTGTTCGCCGCTGTGGGCGCTCACGCCTTCGTTGGCCAGGAAGCTGAACGCCTTGGCCAGATCCAGGCAACTCATTTGCAGCGCGCAATAGTTGAAGTAGCTGTGCAGCACTGCGTCCACATCGTTGTGGAAGTTGCCGAACGATTTCATCAGATAGGCCATGGCCGCATTGCGTGCGCCGTGCTGGGCTTCCGATTCGGCGACAGTGCTGTTGACCAGGATCTGCGGGTTGCCCGACAGCCGCCGGACAAAATCGCGCATCGACAGGATCGGCACCGCGAAGCGCGACTGGTTGATGTCGCAGATCACCAACGCACCAGCGTTGATAAAGGGATTGCGCGGCCGACCACGTTCGAATTCCAGCTGCACCAGCGAGTTGAACGGCTGCCCCGATGGCTCGTGGCCCAGGCGCTCCCAGATGGTTTCGCCACCATGGTCGATGGCCTGCACCAGGCTGAATACCTTGGAAATACTCTGCACCGAAAACAGTGTTTCAGCGTCACCTGCACAGTAGGCCGTACCGTCGTTACCGTACACGGCGATCCCCAATTGATTGGCCGGCACGTCGGCCAGCGCGGGGATATAGTCGGCGACTTTACCGAGGCCGATCAGTGGGCGCACTTCGTCGAGAATCGACGAAAGCATCACCTGCATGTCTTGTCCTGTCATCTGTCTTGGAATCATTGATAAGCGGGTCGCGGAGGATACTGCAATGCGCGCGCAAGCCCCACACAATCTCTACCACCTGCCCAAAGCTTGGGAGAAATGACCTGACCCGCCAAAAATGCAAAACACTGATACATGTCACAAAATATGATTCAACATTTTAATAATTAGGTTAGAACCAAACGGCATTTTACAGCCCCGCCCCCTGCCCCTACTTTGGACGCGAACAACCGACCCCCTGCCCGGTGGAGGTGCCCTCCCGCACGATAGAAGGACAGACCATGAGCATTGAATTCATCGGCTACATTGGCGGCCACCACGCTTCCGAGATCCACCCGCGCAGCGGCCCGACCCTGCAACCGGATTACGTCGAGACCGTGGCCCGCGCCCACGAAGAGGCCGGCTTCGACCGCGCCCTGGTGGCGTTCCACTCCAACAGCCCGGACAGCACGCTGATTGCCTCCCACGCCGCCAGCGTCACAGAGAAACTGCAATTTCTCATCGCCCACCGCCCCGGCTTCGCCCAACCGACGTTGGCGGCACGCCAGTTCACCACCCTCGACGTGTTCAACGGCGGGCGCACCGCCGTGCACATCATCACCGGCGGTGACGACCGCGAACTGCGCGCCGATGGCAGCCATATCGGCAAGGACGAACGTTACGCACGCACCGACGAATACCTGAGCGTGGTGCGCCAGGAATGGACCAGCGAGCAGCCGTTTGATTTCGCAGGCACCTACTACCAGGTCGAAGGCGCGCACTCCACGGTGAAGTCGCCGCAACAGCCGCATATCCCACTGTACTTCGGCGGCTCGTCCGCTGCCGCCATTGCCGTCGCCGGCAAACATGCCGACGTGTATGCGCTGTGGGGTGAAACCTACGAACAAGTGCGCGAGATCGTCACCCAGGTGCGCGCCGAAGCGGCCAAGCACGGGCGTACGATTCGCTTCAGCCTGTCGTTGCGACCGATCCTCGCCGAGACCGAAGAGCTTGCCTGGGAGAGGGCTGACAGCATCCTGCAACAGGCCACCGCACTGGCCGAGAAAAATGGTTTTGTGCGCCGTGAACCGCCGAACGAAGGCTCGCGCCGCTTGCTGGCAGCAGCGGCGCAGGGATCGCGGCTGGATAAGCGCTTGTGGACCGGGATTGCCGGGCTGCTTGGCGCCCAAGGCAACTCCACTGCGCTGGTGGGCACCGCCGAGCAAGTCGCCGAAGCCTTGGTGGACTACTACGACCTGGGCATCACTACGTTCCTGATTCGCGGGTTTGATCCACTGAACGATGCCATCGATTACGGCAAGCGCCTGATCCCCCTCACCCGCCAGTTGATTGCCGAGCGCGAGCAGGCCCAGCAAGTAGCATAAGCAAGAACACTGCAAAACAATGTGGGAGCTGGCTTGCCTGCGATGCAAACACCTCGGTTGTGCAGATGCACCGAGTTGATGCTATCGCAGGCAAGCCAGCTCCCACATTTTTAGATCTGCTGCGTGCCGAGAATCAGTTTTTGTAGTCGGTGTCGGTACGTTCCAACTGCCGCACCAGTGCATTCCAATGCCGCGCTACGCCCGGGCCTTCACCGCTGGCGTGCGCCTTGGCCTGCTGCTCGACTTTTTCCACCACCTCCTTGGGCGGAAAGATCAACTCCGCATTCCCCGCCGCCTGTGCCGCGACCTGGATATTGCACGCACGCTCCAACTGCTGCAGCTGCTGGAACGCATGCTCAACGCTGATGCCGGCGGTCAACAAGCCGTGGTTGCGCAGGATCATCACGCTCTTGTCGCCCAGGTCCGCCACCAGTCGCTCGCGCTCGTCCAGGTCCAGGGCAATGCCTTCATACCCGTGATACGCCACGCGGCCGGAGAAACCGATGGAGTGCTGGGAGATCGGCAGCAACCCGTCCTTCTGCGCCGACACGGCAATGCCGTCGCGGGTATGGGTGTGCAACACCGCTTGCAAGTCGTGGCGTGCGCCATGGATCGCGCTGTGGATCACGTAGCCGGCGTAGTTGATGCCCAGGCCGGTCGGGTCGTCGACAATAGTGCCGTCGAGGTCGACCTTGACCAGGTTGGAGGCGTTGATTTCATCGAACAACAGGCCAAAGGCGTTGATCAGGAAATGCTCGTCCGGGCCGGGGACACGGGCGGAGAAGTGGGTGTAAATGTGATCGGTCCACTTGTACAAGGCCGCCAGGCGGTAGGCGGCGGCCAGTTTGACGCGCACTTCCCATTCTTGTGGAGTGACACGCTGGCGGACATTGCTGGAAACGTTGGAAATCGAGGTGACGCTGCTCATGGCAAAACTTCCTGGATGGCCTTAAGGACTTCCAGGCAAGCCTAGGGGATGGATAAAAATAATAAAAAGCACATTTTAATCTAAGCTAATTATTATTTTTTTTCATAAAAAATCAGGCAACAACACAGAACGAATGTGGGAGCAGGCCTGTGTGGGAGCGAGCAAGCCCGCTCCCACAATAAGCCGCTTTCACTGGGGTTATGCGGCGTCGCGGATCTTGTGCAGGGAAGCGGCGACCAACTTGCCAAACGCATCCACCGGCCCCTGCAAGTTGCCCAGGAAGTGCGGATAGATCAGCCACAAATCCATCACCGGCTTGAAATCCTTGAGCGGCATCACCGCCAGTTGCTCGCGATGGACGCTACGCTCCAGCAGCGGCCGCGGCACCAAACCCAGGCCCAGACCATCCGCCACCAGGCCCAATTGCAGCTCGGTGCCAAAGGTTTCCAGGTTCACCCGCAACGCCAGCCCCTGGTCGGACAAGGTGCGCTGCAACCCGGCGCGAAAACCGCAGCCATCCGGGTTCAAGATCCAACCGTTCTGATACACATCCGCCAGCTTGCAGGGTTTCTTTGGCAGTTGCGCCTTGGCGCACACCACCACCAGCTCCATCTTGCCGATGGACTCGCCGACCACGTTGTCGGGGAAGATCTTGCCTGCCGGGAACAACGCCGCCGCCGCATCCAGCTCGCCGCGTTCGATCTTGCCGACCAGTTGGCTGCCCCAGCCGGTGGCAACCTGGGCGCGCAGGTCGGCGTATTCGGTGCGCAGGTGCTTGAGCGCATCCAGCAGCACCACGTCGCCGATGGTCTGCGGCACACCCAGGCGCAACAGGCCGGTGGGCGGTGCGTCGGTGGCGACCAGTTCCCGCAGCGCATCCATCTCGCGCAGGATCAGCCGGCACTGCTCATACACGCGGGTGCCGATCAGCGTTGGCTTGAGCGGCTTGGTATTACGGTCGAACAGTTCCACCCCCAGCGCTTGCTCGAAGTTCTGTACGCGACGGGTGATGGCGGGCTGGGTCAGTTGCAAGGATTCGGCGGCATGGCTGATGGACTGGCAACGGATCACTTCGACAAAGGCGTCTATATCGTCAATTTTCATTTGGGCCGCACATAGAGATCAGTCATTAAGATGTGTGCGAAGCATAGTTGCAGGAACGCTATCTGGATAGTCCACGCTGTGATCGATAACGTCTAAGCCTAGTCAACCCAGTTCTAAATTACCTTCAGCTATAAGCTAATCATTAAAAAATAGCATATTAACTATAAACATTATGCTTAGATAACTTCTATCAACACCGACTGATGGAATTGCCATGACCCAGGCCAAGCACCCCGAAAGACTCAGAGCCTTTATAGGCGCCCTGGCGGAACTGATCGACGGCAATCCACGCGAAGGCGACCTGCTGCACCGTGGCGGCAAGCTACTGGCGCAACTGGTCAGCCATGATGACTGGCTGCCGGATGAATTCGCCCAACCCAACCCCGAGCGCTACCAGCAATTTCTGCTGCACGCCGATTCGCGCCAGCGCTTCAGCATCGTCAGTTTCGTGTGGGGGCCGGGCCAAAGCACGCCGATTCACGACCACCGGGTGTGGGGCCTGATCGGTATGTTGCGCGGCGCGGAGTTTTCCCAAGGCTTCGCACGTGCGCCCGACGGCAGCCTGGTCGCCGAAGGCAAGCCGATTGAATTGGTGCCCGGCCAGGTTGAAGCGGTGTCGCCCAAGGTCGGTGACATCCACCAGGTGAGCAACGCCTACAGCGACCAGGTGTCCATCAGCATCCATGTGTACGGCGCCAATATCGGCGCGGTGCGCCGTGCGGTGTATCAGCCCGACGGCAGCGAGAAACCGTTTATCTCCGGTTATTCCAACGCCTTCCTCCCGAACATCTGGGATTTGTCCAAAGAAAAGAGCCCTGCCCTATGAGCACCGTATCGACCCTGAACTTCGCCCAGATCCGCCAGGCCCTGCTGGACCATCACGAAATCGCCCTGGTCGACGTGCGTGAAGAGGCGCCCTTCGCCGAATCCCACCCGTTGTTTGCCGCGAATATTCCGCTGTCCAAGCTGGAACTGGAGGTGTACTCGCGCATTCCGCGGCGTGACACCCAGGTCACCGTGTACGACAACGGCGAAGGCCTGGCTGCCCGCGCCGCCGAGCGCCTGGTTGCCCTGGGCTACACCCGGGTCAGCCTGCTCGACGGCGGCCTGGACGGTTGGCGCGAGGCCGGCGGCGAGCTGTTCATCGACGTCAACGTGCCAAGCAAGGCCTTTGGCGAACTGGTGGAAAGCCAGCGTCACACGCCGTCCCTGGCCGCCGAAGAAGTGCAGGCGCTGCTCGACAGCAACGCCGACGTGGTAGTGCTCGACGCCCGCCGCTTCGACGAATACCAGACCATGAGTATCCCCACCGGCATCAGCGTGCCCGGTGCCGAACTGGTGTTGCGCGCCCGTGAACTGGCGCCCGACCCGGCCACGCGCATCATCGTCAACTGCGCCGGACGCACTCGCAGCATCATCGGCACGCAGTCACTGATCAACGCCGGCGTGGCCAACCCGGTGTCGGCGCTGCGCAACGGCACCATCGGCTGGACCCTGGCCGGGCAGAAACTCGCCCACGGCCAATCGCGCCGCTTCGCGCCAACGTCGGAAGAACATCGCCAAGTGGCCGCGGCCGATGCGCGCCGCGTCGCCGACAGGGCGCGGGTCGGCCGCGCCACGCTGGCTGACCTGCACAGTTGGCAGCAACAGGCGCACCGCACCACCTACCTGTTCGATGTGCGCACCCCGGAAGAATTCGAAGCCGGTCACCTGCCAGGCGCACGCTCCACGCCGGGCGGCCAGTTGGTGCAGGAAACCGACCACGTCGCCAGCGTGCGCGGGGCGCGGATCGTGCTGGCGGATGACGACGGTGTGCGCGCCAACATGTCCGCCTCCTGGCTCGCGCAACTGGGCTGGGACGTGCATGTGCTGGACGACCTGCAAGCAGCGCACTTCAGCGAGCAAGGGCCGTGGGTCGCACCGGTCCCGGCGCCGCCGCAAGCCGAGTTGATCAGCCCGCACACCCTTGCCGAATGGCAGGCACATGGCGACACCGTGGTGCTGGATTTCACCGCCAGCGCCAATTACGTCAAACGCCACATCCCCGGCGCCTGGTGGGTCCTGCGCGCGCAACTGCCCGCTGCCCTGGCAGAGGCGCCCGTGGCCGAGCGTTACGTGCTGACCTGCGGCAGCAGCCAGTTGGCGCGCCTGGCGGTGGCAGAAGTCGAAGCCATCACCGGCAAGCAAGTGTTCCTGCTCGAAGGCGGCACCGCTGCCTGGATCAATGCGCAACTGCCGCTGGAAGAAGGTGAAAGCCACCTCGCCTCGCCGCGCATCGACCGCTATCGCCGCCCGTACGAAGGCACCGACAACCCCAAGGAAGCCATGCAGGCCTACCTGGATTGGGAATTCGGCCTGGTGGCCCAACTGGCCCGCGACGGCACCCATGGTTTTTTCGTCATCTGATCAACCCCACCTGCACCCACACCGGGTGCCGGCCCCACATCCGCCCCTTCTCCAGGCGCAAGCTGAGCCCAATCGGCCCGTTCGCGCCGTTCGGCTGTGGCGGTGCGTATGACTACACGCGCCTGGCGTGCAACTTCCGAGGCCGCTGAGATGACTGAGTTGAGCTGCGATGTAGTGATCGTCGGAGGCGGTTTGGCGGGCACCTGGGCCGCCATCGCTGCGGCCCGCGAAGGGGTCAAGGTCATCCTGGTGGACAAGGGCTACTGCGGCACCAGCGGCGTCACCGCCACGGCCGGTCCCGGCCATTGGTGGGTGCCACCGGGCGCGCGGGAAGCCGCCATCGACAAACGCCTGGCCACCGCCTACGGCCTGGCCGATGCACGCTGGATGGCCCGCGCCATCGACACCACCTGGACCAGCCTGCCGGGCCTGCGCGACTACTACGCCTTCGCGCAAAACGACCAGGGCGAAACCCAATACCGTGGCCTGCGCGGCCCGGAGTACCTGCGCGGCCTGCGTCGCCGGGTACTCGACAGCGGCGTGACGATCCTCGACCACCACCCGGCCCTGGAACTGCTGCGCGACGACAACGGCCGCGTGGTCGGTGCCCGTGGCTGGCGGCGCCAGGCCGGTGGCGACTGGTTGATCCGCGCTGGCGCGGTGGTACTGGCCACCGGCGGCTGCGCGTTCCTCTCGCGTCTGCTGGGCAACCACACCAACACCGGCGACGGCTACCTGATGGCCGCCGAAGCCGGTGCCGAACTGTCGGGCATGGAGTTTTCCAACTACTACTGCATCGCGGCGGCGGGCAGCAGCATGACCCGTTCGATGGTGTACAGCTTCGGCGACTACTTCGACGCAGCGGATCGGCCCTTGGCAATCAGCGGCGGCCCCGGCTTTACCGAGGATTTGGCCCGGGCGCTGCTCAACGGCCCGGTGTATTGCCGCTTGAATCGGGTGCCTGCGGATATTCGTGCACAACTGCCGAGTATCCAGCCCAACCTGATGCTGCCGTTTGATCGGCACGGGGTTGATCCGTATCGACAGCGGTTTGCCGTGACCTTGCACCCCGAGGGCACCATCCGTGGGGTGGGCGGTTTGCGTTTGCTGAATGACGACTGCCAGACCAGCGTGCCCGGCGTATTCGCCGCCGGCGACGCGGCCAGCCGTGAACCGATTGCCGGTGCGACGTCCGGGGGCGGTGCGCAGAACTCGGCGTGGGCGTTGTCCACGGGGCAGTGGGCTGGGCGGGGAGCGGCGCGGCTGGCCAGGCAGCGCGCGGCTTATCACGGTGCAGTGCGCGGCTTTGATGGCGTTGCCGGCGGCAGCGCGCAGTTGATTCAACGCATCCAGGCCGAGGTTCACCCGCTGGACAAAAACCTCTTCCGCAGCGGCGCGCAACTCGACCGTTCACTGCGCGAACTCGACAACATCTGGGATCAGGTGCGCGCCACCGCCCCCTCAACCAACCCCCTGCGTGACCGCGAAACCGCCGCCATGGCCGCCACGGCGCGCTGGTGCTACACCGCAGCGGCGCAGCGCAAGGAAAGCCGTGGCATGCACCAGCGTAGCGACACACCGCAGCAAAGCGCCCTATACGACGCGCACTTACGCATATCCGGCGTCGATCAGGTGCACACACGTTTCGACCCCATCCCCCCTACCCCCACACAACCCATGTAGTGAGCGGGCTTGCCCGCGCTGGGTGGCGAAGCCGCCCCAAACCCAGGCACCTCGGCCTTGCTGATACACCGCGGCGTCTGGATTCGGGGCGGCTTCGCCACCCAGCGCGGGCAAGCCCGCTCACTACAGAATGAGGTAATTATTGGTGATTGAACTGATCTACTCCGACCTCTGCAACGGCTGCGGCCAATGCGTCACCGTGTGCCCCACCAACGTGCTGGCGCTGAGCCCCCAGGGCAAACCCCGGATCGCCGACCAACAGGCGTGCCAGACCTGCTTCATGTGCGAGCTGTATTGCCGCAGCGACGCACTCTACGTCGACCCGGACGCCGAACAACTGCGTCACCCCGATGCGCAGGCAGTGCGCGCGGCGGGGTTGTTGGGCCAATATCGGCGGGATTCGGGGTGGGATGAGTGGGCGCAGGACCCGGCTCATCGCAATGAGCATTGGCGGATGGATGGGATATTTGCGTTGGCGCGGGAGGTTGGTAGTGGTTTGAAGCAATAACGCTGATTTCAAACCTGCTGATCGATATAAGGCGATTGAAAAACCTCAAAATTCAATTTGCTTTTTTCATGTGGGAAGCAAGAGGCTGCATCAACTTCAGAGACCAGGTACATGTAATAGTCATAGCCAAAATGAAATTCACATATTGACGACTTCAGCTTGCACCAAATTCTTTCTCTCAAAACAGCTTCAACAACAGATGCCAGCCCATCCACTTCAATTTCTTGCCCTTCAGTGTAGGGCTCACAATCCGAATTCAATTCAAGACCACTCACTGTCAGCGAGGAAACGCGCAAGCAGCGAGAGATGGCAATTATCGTTTGTACATAGTCGGTTTC
The DNA here is from genome assembly GCF_030687535.1 of Pseudomonas sp. FP2335. NCBI lineage: Bacteria > Pseudomonadati > Pseudomonadota > Gammaproteobacteria > Pseudomonadales > Pseudomonadaceae > Pseudomonas > Pseudomonas sp. FP2335. The sequence continues at coordinate 3,532,783 of NZ_CP117437.1, forward strand.
GACAGCCAGATACTCCTCCTCCGAGACGGTTTTTCCAATGTCATAAAAGCTGGTCCACTCATCATCTGGGCGCTCGCTGCCCAGGTGACCATACTTTGTTATCCGATAAGAATATTTCATGCCTCTAGTCGCCTATTCGATTCAGGTTTTCGTCAAACGTACCGGACCTGGTTCTCTTGGAGCCCAGGTTTCTAACGCTGTCAGCTGCTTTCCAGTACCCTCCATTATGTTTATCTACATCTGGCGTTATGTACTTAAGCTTGATCGGTGCCCTATTGTTCAAAAACACGGGTTGACCGTGTGACCGCTCGTTGATTTTTTTATATTTTAAGCGCCTCGCAGAATCAGCATGGACGCAGCTCCAGCCTTTTGGATCCACCCATCCGAACGGGTTAGGAGCATACACATAAAGATTTATCCCCCCCACCAACCCAACCGGATCCGGCGTCGTGAACCGCCCCACATCCGGATCATAAAACCGAAACGTGTTGTAGTGCAGCCCGATCTCCCGGTCCAGGTATTGCCCCTGGAACCGCAGGTTCTGCTCTTCAAGAAAGTGCGCCTCACGCACCTCTTCAAGCGTGTTCCCCCACACCCGATACTGCGCCTTCCACACGGTTCCCCCGTCGGTTTCGGTCAGCTCTTCAGGTAGCCCATTCAGGTCGTTGTGGTAGTAACGCACCCGCTGCTGCTCGCCCGTACCGTCCACCCGGGCCAGCGGTGCGTGGCTGTGTTCTTCGTAAAGATAGAGGCTGGTCTGGCCATGCCGATGCTCTTGGAGCAGGCGCAAGCCGTTCCACTCAAAGCGGGTTTCGCCGAGTAGATAACCGCGGCTGTCGTGTTCGGTTTTGGCTACGCGCCGGCCCAGTGGGTCGTAGGTCATGCGCACCACGTTGCCGTTGTCGTTGTGCACTTCGATCAGGCGGTGTTCGGCATCGTAGGCAAAGCGTTGCACGCCCCGCGCCCGGCTGCGTTTTTCGAGCAGCCGGCCGAAGCCGTCGTATCGGTAGTGCTTGTCCTGGTAGGTTAGCAGTCGGTTATCCCGCACAAGTCCGGTGCCGTCGAGCAGGTTGGCGGCGGCGTCGTAGGCGAAGGTTTCGTGTTGGCCTCTCACGCTGCCCTGACTGGCGAGGATGCGGCCGGTGGCGTCGTAGTGCAGCAGTTGGCGATGGTTGCGATGGGGTTCGACGCGACCGATCAGGTTGTCGGCTGGGTCGTATTCGTAGTGCGTTTGTACAGTGGCCGACAGTTGAGACTGACGCGTGCGCGTTCGCAGGCGACCGCTGCGGTCGTAGGCGTGGCGAGTACTGAGCCGGCCTTGGGTACGCAGGACTTCGCGATGCAGGCGGTCGCGTTCGAAGTCGCTGATGACTTGGCCGTCCAGGTTGATCTGGTGCAGGTGGCCGCTGCCGTAGTAAAGGCGGTTGAGCCAGCGGCCATCGGGCAGTTGCGTCTGGCTCAAGTTGCCGAGTTCATCATAGTGGTGTTGCAGCTTGCCGGTAGCACTCTGCTCGCACGTCAGTTGGCCTAGCGCGTCATAGGCAAAACCCAGTGCTTGAGCATTGCCTTGCCGGTCGGTGGTGGTGACGTCGGTGAGTTGGTCCAACGCGTCGTAGGTGTATTCGGTTCGGCCCTCGTCAGTCTCCTTGATCCGCATACGCCCAACAGCGTCGCGTTGCAGGCGATGCACGGTAGGAGATGCGTCATCCCGCGGGACGTATTCGACGGAGACCACGTTATCCAGCGCGTCATAGGCATAACGCCGTGCACTGCCATCGAGGTCTTGCTGTTGCGTGAGTCGATCGCCCTGGTCCCAGGCGAAGCGATAGTGCTCGCCGTTTTCGTTGGTCAGGGTTTGCAATCGACCGTAGGCATCGTGCCGATATTCGATCTGGCGGCCATGGGCATCAATGCGCCGCACCAGCTGCCCGCGCCGATCATATTGGTAGCGGGTAGTGTGGCCCGCCGCATCGGTGTAGGCGCTCAACTGACCACTGGTGTTGCGCAGGTAATGTTCAATGTAACCGTAGGGCCGTTCGATTTGCAGCAATCGGCCGTGGCTGTCGTGTTGATAACGCTGGCGTTCACCGACTGCATCGATAAGGGTTTGTAAATGACCTCGACGGTCGTACTCGAACCTTGTGGCATAGCCCGAACAATCGACCTGCTCGATCAACTGCCCGGTTTCATTCCAGCGCTGGATTTTGCGCTTGCCCGTGGCGTCGATGATTTCGATGACCTGCCCAACTCCATCATGGCGATAGCGCACAACGTGCCCCAGCGGGTCGGTTTCACTGACGCAATTGCCGCGTTGATCGTATCGATACCGCCAGCTGTGGCCGGCTGCATCGGTTTCAACCAATGGCAGCGACCAGTGTTCCAGCCACACCGTCGATTCAATACGGCCCAGCGGATCTTGTGTGTTGCACAGGTTGCCGGATTCGTCGTAGCCGAATCGCCACTGGCCACCCAGAGGATCGGTAGCCCCCAACAACTGGCGCTCGTCATTCCAATCGAACTGCCAGGTGTGCCCCAGGTTGTCGGTGTATTCGGTGATCTGGTACTGCGGGTTCCACTTGCGGGTGCTGACCCGTTGCAAGCCATCGGTAATCCGCGTAAGCCCGACTAGCAGGTCGTAGTCAAACTGATAATCGTCGCCCTCATCGGTCCAGTGCCGTACCACTCGCCATTCACGGTCGTCCACGCAGGCCCATTGGTAAAAGCAGCGCAGGCCGGTGGGCAGTTGGTGTTCGACCATGCGCTGGCCGCTGTCATAGGCGAAGCGGCGCTGAACATGCCCATCGGCATCGCGCACGGCTGCAAGATCGCCGTGCGTATCGTAGGTATAGCTGGAGAGCGTTTCACGACGGTGATCGGGGTACAGGCGCTCGATCTGTTCGACACGGCGGGGCCATTGCTGGCTGTAGCTCAGCTCGATTCGCACAACGCCAAAGGTATCGCGCAACTGGCTCAGGCGGCCCTGATCGTCATAGTCGAGGAAAACGCGGTTGTCATTGCGATCTCCCCACTGGCCCAAGCGCAAATGCGCAGGGTTGTCCGGTGTGGGTTCGAACAGCCGATACAGCCCGTCGACACGCTCAATCAGCAGGTGGCCGCTGGCATGGCGGCGTACGCTCAAGCCTTCGCCGGCGCTGAACACCGCAGCACCTAGCGGGATCACGCCCATGTCGATCTGCCGAGCCTGCTCGTCGGTGTAGATCAGCCGTTCGCCCCCCTCGGGATGTAGGCCTATCTCGACGAACACCTCATAGGCCACACTCCAACCGGCGCCGAATATCCCGTTACGGCGTTCATCCCGGCTGCTGTAGTACCGCTGCCACACGATCGGCAACAGGCCAGGCAATGCAAAATCCAGGTCGTCGTCACCGTCGAGAATCTTCGCCCCCGTGGCGCAGTGCACCGGGTTGGGCGAGCCGCGCACTGCTGACGCAAGCGCGTTGCTCACCTGCCCTGTGCCCCACGACACCAACCCACCCACCGTCATACAGGGCAATGTGCTGAAGAACTTCGCCCCACCACCGCGCGATGCCAACAACGCCGTTACCGCCAGCCCTACACCCGGCGCCTTGCCGCTGCGAATCTCACGCACCACCACCGGCGCGCCGCCGATGACCACGTTGGACGAAATCTGCACCTTGCCCACCGTGGCTTCGCAGGTGCTTCTGTCCCCACTGCGCACGGCGGGCTGGCCGTTGATGAATACCTTGCTGGAACCTTCGGCGAGGTACTGCTCCGGCATGGGCGGGTGTTTAGTGCAGTCGACGGTATCGGCAGGACAAGGCACAGCGCCCGCCACCGGCGCAGCGACCGTAGGACGCCAGAGCTGAGAGAGAAAACCTTCGGCGATATCCAGATAAGTCGGTTCACTGCCCGCTTCTGCCACGGCGGCGGCGACTTTCCCGGCCGCCCGCGCTGCCGGTTTGCCGTTGATAAACACATCCGGCGAACCGCTGCTGATGAATGCATCGATGACGGGTGGGAAGAGTGCGCTGGCGAAAGACTCACATATTCGCGAAAGGCCACGGCCTGCACCGGTCGCCCCCATGCCCAACCCGACCACCACACCAACCACGGCCCCCAGCACCACACAGCCCAAGCCGCCGGTGGCCACGGCAATCCCCGTCGCGGCCACCACCGCCGCCGTGGCCAGCGCGGTCACCGCTATGTTCGCCGCGATCTCCAGCACGCCACCGAACACGTCCGCCAGCAGGGGGCTGTGTAACAGCTCATCGCCCTCGCGGGCGGCCCACAGCGTATCCGTCATGCGTAACGATCCTTGTCAGAAAAGCCCCGGATCAAATCACGCAGTTTGCCCCTTGCTCAGGTGAGACTTTCCGAGTCGCTCGTAGGAAAGCTCTGGAAAACCACACCACCAAATGCAATAAGAGAATAATCAAACTATTAATAATGAATTATTTTGATAATTAACATATAACCAAAAAGAACTTCACAGCAGGTTTTTATGGGCATAACGTTAAACCACTCACCGACCCCTTCTCCAGGCGGAGGTAGCCGAACCCTTTCTTGATCTGCCTGGAGCCTGCATCCCATGGTCTTTACCACCCCTTTCAAACGCCTGCTCCTGGGCACCGCCCTCGCCCTTGGACTGCTCGGCACTGCCGGCGCCGCCGACCTGCAACCGCTGCGGGTGGCCAATCAGAAATCGACGATCAAGGCGCTGCTGGAAGCCAGCGGCGAAACCAGGAATGTGCCTTACGAAATCCAGTGGTCGGAGTTCCCGTCCGCCTCGCCCCTGGGCGAAGCCTTGAACGCGGGGGCCGTGGATATTGGTGCCCTTGGTGACGCGCCCTACGTGTTTGCCCTCGGTGCCGGTGCCTCGCTCAAGGTGGTCAGCATCATCCACGCCGAAGGGCGCAACACCACCGCGCTGCTGGTGCCCAAGGACTCGCCGATCAAGACCGTCGCCGACCTCAAGGGCAAGAAGATCGTCACCGGGCGCGGCTCCATCGGCCACTACCTGGCGATCAAGGCCCTGGCCGAGGCCGGCCTGACCACCAAGGACGTGCAGTTCATTTTCCTGCTGCCCAGCGAATCACGCCTGGTACTGGACAACGGCACGGCTGATGCCTGGTCGACCTGGGACCCCTACACCACCGTGGTCACCTCGCAAAGCCAGGCCCGTGTGCTGGTCAGCGGCAACCAGCTGCTGAGCAACCACCTGTACCTGGCAGCCACCAGCCAGGCCATCGCCGACAAGCGTGTGCAGTTGGACGACTTTGTCGCCCGCCTCGACCGTGCCTACGCCTGGGCCAACACCCACCCCAATGAATACGCCGCCGCCCAAGCCAAGATCACCGGCCTGCCGCTGCAAGTGCATGTGGAAGTGGCCAAGGACACCCGCCTGACCCCAGTGGCGATTGACGACAGCGTTATCAGCGGCCTGCAAGCGACCGCCGACACCTATCAAAAAGAAGGCCTGCTGACCAAACACATCGACGTGTCGCAGGGTTTCGACAAGAGCTTTAACGCCAAGCGTGCCCCCAATTCCCAAGCATCGCGCTGATAAAAAGCATCGCGCCAACAGGAGCAGAACATGAGCAAGCCACGTCAACTCAAACTCGGAGCCATGGTCCACGGCGTCGGTCACGGCTGGGGCGAATGGCGCCATCCGCAGGCCCAACCGGACGCCAGCACCAACTTCGGCTTCTACAAGCAGCAGACTGAACTGGCCGAAGCCGCGAAGTTCGACTTCGTGTTCATCGCCGACAGCCTGCACATCCACGCCAAGTCCAGCCCGCACTACCTCAACCGCTTCGAGCCGCTGACCATCCTCTCGGCACTCGCGGCGATCACCACCCACATCGGCCTGGTCGCCACTGTGACCGTCAGCTACACCGAGCCCTACCAGGTAGCGCGCCAGTTCGCGTCCCTGGACCATATCAGCGGCGGCCGTGCCGGCTGGAACGTAGTGACCTCGTGGCTGAGCGGCACCGCCGACAACTTCGGCAAGGCCGAGCATCCGCCCCACGCCGTGCGCTACCGCATCGCCAAGGAACACGTGAACGCGGTCAAGGGCCTGTGGGACTCGTGGGAAGACGACGCCTTCGCCTACAACAAGCACAGCGGCGAATTTTTCACCCCGGGCAAGCTGCACGCGCTGAACCACAAGGGCGAGTTCTTCTCGGTCAAGGGCCCGCTGAACATTGCGCGTTCGCGCCAGGGCCAGCCGGTGATTTTCCAGGCAGGCACGTCTGAAGACGGGCGCAACTTTGCCGCTGAAAATGCCGATGCGATCTTTGTCCACGTAGAGAGCATCGAGGAAGGCCTGGCGTATTCCCAGGACCTCAAGCGCCGCGCCAAGGGTTTTGGTCGCGACCCCGACAGCCTGTCGATCCTGCCCGGCATCCGCCCGATTGTCGGCCGCGATGCCGCCGAAGTGGAAAGCCGCTACCAGCAAGCCGTGGACCTGGTCACCGTCGAGGACGCCATCGTCGCCCTCGGCCGCCCGTTCAACGACCACGACTTCAGCAAATATCCACTGGACGAACCCTTCCCGGAACTGGGCGACCTCGGCTCCAACAGCCAAAAAGGCGGTTCCGACCGGATCAAGCAGTTAGCCAGGGATGAAGGCCTGAGCCTGCGCGAAGTGGCCCTGCGTTTCTCGCGGCCCAAGCGTGATTTTGTCGGCACCCCGGAGCAAGTCGCCGATGCGATCCAGACCTGGTTCGAGCGCGGCGCCAGCGATGGCTTCATCGTCAACTCGGTGCTGCCGGACGGCCTGCAATACTTCACCGAACTGGTGGTGCCGGTACTGCAGCAACGCGGCCTGTTCCGTAGCGAATACAGCGGCCAGACCCTGCGCGACAACCTCGGCCTGGACGTACCGGCCAACCGTTACAGCGTCGCCAACGAGAAAGAAAAACAGGAGGCGCTGGCATGAGCGAATCCCTCAACCGTCAGCTGGCGGACCTGCACGCCGAACGGGTCGCGACCTGGGCGCCGCAAGCGCTGCAGATCAATATCGACCAGCGCCAACGCCTGGTGGCTGAAGCACGCCCCGACGACTACGTGCAGGTCGGCGATGAGCTGGACCCGTTCACCCTGCTCAATGTCGAAGGCGGCGAACTCAACCGCGAGTCGCTGCTGGCCGACGGCCCCGCGGTGCTGATCTTCTTCCGCTTTGCCGGCTGCCCGGCGTGCAACATCGCCCTGCCCTATTACGAGCGCCAGCTCTACCCACGCCTGCGCGAGCTCGGCGTGCCGCTGGTGGCAGTCAGCCCGCAAGTGCCCGAGCGCCTGGTGGAGATCAAGACCCGCCACGCCCTGCAATTGCTGGTGGCCAGTGACCGAGACAACAACCTCGCGCGGCGCCTGGGGATTCTCTACAGCTTTGACGAGGCCTCGCGTAACGCGGCGCTGGCCAAGGGCAACAGCATCGGCGAAACCACTGGCACCGGCACCTGGGAATTGCCGCAGCCGACGGTCGTAGTGATTGCCAGGGATGGCACGGTGGCGTTTGTGCAGGTGAGTCCGGATTGGTTGGTACGCACGCAAGCCGAGCCGGTGTTGCAGGTGGTGGAGCGTTTACTGGGCCATCAAGCCGTACGACTGGCCATCTGAGCCCACACTCTCCTGTGGGAGCGGGCTTGCTCGCGAAAGCGGTACATCAGTCACGCATGTGTTAACTGACCCACCGCTTTCGCGAGCAAGCCCGCTCCCACATTTTCTGACCGAGTACATTCCTATGACCCAACCGTCACTACGCTCCGTGGAAGTCGCCAATTTCGAAGCCCTGCTCGAACGCCTCAGCGCCGAACTGGCCAGCACCGCGCAGCTCTACGACGAAAGCGGCGCCTTCCCCCATGCCAATTTCAAACGCCTGCACGAACACGGCCTGGTCGCCCTCACCGTGCCCAAATCCCTCGGTGGCGGCGGGGCCAGCCTGCCCCAGGCACGCAAGGCGATCAGTGCGATCGCCAAGGGCGAACCCTCCACCGCACTGATCCTGATGATGCAATACCTGCAACACACGCGCCTGCAAGACAGCAAGACCTGGCCCGCGCACCTGCGCACCCAAGTCGCCGAAGACGCCGTGCGCAACGGCGGGTTGATCAATGCCCTGCGCGTCGAACCCGACCTCGGCACCCCGGCCCGTGGCGGCTTGCCGGCGACCACCGCCGTACGCACCGCCGAGGGCTGGCGCATCAGCGGGCGCAAGATCTACTCCACCGGCAGCCACGGCCTGAGCTGGTTCGGCGTGTGGGGCCGCAGCAATGACGCCGACCCGCTGGTGGGTACCTGGTTGGTGCCCAAGGACAGCCCCGGCGTGACCATCATCGACACCTGGGACCACCTCGGCATGCGCGCCACGTGCAGCCACGAAGTGGTGCTCGACAACGTGCTGGTGCCGCTGGACCACGCCGTCAGTGTCAGCCCGTGGAGCGCGCCGTCGCCGGAACTGGACGCCGAAGGGTTCCTGTGGATGTCGGTGTTGCTGTCCTCGGTCTATGACGCCGTGGCCCAGGCGGCGCGTGACTGGCTGGTGAACTGGCTGGAAGAACGCCAACCGTCCAACCTCGGCGCGGCGCTGTCGACCCTGCCGCGCTTCCAGGAAACCGTCGGCCATATCGACACCCTGCTGTTCGCCAACCGTAGCCTGCTCGACGCCGCGGCCGAAGGCCACACCCCGGCCGCGAATGCCGCGCAGTTGAAGTACCTGGTGACCAACAACGCGATTCGCGCCGTCGAGTTGGCCATCGAGGCCTCCGGCAACCCAGGCCTGTCGCGTCACAACCCGCTGCAACGCCACTACCGCGATGTGCTCTGCAGCCGCGTGCACACACCGCAGGACGACGCCGTATTGCAAGGCGCCGGCAAGGCCGCTTTCGCCCAACGCCAAAAGGAGCGCACATGACTCAGGTGATTATCGCCAGCCAGCTGGATGAAGATTTCAACCAGGTGATCCGCGAGCGCCTCGCTGCGATCCACCCCGAGGCCAAAGTCATCGGTGTGCCCGTGGGCGTCCCCAGTGACCTGCCATCCCAGGCGAATATCCTGCTGGCGCGGCCGATCAACGTACGCGGCTACACCGCCCCGGACACCCCGCCACCGGGCTGGCCCTACGGCACGCAGTGGGTGCACCTGGTGTCGTCGGGCATCGATTTCTACCCGCACTGGCTGTTCAACGGCCCGCCGGTGACCACCTCGCGCGGCAGTGCCGCCGACAACCTGGCCGAGTTCGCCCTGGCCGCGATCTTTGCCGCGTCCAAGCACCTGCCGGACATCTGGGTGAAGGACTCACACTGGAACTTCACCCCGCTGCGCCCGCTCAAGGGCACCACCCTGGGCATTCTCGGCTTTGGCGCGATTGGCGAGCGCCTGGCGCAGAAAGCCCAGGCCCTGGGGATCAACGTTGTGGCGTTGCGCCAGAGCCAGGCGCCCTTCAGCGCAGGCGTGGACGCCGCCAAGGACATCCACGACCTGTTCGCCCGTGCCGACCACCTGGTGGTGGCCGCACCATTGACCGAGGCCACGCGCAACCTCATCAACCGCGATGTGCTCGCCAGCGCCAAGCCGGGGCTGCATCTGATCAACATTGCGCGGGGTGGCTTGCTGGATCAGGAGGCGTTGCTGCAGGCGCTGGATAATGGCCAGGTTGGCTTGGCCTCGCTGGACGTGACCGAGCCCGAGCCGTTGCCAGATGGGCACCCGCTGTACACGCACCCGCGGGTGAGGTTGTCGCCGCATACCTCGGCGATTTCCACCAACAGTCGCCATGAGATTGCGGAGACGTTCTTGGCGAATCTGGAGCGCTATGTCGCCGGTTCTGAGCTGGCCAACCTCGCCAAACCCTGACACCACCCAATAAATGGGGGAGCGGGATTGTGTGGGAGCGGGCTTGCTCGCGAATGCAGTGTGTCAGTCAATGAATAGGTTGACTGATTCACCGCATTCGCGAGCAAGCCCGCTCCCACATTGGGTATTGGGCGAGCCGGAAATATAATCAGAAAATAGCATCTAACTAACAAATACCATGCATATTATTAATAATTAACATATAACAAAACGGACTTTTACGAACGCCTTTCATATCCATATTGTTACAGCCAGCACCGACCCCTGACCAGGTGGAGGCCTTGCCAACCCCACTTTCTCAGGACATCACCATGAGCCATGCCCGTGTGCCCAGCCGCCTCACCCTCGCCGCTTCCCTCGCCTTGCTCGGCGTCTACGCCCACGCCGATGACACCGCCCTGCCGGTGGTGAATGTCACCGCCGAACACCGCAGCGAAGACCTGCAGAAAACCCCGCTGGCGATTTCCGCATTCGACGAGCAGACCCTGGACGACAAACAGATCCGCAGCGTGCGCGACCTCTCCGGCCAGGTGCCGAACCTGACCCTCAGTCGCCAGTCGATCTCCTACAGCGCGCAGACCTATGGCATCCGTGGCATCGGCGAAACCGACCCGATCCAGGAAGCCGCCGTGGCGGTGTATGCCGACGACCTGTACATCCCCCGCGCCATTTCCTCGATGCTCGACTTCAACGATGTCGAGCGCGTCGAAGTGCTGCGCGGCCCCCAGGGCACACTGTACGGACGCAACAGCAGCGCCGGGGCGATCCGCGTGATCACCCGCGACCCGAACCAGCAGACCCGTGGTTTCGTCGAACTTGGCGCCGGTAACTACAACGCGCAGAACGGCCGCGTCCTGATCAGCGGCCCGCTGGTGGACAACGCGCTGTTCGCCAGCTTCTCGGCGATCCGCCTGAGCCGCGACGGCACCGTGTCAAACCCGACGCGGGGCAAGGACGTGAACAACGTCGACATCCAGTCCTATCGCGGCAAGCTGCGCTACAAGCCCGAGGATTCACCGTGGGATGTGCAACTGACGCTGGCCGGCACCTTTGATCGCGGTGACACCACCAGCTATTCGCCCTTCGATGCCAGCGGGCATTTCGACAAGTTCAAGAGCTACAGCAGCCTCGACCCGAAAAACCGCCTCGACCAGGGCAGTTCGGTGTTACGCGCCCTCTATGCGATCGACGATCACCTGAACGTCAAGTCGGTCACCGCCTGGTCCTCGTTCAACCAGCCGGTGGACTACGACAACTCCGGCCAGGCCGCGCTGATCCAGAACAACCTGATCCTCTACAAGCAGAACTACGCGACCCAGGAGTTCCAACTCAACGGCGACTACGACGCCTTCAGCTTCAGCACCGGCCTGTACCTGTACCGCGAGCGCTTCGACGCCGACCGCGACAACCTCACCTATTCCATCCCACGCAACCGCGTGATCGGACAGGGCCAGTACAGCACCACCAACACTGAAAGCTATGCGCTCTACGGCCAGGGCACCTACAAGATCACCCCGCAACTGTCGCTGATCGCCGGCCTGCGCTTTACTCGCGAGCACAAGAACTTCGAGTTCACCAACTACGCGATCAACACCGACCGGCAGATCACCGGCACTAACTTTGCCGCCGAGTCGAGCAAGTCCTGGCAGTCCACCAGCCCGAAACTCGGCTTCGAATACGCCTGGACCCCGCACCTGAACCAGTACGCCTACGTCGCCAAGGGCTTCAAGGCCGGCGGCTACGACAACCGTGCACCGACCCGCGCCGCCGCCGAGCAGGCGTTCTCGCCGGAAGACGTGACCACCTGGGAAACCGGCTTGAAGGGTGACTTCTTCGACCAGCGCCTGCGCGCCAACGTTGCGTTGTTCTACAACGACTACAAGGACCTGCAGACCAACGCCTACGACCCGGCGCTGGGCGTGAGCCTGCGCACCAACGTCGGCCAGGCCCACACCTACGGCGTCGAGCTGGAGACCCTCACCGCCCTGAGCCGCGACTTGCAACTGACCGCCAACCTCGGCTACCTGGAAAGCCAGTACGACGACTTCCAGAACGCCAGCGGCGCAGGCGTGGATGCCAACGGCAAGCACCTGGTGTTCTCGCCGCGCTGGAACGCCAGCGTCGGTCTCAACTACACAATCCCGGCCGGATTGCCGGGCACGTGGCTGGCGGGCACGGATGCGCAGTTCCAGACCAAGTCCTGGGCCAACGCACTGAACGACGACATCCAGGAAGTGCCGCAGCAAACCTTCTGGAACGCCAACACCCGCTACATCAGCGGCGACGGCCACTGGACCACCACCCTCGCGGTGAAAAACCTGCTGGACCGCGCCTATCCGCAATCGGTGGGCTACGTGCCGTCCAGCGGTGCGCGCTACTACTCGGTCAACGACCCGCGCACCGTGTTGCTGTCAGTGCGCTACGACCTCTGAGGCGCCTATTTGATGCGGTAGTGGAAGGTGTTGCGCACCGCCGGTACGGCGACCGCCTTGCCCTCAACGATGCGCGGCTGGTAGCGGAAGGTGTTCGCCGCCGCCAGTGAAGGCCGCATGAACAATGGATGGCAGCCGTCGAGCACCCGGGGATTTTCCACGCGGCCCTGGGGGTTGACGGTGTACTCCACGGAGCAATCGCCTTCGATGTTCTTGTCCAGGGCGCGCTCCGGGTAGTCCGGAGCTTGCTTGCTCAAGGGCTGGTATTGGCGGCTGTCAAACGCCGGGGCTGCCGCCGGGGCCGCAGGACGGGCGCGTTCGGCGGCCAGGCGTTGTTGGTCCAGGCGCTGCTGTTCCAACTCGCGGTTGCGCTGCTCGGTCGCCAGTCGCTCTTGCTGCTGCGCGATTTTCTGGTCCTCGACCCGCTTGCGGGCCAAGGCGGCTTTCTCCAGCTTTTGCGCCTGGATCCGTGGATCGACCACGGGTTTGGGCGGTACCGGCACGGCAACCGGCTCCGGTGGCGCGGGGGGTACGACGGCCACTGGCTCAGGCACCGGCGCGGGCGCCGGTGGCAGCATCACCAACTGGGTGTGCATCACCCGTGGTGCCTCCACCAGCGGTTTTTCCGTGGACCAGCCCAGCATCAGCGCGGCCAACACACCGACGTGCAGCGCCACCGCGATGCTCGCCGCCAAGCTGTTGCGCCAAAACCCCGCCGTGTCCCGGGGCAGCCTTGCCAGCGTTGGACTGTGCATGATCATCGCCGTCATTGCGGGGCCTCGGTCACCAGCCCCAGGTTGCTCACACCGCCTTTCTGCAACACCGCCATGGCCGCGACCACGCGGCCGTAGCCGGCGTTATCGTCGGCGCGGATGTACACCTGGGTGTCACTGCGCGCCGCCACCACCTGCATGACCTTGGCGCCCATTTCATCCAGGCTCACGGCGCTGTCGGTCTGGTGCGTGGTGTCCAGTTCGCCACCGAGGTTCCAGTAGTAGCCACCGTCGGCTTTCACCGACAACGTCAGGATCTGCTGGCGCGTGTCGGTGGCCAGCGCCTCGGCGGCGACCTTGGGCAGTTCGATCTTCACGCCCTGGGTCAGCATCGGCGCGGTGACCATGAAGATCACCAGCAGCACCAGCATCACGTCGATATACGGCACCACGTTCATCTCGGCCTTGGGCCCGTGCTTGCGTTGCGGCCTGGTCAGCATCGTCTTGCTCCTCTTTCAGGCGGCCACGGCCAGGTTGATCGGCGTGCCGCGCAAGGTGCGGTGCAGGCGCACTTGCAGTTCGTTGCCAAAGGCGTAGTAGCGGGTGAGCAAGGTCTGGCCACGGGCCGCAAAGCGGTTGTAGGCGATCACCGCCGGAATCGCCGCAAACAGACCGATAGCCGTGGCGATCAACGCTTCAGCGATGCCCGGCGCCACCGTGGACAGCGTGGCCTGTTGCACCTGGGACAAACCGATGAACGAATTCATGATGCCCCACACGGTGCCAAACAAGCCGATGTAAGGGCTGACCGAGCCCACGGTCGCGAGAAATTGCAGGCCCTTTTCCAGTTCGATTTCCTGCTCGGTGATCGCCACCTGCAACGCCCGCTCCACCCCTTCGAGCACCGCCGGATCATGGCTGTGCAGGTGCTGGTATTCCTCGATCCCGGCGATAAAGATCGGCGCAATGCCGCCCTCGCCCGCCTGCACCGCGTCGCGGTACAGCGGCTGCAAGTCGGGCGCAGCGCGAAAGCGCTGCACAAAAGCGTGCAACTGGCGCTCCAGGCGGCGCAGCACAGTGCCGCGCTGGATGATCAAGTACCAACTGAGCAAGGAAGCCAGCAGCAGCGTGATCATCACCGCCTTGACCAACAGGCTGGCGTCGCTGATCAAACCCCAGATCGTCATATGTTCCATCGTCGCGTGCATGGTGAACTCCTATTCGAATAAAAAGTGATGACCGGGTGATGACGCGTTACGGCAATTTCAGCGTGCGGGTCACCTCGGCCCACGGCACAAACTTGAAGTTCTGGGCCTGCTCGGGCATGCGCTTGCGCCCGTCCTGCACCACCAGCATGCCCTGGCTCCAGGGCCCGCCGAGGTTGATCGCAGTGACTTCCAGGCCATCGGTCTGCGAAGCACCGTCGATGCCGGCATCGGCATTCAGGCCGACGCGAAACGCACCGTGGGTGGCGAACGGCGGTTCGGCATCCACCACCAGGTAGCTGTCGTTGCCCTGGCTGGAGATCACCAGGTAGTCGCGTTTATCGCTCTGGTACAACGCCAGGCCCTCGACGTCCGCATGCAGTTGCGGCCCCACCTTGATCACGCTGGTGAGCTTGGCCGGCTGGTCGGCGCGGGCATCCACCGCCCACACGCCGACGTCTTCTTCACCGATAAACAGGCGCTGGCGCTGGTCATCGGCCACGCAGCCTTCGGGCTGGCTGTCGACCTTGAACTGGCGCACCAACTCGCCGTGCACGCGGCCGTCCGCGGCGCTCAGGCGGTATTGCAGGAAGGTGCCGTCCTTGTCGTTGGCGATGGCATAGATCTCGCCACTGGCGGGCTGAAACAGGCAGATGCCGTAGATCGCCTTGAGCGGCGTCGGCACTTCACCGGCTTCGCGCAGCTCGCCGCTGCTGCGGTCGATGCTGAACAGGCTCAGGCTGTTGTGATCACGGTTGCTGGCGACGGCGAGGTCGACGGTCTGCGTGCCCAACTTGAAATTGGGGCGCACGTCGACGTTGTTCAGGCGCCCGACCGCCAGTTCCTGCAACAGCTTGCCGTCCAGGTCATAGGCCAGCAGGCCCTGCTTTTTGTTGGTGCCGAGCACGCGGCTTTTGCCCGGCTGCTCGGGGTGAATCCAGATCGCCGGATCATCCGCTGCATCGCCCTGACGGCCGACAGGATCGGTCTGGCGCATGGCCGCGACCTCTGGAATCACCGCTTCGACCGGCACCGACTTGGCCTGCCAATTGAGCTTGCCCTGATAGAGCTTGCCAGTGTCGTCATCACGCACCAGCAGTTGCTGGCCGCTCACCGCCAGTTGCTCCGGTTCCTTGAGGCCTGGCAGGTTCAGGCTCGATTGCTCCACCCAGCGCTCACCGCTTTGCTGGAACAGATGCAGTTGAGCCGTCTTGGGATCAAGCGCGACCACACCTCCCGGTATCAGCGCCATGGCCCCGGCTTCGCGCTTGGGATTGTCGAACACCGCCACCGGCGTGCGTTTCACATCCGCTTCCGGGTGCGCCGGGTAAGCCCACCAGCCGAGGTTTTCTTCGTTCACCACCAGGCGATTGGCGCCGTCGTCCACCTGGCAGAATTGCGCCGACGGCGGCAGCGGCAAACCGCGCACACGCTGCGGCTCGCTCAACAGCGTCGCAGCGTGACCGACCAGCCATTGCTCGCCCTTGCCTTCCTCTCCGACGAGGAACACAAACAGGTTGGCGGCGGAGTCGCGGTAGAGGCACAGGCCATTCACCGCGTAGTCGCGGGTGGGCAGGTAGAGCGGTTTGCCGAAGGTTTTCGCGGACGCATCGAGGTTGATCAGCAGGGCTTGCTGGCGATCATTGTCGAGGCTGGCGACCAGGGTCTGGGAGCCGGCGGTGCGGGTATCGAGGCTGCTGAAATTGCCCTTGAAACGGGCCAGTTCGGCACCTTTGGCGTCGACCAGTTGCAAGCCGTCACGGGGGCTGGCGGTGAGGCGCTGGGTGTCGCTCAGGAACGTGATTGCTTCGGCATTCAGGCCTGGCGCCCAGGGCGTCAGCGCCAGGTCGGCGGCCATTGCAGGCACGGCGGTCGCCAATGTCATCAGCAGGTACAGCTTGGAAATTCTCATGTACGGGTAAATCCTTTGAAAACAATGGAGTTCTACTGTGGGAGCTGGCTTGCCTGCTCCCACATTTAGATCAGTGTTGGTGCTTAGAAATGGGTGAAGGTCAGGCCGACTTTGTAGGTCGGGCCGTACTCCTCGTATTGGCCGTTGTAGCTGCGATGGCCGGTGTAGACGAAGTACGACTCATCCGTCAGGTTCTGCGCCTCGAAGCTCACTTGCAGGTTCTTGGTCAGCGAGTAGCGCGCGCTGAAATCGACGAAGGTCTGCGCATCCACGTGCAGGTCGTGGGCCTTGTCGTTGATCGAGGCCAGCTCGTACAGATAGGCCGACTTGTAGTTGGCCGACAGGCGCAGGCTGAGCTTGTCGTCTTCCCAACCGAGCATCAGGTTGCCGACGCTGTCCGACTGGTTCGGCAGGCTGATATTGCGTTTGCGGTTGCTGCCGCTGGCACTGTCGAAGCCCTCGATGTCGGCGCTGGAGCGGCTGAACGTGGTGTTGGCGCCGACCAGCAAGCCGTTCCACGGCGCCGGCAGCCAGTCGAACTTCTGCGAATAGGCCAGTTCCAGGCCGTAGAGCTTGGCACTGTCGCCATTGGCGTAGGTGTGGGCCTCGGAAAAATTGGTCCAGGCGCCGGTACCGGCCAGGTCGGTGTTGTAGACGAAGTTCTTGATGTCCTTGTAGAACACGAACGCCGAGACAGTGCCGGCGCGCCCCATGAAGTGCTCGATGCCCAGGTCCAGGTTGCTCGATTCCAGGGGCTTGAGATTCGGGTTGCCGAAGGTGGCTTCGTCATCGTCTATCACAAAGCCCGGCGCCAGCTGGCCGAAGGTCGGGCGCACCACGGATTTGGTCCAGGCCGCGCGCACCTGGGTGTTCTTGTCGATCTGGTAGCGCGCATGCAGGCCCGGCAGCCAGTGGTGGTAGCGGCGCTGGGTGTGGTTGTCGCTGAACACGCCGTCGGTGGCGCCGGTGCCTTTGGCGTCGAACTCGGTGCCTTCGTAGCGCAGGCCGGCGATGAAGCGCCAGTCGTCGATGTCGACAGTGTTCATCAGGTAACCGGCGTTGATGTCTTCGCGGATGGTGAAGTCGTTGACCCGCGATTCGGTCTCGTCATAAAAGTCCGCCGCATTCAGGCCGCCGAGCAGTTGCTTGATACCACTGGCGCTGATGCCGGGGCCGTAGTTGCCCAGGCGGTAGTCGACATTGCCCTTCTGGAACTGGGTGAGGTTGAGCTGTTCGTCGCTGAAACCGAGGTCATCGAAGTTCTTGTAGGCCCAGGCTTCCAGGTCGTTGGTCTTGTGGCGGCGGCTGACTTTGCCGCCGAACTTGAACTGCGAGGCGTAGCCGCTCAGGTCGTAGTCGCGGGCCAGGTCCAGGCGCAGGTTTTTCTCGGTGTCCTTGGTGTTCTGTTTTTCCCAGTCGACTTTGTCGAGGGTGTAGTTGCTGGCGTCGTAGAAACCGGCGCCGATGATCGGCCGTG
This sequence comes from Pseudomonas sp. FP2335, assembly GCF_030687535.1. Lineage (NCBI taxonomy): Bacteria > Pseudomonadati > Pseudomonadota > Gammaproteobacteria > Pseudomonadales > Pseudomonadaceae > Pseudomonas > Pseudomonas sp. FP2335. Next base: position 3,550,359 of record NZ_CP117437.1, read on the forward strand.
GCTTGTCCTTGTCGTAGAAGCCGCTATTGGCGAAGTCGCCGCCGTCGAAGGTCGCACCGGCGATATGCCCCGGGCTGTCTTCGCTGGACTGGCTGTAACCGGCCTGGCCGCTGAGGGTCCACAGGCCAAGCATGCGCTCGCCGCCAAACACGTAGGACTGGATTTCCTGAGTCTCTTCGCGGTTCTTCAACTTGCGCTTGGCTTCGGCATCGCCCAGTTCGCCGGCAGCCAGCGGGTCGGCAAATTCGATGCTGGTGGAGTTGCGGGTCTCGGTGTCCTTGTAGCGGCTGTAGAGGGTGCGCAGGTAATAACTGCTGAGGTCGTCGGGCTTGTAGTCGAAGTTCAGCCCACCACCGGCACGCTCGCGGCTGATGTCGTAGTCACGCTGTTCGAATTCGTTGAGTTTGGCGCCGTCGGTGAAGTCCCAGGCGCCGCCGGTCTCGACGTTGTCCGAGCCGAAGTCACGCTTCTGCCAGCTCAGCGCGGCGGCCACGCCGAAGTTTTCGATGCCATCGCCAAGGCTGAAACGATTGCTGGCCGCGCCGGAGAATTTCGGGCTGGTCTGGCTGGTGTTCTTGTCGTAGCTGGCTTCGCTGCTACCGGTGTAGAACAGGCCCTTGTGGTCGAAGGCCGAGAGGCTTTGCACGTCGACGGTGCCGCCGAGGGAGTTGGCGTCCATGTCCGGGGTCAAGGTCTTGATCACCGACAGCGATTGCACCAGCTCCGAAGGCAGCACATCCAGGGCCACGGCGCGGCGTGCGCTTTCCGGGGCTGGCACCAGGGTGCCGTTGATGGTCACGCTGTTGAGGTCCGGGCCCAGGCCGCGCACGCTGACGAAGCGCCCTTCGCCCTGGTCGCGCTCGACGCTGACACCGGGCAGGCGCTGCACGGCTTCGGCGACGTTTTCATCCGGCAACTGGGCGACGCCGTCGGCGTGCACCACGCTCTTGATGCTGTCGGAAGTGCGCTGCTCCTTCAACGCCGAATCAATCGCCGCCGCCTGGCCGACCACTTCAACGTGCTCGGTGGTGGCCGCCTCGGCCGCATTGAGCCGCTCACTGGCAATCGCCAGGGCCAAGGCGGTAAGCGTGAAGCTGACGAGCCCGGTGCGCTTGTACATGCAATCCTCCCCAAGAATCCTGTGGCGCCAGGCAAGAGGCCTGGCAACTGGGAGGGCAAGCTAGGGGTGGGGGATGACGGTTCTGTGACAGGAGTTGGCTGTGAACCCCGTAAACCGGGGTTTTGAGCGGGTTTACGCGAACAAATGAGCTGAAATGACCTCGGTCAAAAAGTGGGGCTTGTGTGGGAGCGGGCTTGCTCGCGAATGCAGTGTGTCAGTCAAAGCTGTTCTAACTGACCCACCGCCTTCGCGAGCAAGCCCGCTCCCACACAGCCAGCGCCACATTTGATCTGTGTTTGCCAGTGAATTGTGTTTTAGCCGTGAGCTGATTCGACCCACCCCCACCGTCATGCAACCGTCACATCCATCTGCTGTGCTGGCGCCCATCGCTTCGTTGCCCAAGGACTCGCGGCCATGTTCTGCGTACTCAAACCCCACCGCTGGAAACTCGCCCTGCTGCTGATCGCCGCCAACCTCGGCCTGCTCCTGCACCTGGCCTGCGGCGAGTTGAAAAGCGTCAGCGAATGGGTCTGGCTGGACATCTTCGGCGAGGGCGGCTCGGCCCTGCTCGCCCTGGTCTGGCTTGGCCTGGTGCTGAAAAGCCGCCCCGCCGGGCGCGTGACCAACTACCTGGCGCTGGGCCTGTCGTGCATCTTTTTCTCATGGTGGATCGACAGCCTCGACGAGTTCATCCGCCTGCCCGACAGCATCACCTGGGACCACTGGCTCGAATCCGGGCCGATGCCGGTGGGCATGATCCTGCTGACCATCGGCATCTACCACTGGCACCGCGAGCAACTGGCGATCAGCGCGCAGATGGAGAAGCGCGAGCGGCTGTTCCGCGAGCACCGGCTGTTCGACAAACTCACGCCACTGGCCGGTGCCGACTACCTCAAGCGCCAGTTGGCCGAGAGCCTGCAAGACAGCCGCGAGCAACAACAGCCGCTGTCGTTGCTGGCCCTGGACCTGGACAACTTCGCCGCAATCAACCAGGCCTACGGCCATGCCGAAGGCGACGCGGTATTGCAGGCCCTCAGCCATGCACTGTTGCTGAACCTGCGCCGCCAGGATTTGCTGTGCCGCCTGGCCGGTGATCGTTTTGTGGTGCTGCTGCCAAACACCGGCGAACGCCAGGCCCAGGTGCTCGCACTGGAACTGCAACAGAGCGTACGCGCCCTCGCCCACAAGACCCGCCAGCAAGGCGAACGCCTGCAACTGGCGGCGACCACGGCCGTGGTGATGGCCCTCGACGAAGCGCCCCAGGACTTGCTCAAGCGCCTGAACCTGGCCCTCGCCCGCGCCAAACACCCCCTCGCGAAAAGCGCCTGAGATGGTCGTGAAAACCGACTGGTATGAAGCCGACAGCCGCTTCATCCCTGGGCACTACCAACCCGCCACACTGATCGACCTGGCTTTGTCGCGGGACATCGACAGCCATCGCCTGCTACGCGGCACCGGGCTGTTTCACGACGACATCCTGGCCGGTACGGCGCGCCTGAGTCCGCAGCAGTTTTTTGCGCTGATCGGCAACAGCCGCAAATTATTGGACGCCGACGACAGCAGCTTCCTGTTTGGCCAGCGCCTGCTGCCAGGCTATTACGGCGCGGCCAGCCACGCCTTGGGGCATGCGCAGAACCTGCATCAGGCCCTCGAGATCCTGATCCAGCAGCAAGTGCTGCTCAGCCCATTGGTGAGCCTGCAACTGGAACTGGATGAGCACCACGCCTACCTGTACTGGCTGGACAGCTGCGGCGCCGGCGAACACTGGCGTTTCCTGCTGGAAGCGAGCATGACCTCGCTGGTTGCCATGAGTCAGTGGCTCAGCGGCGAACGCCTGCCGTGGGCGTGCAGTGTCAGCCATGCCGAGCCGCGTTACGTCGAGCAGTATTGGGTGCACCTGGGCGAAGAAACCCGCTTCGAACGCCCGCTGGACATGCTGAGCATCCCCCGTGAATACCTGACCCGTGCCTGGCCGGGCGCCTCGGCCACGGCTGGGCAAGTGGCACGCCAGCAAGCCCGCGAGCAGATCGAGCAGTTGGGTTTTGCCGGCAGTTTTCTCGATTGCCTCCACGATTACCTGCGCGACCAGGTGCGCCAGGCGCCGAGCCTGGAGCAGGCGGCCCAGGCCTTCGCCATGAGCCCGGCGACCCTCAAGCGCAAGTTGCACAAGCACGACACCGGGTTTCAGCAGCAGGTCGACCGCGTGCGCAAGCAGGTGGCGTTGCACCTGTATCAGGTCAAGGGCTACAGCAATGAGGAAGTGGCGGCGTATTTGAACTTCAACGACGCGGCGAACTTTCGCCGCGCGTTCAAGCGCTGGACCGGCAGCACACCGAGCCTGATCCGCCAGCTGTTCAACAGCCGCTAGCCAGGCGCTCGCGCAGGAATTCCACCAGCGCCTGCACCGGGCGCGAACTTTGCCGGTGCTGCGGGTACACCGCCGACAGGGTCAGGTCTTCGGGGGCGAATTCGTCGAGGACCGTCACCAGGCGGCCGTCCTTCAACGCCTCGCCGACGATAAAAGTCGGCAGGTAGGTGACGCCCAGCCCGGCAATCGCGGTGTCGCGCAACAGGTCGCCGTTGTTCACGCGCATGCGCCCGCACACGTTCACCGCTTGCAGCTTGCCCTTGAAGCGCCACTGCACCTGGCGACCATGGCCGTAGGGCAGGCAGTCATGCGCGGCGAGGTCATCGGGTTTTTGCGGGGTGCCGCGCCGGGCCAGGTAGTCGGGGCTGGCGCAGTACACCCGGGGGATGCCGGCGATGCGGCGGGCAATCAGGGTTGAGTCTTCCAGGGTGCCGATGCGCAGCACCAGATCGTAGCCTTCGCCGATCAGGTCCACGGGACGGTCACTGAGGTCGACCTCGACCGCGACCTCGGGATAGCGCTGCAAGAACAACGGCAACAGGCAACCCAGATGGGCCATGGCAAACGACAACGGCGCGCTCAGGCGAATGGTGCCGCGCGGCTCGCTGTTCTGGCCGGCGATGCCCTGCTCCACTTGCTCGACTTCACTGAGCAGGCGCAAGGCGGATTCGTAGTAACTCTGGCCGAGTGGCGTAACGTCCAGGCGGCGGGTGGAGCGGTTGAGCAGACGCACGCCGAGGCGGTCTTCGAGCTGGATCAGGCGGCGGCTGACAAACTGCTTGGACAGGCCCAACTGTTCGGCGGCGGCGGTGAAGCTGCCGGATTCCATGACCTGGCAAAACAGGCGCATGTCTTCAAAGGGGTTCATTGTCGCTTCTCGGTGGACATTTAAGCGGTTGTATAACCGGTTAGTCGCAATACCACAAAACAAAATGTGGGAGCTGGCTTCTGTGGGAGCGGGCTTGCTCGCGAAAGCGCTGGGTCAGTTGGAACATCTTTGACTGACACGCCGCATTCGCGAGCAAGCCCGCTCCCACAAAAAACCGGCTCCCACAGGGTTCAACGGTGTGATGCAGAACCGCTTACTTGGCAGTAAACGCCGAGTAGCTGTTCATCAGGTTGCGGTAGTTGGGGATGCGCGGCGACAGCAGGTTGGCCAGGCCTTCCATGTCGTTGCGCCAGTCACGTTGCAGCTCGCACGCCACCGCAAACCAGTTCACCAGTTGTGCACCGGCGGCGGTCATGCGTGCCCAGGCAGCCTGCTGCACGGTTTCGTTGAAGGTCCCCGATGCATCGGTGACCACGAACACTTCAAAGCCTTCCTCCAGCGCGCACAAGGTCGGGAACGCCACGCACACATCGGTCACCACACCGGCAATGATGATCTGCTTGCGACCGGTCGCCTTCACGGCCTTGACGAAATCTTCGTTGTCCCAGGCGTTGATCTGGCCAGGGCGGGCGATGTACGGCGCGTCCGGGAACAGTTCTTTCAGCTCAGGCACCAGCGGACCGTTGGGGCCGCTTTCAAAGCTGGTGGTGAGGATGGTCGGCAGGTTGAAGAACTTCGCCACATCGGCCAGGGCCAGGACGTTGTTCTTGAATTCGTTCGGCGAGAAATCCTGCACCAGCGAGATCAGGCCAGTCTGGTGGTCAACCAACAGTACAACGGCGTCATCTTTGTTCAAACGAGGGCTAGCCATGGTTCAACTCCTTACGGGGGATGGGAAATCAGAAAGCAAAGCAGGAACAGCCAAACGCGCCCCAGAAACCCTGGAAGTCGCTGACCGGCACGCTGGAAAGCCGGGCCTTTTCATGGCTGTGGGAATGCACGCCGCACGGGCCGCTGCACTGGTGAACCTGGGCCTGCAACGGCGAACTCGGACGCCAGTGCCCCGGCACCTTGACCACCGGCGACCAGTCCGGCAGCACCGGCACGCGTGGCGGTGCGACATCTTCAAAGTCGCCGGCGCCGTAGACCACTTTGCCGCCGACCACGGTGAGGACCGACTCGATCCACTTGATGGCTTCTTCATCGACGCTGAAAAAGTCCGCCGACAGTGCGGCGACGTCCGCCAACTGGCCGACCTTGATCTGGCCCTTCTTGCCCTGCTCGGACGAGAACCAGGCGCTGCCATGGGTGAACAGCTCCAGCGCGGTCAGGCGCGGCAGGCCTTCGGCGTGCAGCTCCAGGCCGCCCACGGTGCGGCCGCTGACCATCCAGTACAGCGAGGTCCACGGGTTGTAGCTCGACACGCGCGTGGCATCGGTGCCCGCGCCGACCGGCACGCCTTCGGCGAGCATGCGCTTGATCGGCGGCGTGGCTTCGGCGGCCTTGGCGCCGTAGCGCTCGACGAAGTACTCGCCCTGGAACGCCATGCGGTCCTGGATCGCAATACCACCGCCAAGGGCGCGCACGCGCTCGATGTTTTTCGGCGTGATGGTTTCGGCGTGGTCGAAGAACCACGGCAAGCCGTTGAACGGGATGTCGCGGTTGACCTTCTCGAACACGTCGAGCATGCGCGAGATGGATTCGTCATAGGTAGCGTGCAGGCGGAACGGCCAGCGCTGCTCCACCAGGTGGCGGACCACCGGCTCCAGCTCCTGCTCCATGGTCAACGGCAGGTCCGGGCGTGGTTCGAGGAAGTCCTCGAAGTCGGCGGCGGAGAACACCAGCATCTCGCCGGCGCCGTTGTGGCGCAGGTAGTCGTCGCCCTGGTGCAGGGTCACGCTGCCGGTCCAGTTCTTGAAGTCGGCGAGCTCTTCCTTGGGCTTCTGGGTGAACAGGTTGTAGGCGATGCGCACCGTCAACTGTTCGTCCTTGGCCAACTGCTCGATTACCGCGTAGTCGTCCGGGTAGTTCTGGAAACCACCGCCGGCGTCGATTGCGCTGGTCAGGCCCAGGCGATTGAGTTCACGCATGAACTGGCGGGTCGAGTTGACCTGGTACTCCAGCGGCAGTTTCGGGCCCTTGGCCAGAGTCGAATACAGGATCATCGCGTTGGGGCGCGCCACCAGCATGCCGGTGTGGTTGCCGTTGCTGTCACGCACGATCTCGCCGCCCGGCGGGTTCGGCGTGTCCTTGGTGTAGCCGGCCACGCGCAGGGCGGCGCGGTTGAGCAAGGCGCGGTCGTAGAGGTGCAGTACAAACACCGGGGTGTCCGGCGCGGCCTGGTTGAGTTCGTCCAGGGTCGGCATGCGTTTTTCGGCGAACTGGAATTCGTTCCAGCCACCGACCACGCGCACCCACTGTGGCGTCGGGGTGCGGTCGGCCTGGTCCTTGAGCATGCGCAATGCATCGGCCAGGGATGGCACGCCTTCCCAACGCAACTCCAGGTTGTAGTTCAAGCCACCACGGATCAGGTGCAGGTGCGAGTCGTTGAGGCCCGGGATCACGGTGCGGCCCTTGAGGTCGATGACCTGGGTGCCGCTGCCGCGCAGCGCCATGGCTTGAGCATCGGTACCGACGGCGACAAAGCGCCCTTGGTGGATGGCGACGGCGGTGGCGCGCGGGTTTTCCCGGTCCACCGTGTGGAACTGGCCATTGAACAGAATCAGATCGGCGTTCATAGGGTTTCCTTTACAGAGGCTTCAAGCCAGGGAGCGAACAGGCGGGTGGCCGCCGGCATCAGCAGGTAGACCACCAGCAGCACGATGGTCAGGGTGATCAGGAACGTGGCGACCACATAGTTGGAGAGCAACGGGTGCAGGCGCAGCACCGGGCCCCAGATGATCGGTACCAGCAGGGTCAGCGGCAGGATCACGCACAGCGTGACCACGGCTTGCTTCCAGCGCGGCGGCTTGGCGGCGTTTTCGGTTTCGGGGTTGAACCAGAACTCGTTGACGGCACCGATTTCGGTGTTGTCGCCGTCGGCCAGCATGGGGGCGGCTTCGGCGATCAGGGTCTTGCGTTCGGGGGAATCGAGCCACTGTTCCAGAGCATCGGTGGAGCGGTAGCGCAGGACGCAGGTGAACAGCGCGAGCTTGTTTTGTTTGCTGCGTACGACGTCCACACCGAGGTGGCCGGGGCGCTCGCCGGCAATGCGCACGATGCGGCGTAGCCAGGCTTCGTAGTCGGTTTCGCGGCCTGGCTTGACCAGGTGTTTGACGACCAGTGTGACGACTTCGTCGGGGCTGGTTTTGGGTGTAGGGTCCATGACGTTTGATTCCCCCCTGGAGAGTTGAGCGATGGGGGGAGTTTGGTGGGGATTGGGGATGGGGAATTGGATGTATGTGCTGTTTGGGGTGGGTGGGTTGGGTACACACCCGTTACCGAACAAACGGATATGCACGCCAAACCTTAAAGCACCGGCGCCATGTGTTCGCCCATCCGCCCACGCGTTTGATTGTTCGCGGGGCTCAATAACAACACCTCAGGTTCTAGACTTCAGGCCTTCTTTTCATAGCCAACCCCCTGAAGAGAAAATTTCACTTGGGTACGCCTATCAAACTTTTTTGTAATCTCCTGGGTGCCGGTTATTGAATTCGAGAATCGGCCATACAAGCCTCTGCTATTGACTGAACCGTTTCTAACACGGCCTCTGTCGTCTGTACTAAAGGGAGCAAAAAAACTGCCACTTGTCGGCGCAATCTGTGAACTTCGGTCGATCCCCGCGCCATAGTGTTCAACAAATCCAACATTGGAGCCGGCCAATGCAACTTTCTGATCGACATCAATATCTTTCACATGCTGTCTGGGCCCAGGCTTATCGGGGTCCGTAACATCCTGAACATAGGCCTTTAGCCGCTTGGCGTTATCGGGATCTCGCTCTACTGTCAGGTTATATTTATGACCAAACTTGAAATCTACCAATGTGCTATTACTGCCCCCTGGTCCTCCATCCGCCTCGGAACGACCTTTGGGAGCGCTGAAATGCGGACCAAATCCGGAAAACACCACCAGTGCCTTACCGTCACCGCGTGGCTGCATCCCAATGTAGCCAGTCCCCAGCTTATTACCTTTTTCATTATTGACGCCGAACTGCATCGCGTAATAGATCCCGCCATCCTTGCTGCTCTTGCGTTGAGCGCCTTTATCGATAGTTATTGGAAACGTGATATTGCTCAGTCCAGGGCTAGGCGCATAAATACTGTAACTCACACCGAATAGTCCATTCGGCGCGGTCGCCTGTTTTTTTATTTGAAGTTTTGGCTCACTGACCCTGTCAAGCTTTGACGTCACGGTAGTTTCCGCAGCGCCGGCATGTGCTGCCAGCTGCGGGCTTTTGCGGTGTCCTTCACTGTGACTACTGCGCTGCTCATGCAGCACACTCGCCGATGATAAACCTGGTGTGAGAACAGACGTTTCAGGTGCTATCTGTGGAAACAGTGGTAAGTTGCCAATGCGCATAGGATTAACTGCCTTCGCTGGAAAAGTCCCTCCATAGTAGAAAGCCTTTACTCAAAGAGGCTGTCAGTAAAACGACTCGGACGTCCTGGATTTTGCTTAATTCTGGCGCGGGTTGGTCGGCGATCAAACCTGAAGCGCCCGCGCCATATGCTCAGCAATCCGCCCACGCAACCAGCGCTCCGCCGGATCATTGTCATGCACCCCACTCCACACCATCGACAGCTCCGCGGCATCAATCGCAAACGGCGGATCTTCCGCCCGTAAGGGGGTGCCTTCGGTCAACGCACACGCCGCATAATCCGGCACTGTCGCAATAATCTGCGTACCCGCCAACAACGCCCGCAGCCCACTGAACTGCGGCACCGCCAGCACCACCCGGCGGGCCCGGCCGATCCGGGCCAAATCCAGATCAATGTTGCCGCTCAGGTCTCCGGAGAACGACACCATTGCATGGGGCCGCGCACAGTACTCATCCAGGGTCAGCGGCTCGACACCGTCGTCCCCGCGCAGCACCTTGCACGGAATATCCCGCAGTTTCTTGCGCTTGGCATTCGCCGGTAATTCCGTGGTGTAGCTGACCCCCACGGAAATCTCGCCACTGGCCAGCAACGCCGACATCAGCAGGTAGTTCGCGCGGCGCACCACCACGACAATCCCGGGCGCCTCTTCACGCAGTTGGCTGAGCAACGGTGGGAACAGGCCAAACTCGGCGTCGTCGGACAGGCCGATACGAAACACCGCACAGCTGGTTGAAGGGTCGAAGTCCTTGGCGCGACTGACGGCGCCCGAGATGATGTCCATGGCCGGTTGCAACTCCTTGAGTATCGCCACGGCACGTGGCGTGGGCTCCATGCCCCGCCCGTTGCGCAGCAGCAACGGATCGTCGAACAGGTCGCGCAGGCGGCCCAGGGCGGCACTCACCGCCGGTTGGCCCATGAACAGTTTTTCGGCGACCCGGGTCAGGTTCTTCTCGAACATCAGCGCCTCGAAAATCACCAGCAGGTTCATGTCGACGCGACGCAGGTCGTTGCGATTCATAGCGGTATCCACACGATTGGCGAACCGCCAGATAAGCACGCAGAACGCCGCCTGGATTGCACGCCTGTGCTGTCTTTTCAACGCCCGGACCTGGCGAAATTAACAACGATTAACTCGTCAGCCGGGCGGTCAGGCGCCAAGAATGTGTCGGTCTACACTGCATCCATCCACCGGGAACGCTCCCATCGACTACGGATATTCGTCATGGCCCGACTCGAGCAACTTGCTCCCCGTTTATCTGCAACCGGCGGCCTGTGCTCGCGCCGCGAACGGATTGCCAAGCAACTGATCCTCGCCAACCTTGGGGAAAGCCTGACCATTGCCGAACTGGCCCAGGCCTGCGCCCTGTCGCGCAGCCACTTCTCCCGTGCCTTCAAGTGCAGCACCGGGTTGTCACCCCAGGAATGGATCCGCCAGCAGCGCATCCAGCGGGCCAAGGAGCTGATCACCGGTTCCGACTTGAGCCTGACGCAGATTAGCCTGGAGTGCGGGTTCTGCGACCAGGCGCATTTCTGCCATATGTTTACCCGCAGCGTCGGTGTCAACCCGATGACCTGGCGAAACCACCAATCGCGTCACAAACCACAGGTGATTGCGGCCTAGTGGTCTGCACACGCCTGGAATATGCTGGCCAGACCCTTTTCCAGGAACGTGGCCGCCCATGAGTGACCTCAGCGACCAGGCCGTGCAGTTCGGCCCTTACCGCATCCACCCGCGCCAGCGCCTGGTGCTGGAAGGCGGCCGGCCGTTGCGCCTGGGGCGGCGCGCGGTGGATATCCTGCTGGTCCTGCTGGAACAGGCCGGCAATGTGGTGAGCAAGCAGGAATTGATGGCCCGCGTGTGGCCCAAAAGCGTGGTGGAGGACGGCAACCTGCGGGTGCATATGGCGGCGCTGCGTAAGGCCTTGGGCGATGGCCAGGCCGGGCAGCGCTATATCGTGACGGTGGCCCAACGCGGCTACAGTTTTGTCGCACCACTGAGCATCGAACCGATGAGCCTGCCCACCGAGGGTGCATCACCGCGCCCGTGCCATAACCTGCCACTGCGGCGCACGCGGATGATCGGCCGCCAGGCCCTGATCGACGCACTGGTGCAGCAGATGCCCGTGCTACGCTTCATCACCCTGACCGGCGCCGGCGGCATGGGCAAGACCACCGTGGCGCTGCGGGTTGCGGAGTTGCTGATCGGGCATTACCGCGACGGCATTTGCCTGCTCGACCTGGCGCCGCTGAGCACGCCGTCGATGATTCTGCCCAACCTCGCCGCCCTGCTCGACCTCACGCTCACCGAGGCGCAACCGCTGCTGTCCCTCGCTCGAAACCTGCAATCGCGCCAACTGTTGCTGGTGATCGACAACTGCGAACACCTGCTGGACGACATCGCGCTGATCAGCGAAACCCTGCTGCGCCACGCGCCCGAGCTGCACATCATCGCCACCAGCCGTGAAGCGTTGCGCGCCGAGGGTGAATCGGTGCAGCGCCTGGAACCGCTGGCCTGCCCGCCCGCCACCGGCAACCGCGCCCAGGCCCTGGGCTACCCGGCCTTGCAGCTGCTGATCGAGCGGGCCATGTCCCACCAGGACAGCTTTGCATTGAGCGAAGCCGAACTGCCGCTGGCGATTGATATTTGCCAGCGCCTGGATGGCATTCCCTTGGCCATCGAGTTGGTCGCTGCGCAGATCGAACGCTTCGGCCTGCAAGGCTTGCGGGTACAGATGGAAGACAACTTCCGCCTGCTGACCCGTGGCCGCCGCAACGCCCTGCCCCGTCAACAAACCCTGCGCGCCACCCTGGATTGGAGCTTCGACCTGCTCACGGGTTGCGAGCAGATTTGCCTGCGCCGCCTCGCGGTATTCCGCGGTAGCTTCAGCCTGGCCAGCGCGGCGGCAGTGATCGCCGGGGAGCGTATCGCACCGCTCGAAGTGCTGGGTTCCATCACCCAATTGGTCGCCAAGTCGCTGTTGAATGTGGAGGCTGGCGATGACGAGGTGGTCTATCGCCTGCACGACATCACCCGCACCTATGCCCTGGAAAAACTCAGCGGCGCCAACGAGCTCGACACCACCCGCGAGCGCCATGCCGAGCGCTGCCTGGCGCTGATGGAGCAGGCGCAGGACGATTGGGAACTGATCGCGACCCAGGCCTGGCTCGACCGCTACGCCCCCTTGCGCGAAGACATCCGCGCCGCCCTCGACTGGGGCCTCGGCGACCAGGGCGCCCATTTGCTGGGGATTCGTCTCACCGTCAGCGCGATGCCGTTGTGGCAAGAGCTGTCGCTGCTGCGCGAACACGGCCTGTACGTGGGCAAGGCCCTGGCGCGCCTGGGCCAATCGACCACACCGAGCCAGCGTTTGCGCATGGCGTTGCAACTGGCGCTGGGCAGTTTTTCCTATCACACCCAGGGCGGCACGCCGCAAACCATCGAGGCATTCGCCTGCGCCAGGCGCCTGGCTGAAGCTGGCAAGGACCTGGCCGGCCAGTTGCGCGCCGTGTCGGGCCAGATGGCGGTCAGCCTGTGCTGCGGCAACTATCGCGAAGCCTTGGTGCAGAGCCTGCACTTCGACCAACTGGGGCCCCAGGCCGACCCCTTGCTGGACCTCAGCGCACAACGCCTGCGGGTGCTGGCGCAACACTTCGCCGGCAACCAGGCGCTGGCCTTGCACAACGCCGAGCAGGTGATCCAGCGTATGGCCCAGAGCGGCCATCTCAACCGTTTTACCCATGGCTTTGGCGTGCAGTACGACCAGAGCGTGGCGTCGTTGACGATCCTTGCACGCATCCAGTGGCTGCGCGGTTTCCCGGAGCGCGCGGCACGTACCGCCGATCAGGCGCTGGCATTGGCGTTGCAGATCAACCATGGCACCTCGATCTGCTACACGCTGGCCCTGGCCGGGGTGGTGATCGCCCGCTACAACGGTGACACCGACGCCACCCGCGAGCAGATGGACTTGCTGCTGCAACAGGCGCAGAAACACTCGGCACAGCTGTTCCACACCTGGGCACGCTGCTACGCCGGGACGCTACCGATGGCAGACGTGCAGGGCCTGGGGCTGGTGGAGGACATCCTGCTGACCTTCAACGCCATCGCGGTGAGCGATGCAGTATTCGAACGCGCCAGCAACGGCATGGCCGGCTGGTGCACCGCGGAGATCCTGCGAGTACGTGCCGAAAGCCTCGACGACAAGCGCGCCGCCGAAAGCCTGCTGCTCGAAGCCCTCGGCCTGGCGCACCAGCAAGGCGCCCTGGCCTGGGAGCTGCGCAGTGCCACGGCGTTGGCGCGGTTGTGGCAAAGCCAGGGGCGCGTGCAGGCGGCGCGTGACCTGCTGGAATCGGTTTACGGGCGGTTCAGCGAAGGCTTTGGAACCGCGGATCTAGTCCGAGTACGCTGCCTGCTCGACGAGTTGCAGGACAAACGACCGGCCTGAAAACGGCCCCAGGTAATGCCCGTAGCCCGCTTGCAAACGCGCCACCTGCTGCGGGTCGCGCAGTTGCGCCAGGGCGTAGCTGCGCAGGCTGTTGAGCAGGCGATAACGTGCAGGCCCAGGGCCCGGTTCCTGCGCCAGCAACGAAGTGCCGACCAGCCGTGCCAGCAGATAGGCCAGGTCGGCATGTTCCAGTTCGGTGCCCGCGACCAGCTCGATCAACACGGGCAAGCTCACGGCCATCTTGAACAGGCCCATTTGCAGGAACAGCCAGCGCTCCGGCAGGCTCAGGCGTGCGTAACTCCAATCCAAAGCCGCCGTGAAGGACTGGTGGCGCTCCACCGCCGTGCGGCGCCCGCGCGTCAACACCTGCAAGCCACTGCGCAATTGGCTTTGCACGCCCTGTATGCCGAGGGCTTCGACCTGGGCGGCCGCCAACTCCAGGGCCAATGGCAGGCCATCGAGGCGCCGGCAGATCTCGCGCAGCGGCGCCAGGTCCTGGGGCCGCAACTCAAAACCCTGCTGGCCGGCCCGCACCCGCGCGACAAACAGCTGCACCGCCGGCGCCGTCATCGCCTGTTCGACACTGCCCCACGCACATGGCGCCGGCAGAGGTAGCCGGGGCACGCGCTGCACCCACTCACCGGGCAATTGCAGAGCTTCGCGGCTGCTGAGCAAGACGCTGACCCGGGGCGCGTGCTGCGCCAGGGCGCGCACCAGATGGCGACAGGCACTCAGCAGCAAATCGGCACCATCGAGCACCAGCAACAATTGGCGCGTTGCCAAGGGTTTGCACAGTGCCTGGGTGCTGGCACAGGGTTCCAGGCCAAGCGCCTGGGCCAGATGGTGCAGCATCTGGGTGGGCGCTTGCACGGTCGCCAGGTCCACCCACCACACACCATCGCGGTAACGCGGCAGCATCCGTTCGGCCAGGGCCAGCGCCAGGCTGCTCTTGCCCACGCCGGCGCAACCGGTCAGGGTCATCAGGCGTTGCCCGCACAGGCGCCGCGCCAACACGCCCAGCAGCTCATCGCGGCCAATCAGCGGGCTGAGGCGCACTGCCAGGTTGTGCCGGGACTGGCTGACTTGAGCAGCGCCCTGCACCGGCGCGACAAAGCTGTAGCCGCGCTGGGGGTCGTTGATGATGCACGGCTGGCCATCAAACGCACGGCGCAGCGCGGCAATGTGCACGCGCAGGTTGTTTTCCTCCACTACGCTGCTGGGCCAGACGCGGGCGATCAGGGTGTCCTTGCTGACAAACTGCCCCGGCACCTCCAGCAGCACCGCGAGGATGTCCAGCGCCCGCCCGCCCAGCGGCACCGGAAAGCCAGCCTTGCTGACCAGCCGTTGCTGCGGGTGAAAGGTGTAGCGGCCAAAGCTCACCGTGGGCGCGTTGTTCATCTCGATAAAGCGCTGAAACACCCGGCCTTGGGCGTTTGCGCATCCTTTTTTATGGGCGTGGAGCTATCTTGCCAGCTCGCCGTGACAGGACAATGCTGGCACGGGGAGCCACACGGACATTGGAGTGCGCGAGACGGCCATACCGTCCTTAACTGAATTGCTGGCGGTACTGAGTCGGGTTGAGGCCGAGTTTCTCGCTGAACAGAGAACGCATGTAGCGCACACTGCCGAAGCCGGCATGGAAGGCCACGGTCTTGAGCGGCAGGTCAGTGGTTTCGAGCAAGTGGCGGGCCCGGTCGATGCGCGCGCCCTGCAAAAATGCCATCGGCGTCATTTGCACGTCCTTGGCAAATACCCGGGCAAAGTGGCGCGCACTCATCCCCGCCAGATCGGCCATCGAATCGATGGTGAACGGCTGATCCAGATGCGCCAACACGTGGTTCTGTACCCGCGTGATCGGCGTTTCCTGGGGCGCTACCGCCGCAGTCATCGGGCTGAACTGGGCTTGGCCGCCCTGGCGTTTCATCACCACCAGCAGCACCTTGGCCACATCCACCGCGACCTGCTTGCCGTGGTCCTGGGCGACCACCGACAGCGCCAGGTCGATACCGGCGGTGACGCCGCCCGAGGTGATCAAGCGACCGTCCTGCAAGTAAATGCGGTCGGTCTCGACGATGGCCTTGGGAAAGCCCTGGATCAGCCGCTCGGTGTAGTGCCAATGGGTGGTCACGCGGTGGCCGTCGAGCAACCCGGCATGCCCCAGCACAAACGCGCCGGTGCAGATCGAACCAAAGCGGCGCGCCTTGGGGGCGCTAGCCTTGAGCCACGGCAGCAACGCGGGATGGCATTCGTTATAGGCACCAGGGCCGCCGGGCACCAGCAGCAGGTCATAGGCGTCGTGGGCGTGTTCCAGCAACAGATCGGGCTGCACCAGCACGCCATTGGACGCACGTAGCGCGCCGGGCTCGGTGCCGACGGTGAGGATGCGGTAATGCTCGGCCACTGGCAGGTAGCGGTTGGCAATCGAAAACACTTCGAGCGGCCCGGCCATGTCGAGCAACAGGAAGTCCGGGAACAGCGCCATGGCCACGGTTTTCATAGGGGCGGCAAATCCATCGAATAAGGTACGGGCCGGGCATTATGGCACGTCTTATATTGTCAATCTCAAGGGGACAGTTATTCAAATTTCAGCTTCTTAATGAATATACGGATAACCATTAACCTTCTTCTCAACGCCAGCGCACTGCATCTCGCAGCCAACGCTCACTTGAGGACAAGACCATGCTGACCCTTCGCAAAGCTTCCGAACGCGGCGCCGCCAATCACGGTTGGTTGAAGTCGTTCCACACCTTCTCGTTCGCCAACTACTGGAACCCCAACGAGCAGGGTTTCTCCGACCTGCTAGTGATCAACGATGACCGCGTCGCCGCCGGCAAAGGCTTCGGCCAGCACCCGCACCGCGACATGGAGATTTTCTCCTACGTGCTCGAAGGCGCCCTGGAACACAAGGACACCCTCGGCACCGGCTCGGTGATCCGTCCTGGCGACGTACAACTGATGAGCGCCGGCAGCGGCGTGGCCCACAGCGAGTTCAACCACAGCCAGACCCGTGGCGTGCACTTCCTGCAAATCTGGATTGTGCCGAACGTGGTCGGTGCCGAGCCGCGCTATCAGCAGGAGCACTTCAGCGAAGCGCAGAAACGCGGACGCTTGCAGTTGATCATCTCGCCGGACGGCGCTGACGGTTCGCTGAACGTGCGCCAGGATGCACGGGTGTATGCCGGGCTGTTCAACGGCGACGAAAGCGCGACCCTCGACCTCGCCGCGGACCGCTACGCCTACATCCACGTGGCCCGTGGCAGCGTTGAAATCAACGGCCAGCGCTTTGCCGAAGGTGACGGTGCGCGAGTGCGCAATGAGCAGCAGATCCACCTCAGCCACGGCGACGACGCCGAGGTGCTGGTGTTCGACCTGCGCCCTCAGGAACTGCCACGCATGCCGTGACCGGCACGGCGATGGCCCCTCGAAACGGGCCATCGCTGGCGTCGATAGTCACCATCAGCGCAATGAAGTTCTCTTAAAAAATGCAACGCGTAACATCAAACCCATACCCGGCAACACCCAACCTTAAACATCTGGAGCACACCATCATGAAACGCCAAATCCTGCTTAGCCTCGCTTTCTCGGTACTCGCTGCAAACGCTTTTGCTCATCCTGTTGTCGCTGAAGGCGGTGCAGACCGCTTGATTGAAAGCCGCGTTGCCGAAGGTGGTGCGGATCGCCTGCAAGGAAATCGTGTCGCCGAAGGTGGTGCGGATCGCCTGCAGGAACGTGGCCTGGCTGAAGGCGGTGCAGATCGTCTGCAGGAACGTGGTCTGGCCGAAGGCGGTGCGGATCGTCTGCAGGAACGTGGTCTGGCTGAAGGCGGTGCGGATCGTCTGCAGGAACGTGGTCTGGCTGAAGGTGGTGCAGATCGTCTGCAGGAACGTGGTCTGGCTGAAGGCGGTGCGGATCGTCTGCTGGGCAACCACGTATAACCCGCACTGTTCGCGGGGTACTCCAAACCGGCCTGATCAGCCGGTTTTTTTTCGCCCCGAATAAACCCGGATATTTGCCCCCCTCAAAACACGACCTGTAGTGAGCGGGCTTGCCCCGCGCTGGGTGGCGAAGCCGCCCCAACACGACCGACGCGGTGTTTCAGGGAGGTCGAGGTGCCTGGGTTTGGGGCGGCTTCGCCACCCAGCGCGGGCAAGCCCGCTCACTACATGGCCCCGCCTGTCTCGGGTCGGTTTCTACCAGTTTTCTCCCAACCCGAGCAGGCCCAGGATCTGCCGCCGCAAGTCGACCAGATACGGATCATCACGATGCCGGGGGTACGGCCGTTCGATGGTCAACTGTGCCTGGATTTTTGCCGGGCGATCGCTGAATACGATCACGCGGTTGGCCAGCAGCAAGGCTTCTTCCACGTCATGGGTCACCAGCAACGCCGTGTAGCCCTGGCGTTGCCACAACTCGATCAACTCTTTTTGCATGGTGATGCGCGTCAGGGAGTCCAGCTTGCCCAGCGGTTCGTCGAGGATCAGCAAGCGCGGTTGATTGACCAGCGCACGGGCCAACGCCACGCGCTGCGCCATGCCGCCGGACAACTGGCGCGGATAGGCGCGGGCGAACTGGCGCAGGCCGACCTTGTCCAGGGCCTCATCGACCTTGGCCGAATGCGTCTTGAGCAAACCCTGGGCTTCCAGGCCCAGCGCAACGTTGTCCCACACCCGGCGCCAGGGGTAGAGGGTCGGGTCCTGGAACACCACCACGCGGCTCGGGTCCGGCCCGGTGATGGGTACGCCGTCGGCGAGCAAGCGCCCGGAATCCGCCGGTTCCAGCCCGGCGACCAAGCGCAGCAGGGTGGATTTGCCGCAGCCGGAAGGACCGAGCAGTGCGACGAATTCCCCCGGCGCCACGTCCAGCGACACCCGTTCCAACACCGGCAAATGCTCGCCGTCCAGGGCAAAACCGTGGCTGAGGTTGTCGATGCGCAGCGCCAATCCCGTCGACGCCGATACCGCGTGTGCCAGGGCTACCATTTCATCGCTCCTTTCTGCCAGGCCAGCAAGCGGTCACGCACCAGAAACAACCCGGTGATCAACCCCGAACAGGCCAATGCCATGATCAACAGTGCGGCGTACATATTCGCGTAAGCGGCCCAGCCTTGGGCCCATTGCAGATACCAGCCGATGCCGGATTTGACCCCCATCATTTCCGCCACCACCAGGGTCGAAAACGAGGCGCCCAAGCCCATGAACAAACCGACGAATACGTGGGGCAGCGCCGCCGGAATCGCCACTTTGAAAATCAGGAAGCCTTGCTTGGCGCCGAGGGTGCGTGCCACGTCGTAATAGGCCTTGTCCACGCTGGCCACACCGGACCAGGTCAGCACCGTGACCGGAAACCAGGTGGCCAGCGCGATCAGAAACACACTCGCGCTCCAGCTGCTCGGAAACATGAAAAAGCACAGCGGCAACAACGCCGTCGACGGCACCGGGCCAAGGATGCGCAGCAGCGGGTGCAGCCAATAGCCAATACGCGTTGACCAACCGATGGCGACACCGGCGATAAACCCGCTGATCGCCCCCAGCGCCACGCCGGAACCGAGCAGCAACGCGGAGTTGAGCAGGCTGTCGGCCAGGCGTGCGTAGTCTTCGACGTACACCGCGAGCAAGGCCTGGGGTGGTGCAAAAAACGGCACCGGAAGGAGCGCGAGTTTGGCGGTGAGCAGCTCCCAGATGCCCAGCAGCACCGGCAAGGCGATCAGCCACGGCGCGCCAGTACGCAGGCGCTGGCCCAGTTTGGCGATACGCAGACCGAGCAGGCTCAGCACAACGAACAAGACCGCCAGACCCACGCAGAGATTCGCCAAGCCCTGGGTCATCGGCCAATGGCGCACCGCGTTGGGCCAGTAGCTGATCAACAGCGCGACGGCCAGCCAGGCCGCCACCACGGCGGCGCCCTGCCCCCAGGCCTTGAATGTCAGCGGCGGGTTGAGGGTTGTCGCGTCAGCTGAAGACATCGGCGGTGATCTCCTTGGCAAACTCCGCCGGGTCAGTACTCTTGCTGATCACTTCGACGGTTTTCAGGTCGGTGACGTAAGTCAGGATTTCCTCGGTCAACGCCGCGCCCACCGCGTGGTGGCCGTGGGTGTGGTCGTGAAGGATCGCCTGCACTTCTTCCACCGAAGTGTTCAGCGCATGGGCCTGGAAGCCTTTGGCGACCGCTTCCGGGTGTTGCACGCTATAGTCATGGGCTTCGAGGATCGCCTGGGTCAGCGCCGCAACCACGCGTTTGTCTTCGCGCACCAACTTGCCGGTGACACCGACCACGCAGCAACTGAGGTTGGCGTATTCCTCCACCAGGTTGGTGGACAGTTCCCGCGCCACGCCGGACTTGATCAGGCGATACATGAACGGGTCGCTGCCGCTCACCGCCTGCACTTCGCCGCGCTCCAGGGCGGTGCCGAGCAAGTCGGCGGGGTACAGGCGCCACTCCACGTCACGCACCGGGTCAACGCCGTGTTTTTTCAGCAGGATCGAGAAGAAATTGCGGTCCGGGCTGGCCATGTCGGTGACGCCAATGGCCTTGCCCTTGAGGTCTTCCAGCTTGCTGATACGGCCATTCGCGGCACTGAGCAAACGCAGGCAACCGCCGTGGGTACCGGCGGTGAGTTTGACGTCGAAGCCCTGCTCCAGTGCCTTGAGCCAACGCAGCGCCATGCCCACGCCCGCATCGGCCTTGCCGGTGGCGATGGCCTCCAGCAGCACCTCGGTGGAGTTGCCGAAGTTGACCAATTCCACGTCCAGGTTGTGCCGGGTGAAAAAGCCCTGCCCGTGGGCGATCACCACCGGAGCCAGGCATACGGCGTTGAGGTTGACGGCCAGCTTGAGTTTGCGCGGGGCGTCGAGGCGGATGAAATCGCCAGTGCCCGAGGGCTCCTGCGGCGGGTGGTGGCCGGCGTGTTCGTCGGCACCGAAAGCCAGGTGCGGCAGCGTCAGGCCGGCCAGGGTGATGCCGGCCATGCCGAGCAAGTGGCGACGGGTCAAATGGTCGAGTGCAGCCATGGAGAGTTTCCCTTCAAAGAGGCCAGCAGCCATATGCCAAAAATTGCACAGGGCTCGAAAACAAATCGCTTTCGATTATATTAATGACGAATGATTATGAAAGGACCCTATAATTCTATGGTTATGCCCGATTCGTCGGATCGCGGAAAAAGTGCCCTAAGCTAAGATCGAAAGAGTATTTATCGAATAGTTTTTAGAACTTTAAGATTGGCCGCATTCCGTTGAAGATCGAGCCTGCCATGTCTATCCGTCGCCCCCTCGCCGCTGCATTCGGGCTGTTGGCCCTCTGCGTTGCGATCAGTGCCGAAGCCCAGGAGACCCTGCGTATCGGTTATCAGAAGTCGTCCACCCTGATCACTCTGTTGAAGACCCAGGGCACCTTGGAAACAGCCCTCAAGGCCGAACACATTGACGTGTCCTGGCACGAGTTCCCCAGTGGCCTGCCGCTGCTCGAAGCGTTGAATGTGGGCAACGTCGACATCAGCGCCGACGTCGCCGACACCGTGCCGATCTTCGCCCAGGCGGCCCAGGCCAAACTCACCTACTTCGCCCAGGAAGCGCCCTCGCCTTCGGCCCAGGCCATCGTGGTGCGCAAGGACTCGCCGATCCAGCAGCTCAGCGATTTGAAAGGCAAGAAAATCGCGGTGACCAAGGCCGCCGGTACCCACTACTTGCTGATCGCTGCACTGGCCAAGGCCGGGTTGGCATTCGCCGACATCGAGCCCGCCTACCTGTCCCCCGCCGACGGCCGCGCCGCGTTCGAGAACAATAAGGTGGATGCCTGGGTCACCTGGGAACCCTTCCTCACCGGCGTGCAGCGCCAACTGCCGACCCGCACCCTCACGGACGGCAGCGGGCTGGCCAGCTACAAGCGTTACTACCTGACCGGCACCCCGTACGCCAAGGCCCATCCCGAGGTGTTGAAGGTGGTGTATGAGCAGTTGGAAAAAGCCGGGAAATGGGTGAAGAGCAACCCGCAGGACGCAGCAAAAGTGCTCGGCCCGCTGTGGGGCAACCTGGATGTCGCCACGGTGGAAGCGGCGAATGCGCACCGCAGCTACCTGGTGCAGCCGGTGACGGTCGAGCAGTTGGGTGAACAGCAGAAGATTGCCGATGCGTTCTTCAAGGCGGGCTTGCTGCCCAAATCCGTGGATGCCAAGGATGTCGACACCTGGAAGCCGTAGCCGGGTCAACTGTGGAGCGGGCTTGTGTGCTAGGACGTGAAGGGCATTAGGCGCTTGCGGGAGATGGCCCAGGCACTGCCAGTCCTTGTGGGAGCTGTCGAACTTTAGTGAGGCTGCGAAGGCGGTGGGACTGTTGGTAGAGGTGTTGGCTGAACCAGCGCTTTCGCGGGCAAGCCCGCTCCCACAGGTGATCGGCGGTGCTGGGCTATCAGTGTTCGGCTGGAGGTCGCCCAGACACTGCCAATCTCCTGTGGGAGCTGTCGAACTTTAGTGAGGCTGCGAAGGCGGTGGGACTGTTGGTAGAGGTGTTGGCTGAACCAGCGCTTTCGCGGGCAAGCCCGCTCCCACAGGTGATCGGCGGTGCTGGGCTATCAGTGTTCGGCTGGAGGTCGCCCAGACACTGCCAATCTCCTGTGGGAGCTGTCGAACTTTAGTGAGGCTGCGAAGGCGGTGGGACTGTTGGTAGAGGTTGGGCTGAACCAGCGCTTTCGCGGGCAAGCCCGCTCCCACAGGTGATCGGCGGTGCTGGGCTATCAGTGTTCGGCTGGAGGTCGCCCAGACACTGCTAATCTCCTGTGGGAGCTGTCGAACTTTAGTGAGGCTGCGAAGGCGGTGGGACTGTTGGTAGAGGTGTTGGCTGAACCAGCGCTTTCGCGGGCAAGCCCGCTCCCACAGGTGATCGGCGGTGCTGGGCTATCAGTGTTCGGCTGGAGGTCGCCCTGACACTGCCAATCTCCTGTGGGAGCTGTCGAACTTTAGTGAGGCTGCGAAGGCGGTGGGACTGTTGGTTCCAGGGCATGATCAGTTACCTCCTGATCATGCGTATTAACCTGTAAACCATGTCCCCGGTTAGATATGTAAACGATGTCCCCGGTTTGTACCGGGGCAAGCCCGCTCACTACTCAAACCTACGCGCCGCCACCGCACCCAACACCCCGCCCACCATCGGCGCCAGCCAGAACAGCCATAACTGCGCGATGTACTCACCCCCCGCAAACAGCGCCGGCCCGGTGCTGCGTGCCGGGTTCACCGAGGTGTTGGTCACCGGGATCAGCACCAAGTGAATCAGGGTCAGTGCCAAGCCAATCGCAATCGGTGCAAACCCAGGCACAGTGCCCGGAGCGGTCACGCGCATGATGATGAACACAAAGAAGAACGTGGCGATCAATTCGGCCAGCAGCGCGGCTTTCATATCGAACTGGCCTGGACTCAAGGGCCCGTAGCCGTTGGCGGCGAAACCACCTATTGCAAAGTCCGGCTGCCCGTTTGCAATCAGGTACAACGCTGCTGCCGCAAAAATTGCACCGCTGACCTGCGCGGCGAGGTACGGCAACACGTCAACGCCAGCCACCCGCCGACCGGCCCACAAGCCAACCGTCACCGCCGGGTTGAAGTGCCCGCCCGAGATGCCGCCCACCGCATAGGCCATGGTCAGCACCGTGAGGCCGAACGCCAGGGATACGCCGACAAATCCAATGCCCAACTCCGGAAAGGCCGCCGCCAGGATGGCGCTGCCACAGCCGCCAAAGGTCAGCCAGAAAGTACCGAGAAACTCTGCGGTCAAACGCTTTTGCACAATCGACTCCATTGCTGTTCACGTGCCGCCACCACAGGACGTGGGCGGTCCTGGGTGACGGTAGCAATGGGTCTTGAGGCGCCCTATAAGACTTGTCCGGTTTTAGCCGTGTGGCACACCCTGCCCAAACCGCCGAATCGCCAGGCAATACCCAACCAACGCCAGCGCCGCCAACAACCCGCCCGCCGCGCCGATCCAGGCGAAGCCGAACTGGCTACCGACCCAACTGCCCATCAGGGCGCCGCCGCCGATGCCGATGTTGTAGATGCCGGAGAACATCGCCATGGCCACGTCGGTGGCGTCCGGTGCGAGGACCAGGACCTTGGACTGCATCGCCAGGCCAAAGCCCATGATCGCCATGCCCCAGAAGATGCTCAGGCCGACGAGGTAGGATTCAGCACCGCTCAACGGCAGCATCAGCGCCAGGCACACAGCGAGGATGGACACTGCGCCGACCACGAACAGGTGCGGGTTGAGGCGGTGCACCAGGCTGAACAACAGCGAGCCGATGATGCCCGCACCACCGAAGACCAGCAGGATCAGGGTCACTGCACTGCCGCTCATGCCGGCCACGCCTTCGACGAAGGGCTCGATGTAGCTGTAGGCGGTGAATTGCGCGGTCACCGTCAGCGCGGTGAGCACGTAGAGCGCCACCAGCGCGGGGCGTTTGAACAACAGCGGCAGGCTGCGCAGCGAGCCGGAGTTCTGGCTTGGCAACAGCGGCAAGGTGCGCGCCAGCCAGAACACCAGGGCCGCGGCGAACGCGCCGATCACCAGGAAAGTGGTGCGCCAGCCCATGGCTTCGCCGAGCAGGCGACCCAGCGGAATCCCCAATACCATGGCCAAGGAGGTGCCGGTGGCCAACAGGCCGAGGGCCTGCACCTGCTTGCCTTCCGGCGCCAGGCGCACGGCGAGCGACGCGGTGATCGACCAGAACAATGCATGGGACAAAGCGATGCCAACGCGACTGACCATCAACAAGCCAAAGCTGGTGGCGACGCTGGACAGCACATGACTGGCGATAAACAGGCCGAACAGCACGATCAGCAGCTTGCGCCGTTCGACGTTGCGGGTCAGCAGCATCACCGGCAGCGACGTCAGCGACACGATCCATGCGTAGATGGTCAGCATCAGGCCGACGCTGGACACCGGCATGTCAAAGCTGGCGCCGATGGCGCTGAGCAACCCGACGGGCACGAATTCGGTGGTGTTGAACACAAAGGCGGCCAACGCGAGGGCGAAGACCGGTTGCCAGTTGGCTTGGGGAGTTGCAGCTGAATGGCTCATTGAAGGGCGCGGTACTCGGACGATGATCAGACGGCCACCCAGGACAAGCGCCGCCGCCGGGCATTCTATAGGTTTCTTGCCCGGCTGTTGGCGCTGTTCCTAATCAAAAATCCATCAATTTCGTCATGGCGCGGTCATGGTGACCACGTAGAGCCCGGACTGAATCGGCTTTCCAGCGGCGTCGACCAGCTCATACCGTTGGTCGTAATAACGCCCGTCGCCGCTGTCGCTCACCAACTTGACGTTGGCTGGCGCATTGCCCAGCGCCTTGACGCTGCCGACCGAACGCACATCAAACCCGCTGCCGCGACTGGCCTGCGGACAGCCCCTCAACTCCAGCGTCCGGCCGCCCACCGCAGCCGACTCACAACCCGGCATGACTACACTGCCGGAAAACCGGATGACACCGGAGGGTGCAGCCATGCTCACCCCCGTCCACATTGCAAGAAAGCCGGTGAGCACTGACAAACGCATAACGTTGTTCATGACGACATTCCTTCTTGGGTTGTTAACAAGAATGTCGTCTGGCCCCGAATTTACTTGAGGCTACTCGTCAGCAGCTGAAGGAAAAATTACGGGTCCACCTGCCCCATCAACTCCGGAATCGACTCCGGCCGATTCGCATAGCGCTGCGCCAACGCCGCACACACCATCAGCTGGATCTGGTGAAACAGCATCAACGGCAGGATCAGCACGCCCATGCTCGCCCCGGCGAACAACACCTGGGCCATCGGCACCCCGGTCGCCAGGCTTTTCTTCGAGCCGCAGAACAAGATGGTGATGCGGTCTTCCTGGTTGAAGCCAAAGGCCTTGGCCAGCACCGTCGAGGCCACCAGCACCAGGGCCAGCAACACGCAGCACGCCACCACCAGGCCGCCGAGTTCCCACAGCGGGATCTGGTGCCAGATCCCCTCATTGACCGCTTCGCTGAACGCGCCGTAGACCACCAGCAGGATCGAACCCTGATCGACGAATTTCAGCCAGGCCTTGTTGCGCCCCACCCACGCGCCAATCCAGCGGCGGGCGATCTGCCCGGCGATAAACGGCAGCAGCAGTTGCACGCTGATTTTCACAATGGCGTCGAGGGTGCTGCTGCCTTCGCCGTGCACATTGAGCAGCAGCGTCACCAGCAACGGCGTGAGGAAAATCCCAAACAGGCTGGACGCAGCCGCGCTGCAAATCGCAGCCGGGATATTGCCCCGCGCCAGGGAAGTAAAGGCAATCGCCGACTGCACCGTGGCCGGCAGCGCGCAGAGGTAAAGCATGCCCATGTACAGCTCGTTGCCGATCAGCGGCGACAGCAGCGGTTTGAGCGCCAGGCCCAGCAGCGGGAACAGCACAAAGGTCAGGCTGAACACCAGCAAGTGCAGGCGCCAATGCCCGGCCCCGGCAATGATCGCCTGGTTCGACAGCTTGGCGCCGTGCAGGAAAAACAGCAGCGCGATGGCCAGGTTGGTCACCCAACCAAACGCCACGGCGGTCTGGCCGCTGGCGGGCAGCAATGAGGCGAGGATCACCGTGGCGATCAGGGTCAGGGTGAAGTTGTCAGGGAGAAAACGCGGACGAGTCATAAGTAGGTCTTCCGGGGGTTGCCAAGAGCGTCTGGGCGACTCTAACGTAACGGCTTGTTACCGACTAACGCCAATGAGCCAACAAATGCCGCCTAAAGGACAGGACAAAACCGTTCGCCGCAGTGTGCCCGGGCTCGCCAGCCTGCCGCGGCCGGTGTACGGGCGCACCGAATCGCTGCCCAACCGTGCGCTGACCCGCCGCCACAGTCACCCGTGGGTGCAGTTGTCCTATGCGATTGCCGGGGTGCTGGAGATCCAGACCAGCGTCGGCCGCTTCGTCGCCCCGCCGCAGCGCGCGGTATGGATTCCGGCGGGCATGCCGCACCGCGTGTTCAGTTCGCCGCGCACGGAAATGCGCAGCCTCTACCTGGACTGCCGCGTCACCGCCTGGGCGGATGCGCGTTGCCATGTGCTGGAGGTCAGCAGCCTGCTGCGCGAATTGATCCGCAGCTTCAGCGAACTGCCGGTGGAATATGCCGAGGACGGCCCGGACGGGCGCCTGGCCCAGGTGGTGCTGGACCAACTGGCGGCAGCGCCGCAGGTGGATTTGATGCTGCCGCTGCCACTGGACCCGCGTTTGCGCCAGATCTACCGCAGCCTGAACCTGCACCCGGAACAGCAGACCACCCTGGGGGACTGGAGCCGCAAGTTGGCCGTGAGTGAAAAGACCCTGAGCCGGTTGTTCCTGAGCGATACCGGGCTGACGTTCCGCGCCTGGCGCCAGCGCCTGCGCTTGCTGACCGCCCTGCCCGCCCTGGAACGCGGCGAGCGGGTCACGGATGTGGCGCTGGGGTGTGGGTATGAGTCGACGTCGGCGTTTATCAATGCGTTTCGCCAGCAGTTTGATGCGACGCCCGGCGAGTTTTTCCGCTGAAACCCTCGACGCATCAGATACAGGAGACCCAGTCTGGGAGCGGGCTTGTGTGGGAGCGGGCTTGCTCGCGAAGACGGTGTATCAGACCCAAACATGTTGACTGACCCACCGCATTCGCGAGCAAGCCCGCTCCCACATTTTGATTGAGGTAGGCCCGCTAGATAGAGGACTTGGCCAGGATGGCCTGGAGCAGCACATCCGCTCCCGCCGTCGACCACTCTGGCGAAATCTCCTCCGCTTCGTTATGGCTCAAGCCATCCACACAAGGCACAAAGATCATCGCCGTCGGCGCCACCTGGTTCAGGTAGCAGGCATCATGCCCGGCCCCGGAGATCATCGGCCGATG